>JBBQCW010000007.1:0-140569 GCA_038319025.1 Solirubrobacterales bacterium
CCCTTGATTCGTACTCGTCTGGTCATCCGTAACCCCCTTCTGTTCCTTCTACTGCTGATACTTCGAGCGTCCACAAAGTGAACGTCATGCGTTCGAGTATCTGCTCACATTGTGAACACGTCAATGCAGTTTGTGTATTCCGCAACACCGACCGGACAACCATCTCTAGAGGTCCCGATTGGTGTAGTGCCAGACGAGGCGCACGACACAGGCGACCAGGCCGAACGCCAAGACAAGCGGAGCCGCGGCGTGCGCGAGGGCGACCAGCGTTTGCCCGGCTGCCATGAGGACGGACAAGCAAACGGTCACGACGATGAGGTAGCCAACCTTCTGTTCCACGATGATCTCCCGGAGGTCGAGGGCGCTGCATCGCGCCTCGGCACGGTGCTAACGCTCAGTGGGCCTAGCTTGCGACCTCGTCATGTAGGAAAATGCGTGGCCTAGTGGTGGACTTGAGCGCTGGCCGAGTGACGCCGGAGGCACTGACCGTCGAGTTAGTCAGATGTCTGCGGGCAGGCGTGTCGACGCATGGACTCTTTGCCTGCCCGGTACTTCTCGCGCTGGCGCTCGTTTCGGCGAAGTCCGCGACACCCGATTCCGTGGATCGAGCGGTGGCCGCTCATGGCTTGCTTCGTGAGGCCGTAGTACGTGTCGATTCGTCGGCGGATGGCCCTGCGGGCGTCCTGCTCGGCCTGGCCGTCGGTACCCGTGGGGCGCTACTCAAGGACCGGCGCCGCCAGGCCGCCACACTGATGTTCATCTCAGCTGAGCATCTGCGAACTGGCAAGCGTGAGCGTGCTCTCGTTGCGGCGGTCGCCGACGAGATATACGCGCTGGACAGTGCCTACCGGCTACGTCAGCGACACCGGCTTGCGCCCGAGCGACAGCCGGCTGAAACCCGCCTCGGCGTCAATTGGATGCAGCAACATCAAGCCTACCGGCGAGTCTGGACGCCGGTCGCAGCACTTCGCGATGACTTGTGGGTCTTACTGAAGTTGCTTGCCGATGACAGATCACAGCCGTTCGACGTCACGGACCGTGTCGTGGTCATGACCTGGCGCTAGGTGGATTCAAGTGGTCGTCGCAACGCCTCAGCGTGAGGAGTGGCGATGGGCAGGCCGGCTGGTTGGATGACGGAGTTGACGGGTCGTTCGGCGTTGAAGTCGCCGGGGCATCCGTCGCATCGGCGTGAGGTCGAGCTTTGGTTTTGGCGTGAGATCGCCGAGGGTCTGAGCACTGAGGATGCGGCCGCGGCGGTCGGAGTTTCCTTGGCGGCTGGCGTCCGGTGGTTTCGTGAGCGTGGCGGGATGGCCACTCTGCTGCGTGACCCCGCCTCGTGCCGGTATCTGTGCTTCGCTGAGCGTGAGGAGATCGCCCTGCTTCGGGCTGAGGGCAAAGGGGTGCGGGAGATCGCGCGGGAGATCGGCCGGTCGCCGTCGACGATCTCGCGTGAGCTGCGCCGTAACGCGGCCACGCGTGCCGGCAAGCTTGAGTACCGCGCGTCGGTGGCGCAGTGGAAGGCCGAGCTGGTGGCCCGGCGTCCCAAGACGGCCAAGCTCGCCGCGAATGAGCGGCTGCGTGAGTACGTGCAGGACCGGCTGGCCGGCAAGGTCCGCCGGCCCGATGGGACCGCGGTCGCCGGGCCGGCAGTCAAGGCGTGGAAGGGCCGGGGCAAGCCGCGCCGCGCGGACCGCAGGTGGGCAAGCGCATGGAGCCCGGAGCAGATCTCAGCCCGGTTGCGCATCGACTTCCCCGATGATCCGCAGATGCGGATCTCCCACGAGGCGATCTATCAGTCGCTATTCGTGCAGAGCCGCGGCGCGCTCAAGCGCGAGCTGACCGCGTGCCTGCGCACCGGCCGGGCGCTGCGCGTCCCCAGGGCGCGTGTCGGTCAGCGCGGCAAGGGCTTCATCTCCGAGGAGGTGATGATCAGCCAGCGGCCCGCCGAGGCTGCTGACCGCGCCGTCCCTGGCCACTGGGAGGGCGACCTGATCATCGGGACCGACCGCTCGGCGATCGGCACGCTCGTCGAACGGACCAGCCGCTTCACGATGCTGCTGCACCTCCCGCCGATGCCGGGCCGCGACGGCCCCAGGGCCAAGAACGGGCCGGCGGTGAGCGGCGCCGGCGCCCAGGCCGTCCGCGACGCGATCACCGTCCAGCTCGGCGGGCTGCCTGAGCACCTTCGCCGCTCGCTGACCTGGGACCAAGGCGCCGAGTTGGCCCAGCACGCCCAGCTGCGGATCGACACCGGCCTGCAGGTGTACTTCTGCGACCCGCAGAGCCCCTGGCAGCGCGGCACCAACGAGAACACCAACGGACTGCTCAGGCAGTACTTCCCCAAGGGCACCGACCTGGCCCGCCACAGCGCCGACGATCTCGCCGCCGTCGCCGACGCGCTCAACGCTAGGCCACGCAAGACCTTGGGATGGCGCACCCCCGCAGAAGTGCTCGACAAGCACCTCGCAGCAGCGGCCTGACCGACCCCGACAACGAACATCAACGCCAGCCCGGCCGGGGCCCTCGGCGGGGCGCGCGCGCGTGGCTATCGCCGCTGCGGCCTCGCCCTACGGGCTCGACCTACGCGACGACAGCCACGCGGCAACAACTTCCGCTCCCTGGGCTCTTCTCGTACCCGCTACGGTCCGCTCACCAATAACCCGGTGTTGCTACGACCACTTGAATCCACCCAGTACACGAGCTTCGAGTTCACCCAAGCCCTCCAAGACCACGACGTGCTCGGCTCGTTGGGCTCGACCGGCGACGCGTACGACAACGCGATGGCCGAGTCGTTCGTTGACAGCTTCAAGACCGAGCTGATCCGCGACCGCGTCTGGCGCAGCCGCACCCAACTCGAACTTGCCGTCGTCGAATGGGTCGGCTGGTACAACCACGACCGGCTGCACTCCGCACTCCGATACGTTCCCCCCGTGGAGTACGAAGCACTCCATGCCACCCGGAGCTCATCATCACCCCCTCTCAGCATGAGCGGGGAATCCAAATAGAAAAGACTCCGTGAAACCGGGACGGCTCAAACTGTCTGATGAAGTTGGAGTCAGGGAAACGATCTGGGAACGACGCAAGCGTGTCTCGAACTTGCTGTTCAAGCTCAGGGGGAAGGTCCGGCGCTCGCTGTGCGCCGACGATCACGATCGCGTCGAGATTTTCCGGGTGTCCGAAGTTCTCCGCCAGTTCAAGGTTGCGACGGACCGCCTCTTCGGGAGGCGCGGCACGATGCAGGATCAGAGAGAGAAGCTCTGCTTCTTCAACGCTGGTCGCTTCAATCTGCGCCTCATCCAACTCTTCCAGCGCTATCGCGTGCTGACTCAGGTGATAGCGGGCGGAGGCACGGGCCCAGAACAGGTTGACGTCCTTGGAATCAACGGCGATCGCGTCGTTGGCCAAGGCGATCATCTCGCCGAATCGGCTGAGGGCTTGGGCTGCGAGGAGGGCTTCACGAAAGGCTCGAGCACGCTCAGACGGACGAAACGGCTCGGTCGTCCGGGCTACGACGGACATCTCGGACAAAGCTTCTGCCGGCTGATCGTTCAACCGCAGCAGCCGGGCATGCTGGAATCGCGCGTCAACACTCTCGTCGATCCGTATCCTGCTCTCTGACCGCTTCAGCGCCAGCGGGAAGTTCTGTCTCATCGCTGCTGAATGCACGAGGGCATCCAAGGCCTTCGGATCGTCCGCTAGCGGTCGAAGCAGCGACTCCGCCTGACTGAACTCCCGTCTCGCTAGGTGTGCCCTCGCGTGCAGCACGACGGCGATCTCGGGACTGCGCTTGGCGAGGACTCCCTCGGCGGCCTCGGACCATTCCGCAGGCGAGCGTTCGTCCAGGCACGCGACGGCCCGGGCTAGCGCTGCTGCGTCGGCGATGTACTGCTCGTCGGACTGAAGCAGCGTGTCGAGAGAGGCGATCGCCTGCGCACATTCAGCGGCGTCCGCTGAGAGCGCCAGGACCTCAGCTTCGGTGAGACGGTCGTGGTCGTCTCCGGTACCTTCGCGTGCCATCTTGAGCGCGTCCGATGGACGGCCTGAAAGCAGCGCCAGCCGCGCCAAGCGGGACCGTGCATCCCCGCTTCGCTCTTCCGGTGTCGCACTGTCGAGTAGCTCTCCGGCGGCGTCCAAGGACCGTAAGACGATCCTCGATTCGATCGCGCGGGCAAGCATGTGCCCGCTCACGTCGTATCGCTTCAACTCGACGAACTCTGCGCGCAGGGCAAGGAATTCGTCGTGTGCTCGATCGAGATCGGGAGCCGCAGGTCTGCCCGCTTCCGCTTCGGTCTGGCCTCGCGTGAGTCGCCAGATCGCTCGCAACTCCAGCACCGCAGGGCCATCGAACTCTGACGCCTCTAGGCCCGTCAAGCATTCGTCGGCGTCCCCGAGCGCGTCTGCCATAAGAAACGCCTTTGCGCGCGCCAATGCGAGGTTGTGACGGTCCCCATCCGTCGCTGGCGTCACGCCATCGAGGCGATCCAGCGCCTCCTGCGCTTCGCACTCGTCCGCGTTGATCTGAGCGATCAGGACCGCCGGGTGCTGCGCGTCGATTTCAGCCGCGCCCTCCAGGTGCGACTCGGCTTCCTGGATGCGATTGTCGGCGCGCGCTGCGTTGGAAGCACGAACGAGCTGTCGTGCTTTGTCATCGTCGTCTTGGCGTGCTGCAAGGAGGAAGATCTTTTCGGCTGCGTGGTAGCGCTCCTCGGACATGAGCAGCCGACCGACGAGCGCACAGGTGGCGGCCCCCATCGTCGCCAGCCGAGGGCTGGATTCATCGGCCCACGCGGAAAGGGCCATCCCCGAGCCGGCTGCCAGCCGTCCCGCTACTTCCTCCGCGACGGAGGCATTCCGCTGCCCAAGCTCTTTCAGAAGTTTGGGGGTCTCTCGAGCGAAAGATGGACCGCCTGTGATGAGCACGAACGCGGTCGCGTCTCCGCGCTCGTTGCGGATCTCGTGGAGAACCGACCGCTCGCTGGACTGCATCCCGCGGGTGATTTCTTCGGACTGTCGCTGGGTCTCCTTGAACAGCTCATCCTGCTCGCGATAGACGGTCGCAATAGCGGCTCTGTCATCCGCCTTGGACGGGATGACGTTGACGCGTACGGCCGCGAGAAAAGCCTCGACCACTGCCTCCGTTTCGGCGGGGACGCCGACATCTAGCAACTCTCTGGCGCGGGCCTCCATTTGTGGTTCAACGGAGAGGTCGCCAGCGAGCATCGCTTTCAGGCAGCCGCCCATCGTCGGATCGACGTGCAAACCCTTGACCTTCTTGATGACCTCGGAACGCTTGGGTCCCGGAATGCGGTAATCACTGCTCACGGTCTTCCGGGTTGCCTTGAAGAGGTTCCGTACCTCGTTGCGCCTGCTGAACTTGCGCTGTTCCTTGCGAGCAAGGGGGACCACGGAAGACGAGGCCTTCAATGCTGCGGCGGGCGTGATGATCGGGTCCACCCAAATCAGGCTAGTGGCGCCGCGGACGCTGCGCCCCAACTCGATCATCGCCTGCCTCAACCTCCGAGAACCGACAATCGGGCTACCCGACGTTTCAGGTCACTTGTATTGCTCGACCTGTGCTCTGCTGAGGCGGTTGCGGAGGTTCTCGTCAAGCGTGACGACAATGCGCTCGACCTCCCACGTCTCGATCGCTTCTCTGGTCCATCCGGTGATGCTGTACCTGACCGACGTATCGCAGAACGCGATGTAGAGCTTGGCGTCCGGGTAGGCGCGCCGGACGGTGATGAGCTTCAGCACGTCCAAGGCGACCTCGCGTTTCTGCCCGCCCTTCATCGATCCCTGCCGCACGAACGCTTCCACCAGCACGGAGTAGTCGGAAGTAGCGCCGTCGATCTCGACGCGACTGCCGCCGGGGAGATCCAAATTGCGCTTGGCCAGCTCGCCGTAACCAATCTGTTTCGCTGCCAACTCAATGATCTTGATCTCGGCTTTGCGCTGAACCGAGGAATCGCTTGCGTGGGCCACGCGGCGACTGTAGCCAGTCGCGCAGGGGCGTTGCGGCTGGCGGCACGCATGAAGCCCAGCCCGGCGCAAGAGCTAGCTCGCCGCAACCGCGCGGTGACGCCAACCTCACACGTTGCAGTGACCATCACCGGATATGGCAGGGGCAGCGCGGCGGATCGTGCGGCTGGCGTGCCACTGATCAGGCCGGTTGAGTCGTGGAACGTCACGCGCAAGCGGCGGCCGGCGCCGCCGAGCGCCTCAAGGCGTGAGCTGAGTAGCTCCGTAACTGCGGACCGGTGCCGACGGTGGCAGAGGAAGCGGGAACGTAGCGGGCCGCGGTGCTCGAACGTGCACACGCAGTGGCGGAGGCCGATGCCCAGCGCGCCCGCGGTGGTACGCAACCGATCCCTCAGGACGGCAGACGCCCAGGGGTCCCCACGCGCCAGGTGATGGTCGAGGCGATGGTCGTCATCCCGCTGACGGCCCGATTTCCAGGCCGCCGCGCGGAGACCTCCGCCCCGGACCGACAAGCAACGCGCAAGCGAGTCGGGGCGCACCCCCCTCGGATGAGGCCCGGCCTAACACCGCCATTTGCAGGGCAGTCAGCTTGCTACGCAGCTCACGCACCCGCGCTGCCACGCAACCTTCAGCGGAGGGGGAGGGATTCGAACCCTCGGTACAGGGGTTACCCGCACAACGGTTTTCGAGACCGCACTCCACCCATCTGGGGCCCCTCACCGATCTCGTGAAGCCGGCCCCACTCTCAGCACCACCTCACGGCCGCCGGACAAGCGCGCCGATCACCAAAGCGGCGGGTCTGAGCCGGCTGGGACGCGCGATCCTTATCCTGCGCGCGGCGCCCGTGATGTCAAAGGTCGCGGTAGTGGGTGTAGGTCGCGGTAAAGCCCGCGACGATTCCGATCAGGATGCCCAGGATGCCTCCCGCTATCGCCGCGCCGAGCTTTCCGCCGGCCCAGAAGCCCCCGGCGGCGAACGCCGCGATGACGATGATCATCGTGAGGCCGGCGTCAGCGGCGCGTGGTCCGGCAGCGACCTGGGCTGGCCGTGGTGGCCGTGGGCGGGGCGCGGCGACGGGGATGCGGTCACGCTCGTCGATCGGGTGGAGCATGTTCAGCAGGCGACGATGAGGTGGAAGGGCAGGTCTTTGGGGTTGCCGGCTTGGTCGGTGGTTTGCGCGACGACGTCGCCTTGTGCGTTGTTGGTTACGGACACAGTTCCGGCGGGCGGCGGGCTGCCATCGGGGGTGCCAATGGTGGCCGTGTAGGCGCACTGGCTCACGTCGCGCGGGAACGTCACGGTGTAGACACCCGATCCGACAGACGTGTGGCTTCCGCCTTTCGCGGTGCCGCGCAACACGCCGCCGTAGGACGGGACGACGGCGTAATAGCTGACGGCGGGGGTTCCGGCGGGCCCCTGAGTCCCGACCGGCCCCAGCTGACCTCTTAGTGACGCGCGGGCGCTGGTGCTGAGGTCCCCGGCCTGCAGCGACCCGTTCCGCACTTCGGAGGATCCAACGGCTCCGGCGCGGATCTGCACAGATCCCACACTGTTGCGCCCTAGATGCAGAGCGGCGTACGAGCTGCCTCCGAGTGCGATGAAGAGCGCGAGGGTGGCGATCGTGTTGGCGTACGTCAGGTGGCTGGTGAGGCGGCGGATCATGGTGCTTCCTTCCTGGACTGTGTTAGCCCGTGACGCGGACGTAGACGGTGGACGACTGGCCGTTTCGATAGGGGTACCCGTGCTCCTGCGGAAGTGCCGCGCGGAACGCGTAGGTCACGTCACCGCGGGTGTGTAGGAATCGGTAGCTGTAGCTCCACCGGCCGTGCGTGCTCGTGTGAGCGGTCGCGAATGTCTGCCAGCGGCCGCCGACCCGCGTCTGCAACTGGATCAGCTTGCCTCCCTTGACGTCGGTGCCGTGCACGATGCCGGAGAACCGGACGGTGTGGCCAGTGCGCAGCCGGCGGCGGCTGGCGCTCAACGAGCTTGCCCCGGCCACGCGCACCGTTACGTCTTGCTGAGAGGGGCGGACCGTCGGCGTGCCCTCGTACCGCACCCGAATGAACCGGCTCGGCCCGGCCGCGGTGCGGAACGCGAATCCTCCGGTACGCCCGGTGTGGATCGCCTTCAGTGCTTTCCAGGGCGCTCCGGCCAGTGCGGTGCGCTGCATTACGGTGAGCGCCGCATGCACAACCGGGTGGTGCTGCTGGTCAATGAGCCGGCCGGTGAGCTTTACGCGGCCGTTGAAACGCATGTTCACCCGGGACCGGAGTTGTGCGGAGTAGGCCCCGGTTCGGTGGCCGGCGGTGAGGTGAGTGAGGGCACGGACGGGCAGCGAAACGCGCGCAGCGGTGCCGTCCGGGAGTTCGGCTGTGGACCGCTCGTTGCCCGCCTGATCAACGACGGTGGCACGCAAATCGTATTTCCCGCTGCGCAGCGTCTCGTCGGGCACGACGGCGGCGACACCGGTGTCGGTTAGCCGGGTGGGCAGCGGTGTCCATGCGCTCGCTGCGGTTGGCTTGATCTCGACCGTGCCCGACGCTAGCCCCGAGGTGCCGTCTGAGGCCGAGACAGTGATATTCGTCGGGTTCGCTGGGTCAGCCGGTGCGAAGCTCGCGGTCGGGGCGTCGCCGTCAAAGCGAAGGTGCACCGGCGGGGCGGCGTTGCGGATGTCTGCGTTGCCCGCCGCGTCGTGCAGCCAGACGCGCAGTGTCCACGACCCGGCGTGCGGGACCGACAGGCCGCTCACGCTCTTAAGGCCCGCGGCCAGTTTGCTGCCGCTGGTGCATGGGTCGCTGCCGGTGTCGGGGCATATCTGCCAGTCGGTCCCAGCCACGGGTGCTCCGTTGTCTCCCGTCGGGTTGGTCCAGCCGACGCCGAACGAGTTGTCCGAGCGCCAGTTCTCCCCGCCGTCCACACTGAGGCCCTGCGGAGCGCCGGGGGCTGTGTTGTCGATCAGGACGGTCCGGGAGATTTGATTCGCGTTCCCGGCGGCGTCGGTGGTCTGCAGCGTGAGGCTGTGCGGGCCGTCGCTGACACTGCGCGTATTGACGTCGAATCCGTCGCCACCGTTCGGGCAGGGAGTCGGATGGGTGTAATCACACGAAGCGTGCTGGCCGCGTCCCGCGAGCTGCCCGTCGATGAGGACGACATTCTCCTGGATCCCGGTGTTGTCGGATGCGTCGAAGCTGACGTGCTGCACGCCGCCGATCCATTGGGCGTTCCACAGGCTGCCGGCTGGTGATCCGATGTCGGGCGGTTGGTCGTCCTCCACGCGGACGGTGGCGGAGTACAGCCGGGCCTTCGCGCCGACCGAGGGGTCCGCTCCCTGCGGGCAAGATCCGTACGCGCAGAACACGTCGATATAGAGCGACGCCGATCCCGGCACCGGAACCCACTCATTCACGCCCGAGATGGTGCATGCGTCCAGTCCGCCGGCCGGGCAGCCCTTCAGGACCTGCGACCCGGTGGAGAGTGCGGCTTCCCAGTGGGCGTCCGAGCGCGAGAAGTCATACGAGGCGAGGATCCCGACTATCGAGGTTCCGGGTGGCGCGTCGAACTGTAGACGGGCCAAGACCCCTGGGCTGTTGCCCGCGTCCACGTACGCGGTGCGGGCGATGAGTCCGCGACTAGGGTCCCCGCCCGACGGGCACTGCGCATACGCCGCCACCGTCGGGTTGGTCACGAACGCCGACCACGCGTTGTTCGCGCCTCCCGCCGCGTCACAGGCAGGCACGTCAAACGTTCCCGCCCGCGCCACCGCTGGCGCCAGCACCGCCGCCGTCAGCGCTGCAGCAAGGCAAGCGATGACGAAGCGACGCGCAGCGAAGGTTGCGTGCGTGCTCATCCTTTGAAGAACTCCCCTTGCGTCGAGCCGCCGCTTCCGCTGCTTGCAGGGCTTGGGCTCGGAAAGGACTGTGCGGGCGGGCTCGTCGTGCCCGTCGGCGTGAAAGGCGTGCTCGCGGGCGGCGAAGCGGCCGCGTTCGAGGATGACTGGCTCGGGTTCGAGCTGCTCGAAGACTTGTGATGGGCAGCCATTGTGTGGTTGCGGCGCGTGGGCGTTGCCTTCTTCTGCGGTGTTGTGTGCGTGGCCGGGGCGCTGATCGCCATACCCAGCGACCGCACGTCCAGCGAACCCACCGGTACGTGACCGGCCGCAGCTGGCAGCGGCCGGGGCTGCTTGACGACCGCAAGGTACGCGCCGGTGCCAAAGCCCATAACCAGCAGCGACAGCGCGCTCGCCAGCGCCTTCTTCGCGCCGGCCGGCGCGAATAGCCCCTTCCCTGCCTGCGCAGCCGCTGACGCGGACGCGCCGGCCTTGGCCGACGCTTTCGTCGCCAGTGCCTGGGTGCCAAAGAGGAATGGCAGCGCGAGGATCACGCGCTGCCCGTTGGCGGCGAACACGCGCCGCTCGCGGCACAGCGCCTGACACGGAGCGCAGTGAGTGAGATGGCGGCGTGCCAGGCGCTTCTCCCGTCCGCCCAGCCTGCCGTCCTGAAGCGCGTAGAGCCGGGCGAGCTCCTCGTCTTCGATCTCGATGCCGATCGCGTGCTGGACGATCGCGTAGAAGAGCTTGCGCGCGACGTGCAGCGACTCATAAACCGTCCCCGGGTCCACACCGAGCTCGGCCGCCAGCTCCTTCTGGTCGCGGTCCTGCCCCTCGACCGCGACGAGCACGATCACTTCGCGTGGTGTGAGTGCGCCGAGCCCGGCGAGCAGGACCGCACGGGTCACCATCGCCCGCTCCTCCCGAGCGCCCTCGCAGCTCTCATGGACCATCGCGCCATCGACCGAGGCCTGCATGCGCCGGTCGCGAAACGGGACGTCCTCATCATCACCGCGCGCGTCGGCCGTGAAGTCATGGGAGACGGTCGCCCAATTGCGCTTGCCGCCCCGGCCGTGGCGGCCGTGCACGGTGCGCAACGCGTCGATAGCCGCGCTCTTAAGGCAGCGGTACGCGCGCTCTGCGCGCTCGTGCTTATCGGCCTCGTGCAGCGCCGGCCACTCCTTCAGCATCCGGATCACACCGGCCTGCAGCGCGTCCTCAACTCCGACCCGGCCGCCCCTGCCCTCGGCGTCCCCACCGAGCTTCCCGACCAGGTAGCGCTCGAAGTCCCGGACATTCTCCAGATAGAACGACTCAAACGCCCGATCCAGCTCAGAGGAGGAAACCGCGCCCATACCCCCTATCCCGGTCAGAGCATCCAAAGCCTTGGACGTCTCTCGGGGCATTGGCGCAGACACGCTCACCTCAACGGCCGCCCACGGAGGTGCACGCTTCATCAAACAGGGAGCGCCCCGTCTCGCAGGGCGGGCGATGGCGACGCGAGAGCGCCGCCCTCCGAAATCCACGAGGGCAGCGACGGACTGCGGTTGCCGCCCCAGCTATACGTCGTTCACCGGGCCAGTCATCGGCTATCTCAGGCTCCTAAGTCTTCGGGCACCGAGTGGTACCCGCAATCACCGGAGCGCAACCCACGCCGAGCTACTGAGGTGGACTCCAGTGTTTGCGGACTGCCGCGAACTGCTCTTGGGAACGCGACGGGCGCGAGCAGCGCCGAATGGCAACGGCCGACTCGAGCGCACGCTGTTCCGCAATTTCACCATGTGAACATTCGCTAGTAGAAACGCGCGCCCCGCAGCCCTGTGATGGTGAACGTGGCTGCGCCACCTGCGGGGGCTGTGGGTCCAAGGATCTTTGGGGTCAGACCGGGGAAGGGGGTATGAGCACTTCTTCTCAGGTTTCCGTCCATGTCGATTGCGCAGCGAAGGGCTGCGTGCAGCGCCCCGCCGGGGGCGCGTGTTCGGTTGGGTCGCAGGTGGAGGTCCGCCATGTCGCTGGCCGGATGCGGCTGCTCGGGCATCCGATGCGGCTGATGATCGTGCGCGAGCTGCACGACCGGGGCGATGCCAGCCTCATTGAGCTGGGCGACCGCCTGCCCGGTACGGCCCAGGCGGTGCGTTCGCACGTCACCGCGCTCTATCGCTACGGGGTGATCTGCCGGACCGACGAGACCGGGCCGGCTCTGTTCGGTCTTGCCAATTGGGCGGACGGGTGGCTAATCGAGCAGTACGCCAGCCGCCTACGCACGAAGCCCAACAAGCGCTCGGTCGAACCGACGGTGACGGCCAGCCCAGGCCGCCGTCCTTCCTCCCGGCTGGGGGTGCGGTCATGAAGCCCCCTCTCTCCCCCAGACGATTCCTGACGGTCACAGTGCTAATGGCGGCCCTTATGCCAGTCGCACTCTTCTTACCGGACGCTGCTTTGGCGGCTGGCAATGACGTTGGTAAGAACCTGGGGACGCTGCTGCGTCATTACGCCAGCGAGCTGTACGCCGGGGTGATCGCGATCGTCTCGGTCGTCTTCCTGCTCAACCGCCGGTACGGCGAGCTGGGGATGTTCATCCTGGCCGCGGTCCTGGTCGCGTGGCTGGTGTTCAGCCCCGACGAGGTAGCTAACGCCGCGCGGTCGATCGGCAAGCAGGTCCTGCGATGAGCGCCGCCGTCGAAGAGCCGACGGTGGTTCGCTCCTATCAGCGGATCTTTCGTCCTGACCGACGGATCTACCAGGTCGACGGACGTACCCTCCCCATCCCCGGCGGGATCCCGCTGCGTTGGCTGGGGTGGGCGCTGTTCAGCTTGCTCGCCGGGATGTTGCTCGCCAGCGGCACCCGTCTTACGGCTGTCGCGCTGGCCGGGGCGGCCGGGCTGCTCGCGGTGCGGGCGGGGCGGGCCCGTCTTGCTCCTGCTCTTGGGGCGGCTGCGGTCCTTGGCTGTGTGGTGGTCGGCGAGATGATGAGCACGGTCGACTGGCCGATGCGCCTGATCGTGATGCCCGCGCTCGTGGCGACGGTGATGACGCAGGTCACTCCCGACGGGCGGGCCGTGCACCGTTATCTCGCCGGGTGGGTGCGCGCGCGTCTGCAGGGGTGGCGGTCGATCGGCGAGTCCACCAGCGATGTCGGCCCCGAGCACCGGACCTCCCACACCGTCCGCGTCGCGCCTGATGAGCACACGCCTATCCTGCTCCGCGCGCGAATTGACGGACCGGCGATGGTGATGTTCGCGCGGCCGGTGTGGGTGCGACGCGGCCGTCGCGCACGCGTAACGGTTCGTCCGCTCGACACCGCAAGCGGAGCGCGTGGTCTGGTGCTGGACGATGTCCGGCTGGCGCAGGGTGAACGACTCATGGTGCGCCCATGACCGGCTCTGCTGAGGTAGTCGGGCTGCGGTACGCCAGGCGCAACGTCCTCTTCGGACCCTCTGGTTCAGCCGCCGCCCTTTATCGGCTGGACATGAGCACATACCCGCTGCTCGGCGTCGGTGAGAAGCAGGCATTGGCCGCTCGGCTGGAACGGTTGGCGTGCTCGGTCGGCGCGGACTTCTCGCTGTGGCGCGTGCATCGCGCCTACCCCGCCGAACGCTACCTGCGCGAACTCGAGCGAGCGGTCGACCGTCGCGGTCAGAGCCCTGAGGCCTGGCGTACGTTTCTCGCCGCCCACGAGCAGCGGCTGCTGGAGCTGGACTGCCACGTCCCCGCGGTGTACCTGAGTGTCGCGCTGTCGACCGAGCGCACCCAGCGGCCCGGCGCCGGCTTCATTGCCCGGCTGGATGAGGCGCGGGACCGCGTCACCGCCCTCGGGTTCGCGCGCCGCGGCGGCACCGCGACGGTCACCGGCCGTTCGCTGCATGCGCTCGCATTGGCCGAGCAGCGCCTGGCCCAGCGACTGAGTCAGGTGGTGGGGTTGCGTCGGGCTCGCACGAGCGAGTTGCAGTGGCTGTTGCGCCGCGCGCCGATGCGCGGCATCGGCGAACCCGTGAACGAGCAGTACTGGCAGCCCGACGCCCTCGTCATCCGCCCCGACAGCAACGACGGCGCCACTGACCGAGATGCGGCTGAGGTCAGCTACGAGCCGCTGCAGTCAGATGTTTGGCGGCTGGTTCGCGAGCCGATGCGCGAGGAGCCCGACCATCCGCCGGGCCTGTACGTCCGTCACGAGAGCGGCGACAGCTTCCAGGCCTTCCTCACGCTCGCCGGACTGCCGGAAGAGGCCCTCTTTCCCGGCCCCGCGTCGGAGTTGCTGCATGCGCCGATCGACGCCCTGGGGTTTGCGGTCGACGCGGTCCTTCACGCCCAGTGGATCGGGAACCGTGAGGCGCTGGCGCAGGTCCGCAAGCGGATCGTGGACGTTGAGCAGGTCCACCGTGACCAGCAGGCCTCCCGCCACGGTGCCGGCTGGAAAGCCGAGGATGACCGGCTGCTTGCTCGAGAGTACGAGTCGATCCTGCAGTCCGCCAGCCACCCACCGATGCTCAAAGCGTCGATCTCCCTCGCGATCGGGGCCGGCAGCCGGGAGGAGCGTGAGCGGCGCGTCGAAGCGCTGCGCGAGCAGTACGGCGACCTCAGGTTAGAACGACCCCGGGGGTTGCAGGAGCAGCTGTACTTTGACCATCTGCCTCGCGCTGACGGCGGCAGGACCCGTGACTACGTGCAGCAGATGACGGTGGCGCAGTTCGGCGCGATGGTCCCGACCGCCAGCACCCAGGTCGGCGACCCCAGTGGCGTCTACCTGGGGTACACGACGGTCGGCGGCCGCCGTCCGGTGCGCTACGACGTGACCGCCCCGTCGCGGGAGTCCCGCGCGTCCGCCGTGCTCTTGGCCGGGACGCTGGGCTCGGGGAAGACGGTGGCCGCGCAGCTCATCGCGTACGGGGCTGAGCGGCGTGGCGGCCTCATCATCGACGTGGACCCCAAGCCCGACCACGGCTGGGAGAACATCCCCAGCCTGCAGGGCCGCGTGGACGTGCTGGAGCTGACCGGCAGCGAACAGCAGCGCGGCAAGCTTGACCCGCTCGCAATCGGCCTGGAGGAGCTCAGGGAAGAGCTCGCGGCGTCCTATCTGCTGGACCTGCTTCGCGATCCGCCGGCCTCGTGGGAGATCGTGGTGCAGCGCGCCGTACGCGACGTCGTCAGGGCCGGAGGGCGCGGCTGCCTACTCGTCATAGACCGCCTGCGGGAGATGGACTCCTCCTCGGCGGTAGAGGTCGCTGACGCGCTCGAAGTCGTGTCGGACTTCGGACTGGCGCGTCTGGGCTTTGGCAACGGGACCACTGACCTGGCGGTCGCGGCGAAGGCCGTTACGACGATCCGCACCCCTGGCCTCACGCTCCCTGAACCCGGGGTCCTGAGGGAGAGCTACACCCGCTCAGAGCGGATTTCCGTCGCGACGCTGTCGCTCGTCGCTGCGCTCGCGTTGCGGCTGGCATGCACCGATCGCTCGCGCCACAAGGTCGTGCTGCTCGACGAGGTGTGGTTCCTGCTGGCCTCCGCACAAGGCCGCGCTTTGGTCAACCGGCTGGTGCTGCAGCTTCGCGCGTTCAACGCCACCGTCCTGTTGCTGATCCAGCGCCTGTCTGACGTCAAAGACCTCTCCGAACTGGTCGGGACGTTCTTCGTATTCGGACAGGACGGCAACCAGGCCGCCCAGGCCGGCCTTGAGCTAGTCGGGGTGCAACCCACCCGCGAGCGGATCGCCCGACTACGGGACGCCCGCCCCGGCCGGTGCGTGATGCGCGACCTTCAGGGCCGCACCGCGTGGGTGCAGATCGACCCGACCGACCCCACGCTGCTCGACGCGTTCGACACCACCCCGCCCGAACAAGCCACCGACTCCCCGCATGAGCAGCCCGACGCGAGCGAGGTGGTGTCATGACCCGCCGGCGGATCCTCACCACCTGCGGCCTGGTACTCGGGCTCGTCCTACTGGGCACAGCGGTCGCGGAGGCCGCGTCGGATCTGTACGGCAACGTCGGCCCTGGCCAGTCACTGACCGGGCTGGCCGGCCGCTACCCACTGTCGGCCTACAGCCTGGACCATCACTTCGACACGGTCTCGGCGTCGCTCACCGGCGGCGTCGACGCATCCGGGGTGCCGCCGACGATCGCCTACTTCCTGGCCGACGTGCTGTGGCAGCTCACCGCCTTTCTCGCTAACGCTCTGATCACGCTCTTCACGTTCGCGTTCTCGCTGGACCTCCTAAACGGTTCGCCGGACACGGGTGGCTCGGGGGCACTGGCCCCGGTCGCCGCGGCAATTCAGGGGATGTACCAGCACACGTTCGGCCAGCCATGGCTTGTTATCGCGGTGGTGTTGGCGGGCTGCTGGGCGATGTGGAAAGCGCTCGTGCAACGCCGGTATACCGAGACCGCCGGAGCCCTAGCGATGTCGCTCGCGTACTGCGTGATCGCGCTGGCGATCGTCTCCCAGCCCGCCCAGACGATCGGCCAGGTCAGCAAGTGGACCAACCAGATGTCCACTGCCTTTCTATCCATCACCACCAGCGGCCAGGTCACCGGCTCACCGAAAGCGAAGGAGCAGGTGGCCGACAGCCTGTTTCGCCTCATGGTCTACGACCCGTGGGTCGCCCTTAACTTCGGCGGCACCCAGCACTGCGTGCGCACCGGGACCGGGAGCGCCGGCCACGACCCGACCTCGGTCCCCGTACGGCCTCTAGCGGCCTCAGCTCGAGCCCAGCTCGACGCCGGCCAAAACGTCACCACTACTGGCAAGGCGTGCGTGAGCAACACAGCCCGCTACCCCGCCCACTTTCTGAAGTACCCCGACGCCTCAGATGAGCGCAACTCAGAGTACGACGCCGTCAACCAAGGCGATCCAGGCAAACTCCCCCAGAGCGACCAGAGCACCGCTTACAAGCCGGTGGTGGGCGACAAGCCGGTGACGGACGCGATGGAGAAGGGCGGCCAGTACCAGCGCCTGCTGCTCGCCGTCGTCATCTTCATCGGGGAGCTGGGCATGATCTTGCTCCTCGGGGCACTGTCGGTCTCGGTAATCATCGCGCAGGTCCTCGTCCTGCTCCTGGCGTGCTTCGCACCGGTCGCGCTGGTGCTCGGGGTGATCCCGGGCCGAGGGCACGAGTACTTCCGTAGCTGGCTGTCTCGCCTAGGATCGCTGCTAATACGCAAGGCCGCCTACTCCCTCGTCCTGGCGGTCCTGCTTGCGGTGATGTCCGCTCTGCAGAGCGCAACTGCCGGCCTCGGGTGGCTGATGGCATTCGGCCTACAGGCCGCCTTGACGTGGACGGTGTTCATTCAGCGCAAGCAGCTTGCCGGCAAGCTCACCGTCCTGGCTAGCGGCCCAGGCAGCGAGCGCGAAGAGAACGGGCTGCAGCGCGCGCTCTCGGTCTACTACGGCGGACGCATGCTTTCCAGCGCGGTGCGGCACATGAAGCCCACCTCACGCCCAGCCGGCCAGCCAGCCGATGAGTCGCCGCCACTCCACAACGATGCACAGCAGCCCCCACCGGTTTCGCTGAGCGAGCAGCCAACGGCGAGCCCGGGCGAAGGGGCTAGGTCAGCAGAGCTCGACACGCTCGCGCCGTCCCGCTCGCACCGAGCCGATACCCCCTCCCCACCGCCCGCCGGCGCCACGCACCACAGCACACCTGATCGCGAACCCGGAGCAGGCCCCGCACCCGTGGGGAACAAGGCCGCCGGCCAAGTCCCAGCGCCGGTAGCCCCTCGCCGAGGCGCCCGCACCGACAAAGCACCCGGAGCTACGGCGCCGTCCCCGCGCGGCGCCCCTCTACCCGAGCAGGAAACAGATACCGGCATGCAGGCTCGCGCGCACGCAGGCTGGGACACCACCGCGCAGACGCCGGCCAGCCCGCAGGCCCCTCACCAGACGGGGCAACACGGCTCGCTGCTGGAGGATCTGCATGCCGACCGGCACGCCGCGAAGTCACCCGCCGAACCCCTCACACCTCCGACAGGACCCCGATCCGCGACCGGGCCTGGCTCCGGGTCCGGGGAGACGGGCTCGTGAAGCGGCGTTGCCGGTCGCGGCCGATCACGCCGGGCGAGCGCGGCCCGGCGTTCGCGCTCGCCTCAGCCCTGCTGGTCGCACTCGCGGCGCTGGCGCTGCTGACCCATCCGCCCGCCCAACGACGCGCAACCCCACCGTCAACCGCGCCGGCCCGACCGACGACCCCGCCGCCAGCGGCACCGGACCGGCACGAGCTCTTGGCGGACGCACGGCTATTCACGCTGGGCTATCTGGCCTACCTGTACGGCGGGGCGGACACGCAGAGCATCCCGCGCGTCACGTTCGCACTGCGGCGGGCGCTCGCCCAGCAGCCACCCCCGGCCAAGGGCCGGCGCTCGCCGGAGCGGCGGGTGCGGCTGCTTGACCTGCAGGTCCTTTCGGCCAGCACCACGCGGGCGCGGGTCGTGATCACGGCGGTGGACGAGACGGGAGCGACGTTCGCGATCCACGTAGCCCTGGAGCACCACTCGGTCGGTGGCTGGGAGGCGAGCAGCCTTGAGCACTGATCAGACGCACGGCCGAACAGTGCTCCGGTTGGCGTCGGTGGGCGGCGCGAGCTTCGCCGGCCTTCTGCTGCTTTGCGCGCTCGCGCTGGCGATGGCGATCACCGGTGCCAGCTTCGGCTGCACCGGATCCTCAGCCTCCGCCGCAGCACCCAGCGCCAACACCGGTCCGACGCGGGCGGCGCGCAAGCAGATCCCGCCACCACGGCTGCGGCTGTATCTGGCGGCCGGTGCGAGGGAGCGGATCGACTGGACGTTCCTCGCGTCCATCGGTGCGCAGGAATGCAATCACCAAACATGTGCTGGAGACAACGGGTCGGGGTGCGCCGGCCCAATGCAGATCGCCATCCGAAAAGGCAGCCCGTGCAGTCCCGGGGGCGAGCCGACCGAGTGGGACCGCTTCAAGACCGACGGCGACCACGACGGACACTTTGACGTCAACGACCCGGCCGACGCGATCTTCACCGCCGCCCGGATCCTCTTGGACAAGGGCGCGCCCCGCACCGGCGGCACCTACACCCAGTACCGCCAAGCGGCGTGCCGGTACTACGGCGCTTGCGCCGACGGCGTCGCTGCGTACGCCGATGAGGTGATGGCCCGCGCCGTCCTGTACGGGTTCCACGGGGCGGGCAGCCCGGCCCCGAGCGACGCAGGGCAGGCGACCCCGGTCGCCGACCCCTCCACGACCAGCGGCTGCCACGCGGCCACTCCAATCGGCGGCGGCGTGCTCGGCGAGCGGATCGTGCAGATCGCCCGCTCGCAGCTGGGGACCGGCGAGCAGCCCAACGGAAGTAACTGCACCCGTTACGGGCCGTGCGAGGAGTGGTGCGCCCTGTTCGTCGCGTGGGTATGGCAGCACGCCGGCAGCGCGCTTCCCAGCCCAACCAGCCGGTGGGCGTACACCGGCAGCCTCTACACCTACGCCCGCACGTACGGCCACCACGTCCTCCCGCCGACCGCCAAGCCCAACCCCGGCGATGCGGTCTTGTATGGGTCCGGTCCGGCGATCGGTCACAGCGCGCACGTCGGAATCGTCATCAAGGTCCTGGCCGACGGGCGGATCGTGACGATCGACGGCAACAGCACTGCCAACAACGTCGCCCTGGTCGGCCCGTTCAAGCCAGTCGACGCCGTGCGATTCGGGCTGCCCGCACCGATCTACGGATACGCCCAGCCGCCGGCCGCCCGGACTGCAGCAGGCACACATGCCTAGCCTCCCGCTCCTCGCCTCCGGCCGCGACGGACGGGGTCAAGTGCAGGGCCCGTACCAGGGCCCGTACCAGGGCCCGTACCAGGGCCACATGCAGGGCCAGGTACAGGGCCGTCTGCGCCCACATACGCCGTTCTGCGGTCCGCTTGGCCCTCCGGCCGTATCGGCCGCGTTCCCGGTAACAATGCGCGATCACGCCGGCTGGTGCACGGTCGATAACTTCACCCCGCAGGTACTCAACTAATGCGGGGCACCGCACCCAGAGATGCGCCCTGGCTGCTCGCCGTCGCGGCTGGCCTGGCCGTCCTGGTGCTCGCTCGGCACGCCGCGCCCTGGCTGCACGCCGTGCACGGCACGCTCCTCACGCTGCCCCGCTGGTTCGCCGGTCATCGGACGCTCGCGGCTGGTGCGGCGGCGGCCGGCGCCACGGTGCTCGCGGCGCGGGTGGTGGTGGTGCGCCGGCTGCTGGCCTCCCGTGAGGGGGTGCGGGTGGTGGCCGCGGACTCGTTTGACCCGTCGATGGACGCGGTGCTCGCGTTCGCCGGGCAGCTCGCGCGGACCCGTCGCTCAGGTCTGGGCTGGCTGGAGCGCCCAGCGGCGGCGGTCAGCGTCCAGTTCGCCCGCCGGCCCGGCGAAGCGCTGGTCAGCTACCAGCTCACCTGCCCCAAGCACGCGAGCGGGGTGCTGGCCTCCGCGCTGGGCAACTACACCGCCGTCCAAGCACGACCCGAGCCCCAGGCAAAACCGGCGGCGCGAAGCGGTCAACGTGGCCGGGTCGCTCGAGCAGAGCTCGTCCTGGCCCGCAGCTCAAGCCTGGGGCTGCGCGAATCGGTCCTGGACCCCGACCCGCTGCAAGCGCTGGCCGGGGTGCTCGGGGCACTCGGCGAGCACGAGGACGCGACCGTGTCGCTGAGCCTGCTCGCAGTGACGGCGGGGGAGCGTCGGCGCCTGCAACGACGCCTGGCCGGGACTGCCCGACGGGAGAGCGAGCCGGGTGCCTGGCAGTCCCTGCTGGACACCGGCTGCCCAAAGGCCCGTGGTCCGGCCAGCCCGATGGACCTCGTCGAGCGCCGCGCGCAGACCAGAGCGCTGCACGGCAAGCTCGGCACCCCCCAGCCCCTATTTCACCTCCAACTACTAGTACGAGCCGGAGGGCCGAGCCGCCGGCTCGCCAGGGGCAGGCTGCGCGCGCTGCTGTCCTGCTTTGACGCGATGGCCGGCGAGAACCACCTGCGCGCCGCCGGCCTGCGGCTCGGCGGCCTGGGAATCCTCGGCTCAGACCTACCGTGGCACCGCCGCGCCTTTGACCGCCGCCTGAGGACCGGGCGTTTCCGGCCTCGGAAGCGCTGCGTGGTCTCGGCGGCCGAGGTGGCCGGGCTGCTGAAGCCGCCGACCGTCCATTGCGAGAGCGAGGCGGTGGAGCGGTCGGGCGGGATCATCAGCGCACCCCCAGCCGGCCTACCAACCTTCACCGGCCAGCCGGACCTGATCCCCCTCGGGGAGATCCACACCCCGGCCGGCCCTCGCCGGGTGGGCGTGCCGGTGGATCGGACGATCTTCAGCTACATGGCCGGCCGCTCACGGTATGGCAAGACCGAAACGGCGATCGGCCAGTTCATCCACCTCGCCCGCGCCGGGCACGGCGGACTGTTTCTGGATCCGCATTCGGACGCGATCACCAAGATCAAGCCCTACCTCACCGACCCCGGGATCCGCGAGCGGGTCGTAGAGATCGACCTCGCCGACCTCGCCGGCACCCACGGTCAGCCCGGCTGGAACCTCCTGGCCACGCACGGCATGCCGGCGTGGGAGTCTGACCGCCGCGTTGACGCTGTCGTGGACGCGTTCGCTGCCGCCCTGGGGTGGGATGACACCAACACCCGTGCCCTGAACCTCATCACCCAGTCCGCGCAGGCTATGACCGAGCTCGCCCGCGCTCTCCCCCGTGAGCTGGCGCCGACCTTGTTTCAGATCCCGACGCTGCTATCCAACGAGGAATGGCGCCAGGCCGTGCTGGCCTCGGTGAGTCCGGCGACGCGAGGCTTTTTCACCGACCGGTTTCCGCGGCTGCCGGCGGAGGCGATCACCCCAGTCACCAACCTGATCGACCGCCTCAGAGCTGCCCGCCCAGTCGCCGCACTGTTCGGCAGTGCGGTGTCGACGTTTGACATGCAGAAGGCGATGAACGAAGGCCTCATCGTCCTTGCGTGCCCGGGGACAGGCTCAACGCGCGACCGGCTCGTCGCCAACCTGCTCGTCTACGAGGTCCTGCATGCCGCTCGCACCCGGATCAGCATGAACCCATCCGAGCGGCGGTTGTTCTTCCTGTTCCTGGACGAGTTGCAGACCTACGACGGCCCCAACCTACCCGCCCTGCTGGAGCAGTCTGCGAAGTACGGGGTGCGGGCGTTCCTGCTTAACCAGAGCCCCGAACGGCTCACCAGCGCCACCCTGAACGCCGTCACCACCAACCGCTCACATCTGCTCACCACCACCGTGAATGCGAAGGCGGCGGCGTGGCTGTCGCGGGAGTACGGCGGCGTGCCGGACCCGCAGACGATCACCCGCCTGGCCCGCTACACCTACCTGGCATCCGTCACCATCGCCGAACGTGCCAGCGACCCGTTTCTGGTGCATGGCCTGACCGCCCACGAGCTCCACGCACGCCACCACCACCCCGAGCAACTCACCGACCTCGATCAGGCAATCGACACCGGTGTGGGCCGCGCCCCAGTCCAGCAGACCCTCGCCAGTCTCGATACGCACGAGCGGCGCATCGTGGAGCACCTGCAAGCCGCGCACAGTCGCGCGACCGGCGGGCAGCCATGTGGGGACGGATCGTCGCCGGACCCCAGCCACCCCGGGCAGCCGCTCGCGGAGTCGGGGACCCGGCTGCCCCGCGTCGAGGAGCGGGCGAGGGCGTGATGGCGGACCGGCTTCCGGGAATCGCGCCTGAGGTGTTGGCCAGCGTGCAGCAGCACCGGCTGCTGCACACGATGCAAGTCCACGAGATGCACACCCCCGACACGGGCCTGAGGTACACGCAGCGCATGCTCGTCCGGCTGCAATCAGCCGGACTGCTCGCCGCGGTTACGGCTGGCACCCGTTTGAAGCACTGGCACCTGACCGCTGCCGGACTGGACCTGGTCATGCAGATCCCCGACCGAGTCGAACCGCGCCCCAAGCTCCTCACCGCCGACCAGGCCAACAGCGCACTGAGCGCACATACCCTGGCCGTGAACGACGTCGGCCTCGCCTACCTACGCACAGCCCGCGAACGCGAGGATGACTTTGATCCGTTCTCCTGGCGCCACGAGGTCGCCCACCCCATCGGCCCCGAGCCCGGACGACGCCAGCACCAGCAGCTGATCGCCGACGCCCTCTTGAGCTACCTGCGCTTCGAAGACGGACGGGTACATCACCACCAGAGGTTCCTGGAGCTGGACCGGGCGACGATGCCGATCCAGCAGTTGATCATCAAGCTGCGCCACTACCAGCGCCTGCGCACCTACACCCCGCTGCTAGCGAAAGGCAAACCTGCCGGCGAACCGGCGTGGACATCCGCCTACCGCGCCCTACCGCAAGTACAGATCGTGCTGGCCGGCAAACCCCGGCCCGCGCTCGTGCACCGGCTGCAGGTTCTGCTGGCGTTGTGCACCGCCGACCCCAAGCTCGCTGCTGACCGCGAACTCGGGATGAGCGTCTGCCTGCTGGAGGACCTCACCGAACACGGCCCGTTCGCCGCGATCTGGCACCAGCCGCAGAACCCCTCACAGCCCGTCGACTGGCTCGGCCGCCAAACCAAAGCGGATCGCCGATGACGCGCGCCGACCAGATCCTGGGCGCCGGCGAGCACTGGCGCGTAGAGAACGCCGACACCCTGGCGCTGCTGCCCCGGCTACCGGACTGTTCGGTCGACGCAGTCGTGACCGACCCGCCGTACGGCATCGATTTCCAGCATGCTGACTGGGACGGCAAGAACATCCGAACCGCCGCCCAGGACCACAGCCTCACCGACGGACAGGCATTCCAACGCTGGGCCACGATGTGGGCGACCGAGTGCCTGCGCGTGCTCAAGCCGGGCGGGCACCTGGTCGCGTTCAGCGCCAGCCGAACCGGCCACCGCCTCGCCTGCGGTCTGGAAGACGCCGGGTTTGAGCTGCGCGACACCCTCATGTGGATGTACGGGTCCGGGATGCCCAAGTCCCGAAAGCTCCCGGACGGCCAGGGCACCGCGCTCAAACCCGCTTACGAGCCCGCCTACCTGGCCCGAAAGCCGCTCAGCGAACCGACCGTGCTCCAGAACGTGGACCGGTGGGGGACCGGCGCGCTGAACACCCGCGCCTGCCAGATCCTGGAGCCATCCGACAGGCCGGCCGCGTGCCAGGGCCGCGGCCGTTGGCCCGCGAACGTCCTGCTCGACCACGGCCCGGCCTGCACCACCCGCGCCTGCAGCCCCGGCTGCCCCGTCAAGACCCTTGAAGGGCAGGCTGAGGGCACCTCCCGGTTCTTCTACCACGCCAAAGCCAACCGGCCCGAGCGCGACGCCGGCTGCGACCAGCTGCCCGCCCAGACGATCGACCTGTTCCCCACCAGCCGCCGCGGCGCCGCGCCACCCCCGACCGTGAGAAACCCCCACCCCACCGTCAAGCCGCTCGCAGTGATGCGCTGGCTCGTGCGCCTAAGCGCCCCGGCCGGCGGGCTGGTGCTCGACCCGTTCTGCGGCTCGGGATCCACCGGGTGCGCGGCCCGCCTGGAAGGCCGCCCGTTCCTGGGCATCGAGCTTGACCCCGCCCACGCCCAGGTTGCCCGCGCACGCATCGCGCACTGGGATGCCCCGTGCCCGGGCCAGGGCAGGCGACACGTCCGCCCTCCCCGAGCCGGCCGCCCACGGCGGCCGGCATGAGCAGTCACGGCCACGAGCCCCAGCAACGCCCACCGCTCCTACGCGCCGCCGCGGTGCGGCTGGACCGCGAGACGATCGACCAGCTCGCCCAGTGCTTGGCCGAGCACCTCTGCACGCGACTGACCAGGGAGCTGGTCAACGAGCTGGCCGACCTCACGGCTTCGTCCCCGGCGTCTGACGAGGCCCGCTCCGGCAGCCGTCTGCTGACCGCCAGTCAGGTGTCGGAGTGGTGGGGCGTGCAGCGCTCCTGGGTCTACCGTCACTCCGGCCAGCTAGGAGCCCTGCACCTGGGAACAGGCCGCAAGCCCCGCCTTCGATTCGACCCGGTCACCGTAACCGAGTGCCTGGGCGAGCGGCCGGCCGCGGGCCCCCCACGGCCCGTCACTGGACCAGCATCGGGCCCACATCGACGCCCGCGCGCCGGGATTGCCCGCGATTGCCGTGAGCGACTTCCCCTGCGCGGGGGTCCAGAGCTATCGTCGCCGCACGAGAACGCAAGAGGGCCGGGCGGCGCTCGAACGCCCCCGGCCACCGCGCCGAAGCTAAGGCCTTCGGCGCACCGGCCACGCTACAGCCAGAACGCCCGCGGTACGGGCGACCGGCGCAGCCTGCCCTCACACCAACAAGGAGGCCGAGTGTGATGGCCAGCACCGGAGGAGCAGTCGTCGAGCGAACATGGAAGAGCGGACGCGGCTACGCGCTACGAGTGATCGCGTACGGGCAGCGCTGGTACGTGACCTTGGGGTCAGAGCACGACGGCTGGACCCGCCCAGCCGCGGAAGAGGAGCTGGCGAACATCGCTGCCGACGTACGCCGTGGGACGTGGGTACCGCCAGACCGCAACAAGCCCAAGACCCCGGAAGCGGCCGAGGCGGGCATGGATGAGGGGCCGACGTTTGCGGCGTTCGCTGCTCAATGCCTGTCCGGCCGCCAAGCCGAAGTCTCAGAGCGGATGTATGAGTACCTGGACTGGGCGCTGCGGCTGCACCTGATCCCCTACTTCGCTCAGACTCCCCTTGCAGATTTCTCGATTGAGCTGGTCGACGAGTACCGCCGCCACAAGGTCGTCCAGGCCGAAGCGCTTGCCACTGCGATCGAGAAGGGCCAGTACAAGCGCGACGAGCGCGGTCTGCTGCGAAGGCCGCTCTCGCCGGGGTCGATCAACAAGACGATCGACATCCTCGCTTGGGTGCTCTCGCTCGCCGTGGAGTACGACCACCTCACCAAGAACCCCGCCTCCGGCAGACGCCGCCGCCTTAAGAAGCCGCCGCGGCGGCCGATTCACCTGGACAGCACCGCCCAGATCCAAGCCCTCCTGGACGCCGCCGGGCAGATGGACCGCGACCCCAGCCACAAGGCAACCGACAGGCGGGCGAGCATCGCCGCTCTTGTCCTCGCCGGGCCGAGAGCGCACGAGCACAACGCGATCGTGTGGCGCGACGTGGACCTGGCGAACGGGCGAATCGAGATCGGCCGCTCGAAGACCCAAGCCGGCCTTCGGGAGATTCATCTCCTCCCGCTGTTACGCGACGAACTCGCCGCACACAAAGCCGCCTGCTCGAGCACTGGGCCTGACGATCTCGTGTTTCCCACCCTCACCGGGACCCGGCGCGACAAGAACAACCTGCGAAACCGGGTCCTAGCGCCAGTCCTCCCATTGGCTGACGAGCTGCTGCTCGCCCGCGACCACACGCCGCTGCCCAGCGGCCTCTCGCCGCACAAGCTGCGGCACACGTTCGCTTCGATCCTCGTCGCGTGCGGCGATGACCCCGCCAGCGTGATGTCACAACTCGGGCACACCGACCCCAAATTTACGCTGCGCGTTTACACCCACCTCATGGGCCGCGACAAGGCCGAGCGCGAGCGACTGAAGGCCCTCGTGTACGGGAGCCCGATGCCTGACCTCACCAGCACCATCACGGTGCAAGGAGCCCACTGATGGGGCAACGTCAGGCCGATGCTCTGGGCGGCAAGATGTCGTCTCCGTCGTCGTATTCGAACCGGGCATCCGGCGCGGAGTGCGCCGGGTAGATGACAAGGTTTGTGGCGTTGCTCCGCGCCGATGGAATCAGGAGACCGTCGTGCTGGAGCCAGCCGACAGCAGCGCCCACCTCCTGACAGGCGTCATGGACGTCGTCCGCGATGTCATCGGCCGTAAGGCCGACATCGGCGAGCCGCGCCGAGTCCGACAGGTCCAAAACATTGGCGAGCGTGAGTTCGACTCGGTAGATGCGGCGGCGCACGCGCGGACCGACCGGCTGGACGGCGAGTGCGTGGTCGCCCTCGGCGATCGCGCCATCTCGTTCGAGGCTGAGATAGATGGCGGCAACGCCAGGCGGATTCCATCGGGCACCGCGGGTGTTCTCGACGTCGGGTAGGTGGCGTCCGAGCATGTGCCGCCACGCCGTCGTTTCCAGCGATACTGAGGAGGCGTGCTCGAGGGCGTCCAGCAGGGCCGGGCGATGAATCACGGCGCCGGACTCAGACGAATGCGCCGTCGCTGAGCTGATGGATGAGCGCGAGCACGTCGTCGAGCTGACCACCCTGAATGCGGTCGGCGGGACGGTCGCCGCTGAGCAGGCGGTGTGGTGAGAACAGCCACAGCCGGGCCTGGTCAGGCTCGTAGAACTCTGCGAGCTCGCCGATCAGCCACTCCAACGTCAGCAGCCGCTGGAGGCCGTCAGGCTGCGGGGTTGCACGACCGGTACGCCAGCGCGAAACGGTCTGGGGTGTGGTGTCGAGTAGCTGTGCGACTTCACGTGAGCGCATCCCGCTGCGCTCCAGGATGGTGTCGAGGCGTTCTGCGACAGCGCTGGCCATTACGCGTTCCTCCGCATGCTGGCGTCAAGCCGAGCACCGGTCGGTGTTATCGCAAAGGTATGCGCGGCCCCCTCTTGGTTAAGGGCACCGAGCGTGGTCCGCCAGCCTTCCAGACGCTGACGGGTCTTCTCCAGCGAAGGGTCTACTCGTACGGCACGCAGCGCGATATC
Organism: Solirubrobacterales bacterium; assembly: GCA_038319025.1. GTDB lineage: Bacteria > Actinomycetota > Thermoleophilia > Solirubrobacterales > Solirubrobacteraceae > JBBQCW01. The sequence continues at coordinate 27,431 of JBBQCW010000007.1, forward strand.
GGTGGCCGGCCGCAGAAAGTCCTCGAGGTAGACGCTGGCACGCACAGGCTCAGGTCGCCGGCTGACGGCGGTGACCTCGCCATCGCGCCTGATGATGAAGTGACGACGTGGATCCAAGGCGGTGTCGATGTGGCCGCGGCGGCAGCATGTCGTGTCGCGGCAGGCCAGGGCGCGCCGCAGGGCAGGCTTGGAGAAGAGTGCGTCGGCCTGCGCACGGGACGTCAGCGTCCCAATCGACGCCATGTAGACGCGCGGGGCCGGCGTGAAACCTTTCGCGCCCGGCTTCGGTGCTTTGACAAGACTGCCGACGTTGAACCGGTCGCCGAGCGTGATACCGCTCTCAATGCCACCGACGGCGCCGAATGCAAGCAGCGCAACACCAACAGCGCCGACATGCTCGGCAACCAAAGGCAGGCCGAGCCCGTGCAGGTCGCGAGCGGCCTCAATGTACCGCCGCAGCGCGAGCGGTCCAGCGCTGCTCGTACCGAACGGGTGCACGCGCAACCACAGTGCGTCGACCGGGCCTCCGCGAAGCTTGACGGCGATTGCGGTACGAGCCGCCTGTGAGTAGAAAACGGGCGCGCGCGTGGCGAGGGGGTAGTAGATCGGCACGTACCGCAACCCGCGCACGTCGAGCGCGACGCGAAGACGCCGGGTTAGAGCGACGTCGACATCAAGCCATGGATCGTCGGCGCTCTCAACTAGATGTGTCGGCGCGAGGACCGCGCTGTACCCGTCGTCCAGCACCACGTCGGCCACCGACTCGACGAAGGCGTCGCCGAGCGGGCCGACAAGCATGTTTCGATCGTGCGGGAGCTGTGTGCCCGCCCAGGGCAGCGACCGCACACGGGCGTTCGCGATCCCGCCGTCCGTGGCGAGCTCAAGTGCCCGGGTGTCAAGCACGGTCTCGACCTTTCCACCAGCCGTCTTGAGCAGATCGTGTTGGCGGTCGCGAAGGGCGGCGTCGAATACGAGGCCCGAGAAAGCGTGTCGGTCCTCGGCGATGAGGGCCTGCAGCGGCCTGTAGTCCCGGCCCACCTTGTAGTAGGAGCCGAGTGGGTCGCCCACGGCACGCAGCAGTCGCGGCGGCCTCAGAACGTTTGTTGGCGTCGACATGTCCATAAACATATCAATGAACAAGTCCATCGACAAGTACGTCGACAAACCGCGGCAGTGGCGCACGGTGCAACACGCAGACCTGACCTCGCTATCGGCGCGGCCGAGCCGGGCATCGAGCTTGGTGCGCGATCAGAGAACGCCGGTCGTGAGCGCGAGCCGCAACGCGTGCCGACGTCGGTGAACCTATCGGCGAATCGCCGCGTCGTGCGTGTCGTTCGTGTCGGCGTGGTGCTGCCAGCCACGGGCGATCAGGATCTGCTGAGCAGGCAACCCGCCTGGTAGAGCGCGCATCGCGGCCAATCCCGGCCAATCAAAGCCAATCCGCGCGAGTTCAGCCACTAGTGGCTGCCCCAGACGCAAAAAACGCGGCGGAGCCGGCAACACTGAGCCGAGAAAAAGTGCCCGTTTACAGGGCTTTCGCTAAGGGTGAGCGACGGGACTCGAACCCGCGACCGCCTGGACCACAACCAGGAGCTCTACCAACTGAGCTACGCCCACCGCGCGAACGCGAAGTCTAGAGCGTGCGAGCCTCAGCCGTCGCTGCGCTTCTTCGCCCCCGGCGCGGTACCGAAGACGTGATCCCAGTAGGGGGCGCTGACCCCGTACCCGCGCGTGGAGTCCTGAAAGTGGTGACGCATGTGAAGTTCGCGCAGTCGCTTCCCCAGCCGACTGCTCGGCTGATGGTGGTGCACCGCGAAGTGCGTCATGTCGTAGGTGAGGTACCCGCCGAGGAACCCGGCACCCAACGCGTACCAACTAGGGCCGAGCAGGACATAGAACGCGAGGCAGAAGAGCGCGGCCAACGGCACCGACGCGGTAGGCGGCATCACGAGCCGTTGCGGATCGTTGGGATGCTCGTGGTGCACGCCGTGGATCATGAAGTGCAGGCGCGCACCCCAGCCTTGGTCAGGGGCAAAATGGAAGACGACACGATGCAGCCAATACTCGGTCAGCGTCCACAGCGCGTAGCCGACCGCGAACCCGACCAGCGCGGCCCACGTGGGCATCGACTCCAGGGCGGTTCCCGTGAGCAACACCACCACCGGCAGGTAGATGAGCACCGGGACCGACCAGTGCACGCGAGTCAACCGATCCAGCGCCGCCGGCCGATCGATCAGCGGCGGGGATGCACGGAGGTATTCCGCGCGACTGCTCGCCGCGCGATCGTCTGAACGTTGATCACTCGTGGTGGAAGCCATGGACCTGAACGGAGTCTAGTACGGAGGGGAAACGATCCACCTGCCCGAATTCGGGCAGGCCCTCAACGGGCACGCGCCTTCGTCCAAGCGACGACGAGCAGTGGAATCATGACCACGGCGATGATGATCACGGGGAGCATCAGCCAGACCGTACCGGCCGGGCGGGACGGTCGGGCAGAACCCACGGTGCGGATGGGTCACCCGGCGGTCTGTCGCGACGTGCGACATCGTGGCGCATCAGCGCTCCTGGAATGGCCGATGCTGTGGTGCATGGCCGAAGATGGAGTCGGGCGCCTGCTGGGTCGCGTGATCGCGTTGTCTCTCTTGACGCTCGCGGCCGTCGCACCGTCAGCCCGTGCGGCCGCACCCGATCCGGCCACGTTCGCCCATCAGGCGTCGTCTCCGATCACGTTGAGCAGCGATCCCACCGACCGCGCCCCCGGGGTCGCGGTGGACACCGACGGAACCGCCTACGTCGTGTGGGAGCACAACGCGCCGGCGACGGGCAACACGATCAAGTACTGCCGCCTGCCCCCTGGCGCGCCGGCGTGCGACAAGACGCTCACGTTCGCACCCAACGCCGCAGCCGACAGCATCTTCAGCGACGTGCGCGTTCTGCTGCCCTCCGCGGGACATCCGCTGATCACGTTCTCCGCCTTCCACACAACGACGAACGTCTACGTGATCCAGTCGGCCGACGGGGGCACCACGTTCAACGCACCGCCGGCCCCGATCCACGGCACCGGAGCCAACTTCGGCAGCGCGGCGCCCGGCCCGGAGGCCAATTCGTTCTCCACGCTCACGTCATCCTCGTCGACCGATGTGCGATACCAGGAGATCACCTACGGCGGCTTCGTGAACCACGGCGCTGCCGTCCTTCCCGACCAGACCCCCGGCACCGGTTTCCACAAGTACTACGAAGGGGGGCTCGGGCTGATCAACTCGACGACGCCCATTGCGGCCTACAGCGGAGACGAGGATCTCGCCGAAACACATCCCGCCGTGTACTGGCGCGCCTACAACCCCGCCAACGGGACGAATTACGGCATCGCCGCCGACTGGAAGCCCGAGCGCAAACTCGTCGACGAGGAGGATCCGCGGCTCACCAGTCTGGCCGGCGGCGGCGGGGTCTTTCTGCAGAGTCGAGTGAACCCGTCCTCCTCAGCCGCCCACTACGTCGTCCGCCACTACAACGCCGGGGCCGACACGTTCGACGGCCCGGTGTCGGTCAGCGACAGCACGTTCTCGGTCGCTTCCTCCCAGCTCTCCGAGGATGCGGGCGGCGGGCTGCACAGCGTCTGGTACGACAACGGCCTTTCGACGTCCGACGGCAGTTTCGACAGCCCGCTGCGTTACGCCTACTCGCCCGACGGCGGCCTGACGTGGTACCGGCGCACGCTCGAGGACACGACCGCGCACAACATCCCCAACACGCAGATCGGGGTGGCCGCCAACGGCGGCGGCCTGGTGGTGCACTCCTCGACGGCCGGCGGCATCACCGCCGACGTCATCCGCCCGGCGACTGCGGGCGGATTCGACCCTCCACCGCCTCCGCTGGGGGGTGGCGGAGGCACTTCACCTCCCGCTCCCCCTCCACCCCCGGCCCCGTGCCAGACCACCACCGTCGCTCCCAAGGTGCTGGCCCGTACGGCACAGGGCTGCCTCACCGCCGCCGGCAAGGACAAGCTGACCACCTCGTCAGATCTGCGCGTGAACGGGATCGACTTCCTCAACTCCGGGCACAAGACGATCTCCGTCAACACCAGCGCACACACCATCTCAGCACCCGACGGAGTGATCGCGCAGGCCGGGGCGATCGTGCTGAACGACAAGGGGTCGGTCACCTGGGACCTCGACCACTCCACCTCGTTCACCGGGCTCGCGAAGTCGGGCATCAAATTGCTCGGGTTCGCCGTCTCCGGCGATGCGTCGGTCACGTTCCCCAAGCTCGGCGAGGCGAACGTGAAGGTCAACATCGAGCTGCCGTTCCCGTTCTCCAACGTCACAGCCGCGCCCGTGCTGCACACGACGATGGACGCCAACCTGACGCTGGACGGGCTGCATCTGCATGTCGACAGCGCGAGCGTCGGCGGGTTCTTCGAGATCAACAACCTCAACCTGGATTACATCGCCGCCGGGGACAAGTTCAACGGCTCCGCGGATGTGGCCCTCCCGGCCGTGGGCGGCCCGGCCAGCAAGCTGCTTCACGCCTCCATCGGCTTCCAGGGTGGCACCCTCGATCACCTAGACCTCAACTACGACGGCCCGCCACTGCCGCTGCCGATCGGCCCCGCCATCAATCTGACCGAAGTCGGGTTTCACACCGCGGTGAACAAGGGTCTTGATCTGGGCGGCAGCGTCCAGCTGATCGCGGGCGAGAAGGTCCCCATCCTCGGCGTGACGCCCGTGCAGGTGGACGGCGCCCTGAACGTCCACATACCTGCCGATTCCGGCCCGGTTACCGTGGGCGCCACCGGCGCGTTCAAGCTCGTCGGCATCCCCTTCGGGCACGTGAGCGCGGTGTTCTCCACCACGCCGACGTTCACGTTCAACGGCGATTTCGACCTGCCGATCCTCAAGCCGCTACTGAGCGCCGAGATCACGACGACGGGGTATATCGGCATCAAACCCCCGGGTTTTTACGCGGGCGTGAACGTCTCCGTGTGCGTTCCAGCCAGCTGCGGCAGCTTCCTGACGTTCAGCTCCGAGGGAGCGATCTCGTCCAAAGGCCTGGGCGTCTGCAAAGACGTCGGGATCTCCAAGGTCAAGGTTTCTCTCGGTGTCGTCTGGCCGTGGAAGGAAGGGCCCAGCCCCTACCTCACGGGCTGCCAGAGCGCGCTCAAGAACCTCGACATCGGCACATTCAGGCGGGCGAGCATCGCGGACGCCGGAGGCCGACGGACGTTCACGCTCCCGGCGAGCCCGCACCTCGATCAGCTCGACCTCGTCGTCCAGGGCCAGGGCGGGATCCCCAACATCACGGTCACCCGCCCGGACGGCCAGGCCATTACGGTCGGCGTGGCGGCGCCCGGTCAGCCGGTCCAGGGGCCGGACGGCATGATCGGATTCGGCGTTCCGGCGATCAGTCCCGCGGGCTACGCCGCGCACCCGGCGGCCGCCGTGGTCTTGATCGGCGACCCCAAGCCCGGCAAGTACACCATCACGCCGAACCCGGGCTCCGTCCCGATCACGGGTGTGCAGGACGCCCAGGGCACACCACTACCGACGACGAGCGGGTCGGTGGGCAGCGGCGCGGGCACGCGCGCGTCGGCGTCTCGGGCGTCGAAGTCTCGGGTGAAGTCGCTGCGCTACCGGATCGGCCCGACGGGCGGGCACCCGATCTCGTTGTACGAGATCGGCGCCTCAGGGGTGCTGCATGCGCTCGGCCCGGCCAAGGCCGGTCGCCACACGCTGCGCTTCACGATCGCCGACGGACCGGCCGGGGCGCGTAAGGTCGTTGCCTCCATCCAGGACGCCCAGGGCGTGCCGCTCCAGCAGCGCACGCTGGCCACGTTCGTGGCGCCCGGCCCGATCACCCCCGCCACACCGCATGTGAAGGCCAAACGCTCCGGCACGACCCTGAAGGTGTCGTGGCATCGCCCGGGCGGCGCTGCCCGCTATGTCGCCCAGGTCAACTTGTCGGACGGCCGCCGCGTGCAGATCCCGACCAAGCACACCTCGGTGAAGGTTTCGTTCGTGGGTTCCACGCTGACCGGGTCGGTGAGTGTCCGAGCGTTCAGTGCCAACGGGCGCCAAGGTAAGGCCGGAACGGCCAAGCTGCGCAAACCGGCCACGAAGAAGAAACACAAGAAGCACTGACGGCGCGAGTGCCCCCGCCTGGATTCGAACCAGGGACCTGCGGATTAGAAAGCCGCTGCTCTATCCAGCTGAGCTACGGGGGCGTGAAACGACAGTTTGCCGCACTACCCCAGACCGAAGGCACCGGCTTCGGTGCGGGCCATGATCATGCCCTCTTCCTGAAGCCCGCCCATGAATTGCGCCACCCGGCCGCGCGGGCCGGTGACGGTGAACGACAGCTGCGCCGTCAACAGGTGGCGATGCTCGGTGACCTCACACGTGAGCCCCAGGTCGGTGGCCGAGGCCTGCATCGCTGCTTCCACCGTGTCGCGCGACAATCGGCCGGCCGTGACGACGCCCGTACGGGTCTCCACCTCGGCGGCATCGGCCAGCACGGCCTCGGTGGCCTGCTGTGCCTCGGTGTCGAGCGGCGGGTCGACCTGGAGCCAGTCGCCGACACCATCCTCCCAATGGCTGACGAGGATGTTGGCCTTTACGCCATCACCGATCAGTACGCGCTCGATGCGACTGCGCGCCGAGTCCAGCGCGTCGCGGCCCGATGCGTAGGCGAAGAGCGTGCCCTCGTTGTGAGTGATCGCCGCCCCGGTCCCATCGTCGGAGGCCAGCAGGTGTTGGATTACGCCGTCCAGCGCGTCGGAGCCAAGCTCCGCGTCCAATACCGCTTCAAGTCGCCAGTCCTGATCGTCCGCCACGGGTCCCTTTCCGGTTGCGCGCGAAGGTTCGCACACCACGGTGGCGGGGGGAGTGCCCTCGGGCCGCGGCTCCGCGCGATGCGCGTCCCGGCACAGCTGCGGCTACAGCTCGCGCTCGTAATAAAAGTTGACCGGCCCGCTTGGTCGACCACCGGTGCGGTCAAACCCCAGGCTCTCGTACAGCGCTCGAGCGGCGAGGTCATCTTCAGCGGTGCCCAGGTCCATGAAGTCCGCGCCCGCTTCCCGGGCGGCCTCCATCGCCGCCATCATCAGCCCCCGGCCCAAGCCACGCCGCCGCTGCCTCGGCGCGACGTACAGCTCCGCCAGATAGCACTCCAGTGCCTCCGTCCAGATCGACGGCCGCAGCCGCAAGACCGCGACGGCGTCGGGTCCCTCACCTGCCAGCAGCACAATCAGGTCATCCCGGGCTATGAGGCCGAGCATGCGGCCGGACAGCACTTCGGGACCCGGCGTCGGCTCGTCGAATTCGCGGTTGAAGGCGTCGAGCAGCCGCCCCACGTCTGGGGCGTCAGCCGCGCCGGCGCGGCGAATCTTCGCGGCAGCCCCTACGGCGCCGGGACGATGCGCAGCCACGGCCGAGGCGCTTCCCAGCCATCGGGGTACTTCTCTTTGGCCGCCTCGTCGCTGACCGAGCCGGCGATGATCACGTCGTCACCCGGCTGCCACTGCGCGGGTGTGGCGACTGCGTTCGACGCCGTCAGCTGGAGCGAGTCGATGACGCGCAGTACCTCGTCGAAGTTCCGTCCGGTCGTCATCGGGTAGATGAGAACCAGCTTGATCTTCTTGTCCGGGCCGATCACGAAGACGTTGCGCAGCGTGCCGTTCTGGGCCGGCGTGCGGGCGGTTGGATCGCCCTCGACATCCGCCCCAAGCATCCCGTAGAGCTTGGACACGTTGAAGTCGGTGTCAGAGATCAGCGGGAAGTTGGGCGCGGTGCCCTGCGTCTCGGCGATGTCCTGTGCCCACTTCTCGTGGTTCTCCAAGGGATCGACCGAGAGGCCGATGATCTTCACGCCGCGACTGTCGAAATCCGGCTTGATCGAGGCCATGTACCCCAGCTCGGTGGTGCAGACCGGGGTGAAGTTGCGCGGGTGGGAGAACAGCACGGCCCAGCTGTCACCGATCCAGTCGTGGAAGCTGATCGGACCTTCGGTGGTGGCGGCCTCAAAATCAGGGGCGGTGTCGCCGATCGTCAATGCCATGAGGGCAGTCTCCTTGGGAAGCGACAGCGACGTCTCGGGATGAGCCATCGGCCGCGATGTGGGCTAAACAGGAGGATACAGATCGGGATTTCATACAATTACCGCCGATGGTCACGACACAAATGTCTGCCCGCGCGTGCTGAGTGACGAACTCGTCCTATCCGACCTTCGCTGCGAGGAGTCCGGCGCTGATGCTCACGCCTCGATGCTCATGCTGTCCGGCGGCGTTGACATGGGCCGACTGGCGCTGCGCCGCCACGAGGCGACACTGGACCAGATCGATGCATCCGCAACACCGTTCGTCGGGCTCGGTGCGATGCTCGCCGCGGTCCACGGCCATGACTTGCGGATTGACGCCCCCGTCGACGTTCTTGCCGTCGAGAACGCCCGGACCTCCGTTGCCCTGCTCGACGAATGGTTCAGTTGGGGCGTACCGCGCATCTCAGCTGCGGCGGCCGCGTCCGCGCCGCCGCCAGTGGCCGCGGCCGGGCTGTTCTTCTCGCGTGGTTTGGACTCGATGTCGACCCTTGTCGCCCAGCGAGGGCAGCTCCAGTGCCTCCTAGGCCTCGACTGGCGCGACGCGCCGTTCGCGACGGCCGGCACGCACCAAATCTGGCGGAGTACATGCGCCGCAGCCGCTGAGGAAGGCCTTCCGCTCATCGGCCTCAGCACGAACGCCCGAACGTTTCTGGACCCGATGCTCCCGTGGGACATGACCTACGGAGTGGTCCTCGCAGCGCTCGCCCAACTCGCCGCCCCCTCGATCGGCGTGGCCGTCATCTCGGCATCGCTTCCAGCCGGCCGGGATGAGCCACACGGCAGCCATCCACGTCTGGACCCATGCTGGTCGTCCTCCCGAGTATCCGTGCGCTACGAGGCCGGCCCGGCGACCCGCAACGACAAGGCGGCGGTAGTCGCTGACGATCCGTTTGCGTCGCGCTGGCTGAAGGTCTGCTGGGAGCGGGCCGGGGATGGCAACTGCGGCCGCTGCGCCAAGTGCCTCATGACCATGACGAACTTCTTGATCGCCGGACGCCTTGAGGCAGTCCGCGACCGGTTCGATGGAGCGCTCACGCCGGCTGCGGTCCGCGCAACCGCCGAGGCGGGGATCGTCAACCCGTGGAACGTTCTGTCCCTCCTTGAGGCGCTCGACCCGGCCGATGCCCTCCATGCCGCGTGGCAAGAGGTCTACCGGCGCTCGGTCGACCGGACTCGTCGGGCTGACTCAGCGCGACGCGTTTGAGGGGCCGCGCGCGGCGGACGGCAGTCGGGGCGGCCGGTAGAAAATGTGCGACAGACGCGGCGAACACTGGAGATCCGGTGCAGCTCATCCCGCCCGTCATCCCGCTCTGCACGCCACAACCCCGCATGAACACCAGCGACCCCGCGGCTTGGGCACATGTCGCGGCCGCAACCCCGCGAACAGATGGCGCCGGAATCTCCCATTCGCAAAGCGGGAGTGCAATTTGAGCATCGGTCGAAACGCCACAGACCGGAATGCCGCAGACCTGGCGTTACGGGTCTGGCCAGACGGCAATCCATGCGGTTGCCGCCCGGCAGATCCCTTTTGGCCCCTGCGTTGTGGGGTTGTGGGTGATGAGACTGGCGGCGCCCGGCTGACCGGGCGCCGCCCGCTGTCCCGGTCAGGCCGGGGTCGTGTGGGTGACGGGCGTGCCGACGCCGCGGGCGATCGGGTCGCCGGGGTACTCGTACCAGCGGCCCGGCTGGTCGGTCTGGACGCCGTAGCCGATGCCGAGACCCTCGAGCTCATTGCGGACCGCTCCGACGCTCTTCCAGTCGAAGTTCTCAAACCCGACATCGTTGGGAACGCCGACGTCCTTGCCGAGCTCGCCCTGAGCGAAGCGGACGAGCGCACGGTGCACGGCCTCGGTTCCCATCGCTTCGGCGCACAGGCGTGCGCCGAAGTCCTCACCAGCGAGGGCGTAGGCGCTGACGCCGAGCAGGTAGAGGCTGATCTCGACGGTCTCGACGATCTCGAGCGTGGAGAACAGTCCGACGTTACCGGCGTCGAACGCGGCATCGGGGAACCAGTACTTCATCGTGAGGTGCTCGCCGCCGGCGTCCTTGAGTGCCTCGACGTGGTGGAACTCTTGGGTGACGGCGTTCTTGAGCACGGGCAGGAACGCCTCCGACGGTGTTCCGGGTGCGTTCTCGATCGCTGCCGTCACGAACGTGACGCCGAGCGCCTCTTCGGTGACGAGGAAGTCGAGGATCTCCTTCAGGCCCTGCTTGTCGCCCAGGGCAGCGCTCGTGGCGGTCGCGTCGATGATGGTGGACATGGTGACTCCTTAGGTATGGGGTGGTGGTCTTCCGCAGCTTTTCGCGGACACCAAGACTCCACATCACCCGAACATGTGAGGCGATAGTTTTCGTCCGGTGACACGGTCCGGGATCCCCAGACTCCGGGGCAGGGACGTCGAGCTGGAGTGGCTCGGAGACTGCGTCGCGGAGACGCGCGACGGTCGCGGTTCTGTGCTGCTTGTCGAAAGCGCGCCGGGATTCGGGAAGTCCAGCCTCCTTGCCGAGGCCTGCGCCATGGCACGGCGATCGGGCCTGCGAACTGGATCGGGACGCGCTGACGCCACCAGTCAGGCGCTCGCGTTTGCGCCGCTCATGGAAGCGCTGTTCGAAGGGGCATCGCCGCTGCTCGACGCCCGCGCTGTTGCCGACATTCGCACCTCGCCTGAGGTGCGTTACTGGCTCATTCAAGAGCTCGAGGCGCTGCTGGAGCGCGCGGCGCTCAACTCACCACTGCTGATATGTCTCGATGACCTGCAATGGGCTGACCCGAGCACCCTTGCCGTCCTGCGCGCGCTGCCCATGCGCATGGGCGCGCTGCCGATCGCGTGGATCCTCGCGTACCGCACGGCCGAGGCATCCCAAGACCTTCAGGCCACCGCCACGCGGTTTGTGGACAGTGGTGCGCGTCACCTCGTTCTCCCGCCACTCGGAGACGATGCTGTGGCAGCGGTGTTCGGCGACCTCACCGGTGCCGAACCCGGCAGCCAGCTGCTCCGCATGGCAACGAGGGCGGGAGGCAATCCCTTCCTGCTCGTCGAGCTCATGCGCGGCCTCATGGAAGAAGGTGCTGTTGAGAACACGGCTGGGCGGGCCGAGCTCGCCACCGACCGTCTCCCGGCGCGCGTGCGCGACTCGATGCGCGCCCGTCTGAACGGAATGTCGGCAGCAGCACGGCACCTCGCTGGCGTCGCCACTGTGCTCGGACGAAACTTCTCCTACACCGAGTTGGCCACGATGTTTGACGTGTCTGGAGCGACGCTGCTGCAGCCGGTCGACGAGCTGCTTCGCGCCGACATCCTCGTCCCTGATGGCGATCGTCTGGCCTTCCATCACGACCTCGTGCGGGAAGCCGTTCTCGAGACTCTGCCTGAAACGGTGGTGCGGGCACTGCGTCGTCAGGCCGTCGATGTCCTGCTGGCCGGGGGCGCGGCTCCGCTGGAGGTCGCATCCGCTTTGGCGGCGAGCGCCGAGCCCGGCGACGCGATCGCGGTCACCACGCTCCTCAAGGCCATGCGAGCGCTCGGAGCTTCCGATCCCACCGGCGCGGCCATCCTCGGGCGCAAAGCTCTGGAGCTGTCGGCCAAGGACGACCCGCTGCGGACCCCGCTCGTCGCAGAGGTGGCCATGCTGCTGCACGCGGCCGATGACGTCGACGCTGGCCGAGCATTTGCCGAGACGGCGTTGCGCGAGGTCCTCCACCGTGAAGAGGAGGCCGAGGTTCGCCTGAGCATCGCCGGGATGTTCTCTCTATCGGCCGATGTGCGCGCCGAGTCTGGACGCATAGCGCTTGCCCTCGAGGGTGTCTCAGAGCCCATGCGCGGGCGGCATCTCGCCCGGCTCGCCTACAACCTGCTCGCCGCCGGCCGGCCCGGCCAGGCAGCCACGGTCAATGCCGCTGCGCGCCGCTCCACCGCGGTGAAGTCAGAAGCGACCGTGCGCTTCACGGTGGACATGGTGGAGTCCGGTCTCGAATACCTCTCCGGACACTTTTCTCCCGCGCTGGACGTTCTGGAGGCGGCGATCAGTCGCGGCCCAGACGCGGAAGAGCCGATGCGTGCCCGCCACGCATCGCAGTGGCGCTGCGAGATGCTCTCCGTCCTCGATCGCTTCGACGATGCTCTGGACCTCACAGCGACGTACATTGCGGCCGCGCAGACCGACCGCCAGCAGTGGGAGGTGCGCCTGTGGGAGCAGTCGCGCGGCCGACACCTGTTCCAGGTGGGCCGGATGGCCGATGCGGCTGCCCTCCTCGAAGGACTCTTCCGTCTTGAGGAGGGCGACACAAGCGTCCGCAATGCTGCTGACGCCGGCGGGCTTGTCACGCTTGGCCGGGCGTACCTGCACCTCGGCGACGGCGTGCGCCGGCAACGATGTGCCGACATCGCGCTCGCTGCGGGAGAGGAAACCACGCCGTCAATCCGGCGACACATGATCTGGCTCCTGACGCTGCTGGCGGTCTCCGACGGCGACTATGGAGCCGCGCGGTCACACCTGGCCAGCCTCGCCGACATCGCGGGGGAAGGGCTCCTCCCGACCTTCCCGCTCGACGTCACCGACCCACCCCACCTCGTCCGCATAGCGCTCACGCTGGGCGACGACGACCTCGTCCGCAGCACTGTGCACCTGGCCCAGCAGCGCGCGCAACTGAACCCCGGTGTCGCATCGGTCGTCGGAAGCGCCGCACATGCCAGCGCACTCGCCGACGGCAACGAGGCACAATTTGCCAGTGCGATCAACACCCTCGCGGGGTCGCCGCGGCCTCTGCCGCTCGCCTCAGCGATCGAAGACGCAGGCCAAGCGGCGCTCAGACGTGAGGACCGTGACCACGGGATCGAACATCTCGACCGTGCGCTGCGGATGTACACCCAGCTGAACGCGAGCTGGGATGCCTCACGTGTCCGCGGATGCCTGCGCCAGATTGGCATCCGCCGACGCCTCTCCGTTCCCACTCGGCCAGACAGCGGGGTGGCGAGCCTCACCGAATCGGAGTGCGCGGTCACTGAACTCGTCGCGCAAGGGCTCACCAACCGCGAGGTCGCCGACCGTCTGTTCATCTCACCGAACACCGTCAGCACCCACCTCCGACACTCCTTCACGAAACTCGGGATCAGGTCTCGTGTCGAGCTCACTCGCACGCTCATGGCGGCCGCGGCCGCGGAACACCCCTAACCGCACGGGCCGTTTCGGCTACCGCTTTTGCGTTGAGGAGCGACAGCAGCCCACCCCGCGTCGCGTCGCACTCCCGCGGAGAGTTTATCTGGGCGGCCGGTACAAACTCTGCGACAAACGCGATGGGCACCGGGGAACCGGCGACGCTCATCCCGCGCCTCATCCCGTTTCGCACGCCTCTTCCCCAGGCGAGCGGCGACTACATCAGCCTGTGGGGTGCTTCTGCTCTTCCCTGCAGAGCATGGATGCTTGTGCGCCGCGTTCTCGCGGCCACTCCCTATGATCGCGCATGCCCAAGGTGCTGCGGATGGCTGCGGTGACGGTCCTGCTCGCGTTCGCCGTGCCCGGCGTGGCGGCGGCATCTCCCACATGGTCAACGCCCGACGACCTTTCCGCCACCGGCGGGAACGCGATCGAGCCGCAGGTCACGGTCGACGGGCAGGGCAACGCCACCGCCGTCTGGACCCGCTCCAACGGCACCAACACCATCGTGCAAAGCGCAGGCCTGGACGCCGCCGGCCCGCTGCTGCCATTCGTGCAGATTCCCTCCGCTGGGACCATCGGCCAGGAACTGACGTTCTCCGTCTCCCCACTCGATGTGTGGTCGCCGCTCGGCGCCACAAGCTGGGACTACGGCGACGGCGTGAGCGCCTCCGGCGTGAGCGTCACACACACCTACGCCGCGCCCGGCTCCTACACCATCACGCTCACCAGCGCCGATGCCCTGGGCGACACCAGCACCCTGACCGTCAGCAGCGCGCCACCGCCACCGCCACCTCCCCCGCCTACCCCACCGCCGCCCGCGGCTGTCGCTCCGAAGATCACCGCGCTGACCCAGTCCCACCGCACCTGGCGTACCGCCAAGCGCGCCGAGAGCATCGCTCGCAAACGAGCACCGGCCGGCACCACGTTCACCCTGAAGCTCGACCAGAACGCCCGCCTGACCCTCACATTCAGCCGTAGCGCCACCGGCGGGCACAAGAAGTCGGTCAACGCCGGCTCCCTCACCCTCCAGGCCCGCAAAGGCAAGAACACCATCCGGTTCTCCGGGCAACTCCCCCGCAAACGCACGCTGAAACCCGGCCGCTACACCGCCACCTTCACCGCCACCAACACCGCCGGCAAGACCTCGAGGCCCGCCAAACTCACCTTCACCATCACCCGCCGCTGACAAAAATCATCGGGGCGGCCGGATTCGAACCGGCGACCCCCTCGTCCCAAACGAGGTGCGCTGCCAGGCTGCGCCACGCCCCGAGGCGTTGAACTGTACGGGTGACGACGATGTCGCGCGACGACGGACACATCCAAATGGGTTGGGGACACCGCCAACGGCGGCCCCGCTCGCGCCCCTCCCCCGCTAGCCTCCGCCGCCATGGCCGAGATCCAGCCCCTGCGAGCACTCCACTACGACCTCGACGTGACCGGTCCACTGCAGGACCTGGCCACGCCGCCGTACGACGTGATCGATCCGGTGCAGCGCGCCGCGCTCGCCGCGCTCTCGCCCTACAACGCCGTCCATGTCGATCTCCCCACGGGCGACGAGATGTACGACGACGCTGCGTCGATCCTCGAACAGTGGAAGGCCGACGGTGCGCTGATCCGTGACGACGAGCCTGCCTACTGGGCCGTGATCCAGGACTACACCGGGCCTGACGGCCACGCGCTGACCCGGCGCGGAATCTTCGCTCGCGTGCGCGTAGAGGAATACGGACCCGGCAAAATCCGCCCGCACGAGCGCACGCATCCCGGCCCCAAAGAGGACCGGCTGCGCCTCACGCGCGCCACCAAGGCCAATCTCTCCCCCATCTTCTCCCTCTACGACGACCCGCAGAACGCTGCGTGGAGCGCCCTTGAACCGGCTACCCGCAACGCGCCCTTCGGCGAGGTCACCGACGCCGACGGCACCGTCCACCGCCTCTGGCGTATCGCCGACCCCGAGGCGATCGCTACGGTCACCGATGCGCTGGCCGCCAGCGAACTGCTGATCGCCGACGGCCACCACCGCTATGAGACCGCCCGCGTCTACGCCGACGAGATCGGTGGGGAGGGAGATCATCGCTACGTGCTCATGTGCCTCGTTGCCCTGCAGGACGACGGCCTCACCGTGTTCCCGACCCACCGCCTGATCCGCGACACCACGGAGGCGACCCGCACGGCTCTTCGCGATGCGATCAGGGAGAACTTCACGGTCGAGGAGATCGCCACGGCTGACCTGCGCCCGCCGGACGGCAACGGCCCGCTCACCATGGGCTACATCGACGGCCATCACAACCAGGCCTACCGCCTCACGCTCAAGGACCAGGCGATCGCCGACGCCGCGCTGCCCGGCATGCCCGACGCCTACCGGCATCTCGATACGGCGGTGCTCGAGGCGCTCCTCCTGACCGGGCCGCTCGAACTGACCGAGGACGACATCAGCCACTTGAACGGCCTGGGTTACTCCCGGACCGACGCCGAAGCGCTCGAACTGGTCCAGAGCGGCCAATACGAGGCCGCCTTCTTCCTGCGCGCCAGTCCCGTCCAGCAGGTGCGCGATGTGGCAGCGACCGGGGTCAACATGCCCCCTAAATCGACCTACTTCTTCCCGAAAGTTCTGACCGGCTTGCTGTACAACCCCCTGTCCTGACGGACCGGCGTGGCCCGCACTGACACGGGAGTACCATCCGTTCAGGTCCTGCAACCTGGAGATCCGCGCTCATGAAGACAGCAGTCAGTACCCGCAACGGTACGTTCAAACAGTCGGTCCGCGTTCGCGACCACCGCCTGGTCGCCGACGAGCCCACCGAGGACGGCGGTTCCGACGCCGGCCCGAGCCCACTCGAGCTTCTCGCCGCGAGCCTCGCCTCGTGCACCGCCATCACGATGGAGATGTACGCGGCCCACAAGGGCTGGGACATCGGTGACGTGGAGGTCGAAGCCCAGTTCACGCCGCCCGACCGTGGCTGCCCGACCCGCTTCTCGATGGTCCTCCGGTTCCCCGAGCACCTCACCGACGGACAGGTCCAACGTCTGGAGATCATCGCGGCCAAGTGCCCGGTGCACCGCACCCTCGAGGGCGAAGTGATGTTCAACGAGCGTGTCGAGCGCACCCAGCTCACGCACTGAGCCCGGGTACACCGGAGACCAGGGGATGCGTCGGGACGCAGCGCCGAGCCAGGGGTCGGGGTCGGAGCATCCAGGGGGTGTTCCCCCTGGATCGACGGCGCCGGCTTCTGGCGACGGCGATTGCGGCGCGACGCGCCCCTGGGATCGGTTGACACGGGCTGAGCTGGGCGCGTCCTTAGCGGCCGTGCTGCTCGATCCCGCGGAAGCTGCGGGGCTCGACGTCCACGGCCGGATCGACGCCGCCGTGCTCGTGCCGATTTACCTGGCCGACGGCGAGCTGCACATCGTCCTCACCAAGCGGCGCGACGATCTGCGACGGCATGCGGGTGAGATCTCGTTCCCCGGCGGCCGCCAGGACGACGACGAGACCGACCTGCGCATCACTGCGCTGCGCGAAGCCCATGAGGAGATCGGGCTGGATCCTGACCATGTTGAACTGGTCGGCGCGCTCACGCCAACTCCGACGATCGCGACCAACTACGCCGTCTATCCGTTCGTGGGCGTGATCGAGCCCGGCTACGTGTGGACGCCCTCCGTCGGGGAGGTCGCCGAGGTGCTCGAGTTCACGGTGCCCGCGCTGCGCGCCGCGTACGGGCGCCGCCGCATGACTCGACGCGGTATCCCGTTTCGCACCGACACCTACGTGATGGGCGACCACCTGATCTGGGGCGCGACCGCCCGGATGCTCACTGATCTCCTCGAGCGCGTGCCGCTCGAACTGGGCTGACGCGCCGCGCCGGTCTCAGGCGAGCAGCGTGTCGATCGACGCGCGCGCGGCGACCGCCCACGCCATCGGATCGTCGGCCGGGGTCTCGAGCAGCGCATAAGGGATCTCGTTCTGGACGTGCATCGTGTCCACGATGGCCGCGCCTGCGGCGAGGATCTCCGGGTCGACCGTCCCCACGGACTCGTACAGCACGCCGCGCACGGTCGTGTCGATGGTCTTCTCCAACATCATGTGCAGCCGGGACCCGTGGAGCACGCGCAGCGACTCGGTCTCCCCCACTGCTCGCCCCAGACACCAAGCCAGGATCGTGACGTTCTCCAGCCCATAACGAAGGGAGCCGATCACGTCCGGCGTGCCTATCCAGACCTCGGCACCTGCCTCTTCGAGCACAGCTCGATGCGCTTCACTGCGCGTGACCGCCCGCACCGCGTGGTCGTCGGATACCAGCGAGCGCGTAAGGGCCAGGCCGCGCTCACTGGCGGCACCGACGAGCAGCAGTCGCACGCTCAGTCGGCTTCCGGCCCAGCCAGCGACGAACGGAACTCGTCGAGCGTCAACTCGTCCTGCCCGCGCGCACGGCGACGCCGGTTCTTCACCTCGAGCACCTGAACGATCTCCAGATCCTCCAGGTAGTCCTCGCGCCGTTTGGTGCTCTGCTGCAGGTCGCCGGCGACGGTGTGGTGCAAGCCGGCCTCGGTCAGGTCCGATTCACCCCGGGCGCGCCGGCGGCGGTTGGTGGCCTCCAGCATCTGGTCAAGGTCGTCGATCTCGTTCTGCACCTCGGTCTCGACGGAGCGCGTCGGCTTCCAGTCGACCTGCGCGGCGCCCGAGCCCGGCGTGAAGCGCCCGACGAGCAGCAAGGCGACCACGAGGCCGCCTACGCAGCCGAGGATGATCACGGTGAAGGGATCCATCACTGACCAGTCTACGGCCGTGCGTTAGCGTGGCCCGCGTAACCCCGACCCCACGAGGCGACCCATGGACTTCGAACTCTCCGACGAGCAGGCGCTGATTCGCGATACGGCACGCGAGTTCACCGACAACGAGATCATCCCGGTGGCAGGTGAGAACTCCAGCAACCACCACTTCGACGTGGACCTCGTGCGCAAGATCGCCGCCCAGGGCTACCTGGGCTCGATCGTCCCCACCGAGTACGGCGGTGCGGGCCTGGATTACGTCACCTACGGAATCATCGGCGAGGAGATCGGCCGCGGCTGCTCGGGCATGCGCACCGTCGTCTCCGTGCAGACGTCACTGGTCTGCTCCACGATCTTGCGTTGGGGGACCGACGAGCAGAAGGAGAAGTACCTGCCGCTGCTCTGCTCCGGAGAGTGGCTGGGCTGCTTCGGCCTGACCGAGCCCGACACCGGCTCAGATGCCGCCAACCAGAAGACCCGCGCGGTGAAGACCGACGACGGATACCTCATCAACGGCGCCAAGATGTGGATCTCGATGGGCAACTTCGCAAAGCTCGCCCTCGTGTTCGCCCAGACGGACCCTGCCCTCAAGCACAAGGGCCTGGCCTGTTTCCTCGTGGAGACCGATCAGCCCGGCTTCCAGCCGACCGAGATCAAGGGCAAGTTCGGCCTCTGGGCCTCGGACACCGCCCAAATTGCCTTGGACGACGTGCACTGCGGCCCCGACTCGATGCTCGGCGGCGTGGGCGACGGCTTCAAGGTCGCCATGAGCGCGCTCGATTCCGGGCGGTTCTCCGTGGGCGCCGGCTGTGTCGGGCTTGCGCGGGCCGCGCTCGAAGCGTCCGTCCAGTACTCCCAGGAGCGGATGCAGTTCGACCGGCCGATCGCTTCGTTCCAGATGGTGCAGGACATGCTGGCGGAGATGGCCGTCAAGACCGATGCGGCGCGCTTGCTCGTGTGGCGTGCCGGCGCGCTCAAGGACGCCGGCAAGCCGAGCACCGTCGAAACTTCGATGGCGAAGCTGTTCGCCACCGAGGCGGCCGTGTGGTGCGCCGACAAGGCGATCCAGGTTCATGGCGGGTCGGGGTACGTCGACGACTTCCCGGTCGGGCGCTACTACCGCGACGCTCGGGTGACGACGCTGTACGAAGGCACGTCGCAGATCCAGAAGCTCATCATCGGCCGGGCGCTGACGGGCGTGAATGCGCTGATCCCATCGTGAGCGAAGGCGCCGCGCGCGTGATCGGTGTGGTGGGTGCCGGCACCATGGGCTCAGGCATCGCCCAGCTGGCGGCAGCCAGCGGTGCGCGCGCGCTGTTGTTCGACCCGGTGCCCGGCGCAGCCGAGCGCGGGGCCGAGCGCGCCCGCGCCGGGCTGGCCAAGACCGCGGAGCGCGGCCGCATGAGCGTCGAAGACGCCGCGGCGGCCAGTGCCCGGCTGGAAGTCGTCTCCGACCACATGGGGTTCGCGCCGTGCGACTTGATCGTCGAGGCTGCGCCTGAGGAGCTGGCGATCAAGCATGAGCTGTTCGCGTCGCTCTCGGCCGCGGCGCCCAACGCTGTCCTGGCGTCGAACACCTCATCCATTCCCATCTCGGCGATCGCGCCCGCCGCCGCCGACCCGACCCGCGTCGTGGGTATGCACTTCTTCAACCCCGCTCCGCTGATGCGGCTGGTCGAGGTGATCGGCGGCATGGACTCGGCCGAGGACGCACTCGCGCTGACGGTGGCGACGGGCGAGGCGATGGGCAAGCGCGTGATCCGCGCCGCCGATGTGCCCGGCTTCCTGGTCAACCGCTGCGCGCGGCCGTTCGGCCTGGAGGCGTTGCGCCTACTCACCGAGCGGATCGCCGACGTGCAGACGATCGACACCATCGTGCGGCAGGCCGGGGGGTTCCGCATGGGTCCGTTCGAGCTGCAGGATCTGGTCGGGATCGACACCGGGTTCGCGGTGTCCAAGTCGTTCGCGGAACTGAGCTTTGGGGAGCCGCGGTGGCGTCCCTCGCCCCTGTCGGCACGGATGGTGGCCGCCGGCCGACACGGCCGCAAGGCGGGTCGCGGGTGGTACGAGTACCCGGCCGACGGCACGCCGCATCGGCCGGAAGACGCACCGGCGCCAAACGCGGGCGGGGGCAAGGGCCTGATCGTCGTCGCCGGCTGGTCGTTCCTGGCGGATGCGCTGCGCGAGCGCGCCGCGGCGGCCGGTTGGGACGTGCGTGAACCTGCAGAGGCGCTCGGCGAGGGGCCGTGGTTGCTCATCGACTGCGGCCCCGACCCGGATGATGCGATCCTGCAGGGTGGGCCTCAGCTGATCCTGGTGGAGGAAGGCTCCTTGGGCTCGCTGGATCCCGAGGGCG
The DNA here is from genome assembly GCA_038319025.1 of Solirubrobacterales bacterium. Lineage (GTDB taxonomy): Bacteria > Actinomycetota > Thermoleophilia > Solirubrobacterales > Solirubrobacteraceae > JBBQCW01. The sequence goes on from JBBQCW010000007.1 coordinate 47,799, forward strand.
GCGCGGCCGGGTTCTTCACGCTCGCGCCGTTAGACGATGTCGGCCTGATCGAACTGACGAAAGGTCCGCACACCACGGCGCTCGCAGCCGAACGCGCCGAACGGTTTGTGGCCACTCTGGGCATGGCCCACGCCTGGGTGAGCGATGCTCCCGGACTCGTGCTGGGCCGCATGGTCTGCCAGGTGATCAACGAGTGCGCGTTCGCCGTCAGCGAAGGGGTCGGCACCGCCGCCGACATCGACGACGGCATGGTGCTGGGCCTCAACCACCCACGCGGGCCGCTGGCCTGGGCCGATGCGATCGGTGTGGACCGCGTGCTTGCGGTACTCGACGCGCTGTGGGAGGAGTACCGCGAGGAGCGCTACCGGGCGGCGCCGATCCTGCGCCGGATCGCCGCCTTTCACGACGTGTGATCTCACGGATCTGAGCCGCTGGCCGTTTCCTGACCAGATGATCCCGCCCTTCCAGCGCTTTCTCAACGAGCAGCGCGAACCCGTCTTCCGGTTCTTGGTGGCCGCCGTCGGCCGTGACGCCGCCGACGACTGCTTCCAGGAGACGTTCATCGCCGCTCTGCGGGCCTACCCTCGACTGCGGCCGGATTCCAATCTGCGCGGCTGGGTGCTGACCATCGCCCAGCGCAAGGCCACCGACCATCACCGTGCTCGTTCCCGTGCCCCGGTCCCGGTGGCTGAGCCCGAGCCCCGTGGGCACGCCCCTGAGCCCCAGGTTGCCGACGATGCGTTGTGGACTGCCGTCCGTGCCCTGCCCGCCAAACAGCGCGCCGCAATCCTGCTGCGCTACGCCGGTGATCTGTCACATCGAGAGGTCGCGGCAGCGCTCGACTGCAGCGAGGAAGCCGCTCGTCGATCCGCCCACGAAGGCCTCAAACGCCTGCGCCTGGAGGTGCCTGTCCCATGAATGTTCTGCTTGCGCCCACCGTCGATCCCTCCGCCGCTGCGGCCGCAGCCGCACGCTTCTCGGCCTCCGCCCATCCGGACGTGTCCTACGGCCTCGTCGAGACCCCGGTCGGCACGCTGATCGCGGCCGTCACCTCACGGGGCCTGGTGCGTCTGGCCTTCGAGGACTTCAACGGCGGGCTTGACGTGATCCTCGATGACCTGTCGGCCCGCGTGTCGCCGCGCATCCTGATGAATCAGCGCGCCGTCGACGGTGTGCGCGGTGAACTCGAGGAGTACTTCGACGGCGGGCGTAAGACATTCGACCTTCCGCTGGACTGGTCGCTCACGACGCCCTTTCAGCAGCGCGTACTACGCGCCACCGCCGCGATCCCGTTCGGTGAGACCCGCACCTACTCCCAGGTGGCGGAGTTGGCCGGCAGCCCCGGTGCGGCCCGCGCCGCGGGGACGGCGCTGGGCCGCAACCCGATGCCGGTGATCGTTCCGTGTCACCGCATCCTGCGAGGCGGCGGCGCCCTGGGCGGCTACACCGGCGGCCTGCACCGCAAGCTCACGCTGCTCGCGGTCGAGGGGGCCGGCCCGGACCAGCAGGTCACGCTGCCTGGGCTGTGAGAAAGCCGGGGATCAGCCCTTGCCGGGCTGCGGAAACTGCGTTCCGACGAACCTGTCCCACATGCCGTCGGTCATCAGCGAGCGCTGGGTGATGAGCACCGTGGCCGACGCCGTCACGCGGTAGCGGATCTTTGGCTTACGGGCGGTGATCGCCTTCTCAATGACCTTCGCGACGGCCTCGGGCTCGCCACCCAGCTTGGCCAGCGGCCCCTTCTCGTAGGCGTCGGTGGTCACCTGGCCGACTGCGGCGTTGAACTCCGCGTAGGGGCCGTCTTCGGCGCTGGGCAAGCTTGAGCTGGCGGTATCGCCGAAGTGGGTGCGGATGGCGCCCGGCTGAATGATCACGACGTCGACCCCGAAGCCCTTGACCTCGAAGCGCAGCGCGTCGCTGATCGCATCCACCGCGTACTTGGTGGCGTGGTAGAAGCCGCCGCCGGGAAACACGAAGTTTGCGCCCATCGACGAGACGTTCACGATCCGCCCGCTGCCCTGAGCGCGCATGCCCGGCAATACGAGTTGGCACATCCGGACGAGCCCGAAGACGTTGGTCTCGAACTGTCGACGGACGTCCTCCATCGACGTGCTCTCCACCGCGCCGCTCTGGCTGTAGCCGGCGTTGTTGATGAGCGAGTCGACGGCACCTTCGGCGCTGATCACGTGGTCCACGGCGGCCTGCATCGACGCTTCGTCCGTCACGTCCAGGGCCAACGTACGGCACCCCTTCGCCTCCAGGTCGGCGAGGGTCTCCACGCGACGAGCGGTCGCGTAGACGTTGTGGCCGGCAGCGGCGAGGTGCTCTGCGGTGGCGTGGCCGATGCCGGTCGAGCATCCGGTGATGAGGACGGTCTGCGGCGAGGCGGGGCTGGTCATGGGAATGCTCCGACGTCGTTCGAGGCTTGGGCGTGCAGCCTACCTGCGACATGCTCACCGAGCCAGGCGATCTCTGGGCCAGGAACGACGAAGGGCGCCCTCACGCAGATGGTGCGCAGGGACGCCCGGATCCGTCGACGCAGCGGGGCCGCGTCAGCGAGTGCGCTGCGGGCCGCGGTAGACCATGCCGTCACCCGGCGAGATCCGCGGGGCGCGCGTGGCCATCACTTCGTCGTGGGACCGCAACTGCGTGACCACGGGGGCCGGGCGGGACGGCGCCGACCTGGTCGCCGAGCCGTGCATCTCAGGCGGCATCGTCGGCACAGGACCTGTCGGTCCGGCCGCCCGGCGCGCATTTCGGGGCACGGCCATATCGACGATCAGCATCACGAGAGGGACGGCGAGGACGGCGAGAAGGACGTAAGCGAGCATGTCGGCGAATGGTTCCTCTGAGCGGGTGTGGACGGAGTAGACCGGCGGAGCAGCAATGGAGTTGCTGTCACCCGTTCTTCCGTATACCGACCCATGTGTCAGCCGCAGATGAGCAACTGCACAGCTTTGAGCAGACAAAGACGCGAGCTAGCGTTGCACCCGGTCACCGAGCGATCACGTATCTGCGCAGGGTCGCGCGTTATGGCGCGTTATGGCGCGTTTGAGCCGCGGCCCGACGGGGGCCGCGTTCAGCTCGTCGGAAGGGCCGTCAGCGCGCTTGAGGCGCTGCGGGCACAGCCGGGGCGGGAGAGCCGCCCTTGGCACCGTCAGCACTTGGCGTGCTGTGGCTCGTCGGGGACGACGAGACCGGCTTGACGGTGGGGTATTGGAAAGTGTGGGTCATACGCATGAGAAAGAACGCTTTCGCCACCGATATGTTGCACTCCTGCACGGTGACATGCGTCACTTAGCCTGCGGCCGACACCCACAACTTGGATCAGTCGGCCGAAATCAGGGCTGCGTCGGCGCCCACTGCGCCTCGGCCAGGTCGCCGACCGGCATTCCGTGCGGGGTCGGTACCTGAGGCGTGTAGCGCAGGTACCACTCCGCGTCCAGGGCGGCCTGGCAGCCGGATCCTGCGGCCGTGATGGCCTGGCGGTACGTGTGGTCGACGAGGTCGCCGGCCGCGAATACGCCGGGCAGACGCGTCCGCGTGGACTTGCCTTCGGTGATCACGTAGCCCTCGTCGTCGGTGTCCACCTGGTCGCGGACGACCTCAGCCTGAGGCTCGTGGCCGACGGCGATGAACGCCCCGGTCATCGGGATGTCGTGCTCCTCGCCCGTACCGATGTGGCGCACGCGGGCGTGCCCGAGGGCGCCGTTCTCCCCGGCCACGAACTCAGCGATCGTGTAGGGGGTGAGCCACTCGATGTTGTCGGTGGCGCGAGCGCGATCAAGCATGATCTTTGATGCTCGAAATTCGTCGCGGCGGTTGACGATCGTCACCTTGCTGGCGAACTTGGCCAAGAAGATCGCTTCCTCCATGGCCGAGTCACCGCCACCGACGATCACCGTCTCGTGCTCCTTGAAAAAGGCGGCGTCGCAGGTTGCGCAGTACGACACCCCGCGCCCGGAAAGAGCCTCCTCGCCGGCCACGCCGAGCTTCTTGTGCTCGGCGCCCATGGCCAGCACGACGGCACGGCCGCGATACTCGGTGTCGCCTACCCAGACGGCATGGATCCCGCCCGGCTCGGTGGCTAGCTCGACCTTGGTGGCCTGGTCGGTGATGAAGCGGGTGCCGAAACGCTCGGCTTGGTCACGGAAGGACTGCATCATCTCCGGCCCCATGACGCCCTTCGGGAAGCCGGGGTAGTTCTCGACATCGGTGGTCTGCTGCAGCAAGCCACCCCACATGAACCCCTCGATCAGGAGCGGGCGCAGGTTGGCGCGCGCCGTGTAGAGCGCCGCGGTGTAACCCGCGGGGCCGCTGCCGATGATGATCACGTTCTCGATGTCGCTCATTGCTTGCTCTTCCGTTCTGCCTTGACTGGCCCAATACTTCACTTTATATAGTACCACGCCGCGGCGCCTCAGGCGGCCGAGACGGCTCCGTCCTTTTGCTCCGCCAGGGCGGCGTCATCCTCTCGCCAATGCTTGACCGTCCCCCGCAACTGTACGTAGGCGATCGCTCCGGGAATGGTCGGCAGCCAGAACGACAGGGCCCGGTAGGACAACACCGCGACGGTGGCGTAACCGAACGGCACCCCAAAGGCCACGAAGGCGGCGATCATGCCGCCCTCCACACCGCCTACCCCGCCTGGCAGCGGCAACAGGTTGCCGGCCGTCCCGACGAAGTAGCACATGACGATCACGCCGATCGGCGGCGGGTCGGTGCCGAAGGCATGAAAACACGCCCACAACGTGGCGATGTCGAACGCCCACCAGGCGATGGCCGCGCCCAGCGCGGACGGGCGACGGCGGACGATCGAGATCGCTTCGCGCACCCCGGTCGCCGCGGCGGCCGGCACCTTCGCCAGCATCACCCCGAAATCACTCAGCCGCCCCGTGGTGCGCTGTGACCACTGGCTGAACCGACGCTCAGCGTCCGCCGGCAACAGCGCCATGGACCCGACGATGATGATCGCCGAGGCACCGAACAGCGCGGGCAGTACCGTCAGCCCGAACGGCGACCCGCCGCTGAATACGCCGACTCGCAGCAGCACGCCGACCACCACCAGCGTGGCCATGTAGACGAAGTAGAGCAGCACGTTCATCGCCACCATCCGCACGGCGACGACGCGGGGCGCCATACCCGAACGCCGCAACGCCCAGGCGGTCAGCGCGATGCCGCCGGCCCCCGCAGCGGCGAACAGGCGCGTCGCGGCCAATCCGGCCATGGTGATCTGGTAGCTCACGCCCCAGTCGATGCGCCGGTGATCCTGTTCGCCGCTCAGGCAGACGGTGCGAAACAACGCCACGTAGCCGATGAACGAGAGGAACTCGAGCACCGCCGCCAGGATCAACCACAACGGATCGCCCTGGTCGAGGCGGTGCCAGGTCTGCTTCAACCCGGCGAGCTTGGGCAGGACGAAGTAGAAGGCGGCCAGGATGACGAGGATGAAGAGCACCGCGAGCACTATCTGCTTGCGGGAGAAGGAGATCCGCGGCATCTCCTCGTCGTGGTGGGCCTCACGCGGATCGGGGACGTCGGTGGCCGGAGCACTGCTCATGGCCGCGCACGACGCCGGATAGTGGCCAACCGGCGCCCGGCCCACCCCAGGGCGGGCGTGGCCGGCGTGGAGGCGGCGCGGACGACCTCGGCCAGAGCCGCGCCGGCGAGCAGGTCGATGACGTAGTGCTCACCCAGGTACACGAGCGCCAGTCCGAGGGTCAGAGCGTAGGTGAAGGCGACGGCGCCCTCGACGGGATCGGCGTCGGCGAGCAGGCGCGCGGCCATGAAGGATGTTCCGAAGTGCAGCGAAGGCATGGCGGCGTGGGGATTGCCTCCGAAGGCGCCGTAGAGGCGCGTCCAGTTGGCCCCCCAGAATCGCTCCCCTTCTTCCAACATCATGCGCCTCACGGCAGGCCCATCGCCCGGGATACGCCCCTGCTGGGCGGCGAACCACGGCGGCGCGGTGGGTACAGCCCAGTACACAAGGCAACCGGCGTTGAACATGGCGTACGTCATCAGGGCCGTGCGCGTGCCCCGCTCGGGGTGGCGGTAGAGCATCCAGACGACCGTTCCGTGGGGCACAAAAAACCAGACCCAGTGTGCCCAGACCAGAACCCGTTCATGCGGAGCGACCACCCCGGGGGTGGCGAAGGCCTGCTGCAGGCGCTGCGTGGGTAACCGGCCAAAGCCGATCGCCCGGTCGACGACGATCGGGTATCCGACGTGGACGCGCTTCTCGAAGGTGGCCAGATCATCGGCGGGCATCTTGTAAGCGGCCACGTAAGCGTGCATCTGCAAAAGACACAGCGCGATGTCACGCCGTCGCGACTGCGGCCACAGCGTCGAGGCCGCCAGCGGGGCCGCGTACGCAGCGGCGATGGTGACGGGCGCCGGCATCCGCAGGCGCCGACGCACCATCGGGGCCGCCACGCCGGCCACCACGGTGGCCCAGGCGGCGGTGCGCACGAGTTTGGCCACAGCGCCCGGCAGTATAAGAAGCGCGCTGGATGACCTGTGCGAATCCCGCATCACCACAGGTCTTTCGGCCTCAAACCGGCTCCGCGGCCGTCAGCCCGTGCGCCGCGCCGCCGCCTCGTCGACGAGCGCCTCGATCAGGCGACTCGTCTCGTCGGCCTCCGGATGCCACTGGACGCCGAGCGCGAATCGCGCCGTCGGATCCTCGATCGCCTCCGGCAGTTCGTCCATCGTGGCGCGACCGGTGACGATCAAGCCCTGCCCCAGCCGGTCGACCGCCTGGTGATGGTGGGACAGCGTGCGGTGGCGCTCCTCGCCGGCGGCGCGCGCCGCCAGCGATCCGCCGGCGAGCAGCACTTCATGGTCGGCACCCGTGAACGTTCCCGCCGTGCGCAAATGCTCGGTATGGCCGTGCGTGTCCGGCAGATGCTGGATCAGCGAGCCGCCGCGGGCTACGTTCATCACCTGCATCCCCCGGCAGATGCCCAGGAACGGCAGATCGCGTTCGAGCGCGCGCTTTGCGAGGGCGATTTCGAAGTCGTCGCGCTGGCGCACGGTGTGGACGACGGCCGGATCGCGCTCGGCGTCGTAGGTGGCCGGATCCATGTCCGCCCCTCCGGCCAGGACGAGCGCGTCCAGCAGATCCAGGATCTCATCTGGGTTGGCGCCGGCGTCAGGCGGCAACATCACCGCCAGCCCTCCGGCTCGCTGGACCGCCTCCACGTAGTTGAACGGGAGCAGCGCCGCGGGCATATCCCACGCTCCCCAGCGCGCCTGTTCGAGCGCGGTGCACAAGCCGATGACAGGTCTCGCCACGTCGGCCATCCTAGTGAGCGCCTCGCCGCATACAGTTGCGGCCATGACCGACTTCGCCCTGGCGCACAGCTACGACACCGTCAACCTCTGGCGCGTCGGCGGCGCGGCCAAGGTGGAGCTGAATCGCCCTGAGACGATGAACGCCTGGAACAAGCAGTTCGGGCTCGATCTCCTGGCGGCACTCGCGACGGTCGCCGCTGATCCCGATGTCCGCGCGGTGATGCTCACCGGCGCCGGGCGCGGCTTCTCCTCCGGCGCCGATCTGAAGGACATGGGTGGCGAGCACGAGTTGACGCCGGAGGGTCGGCCTGACGTGTACAAGGTCCTCACCGAGCGTTATCACCCGATCATCCACACGGTCCGCGACATGCCCAAGCCGGTTCTTTCCGCCGTGAACGGGCCGTGCGTGGGCATCGGCCTGGGCCTCGCCCTGGCCGCTGATCTCGTTGTGGCCAAGGAGTCGGCTTACTTTCTCCTCGCCTTCGTGAATATCGGCCTCGTACCTGATGGCGGCTCCTCGTTGTTCGTGCCCAGCCGCATCGGCATGGCTCGCGCCACGGAGATGGCGATGCTCGGCGAGCGGATCGGCGCCGTGCAGGCCGTCGATTGGGGGCTGATCAACCGCGCCTTCGCCGATGACTCCTTCGAGGACGACGCCGACGCACTGCTGCAACGACTGGCGACTGGGCCTACAGCGTCCTACGCGGGGTCCAAGCGACAGCTCAACAACTGGCTCTACTCCCGGATGGAGGAGCAACTCGAGCTCGAAGCCACCATCCAGTTGGAGATGGCGCACTCTGAGGATTTCGTCGAAGGAGTGTCCGCATTCGCAGCCAAGCGCCCCACTTCTTTCCGCGGTCGCTGATGCCTTCGAAGGAGCTTGGCGCCGAACTCCGCCGATCCGTGGATAGACTGCCGCAGGTCGTGGGATCCGTCCGTCCGAATACCTCCCGTCCGCGCCGGCTGGCGCTGAGCCTGACCGCTGCTCTGGTCGGGCTGCTCGTGTTCGCCCCGGGGGCCTTCGCCGATTTCTGGAAGCCCGAGTCCGGTGGTTCGCCGAACGCCGACAAGATCTCCGATCTTTACGTCTACGTGTTCATCGTCGGCGTCATCGTCTTCATCGGCGTCGAGGGCGCGCTGCTCTGGTGCATCGTCAAGTACCGCAAGCGCAAGAACGCCGTCGCCGACCAGATCCACGGCAACACCAACCTCGAGATCGGCTGGACGGTCGGCGCCGCGCTCATCCTCGTCGTGCTGGCCACCATCACCTTCGTGATGCTCCCGGGCATCCGCAACCCGCCGAACTCCAGCGCCGCCGGCCTGAATCTCAACAGCGTCCAGTACGCCGTCGGGCCAGGGTCAGGCAAGCAGCCGCCGAACGGTCGCTCGCTGAACATCGCCGTCAACGGCCAGCAGTACGTGTGGCGCTTCACGTACCCCGACGGTGACACGAACGCGCTCAACAACGTGTTCGCCTATGAGCAGATGGTGGTTCCCACCAACACCACCGTCACGCTGAACATCCGCGCTCAAGACGTCGCTCACTCCTGGTGGATCCCGAAGCTCGGCGGCAAGTTTGACGCCGTGCCGGGGTACACGAACCACACCTGGTTCAAGATTTCCAAGCCCGGCATCTACACCGGCCAGTGCGCCGAATTGTGCGGCCGCAACCACGCGAACATGATCGCTGCCGTCCGGGCGGTCACGCCCGCCCAATACCGGCTCTGGTACGTGCTTCAGCGCAAGCAGATCCAGGCCTCATCAGCCGCGGTCGCCAAGCTGAGGCCCGGCATCGGGACGCCCAAGAGCCAGGCCGATCCGACTCTCGCCCCCGTTCCTGGCAACGGCAGCCCCCACGCGGCCGCGCCCGCAGCCGCCGCCCCGGCCGTCGCCGCGATCGATGCCAAGGCGCTGTTCGTGAACGGAAAGGGCCAGGCCACCGCCTGCGGCTCGTGCCACGTGCTGGCTGCGGCCGGCACCAAGGGGGTCGTCGGCCCCAACCTGAACAAGTTCATCGCCAAGGACGACACCGTGGCCGCGATCAAGGACATGATCGTGCACCCGAATGCGGAGATCGCCAAGGGATATGCGGCCGGGATCATGCCGGCCGCCTACGCCACGACGCTCACCTCGGCAGAGATAGACGCCCTCGCCGCCTACATCTTCAAGAACACGAGATAGCCCGCACCCCATGGCCACTGAACAGATCATCGCCCCGTCGACACCCGTCGCGGCCCCGCAGATTGTCGCCCACAAGGTTCAGCCTGAGCGGACGGGTTGGACGTCTTGGGTGACGACAACCGATCACAAGAAGATCGGGATCATGTACATGGTCACGACCTTCGTGTTCTTCCTGCTGGGCGGGGTCGAAGCGCTGCTCATGCGCTTGCAGCTGAGCCAGGCCGACAACACGCTGCTCGCCCCGTCCACGTACAACGCGCTCTTCACGATGCACGGGACGACGATGATCTTCCTGTTCGTCGTGCCGATGATGGCCGGGTTGGCCAACTACTTCGTCCCGTTGATGATCGGCGCACGGGACATGGCGTTCCCCAAGCTCAATGCGCTCTCGTTCTGGCTGCTGCTGGCGGGCGGCCTCGTCTTCTACGGCTCGGTCTTCTTCAACCCGCCAGAGTGCGGCTGGACGTGTTACGCGCCGCTTTCGGAGGCCACGTACTCCCCCACCGGCGGCGTTGACGCGTGGATCTTCCTGATCCACCTCACCGGCCTCAGCTCGCTGGTCGGCGCGGTCAACTTCTACGCGACCATCGTGAACATGCGCGCCCCCGGGATGGGCTGGGGCCGTATTCCGCTGTTCGTCTGGACGATCCTGGTCTACGCCGTCCTGCTCATCCTCGCCCTTCCGGTGATCGCCGCCGCCGTGACGCTGCTGCTCACCGACCGTCACTTCGGCACACACTTCTACGACGCGACGGCGGGCGGGTCGCCGCTGCTGTGGCAACACCTGTTCTGGTTCTTCGGGCACCCCGAGGTCTACATCATGGTGTTGCCCGGATTCGGAATGATCTCGGAGATCATTCCCGTGTTTGCTCGCAAGCCGATCTTCGGTTACAAGGCGATCGCGGCCGCCACCGTCGTCATCGCCTTCCTGGGCTTGCTCGTGTGGGCGCACCACATGTTCTCCACGCCGAGCCCGTTCATCGTGCTGGTCTTCTTCATGCTCGGCTCCTTCCTGATCGCCGTTCCGACCGGCGTGAAGATGTTCAACTGGATCGCGACGATGTGGCGCGGATCGATCGAGTTCAAGACGCCGATGATGTTCGCCTGCGGCTTCCTGGCGATCTTCCTCGTGGGCGGCATCACCGGGATCTTCCTGGCCGTGTTCCCGGTCGACTGGCAGCTCACCGACACCTACTTCGTGGTCGCGCACCTGCACTACGTGCTGATGGGCGGCGCCGTCTTCGCCATCTTCGCGGGGATCTACTACTGGTTCCCCAAGATCACGGGCCGCATGCTTTCCGAAGGCTTGGGCAAGGCGTCGTTCTGGACGATGTTCGTCGGCTTCAACGTCACCTTCCTGATCCAGCATTCGCTCGGGTTGGACGGCATGCCGCGGCGTGTCTACGAATACCCGGACGTCGGCAATCTGCAGATCTACAACCAGATCTCGACCTTCGGATCGTTCATCCTGGCCACCGGAATCCTGCTCACGGTCTACAACGTGATCCGTTCGCTGCGCAGCGGCGCGGTCGCCGGTCCGGATCCGTGGAAGGCGAACACGCTGGAGTGGTTCACCGCCTCTCCGCCGCCGGTCAACAACTTCGACGTGGTGCCCCGCGTGCGATCGGTCGAGCCCATGAAGGACATCAGGGCGCAGATCGATCGGGCCGCACAGGACGCCGCCGAGCGCGAGCCGGCCCTCGCCTAACGGCCTGAGGCGCCCTTCGCATGTCCGCTCCCAGCTCCGCAACCGCCAATGACGCGGCCGTCGCCGCGCCCACCGCGGTCGGCCGTGCCGGGCAGGTGCTGCGCGACTACGTCACGCTGACCAAGCCGCGGGTACAGTCGCTGCTGCTCTTCACGACGGTCTCGGCGATGTATATCGCCGGCACGCCGTCCGTCAGCCTGGTGCTCCTCACGTGCCTCGGCGGCTATCTCTCCGCGGGCGGCGCCGGCGCCGTCAACCACTGGTATGACCGGGACATCGACGCCCGCATGGAGCGCACCGCCGATCGGCCGATCCCCGCGGGTCGGATAAGCCCCACCGCCGCGCTCACCTTCGGCATCTCGCTTGCCGTCATCTCGTTCGTATTGATGACGCTGACCATCAACGTCCTGTCGGCGTCGCTCGCCTTCGCCGGTTTCGTGGGCTACGTGGGCGTGTACACGGTGTGGCTCAAGCGCCGTACCCCGCAGAACATCGTCATCGGTGGCGCGGCCGGGGCCTTCCCGCCCCTCGTGGGCTGGGCTGCCGTCACCGGCAGCTTGAACGGCACCGCGCTCTTTCTCTTCGCCATCGTCTTCTTCTGGACGCCGCCGCACTTCTGGGCGCTCAGCATCCTGATGAAAGAGGAGTACGCCAAGGTCGGTATCCCGATGATGCCCGTGGTGCACGGCGAGGCCGAGACGCGTCGCCAAATCTTGCTGTACACCGTCCTGCTTTACGCCGTCACGCAGTTGCCGTTCTGCGTCGGTGGGTTCGGGGCCGTGTACCTCGTGGCCTCGGTCACCCTGGGCCTCACCTTCATCGCCGGCGCCGTGCGGCTCTACCGTCGTGCCGACCGCCGTTCCGCCCTGACGCTGTACCTGTTCTCGCTCGCGTACCTCGCCGCGTTGTTCGCGGCGATGGTCGTCGACGCCCGGATCTAGTACAAAGGAACTCTCATGGATCGCAAGCTCGCCCGTAAGAACATCCGCTCCGGCCTCCTCGTGGCTGCGGTCTGCGCCGTCATGTTCGGCATGACCTTCATCGCGGCGTCCCTGTACGTCTCATGAGCGCCGACCAGGGCAACGAGCCGCCCGCCGGCGAAGAGATCCACCTCCCCGGGCCCAGCCTGCATCCCGTGCTCCTCGCGTTCGGGCTGACAGTCGCCCTGCTCGGGATCACCACGTCGATCATTCTTCTCGTCGCCGGCAGCATCCTGAGCATCACCGTGATCGCCCTGTGGATCCGGGACACACGGCGCGACATCGCCGCGCTGCCCGCGGAGCACTGAGCGCGCCCTCTCCAGCGGTTCGGGAACGACCTGAGGCGCCGCCGGCCGGCGACGCCTCGAAGGCCTTTCTCCCCCGAAGTTCTTTCAGCCGGTGGCGCCGGCACCGGCGGGCACGTCGCACTGCGCCCCGTCGCCGGTCCAGGCACGAACGATGTCGCGGACCGAGATCACGCCTGCCAACTCTCCGCCGTCCAGCACGATCAGATGGCGAAATCCGCCGCGGGTCATCGCCATGGCGGCCTCTTCCAGCGACCACGACGGCTCCGCGTAGACGACTTGACGCGTCAGATGCTCGCCGACCGTCTCAACGTCCGGGTCCTCGCCCCGGCCGATCGAGTCCAACAGGTCGCGCTCCGTGAAGATGGCCGGACCCATCGCATCCGGATCCAATACCACCGCGGCTCCGATCCGTCGCTCGGTCATCATGCGCGCCGCTTGGCGCAGCGTGTGGCCCGGGCCGACGGCCAGAGCCAGCTGGGTCATCGCTTCCTTGACGTCCATTCTGAGTCCCCTCGACACGAGTTCGCAACGATTGTCTCAAACTAAACCAGACCCGTCCGTGACGCAAGGTGTGAAGATCGGTCCCCTCGGGTAGCACCGAATCTGTGCCACGTTCGGGCGCGCCGCAGAATCCACTCATCCGGACGGGCCTCACCCGCGTATCCGTTCACATGCAGCGATCAAGCACAATCCGCCACCGCACCCTCTTGTTCGAGGACGCTGTCGCGATCGTCGAGGCCGAATACTCGGCCGAGCTTTCTCTCGATGACATCGCCCACCGCGTCGCCTCGTCCCGCCGCCAGCTCCAGCGCGCCTACAACGAGATCGGCCATACGACGTTTCGGGAGCATCTGACGACCGTCCGCATGGACCGCGCCGCCGAACTTCTCTTCACGCGGGGCATGACCGTGCGTGAAATCGCCCATCGTGTCGGGTACCGCCAACCCGCCCAGTTCGCCAAGGCATTCCGTCGGCAGCACGGCTTGGCTCCGTCGGATTATCGCAGCACCCGCCGCTTCAGCACCGGGGATGCGCCTTCTGCGCGCCCGGTCAGCGAAGCTGCGTAGCTCCACCGCAATCACGCCACGCGCACGCTCTCCCGAGGAGATGTGCGCGGTACGGCGCCGGGATCGTTGCCGTCCGTCGCCGCGAATGCATAGGATCACGGCCGCATGGGAGAGGAGCGTCAGTCGCCAGTCAAGCGCCGCGACATACCGGTGATGATCACCATCGGTCTGGTCGCGTCGATCGTCGGCATCGCCGTCGGGCTTCTCATCGACTGGTTCCCGGTCCAGGGCTCCAAGCAGGCCGACAAGATCGACGAGCTCTGGTACGTGCTCATCGTGGTCTCGGTGCCGATCTTCGTGATCGTCTGCTGCATCGTCGGCTACTCGGTGTTCCGCTTCCGCCAGCGGCCAGGTGAGGCTGGCATGGACGGCCCGCCGATCCACGGCAGCACCAAGCTCGAGGTCGTCTGGACGGCGATCCCGGCCATCATCATCGCCGCCCTCGTTCTCTACGCGTGGGGCGTGCTGCGCGACATCGAGCGCGCGCCGGCCAACGCGGCCACCACCGAGATGAAGGTCATCGTCACGGGGATCCAGTTCGCTTGGTCGTTCGAATACCCAGGCTTGGGTCCCGGCGGCAAGCCGATCCAGTCCGCCCAACTCTTCGTGCCCAAGGGGCGCTCGGTCAAGTTCCTGGTCCGCTCAACCGATGTGCTGCATGACTTCTGGGTTCCGGCGTGGCGGATGAAGGTCGATGCGGTGCCCGGAATCACTACGGGCTACCGCGTCACGCCCACGCGTCTGGGTACTTATCCCGTCGTCTGCGCCGAACTCTGCGGTCTCGGCCACGCTTTCATGCGCCAGACCGCTCACGTGCTCACGCCCGCCGTCTTTGCCGCATGGCGCGCCCACGGAGGCCGTGCGGCGGCCGCCGCTGCTCCTGCTGCAGCCGGCGCCCCGACGGCTGCCATCGACCCGCAGAAGCTCTTTGCGCAGGGGAACGGTCAATCCACGGCCTGCGGCGCCTGCCACACGCTGGCCGCGGCGGGCACGACGGGCAAGATCGGCCCCAATCTCACGAACACGCTCAAGCCGCAGACGGTCGCGATGATCAAGGCGTCGATCCTCAAACCGCAGGCGATCATCACCAAGGGCTACGCCGGTGGGATCATGCCGCCGAACTTCGGTCAGACCCTGTCACCGGCCGAGCTTGACGCGCTGGCCAATTATCTCTACAAGAACTCGCGATGAGAAGGACGCTTCGATGACCGTCAAGCTCCGGGCCCCCGGTCTGTACCGCGCCTTCTTCTACACCCTTGTCGGGGTCGCCTTCAGCTTCGGGCTGAGCGTGACGGCCCGGCTCCTCTACCACTTCGATCCGGCGATCGACTCCGAGTCGATCCTGCAGATCTCGATGCTCGCCTGCCCGCTGTTCTTCCTCGGCGGCCTTGGGGCGTTCGACTACTGGTTCTACTGGGCCTCCGGGCGCCCGACGCGCGCCGAGGATCACTCCAGCCACGGTGCGTCGAAATGGCAGGACTACTTCCGCATCAACACCGATCACAAGGTGATCGGCATCCAGTACATCGTCACGTCGTTCTTCTTCATGTTCGTGGGCGGCCTAATGGCGATGCTGATGCGCGCCGAACTGGCCGCTCCAGGACGCCAGTTCGTGGACTCCAACACGTACAACGGGCTCTTCTCGGTCCACGCGTCGCTGCTGATCTTCCTCTTCATCATCCCGGTGTTCGCCGGTATCGCGAACTACGTGCTGCCGCTCATGATCGGCGCCCCCGACATGGCGTTCCCGCGCCTGAACGCGCTCTCGTTCTGGATGCTGCCGCTCGCCGGCGCGCTGATGTTGGGGTCCTTCCTCGCTCCCGGCGGCTCGTTCGCCTCCGGCTGGACGGCTTATGCCCCGCTTTCCGTCGATGCGCCCATAGGCCAATCGTTCTTCACCATCGGTGTGCAGTTCGCCGGGGCTTCATCGATCGCCACGGCCCTGAACTTCCTCGTCACGATCATCACCATGCGTGCGCCCGGGATGAGCTTCTTCCGGATGCCGCTGCTGGTGTGGGCCAACTTCTCCACCTCACTGCTGGTGGTCATCGCCACGCCGTTCATCGCCGCCTCCCAGTTCATGGTCCTGCTGGACCGGGCGCTCGGCTTCAACTTCTTCGACTGGAACCAGGGCGGCAACGTCCTCATGTACCAGCATGTCTTCTGGTTCTATTCGCACCCAGCGGTCTACATCATGATGTTGCCCGGCTTCGGAATCATCAGTGAGGTGCTGGCGGTCAAGGCCAGAAAACCGATCTTCGGATACCGAATGATGGCGTTCTCGCTGCTCGCCATCGTGCTGCTCGGGTTCACCGTTTGGGCCCACCACATGTTCGTCTCCGGCATGCAGAGCTGGATCCGTGTACCGATGATGATCACCACGGCGATCATCGCTGTGCCCACCGGCATCAAGATCTTCTCCTGGCTGGCCACGCTGTGGAAGGGCGTCCTGAAGATGGACACCCCGATGCTGTTCGCCCTCGGCTTTGTGACGATGTTCACCCTGGGCGGGATCTCGGGCGTGATGCTCGCGCTGGTCCCGCTGGACATCTACGTCAGCGACACCTATTTCATCGTCGCCCACATCCACTACGTGCTCTTCGGCGGCTCGGTGTTCACCATCTACGCCGGCATCTACTTCTGGTTCCCGAAGATGACGGGCCGAATGTACGACGAGCGTCTGGGCAAGATCCACTTCTGGACGACATTTGTCTTCTTCAATCTGACGTTCGCGCCGATGCACGTGATCGGGGTGCAAGGGATGCCGCGTCGCGTGGCCGACTACGCCCAGCAGTTCGCCACGTGGAACCTGCTGATCTCGCTCGCCAGTTTCGGTCTCGGGCTCAGTGCTCTGGTGTTCCTCTACAACATGGTCACCAGCTGGCGCGGCGGCGCACGGGCCGTCTCCAACCCCTGGCGGTCGCTCACGCTCGAGTGGCAGGTCTCCTCGCCCCCGCCGGTGTTCAACTTCGACGTGATCCCAACCGTCGTCGGCGGTCCCTACGAATACGGCGTCCCTGGTGCGGTGCACGGCGTGATGGGCGGCGGTGCCGAAGTGCCCCGCCCCGGCGTCGCCGCTGTCGCCACGACGGCAGGAGAGTGACCATGCACAAGGTTCTCGTCGTCGCCAACGAAACGATCGCCGGCCGAGCCCTGCTCGATGCCATCCACCGCCGCACGGCCGAACACGACGACGAGCGGGTCATCCTGTGCGTCCCGCGGGCGACGCCTTCTCATGGCCGGGTCATCTACGACGACGTGGTCTACGATGCCGCCCAGGTACGCGTGGACCTCGCCCGTAACGTTCTGCGTGATGAAGGCATCGACGCGGTCGGCGAGGTGGGCGATACCGATGCCTACGCCGCCACCCTCGACGCGGTGCTCGAGCACTCCCCGCAGGAGATCATCATCTCCACCCTGCCCGCGGCTTCCTCAGGCTGGTTGCGCCGCGACCTCGTGGAGCGCGTCCAAGCCGCGACCGGCCTTCCGGTCGAGCATGTCGTGGTCGACCTCGACCACGAGCCGCTCCCATTCCACATCACGCTCGTCGTGGCCAACCGCACCTCGGCCAGCGGCGAGCTGATCACCTACCTGAAGGGCCGGGCCAAGCAGAGCGACAAGCCCAGCCTCTTCATCCTCGTGGTGCCGCAGGAAGGTGGCGGTACCGCCGCCGACCGCGCGGCCCGCGGTCGCCTGCGGCAGATGCGCGAGGCGCTGCACGGTGAGGGCACATGGGCCGCCGGCATGGTCGGCGACCCCGATCCGTACACCGCCACGATGAACGCGCTCAACTTCTTCCGCGTCGATGATGTCGTCATCTCCACGCTCGACGAGACGCGCTCCGGATGGATGCGGGCGGATCTCGTGGAACGCGTGCGCAAAGCCATCACCCAGCCGGTTGAGCATGTCGTCCCCGACCACGCCACCAGCAGCGCCTGAGAGCCACCATGGAAGCCGCCACCATCGCCCACGCCGGGCACGACGACCACGAGCATCACGGCCCGCCCGAGGCCAACCAGAGTTCGCGAATGGACGCCCAGACCCTCGGGATGCTGCTGTTCATCATCTCGGAGCTGATGCTCTTCGGGGCGTTCTTCACGGCCTACTTCTTCATTCGCATCGTCAACCATGATGTGTGGCCTCCCGGAGCAAAGCTTCCCGTCGACGTCGCCGCCGTCAACACGGGGATCCTGTTGTCGTCCTCGCTGACGATGCACTGGGCTCTGGTGTCGGCCCAGAGGGGGAACCGGTGGGGCATGAAGGCCGGCATGGTGTCGACCATCCTGCTCGGCGCCACGTTCCTGATCACCCAGATCAACGAGTACGTCCACCTGGGCGTCGCGCCGCAGGACAACGCCTCAGCTTCCGTCTTCTACAGCCTGACGGGCCTGCACGGGGCCCACGTGCTGATCGGCCTCATCATGCTGCTGACGGTCTGTATCCGGGTCTTCCGCGGGCATTTCAGTCCTGAGAAGCATCACGGGATGGAGGTGCCGGGCATCTACTGGCACTTCGTCGACGGCATGTGGATCCTCGTCTTCACGACGCTCTACATCCTGTAGCGGTCCGCGAGGTCACCCGTCATGGGCTGGAATCCGTTCAAGTCCGAGGACGCCGCGTTTCGCTGGCTCGGTGTGGTGTTCGTCATCGCGGTGGTCGTGGTGGTGGCCGTCGTGATCGCCCGCGCGGTCTGAGAGGCCCGGGCGAGCCGGGCGCGGGCTCCCGGCGCCGGCGTCGTTGGCAGGTCCCGTCGCCGATCTGCCGGCGTCGCAGGCTGGGGCTCCCGCCGCCGCTTGCGCCCCGCGTCGCGTCGCGGGCTGGGCCGCCACCGACGGCGAGTGCCACATCGTGCCCGCTGAGCGGGCATCTCGTGGCGCTCGATCCCCCAGGGCGCTTTCTGGCGCGCCCGTGGAGCGTCCCGCGACGTGGAGACGCTCTGATTCCTCGCGGGCCATCCGCTCCACGGCCGGAACCGGAGTGGCGACCTACTTGACGACGAGGGTGCCGAGCATGCCGGCGGCGCGGTGCCCGGGCACCTCGCAGAAGTACGTGTAGGTGCCAGGCTTGAGCGTCACGGCGGGCGCCTTCGCGACGCCCTTGTTGATGATCGGCGACTTGGT
This sequence comes from Solirubrobacterales bacterium, assembly GCA_038319025.1. GTDB lineage: Bacteria > Actinomycetota > Thermoleophilia > Solirubrobacterales > Solirubrobacteraceae > JBBQCW01. The sequence goes on from JBBQCW010000007.1 coordinate 66,456, forward strand.
CAGCACCGGGCCGCTGGTGCCGCTCTGCAGGGCGATGTTGTGCGGCGTGCCGGAAGTGTTCGGCATCACGAGGTTGATCGGCCCGGCAGCGGCAGTCGCTTTGTTGCTGACGTACTGCAGTTGGCCGTTCGGATCAGCGGGGATGGTCAGCGTGCCTGCCTTGGCAGCGATCGCGGCGCCGCCACCGGCAACCGGCACCGCAGTGGCCAGGAGGCCGGAGTCCTTGCCCGTCTTGCCGACGCTGGCGGCAACGTAAGCAGCGATATCGGCGGCCTGGCCCTCGTCGACAAGGTTGGCCGGCATCACGCCGTTCTTGTTCGGATAGAGGATCTGCTTCTTGACGACACCCTTGACCGCGTCGCGGCCGAAGCCGTCCTTCACGGACTGCTGGAATGCTTGATCGAGGTTCGGCCCCGTGACACCCTTGGTGCCGGCGCGACTTAGCACGTGGCACGACCCGCACTTCTTGACAAACAGCTGCTTCCCCGCGACGAGGTTGTCGTTTTTGGCTTCGTCCGACGCGCAGCCCGCAAGAGCGGCGGGCAGGCAGAGGACGGCAGCGGCGAGCAGGACGACGGGGCGCATGGGGCGCGATGCTATCCCAGGCGGCGGCTGAGAGGGAAGCTGCCGACGCGCCGCGCTTCCGTTGCACGCACACGCGCACCTGCGACGGGCCCCGGCGGCCGCTCCACCCGGTACGATCTGCGGCCCATGAGCCCCGCCATCCGCTACCGCCTGCGCACGCCCTCCACGGGCCGCGAGATCGTGATCCACGCCGAGCCCGATCGGATCTACCGCGACCGCGACACCGGTGAGGAGCTGGAGGTGGTGGGCCAGGTACTACCGCTCGCCTCAGAGTCGTCTCTGCCGTGGGCCGTGGAGAACCTGCGCACCTGCCCGTGGTGCACCCAATTTGCCCAGAAGGACCTCAACGACTGCCCCACCTGCGGGCGGCGTATGGGTCCGCTGGCCTAACCACACCATGTTCGCTCTGCGCACTCCTGCCCTGCTGCTCACGACCGTCGCGATCGCGCTCGGAGTGAGCGCCTGCGGCGGCAACGGGGGCGGAGCCGATTCCACTCCCGCGGTCACCCCCGCGCTGCTCCCGCCCAAGGACACGGCCGTGGCGGTGGTGGCCAACAACACTTCGACGACCGCCACCACGGCGACCACCGCGACGACAGACACCACCAGCACGGATTCCGGGAGCACGAGCACCGATTCGAGCGGCTCGGGCACCGGCGGCACCAGCGGTGATACCAGCGGCACCAGCACGGACACTTCGGGGAACAGCGGCGGCACCGGCTCGACCGGCGGCAGCGGCACGACTACCAGCGGGTCCGGCACCGGTGGCGCGAACGCCGGCGGCTTCAGCGACTTCTGCCAGCAGAATCCGGGCGCCTGCCCGTCGCAGTGACGCGGCCTAGCGCCGCGTCACCGCCTCTTCTGACTGCTACTTGGGCGTGACTGTGGTCGTCGTCTGAGTCGACGGCGACAGCGATCCCGCAACCGGCTTCGGGTTGGGCGTCGTGATCATCGTCACGGTGTAGGTCAGTCGAGCCGTCTGGTAGAGACAGGAGTACTGCGCCAGCGAACCCAGCGTCTGCGACGTCGCGGTGACGTTGTCGTTGCACTTGGTCTTCACCCGAGCGGCACGCCAAGACGTGTCCTTGGCGAGGTTTACAGCCAGCGCCGGTGCCCACGTGGGCACGTTGAGCGCGACGATCTGCCCCTTCTTCACCGCGATGCTGTTGGCGAGAACGAACTGGGTCGTGGTACCGAAGTACGGGGTCAGCTTGATGACGGGGCTGACGGCGACCGAGCGACCGAAGCTCTTCTTACCCGGCTTCAGTACCGCAATGCCGGCCTGTGCCTCGCCGAGGCCCAGCTTGCCTTGCCCGGTATCGGTGAAGTAGGAGATCTGCTTCTTCCCCGGCTTGGAGAGCGTGATCGTCCAGCCGACGATTCGGCCGTCACGTGGAGCCACCATGGGCTCTTTGGTCGAGCCGATCTTGGCCTGGTATCCCGCTGTGCGGGTCACCGCCAAGCACGGCGAGCTGGGGCAGCTCGGAGCCGGCATGGAAATGCCGGCGATGGTGCCGATGTCAATGATTTTGGCGTGGGCGGCGGCGGGCAGGGCCAGCGCGGCACCCACGGCGGCAAAGGCCGCAAGCGTGCGATGTCGTAGTTGCATACGAGACACAGAACACCAGAAGTAGGCGTTCGATGCGGCAATCGATCGCCCAAGTGATTGCGCAAGCAATAGTATGGCGTCACATGGGCGCAATCGATGTCGAAGGTTTGGAGCGCCGGTACAAGAGCGGTTTGCAGGCTGTCGCCGGAATTGACCTGCAGGTAGCCCCCGGCGAGGTGTACGGATTCCTGGGCCCCAACGGGGCCGGCAAGACCACCACCGTCCGCATGCTCGTCACGCTGCTGCTCCCGACCGGAGGCCGCGCCACCGTGGCCGGCTTCGATGTCGCCACGCAGCCGTCCGAGGTGCGCAAGCGCATCGGCGTGGCCCTCCAGGAGGCCGCGCTAGATCAGCTCATGACCGGCCTGGAACTGATGGAACTGCAGGCCACGCTCCACGGCATCAAGACCCGGGAGGTGGCCAGCCGATCGCTCGATCTGATCACCCGCGTGGGCCTGCTGGAGGCCAAGGACCGACGTGTCGGCACCTACTCCGGCGGGATGAAGCGCCGGCTCGATCTGGCCATGGCGCTGATCCACCGCCCCGAGGTGCTGTTTCTGGATGAGCCGACCACCGGGCTCGACCCCGTCTCTCGTATCACCCTGTGGGGCGAGATCCGCCGTCTGCGCGACGAAGGCACCACGGTCTTCTTGACGACTCAGTACCTCGAGGAAGCCGATCAGCTCGCCGACCGGGTGGGCATCATCAGCGCCGGGCTGCTCGTCGCCGAGGGAACGCCCGCCGCACTGAAAGCCGAAGTGGGCCTCCCCCACCTGGATATCTCACTGACCACGGACGCCGATCTGACGCTGGCCCGATCAGTCATCTCTCCGTTCGGTGAGCTGCGGCCGCCGCCCGACGGCGTCGAGCTGTCCCTCGCGGTGCGCGAAGGGCCCGAATCGATCGCGCCGGTGGTTCGCGCGCTGGATGATGCGGGGCTCCAAGTCGCAGCGCTGGAACTCGTCGAGCCGACGCTCGACGATGTCTTCGTGGAAAAGACCGGTCGCCACCTGGAAGGTCAGGACACCTCCGAGTCGGCGACCGACGAGCCCGCGCAAGTCTCGTGACCATCGTCGCCACGATGGCGCTCGCGCGGCGGGCGTTGCGCAACGCCCTGCGTCGCCCGCAGTTCCTGGCGCCGCTGGTCATCTTCCCCACCTTCTTCCTGGCCGTGAACGTCGGCGGTCTGTCTCGCTCCACCAATCTGCCCGGCTTCCCGCAGGTCCATGGCTTCCTGGATTTCCAGCTCGCTGGGGCGATCACGCAGTCGCTCTTGCTCGGCGGCGTCTCGGCCGGCATAGCGGTGGCGCTGGAGATCGAACTGGGGTTCTTCGACCGACTGGTCGCCTCCCCCATCCCCCGTATCTCGATCGTGTTCGGGCGACTGGCGGCAGCGGCGGTCATCGGCGCCGGGCAGGCCGTGTACTTCCTCATCCTCGGCCTGCTGTTCGGCGCCGAGGTGCGCAGCGGCATCCCTGGGGTGATCGTGGTCCTGGCGATATCGATGCTGGCCGCCACCGGGTTCGGTGCCGCCGGCGTGGCGCTCGGCCTGTGGGCGCGCAACGCGTCGATCGTCCAGGGCGTCTTCCCGCTCGCCTTCGTGATCCTGTTCGTTTCCTCGGCCTTCTTCCCCCGTGCCCTTCTGGAGCAGCCTGCGCAGGGGATCGCGCGCTACAACCCGCTGAGCTACATCGCCGACGGCATGCGCCACCCGATCATCAGCGACTTCGCCTGGACGCCGGCGCTGGAGGGCCTGCTCGCCGCCGCCGCGGTCACCGCGATGTTTGTCGGCCTGTGTGTCGTCGCGCTACGAGGAAGGTTGCGTAACGCATGACCCAGTCCTTTCGGACCATTCGTGCGCTGACGAGCCGAGCCCTCAACGAGGTGGTCCGTGTTCCTGGCGCGGCCATTCCGGGTGTGCTCGCCCCCACGATCTTCATGCTCGGGCTGTCCAGCGTGTTTGGCAAGACGGCGCATCTGCCGGGCTTCACCGCGGATGACTTTCGTACCTACATCGTGCCCGTCGGGCTCCTGCAGGGCGCGTCGTTCGCGGGCGCCGCGACGGGGGTGAACCTGGCTCGTGACATCGAGCAAGGTTGGTTTGACCGGCTCATCCTGGCTCCTGAGCGCCGCGGTGTGCTGCTGGCCGGCCTGGTGTCCTCGGCCAGCCTGCGCTCGCTGGTGCCCGGCACGTTCCTGCTGATGATCGCGCTGATCCTTGGCGTCCACGCGCCGTCGTTCCTCGGGCTCATCATCACGGTGATCCTGGTGATGTCCCTCGGCGCGATCATGGCCTGCTGGGGCACGATCGTGGCGATGCGCTTTCGCACCCAACAGTCGGCGCCACTGATTCAGATCGTCGGCTTCATCGCCGTGCTCTTCACCACCGCCTACGCCCCGTTTGCGCTGTTGACGCCTTGGCTGCGCCTGATCGCGCACCTGAACCCGGTGACCTACGTGCTGGAGGGCGTTCGACAAGGCTTCGTCGGCGGCGTCAACTGGGCTGACACGTGGCCGGCTTTCCTGGCCACGTCGGTGCTGCTGCTGCTGCTGGGCGGGCTCGCCGTCCGCTCGATGCGCAGTTACGGGCGCTGACCGCGTTCAGCGCAGCTTTGCCGCCGCCGTTTTCGGCGCCGCGGGAACGGTGTCGGTGCAGCTCACACGAGGACAGGCCGGGCGCGTGGCGTCGGCGATGAACCGCACCGACGCAGGTGAGCCGATCTTGGTCGGCGCGAAGGTGAGCGTCACCGTGCGGGTGCTTGAACGCGTGACGCGCGCCGAGCCGACGGGCACCGGATCGGTCCCCGCCTTCTCCTGCATGACCGTGCCTTTCAGGTGCGTGCCCCCAGGCGTCCACACACAAGCCAGGTAATCGGGCCGGGTGGCGCCAGGCTTGGTCTTCGTCCACAGGCGCAGGCAGATCGACCCAGGGGCCTCACCGTCCTTGGCAATCAGATCCGCTGCCGCCCAGGCCTTGGCCAGGGTGATCGACGCCCGCAGGCGCCCGTCGGACGCGACACCGACGGAGACGCGGGTGATGTCCAGGCCCTTGGCGTCCCCGGCGGGGTCGGTGAGTACGGTGGCCTTGGGCGCGGCGGCGCCCAAGGCGGTGACGCTCAGCGCGAGGCTGCCGACAACGAAGGCGACGCCGAGGCGTGCCGCACGAGATGCGCCGTGACGGCCGAGGCCGTCCCGGCCTCGTCGTCGGTGGTCAGAAGGTGCCCGCATCGCTCCATCATGACCAATTCCGCATCCGGAATCGCCAGTGCAATCCGGCGGCCGCGTTCCGGTGGCACCAAGCGATCCTCTTCGCCGTGTACGACGGTGACGCCGAGGCCTTCCAGTTCGCCCAGCCGCCGGCGCGTGTCGTGGCCCTGAATGGCGCCCATCTGCCCGACCAACGTCGACACCGGTGTTGCGTCCTTCGCCCGCACGCGGAGATCCTCGGCGATGCGATCGCGACCGTGCTTGAGCGTGTGTTCCGCGTACAGCGATGGGGCGACGATCGAGAACGTCCGCTGCGGGCCGATGGCCGGCCGTAGGGCAGTAGCCGTCAACAGGCGCCACGGAGGCATGCCGGAGCGGCCGACCGCCGTGGTGCAGCCCAGCAGCAGCGAGCGGACACGGTCGCGATGGTTCAGGGCCAGATGCTGGGAGATCATCCCGCCCATCGAGACGCCGATCACGTGGGCGCTGTCGAGGCCTGCGTGATCCATCACCGCCAGCGCATCATCGGTCAGATCACGCATGGAGATCCGGCCGCTGATGGCCGAGGACTCCCCGGTGCCCCTGTTGTCGAACGCGATCACGCGACGGCCGATCTCGATATGCGGGGTGAGCCGCCACCAGGGCCGTGCGCTGCCGCCCAGGCCCATGATCAGCAGCACCGGGTCGCCGTCGGGGTCACCGTGCTCCTCCCATCGCAGCCAGACATCGGTCGACCGCTGGGCGACAGGCATCGCTACCGCCCCTCGTAGGTGGCGTGCCCGGGGCCGTCGGTCAGAAAGGACGCCACGGCGTTGTGGAGATCCTCGGTGTCGAACAGTGCGCCGGCCACCGCGGGGACGAGTGCGTCGGCGGCACGCACGCCGCCCGCGGTTTGTGCCCGCACGATTGCCTTGGTGGCCGCATGGGCCACGGTGGGGCCATTCGCCAGTGACATGGCGAATGCGCGTGCCGCCGCGTCAAAACCCTCGTCTGGAAGGACCCGGTTGACCACGTTCCACTGCTCCAGGGTCGCGGCGTCGTACAGCTCGCCGGTCATCACCAGTTCCCGCGCGCGGGCAGGGCCGGCGCGCTCGGCGATGCGCTGCGTGCCGCCCATCGAGGGCGTCAGCGCGACCACTTTCTCGACCAGCCCGAACCGAGCCGACTCCGCGGCGACGAGCAGGTCGCAGGCCAGAGACAGTTCGAACGCCGCCGTCAGGCACAGGGCATGCGCGGCGAAGACCGTCGGCAGCGGCAGATCCTCGAGCGTGTGAGTGAGCTGCAGCAACTCCTCCCAGAGCGCCGCACCGGCAGCGGCGTCAACCCCCTGGAAGACCTGGCCGACATCGACCCCACCGCTGACGGCGCGACCCTCGGCGCGGATCAGCAGGCCGCGAGGCCGCTGCTCAGCGACGGCATCGAAGGCCGCTTGCAACGACGTGTTCATCGGCCCGTCGAACAGGTTCAGCGGGGCGTGGCAGAGGGTGATGACCGCGAGCGGGCCATCGTGCTCGAGCCGGACACGCTCGGGGTCGATGACATTCATGCGCCACCGCGCAGTTCCGCACCGGCGGCGGCTATCTGATCCATGTCACCCGGAGTGGGGAACCACGGCAGCCGCAGCGGATCGCCGTCATAACGCGGTACGACGTGCACGTGGAAATGCCACACCGTCTGCCATGCCGCCGAACCCCAACAGTTCAGGAGGTTCACGCCATCGGCCTCGAACACGTCCTGCGCACGGATCGCCAGGCGCTGCGCGGCGAGCATGCACGCGGCCAGATCATCCGGGTCCACCGATCCGAGATCCACGCTGTGCGCCTTGGGTATCACCAGCGCATGCCCGCGGGTAGCCGGGTTGATGTCCATGAAGGCAAGCGTGCGCTCGTCCTCGGCAACCTGTGTGGAGGGCAACTCTCCTGCCACGATTTTGCAGAAGAGGCAGTCCGGATCAGTGATCATGGGGCGCCAAGGCTATAGGGTCGACGCCCGTGCCCACCGCGCCACCACCCACCGAACGCATCGACATGGACGGTCTGCGCGCGACCGTGGAGCACCTCGCCGCGATCGACCGCCCATCGGCCTCCCCAGGGGAGCGCGAGGCCGCCGAATGGATCGCTGACCGCTTGCGCGCGGAGGGTTGCTCGGACGTCCGGATCGATGAGGAGGACGCCCACGGGACCTACTGGTGGCCGCTGGGCCTCGCCGCCGCGATCGCCGGCGTGGCCGGGTTCAGTCGCAACCGCACGGTGCGTCTGGCGGCCGGCGCTTTCGGCGCCGCGGCGATCGCCGACGACATCAGCGGCGGGCGCCAGTGGTTTCGCCGACGGTTCCTCCCCAAGCGCTCCACCTGGAACGTCCACGGCCGCGTGGGCGACCCGAACGCTCCGCACACGGTGATCATCGTGGCCCACCACGACGCCGCACACTGGTCGCTCCTGTTCCACCCCGGCGTGGCGCCCTGGTTCGCGGAAAAGTTCCCCGAGCAGCACGCGAACGCCGACACGACCCCGCCTCTGATGTTTCCCGTGGTCGGCGGCCCGCTCCTTACCGCACTCGGTGCCGTCACGGGATCGAAGATCCTGCGCCGGGTCGGCGCAGGCCTGAGCCTGGCCACGGCGGCCACGATGGTCGAGATCGGCTCGCGATCGACCGTCCCCGGTGCCAACGACAACCTCACCGGCGTGGCGCTGCTGCTCGCCCTGGCGCAGTCCTTGCGGGAGAACCCTGCCCCGGGGGTGCAGGTCGTGCTCCTGTCCACCGGTTCGGAGGAGTCCTTCATGGAAGGGATGCAGGCCTTCGGGCGGCGGCACTTCGGCCACTTCCCGACCGACTCCACTCACGTGATCTGCGTCGACACGCTGGGCTCAGGCGAACTGAGCATGTGCGAAGGCGAGGGCATGCTGTTCATGCGGGATTACCCCATGGACTTCAAGGACCTCGTCTCCGATGCCGCGGCTTCGGAGGGCGTGCACATTGCCCGCGGGATCAAGTTCCGCAACGCGACGGATGGTCTGATCGCGCTGCGCGCGGGGTACCCCACGGTGATGATCGGCTCGATGAACGAGTTCCGCGTACCGAGTAACTACCACTGGCCGACCGATACGGCCGAGAACGTGGATTACGCGTGCGTCGCCGCCGCGACGGTGGCGTGCGACGCGACCGTCCGTGCGCTCGCCGACGGCCGGCGCTCAGGCTGAGTCTGCGTCAGCGCGCAGTCGACGAGCCAAGGCGATGGCGCCATCGCGGTCGCTCACCTCAGCGGCGTAACGCGCCTGCTCGATCTCGGCGAGCAGCGGACCCAGTTCCGGGCCGGGGGCGATCCCCAGTTCCTGGGCGAGATCGTCACCGCGAACGAGCGGCTGGGGCGTTCCGGCGGCCCGCCAGGCGAGAGCGTCGGTGAGCATTTCTCGAGCGAGCTCCAGATGGGCGGCGATCGCGGGGCCTGCGTTGTCGCCTCGGGTGGCGAGCCGGTCGGCGACCGACAGCAGCGTGACGTCTACCTCCACGGGATCGCACGCGTGCAGGTAGCGGTACACGGCCCGCCGGTCGAGCGGTCGGTCATGCACCAGGAACCCGAGACGCAGGTGGTGCAGGCACAGCGCGCCGACGTGCCCGCGCAGACGCTCACTGACGCGCAGGCGCGCGAGGATCGACCGGGCCGTCTGGGCACCCTGACGATCGTGATCGAAGAAAGTGATGTGCCCGTCGGCACGCTGCGCCGCCGTCGCCGGTTTGGCGATGTCGTGCAGCAGCGCGCCCAGCCGCAGTGCGCCGTTGCGGGTGAGCCCGTCCGAGAGCGGCTCACCGAGAAAATCGCTGACCGCAGCCCCATGTTCAGCGCCCAGATGCGCGGCCGGGTCGCGATCCAGATCCACAGCCGCTTGCAGAACCGCGAGCGTGTGGCCGTGGACGTCACGGTCGTGGAAGCGGTTCTGCTCCACCCCTCGCAACGCCGCCAGTTCGGGCAGGATCACCGGTTCGATGCCCAGGTCGCCGAGCAGCTCGACGCCTTCGACGGCCCGCTCGGTGGCCAGCAGCGCCCGTAGCTCGGAGAAGACGCGCTCGCCGGCTACCTCCGTCAGCCCAGGCGCGCAGCGTTGCGCGGCCGAGACCGTCTCGGGCTCGGGTTCAAGCCCCAGCTGCATGGCCAGGCGGGCGAGACGCAGGACGCGAAGCGGATCTTCCACCAGTGCGCTCTCGGTGACCATCCGCAGGCAGCCCCGTGCGGCATCGCCGGCCCCGTCATGAGGATCGACGAGCGGACCTCCCGCCAGTGGTTCGGCGATCGCGTTGACGGTGAAATCACGTTGGCCGAGATCGACGGTGATGTCTCCTCCACGCATGGACGAGATATCGACGTGCCACGAGCGGTCGCGCGCGAGGACCCGCCAGGTATCCCAAGCCTCCGACACTGGAAACACCGGGCCGCCGCACTGCAGAGCGAGGTGGCGAGCCGCGGCCTTGGCGTCACCGGCGACAGCGAGATCGATATCGACGATGTCACGGTGCAGCAACCGGTCGCGCACCGCGCCGCCGACAACCCAGGCATCCTCGCCACGCAGCGCTTCCCGGGCGGCATCGAGCGCAGCACTCACGGCTCCGGCACCCCGTCGCGATGGTTCACCCGCGGCACCCGAGTCGTCAGCGCACACGTGACTTCGTAGTTGATGGTGCCCAACCGCCGGGCGATCTCCTCGGCCAGGATGCTCTCACCTTGCTGGGTGCCGATGAGCAGCGCCTCATCGCCTGGGCGAACGTCTTTGTCGAGGCCGACATCGAGGGTGATGTTGTCCATCGAGACGGTGCCGACCAAAGGCCGACGGCGACCGCCCACCAGCACGTCAGCGGCATTGCTGAGGCCGCGGCGCCAGCCGTCTCCGTAGCCGAGCGGCACCGTGGCGATGTCCGTGGCCTGGCCGGCCACGAACCGGCGACCGTAGCCGGCGCTGTCGCCGACCTGTGCGCCCTTCACATCCGCCACGTAGGAGCGCAACTCCAGCACGGGCTCCAGTTCATGATCGGCCGGGTCGTGGCCGAACGGATCCATCCCGTACAGGGCGATGCCGGGGCGCACCAGGTCAAAGTGGACCTCCGGGGAGCGGAGCACGGCGGCACTGTTGGCGGCGTGCACCACCACCTCGGGGGCCAGCTCGCGCATCTGCGCCGCCCACGGGATGAACCGAGCTAGTTGCTGGTCGAAAAACGGATCGCTGAGATCGTCAGCCGTGGCGAAGTGGGTCATCGCACCGACCAGTACGAGGCCTGGGGCGGACTGGATCGCCTGTGCGACCGCCAGCGCCTCAGCCGGGTCCCGGGTGCCCAGCCGACCCATCCCGGTGTCGAACTTCACGTGCAGACGAGCGGGCCGGCCGCGCTGCGCCAACGCATCGACGAACGATGCGCGCCAGACGACGATATCGGCGTCGGCATCGAGCGCCTCATCGACTTCCTCACGACCAAGAGCGCCCAGGACCAGCAGCGGCCCGGTCAGGCCCGCGGCTCGTAACGCAAGCGCCTCGCCCGACGTAGCCACCGCCAGCCAGGTCGCGCCGCCCGCCTGGGCTGCTCGGGCCGCCGGGACGGCTCCGTGGCCGTACCCATCTGCCTTGACCACAGCGCACACGGCGGCGCCGGGCGCCGCCGCCACCAGGCACGCGGTGTTGCGCTCGATCGCCGCCAGATTCACGGCGGCCGTAACCCGACGGGGCATCGACTATCGCTCCCGAGTCAGGCGCACACGGTCAGGGTATTCGAAGGCACTCGTCACTCGCGACGCGCCGCGGGCAACTGGGCGATGACATCTGAGGCGATCACTCCCGGTGAGCCGACGGCCGCTGCGGCCAACAGGCCGGCGCGCGCGTGCAGGCGTACGCCCGCGCAGGCCGCGGTGAAGGGCTTGACGCCCTGCGCGAGCAGCGCCGCGATGACGCCGCTGAGTACATCCCCGGTTCCTGCCGTGGCCAGCGCAGGCGTCGCCCCTGGGCTGACCGCAACGAGACCGTCAGGCCGAGCGATGAGCGAGTCGTCACCCTTGAGGACGACGACAGCGCCGGCCCGTCGTGCAGCTTCGCTGACGCTGGCCAGTCGCTCCGCCTTGATCTGCGCAGAGGGCACCCCGAGAAGGCGGCCCAGCTCGCCTTCGTGAGGCGTGAGCACGGTCGACGCCACGCGACCGCTGAGCGCCTCTGGCTCACCGGCGAACGCCGCCAAGCCGTCGGCGTCCAGAACCAACGGCGTGGGGCCCTCGATCGTCAGCGTGCGAGCGAAGGCGAGCGCGCCCACGGACCGGCCCAGGCCCGGTCCCACGACGAGCGAACCGCCGCGCTGAGCCAGCTCGAGCACCGTCGCCGCGCCCGCCGGCACGTGTGCTCCATCGGCTTCCGTGAGGGCGCGCGTCATCACCTCCAGCAGATGCGCCGCGACGATCGGCTGCTGGGAGGCGGGAACGCAGGCCGTCACGTACCCGGCCCCGGCGCGCATCGCGCCGAGGGCCACGAGACATGGAGCCCCGGTCATACCGATCGACCCACCGGCCACCAGCACGAACCCGCTCGCGAACTTGGTGGACGACGCGTCGCGGCCAGGAAGGGTCGCCAGCAGCGCGGCGTCGTGCAGTAGGCCGATGGTCGGCTCCACCGGTGCCCCCGCCGGGATGCCGATATCGACCGTACGGACCGCACCGGCGTGACCCTTTCCGGGGTTGATGTGCAGGCCCGGCTTGCTCTGCGCGAAGGTCACCGTGGCTTCGGCCCACACCGCCACGCCGGCGATCTCGCCGGTGGACGCATCGACGCCACTGGGCACGTCGGCGCTGATGACGGGCACATGGCTGTCGTTGATGGCGCTGATGACCTGGGCCAACGGCGACCGTGGCGCGCCCGCGGCACCGGTGCCCAGCAGCGCGTCGACGATGACGGCTGCGCCCTCCAGGCGGGCCACCGTGAACGGCGTCGTGCCGGCTGTGCCCAAGCGCTCCAGATTGATGCGCGCGTCGCCGCTGACGCGCTCGGCGTCGCCGACGAGAAGTACGTCGACTTCCTGACCCCACTCCCGCAGCAATCGCGCTGCGACAGAGCCGTCCCCACCGTTGTTGCCCGTCCCGCACACGACCACCACTCGGCCGGAGCCCGCCCGCTCCTCGACAGCCCTGGCCAAGCCGAGCCCCGCACGCTCCATCAGATCGAGCGAGGGAATGCCAAGCGTCTCGGTCGCCCAGCGATCCGTGTCGCGCATGGCTTGCGCATCGGGCAGCGCCTGAAGCCAGTCCACCAGTGCCACGGTCATGCGGCCACCGCAATGGCGCCGGCCGTCTCGCGGGCGTGGGTGAGCGAGATGCTCACCTGGACCCCGAGCGCCGCGGCCCGTTCGGCGGCGCCACCGTGCAATGCGAGCGACGTGTCGCCGGCGCCACCCAGCACCTCGATGTCCTGCCAGGACCAGACGGCGAGGCCGAGCGCCTTGGCCACGGCTTCCTTAGCGCAGAACCGGGCGGCGAGATGCTGCATCGGCCGCGGGCGGGACGCCGCGTACGTCCGCTCGCCTTCGGTGAATAGGCGCAGCACCAGCCGAGGGCGACGCTCCAGCGCCCGCTCGAGGCGGTCGATCTCCAGCAGATCCAAGCCCACGCCGTGCACGCCCACGATCGTAGTGCAGGGGGCGTCGGCTTCCCTCCCGCCGGTGACCACCCGCCGGTGACTACCCGCCGTGGACGGCGCGCCCGGAGGCGCGCACGACGAGCCACAGCCCACCGAACTCGTTCACGTTCTGACACGTGACCTGCGCGGCCGCACGGTCACCCACATAGTAGTACAGCGGGTGGCCCGCGTACGTGGCCTGCAGCCCGCCGCCGCGGCGCTTGGTGGTGCCGAGGAGCGACGCGCGGGCGCCGGATCCGGCGCGTGGAGTGCCACCGGTGAAGGCCACCGGCCAGGCGGAGGCGCAGGCCCCGTAGCAGCGACTCGTCTTGCCCTTGTCGTGCGTGAACAGGTAAAAGACGCGACCGCTCCCATCCGTCAGGACCTTGCCGTACCGAGTCGAGCGAACGCTGATCGTCAGCCGGGATGACGAGGCCCGGGCGGTGGCGCCACCGTCGCGCGCGGAGGCAACGGCGCCGACGGGCACCGCCGCGGCGATGAGGACGGCAGCGATGAGAGCACGACGCAAAAGGAACATGCGAGCAGCGTACGTGCGCGCCCCTTACGCCCGGCGAAACTCCGCCTTGCTACTCGACCGTCACCGTCTTGGCCAGGTTGCGCGGCTGGTCGACATTCAAGCCGCGCTTACGCGCGATCTCATAAGCCAGCAACTGCAAGGGGATCACGGCCAGGAGCGGCTGCAGCATCCAGTCCGTCTTGGGAATCCGCACGACCTCTTCGGCGTGGACGGCGATCTCCTCGTTGCCCTCGGTGGCGATCGCGATCACGTGCGCCCCCCGGGCCCGAACCTCTTGGATATTGGAGATCATCTTGTCCAGAATCGGCGAGTCAGTGGCGATGCATACCACCGGAGTGGACTCATCCAAGAGGGCGATCGGCCCGTGCTTCATCTCCCCTGCGGCATACGCGTCGGTGGCGATGTAGGAGATCTCCTTGAGCTTGAGAGCGCCCTCCAGCGCGACGGCACGGCCCGCGTGGCGACCGAGGTAGAGGAAGAAGTTCTGCTGGTAGTGAGCCTCGGCGATGGCGCTGAGGTCGACGCTCTCGAGCAGTTCGTCGATCAGGTGCGGCAGACGCTTGATCTCCGTCACCAGTTCGGTCAGTCGCGCGGGCTCCATCTCGCCGCGCAACTCGGCCAGGCGGAGCGCCAGCAGGTAGAGCACGACGACCTGACAGACAAAAGTCTTCGTCGCCGCGACCGACACCTCGAGCCCCGCCCGCGTGTAGAGCACGCCGTCGGCGTCGCGGGTGACCTGGGAGCCCATCACGTTGGTGATGGCCAGCACCGTCGCCCCGGCCTCGCGAGCCACGCGCATCGCGGCGAGCGTGTCCGCCGTCTCGCCGGACTGGGTGATGCCGATCACCAGATCGCGCTCGCGGAAGATCGGATTGCGATAACGAAACTCGGATGCGATGTCCATGTCGACGGGTACGCGAGCCCACTCCTCGATCGCATAACGCCCGATCAGCCCGGCGTTGAACGACGTCCCCGCCGCCACGATCACGATGCGGTCAACGTCACGCAACAGCGCCTCATCGAGCGCGCCTACGTCGGCCAGATCCACACCGTCGGGCCGCACCGTGCGGTCAGCGATCGTCTCGGCCACGGCGTCCGCCTGCTCGTTGATCTCCTTGAGCATGAAGGTGTCGTAGCCGCCCTTCTCGGCGGTCTCTTCGTCCCAATCGATCTCCTCGATCTCGCGGGGGCGATCGACGCCGTCCGGGCCGAAGATGGTGGCCTCACCGGCCGTGATCTCCACCAGTTCCCCGTTGTCCAGGAACTGAACGTTGCGGGTGCGGGCCAGGAAGGCCGGGACGGCGGAGGCCAGGAACGTCTCGCCGTCGCCACGCCCGATGACCAGGGGGCATTCCTGCCGGGCGGCGACCAGGTGGTCAGGGTCGTCCAAGCTCATGGCGACGAAGGCGTAGTGCCCCTCCAGATCGTTGAACGTGAGGCGCACGGCCTCGCGCAGATCGCCGTCGTAGTGGTGGGCGACAAGGTGCGCGACCACTTCCGCGTCAGTGTCGGAGCTGAACTGGGCGCCGTCAGCGATCAAGCGGTCCTTGATCGACAGATAGTTCTCCACGATGCCATTGACGACCACGTGGATGCGGTCGGCGGTGTCGTAGTGCGGGTGGGCGTTCTTCTCGTTGACGCGCCCGTGCGTGGCCCAGCGCGTGTGCCCGATCCCGGTGTGGCCTGCGTGCATGGCCGGGCGCGCGGCGAGCGCCTTGTCCAGTTCGTCGAGGTTGCCGACGGCTCGCACGGAGTCGATCGCGCCGTCCGCGATCACCGAGAGGCCGGCGGAGTCATAGCCGCGGTATTCGAGCTTACGCAGCCCGGCCAGGAGGATCTCCTGCGCGGGACGGGAACCGACATAACCGACGATGCCGCACACGGTCGCGCCTCCTCTGGTCGTAGAACGTAGAACGGCCGCACGGGGCGGCCGCATAGGGCGTGGGGACGCTAGCAGCCGTCAACGTTCGTTCGCGGGCCGGGGCGGTCAGGTTCAGGGCCCGACAGCTTCGGCCAGCGCGACCAGACGGGCGCAGGCGGCATGCGCTTCGTCTTCGGTCGGCGCCTCCACCATCACCCGCACCAGCTGCTCGGTGCCGCTGGAGCGGACCAGAACTCGGCCGCGACCTTCCAGACCTGCCTGCTCCACGGCCATCGCCGCCGTCAAAGCCGGATCGGCCATCACCAGGTCGCGATCGGCGACCCGCACATTGACCAGCATCTGGGGCAGTTTCTGCATGCTGTCGCGATCAGCCAGGTCGCCCCCGGCCAGTGCTTCGAGCGTGAGCAGCGCGCTGGCGATGCCGTCGCCCGAGGGCACGAAATCCATGTCGATGATGTGGCCGGACTGCTCGCCGCCCAGAGACCAGCCGCGCTCGCGAAGTGACTCCAGTACGTAGCGGTCGCCTACCCCGGTGATGGCGACCTCGATGCCGGCCTGCTCCATCGCGGCGTGGAACCCGTAATTGGTCATCACGGTCACCGCGACGCCATTGTGGGGCAGCCGGTCGTGCTTGCGCAAGTGCAGCGCAGCGAGGGCGATCAGCTCATCGCCGTCGACCACGACGCCGTGGCGGTCCACCGCGAGCACGCGGTCCCCGTCACCGTCGAACGCGAAGCCGAGAGCGTGTCCACCGTCGCGGACGATGGTGGCCAGTGCGTCCAGGTGTGTGGACCCGCAGCCCTCGTTTATGTTGCGCCCGTCCGGGCCGTCGGCGACGACTGTCACGTTCGCGTTGAGACGACGGAAGATCTCCGGGCCGGCGCGGTACGTCGACCCGTTGGCGCAGTCGATGACGACGTCCACACCAGTTAGATCCAGGTCCGCAAAGCGCGTTTGCAGCTCCCGCAGGTAGTCCTCCAGAGTGCCGTGCAGCTGGCGCACCCGCCCGATGGTGCCTCCGGCCGCGGGGAGTTCGTCGAGGCGTTCCTCGATGCGTTCCTCAGACACATCGCTGAGCTTGAAGCCATCGGGGCCGAAGAACTTGATGCCGTTGTCGGCGAACGGGTTGTGCGACGCAGAGATCACGATCCCCAGATCAAATCCGTAGCGGCCGATCAGCAGCGGCGCAGCCGGTGTCGGCAGCACCCCACCGATGAGCACCTCGCCACCAGCCGACGTGATGCCCGCGGCCAGCGCCGCCTCCAGCATGTCGCCCGACTCCCGCGTGTCGCGGATGACGAGCACACGGGGCGCTGCGGCGGCCGACTCAAGCGTGGCGGCGCGCCCGAGGCGCATGGCGAGATCCGCGGTGAGGACCTCGCCCGCCACGCCACGGACGCCGTCCGTGCCGAAGAACTGCCGGGCCATAAAAGAACCGACCGCGGTTAGCGCTTGCTGAACTGCGGCCGCTTACGGGCCTTCTTGAGGCCGGCCTTCTTGCGCTCCTTGGCGCGTGCGTCACGCGTCAGGAAGCCGCGGCGCTTGAGCTCTCCACGAAGGTTGGGATCGGCCTCGAGCAGCGCACGAGAGATGCCGTGGCGCAAGGCGCCGGCTTGGGCGGAGACGCCGCCGCCGTGCAGGTGGGCGACGACATCCATCCGCTCTTCGTAGCCGACCGTCTCCAGCGGCTGACGAATGTTCTTGCGCAGCGTCTCACGCGGGAACGCGTCGTCGAAGGTACGGCCGTTGATCGTGTAGACGCCGGTGCCGGGCTTCAACGTCACGCGGGCAACAGCGGTCTTGCGCTTGCCGGTGGCGCGGTAGCGCGCGTCGGCAGCCAGTTCGATAGCGGCGACGATCGGCTCGTCGAGCGTCTCGTCCTCGTCGGCGGCAGCGTCATCGCCGTCTTCGCCTTCGCCACGGGCCAGGGGATCCTGGCCTTCAGCGACGATGTCCACTTCAAGGTCCATGCCCGGAATAGCCGGCTTCACGCGCGGGGTCACGGGTGCTTCGTCAGCCAATTCCTCCGCGACCGCTTCCTCGACCGCCTCGATGGCGATCTCCTCGGCGACGGCTTCGTCAACGCCTTCGGCGACGAGCTCCTCGACGATGGCTTCCTCGACAATCGCCTCAGCGACGATCTCTTCGACGATGGCTTCCTCGACGATCTCCTCGGCCGCCTCCTCGACGATAGCGTCGGCCTCCTCGATCACGGCCTCCTCGATCACGGCCTCCTCGGCGCCCTGAGCCTCAACGGCAGGCTGCTCGGCGGGGGTCTGATCGTCCTTCGGGGTCTCGTCGCTCACGCGATCGTCTCCATCGGTTGCGGCATCTGCGCGGCGTGCGGATGTTCCGGGCCGGCATAGACCTTCAGCTTGGTGATCTGCTTCCGCGCCAGGCGGTTGCGGGGCATCATGCCCTTGACAGCGATCCGG
Source organism: Solirubrobacterales bacterium (assembly GCA_038319025.1). Lineage (GTDB taxonomy): Bacteria > Actinomycetota > Thermoleophilia > Solirubrobacterales > Solirubrobacteraceae > JBBQCW01. The sequence continues at coordinate 84,349 of JBBQCW010000007.1, forward strand.
ATGACCTCTTCGGGCCGGCGCTCGATCATTTCCTCGAACGTGCGGGACTTCAGCCCACCTGGGTAACCGGAGTGGCGGTAATACCGCTTCTCGGTGCGCTTCTTGCCCGTGACCGAGATTTTTTCGGCGTTGATGACTACGACGAAATCCCCCGTGTCCACGTGCGGGGTGTACTCGGGCTTGCGCTTACCACGCAGCGCATCAGCGATCTGGGTCGCGAGCCGGCCGAGCGTCTGCCCGTTGGCGTCCACGATGAGCCAGTTGCGCTCACGGTTCTCAGAATTGGCGACGTAGGTCTTCACGGAATTCAGCCTCGTAAAAAGCGCGCACATCAGGTGCGCGGCGATGGCGGATCATAGGGGATCGGGGCCCGAGCCGTCGCCGGGCCGGGCAGGGCGTCGGGCTGGACCAGGTGCGGCCCCGTCGACATGGTCGACGGGGCCGCCTCAGGCACCTTTCGGGGACACACCCGGGATTGGTGGTGCGGAACGTTTCTTAAGGAGCGATGGGGTCCGACGCGGCGCTGGGCACCGTCACCGTGCCATCGGCGTTAGTCGCGGTGACGACGAGGCGCACACGGAACCCGATGTCAGCGCTCACCGCCCGGTAGGACGACGCGGTCGCGCCGGGAATGTCGGCCCACGTCATGCCGGTGGCATCAGAGCGCTGCCAGCGCGTCGTGTACGTGATCCCAGACGCACCGGTCCAAGCACCGCCCGAGGCCTGCCGCAGCAACTGGCCCTTCTTGGCCGTCCCGCTGATCGTCGGCGGCGAACTATTCACCGGCGGGGCCCCCACGACTGCCACGGTCGGCGCAGAAGCCGTCGCAGCGAACAGACCCGACGCGTTCCCCGCCGTCACGACGACACGCAGACTGTGCCCGACATCAGCGCGCACGAGCCCGTAGCTCGACCCGGTCGCGATCGCGTCATAGCCACCGGAGCCGTTCGAGCGCTGCCACTCGTAGGCGTAACTGGTCGGCGACCCCCACCACGTCCCCGGCCGGGCGAGGAGACGCTGGCCGATCTTGGCCGTACCGGTGATCGTCGGAGCCGTCGCGTTGAACCCGTTGACGACCGTGTAGGTCGCCGTCGTGTCGCTGCTGTTGCCGACCCCGTCGACCGCGTGCACCGTGAAGGTGTGGGTCCCGAGCGTGCTGGTGTCGATCTGCTGGCCCTTGGCCACCGGCCCGATGCACGACACCAAATGCGAACCGCCGGCATCGGCACAACCGTAGTTCGCGTTGCGCACCTGGCCCAGGACATAGGTGCCACCGTTCACCGGCGAGGAGATCACCGCGTACGGCGGTGTGGTGTCCTCGTTGACGGTGTAGTGGACCGACTTTGACGCGGTGTTGCCAGCGCCGTCGGTCGCCGTGACCGTGAACGTGTGAGCACCCGGCGACGTGTCGATGACGGCGCCATCTGCGACCGTTCCCACACACGACGCCAGGCCCGACCCGCCCGCGTCATCGCAACTGAACCCCGCGTGAGGGATCGAGATGCCGGCCAGGTACGCGGTGCCCTCCTTCGGATTCCGCAGATCAACCGTCGGATCGGTGCTGTCGCCATACACGGAGTAGTTGACGGTCGTTGTGCTGGTCGCACCGCGTGTGCTGGTGGCGGTCACGGCGAACGACTTGGAACCTGTGCTTGCGGTGTCCACTGCGGCGCCGCTGGACACCGTGCCCACGCAGGAGGCGATCCGTGAATCCGAAGCACACGAGAAATCAGCGGTCACGACCGCATTCTTGAGGATGGTCGCGCTGTCGACCGGCGCATTGATCACCGGTGCAGGCATCACATCGACGACGGTGTCGCAGGTACGCGTGGTGCTGTTCCCGACCGCGTCCGTGACCGTCTGCGACGTCGAGCGCGTCCCCGCCGTCGCCGTGTCGATACTGACCGACGCCGGGGGCGAGGAGACCAACCCACTGCCGCCGTCCGAAGCGCTGATCGTGGCCTGGGCGGTGTCGCCTGCGTACACGGACGACGGGCAAGTGACGCTCAGGGATGGGCTTTTGCGGTCGACCTTGTTGCCGCCCACGGGGCCCGCCGTCGTGCAGTTGGCGACCCCGTCGCAGACCCCGCGTGAGCCCGTGGACGCCGAATCAGTCTCCGTCCCCGGCGCGACGCTCGTGGTCAGAGAGAACGACGCGTCACCGGCGTTCGACAGCCCAGAGCCTGAATCCGACGCCGTGCAGGCAATCGACACGTCCGAGTTGTGCCATACGCCATCGGCGCTCCCGCAGACCGCCGACGGAGCCTGGCGGTCGACTTTGTTGCCGCTGACCGGCCCCGCCGTCGTGCAGTTGCCGTCCACGTCGCAGACCGACCGTGAGTCGGTGGAGGCCGACGATGAGGTCGACCCCGCGGCGACGCTGGTGGTGAGCGAGAAGGACGCATCGCCGGCGTTCGCCAGCCCGGAGCCGGCGTCCGACGCCGTGCAGGCGATGGACACATTCGACCCGTGCCACGCGGCGTCGGCAGCGGCACAGGACACCGAGGGCGCCGTGAAGTCGCCGGGCGTGATCTTCCCGACCTGAGACAGGCCGAACTCGATGAACCAGACGTTGCCATCGGCTCCTGTCGCAATGCCCTTCAGATTGGCCCCCGTGGTGATTCCCGTCGAGAACTCGGTGACGGTGCCGCTCGGGGTGATGCGCCCGATCCGCTTCGCGCCGCCCGACGCCGTGAACCACACGTTGCCGTCCGGGCCCTTGGTGATCGAGTTGAGGTTGGAGTTAGCGGTGATCCCCGTCGAGAACTCGGTCACGGTGCCGCTCGGCGTGATGCGACCGATCTTGTTGCCGACCGTATTGTCAGATTCCGTGAACCAGAGGTTGCCGTCTGCGCCCGCGACGATCGAGTCGGGTCGGGACCCCGCCGTGATTCCAGCGGAAAACTCGGTCACGGTTCCCGTTGGTGTGATGCGTCCGATGCGACTCCCCGTCGCGCTGTTCTCGGTGAACCACAGGTTGCCGTCGGGACCTGCGGCGATTCCGTTCGGCGCAGAGCCGGCCGTGATGCCCGCCGAGAACTCCGTGATGGTCCCGGTCGGCGTGATGCGACCGATCTTGTTCGTGTTGAATTCGCCGAACCACACGTTCCCGTCGGGACCCAGGGCGATGCCCGTTGGTTTGGATGCGGCCGTCGGAATTGAGAACTCCGTGACGGTGCCGGTGGGTGTGATGCGGCCGATCTTGCTCAGACCGTTTTCAGTGAACCAGAGGTCGCCGTCAGAGCCCGTCACGATATCGCGCGGATTGGACGCCGTCGTGATTCCGGCCGAGAATTCGGTCACGACCCCGGCCGGCGTGATGCGCCCGATCTTCGGAGTCGCCGTCTTGAATTCGGTGAACCACACGTTGCCGTCAGGGCCCGCTGCGATGCCGGCCGGCTGATTGTTGGCAGTCAGACCACCGAATTCGGTGACGGTACCAGCTGCAGCTGCGGCATTGCCGGCCGTCACGGCCATCAGGACTGCGGCCAGGACAGTACCGCGGCCGATGACCCCTGCGGCTGCACCGATAAACGTGTCTTTCCTCACTGAGCTCCTCCAAGTCTGCGTCATGACCGAACTCTCCTTGAGGGCGAGCCTAGTTCCGGTCGCTGAGGCAACGCATCGGTCAGCTGCTCAAGTTCAGGAGTTCACCGTTGTGCACATTCACCAACCCCGACGCTGTCCCGGCGCCGTCCTTACCAGGCGCCGAAGCCGCGACTCTTCTCGCGGTGGTCCGCCGTCGAGCCTGCCAGCCTGTTTTTCGCTGGCTGCATTGGCTTGTAGCTCAGGTTTCGTCGCATCTGAATGTGCGACCAGCACAAATTGCGAGCCCGCGGGCCTCGTTTCGCAACTTCCGTCAGCAGTTCGGGTTTCACTGTTTGCCAAGGGCTCGGAGAGCCTCAACCACGTAGATGTCGACACAGGAGTCTGAACGCCATGAGCGCACCCCGGATGACACCACGAACAGAGCCGACTCGACGCCCGAGAGCCCTGGGAACGATCGCGCTGGCCGCACTTCTGATCATCGCCACCGGCGGCGCGGACACGATCGCGTCGACGTCATCGTCCTGCTCAACAGCGCCGCCGCGCAAGACGGTCGCCTACGAGCGGATCAGCGGGGTCCCGGCCGACGCCACGAGCCTCGATGTCTACGCCCCCGCCCGCCAGTGCCTCGCCTCCGGCGGCAAGGCGCCGATTGTGATGTGGGTGCACGGCGGCGGCTACGCGATCGGCGATAAGAGCAACAAGGTGAAGGACAAGATCGCGCTGTTCTCCGCCCGCGGCTGGATCTTCGTCAGCGTCAATTACAGGCTGACGACGCCCGGGGCGCCGATGTCAGCTCGCTACCCAGACCATTATCGCGACGTCGCGGCCGCCGTGGCCTGGACCCGCTCGCACATCGCGTCGTATGGCGGCGACCGATCACGGATCGCTGTGCTGGGCCACTCGGCAGGCGCCGACATAGTGTCGAACGTGACGACGAACCCACGCTGGCTGAAGGAGCGCAAACTGAAGCTGACCGACGTGCGCTGCGCAGGACCGCTGGACACCGAGGGCTTTGACAAGGTCTCCGCGGACGGCTCATCAGGCGAGAAGGCCCAGTGGGTCAACGCGCTGGGCAACAATCCGAACTACGAGCGGGAGACGTCCGCCACACTGCTGATCCGGCGCGGCGCGGGAATCCCGCGGACCATCACGGTCTACCGTGGCACGCCTCGCCGGCAAGCCATCGAAAAGAACTTCGCCGACGTCCTGCGCGGCGCCGGCGTCTCCACCTCGCTCGTCGATGCGCGAACGCTGACCCACGAGCAAGTCAACGCCCGGATCGGGGCACGCGGCGACACCACCATGACCCCGCCGCTGGTGAGCTTCCTGAAGAAATGCTTCGCAAGCTGAGCGTGGACTGGAGGAGGCGGCGGTCGCAGCCGCCGCTCCCCCGATCCGTCCGGGTTCTGAGCGGAGGGCCTCGAGGATCATCGAGGTAGTCGCGTCGACGCTCGATGGAGCCGCTCGCCCCGGTTTCGAGTCGGCGACCGTCCGGCCCTGCACCTGTCACCGCACACGATGAATGAACACACCAGCCTGCTTTACCGCAAGCTTGAGGTGCATACCCGGGCCGAAGCGTTCGCGGCGCACCGCAGTTGGACCCGACGGAAGTAACAAGAAGTTACAGCCCGGGGCCCGATGAACCCCGATCTTCGGGTTAAACCCTCGAATTGGGCGGTTGAGGGCCGCGGAAAGGTCACAGCACGAGCAACGGCCGTCAATCTGGCGGGGTGGCCGTCACCGCGTACCTCTTCCCCGGCCAAGGAGCGCAGCACGCTGCGGCGCTCACGAGCCGTCGAACGCCACGCTCCTGATCTCCTCGCCCTGGCCGTGGCGCTGCTGGGCCAGGAGCCTTTCTCCCGCTGCCATGACAGCACCCGCTTCGCCCAGCCGGCGATCCTGCTGGCTGGCTCGGCCGCCTGGAGGCGGACCGCGCCGGCCGACCGTCGCGCATACGCCGGGCACTCGCTCGGCGAACTGACGGCGCTGGCCGCCGGCGGTGCCCTCGCGCACACCGACGCAGTGCGCCTGTCGGTGACACGCGGGGAGATGATGGCCCAGGCTTCCGAGCGCGCGTCGTCAGGGCATGATCGCGGTGCTGAAGGGCTCATCCAGCGAGGCGAAGGCGTTGGCCGACGATCACAACCTCGTGGTGGCCAACGACAACGCCCCCGGGCAGGTCGTCCTGTCCGGGATGCGGCCGGGTCTGGAAGCGGCCCGTCGAGAAGCACGCGAGCGCGGATGGCCCGCCATCGCGCTGAGCGTTGCCGGGGCGTTCCACTCGCCCGAGATGGCGCCCGCCCGGCAGGCGTTCGCCGCCGCTGCCGCCGCCGTCACCTGGTCGGAACCCGACGCACCCGTGATCAGCGGCCTCACCGCTCAGCGTTTCGTCGACCCGGCCAACGAACTTGTCGAGGCGATCACCGCACCGGTGCGCTGGCGGGAGGTCATGCCCGAGCTGTATCGCCACGGCGCGACTGACTTCGTCGACCTGGGCCCCGGGGACGTGCTCGCAAGGCTCGTAGAGCGCAACCCACCTGAACGCGACGTGAGCCGATGAGCGTGCCTGAGCGAGGGGCCGCCACGTTACCCAAGGCCCGGCCACTGACCGGCACGGCCATCACCGGGCTCGGGACGGCCCAGCCCGACCGGCTGGTCGGAAACGAAGAAGTCGCCGCCGCCGCTGGCGTCGACGAGGCCTGGATCATCAAACGCACAGGCATCCGCTCGCGTCGCCACGCGGCCCCGGGCGACTGCCTCCACGACTTAGCCGCCCGCGCCGCCCGCGCTGCGCTGGACGACGCCGAGGTGCGCGCGGTGGACCTCGACCTCGTGCTCGTGGCGACGTGTTCGTCGGACGAGATCGTTCCGCACACCGCGCCCCTGCTCGCCGCCGCGCTGGGCGCCGACGGAGTCGGTGCGGTGGACGTGGGCGCGGCGTGCACAGGCTTCATCGGTGCCCTGACCCTGGGCAGCGCGATGATCGAGGCCGGACGAGCGCGCGATGTCCTCGTCGTCGGAGCGGAGATGCTGGCCCGCCATGCAGACCCAGCCGATCGCGGCACCGGCCCGATCTTTGCCGACGGTGCCGGTGCGGTGGTGCTCGGCGCCCGCTAGGGCCGGGACTCCTCGATTGGGCCCGCGTGCCTGGGCGCGGACGGGTCACTGGGTCCACTGCTGCACGCTGAACGTTCGGATGGCCTCATCCGGATGGACGGCCATGAGGTCTTTCGCCATGCGGTGGCGCGAATGGGACAGGCGGCCGAGGCAGCCTGTGCACGCGTCGGAGTTCACATACATGACTTGGAATTGCTTGTCTTTCACCAGGCCAACATGCGCATCCTGCGGGCGCTGACCGAACGCCTCGGGTTGGATCCCGAGCGCGTCGTCTGCACTATCGCCGAGCACGGCAACACCTCCGCCGCGTCGATCCCCCTCGCCCTCGGTGAGGCGCGCGAGCGCGGACTGCTGCACGGCGGCGACCGCGTGTTGCTGGCGGCCTTCGGAGCCGGGTTCACGTGGGGCGCCACCGTCATCACCTGGGACGAGCCCGATGCGTCCTGACGGCGCGGTCGTCCTGGTCACCGGAGGGTCCGGCGGCATCAGCGCTGCGTGCGCGCACGCCCTGGCCGCCGACGGATGGGCCGTCGCACTCACCTATCGCTCGAACCCCACGGGCGCCGCGCTCACCGTCGAGGAAATCGAGTCAGCAGGTGGCCGAGCCCATGGCATCGCGGTCGACATCACCGATGCTGCGGCTCCACCGAAAGCGTTTGCCGCCGCACAGGAGGCGCTCGGCGGCCCGGTATTAGGCCTGGTGAACAACGCCGGGGTGCGCGCCGACGACCTCGCCGTCTCCCTGAGCGACGACGCGTGGGACCTCGTCGTGAACACCAACCTCACAGCAGCGTTCCGATTCACGCGGCAGGCGCTGAACGGCATGGTCCGAGCACGTCACGGGCGAGTGGTGAACATCTCATCGATCGTGGGACTGCGCGCTAGCGTCGGGCAATCGGGCTACGCAGCCGCCAAGGCCGGTCTGATCGGTTTCACCCGCACCGCGGGGGCGGAGGTGGCACGCCGAGGCGTAACGGTCAACGCCGTGGCCCCCGGCCTCATAGCGACCGCGATGACCAGCGACGTCGTCGGTGAAGAGAAGGTGCGAGCGATCCCGGCGCGGCGCACCGGCACGCCCGACGAGGTCGCTGCCGGCGTCGCGTTCCTGGCCTCCGACGCCGCTTCCTACATCACGGCCACCACCCTGTTCATCGACGGCGGCTTGTCCGCCTGACTCAAGGAGAAACCAGTGAGCACCATCAGCAGCGAACACGTCGAGCAGGTCGTTATCAAGGCAATCCTGGACTTTGGCGCCGAATCGGACCAGATCAGTCGCGGCGCGAGCTTCGAGGCGCTCGACTTCGACTCGCTCGACCTGGCGGAGCTGGCTCAGATCGTCGACGAGGAGTTCGGCGTCGAACTCAAAAGCGGTGACCTGAAGAACATCAAGACCGTCGGCCAGGCAATCGACCTGATCGCCGAGCGCGCCGCAGCCTGATGCTGCGCGAGGTCGTCATCACAGGCGTGGGCGCCGTCACGCCGCTCGGCGCCGGCGCGCGCACGGCGTTCGAGACGAGCGCGTTCAGTTTCAAGGCGCTCGTCGCCGAACTCCACCCGCTGCTCGCCGCCGGCGAGGCACCGAGCGTTGTCGGCCTGGGCTTCGACGCAGCAGTGGCCTGGCCCGTCTATGACTGGATGGGTGTCGCCAAGGCGGCGCTCGAATCGGTGTCCCGCTACCTGGCCCGAGATCTAGGCCCTGACGGGATCCGCGTGAACCTTGTCAGCGCAGGGCCGCTGGCCACCGTGGCCGCCAGTGGAATTCCCGGCTTCGAGCAGCTCGCCGACGTCTGGCGCCGGCAGGCGCCGCGCGGCTGGGATGTCACGGACCCCGGACCAGTCGCTGACGCGGTCTGCTGGCTCGTGTCTGACCGCGCCCGATCCATCAGCGGAGAGATCCTGCACGTCGACGGCGGCTTCCATGCGATGGGCGCGCCACTGCGATGATCCTGCTCACTGGCGCCACCGGCGATCTCGGCACGCTCGTCCTCGCCCGGCTCCTCCGGTAAACCACCACGTGCACGGGATGTCTCCCGTGCACGTGGCCCTGCTTGTGCGGACCCGCGCGCGACTAGCTAGTGACGGTCGCCGTCAGCACGGACGCGGAGCGAGTCCCGTCGAGATTTGTCGCCGTCACTACAAACCGCAGTCGGCGACCCTCGTCATTGCTCGTCACCCGGTAGCCGGCGCGCGTGGCCAGCGAACCGGGGATGTCGGTGAACGTGGTGCCGGCTACGTCCGAGCGCTGCCACTGATAGCGGTAGCTGATCGGCGACGCCCCGGTCCACGACCCCCGTTTCCCGGTGACGACGCTCCCGACGACCGCAGATCCCGTGACCGATGGCGAGACTGAGTTCACCGGCGGGAGGCCCTGAACGACTGCGGTCGCGGTCGCGGTGGCCGAGGTTGATCCGTCTAGGTTCGTAGCCGTCACGATCGCACGGATCCTCGCACCCACGTCCGCACGGCTCAGTCGGTACGCCTTGCCCGTTCCGACGGCCGTGTACGCCCCACCGGCGAACGAACGCTGCCACTGGATCGCGTAGGAGGACGAGTTGCCACCGTAACGCCAGGTCCCAAGGGTCACCGTCAGCGTCTTACCCATGGTCGGCGTGCCGAGAATCGCCGGGGGCCCCACGTTGACGGGAGGGGCCGCGTACACGGCGTACACGACCGTCGTCTCCGAGGTGTTCCCAGCGCCATCGTCGGCGTGCACGGTGAACAGATGCGAGCCCAACGTGCTGGTGTCCAGCGCATCACCGTCGGCGACCGGACCGTCACAGGCGCTCAGACCTGAGCCACCGGTGTCGAAGCATGTGTACTGCGCTGCATGCACCGAGCTCCGTGGATAGGCGGCGCCCAACGGCGACGTCACCTGGACGGTCGGGGCCGAGGTGTCCTCGTACACGGTGTAGTTCACGGTCTGATCAGTCACGTTACCGGCACCATCAGTGGCATGCACCGTGAACGACTTCGCACCCGCCGAAGACGTATCGACCGGATCACCATCAGCGACCGGACCCGAGCAGCTGCTCAGACCCGACCCGCCGCTGTCAGCGCACGCGTAGTCGGCGGGATGCGTCGAGCCCTTCAGGAACGAAGCACCGTCGACGGGCGCATCGATCTGCACCGTCGGCGCCGCGGTGTCCTCGTACACCGAATAGTGCACCGTCTGGTCAGTCACATTGCCGGCGCCATCGACGGCATGCACCGTGAACGACTTCGCGCCCACCGACGAGGTGTCCAGCGGATCACCATCCGCGACGGGACCTGCGCACACACTCAAGCCCGAACCACCCGAATCAGCACACGAGAAGTCCGCGATCTGTGAGGTGCCCTTGCGGAACGACGCACCCTCCACCGGCGCATCAATGGTCACCGTCGGCGCTGTCGTATCCGCATACACCGAATAGGTCACGGTCTGATCCTTCACGTTGCCATCGCCATCAACAGCATGCACCGTGAACGACTTCGCGCCCGCCGACGAGGTATCAAGATCTGCTCCGTCGGCCACCGGGCCCGAACAGCTCGCAAGACCAGATCCACCGGTGTCTGCGCACGTGAAGTGCGCGGCGTGCGATGAGCCCTTCAGGAATGAGACGCCGTCTGCCGGCGAATCGATCTGTACCGACGGCGGAGTGCTGTCGGCGGGACGGATGGTCACGTCTGTCGTACCGGAGGAGACGCTGAGCGTCAACCCGTTGGCAGCCAGCGTCGAGGGCGCGCCGCTCACCACGGTGCCCGCCAGGGAGCCCTTGAGCAGTACCTGTGCCCCACCGTCGGACACCAGGTGCACCGACAAAGGCCTATCAGTGCGCAGCCCCATCTTCGAGAGGTCAAAGGCCGACGTGCTGACGTTGGTCAGCGTCGCACTGAAGCGATTCTCCGTCTCCGCCGTACCGAACACGTAGTTCTGACCGGTCAACTGGTATGGCCGCGGCAGTGTTGCCGCGGAGTGATCCTCGTTGATGTTCGACAAGCCGGTGACGCTGGACGAGAGACCTGACGTCGTGGCGTCGACGGTGCCGTTGGAGAGGAATCCGTTTGACGTGTCCCGCACGTGGAATCCCGACAGCCAGTAAGCATGGTCGAACACGAGCTCGTTGCTGATGTCGGCTCGCCACCAGCTCTCTGACATCGAAAACGTGACATGAGCCGGGTTCGACAGATCTGGCACTTCCTGCAGGAAGCCCGCCTGCTCGGCCCAGTAGTCGTCGTCGGTCAGTGTGGAGTGCGCGGCCGTCGGCTCATCCATGAACCGGTACATGTATCCCTTGCCCAGGAGATCATTCGTGAGGGTCACCGAGTCCGCGAACGGGTTGTTCACATCCTGCTCGCCGTGCACATCCATGAACGGCAGATTGCGAAAGTTGGCCGTCCGTGCCCGGGGCGCGCCGTTCGGCACGGTGCCGGCTTGATAACCAGGCGGGCAGCCCGGGAACGCCAGGTCACAGCCGGCCGGCCCAGGGGATTCGGCGATCGCAGCGTTGAAGAGATCGGGGCGAGTGACCGCCAGCCGCAGCGTGCCGCTGGCGCCCATCGAGTGGCCCATCACCAGAGCTTTCGTGTCGTCGCCCAGGCCGTAGCGCAGCTTGGCGTCAGCGAGTGCTTCCAGGCAGTCGAGCTCCGAAGCATCGGTGTAGCCACTGTTCGGGCCACGACCCGTGCACGATACGAGGATCATGCCGAGGCCCTCGCCGAACTGCTGCTGGATGCCGGGCTGGTCGATGAACGAGTTGAGGTTGCCGCCGCCACCGTGCATGAAAACGCCGATGCGCGGATGGGCGGGCAGGTTGGACGGGACGTAGATCTTGTACGGCAATTCATGGCCGAGGTTCTGAAGCAGGTACGGCCCGTTGGGGTTGCCGTTGGCGTTGTCCCGTGGACCGCGGATCGCCAATCCGGCGGTGCTGTTGCCTTCACCCGCGGCGTAGGCCGAGTAGTAGGTCCGCTCCAGGTAGCCGCTGGTGGGCAGCGGGGTGACCCCGGTGCCGTTGTCCAAGTCGATGGTCGGCTTCAGGACGGCAGCACCCTGTGAGGCGGGAAGCGTGCCCGTGGCCAGGGCAACCGCCTGGTTGGTGGACTGGAAGGTGCCGACATCGCCGACGCGGAGGACGTTGAACGCGTTGGACGCTGCCGTCGCGGCGGCCGGCCGGCCCCCGGGCGAGGTGGCGGTCGCGGTCTTGGCGACTTCGAGCCAGGTCTGAGCACTCGGATTCCATAGACCTGAGGCTGCGTACATCCCGAACGGGGAACTGCCGAGCAGGGCCGCCGGCACCGATGCCGTCATCGTGTTGGTGCTCAGATCGATCGACGTCGTGATGCCGACGGCCGCGAGCGACCCGCCGTCCCACTGCCCACCGGTGCCCCACAGCATCAGGACGTGTTCAGTGCCCGTCGTGCTCAGCTTCGAGTTCTTGCCCCACGCCTGAGCGCCACCGCCGGCCGCCGTGTCGAACGCGAAGCCGATCACGGCGGCGTCGTTGACGACCATGGCGTTGAAGCGGGCCAGCAACTCCACCCGGCTCCCATCGCTGCTGCGCTTGGCGCGGATCTCGGCGATGTCGGCGGCGGACGCGGCAAACCGGGAGTCATCGGTGGGATAGGTGTAGTCACCCTTCCCGTTGCCTGAGGTCGCCGTCTTGGCACCCTTGTCGTCCAGCAGTCCGTCGGTCCAGATCCACTGGCCGCCGGAGTACTCCGCGTAGGTGGCGATCCCGCTTCCCTGTCCTGACCAGCCGGAGGGCAGCGGGGCGGAGAGGAACGACGCCGCGGCCGAGGACGCACAGATCGCGCAGACGATGGCAGTAATGAGGACGGTCGCGAGGGTACGAGCAGGCATGGCTGGTTTCCTTGGGGTTCGGAAGGCGAACGCAGGCCCGTGGCCGTTCGTCCTGATGTGCTTTCCCGTTGTTCTGCCGCCGCGTCTCTCCGCGGCCGGCAGCGCTGGGTGCACTTCCCTCCTCCTGTTATGGACAGTTCGAGCGTAGGCCCGCGCTGGGTAACACGCATCGGAGATCGGCTCAAGTTTGCGCCCAGTCGATTGTGCGCATTCACCTACGGCGGGCCGGCGGCGCGAGCCGGCGGCGACCTAGCGCCAGGTGCGCGCTGCGGACCGCGGCTGGGGTCTCAGCCGGCGACCGGCAGCGCGCCCCTGGCGCCCAAATCACGTCAGTCCGTCAGCGAGCCGGCCGGCCGCGGGGTGTCCGCGACCGACCATCTCGCGTTCGGTTCAGTGAGTGATCTCCGCGGTGGCCGCGGAGGGCGTGGCGGTCGGGCCGCCGGGGTTGGTCGCGGTCACCATCAGCCGCACTCGGAACCCGACATCGGATGCCGTCAGCTTATACGCGGACCCAGTGGCCCCCGTGATGTTCGTCCACGACGTCCCGGCAGCATCAGAACGCTGCCATTGCTGAACGTAGGTGATCGGTCCCTTACCGGAGAACAAGCCGAGCGATGTGCGGCGGATGATCTGCTTCTCCACCGGGCTACCGGTGATCGTCGGGACCCGCTTGTTGATCGGTGGCAACGTGATCACGACAGCCGACGGTGGCGAGGACGCGACCGACGAGGCGCCACCCGCGTTGACAGCGATCACCTGGAAGCGCATCCGGCGCCCCACATCAGCGGTCACCAACCGGTAGGTGTTGCCCGTCGCCCCGGAGATATCGGTGAACGACGTCCCGGCAACATCAGACCGCTGCCACTGCACCTGATAACTCGTCGGCGCGTTCGTCCAGAGGCCCTTACGACCCAGCAGCCCCGTACCTTCGGTCAACCCGTTCTGGATCGACGGCGCGATGGCCAACGTCGGAACCGGCGGCACGACGACGGTGTAGATCACCGTCGTCTGGGACACGTTGCCCTCGCCGTCAGCGGCATCGACGGTGAACATGTGCGACCCACCGGAGCTGGTATCGATCGCCGCGCCATCAGCGACGGTCCCATCACAGGAGCTCAGGCCCGACCCGCCCGAATCCGAGCACGAGAAGTCAGCCAGCTGCACGCTGTCCTTCAAGAACGACGCCCCACCGGCCGGCGCGTCGATCTGCACCGTCGGCGCAGTCGTGTCCGCATACACCGAATAGTGGACCGTCTCGTCAGTCACGTTCCCCTCACCGTCGGTGGCATGCACGGAGAACGTCTTCGCGCCGGCGGACGAGGTATCGATGGCCGCACCATCGGCCGCATCACCGACACACGACGCCAGGCCCGACCCACCCGAATCCGCACACGAGAACGCCGCATGCACCACGGTGCCCTTGAAGAACGACGCGCCCTCCAGCGGGGCATCGATCTGCGCCGTCGGCGCAGTCGTATCCGCATAGACCGAATAGTGGACCGTTTCGTCAGTCACGTTCCCCTCACCGTCGGTGGCATGCACGGAGAACGTCTTCGCGCCAGCCGTCGACGTATCGACCAGGTCACCATCGGCGACCGTCCCGACACACGAGCTCAGACCCGACCCGCCCGCATCCGAGCAGGAGAAATGCGCGACCTGCGTGGTGCCCTTGAAAAACGAATCACCCTCACTCGGCGCATCAACCTGCACCGACGGATCCGTCGTATCCGCGTACACCGAGTAGTTGACCGTGACATCCTTCACATTGCCCGCACCATCCGCCGCGTGCACCGTAAACGTCTTTGCTCCGGCCGTCGACGTATCGACGTCCGCACCGTCTGCCACCGGCCCCGCACAAGTCGAGAGGCGCGAGCCGCCCGTATCCGCGCAGGAGTAGCTGGCAGCGTGGGACGAGTTCTTGAGGAACGACGCCCCCTCCACCGGAGCACCGATCGTCACCGTCGGTGCGGTCGAGTCGAACGTCGTCGTCATCGCGGCCGTGGTCACGTTGAGCTTGACCAAGTCGTTGATCGGGATGTTGGTGAACGTGCGGTTGCCTCCGTCCGGCAGCTTCACAAGGGCATCGACTGATTTGGTCGACCCCAGGCCGAAGTGGACGTCGAGGCCATGCGATGACTTGTAGCTGTCGGTCGGGTACACGTCGCGTCGACCGAGGAGAGTGCCGTCGCTGTGCTTGTACAGGTAGATCTGTGACCCGATCAGGTTGCGATCCAATCCGCCGACCAACAGGATCTTGGCGTAGTTGTTGGCGGCCGCGCCGTTGAGGCCCTGGTTGATGTAGATCTTGTCCTTGAACCGATCGGCCGGCGGATCGACGCCGCGCAGGATGTCTCCGACGGGGTTGGCCGACGAAACGGTGTAGGTGTTCAGCGGATCCGCGTTCATCAGGATGTCCGGCAGGCCGTCGTTGTTCAGGTCGCCCACTTCGGCGGCGATCGACGCAGAGTCCACACCGGACACTGTCGTCTTCTGGGGCGTGAAGTGCCCGTTGCCGTCGTTCATGTAAAGGACGTCGCGAATCTCGCCCCAGGCGCCGTCGATCTCCCGCCGATCGCTGAGCAGGAAGTCGATCGCTCCATCGTTGTTGAAGTCGTCGAACGTGGTGTCGGCGCCATAGATCTTGCCCTCGGCCCAACTGGTGGCGGGCGTGATGTCCCCGACGGTGTCGGCCGCGCCCTTGTGGGTCACGGTGTCGTAGCAAGTACCGGGGTTCGGACCCTGCATGTCAGAGGATTCACAGGCCCCCTGCACGATGCGTGCAGACCTGGGGAACGTCTCGTTGCCAAAGAACGTGGCCCATTGATCGTAAGTCCAGTTCAGCGAGTCCAGGCCGGAGTCGTGCGTCGACTCGTGGAACTGGAAGCCGCCATCGTTCGTCCAGAAGCGGCCGTTGATGTTGTTTGCAGCTGTCTGGGCGTGGGAGATTGTGGAGCTGTCGCCCACGCCGATCACGTCGAGCTTGCCGTCATTGTTGACGTCAGCCGTGTTCATGTAGGCCAGGCTCGGCGCGTCACCCTCCGTCGGATCGGCCTGCCAGGTGCCCGTAGGCGCCTTGTTGCCGGTTGAGTCCGCCGTCGTGCCGGCCCGCCCTGCGATGGCGGCGCTGGTGAGCGGACCCGTGGTCAATGCCGCCGGCGTGCTGCCGCTCGTTGTACCGGCCGGCGAGCCCTTGCCACCGACGTACTTCAGGCGACCGGTGTCGACCAAGCCGTTTCCGTCGGCTTCGGTGCGCTGGGTGAACTTGCCGGTCGAGGCGATCGTGTTCTGCCACGCATATACCCCGACATTCCAGTTGCTCGGCGAGCAGACGCTGTCGATGATCGACTGCTGCGTCTGGCCCACCTGGGTCGGCGGGATACGCGTGTTCATGTCGGCGTGGTAGCTCTGGATGAGATCCGGGCTGCGGTCACCGTCGAGGTCACGCAACACCAGTCGCGGACCTGCCTTGTCGACGTTCTTGTTGCAGTAGCCGGGGTTGTTGGCGTTGTACACCGGGTTCGGGGCCGGGCTGAAGGCCGGGTTGCCGTCCACTGGGGCGACGCCGAAGACGGCCGAGGCGCTCACGGAGGTGTTGGCCGATGCGGCATCACGGGCGCCACCGAAACCGGGGATGAGGCCGGTCGTCGGGTTGAGGTTGATCGGACGCTGATAGCCCTGCGCGCTAAACCCGGAGGACGACGCGACCTGCGTCGTAACACCCGGATCGCTGGTCGGACCCGAGCGGTCCTCGTACGTGCCACTGACGAAGTCCGCGGGCGAGTTCACACCACCCGACGGCGGCTTGTAGACGAACATCCGGTTGAAGGAGCGGCCGATGTTAGGCCGGTTGGCGATCTGGTCGGCGCCCACCGCGATATCGAGGAACCCGTCGCCGTTGATGTCGGCGATCTGCGCCTGGCGGTTGTAAGCGTTGAAGTTGCTCAGGCCCATGCTGTTGGCGTAGTTGGTGTAGGCGAAGTCGTCGACCTTGCCGTTGCCGTTGGTGTCGCCGTTGTTGATGTAGAAGCTGTTGGAGGACTTGTTACGGGTGATGTAGATGTCGGGCCAGCCGTCACCGTTGAAGTCGGCGAAGTACGGAATCGCGGTGTTGCCGGCTGCGTTTGGCGCCACGGGAATCGCGTTGACCCCTGTTCCCGAGAAGGAGTGGGAGGCCTCGGTGAAGTGGCCGCAGCCGTCGTTCAGCATGAACCGCGTCATCGCCGAAACAAAGGCGCTCTGAGTCGCCCCAGCACCGAGCTTGTCGTACTGGAGCACGATGTCGGTCAGGCCGTCGCTGTTGATGTCGGCAACCACCGAACCGCCCATACCCTTGCGCTCGGTGCCCGTGGCCGAGTTGTCCGGCACCCCGGTCGTGCTGTTGACGTTGGCCACGTCGGTGATGCCCGGGGAATTGACCCGCTCGAACATCTGCCCGGTGCCGGCCGCGTCGTTGACGTTCGCGTTGTCGTCCAGTGGTGCCGTCGGGTTGAACCCGAGGCTTGAATCCGGTCCGACGAACGGTGCCGCCATCGGAGTCAGCGCGGTACACGCGCCTCCGCCGTCGGCGACGGACGCGCCGGGCGCGGCGAACGCGACGACGATCGACGCCACGGACAGCAAGCTCGCGATGAGCACGCGCAGCAGTGATGGACGGGAAACGCGGGAACGACGGACCATGAAACTCTCCTCAGAAGGACCTTTGAGACGACAGTAGGGACGAGCCAGACCGCGGCGCATCGGACAGGAGCGCAAATTCGCCCCGCACAGGTTGTGATGCGATCACAAGTTCTCGGGCGCAGCAGAGCCAGCCAGCGGCGCATCGCGCAGCCTCAGTGCGATGAGCAGTTCGATGAGCGAGCGAAAGTCATGCAGGTCACAGCCGGTGACCTCCGCGATACGTCGGAGCCGGTAGTGCATGGTGTTGGCGTGGATGCCGAGCTCCTCGGCCGCCCGTCGGACGTTGAGGCCGCCGTCAAAGTACGCGAGAAGCGTGTCCCGCGCGACGGTGACGTTCATCGCCTCGCCGGTCAACAGCGGGCCTGCAGGTGATGGGATACGTCTCGCCGTATCGTCGGCGCTGGCGATCAGATAGTCGAACACCGAGACGAACGGGAGCGCGACGACCTGCGGCCCGGGTGACGCCCACGCCAAGGCCCGTCGAGCCTCACGGTAAGCCAGTGCCGCAGCGTCGAGGCCCGAGACCTCGGTACTCATGCCGATGGCGACGGTCACATCACGGCCCTCGTGCAACCGGGTGACCGCCGTGTTCAGCTCATGGCGCAACGCCTCAAGGTCACCGCCGCGAGGGGCAAACAAGCCAACGATCTCGTCGCGGCGGGCCACCAAGAGCACACCGGTGCACACCTCTCGCACCCTGTCCTCGACGGCACGAGCGACTTGACGCTGCATGGTGTGGCTCGATTCGGCCGCAGCCGTTACGGCCACGACGCCGACCACATACGGCACCGGGGGTTCGAAGCCGAGCGCCACGGCGCGGGCCTGCATCTCGCCGCCCAACGGCAGCCGACCCTCGAGAAGCAGATCCAGCAGGTCCCGGCGCCCACGGTCCTGATCGGCGACCGCACCCAACTGCGCCTCTAGATAAGCATCGGCAACCGCAGACGACACGCTGTCGATGTACTCCATCGACGGGCGAGCCATCGCCAGCGCCGCTGCCTCACCAGCCGGATCATCAGCTGCCGTGGCGACGATGGCATCCCAGACGCAACGATGGCCTACGCGGAACGCATGCAACACTGCGTCCAAGGGCACGCCCTGTTGGACTCGCTGAGCCGCCGTAGCGGGTAGGAACGGGAGTTCACCGGGCTGCAGGGCGCGCCCAGTCACCACGACGTCCAAGAACAGCCTCACATGTGTGAGGCAATGTTCTCGGACTGCTACGCGCAGTTCCGCCCGCTCGTCGCCAGCATATTCGTCGATCTGCCGAGCGATCTCTGCAAGCATGCCGTCAGCCAGCGCGTCCTCCCGCGCCTGCACCGCGGCGATGATCCTCTCGACATCCTTGGATTGACCCAGCGTTACCGTCGCCTCCATCAGTTCACGCTACCTCATGCCCGCGAACGCGCGCGCCAGACAACCGCTCCGTCGTACCAGCGCGTCTCAGCGGTGGACGTCGTACACGACGGTCGTGCTGACGCTGGTGCCGGCATTGTCGACGGCGGTGACCGTAAACGAGTGGCTTCCGACGGTAGATGTATCGATGTTGGCGCCGTTGGCCACGGTCCCCGCACAGGACGCCACCCCGGACCCACCGGTGTCGGTGCATGAATAGCTGGCCGCGCGATTGGTGTTCTTCACGTACGAGCCGCCGCTGACTGGGACCGCGATCGCGATCGTCGGTGCCACTGTGTCGACCACCCAGGTCGACGCACTCGGTGAAGCGTCAACATTGCCCGCCGGATCGACCGCTCGCACCGTCACCGTATGCGAACCGTCAGCCAACCCCGAGGGAGTTTTGCCCGACGCCGGGCAACTGGCAAACGAGCCGCCATCAAGCTTGCATTCGAACGCCACCGTTCCTGAGGACGGCGACGGATCGGTACCGGAGTACGTGAACGTCGCCGACGTTGACGTCGTCGGCGAAACCGCCGGCGAGCGCACCAACACCGACGTATCAGGAGCAACAGTGTCGACCGACCAGACAAACGAATCAGTCGCACTGTTCCCGGCACCATCAGTGCTCTTCACGCTGAACGTGTGCGACCCATCAACAAGCGCGCTATAAGCCTGCGGCGAAGAACACGGCGCATACGCACCACCATCCAACTTGCACGTCTGCGAAAACCCCGACGAAGGCGCAGGGTCAGACGCCAAGAAAGCAAAACTCGCCGACGCCGACGACACAGCGACCGCCGGATGAGAACCAATAGCCACCGACGGCGCAACCGAATCGACCGTCCACGCGGCGCTCGCCGGTGAAGCATCCACATTGCCCGCCGGATCTTTAGCGCGAGCCTCAAACAGGTGAGCCCCATCGACCAGACCGGCATAGGCCTTCGGCGAGGCGCAGCCCCCCCACGATCCCCCGTCCAACCGGCACTCGAATGTCGGCGTCCCGGACGAAGGAGCAGGGTCTGCGCCGCTGAACGTGAACGATGCGGACCCTGACGTGGTGAAGGGTCCGGATGGCGTCCGACTGTCCAAGCTCGTGGTCGGCGCAACGATATCCGGACCGATCGTGACCGTCCCCGTACCCAGGACGACATGCAGCGTTATCCCCGTAGAGGTGCCCGGATCAGACGCAGCGCCAGACACGACCGCATCCTGAAAATCGCCCTTCAGCACGACGTCGCTGGGGCCGTCTGACCCCGTGAAATCGGCGACGATCTGCCCGCTCGGCGACAAACCCATCGATCCTGCGTCCAGGGTCACGGCACTGACGTTCGCCAGCTTCGCGGTAAACCCATTGTGGGTCGTGACGGTGCCGAACGAGTAGTCCTGGCCGCTCAG
Source organism: Solirubrobacterales bacterium (assembly GCA_038319025.1). Taxonomy (GTDB): domain Bacteria; phylum Actinomycetota; class Thermoleophilia; order Solirubrobacterales; family Solirubrobacteraceae; genus JBBQCW01. Next base: position 104,324 of record JBBQCW010000007.1, read on the forward strand.
GTAGTACTCCTGCGGTGGCCCGGTGGGAAAATATTGGGTCGGACGCACATTCACCGCTGGATCGCCCTGCGCCAGTCCGTCGGTCTTGACGTCGACGGTGGCCTTGTCCAGAAAACTTGGCGGATTGGATTTTGTCCTCACCCTCAAGCCGGACATCCAGTATGCGTGATCAAAAACCAGTTGGGAGCTTATGCTTGACGCCCACCAGTTCTCGGACATCTTGAACGTGACGTGGGCCGGCGTGGACAGCGGACCATCCAACGCCGCCGCGTCCTGGATGAACTGGGCATGCTGCGCCCAGTAGTCATCCTGCACCAGCGCCTTGTGGTCAGCCTGCGGCTCGTCCATGAAGCGCTCCATGTACCCCTTGCCGGCCAGGTCGGCTATGAGCGCCTGCGAGTCCGCGAACGGATTGTTCAGGTCCTGCTCGCCGTGAACGTCCATAAACGGCACGTTGCGAAAGTTCTCGGTGAGGGCCTTCGGAGCCCCGTTCGGCCCGATGTATTCGGGGGCGTACGTGTGGGTAGGGTCCGGCAGATCGCTGCCTCCGGCTTCCGGAGCCAGCGCAATCGCTGCGCTGAAGAGATCCGGACGGGTCACAGCGAACCGCAATGTGGCGCCTGCTCCTTGAGAGTGGCCCATCACAACGGCGCGGGCCTGGGTGGGAAGGCCGTACTTCTGTCTGGCGTCTGCCAACGCCTGAAGACAATCCAACTCCGCCCAATCGGTGCCACCGCTGTTGGGGCCACGTGCCTGACACGAGACAAGGACCATGTTGAGGTTATCGCCCAGTTGCGTCTGCGCCCCAGGCTGATCGATCGACGAGTTGAAGTTTCCCCCGCCGCCGTGGATGAACAGACCGATCCGGTCATACGGCGGTGCATGGTTGGGGACGTACACCTTGTACGGTTGCTCGTTGCCTAGGTTCTGCAACAACAACGGGCCGTGGGCCGCTCCAGTGTTGTTGTCTCGCTCACCTCGCTGGGGCACACCGATTGTGCTGTTCCCCTCGCCCGGAGCCACCGTCGAGTAGTAGGTGCGCTCCAGAAAGCCAACGCCGCTTGGGGCGGGAAGCGCTACATCGAGGTTGACGTCGGCGCGCATCGAGGTGGATGCAGACGTGTGAGACCCCGACGGCCAGAGCACACCAGACTTCAGGGCATCCGCCTGGTTCGCGGTCAGATAGCTACCCGACTCGCCGCTGCGAAACGCTACGTTGAAGGCGTTCGACGCGCTCGAAACGCTGTTTCGACCGCCTGGCGTCGTCGCAGTCGAAGCACCGTTGGCGACGTCGAGCCACTTCTGCTGCGCGACGTTCCAAAGCCCGGCGGCCGCGAAGAGCCCGAAGTGGTTCGGGTTACTTCCGAGGTACGCGGACGTCGCCGGAATGGACGCAGTCATGGTGTTGGTGACCGTATCGATCGTCGTGGTGATGCCCCCGAGCGCGCCACCGTCCCATTGACCTCCGGTGCCCCACAGCATCAAGACGTGCTCAGTGCCTGGCGTACTGAGTTTCGAGTTCTTTCCCCACGCAGCGGTGCCCCCGCCGGCCGTGGTATCGAACGCGAGACCGACCACGGTGGCATCGGTCACCTTCATGGCGTTCAGCCGGACAAGAACATCCACGTTCGCTCCATTGCGCCTGACCCTGATCTCCGCGATGTCCGCGCATGCCGCCGCGTACCGTGCGTCGTCCGTGGGGTACGTGAAGTCACCGTTGTTCGGCGTCGAGGCTGTAGTGGCCCCGTAGTCGTCGAGCAGCGCGTCCGTCCACACCCAATCGGAGGCAGTTGTCGGATGCTCTGCGATGTTGGCGATGCCGCTGCTGGAGGGCGTCCAACCGCTCGGGAGCGGTGCTCCGAGCGCCGGCGCCTGCGACAGCCCCGCCGCTACGACGACTCCCATCACCCCAGCTGCGAGCCGGCTCCGGAGTCTGCGACTCGCGCGGCCCATCACTGAGCGCTTAGTCGGTCCCAGCAAACAACGAATCGTGGGCAACACTTGGACTCTCCTCGCATGGACGAGATCACCGTATGCGGCCTGGCGTGGCCTTGCATCGGAGATCGACCCAAATCTGGGGCCCGGCGCCTTGTGTGATCGACCAACGGTCTAAGGCATTCAGGCGTCTTCGACCGTCTGGTAGCCGAGCACTCCGGTGAAGCACAAGAGTGCGATGGCGCTGGCCAGGTCGACGATCGTCAGCGCACCGTCGCCGATGTGCCCGCGGACGAGAGCCAAGGCGACAGACAGAAAGGTGAACCATGTGAGGGTGCCCACGAAGACACCGGCCACCAGGTAGACGATCGTGCCGCCGCCCGCCGTCGAGGTGGCAGCGAACACGGCGGCCCAGCTCAGGATGGTTGACGGATTGGAGGCTGTCGCACCGAGCGACGTGAGGAATGCCCGCCGCGGGCGCGCGACCTCGTCTAGACGTTCGGCGCCCATCCTGACGCGGAACGCCGACCACAACGTGCGCGCGCCGAGCCAGGCCAGGAAGATGCATCCGAGAACGCCGACGGCGATGTCAAAAGCCGTGATTTTCAGCACTGCAGCGGCGCCCAGGCTTCCGAGCAGCGCGTAGGTGCCGTCGATCACCGCAGCGCCCGCGCCGATCGCGATGCCCGAAGCGGTTGCTCCCGACAGCACCGTGCGGATGCAGAGCAGCGAGATCGGCCCGACGGCGGCCGCTACGACGAAGCCGAGCCCGAACCCCGTGGCGAACGTACTGATCATTCGACCACGCTACGGGACCGCACACGGGCAAAACGACGAACGCTTTGTTTCATCGTCCCCAACGACGAATTCCTCTGCACGCGCGAAGTTCCGTTTGGGAAACTCCCGTGAACAGTCAACCGCCCCGCGATGACCCCAGCGTCACTCCCACTCGATGGTGCCGGGGGGCTTGGACGTGATGTCCAGGACCACCCGGTTGACTTCGCGCAGTTCATTGATCATCCGGCTGGCGATCTGCTCGAGCAGGTCGTACGGGAGACGTGCCCAATCGGCCGTCATGGCGTCGTCGCTGGTCACCGCACGGATGACGACGACGTAGCCGTAGGTTCGTTCGTCGCCCTGCACGCCGACGGTACGAACGTCGGGTAGGACGCAGAAGGACTGCCATAGGTCCCGGTAAAGGCCGGCGGTGCGGATCTCGTCCTGCAGGATCGCGTCGGCGTCGCGCAGCACGTCCAGGCGGGCCTTGGTCGCTTCGCCGCCGACGATGCGGATGGCGAGACCCGGGCCTGGGAACGGTTGGCGCCACACGAGCTTCTCGGTCAGGCCGAGTTCGGAGCCGACGGCGCGCACCTCGTCCTTGAACAGCGCCCGCAGCGGCTCGACGAGTTCGAACTCCAGATCGTCAGGCAAACCGCCGACGTTGTGATGGGACTTGATGGTGGCCGCGCCGGTGCCGCCACCGGACTCGATGACGTCGGAGTAGAGCGTGCCCTGAACGAGGAACTTCGCGTCGCCGATGCGCTCGGCTTCCTCCTCGAAGACCCGAATGAACTCGGCGCCGATCGCCTTGCGTTTGGCCTCGGGCTCGGTGACTCCGGCCAGCCGCGCTAGGAAGCGGTCCTCGGCGTCGACGGCCACCAGGGGCACCTTGAACTCGTCGCGGAACGCGGAGACGACCTGTTCGCCCTCGTTCTTGCGCATCAGGCCGTGGTCGACGAACACGCACGTGAGCTGGTCGCCGACAGCGCGGTGCACGAGGAGCGCGGCGACCGACGAGTCGACCCCACCGCTGAGCCCGCAGATGACCTTGCCGGTACCGACCTGGGCGCGGATCGCAGCGATCTGCTCCTCGACGATCGAAGCCGCCGACCACCCCATGCCGCAGCCGCATACGTCGCGCAGGAACGTGGTGAGGATCTCCTGGCCGAAGGGCGTGTGGACGACCTCAGGGTGAAACTGGATCCCGTAGATGCCACGGTCGACGTTCTCCAGAGCGGCCACCGGCGAGCCTGTCGATGAGGCGAGCGCGGTGAAGCCGGGAGGCGCGGTGAAGACGGTGTCACGGTGAGACATCCAGCAGGCCTGCTCCGCCGGCAGCCCGGCCAACAGCACACCCGGCTCATGGACCGTGAGGGTGGAGCGACCGAACTCCCCCACCTCGGCCGACTCGACCTGCCCGCCGAGGTTGAGCGCCAGCAGCTGCATGCCGTAACAGATGCCCAGCACCGGAATGCCGAGTTCAAGCAGCGCCGGATCCAGCTCGGGGGCTCCATCGGCATACACCGAAGCAGGCCCGCCCGAGAGGATCAGACCGCGGGGCTTGCGCCGAGCCACCTCCGCAGCGCCGACGTGATGGGGCAGAAGCTCGGAGAAGACGCCGCACTCGCGCACCCGCCGGGCGATGAGCTGCGAGTACTGGCCACCGAAATCGAGGACGACGACCTCGTCGGTGTCCTGCGGGATCGTGATGGCCGCGGACTCGTCCGATATCTCGGCGACCGCCACTCCTGCGTCCGGCGGGCGTTGCGCGCCCGACGCCGGAGGACCGCTCACGCGGAAGTCTCCGCCAGCGCGGGCGTCTTGCCCGCACCGTTCCCTGTGTTGGGGGCCGGAGCGGCGGCGGCAGCCCCGCGGGAACCCATACCGACGCCTTGCGCCGTCTGGAGCAGCTTGCCTTCGGTTTGCAGCGAGGGAGCGATCATGAGCTCGGCACGGTTGAACTCCGCCAGATCCTTGTAGCCGCATGTCGCCATCGAAGTACGTAGAGCGCCCATCAGGTTGAACGTGCCGTCGTTCTCGTGCGCGGGACCCGTGAGGATCTGCTCGATCGACCCGTTCTGCACCGTCTGGACCCGCGCACCGCGCGGCAGCGTCGGGTGGAACGTGGCCATGCCCCAGTGGAAGCCGCGGCCGGGAGCCTCGTAGCCGCGGGCGAGCGGCGAACCGATCATCACGGCGTCGGCGCCGCAGGCGATGGCCTTGGACACGTCGCCACCGGTGCGCATGCCGCCGTCAGCGATCACCTGCACGTACTCCCCTGTCTCCAGCATGTGCTGCGAACGGGCGCCGGCCACGTCGGCGATCGCGGTCGCCTGCGGAACGCCGAGCCCGAGTACGCCGCGCGTGGTGCACGCCGCGCCGGGACCGACACCGACCAGGACACCGGCAGCGCCGGTGCGCATGAGGTGCAATCCCGTGTGGTAGCTGGCACAGCCGCCCACGACGACGGGGATGCCCACGTCGCGGATGAACTCCTTGAGGTTGAGCGGCGGGCGCGCCTCATCGGAGGACACATGCTCGGCGGACACGACCGTGCCCTGGATGACGAGGATGTCGAGCCCGGCCTCCAGCGCCAGCTCGTAGTACTTGGCGACCTTCTGCGGCGTCAGCGAGGCCGCGCAGACGACGCCTTGCTCCTTGATCTCGCGGATGCGTTGCGTGATCAGCTCCGGCTTTACCGGCTCCTGATAGATCGCCTGCATCGCGGAGGTGGCCGCGTCTTTGGGCAGATGGGAGATGCGCTCGAGCTGCTCCTCAGCGTCGGCGTAGCGCGTGAAGATGCCCTCGAGATTCAGCACGGCCAGACCGCCGAGCTTGCCGATGATCCCCGCCGTGGTCGGCGAGACGACGCCGTCCATGGCCGAGGCCAGCAGCGGCAGCTCAAAGCGGTAGTCCGCGAGCTTCCATGAGATGTCGACATCGTCGGGATCCCGGGTGCGCCGGGACGGCACGATCGCGATGTCGTCAAAGCCATAGGCGCGGCGGGCCTTCTTCCCGCGGCCGATTTCAATCTCCATCTGATGATCCTAGGCTCGAAAGCGGACGAAACGACCCCGCGCGAACGGGGTCGGGAACTGATGCGGCGAGGGGTGCGTCGGTGGCGGCAACCACCCTCACGACGATACCACCGCCGTCCGGCGGAGCCGCCGGGCGAGGCCGCTCCCAGCGTGATTCGAGCCGGAACTACAGCGCTTCGACCGGCGTGGCGAGCTGCTCCACGGACGTCTCGGCCATCAGGCGGTCTATGTCCTTCGGATCAACCATGCCCGCCCCCAGGCGTTGCGTGGACTCCGCGCCGCACGCCACACCGAACCGCAGGCATTCCTCCCGCGGACGATCCGCGTACCGCGCCGAGGCGTATCCGGCCAGAAATGCGTCACCGGCGCCGCGAGCCGCTACGGCCTCGCGCGGATCGATCGTGACGCGGACGAGCCGGTCCGAGCCGTCCTCGCGAATCCGGGCGACGCAGCCGTCGGGCACCGTCATGATGGCCTCGTGGGCGCCCAGCTCGCACATCTCGCGGACGGCGATCGCGCGATCCTCATCGTCATTGAACTCGTGGCCGACCAGCTCCTCGGCCTCGAGAACGTTGGGCGAGATCACGTCAGGTTCGGCCCGGACGGCGTGGCGTAGCGGATCGCCGTCGGTGTCGACCATCGCGGTGACGCCCAGCTTGCGGACCTCGCGAATCAACTCGCCGTAGATCTCTGGATTCACGCCCCGCGGCAAGGTGCCGGCGAAAATCACCACATCGGCCCCTCGGGCTAGGTAGAGCAGCTTGTCGCGGAAGAGCTCAAGCTCCTTGGCCGTGACCGCTGGGCCACGCTCGTTGATCTCGGTCTGCTCGCCGTTGGTGGGGTCGTAGACGGCGGTGTTGGTCCGGGACTCCTCGCGGATGCGCACGAAATCGTTGAGGATCGAGTCCTCGGTGAGCTGCTCGACGATGCGCGTTCCGGTCGGTCCGCCGGCGAACCCGGTGGCGATCACGGGCGTGCCCAGCGTCTTGAGCGTGCGGGCGATGTTGACGCCCTTGCCCCCTGGCATGGTCATCTGCTCGACGGTGCGATGGCGGCGACCCAGTCGGAAATTTGGTACCGAAAGCGACTTGTCGATGGCGGCGTTGAGGGTGACGGTGATGATCATGCGACGCCGCTTTCCTGCGGTGACGGACGGACGCTTCTGCGTCGAGTGGCGCGGCGGTGCCGCACCAACAGAAGAAGCGTAGCGCTCGCCAGTACGGCGATCAGCGCGGCGATGGCCGTGGTGCCGCCCGGCACCGTGTCGTTGATCCGATCGATGACGGTCGCCGCCGCCACCGGCGCCGCCGTGATGAGAGCGACATGCGCCACCGTACGGCCGCGCCAGCGCACCAGCACAGTGCCCTCGCGTGTGCCGCGGGGCAATGGTCCGTTGAGCTTGGCGGGGACGCCGACCACGCGTAACGTCGTCCGCTCCCCCTTGCGCACGATGCGCCGGATGGTGTGCGCGGCGACCAGCGTCACGCGCTGATCGCGAAAGGCGAGCGGCACCGTGGCCAAAGGCTGCCCGTACCGCAGCGCGGTCACGCGGTGGTAGCGGTCGGTGGCGTAGCGCAGCAGGGCCAGCGAGTCAGCGTTGCGAGCCGCCTCGCTCGGCGTGCCGAGAACGGCGCTCAGGACGGGCACCCCGCGGCGGCTTGCCGAGGCGACCAACACATACCCCGCGGTGTTCGTGTGGCCGGTCTTGACGCCGTTCACCCACGGAATGGTCTGCACGAGGGTGTTTCGGTTCACGACGACCTTGCCCACAGGCCCTGAATGCAGGACGGCGCGCTTTAGGTCCATCGTGGCGCGCAGGAAGGGCTTGGTGCGCAACACGCCCGCAAGCCGGACGAGGTCGCGCGCGCTCGACTGATTGCGCGGATCGTCAAGGCCGATCGGGGTCGTGTAGTGGGTGTCGGTCAACCCAAGCTGCCGCGCCCGGCGGTTCATCATCCGCACGAACGCGCGCTGGGATCCGCCCACGCCGACAGCCAGCGTGTGAGCCGCATCGTTGGCGCTGGGCAACAGCAGAGCCCGCAGCAGATCGGCGACCCGCATCCGCTGCCCTGCGCGCAGGCCGGCGACTGACTCGCCGGGCCCGGCAGCGTAAGGCGCGACGGTATAGACGTGGGACGGCGACGTGTGCTCGATCGTCAGGAGCGCCGTCATCATTTTCGTCGTGGACGCGATCTCGCGCTTCTGTCGAGGGTTGCGCGAGGCGACGACGTCACCGGTGCTGGGCTGGATGACGATGTACGCCGGGGCCCCGATGCTTGGCTGTGCCTGGGCCACAGGGGTATTCACGCCGACCACGATGAAAGCGGTGACGAGAAGTGCGGGCCAAGCGGCGCGACGGACTGCGACGAGGTTTCTCACCGACTCAGTTTGATGACCTGGCCGGTCTGCAGCGCATTGGCGTCCAGACTCGGGTTGAGCGCCTGAATGCGCTCCAGCGAAACACCGGTGCGGGCAGCGATGATCGAAAGCACATCACCGGACTTCACGCGGTAGGTCCGCTTCTGCTTTTTGTGCTTCGTCGTCGTGACGTGTACGGCGGTCGCCGTGGCAGATGTCCCGCTGCTCTTCGCCGCTTTGTCGACCTCGCCATGCAGGACCGCCCACACGGCGCCGATCGCCGCAAGCAGAGCAAGTGGAGCCAGGAGTCTGGCGGCCCAACTGGAACGTCGACGCATCGCCCGGACAATAGGCGTCAGGAATGCCTGGGCCGACACGCGCAACGCAGCGTGCGCCGTACCCACCCGGTGTCGGAAGTCAGTCCGACAGCGCCCAAGCAGCTGCGCGCAGGCGCTCGGCCTCTTCGCGCGCCGCCGTCGCGGCATTCCCACCGTGCTGCTCGTGCGCTTGGGCGATCGACCGTGAAGCCGTAACGAGGCCGCCGGCACGGCCGGGCGCAAAGGCCGGAGCGAGATCCTCCACACGACCGCCCTGAGCGCCCACGCCAGGCAATAGGAACGGCGTCGCGGGCATCAGTTCGCGCATCGTGGCGATGTGCTCCGGAGCGGTCGCGCCCACGACTGCCCCCACGTCAGCGATTCCCGAGGCCGGCCCCGGGTCACCGGCAGCGCTCACCAGTCGGGAGACGTGCTCCCAGACCGATCCACCGTCCTGCAGCACGACGTCCTCAATATCGACGGCACCCGGGTTGGAGGTGCGCACCAACACGAAGACCCCTGCGCCACGCGGCCGCGCTACGTCAAGCAGCGAGGCCACGGTGTCCGCACCCATGTACGGACTGGCGGTCATGGCGTCGGCCCCAAGGCCCTCGATCTCGCCGTAGGGCGACGGAGTTGCCCCGAGCAGCGACTGCGCATAGGCCCGGGCGCTCACGTCGATGTCGCCGCGTTTGGCGTCGGCGAGAACCAGCAGGCCGGCGTCGTGGGCGTGGCGAACGACAACATCGAGCGCCACTCGCCCAGGCGCGCCGAGCCGCTCAAAGCAGGCCAGTTGGGGCTTGACCGCGACGCAGGCGCGGCCGGCGGCATCGATCAGTGCACGGCAGTGGCCGGCGACGGCGGTGGCGGCCAGTTGGGCCGGATCGTCGCCGTGGGCCTCGTGCAGTGCGGCTCCAGGCCACAGCCGACCCGGATCCGGGTCAAGACCCAGAACGATCTGGGACGCCCGCAGCTCCACCTGGACGGCCAGCCGATCCCCGAAATGGGTGCCGGCCGACCGCTCAGCGTGCGAGGAGTGCTCGATCAGCCTTCCTTGACCGACTTCTTCAGGCCGGAGCCGGCGGAGAACTTCGGCGCCTTGGAAGCGGCGATCTGGATCTTCTCGCCGGTCTGCGGGTTGACGCCCTGACGGGCACCGCGGTGGGCGACGTGGAACTTGCCGAATCCGGAGAACGTGATGTCACCGCCACGCGACAGCGTGTCCTTGATCGTCTCGAGCACGGCGTCGACGGCCTTACCGGCATCCGCCTTGGACAGTTCCGCCTTCTGGGCGATGTGGTCGATGAACTCTGACTTCGTCACGTCGGCTCCTCCTTCGAGGGGATGGTTGGGTCGAAGCTACCACCGTCTTCGGACGCACAATCCCTCTGACCAACGGGAATCAGACCGAAAACAGGTGATCGGCGCGGCAGTGTTGCGCGCCCATCGGACGACCCCGTGCCTCGGCACCGTCGTCACGATGCGCGACCATGTCGTTCATGACGCTCGCCCGTGCCTCCTGGCTCACCACCGTTGCGGTGTGTGTGATCACCGCCGTACTGCTCTTCCTGTCCGATTACATCGGGTACGGATTCGTCGCCTTGGCCATCGGCGCGTCGGCCGCGATCAACATTCGTTGACGTAAAATCCCTGTACATCAGGGGTTTTTTTGCGGGGTGCCGTCCGCGGCGCCGCCAATCTCGGTGCCGGGCCGGACGCTGTCCTGCGGCTCGATGTGAATCAGCACGTCGGCCCCGTGAAGTCGCTCGGCAATCGCATCCTGAAGCGCGTGCGCGGTCGAGTGGGCAGCTTCCAGACTGGTACCCGCCACGAATTGCACGTGGAGGTCGACGTGGCGTCGCGAGCCCGCCCGGCGCGCACGGAGCTTGTGGTAGCCACGTACCCCACGATCGCCGAAATCGAGCACTTCCTCGCCCACCGCCTCCAATTCGGAGGCCGGCAACGCCTCGTCGACGAGTACACGGCTGGCCCGGGCGAGGATCGAAATGCCGGTCCAAAGGATCGCCGCGGCCACGATCAGGGCTACGACAGGGTCGATCCAGTCGGCGCCCGTCACGTGCACGAGGACGAGGCCGATCAGTACGGCACCTGAGGTGAACGCATCGGTCCGCAGATGGGCGGCATCAGCCTCTAATGCGGGCGACTCGGTCTCGCGAGCACGGCGGTGAAGCACGGTGGATATGCCGACGTTGACCAGCATCGAGAATCCGATCACCGCGATACCGAAGCCGAGCTTCTCGACGCTCCCACCCACCACCAGGCGACGGATGGCGGCGAAGGCGATGATCCCGGAGCCGAGCAGGATCAGCATGCCCTCGATGGCCGCAGCCAGGTTCTCAACCTTGGCGTGGCCCCAAGGGTGATCCTCGTCGGCGGGCTCGTCAGCCTTGCGGATCGAGATGTACGCGACCAGCGACGCGATCAGATCGACGGAGGAATGCATCGCCTCCGACAGGATCGACACCGACCCGGTGAGCGTCCCCGCCACCACCTTCAGGAGGATCAGCCCGGAGTTGGAGAAGATTGACAGCAGCGCGGCCCGCGACTTCACGGCCGGCCGCCCATCCGGCGGGATCAGGTCGGGAGCCACGCGAGCAACTCCCGTGCCGCCCGGCCGCGATGGCTGATGGCGTCCTTTTCTGCATCGCTCAGCTCGGCCATCGTGCGCTCACCCGGCTCATCGTCGGGGCAGAAGGCGGGGTCGTAGCCGAAGCCTCCGGCCCCAGACGGGCTCGCAGCCAAGGTGCCGCTGCAGCGGCCGTCGAAGAAGTGCTCCTCAGCCGTGGCCGGATCGACGTACGCGATCACGCACACGTAGGTGAGTGCGCTGCCGGCCGGCGCCTCGGCCAGGAGCTTGGCCAGGTTCTCCTCGTCGGTCGCGCCCTCCCCGGCGAAACGCGCGGAGTAGATCCCGGGCGCCCCGCCCAGAGCCTCCGCCTCGATCCCGGAATCGTCGGCGATCGACGGGCGGCCGGTGGCGGCAGCCGCGGCGCGGGCTTTGCCGAGCGCGTTCTCAGCGAACGTCTCCCCCGTCTCCGGGGGCAGAACCACGTCGTCGGGCAACGGATCAACGGTCAGCGGTGCGAGGAGACGGGCGAACTCGCGCACCTTGTGCGCGTTGCGCGTCGACAGAAGCAGGGTCACGCGCTCGCGTCGTCGACTGCGGCGCGCTGCAGCCCGCGCAGTTCCTCGATGCCCGACGCCGCCAACGCCAGCAGGTCGTCCAGGCCCGCGCGCGACAGCGGGGTGCGCTCGGCCGTGGCCTGCACCTCGACGAGACCGCCATCTCCGGTCATGACCACGTTGGCGTCCACCTCGGCGCTGGAATCCTCGGGGTAGTCCAAGTCGAGCAGAGCCATACCGTCGACGATGCCCGCGGACACCGCGGCCACCGAACCGGCCAGCGGCGAGCGATCGAGCTTGCCTTCGGCGATCAGCCGCACGCAGGCCAGCTCGAGCGCGACATACGCCCCGGTGATGGAGGCACAGCGCGTGCCACCGTCGGCCTGAAGGACATCGCAGTCCAGGTAGATCGTCCGCTCGCCGAGCGCCTCGAAATCGATCACGCCGCGGATCGAGCGGCCGATCAGGCGCTGGATCTCGATCGAGCGCCCGTCCGCCTTGCCACGACTGATGTCACGCTGTTTGCGATCGCCGGTGGAGGCCGGAAGCATCCCGTACTCAGCCGTGACCCAACCGGTGCCGCGGCCCTTCATCCACCGCGGAACGGACTCCTGGGCCGAAGCGGTGCAGATGACCCGCGTCTCGCCCACGGAGATGAGCGCCGACCCGGTGGCGGTGCGCACGAACCCAGGCTCGATGGTGACGGGGCGCATCTGGTGGGCGCTGCGCCCGTTGGATCGGATGGGGCTGGTCACGGCATGGACTCCTGGATCGTTGGGTGCGCAGGATCGCTGATCAGCTCGACCTGTGTGACCTGCCCCAGCGGGAGCTGCAAGAAACGTGTGCCCAGCGTGCGGAAGATCTCCGGGTCACCGGTACACAGGAAGCGGTAGTCGCCCTCGCCGGTACGAGTGGTGTCCAGAGCCCTTGAGCGCAAAGCATGTTCCACCTGGCGGGCGGCCGCGGCCCCTGATGTCACGATCGTCACGTCCCGGCCGAGCATGCGCTGCAGCAGTGGGCGAACGAGCGGATAGTGCGTGCAGCCGAGGATGACCGTGTCCACCCCGGCGGCACGGAGCGGGGCGCAGTACCCGCGGACGGTGGCGACGATGGCCTCGTCGATCGCGGCGCCGCCCTGGATGATCGGCGCCAGATCAGGACAGGCAACGCTGATGAGGTCTGTGTGTGGATCGGCGGCGTGGATCGCGCGCACGTAGGCGCCGCTGGCAACAGTCGCGGGTGTGGCCATGAGACCGATCCGGCCGTTCCGCGTGGCGGCGACCGCCTGCAGGGCTTCTGGGCGAACCACTCCGATGACGTCAGGCCCGAGCGTCGTCTCCATCATGCGCGCCTGCAGCGCCGGAAGCGCGGCGGCGGTGGCGGAGTTGCACGCCACCACGAGCAACTTGGCCCGGTGCGCCAAAAGCTCCTCAGCGATCTGGAGCGAGAAGACCTCCAGCTCAGCGGTCGACCGTTCTCCATACGGGAAGCGAGCCGTGTCCCCCAAGTAGAGGAAGTCCTCGTGCGGCAGGTTGATCAGGAGCTCATGCAGCACCGTGAGGCCACCGACGCCCGAGTCGAAGACGGCGATGGGCCGATCACGAGGGTCGACGGGGGCTGCTGCGCTCACGGGCCCCATGGTAGAGCGACGCAAGGGGTGGACCGAGCGCTGGGCGCCGGGCGCCGGGGCAGGACGCGAGTACCTGACCCCGGCTCACGACCTCAGTGGCCGACCTTGCCGACGCTTTCCAGCGAATCCTGCAACTTGCCGACGATCGTCTTGGCCAGCGCAGCTCCGTTCATGCCCTTGCCGGCGACCACGACTCCGGCCAGCACGCCCGCCACGAGCAGAATCAGGGCGACGTACTCAACCGTCCCCTGTCCACGATCATCGCGCAGCGTGAGCGCCCAGATGTGCAAGCGGCCCAACATTTCGTACCCCATCGGTCGACCTCCCGGTCTGTGTGGTGAGTGATGAGGTGATGGTGCGTGACCTCGTGTCACAGCTCCAGCGTCAGATCGCAAAGATTGAGAGGCACGCCGGTCACGAATGTGTGCCTGGGCGCCGAGGCGCGGTCCGCTCGTCCGGCACCCTTCGCCCACCTATACTCAGGCCAAGGGGCGCCGTCGGGCGCCTCCTCTGTATGACCGGAATCCGAGACCGTTTCCGCCGGCGTCCCGACGCCGCCGGCCCGCCCGCCGCGCCCGACCAGGCCCCGCCTGGTGCTCCGTCGACGCCCGGACCGGCGGCATCCGTGGCACCGGCTGCCTCACCCACACCCTTCGCGGGACCGCCGACCGTAGGTCGGGCACCTGCAGCTGCCGGCGGCGCTGCGCCGACCGCTGCCATCCCCGTGGTGACGCCCGCCCCGGCTACTCCGACCGTGGCGGCCCCGACTCCGGCGACAGCACCATCGCCCGACACCCCGGCGCCTGCAGCCCCCGAGCCTGAGGAAGCAGGGTTCGCTACCCGCGGCAAGCTGCGGCGGCGTCTGCGCTACCTACGACGCGTACGCGAACTCGGTTACCGCGACCTCGGTGGACTCATCTTCGATCAGCATCGATTCGGCCGGGCCAATGAAGCCCTCGTTCAGGGCAAGGTCGCCGCTCTGACGCAGATCGACGGCGAGGTGCGAGCCCTCGAAGGTGCCCTCCACGACCACCGTCAGGTCGCCGAACTGCGTGAAGCCGGGATTGGCGCGTGCTCACGTTGCGGGGCGATCCACGGCAGTGAGGCGCGTTATTGCCCGGCGTGTGGACTCTCGTTGACCGGTCCGACCGAGCTGTCGACGATGCCGGTGGCCACTTCGTCGCCGACGTCCGGTCCGGTCCCCCCCGGCGCCATGGCACCGCCCGCGCAGCGTGCCCCCGCAGCGCAACCCACTTCGTTGTTCCAGCAGCCGACACCGGCGGCGGCCGCGCCCGCCGCGCCACCGACGCCGCCGCCCGCAGCACCGAGCCCCTCGCCACCGGCCGAGCAGCCTACGACGATCTTGCGCGCCGCCGATGTCGGCTCAGCGCCCGTCTCAACACCCGCGCCGATCGCTCCCGAAGTGACGAGCGGCGATCCGCTCGCTCCCGGTCGGCCCCCGGCCGAACGGGCGGACTCGTGAGCGTTCCGGGTACCGCCGCCCCGCCTTCGTCGATCCCCGCCGGGACCATCGCCTGCCCGCGCTGCGGAGCCCCGGTAGGTCCGCATCAGGATTGGTGCCTGACTTGTGGAGTGGCTGCCCGCACCCGGGTCGCACCGGTTCCGCCTTGGCGACGCCCGATCGCCCTGGTCCTCGTCATCGGTGCACTGGCCCTCGCGGCGCTGACGGTGGCGCTGATCTCGCTGAGCTCCAGCGACATGCCGTCAGGCTCCACGACGGTCACCGCCATAACGACGCCGCCTGCCCCGGCCGTCACGCCGACGACGGCCACGCCTCCTGCCGAGCCGGGCGCACCTGGTGTGCCGACCACCGTCGCGCCGGCCGCGGGAGCGCCCGCAGCACCGACCGTCACCACGACGCCACCGGCGGTCGTGCCCCCAGCCACCACCACGAAGACGCCTTAGGTAGTAGGCAGCGTCAGCGCGTGCGTTGAAGCAGGGCGTGTTCGGCCGTCGGATGGACCGGCACATCGGGCGCGACGGCTGGACCACCGATGATGCGCAGGCTCTGCGGGACGCAGCGCGCCAGCACACCCAGGTCGTAGCCGCCCTCGAGGATCAACCCCATGGGCACATCGAGTTCCTGCGCGAGCGCAGCGACCGATGCCGTCATCGCCGCGTATCCGTCATCGGTTACGGCGCAGCCTGCCAGCGGGTCCTCAGCGTGAGCGTCGAAGCCCGCGCACAGCAGCAGCAGCTGCGGCCGGTGCGCTCGGGCGACCGGCACCGCGACGTGCTCGACCATGGAGGCCCAGGCGTCGTCGCCGGTGCCCGCGGCCATCGGAAGATTCACCGTGAAGCCCGCGCCAGGCCCCGCGCCGACCTGCGATGCGGCCCCGGTTCCCGGCCAGAACGGGAACTGGTGCAACGAGCACGTAAGCACCCGCGGCTCCTCCCAGAAAATGGCCTGCGTGCCGTTCCCGTGGTGGACGTCCCAGTCGATTATCGCCACACGCTCCAGGCCGTAAGCATCCAGCGCGTGCTGCGCTGCGATCGCCGCGTTGCCCAGCACACAGAATCCCATGGCCCGCGCCGGCTCGGCGTGATGTCCAGGTGGCCGGTGCAACGACGACCCGGCGGTCGCCTCGCGTGACAGCAGAGCGTCGACGAGCGCCACCGCCCCGCCTGCGGCGTGGAGCGCCGCCGCCCACGAGTCGGGTGACACGACGGTGTCGGCATCCAGGTACCCGCCCCCCGTCTCACAACGCTCCCGAATTCCACGCAAGTAGTTGGGATCGTGAACCGACCGCAGGTTTTCGGAGGACGCGGCGGGAGACTCGCGCACGTCTTGGCCGAGCCAGTCCACCTGCGCCAACGCCATCTCGATCGAGGTGATCCGCGCCGCGCACTCGGGATGATCTCCGGTGTCGTGCAGCAGGGACGAAGCGTGGTGAAACAGCACCGGTGGGGGCACGGGCATAACGTACCCGGCGCGTGGCTCTTTCCCAGCGTCCCCCCATCGAAGCCGACCTCGTCGTGATCGGCGCGGGCGGAGCCGGCCTGTATGCCTCGCTGTGTGGAGCGCGAGCCGGGGCCAAGGTCGTTCTGATCTCCGCCACCCCGCTGGCCCAGACCGCCAGTTACTGGGCCCAGGGCGGCATCGCTGCCGCCGTCGGGCGCGACGACTCACCGTCCGAGCACCGTGCCGACACCGAGCGCGCCGGTCGCCGGGCCGTCCGTGGCTCGGCGGCGCAGGTCCTGTGTACCGAGGCCCCGGGCGTCGTCGCCGATCTGCAGACGCTGGGCGTCACCTTCGACCACGACGGCGACGGATCCCTCTCCCTGGGGCTGGAGGGCGGGCACTCGATCCGGCGTGTGGTCCACGCAGGCGGTAGCGCGACGGGCCGTCGCGTCGTTCGCCAACTCTCTGCGGTCGCCGTCGAGGAGGACCGGATCACCGTTCTCGAAGGCGCGCGCGCCGCTGCCGTCTGGACGGTCGACGGGCGCGCGGTCGGCGTGGTGTGCGAGGACGGGCGCGCCGTACACGCCCGCGCGACGATCGTTGCCACGGGCGGCGCGGCGGCGCTCTGGTCGCGGACGACCAACCCCCCGGGCTCGATGGGGATCGGGATGTTGCTCGCCCAAGCCGCCGGCGCCGCACTCGCGGACCTCGAGTTCGTCCAGTTCCACCCGACCGCCGTGACCGGCATCCCAGGCCGCGAAGGCTTTCTGATCACCGAGGCGATTCGCGGCGAAGGGGCCACTCTCCACAACGCCTCCGGCGAAAGGTTCGTCGATGAACTCGCGCCGCGGGACGAGGTGTCCCGTGCCGTTGCCGATGTGATGCGCGCGGAGGGGTCGACTCACGTTCACCTCGACATGCGCAGCGTCGATGGTGGCCGCTTCCCAAATGTCGTCGATGCGCTGCGAGACTCGGGGCTCGATCCGACGACCGAACTCATCCCCGTGTCCCCGGCTGTGCACTACGTGATGGGCGGGATCGTGGCCGACTTGGACGGCCGGACGACGGTGCCCGGCTTATACGCCTGTGGGGAGTCCTCGTGCACGGGATTGCACGGGGCCAATCGGCTCGCTTCAAACTCGCTGAGCGAATGTTTTGTCTGGGGTGCGCGGGCCGCGGCGGCCGGCTGCACCGAGCCGAAAGCGGCCGCAGGACCGCCGCCACCTCCGGCGCCCCTGCCGGTGGCGACGGCACAAACGCGGGAGGCATTGTGGCGTTGGGCCGGCATCGAGCGTACGGCCGAAGGCCTCTCCCACCTGCTCGAGGATCCCCATCCACTGGCGCGCACGATCGCGCGCTGTGCTCTTCTACGTGAAGAGAGCCGTGGCGCGCACCGTCGCAGCGATCACCCCGAGGCGGACCCTGCGCTGGATTACCAGCACGCGGTGGTGCGCCCCGACGGGACCCCCGCGTTCTCACACTGGGACTGACGGCACCGCCTCCCGGCGGGCCGGTTTCCAAACGTTCGCGGCCGCGCTTAATACGAAATCAACATTCGGCGTGTTCAGGGGTTCACAAGGGCAACGCATACTCCGCACCGCCCACACCTCGGAGGACAGGTAACGGATGTACCAGTTCAGCCGTGCCATATATCGGGAAATCGCCTGTGACATTGACGTCTCAGCCATCACGCCGGGCGGTACTCCCCACATCGAAGTCGTTCGGATCATCGACGGCGCCATGGAGCGCCTGGCCACCGATCGCCACTATTTCGCCCGCCCTGCGCGGACGTTGTTCGGCGACCTGAAGCCGTATTTCCCCCTCCGTGCACAGCCGCGGGTGTGGGCTGTCGTGTCGCGGTACGTCGGCGCGGCGGAGACCTTTGTCGACCAGGGCCCGACCAACGGGACGGACCTGTTCGGCAACCCGCTGGCCTGCCGGGCGACGACCCGTCGCGGAACCGCCTGCCAGCGCGTGCCGCTGCCGTGCAACGGCTACTGCCCGTCGCATCAGCACCTGGCCGAGACCGAAGAGCTGGAGCTCGTACTCGCCGCAGCGTGAAGCCGTCCTTGGCGGCGCTGTACCGCCCCTGACGTAGGGTCCGCAGCATGGTGTTGCTGGGCGTAGACGTCGGGGGCACGTTCACGGACGCGGTGCTGCTCAGCGCCGGCACGCTGCACAGCGCCAAGACGCCCACCACGCCGGACGATGAGTCGGTCGGCGTCCTGAACGCGGTGACGGCCGTCCTCGCCGCCGCGGGACACACCCACGTCGAGGTCAACGTGTTCGCCCACGGCATGACCGTGGCGACCAACGCGCTGCTCGAAGGCCGACACGCGCGCACCGCGCTGATCGCCACAGAAGGGTTCACCGACTTGATCGAGCTCGGCCGCCAGACACGGGCCGATCTCTATCGATTGCGCGCCGCGCGCCCTGCCCCGCTGGTCCCGGCCGACCGCAGGTTCGGCGCGCCCGAGCGCATGATTCCGAGCGGGGTGCTGCGCCCGCTGTCCGAGCGGGACGCGCGCGAGCTGGCTGACGCCGTCGCCGACACAGGCTCGGAGGCAGTGGCCGTCTGCCTCCTGCACAGCTACGCCCACCCCGAGCACGAGCTCATGGTGGGCGAGGCGCTGGCCCGCGCGCTGCCCGGTGTACACGTGTCGCTGTCCCATGAGGTGGTGGGTACGTTCCGCGAATACGAGCGGGCCGCGACCACCGAGATAGATGCGGCTCTCTCCCCGTTACTGGCGCGATACCTGGAGCGGCTGACCGCCGGCGCCCAGGCAGCTGGGCTTCCCGCGCCGCTGATCATGCAGTCCAGCGGCGGGGTGACCGACGCAGCCACCGCAGGTGCCCATGCCGCGCTGACCGTGCTGTCGGGCCCCGCCGGCGGAGCAGCGGCGGCCGCACGAATCGCTGATCAGACCGGTCGGCGGGATCTCGTCTGCCTGGACATGGGCGGCACGTCCTGCGACGTGTGCGTCGTCCAGGACGGCGTCGTGGCCGAGGCGGCGGGGCGCGAGGTCGCCGGCCGCCCGATCGCCCTGCCTATGGCCGACATCCACACCGTCGGAGCGGGCGGCGGCTCGATCGCCTGGGCCGATCCCGGCGGGGCGCTGCGCGTGGGCCCGCGGTCAGCGGGCGCCGCGCCCGGCCCCGCGTGTTACGGCCGCGGCGGGGCTGAACCTACGGTGACGGACGCGAATCTCGTACTCGGTCGCCTGGACGAGTCGACGCCGCTGGCAGGGGGACTGCGGCTCGACCTTGAAGCCGCAGTCCGGTCCATCGGGGAGCTGGCGCAGACACTCGGTCTGACGATCGCAGCGTGCGCCGAAGGGGTCGTGGCCGTGGCGGAAGCCGAGATGGTGCGGGCCGTGCGGGTGATGACCGTCGAACGGGGAGTCGACCCGCGCGGGTTCGCGCTGCTGGCCTTCGGCGGGGCAGGGCCGCTGCACGCCTGTGCGGTGGCCGAGGCGCTCGGTATGGACACAGTGCTCGTCCCCGCAGCGTCGGGCGTCCTCAGCGCGCTCGGACTGGCCGCCGCCGAACATCGCACCGACACAGCCCGCACCGTCCTCCTCCGCGGCGCCGCGATCACCGCCGCTGCTCTGGCACCGCAACACCCTGGGTCCGAGCTGGCTTTCGAGGTCCGCTACCAAGGCCAGGCCCATGAGCTGACGGTGCGCAGCGTCGCGCCCGAGCCCGCGGCCTTGCGAGCTGCGTTCGAGGCGCTGCACCAGGAGCGCTACGGACACACTGAACCTGACGGGACGATTGAGGTCGTCACCATCC
Source organism: Solirubrobacterales bacterium (assembly GCA_038319025.1). Classification (GTDB taxonomy): domain Bacteria; phylum Actinomycetota; class Thermoleophilia; order Solirubrobacterales; family Solirubrobacteraceae; genus JBBQCW01. The sequence goes on from JBBQCW010000007.1 coordinate 124,241, forward strand.
GCGAGCGGCTCATCACGGCCGGCCCGGCGGTCGACCTGCTCCCCCTAGCCGTCGTCACCGGCCTGCGAGGCCCAGCGGTCCTGCCGATGACGGAGACGACCGTCTGGATCCCCGCCGGCTGGCGGGGAGAGACCGACGACACCGGCACTCTGATCCTGGAGCGCACCCGATGAGCGCGGCCGACGCCATCACCCTCCAGGTCACCTCCGGCGCGCTGCGCTCGGCGTGCGAGGAGATGGGCGCCGTGCTGGTCCGTAGCGCCCACTCGGCCAACATCAAGGAACGCCGCGATTGCTCGACCGCGGTTTTTGATCCGGCCGGAGAGATGGTGATGCAGGCGGAGCACATCCCGGTTCACCTGGGCGCGATGCCGGCGGCGGTAGAGGCCGTGCTGAACGAGGCGCACGCACCCGGTCGTTCTTGGATCCTCAACGACCCATTCCGCGGCGGCACCCACCTGCCGGACATCACGGTCGTCACGCCCGCGTTCACGCCCGGCGGGGTGCTGCTCGGTTTCGCCGCCTCACGTGCTCATCACGCCGACGTCGGGGGCCGCGTCCCCGGGTCGATGCCCGCGGACTCCACCACGCTGGAGGAGGAAGGCGTGGTGATAGCGCCGCAGCGCCTGGACGATGAGGCCATCGAGACGCTGTCAGAACGTATGCGTCAGCCTGCCCAGCGGCGCGCGGATCTACGCGCGCAACTGGCCGCGGGCCGCATCGGCGTGCAGCGATGGCAAGAACTGGCCGAGCGACTGGGACCCGATGAGCTTCGCCGCCAGACCAATGCGATGCTCGATTACGCCGAGCGCCGCACGCGCGCCTGCCTCACGGCGCTGCCCGACGGGGTACGTGAAGCGCGCGACGTGCTGGAGCTGCGAGGCGGCGACGCCGAGCTGCGGCTGCGCGCCACGGTCCGCGGCGACCGCCTGCTCCTGGACTTCACCGGCAGCGCACCGATGGATCCCGGCAACCTCAACTGCCCGCTCGCGGTGACGCGGAGCGCGTGCCTCTTCGCGCTGCATGTGCTGACCGACCCCGACATTCCCCCCAGTGCCGGGGCGCACAGACCACTGGAGCTGATCGTCCCCGAACACACTTTGCTCAACGCGCAGGCGCCCGCGGCCGTGGCCGGAGGCAACGTGGAGACATCCTCCCGCGTGGCGGACCTCGTCCTCAGCGCGTTCGGCCAGGCGTGCGGGCAGGGCACGATGAACAACCTGACGTTGGGCACGCAGGCGTGGACGTACTACGAAACGCTGGGCGGCGGGCAGGCCGCTGGTCCCGACGGCGACGGGCCGAGTGGCGTCCACGTGGCGATGTCCAACACGCTGAACACGCCGGTGGAAGCCCTGGAGCAGGAGTTCCCGTTGCGGGTCGTGCAGTACTCGCTGCGGCGCGGCTCCGGAGGCGCCGGAGCCCATCGCGGCGGTGACGGCGTGATCCGTGAGATCGAGGCGCTGGAGCCCATGACCTACTCGCTCATCACCGAGCGCCGTCGCCACGCCCCGCCGGGAGCCGGAGGCGGCCTGGACGGCGAGCGGGGTCGCAACCTCATCGATGGCGAACCCGTCGGCCCCAAGGCCACCGGTACGCTGAAGGCCGGTATGCGACTGCGCATCGACACCCCCGGCGGCGGCGGTTACGGGGAACGCTCGTGAGCGGCCCCGCACTACCGCACGTCGGCTTCCTGGGGCTCGGGATCATGGGGGCGCGAATGGCCGCGAACCTGGCCGACGCCGGCTACCCGCTCACCGTGTGGACCAGGACGCCGGGCAAGGCTGCCGACTGGGCGGCCGACCGGGCGATCGTGGCGGTCGCCGACAGCCCGGCGGCGGTCGGCGCCGCGTGCGATGTCGCCATCACGATGCTGGTCGACGGCGACCAGGTTCGCACCGTGCTCACCGGGCCGGACGGCGTGGTCGCCGAACCGCGCCCCGGCCTGCTGTGCGTCGACATGTCGACCATCGCACCGATCGATGCCCGTGAGATCGCCGCCACCCTGCACACTCGCGGCACGGCCTTCCTCGACGCGCCGGTGACGGGGTCATCCCCCGCCGCGGAGGCCGGAACACTGACCATCATGTGCGGTGGAGGTGCCCCTGACGTCGAACGCGCCCGGCCGATGCTCGATGTGATGGGCAAGTTGGTGCTGCACGTCGGGGAGACCGGCCAGGGCCAGATGCTCAAGCTGATCAACAACGCGGTCGCCGCGGCCAACGCCGCCACACTCGCGCAGGCGCTGGTGGCCGCGGACGCGACCGGCGTCGACCTCGGCCACCTGGTCACCGTGATGGCCGCCGGCTCGGGTCAGAGCCGGATGCTCGACCTCAAGGCCGGGCCGATGCGCGATCACGACTACACGACGCTCTTCAAGCTCGACCACATGCGCAAAGACGTCCGCTTGTGCCTAGCCGAGACGCAGGCGGCCGGTGTCCCCTTCCCCGCCGCGGCGGCCGCCGGGGAGGCGATGGCGGCCGCTTCGGCCCGCGGATTCGCCGACGCGGACTTCGCCGCGGTGCTGGAGGCGTTCGAGGGCCTCGCCGGGCGCCGAATCTGAGCGCCAATGCGCCAGATTACCCCTGTAGACGGGGTGTAAACATGCCATATTTGCAGGGACATTTGGTGCTTTGGGCGTGCCGTGCGACAATATGGTACGTCCCGTGGCCGCTTGGAGCGACTTGCTCTGGCGCCCCGCGGGTTTTCTTTCGTCCTCCCTCACCCGAAACAGAACCTTTCTATGCCAATCGCTCTCAAGGAATGGGCCGTCACGGTCCGCGCCCTCGCGGAAGGTGAGCAGCTGCTCACGCTTCGCAAGGGTGGGATCAACGAGCCCGGGAAGCATTTCGCGCTCGAACACGACCGATTCTTCCTGTACCCGACCTTTGATCATCAGCGCAACGACCTGATCCGCGACTCGCACCTCCCGGAGCTGCGTCGCGCCCTCGAGGAGGGCGTCTGGCCCGACGGCGAGCCGCCGGCCCGCGCCCTCGTGCGCGACGGCGGCATCGAGCAGCCCGAGCGCGTTCGCGTGCGTTCGTGGGCCGAGGTGGCCGGGTCCTTCACCGTCACCGACCCGCGCGTGGTCAACGAGCTGTCGCCGTTCTACATCTGGACGACGGACTACGCCGAGAAGCGTCTCACGTGGAAGCCGCGCCACCCGCTGCACGTTGTGCTGCTGCGCACCTACCGCATCCCGCGCCCCGTAACCGTCCGTGTTCGCGACGAGCACGGTGGATGCCGCTCGTTCGTGGAGATCATGCGTGACCTTCCGTTCGAGGGCACACCGGTGCTGTCCGACGACGAGTTCAACCGCGCCGCCGAGACCATCGGCGCGATCGCCACGGGCCGCGTCCCGGCGCTCGCCTAGGCGATCTTCATCGCTCCTGTCCCTGCCGTCCTGGCCGGTGCCCATGGTGTTCACACCATCGGCACCGGGGGCGGCGGCGATGCGGCTCCCGTCGGCGGCCGTTGATGGCCTGGACCGAGTCGTCCTCCGCCTCGTTCGCCGCCCGCCACGAGGAACGTGACGCCGCCGACGTGGCGGCACTGCTGGACCAGCTCGAAGGTGTCCGCGAACGGCTCGGCACGGCTTTTGGTCGCCTGCCCGAAGAGGTGGCCATCGTCGTCCATGGAAATTGGGCCCAACTTGACCTCGCACAGCCGGTTCTACCGGTGCTGCGCCGGATGAGCACGCCCGCGGCACGCCGCTACCTGGCCGGTTGGTACACCGCTCGCGAGGTGCATGTCCTGGCGCCGCGCATCCTGCGCGAGCGCGCATCGAACGTGCCTGGCTCCCGTGAGATGCTGCTCCTTACGCCTTCCGCGCTGTACACCCAGCTCGTGGTGGGCGGGCTGCACCCACGGCTGCCGCCGCCGATCCGGCCCCGCAGCCTGCGGGCCTACATGCGCTGGGCTTGGCTTGTGGCGGGCGCCGGATCCTGGTTCTCCGGGCAGACGGGTTGCGCGCGCCCGGCGATCGTGCGGCGCATGCGGGAGAGCGGCAAGCCGGCGTTTCCGCCCACGCTTTCGGACGCGCCGCTGCTCGGAGGCACGATCTACGACCTGCTCGTCCGCGAGGAGGGTGAGAAGGCAGCCGTCCGGCTGGCCCGCGCCCCGCTCGGCGATGGCCCGCACCGCGTGCTGGAGCACGCGTTCGGCGAGCGGGCGCTCGTCCACACCGAAGGCACCTGGCGCGCTCACCTCACGCGGATGGCGACGGCCGCCTCAGCGGCCGGCTGAACGCCTGCGCAGCGCGACCGGGAGCCCGGATACGGTCTGCCGGTGAACCTGATCCCCCGTCGGTGGAAGCTGGAGAGCCTCGTCTGCGGACTGCGTGAGCATATCGCCCCGGCTCGGACGGTCCGGAACTTGCGCGCCGAGGACCTCCACCTCGGCGTGGAAGGCCCGGTACCCCACGAGCGGTTCTCCCGCTGTCTGCGTTGCGACGCCTGGCTGCCGGGCGTAGATCCGGCCACCCCCGGCCGCGACGACCTGGGGGATCTGGGAGCCATCCCGCTGCCCCGCCGGGGCGAAGAGCTGCGCCAGGCGCTGATCATGCGGCTGATCGCGATAGATCGGCTGCTGCATGCCGTGGGGTTCAGCGTGGCCTTCCTCGCACTGCTCTTCATCGACGCCAAGCTCGGCGGCCTGCACTCGTTCGCCGAGAGGACGCTGAACGAGATCGCCGGGTCCGGTCAGCCGTCATCGGCGTCCGCCACCCACTGGCTGCGAAAGATCGTGGGCCTGCGCAGCGGCGAACTGCACGTGCTGATGGCCGGGGCCGCCGCCTACGCAGTGATGGAAGGCGTCGAGGCGTGGGGGTTGTGGCACGAGAAGCTGTGGGCGGAGTACTTGACCGTCGTGGCGACCGCGGCACTGATCCCGCTGGAGGTGTACGAGATCGTCCACCGCGTCAGCCCCTTCAAGATCTTTGCGTTGATCGTCAACGTCGCGATCGTCATCTGGATCGTGTGGGCCAAGCGCCTGTTCGGCGTGCGCGGCGGCCATCACGCCCAGCGACAGCTCACGGCCCTTGACCTCTCGGAAGCCCCCGTTCAGGCCAGTTCGCCGGCCAGCGTGGCCACGACGTAGAGAAGGCCCGCAACGCCCATCAGGCGGCGGGCCATGTTGACGCCGTCCGCCAGTTCTTCATAGGCCCAGGCGCCGAGGCCGACGAAATAAACAGCCGTTGCCACGTCGTGCACCTGCCCGTCGGTGGCGTTTCCCACGACGGACGCGATCAGAGCGACTCCCAACGGTACGTTGGGGAACTGCACAAGCGGATAGCGCTTGGGCCATTCGGCGGAGGTGATTCGCCGCACGACGGCGAGGACAGAGCGGTCGGCCACGTCAGCTGACCTGTGTGCCGACCCAGGCGATCAGGGCCACAAGGCCCACTGCACCGAGGAGCCCGATCAACATCCGGTGGGGCGGAACCGGTCCACGGGTGGATTCGGCGTCATGAAGCCCGGACTGCAGCAGCACGTCACGGGCGGCGTCCACGCCGGAGGCGGGCACGAGGACGTCGCGCGGCCCGGCCGCCAGCATGTCCGGGACGTCGAACCCCATCGAGCGCTTGAGCGTGCTGGGCACCCCCTCCTCCAACAGCATCCCCTGAAGAAACTCGGCCTCGGGTTGCTGCCGGCCGGTGGCCACCCGGACCAGCGGCCCCTCGGCGTACTGCGGCTTGATCTTGCGAACGCGTTCATGGGTCGCGGTGACCGGCATGTCGACGCCCGTCACCCCGGCGTACGTGAGCGGCATCCCGCAGGTCGGGCAGAACCGCAGATCCAGCGGATGGGTCGTCGCGCATGACGGGCAGACGAGGGGTTCACGCGTCATGCGTTACATCGACCTCGGCGATCACGCCGTCGTCGATCGTGAAGCTGCGCACCGACGTTTCGCCGCCCGCGACGCCGACGATCAGCCATTCCACACCCGGCCAGTGGGCGGCGAAGTTGACGTCGGTCTGAGAGGGATAGGGCGCCGACCGCGTGTGAGAGTGGTAGATGGCCCCCAGCTCTTCGCCGGCGTCCTCGATGGCGCTCAGGGCGTGGTGCAAGGCCAATCCGTCGACCTCAAAGCGCAACGGGCTGTGCGCGAGGTTCTCTTGGGGGTGGACGGAGGTGGCGATACCTTCGCGCACGCTTACGAGACCGCAGCACTCGTCGGGGGCGTCCCGGCGGGCGTGGTCGACGATCTGCGCGAGCAGGTCCGGGGCGATCACCATGCCGAGCGACGCTACTGGATCAGGGGGTGCTTCTCGGCGACCGGCGGCGAGGGCTGCACCGGGTTACCGAACGCGTCGGTGCCGCTGGACTGCTTGGCGACGGGCGCCGGGGCGGCGGCCGGAGCAGGTTCGTCGACGTGCTCGGCATGCACCTCACGCGGACGCTCATCGTCATCGTCGCCCGTGATGCCGGCGACAGAGTCCTTGAACTCCCGCATTCCCTTGCCCAGTGACTTGCCGACCTCAGGCAGTTTCTTAGGACCGAGCACGATGAGCGCGATGATCAAAACGATCGCGAGTTCCATGGGGCCGACGTTGGGCATGGCTCATATGGTCGCAGACCGCGCGGCCGGGCGCTACAGGTCTACCACCAGACGGTGGAATCGAGGTTCGCGACCTCGTCCACAGGCAGCGTGTAAACGCCACTCGACAGGTACTTCCAGCCGTCGTCGCAGACGATGAACACGATGTTGCCCTCGTCCATCTCGTTGGCTATCCGGACGGCGATCGAAGCGATCGCTCCCGACGACACCCCCGCGAAAATGCCCTCCTCGTCAAGCAGTCGGCGCGTCCAGATGACGGCGTCACGGTTGCTCACGAAGATTTTTCGGTCCAACAACGAAATATCGATGATCGGCGGGATGAACCCGTCTTCAAGCGACCTCAGGCCCTGCACGGGCTCCCCCTGCAATGGCTCGGCCGCGATGATCTTGACCCTGTCGCCCAGCTCCTCTTTGAAGCGGCGGGCGTTGCCCATCAGCGTGCCGCCGGTGCCCAGACCGGCCACGAACGCGTCGACCTGGCCGTCGAGCTCGTCGAGAATCTCGACCGCGGTCCCGTTGTAATGGGCGAGCGGGTTGGCGGGATTGCCGTACTGGTAGGGCATGTAGTACGACGGGTCCGCGGCGGCCATCTCCAAGGCCATGGCGACGGCGCCGTTGGAGCCTTGGTCGCCCGGCGAGTAGACGATCTCCGCGCCGTACATCTTGAGCAGCTGGGTGCGCTCGGGCGTCACGTTGTCGGGCATGACGACCTTCAGCTTGTAGCCCTTGCGCTGGGTGATCATGCCCAAGGCGATGCCGGTATTACCTGACGTCGGCTCGAGGATCGTCTGCCCAGGGGCGATCAAGCCCTTCTCTTCAGCGTCCTCGATCAGTGCACGAGCCACGCGGTCCTTGACCGACCCGGTCGGGTTACGGGACTCAAGCTTGGCCCAGATACGAACGCCGGGCTTGGGTGAGAGGCGCTTGAGCTCGACCAAAGGCGTGTTGCCGATCGACTGCACGATGTCGCCGTAGCGACCGCCGCACGGCTTGTTCTGAAGCGGAGGGAGACCCATGACTTCAGAAAGGATAGTGGACAGCGGGTCCTGCCGTGAAGGCCTCCCCGTCCGGGTCTCCCTTCACGCCCAACTGGCCCGCAGCCGCCCCAGCCCCTCCGCTATCTGCACCGGGGCATGTGTGGTGAACGAGAGCCGCAGGGTGGCCGGCTCCGGATCCTGTGCGAAGAACGGGAATCCGGGTACAAAAGCCACCTCGTGCACCAGCGCGTTCTGTAGCAACTCCGCTGCGTCCATTCCGTCCGGCAACCGTGCCCAGACGAACATGCCGCCGGCGGGGTGGTTCCACGTGGTGCCAGGTGGCAACGCGTCGCCAAGGCCGTCCAGCAGAGCATCGCGTCGCGGACGGTACGCGTCGCGCAAACCTTTGATGTTCGCGTCCAGATCGACCGCCGCGAGCCAATGAGCCGCCGCCGCCTGATCGACGGTGGAGGAATGCAGGTCGGCGGCCTGCTTGGCCACCACGAGGCTGCGACGCAGCGCCTCCGGCGCGCGCACCCAGCCGATACGCAGCCCAGGGGCCGCGACCTTGGACAGTGTGGAGAGAGCAAGGGTGCGGTCCGCCGCGGCCGGCAGGCCGGCGATCGGCGGCACCGGGTCCCCGTCGTAGCGCAGTTCGCCGTAGGGGTCGTCCTCGACGATCCACAGGCCGTGCCGGGCTGCGATGTCGGCCACCTCCGCCCGACGGGTCAGCGGCAATGTGCGCCCGGTCGGGTTCTGAAAGTTAGGGACCGTGTAGAGGAGCACCGCGTCGTGTTCGACGGCCGCCGCCTCCAACGCTTCGGGGACGATGCCATCCTCATCACAGGCCACGGGCACGACCTTGGCGCCGGCCAGCCCGAAGCACTGCAGCGCCGCGAGGTAGGACGGGTTCTCCACCAGCACCACGTCGCCGGGTTCCACGAGCACCGTCGCGATCAGCGTGAGCGCTTGCTGGGAGCCACTGGTGATTAGCACCTCGTCGGCACCCGTCGGCAGCCCGCGCGTGCTCAGACGCGCGCCGATCAGTGCCCGCAGCGACGGATCGCCCTCGGTCGTGGAGTACTGCAGCGACCGTCCGGCCTGCTCGTCATCCAGAGCACGGGCGAACGCAGCGCGCAGACCTATTACATCGAACAGCTCCGGCGCGGGAAGACCGCCGGCAAACGAGATGAACCCCGGGCGCTCGGTCAGCGCCAGAATGTCGCGGACCGGTGAGCCGGCCACGCCGCGCAATCGCGCCGCGGGCGGCCGCGGGGCGCTCAGGAGCCGCCTGCCATCGCGGGAAGGATGACCACGCTGTCGTTTGCCCCGACCGGTGTCGCCAGCCCGTCGAGCACGCGGACGTCCTCGTCGTTGAGATACACGTTCACGTAGCGATTCAGCTCGCCGTCGGCGCCGAAGAGCTGGTCTCGGGTGGCCGGATGGGCGTCGGCGAGGGCCGACAGCACCGCGCCGACCGACTCGCCGTCAGCGGACACTTCACGCTCGCCGCCGACCGAGGGGCGGAGCACCGGGGGAATACGAATCAGAGCCATGGCGCCAACCTACCCGGCGGCGGCGCAGAACGCCTCGTAGTCGGGGAAGACACCCATCTCCTCGTCGCTGATCGCGTCGGGCTCGCGGGAGCAGACGGGGCAGTCGGGATCACGACGCACCTTCAACGACGTCGTCGTGGCGTCGAGCGCGTCGTACATCAGCAGGCGGCCGATGAGCGGGTCGCCGGCGCCGGTGATGAGCTTGATGACCTCGGTGGCCTGCAGCAGACCCATCGTCCCCGGGAGCACACCGAGCACGCCGTTTGCGCCGCATGACGGCGCAAGCTCGGCCGGCGGCGGGACCGGAAAGAGGCAGCGGTAGCACGGACCCTCGTAGGGGGAGAACACGCTGAGCTGGCCCTCGAACCCGAGGATCGCGGCGCTGATGACCGGGATCTTCAGTCGCACGGAGGCGTCATTGAGCAGATAGCGCGTCGGGAAGTTGTCCACGCCGTCGACGACGAGGTCGTAGCCCTCGAGGATCTCCATGATGTTGGTCGCATCGAGGCGGACGGGGTACTTGTTGACCTGCACGTCCGGGTTGAGCGCGTGGATGGCCTCTTCGGCCGAGTCGACCTTCGGAAGGCCGATTCGGGCCGTTGTGTGGATGACTTGGCGCTGAAGGTTGGAAAGGTCGACCACGTCGTCGTCGACGATGCCGATCGTCCCCACGCCGGCAGCTGCGAGGTACAGCGCGGTGGGCGAGCCCAGGCCGCCGGCGCCAAGCAGCAACACCTTGGCGTCCAGGAGCTTCTCCTGGCCCTCTGAGCCGATCTCCGCCAGCAGGAAGTGGCGGGAGTAGCGCTCGCGCTGCTCGCGGGTGAGCTGCCTCGGGATCTCAACCTCGTACCCGCGGTCCTTCCACAGCGTGTAGCCACCCGTCATGTTCACGACGTCTTCGAAGCCGAGCTCGTTGATGAGCGTGTACGCGCCCAGCGCAGACCGCTGCCCTGAAGCGCAATAGAGGATCACCTTCTGCGTGCGGTCGCGGACGACACCCTCGACGCGGGACTCCAGGTAGCTGCGGGGAACGTGGCGCGCGCCCGGCAGGTGGCCGGCCGCGAACTCCTCGCTCTCACGCACGTCGATGATCACCGCTCCCTCGTGAAGCAGCTCATTGACCTGCGACGGGTCGATCTCCTCGACCTGCTCGCGGATCTTCTTGATGTATTCGGCGCCGGAAGGACTCATCGGCTCATCACCTGGGGCTTGTTCGATGCAATGGGGTTACTTCAGAAAGTATAGCGCCTCGGCGCGGCCTACGATGGATGAGATGCAGCCGCGCCTTCGCCTCACGTTGATGGTCCTCGGAACGCTCGCCCTGGCGGCGATCGCGACGGTGGTGCTGGTGAGCGCCAACAGCCGCAGCGACGGCCCACAGGTGGGCCAGGACGGCTGGGCCGGTTCATTGCGGCCCGCGATCCCACCGCAGGACTTCACGTTACGCGACCAGGACGGGCGGCCCGCCTCGCTGCACCAGTACCGCGGGCAGGACGTGATCCTCACCTTCCTGTACTCGACCTGCCAGGACACCTGCCCCGTGACCGCCTCGACGATTCGTGGCGCGCTCGACGACCTCGGGCACGACGTGCCTACTTTGGCGGTCAGCGTCGACCCCAAAGGCGACACGCCGCTGAGCGCCAAGTCGTTCCTGCTGCGCCGCCATGTCAACGGCCGTATGCGCTTCCTACTCGGCACCGAAGCGCAGCTTGCCCCTGTGTGGAAGGCCTATGGCATCGCCCCTCAGCGCCCTGGCAAACCGGCTTCGGACCCGGCTTTCGCCCATTCGGCCTACATCCTCCTGATCGACCGCCACGGTCGGCAGCGCATCGGGTTCCCTTCCCAGCAGGCCACCTCGGAGGACATCGCGCACGACCTGCGACGCCTCGAAGCCGAGTAGCTCAGGCGTCGTCCTGTGGCCGCGACTCGTCGTCGTAGTCCTCCTCCTCGGCGCCGTTCTCGCGCCGATTCGCGAGCCACAACAACCCTCCGATGATGAGTACCGGGGACAGGTAGAGAAAGGCGTTGATCCAATGGCCGGCGTGAGCCAGCGGAGCGATGAGCGCCATCACTGGCCCAGCGACGACAGGAGCCACAGACCCAGGCTCGTGAAGCCGACCATGACGGCCAGCATCCAGTACTGCGACCGCGTGGCGTTGCGCGGCGAACGGTAGATCGCCAGGGCACGGTCGTGGGCGAGGATGAGCGCGGCCACATGACCGACGACGAGCGCGGCGACCTGGATGTACCAGACCCCGGTCGGCGAGATCGCGTTGTAATTGACGACGGTGTCCGCCAGCCCCAGGTAATCCGACCCGTCACCGAGCGGGTCCGAGGCCAGGTACGCCATGGCCTGCCCCTGGAAGATCAGCAGCGAGAAGTAATGGGCGATCACGTAGGCCGCCGCAATCGGGATCAGCGTATGCACGAACCGGCGGCGTAGCTCAGCGGTGTCGTGGCCCTCCCCCACACCGGACATTCCACGGATCCCGAGCCGGAAGATGGCGACGACGAGCAGCACAGCGCCGATCAACCCCACGGTGAACGCGGCCTGCAACGCGACGTCGGGGCTCAGCCCCACCTCTTTGAATCGATCCTGCAACCACGGTGCCGCCGACGTCCAGACGGCACCCTGACTGAACCCGTCGAAGGTCGTGCTGCCGATCATCACGCACAGCAGCGCCACGGTTCCCGCGCCGGCGTCGAGCCCCGGCGCCCCACTCAACGGGGCCCGCCCGTAGAGGATGCCATCGCGCCTGGTGAGGGGCGCGAGCCGGGCGAACATCGCAAAGTACACAGCGAACGGGTCAGCATTTCGCGTCCACGCCTCGATGCCCCACACACTCATGCCGACGAACTGGATGGCGACGTAGATCAACGCGAGCACAGCCAGCAGTCGCGGATCATCGCGCTCGGTGGCCACGAGCTCGAGCCACGCGAAGCACAAGATGCCGGCGGCGGCAGGCCAGCGGCCCAAGCGCTCGGGGTACGCCAGCGGCGACGGCAGTCGACCCCCACTCAGCCGCGTAGCCCCCCATCCCACCCCGCGAGCGAATGCCCGCCACGGATTCACGAGGTTGAAGACGTCGCCGAAGATGAGAGATACGAACACCAGCCCGACCCACAAGACGACGTACACGAACGTCGGCAGGATGTTGGACAGGGAACTGCTCTGCCCGACGAGCCCGGCGTAGATGAGGAGCGCGAACAGCCCGACTCCGACGGTGCCGACCAATATGTCGACCGCGCCGGGCAGGCGCACGAGGCGACGCAGAAGCTCGCTCTGCAATCGCGGCTTGGGCCACAACGCCGCCAGCGCCACGAAGGAGATGATCAGAACCGCGGCGGCGGCCCAGGCGAACAGCCAGGCGGGGATCGGCAGGTCGGTCTTACCGCTGATGCCGTGAGCCCAGGCCGCGGCCGGGCTAAGCAGCAGGCAGGCGGCGGCCGCGACACCGGCGAGCACGGAACGGTGTCTCAGCCAGCGGCGGTCGGGCATCGGGGGCATCGTACGACGGCCACATACCGACGGGCGCCGACAACGACAACGGGGCGGACCCGAAGGCCCGCCCCGTGTGGTCCCGGAACGAGGTTCCGGAGCGATGCTTCAGGCGACTACTTGGTGCAGGGCACCGAGGTCTTCGCCGTCTTGGTGCTGTTGTCGCTCTCCTGCGTGAAGGCGACGGAGATGTTCTGCTTGCTCTTGCATGACGTGGAAGCGAAGTAGCCGACCTTCTTGCCCTTCACCTTGCCGGTGACCTTCTTGATCGTGGACTGCACGTTGACCACGGCGTTGTCGAGCACTCCGACGCCGCCCGGGTGCAGCAGGTTCGACGGGACGCCGAACTCAAGGGCCGTACCGGACGACTTCTTGACGAGCTTGGCGTCGATCGCCTGGTGCACGGAGATGACGCACTTCTTGGCCGGATCCGTTGTCGTGTCGCGGCTCTGCAACCACAGGAGCAGGTGCCCCTTCGTGGTGCTGTTGACCGTGGTGAGGTCGAGGTAGCACGTGATGTCCTGCTTGGTGATGTCCTCAGACGAGCCGACCTTGTTGAAGATCGAACCGCCGCCGACGAGCGACGCCTTGGGGCAGACGCCCAAGCCGGCCGTGTTGGTGGAAGCGTTCAGCTTGGAGACGCTACAACCGGCGATAGCGGTGGGGTTGACCGTGAGTCCACCGAACAGGATCGAGTACTTCGTCACGGGAGAAGGACGGTTGCCCGACGCCTCGCCGACCGTGTAGTTGAAGTTCACGGAGACGGGCTTGGGCTTGCTCTTCGTCGCGCCCTTGCCGCCCTTGATGGCGCCGGTCACGGTGTAGGTGTTGACCTGCGTCGCGGCGAGTGCCACGGGCACGATCACGGCGGACGCCACAAGGGCTGTCAGGCCGGCCAGGAGGGTCTTGCGCATATCAGTCTCGCTTCCATACGGGAGGGGGTGGATACATCGTCCTTACCCTCAACGACACCGTTGAACCGCAAGAGTTGCGCATCGCGCCGCCATTCATACCGGACGCACACGGGGCGGACCCGAAGGCCCGCCCCGTGCGCTACCGAACTGCTGCGCGGCGCATATGCCGCGAGATGACTACTTGGTGCAGGGCACCGTGGTGCTGGCGACCTTGGTGCTGTTGTCGCTCTCCTGGGTGAACGCCACCGAGACCTTCTGGGTCTTGGCGCACGAGTAGGCGGAGAAGTAACCGACCTTCTTGCCACCGATCTTCTTGCTGATCTTCTTGATCGTGGAGCCCACGTTCACAACGGCGTTGTCGAGCACGCCGACGCCGCCCGGGTGCAGCAGGTTCGGCGGAACGCTGAACTCAAGGGCCGTACCGGACGACTTCTTGACGAACTTCGCGTCGATCGCCTGGTGCACGGAGATCACGCACTTCTTCGTCGGATCCGTCGCCGTATCGCGGCTCTGCAACCACAGGAGCATGTGCCCCTTCTGGCTGCCGTTGACCGTGGTGAGGTCGAGGTAGCACGTGATGTCCTGCTTGGTGATGTCCTCAGACGAGCCGACGTGGTTGTCGATCGACCCGAAGCCCACCAGCGAGCCCTTGGGGCAGACGCCCAGGCCCGCCGTGTTGGTGGAAGCGTTCAGCTTGGCGACGTCACAACCGGGCGCGACGCCCGTGTTGACGACGAGTCCGCCGAACAGGATCGAGTACTTCGTCACGGGAGAAGGACGGTTGCCGGACTCCTCGCCGACGGTGTAGTTGAAGATGACCGAGACCGGCTTCTGGGCCTTCTTCGTGGCGCCCTTGCCACCCTTGATGGCACCGGTGACGGTGTACGTGTTGACCTGCGTCAGTGCGGCGTAAGCCGTGGTGGCCATGAGGCCGACGATCACAACGGTCGCCGTCGTGAGCCAAATTTTCCTGCTCATAGGTGCGTCTCTCCTCCTGCTTGTGGAACGGGGTAGATGCCTACCTATACCTGAGCGCGGAGGTTCATGCGTCGCTTGGGCGGTGATGCGCGGAGCCGGCGGGCTGCCCCGCCGGCTCGTGCGCGTCCTCTCAGGCTCGGCTGTTGAGCCGTTCGACACCGTCGAGCAGTCGCCAGTTGGCGGCCAGAACGGCCTCGGCCTCAGCCAGCACCGCGGCGCCGTCCGCTTCGGTCATCTGGTCCTCGAGCAGTGCGCGGCCGGCCGCCGCGTGCTCCTTGTCGAGCTCGGCGTGCAGCGTGAAGTACTCGGTGGCCGTGCTCGAATCGATCCCGTAGTGCTGACGGAGGCCGTCGAGCTTGGTCTCGGCGATCGCCGGCTGCGCGGACTCAATTGCGTACAACGCTCCCAGCGACTGCACCAGCGACCGAGTCCCGTCCCCCGCCCAGGCCTGGGCGCAAGCTTCGGTCTCCTCGGTGGCCGGGGCCTCGCGGTCCCCGCCGACGGCGCGCGCGAACTCGTCCCACAGCGCGATGTGGGACGTCTCCTCTTCGGCGTGCCGCTCAAGCCCAGGTCGCAGACCCGGCTCAGCGACGGCTGCGGCGTTCACCGAAGCGTCGGCGAGAGCCACCACCGCGTGTCGGTACTGACCGCTGTAGACGGCAAGCTCATCGGCGGTCAACTCACCGGCTGACCAACGCGTGTAGAACGGGTGACGTAGCACGCTCCAACGGTCGGCGACGGCATCCAGTTCAGTCCAGAACTCCACGGGCCTTACCCCTCTCAGGTGCGGAAGGCGCCCATTCACCCGGGGGTGCGGACGCGCTGACATAACCAGCGGAAGCTACCATCCCGCGTCCGTGAAACCGCCCTCGGACGACATCCCCGCCCCTGCCTTCCCGCGTAATGCGACGTGGCTCAACACGGCGGCGTTACGTATGGACAAGCAGGCCGATCGACCGGTGCTGGTGGAGTTCTGGGACTTGTGCCGCCCCAGCTCCATGCGAACGCTGCCGTACCTGAAGGCGTGGCATACCCGCTACGCCGCTCAAGGGTTGCGGGTCATCTCGGTACACACCTCCGGGTATGACGCCGGACGCGACGACGACGTTGTCCGTGGGGCCGTCACGCGCCTGGGGATCGAGCACCCGGTGCTGTCAGACCCCGACGGAGTCCTCTGGGCCGACTACGGCAACCGTGGCTGGCCGGCGCGCTACCTGTGGAACGGCAAGAGCCGCCTGGACGATTACCACTACGGCGAGGGCGCTTACGGCGAGACGGAGCGCGCGATCCAGGCGCTGCTGGGTGTAGAGGGCGAGGTTGTGGCGCCGATACGACCCGAGGACGACCCGGAAGCGCTGATCGTGACGCCCAGCGAGGACCAGGACGATGCGTGGAGCGGCCCGTACGAGGCCGGAGGCGTCTGGGGCGTCTTCGCGGGCTCCGGGACGATCACCGTCAACGACACACCCCTCGTGATCGACTGGCCCGGCGCGCGACTCCTGTTGGAGCACCCGCAACACACCCATGCGACGCTGAAGCTCGACGTGGGGCCCGGCGTCGAATGCCTGGGCCTGCACTTCACCCCTGGGCTAGCGGGCTGATCGACGTTCAGTCCGTCCGTGGTGGATGACCGAGCACGGTCACCAGTCGCTCCAGCCGGGGCGCCGCATCGTCCTCCACCATCACTCCGCGCCCGGCCCAGTAGGGATTCTCGGGGCCACCGACGCTGAAGATCGGCTCGTCGACCCAGGCGCCATCGTTGATCAGCCGGGTGCCGGACTCCGCCACCGTCCATTCCGCGTGATCGTCCCCGGGAAGAGGCCCTGCACGATGTGTGTGGCCGAAGATCAC
>JBBQCW010000008.1:0-123680 GCA_038319025.1 Solirubrobacterales bacterium
TGGGGGGACGCCTCGGCGAGCCCGGACGAGCGGCTTTGCCCGCCGCGGTGGCAGGCGGCGGGGCGACAGCTGGGGAACTCGGCGAGCCGAGCGTTCAGCCGTCCGCCGGGGGGCAGCCGGCGTATGCGTATCTGATCTACCCGCACAAGCCGATCGTGGCCTACGTGCCGGCCACGGGGGAGCTCCTGAACGAGTACTGCGTGGCGTTTCCTGATCACTCGCGGCCCTACGGCAGCGCCCGGCTGCCGCATTCCGATGACGTGCTGGCGAAGTGGATGGCGCTGACGGCTGACGAGCGGCGTCTGATCGGCGAGGCCAACATGCACCTTCCAGGTCGCCAGATCGAGCCGGACAGGGTGCGGCGCGACATCGCGCGGCTGGAGCGCTGGGAGCGTCAGCGCGGTGGCCACGCGGCCGGTAAAGTGCGCGCCGCGTGACCCCCGCCGAGGACTTCGACATCAGGCATCGCAGCCGCGCGCTCACCGAGGGCCCCGAGCGGGCCGCGGCGCGCGCGTACCTGCACGGCATCGGCTACTCGGCTGAGGATCTGGCCAAGCCGATAGTGGGTGTTGCGCACTCGTGGATCGAGACGATGCCGTGCAACTTCAACAACCGCATCCTCGCGGCGAAGGTGAAGGAGGGCATCCGCAACGCCGGCGGCACGCCGATGGAGCTCAACACGATCGCGATCTCCGACGGGATCACGATGGGCACCAGCGGCATGAAGACGTCGCTCGTCAGCCGCGAGGTCATCGCCGACTCGATCGAGCTGGTCGGCCGCGGCCACCTCTTCGACGGCGTGGTCGCGCTGTCGGGCTGCGACAAGACCATCCCCGGCACCGTGATGGCGCTCGCGCGCCTCGACGTCCCCTCGGTGATGCTCTACGGCGGCTCGATCCCGCCCGGGCGCTTCAGGGGCAAGGACGTCACGATCCAGCAGGTCTTCGAAGCCGTCGGCGCGCACGCCGCCGGCAAGATGAGCGACGAGGACCTGCATGAGCTCGAAGGCGTCGCGAGTCCCGGCGCCGGAGCCTGCGGCGGCCAGTTCACGGCCAACACGATGGCGATGGCCTTCGAGATCCTCGGGATCTCGCCGATGGGCTCGTCGATGGTCCCCGCCCAGCACAAGAGCAAGGCCCAGGTCGCCTTCGAGGCCGGCGAGCTCGTCATCGACGTGCTCAAGCGGGGCCTGAAGCCGAGCGACATCATCACGCGCGACTCGCTCGAGAATGCGATCGCCGGCGTGGCGATGAGCGGTGGCTCGACGAACGCCGTCCTACACCTGCTCGCGCTGGCCCGCGAAGCCGGGGTGGACCTCACGATCGACGACTTCGACCGGATCAACGAGCAGACCGCGCTGCTCTGCGACCTGCAGCCAGGCGGGAAGTACGTCGCCGTCGACCTGTTCGAGGCCGGCGGCGTCCCGCTCGTCGTCCGGCGCATGCGCGAGGCGGGGGTGCTGCACGAGGACGCGATCACCGTCGACGGCAAGACCCTCGGCGAGCACGCGGCCGAGGCGACCGAGACGGCCGGGCAGGTGGTGGTGCGTGCGCTGGACGACCCGATCAAGCCCACCGGCGGCCTGGCGATCCTGCGCGGCAACGTCGCCCCTGACGGCTGCGTGGTCAAGCTCGTCGGCCACGAGCGCCGATATCACCAGGGTCCCGCGCGCGTCTTCGAGGGCGAGGAGGCGGCGATGGACGCCGTCACGCACGGCGGCATCGCCGCGGGCGACGTCGTGATCATCCGCAACGAGGGCCCCGCCGGCGGCCCCGGCATGCGCGAGATGCTCGCGGTCACGGCCGCGATCAACGGTGCAGGCATCGGCGAGGAGGTCGCACTGATCACCGACGGGCGCTTCTCCGGCGCCACCCACGGGTTCATGGCAGGTCACGTCGCGCCCGAAGCCTTCCGTGGCGGGCCGATCGCCGCCGTCCACGACGGCGACACCGTGACGATCGACGTGGACAGGCGGCGCATCGACGTGGACCTGACCGACGAGGAGATCGCCGCGCGGGTGAGCGCGTACACGCCGCCACCGAGTCCCGACCGGACCGGCGTGCTGGCCAAGTACGCAGCACTCGTGGGCAGCGCGGCGCAGGGCGCCGTGACGCTCGTCGACTGACGCGGCCCGCTGTGCGCATCGCGATCGACATCGACTCGACGCTGCACAACTACTGGGACCAGTTCTCGGTGGTCGTCAAGCGGCGCTTCGACATCGACCTGCCGTACGAGGGCCAGAAGACCTGGGCGATCGGGCGCCTGGCGCCCGAGCAGGTGCACGAGGCGGTGCTCGAGACACACAGCCCGCTGCTGATCGCAGCGGCGGTCCCGTATCCCGGCGCCGTCGAGACCGTGAACGCCTGGCACGGCGCCGGGCACTTCATCCACATCACCAGTCACCGGTCCACCGACGCGCACGACCCGACGATCGAGTGGCTCGACGCGATCGGGCTGCGCTACGACGAGCTCTACTGCTCCTACGACAAGATCACGCGCTGCAGTGAGATCGGCATCGACGTGCTCGTCGACGACAGTCCCGTGAACCTCGAGCACGCGCTCGACGCCGGCATGGTCGGCGCGACGCTCGTGCATCCGTGGAACCGCGAGGTCGTCGCGGCCCGCGACATCGTCGGCGCGCTCGATTGGCACGGGCTCGACGTGGCGCTGCGGCCTGTGCTCGCGCCCACAGGCTGAGTCGCCCGGCAGCCTGCTTGCAGGCGTCGCACGAGGCCCCAGGCGTCTCGTATATTCAGGAGGCCCTGTTGTTCGCGGTCCGGATCGCTGCGCGTGCGCCGAGCCCACGTCATACCCGTCGCCGTCGTCGCCGCCCTCGCGGTCGTCGTCGTTGGTGGTGCATGGGCCTACGACCACAGCCGCCAGGACACGATCGCGTCCGGTGTGAAGGTCGGCGAGGTGGAGGTCGGCGGTCTCACGGCGGTGCAGGCGCAGACACGCTTGCAGCGTCAGCTGCTCGACCCGCTCCGCGAGCCGATCGTGATCAAGCGCGGGACGCGCTCGTGGCGCCTGGGCTCCAAGGAGGCCCGGATCGCCGCCGACATCGAAGGCAGTGTCGACGCGGCGATGCAGCAGGGGCGCGAGGGAAGCTTCTTCACGCGCACCTGGCGCTCGCTCACCGGCCGTGAGGTCGCCGCCGACCTCCAGCCCGAGCTGACCTTCAACGATCACGCCGTCGTTCGGCTGATCGACCGCGTCCGGCGGGTCGTCGACCGCAAGGCGCGCGATGCGACGGTCACGTTCACCGGCAACACGGTCGAGCCGGTCGCCGACCGCCCCGGCCGCCGCCTGCAGGCCGGCGCCCTGCATCGCGACATCCGCCTTGCGATCGTCTCCCCGACGGCGGACCGCACGTTCGTGGCGCACACGCGGCGGGTCAAGCCGAAGGTCACGACCGCGGAGCTCGGGCGCAAGTACCCGACGCTGATCACCGTCAACCGCGACGGGTTCCGCCTGACGCTGTTCCGGAACCTGCGGAGGGTCAAGACGTACACGATCGCGGTCGGGCAGGTCGGCCTCGAGACGCCGGCGGGCCTCTACGCGATCCAGGACAAGCAGGTGAACCCGTCATGGCACGTGCCCAACAGCGACTGGGCCGGTGATCTGGCGGGCAAGGTGATCCCACCCGGCCCGGACAACCCGATCAAGGCGCGCTGGATGGGCATCTACGCGGGCGCCGGCATCCACGGAACGAGCGACATCGGCTCACTGGGGTCCGCGGCCTCGCACGGCTGCGTGCGCATGAAGGTCAGCGACGTCGAGGACCTCTTCGACCGGGTCGCTGTCGGGACGCCGGTCTACATCGCCTGAGTTCCGGGCTCCCACGCGCGCATCTCCTCGACGCTCACCTCCTCCCAGCCGCGCTCCAGGAGCAGGCCATGGTGGTCTGTGTGTCGAAATGCCAGCGAGCCGATGAAGATCCCCCGCTCACGTCTGCGCAGCACCGCGTACCAGAGCGTGGTCGCGTCGTCGGACCCCTTGATCCGCAGCCACGGTCTCGGCGGATCGCCGTCCTGGGACGAGATCCCCGCCTCGACCAGCAGCTTGCGCGTGGTGACCTGACCGGTGGACGTATCGATGAAGAAGACCGCCATCGCGGCCGAGGATACGACTCCGGCGATCTCCGGCGACTGGGCGCAGGCGCTCACGGTCCTGGACGACGACCTGCTGCGCCGCGGCGCCGCCGAGCGCACCAGACGCGCCTACCGCACCGACCTGTCGCAGTTCGCGGCCTGGGCGAGTGCTGCGGGCATCGAGCCGTCCACGGCCGGCCCGCGCGAGCTGCGCCGCTACGCCGCGACGCTCTCGGCACGCCGCATCGCCGCGAGCACCGTCGCGCGCAAGCTCGCCGCGCTGCGCGCCTGCTTCCGCGCCCTGCGCGAGCACGGGCTGGTCACGCAGAACCCGGCCGAGCTGGTCGCCTCGCCGCGCCGGGCCCGTCACCTGCCGCGCGTGCTGCGCCCCGACGAGCTTGCGGCACTGCTCGACCGCATCCCCGCCGGCACGCCGCTGGAGCTGCGTGACCGTGCGCTGCTCGAGGTCGCCTACGGTTGCGGCCTGCGTGCCGAGGAGCTCGTGCGCCTGGACGTCACCTCGATCACATTCGACGCCGAGGAGCTGCGAGTCGAAGGCAAGGGCGGGAAGACCCGCATCGTGCCGGTGGGCGAGCCGGCCCTGCAGGCGCTCACGCGCTATCTGGAACGCGGGCGCGCGGCGCTGCTCAGCGACCCGGCCGAGGGTGCGCTGTTCCTGTCCAAGTCGGGTCGCAGGCTCTCGACGTCGGATGTCCGCCGCCGGCTGGCCGTCTGGGCCCGCGCCGCTGCGCTGCAGGGCGGAGTGTCCCCGCACGCCCTGCGCCACTCGTTCGCGACGCACCTGCTGGACGGCGGCGCCGACCTGCGGGCGATCCAGGAGCTCCTCGGGCACAGCAGCATCTCGACGACGCAGATCTACACTCGGGTAGAGTCGGCGCGCCTGCTGAGTGCTTACCGGCGCTCTCATCCGCGGGCCTAGGCGACGGGAGATATGGAAGCAAACGTCAAGGCAGTCGAGCTCCGCGACCTCTGGCGCCGTTACAAGACGGACGGCGACGAGCGGGCGCGTGAGCGGCTCGTCGTCGCCTACTCGCCGCTGGTCAAGTACGTCGCGGGCCGGATGGGCTCGGGGCTGCCCTCGCACGTCGAGGAGGCGGACCTGATCTCGTACGGCCTCGTCGGCCTGATCAACGCGATCCTGCGGTTCGAGCCCGAGCGCGAGATCAAGTTCGAGACCTACGCGATCACCCGCATCAAGGGCGCGATCATCGACGAGCTGCGCTCCCAGGACTGGGTGCCGCGCTCGGTGCGCGCCCGGGCACGCGAGATCGAGCGTGCCCACCAGAAGCTCGAGCACAAGCTCCAGCGCGCCCCGACCGACGAGGAGATGGCTGAGGAGCTGGAGATGGACGTCCAGGCCTTCCAGGACGCGATCCTGCAGATCTCCAACTCGTCGATGGCGGCCCTCGACGAGCTCTGGACCGTCAGCGACTCCAGCGGGGACTCCGTCTCGCTGCTCGACACGATCGCTGACGAGAACGCACCCGACCCGGCCGCCGCGCTCGACCAGAGCGATCTGCGCGACCGCGTCGCGGACTCGATCTCACGCCTGCCCGAGCGCGAGAAGCTCGTCATCGCCCTGTACTACTACGAGAACCTCACGCTCCGGGAGATCGGCGAGGTGCTCGGCGTGACCGAGTCGCGCGTCTCCCAGCTGCACACCAAGGCCGTCCTGCGCCTGCGCTCGGGCCTCACCGAGCCCGACTAGAACACTTCGCGGCAAACGTCACACACCGCCGCGTTTCGCCGGTAGGGTCGGAGCTCGTACCCATACGGGAAGGAGCGCAGGCATGCACCAGGCGGACCGCATTCGGAACGTCGTCCTCGTCGGCCACCGCGGCAGTGGCAAGACGTCCCTGCACGAGGCTCTGCTGTTTCAGGCAGGCGCGACCAACCGGCTCGGCTCGGTCGTGGACGGCACGACCGTCTCGGACTCCGATCCGGATGAGCAGTCGCGCCAGATGTCGATCAGCGCGAATCTCAACTCGTTCGACTGGGACGGGCGCAAGGTCAACCTGATCGACACGCCCGGCGAGCCGAGCTTCGTCGCGGACGCGCTCGGCGCGATGCGCGTGTGCGAGTCGGCGGTCTTCGTCGTCAACGCCGTGATGGGCGTCGAGGTCGGCACGGCTCGCCTCTGGGAGCGCGCCGACGAACTCGACCTCGCGCGGCTGATCTTCGTGAACATGCTCGACCGCGAGCGTGCCGACTTCTTCCGTACGCTCGAGCAGCTCAAGGCCAGCTTCGGGCGCCACGTCGTCGCGACCGAGATCCCGATCGGCTCCGAGCAGGACGTGAGCGGCCTGATCGACCTCGTCGACATGAAGGCCTACGAGTACACGGGGGCCGGTCGCGACGGCTGCCGCGAGATCCCGATGCCCGAGGAGCTCGTCGCGGTCGCCGAGGAGTACCGCGAGAAGCTGATGGACGAGGTCGCCGAGGTCTCCGACGCGCTGATGGAGCGCTACCTCGAGGGCGAGGAGATCTCCCACGAGGAGATCGTCACCGCCCTCAAGGAGGGAACCAACCACGGCGGGATCTTCCCCGTCACCTGCGGCGTCGCGACGCGCAACCTGGGCACCAACCGGCTGCTCGACGCGATCGAGGAGGACCTGCCCTCGCCCGTCAAGCACGGCGCGCTGGAACTGCCGGAGATCACCCTCGAGCCCGATCCCGGCAAGCCGCTCTACGCCTACGTCTTCAAGACGAAGGCCGACCCGTTCGCCGGGCGGATCAACTTCTTCCGCGTCTACCAGGGCACGATGCGCCCGGACGGCCACATCCTCAACACTCGTGCCCACGCCAAGGAGCGCCTCGGGACGCTGCTCCAGTTCCCGGGCAAGGAGAGCACCGGCGCCGACGGCTTCGGGCCGGGAGACATCGGCGCCGTCGCCAAGCTCAAGGAGACGCGCGCAGGCGACTGGCTGGCCGACCGCGACGAGCCGATCCAGATGCCGGCCATCGACCTGCCCCAGCCGGTGATGGCGTTCGCGATGGAGCCCAAGACCAAGGGCGACGAGGACAAGGTCTTCACGGCGCTGCGGCGGCTGCAGGAGGAGGACCCGACGATCGACCTGCACCGCGACCAGCAGACCGGCGAGCAGATCGTCGCCGGGCTCTCGCAGGTGCATGTCGAGGTGATCGTCGATCGCCTGCGATCACGCTTCGGTGCGGAGGTCACGTTGAAGCCGCCGCGCGTGCCATACCAGGAGACGATCCGCGGTCAGGCCCGCGCGCACGGGCGCCACAAGAAGCAGAGTGGCGGCCGCGGGCAGTTCGGCGACTGCCACATCATCCTCGAGCCGCTGCCCGACGGCGACTTCGAGTTCGTCAACGAGATCAAGGGCGGCGTGATCCCCACGAGCTTCATCCCGGCGGTGCAGAAGGGTGTCCAGGAGGCGCTCCTGCACGGGCCGGTCGCCGGCTACCCGGTGAAGGGCGCGCGGGTGCGGCTCGTCGACGGCTCCTACCACTCGGTCGACTCCTCGGAGATGGCGTTCAAGCTCGCCGGGTCGATCGCGATGCGTGAGGCGCTCGGCGCGGCCAGCCCAACGCTGCTGGAGCCGATCATGCTCGTGACGCTGGCTGTGCCCGAGGACGCGGTCGGTGACGTCGTCGGTGACCTGAACTCGCGGCGCGGCCGCCCGCAGGGCATGGAGCCGGTCGCCGGGGCGACCGAGATCAAGGCCGAGGTGCCGATGGCCGAGATGCTCGCCTACGCGCCAGACCTGCGCTCGATCACGGGGGGGCGGGGCGACTACACGATGGAGTTCCTGCGCTACGAGGAGGTCCCGGGACATCTGGCGCAGAAGGTCGTCGATGCCGCGCGGGAGACCGTTTCGGCGTAGAGGGCAGGCAGGCGTAACGGTGCGGGGCGATACCCTCGCCCGTCGTGGCACCCCGTCAGATCTCGACGATGCACGAGCCGGTCTCGTGCGCGATCTGCCAGCGCACGATCCTGCGCGGCGAGTCGCCCGACGTCTTCCTGCACGGCGGCCGGCGCGCGATGGTCTGCGAGCTGTGCGTGCCGCGCGCGGTGCACGAGGGCTGGATCCGCGAGGGTGCCGATGCGGCTCCGGGCCGGGTGAACCGCGGCTGGGCGCGACGCGGGTCGGGCCGCTCGCTGCTGGAGCGCCTGCGGGCGCGGCGTCCCGGCGAGGCCGAGCTGCTCGTGCCGGAGGAGGCCGCTGGGCTGCTCGAGGCGATGGAGGACCCGGACTACCCGCTCGAGGAGGAGCCGGCCGCCGAGCCGCTCCCGCAGAGGCCGGACGGGTTCCCGGAGGAGCCGCCAATGTACCGCGAGGACCGCTTCGTCCACGCGATCCCGACGAACGCCGACATGAAGATCGAGCGCGCGATCGAGCTGTTCAACGCCAGTCCGCACTGCCGCACGATCTCGGGAGTGGCGCGCACGCTCGGCGCGCCGCTGGTGATCGTCCGCCCGTCGGCGACCGAGGGCAGCATCGTCACGATCGTGATCGCCTGGGAACTGTCGTGGTACCGCTTCGAGGTCGATCTCGCAGACGAGGCCGCCGGGGTGCGTGCGACCGTTCAGGGCACCGAGCTGGCGGAGCTGGACGAGCTCGACCGCGCCCCGAACGCGATCGCCGACGAGTTCGGGGCGCTGCACGCCGCGGTGCAGCCCGCGTGAGGCCGGCTATCCCTGCCGCCCGTCGACATGAGAGACTGGGCATGATGACTGCGCGCCATTGCTCGACGGTCGCCGCCGACGTCCCCAATCGGGAATCCTCGCGATGATCTATAGCGTCGTTCCCGAGGAGCTCGGGCCGGAGATCTACGAGCAGCTCAAGGCGTATTACGCCGATGACCCGGAGGTCACGGTGATCGTCGACCGCCGTCGCAGTGGGCGCCCGTCCGGCGGACCGCCGACCGCTGACGAGTCGGAGTTCCGCGGGCGCCGCCGGCGCCGCGTGACGGGCGATCATCCGCCGCTCTATCTCGCCGGCGGCGACGACGGTCCCGCCGCCGCGTAGACCGGACCCCGAGGTGAAGCTCATCGTCCACGTGGACGGCGGGTCACGCGGCAACCCCGGTCCCGCAGCTGCCGGCGCCGTGGTGACGACGCCGGCAGGCGAGGTCCTCGACGAGGCCAGCGAGCTGCTGGGCAGCGTCACCAACAACGTCGCCGAGTACCGCGGACTGCTGCTCGGCCTGCGCCGCGCGCGCGAGCTGGGCGCCACGGAGGTCGAGGCGGTCAACGACTCCGAGCTCATCGCCAAGCAGGTCAACGGCCAGTACAAGGTCAAGCACCCCGACATGAAGCCGCTGCACGCACAGGCGCTGGCGGCGCTGGGCGACTTCGACGCCTGGAGGGTGCGGACGGTCCCGCGCGAGCAGAACGAGCACGCCGACGCGCTCGTCAACGCCGCGCTCGACGCCGCCGACTGAGCAGAGCTGGCGCGCCAGCGCTCGGCGGGGCAACTGCCGGCAGGGGACGACGCGTAGGACGTGCCACATCGTCCCCCAGAAGGAGTCTCCGATGAAGAAGCGCATCAGCGTCGCCGTCCTGTGCCTGGCAGCCTTCGCGCTCGTGGCCGCAGGCTGCGGCGACGACGACAATTCCACGGCGTCCACGCCGGCGACCACCACGACGCAGGCGGCCCAGGGCGACGTCGTCGCAGTCGCGCAGGACACGCCCGACCTGTCGACGCTCGTTGCGGCAGTGACCGCCGGGGACCTCGTCACCACGTTGCAGGGTGAAGGCCCGTTCACGGTGTTCGCGCCGACCAACCAGGCGTTCGCCGACATCCAGAGCACCGTCGACACGTTGCTCGAGCCCGCGAACAAGAAGGACCTGCAGAATGTCCTGACGTATCACGTCGTGCCCGGAACCTACGCGGCGGCCGACCTGACCGACGGCCAGGAGCTCACGACCGTGCAGGGCGAGAAGCTGACGGTCTCGATCGAGGGCGACACCGTGAAGGTGGGCGACGCGACCGTCGCTCAGGCCGATGTCGCCACGTCCAACGGCGTCGTGCACGTCATCGACAAGGTGCTCGTCCCGCCGGCCGCCTGATCTCCCCAGCGAGCTGACCTGCAGCGGCGCCGGCGCGCGACCCCGGCGCCGCTGTAGGTTCGGCTCACCATGACCGTGATCCTCTGGCACATCGAGCTCTCGCACTACAACGAGAAGGTGCGCTGGGCGCTGGACTACAAGGGCATCCCGCACGAGCGCCGGGTTCCGATGCCCGGGCTGCACGGGATCCGCGCAGCGGTTCTCACCCGCGGCGCGCAGCGGCGCCTGCCGGTGATCGACCTCGACGGCCGTCGCATCGGGGACTCGACCGCGATCATCGCCGCACTCGAGGAGTACCGGCCCGAGCCGCCGCTGTATCCCGACGATCCCGCCGAGCGTGCCCATGCCCTGGAACTCGAGGACTGGTTCGACGAGCAGCTTGCGCCCGCGGTCCGGCGGTTCGTGTGGTTCCACACGCTCCCGGACACCGACGCGGTGGCGTCCGCGCTCTTCACCGAGCCGCATCCCGGACGCGAGCGGCTGCTGCGGGTGACCGCGCCGGTCTCGCGTCGCGTGGTCGCGGCGGACTACCAAGTCAGCGCTGCGACCGTCGAGGAGGCGCGCGCCACGATCCACGCAGGGCTGGACCTGATCGAGCAGGAGCTGCAGCCCTCCGGCTACCTCGTGGGCGACCGCTTCAGCGTCGCCGACATCGCGGGCGCGGCGTTGCTGACGCCATTGCTGAGCGCGCCCGAGCGCCCCTACACGCCGAAGGTGGTCGCCCCGCCCGTGCTGGCGCTGCGCGACGAGCTCGCCGAGCGCCCTGGGGCCAGGTGGCTGCAGGACATGTACGCGCGGCACCGCTGCGCGTACGTGCCGGCCTAGGTGCCCGCGATCGCGTGCGTCCACGGAATGGCGCTACTCCTCCTCTGCCATCGCAAGGACGTCCGCACGGGTGAGCGCGCCGTCGAGCGCGGGATGCTCGGCGGCGACATGGCGCTCCATGGCGGCGACGAGCTCCTCGGTCGAACGGCCTCGGAACTGCCAGCCGCAGTCGCAGCGGATGACGGGGCCCGCGGGGGTGTTCTCGTAGGTCATGGGCCGCAGGCTGCGCGACCGCCGTTGCGGGCGGATTGCGCAGACCTTGCACGCACGCAGCCGCTCAGCTGACGTACGTCGCGAGCGCCGGCGTGGCCGGCGAGATGTTGCCGGCGGCGTCGAGCGCCACGACCGTGTACCGGTATTCGGTCTTGGGGGCACGGTCGGGGTCGGTGAACGTGGGCGTGGTGCTCGTCCCGGCCAGCGAGCCGTCCCGGTAGACGCGGTAGCCGACGACGCCCTTGTCATCGGCCGGCGCCGTCCAGCGCAGCGTCACGGTGAGCGCGACCGGATCGGGTGTCGCCGTCAGCCCGATCGGGCTTCCGGGGGCCTGAACGTCCGGAAGCGCCCTGGGCAGCGCCCAGACGACCCCGGAGGACTTGGAGAGATTGCGGGCCATGTCCACGGCGAAGACGCGGTACTGGTGGGCGACGCCGTTCGCCAGCGCGGGATCGGTGAACGTCGTGTCGGTGATCGTCACGACGTAGCGGCCGTCCCGGTAGATCTCGTATCCCGCGATCCCGCCGGCGTCGTCGGACGCGGTCCACGTGAGGACCGCCCTCCCGTCGCCGGCGATCGCCTTGAGGCCGGTGACCCGGCTCGGCGGCGTCGCGTCGTCGACGCACGCCCACCGCTTGCGCAGGCGGGTCACACGCCTGCGCTGGCCGCGCAGCTTCACCCGAACACGGCGGGTCACCTTGCGCAGCTCACGACCGGCCTGGCAGGTCGCCAGGCTGGTCGGGTCTGCGGACGCCGTCGCCGGCGCCGCGATGGCCGATGCAGCCGGCGGGCACGCGAATGCCAGCGCGAACGAGGCGAGCAGCAGCCGGGCGGTGAGTCGGTGACGGTGGATCATCGGTTTCAGCTGACGTACGTCGAGACGGCCGGGGCCTGCGCCGAGACGTTGCCGGCGGCGTCGACCGCGGCGACGGTGTAGCTGTAGGTCTTCTGGTTCGCCAGGTCGAGGTCGTTGTACGAGGTCCCCGTCGGCTGGCTGACGAGCGTGCCGTTGCGGTACACGCGGTACCGCACGACACCGACGTTGTCGGTGGACGCGTTCCACGCCACCAGGATCGAGTGCTGCGAGTTGTTCTTGGTGAGCGTGAGGCCGGTGGGGATCGACGGCGCCTGCGTGTCCTTCGGCGTCACCGTGACGGGACCCGTCACCGCCGAGGCGTTGCCGGCGGCGTCGACCGCCGCGACCGTGTACGAGTACGCCGTCCCGTTGGTCAGTCCGGTGTCGATGTACGACGGGCCGGCGGGCGTACCGACGAGCACGGCGCCACGGTAGACCTTGTAGCCGGTCACGCCGACGTTGTCGGTCGAGGCCGTCCAGGTCAGCGAGGCCTGGTTGGTGCCGGCGGTCCCGGCGAGGTTCGCCGGCACGCTCGGCGCCTGCTGGTCGGCCACGACCGGCGCGGTCGGCGTCACGTTGACGGGGGCGGTCGCCGCGGAGGCGTTGCTCGAGCTGTCGACGGCGACGACCTTGTACGCGTAGACGGTGTCGTTCGTGAGCCCCGAGTCGGCGTAGTAGGGCGTGGTGGGCGAGGCGATCAGCACGTCGTCGCGGTAGACCCGGTATCCGGTCAGTGCGACGTTGTCGGTCGAAGCCGGCCAGCTGAGTGAGACCTGGCCGTTGCCGGGCGTCGCCGCGAGGCCGGCGGGAACCGACGGCGCGACGGTGTCGGCCGGCGTCGCCGTGATCGCGCTCGCCGGCGAGACGTTGCCGACGGCGTCGAACGCGACGACGGTGTAGGCGTACGCGGTGCCGTTGGCGAGCGAGGTGTCCGTGAACGTGCGCGCCTCCTGGAAGGCGATCGCCGTGCCATCGCGGCGAAGCTCGTAGTAGACGACGCCGACGTCATCGCTTGCGGCCCCCCAGCTCAGCGACACCTGGCGATCGCCCGGTGTGGAGGCGAAGCCTGGAGGCGCCGTCGGGGGCGTGCCGTCACGCGACGCGGACGACTTCGGCGTCGCCGCGATCGAGGTCGTCGGCGAGACGTTGCCGGCGGCGTCGACCGCCGCGACCCCGTATGCGTAGGACCTGCCGTTCGTCAGGCCCGCATCGGTGTGCATCGTTGCGCCCGGGGAAGCCGCGAGCTGGCCGTCACGGAAGACGCGATACCCGGTCACCCCGACGTTGTCGCTGGCGGGGCTCCACACGAGCGCGACCTGGCCGTTGCCGGGCGCGGCCTCGACGCCGGTCGGCGCGCTGGGCGCCTGTGTGTCCCTCGCCGCGCTGAGCGGCGTGGGCGCGACGACGCACACCCACGCGCGCTTGGTCACCCAGACACGGCGCTTGCGCAGCTTGCCGTTGCGGCGGACCCTGCGCTTGACCCGGACGCGCTTGCGCTTCTGGGTGAGCTTCTTGCCGGCGGGGCAGGTCGGCCGCTTGGCGGCCGCCGTTCCGGTCAGCGCGGCCGCGCCGAACGCCGGCGGAGCGATCGTGCCGCACAGCAGCAGTGCGGTCAGCGTCGAGGCGATGCCGCGGTGCAGGGAGGGATGGGTCAGCGGGCTGGGGGTCATGCAGCTTCCTTGGTGATGTCGGGGTCGGAGGTGAGGAGGCGGCGCAGGCGCGGGAGCTCCCGCGGCCGGCCGACGGCGATCACGACGCGCTGGGCATCAGGCCGTGGCATCGGCTGTGGAGGCCCTCCGCGCCGCTTCGCGCTTGGGATCACCGGGGACGGTGCGCCGCAGGAACAGGAACACGATCGCGACGCTCCCGCTGAGCATCGTCACCTGGAGCCAGGCCTCGCCGGCATCGGTGCCGGCTCCGATCGTGTGGGCCAGGCTGAGGGCCCAGGCGACGACCGTCGCCCGGTGCAGCTTGCGCCACAGCTTCATGCCGATGCGCCGTCGCGCGTAGAAGCTCAGCCCGAGCAGCACTGCGATCCAGCCGCCGATGATCCCGAGGCTCGTCCACAACGGGCGGTACTCGATCGTGAACGGGACGGCGAGCTGCCCGAGCGTCGCGTGCATCCACGGGTCTCCCAGGAGCGTGACTCCGTGCACGGCGATCGCGACGAGCCCCACCAGCGCGGTCGACTCGTGCAGCGAGACCATCACGCGTGTCGCCCCCCTGCGCCGCGGGAGCCCGTTGGCCATCAGCAGGCCGAGGATCACCGAGGCGGTGATCGCCAGGAGCGCCACGACGCCGGCCGAGCGCGAGGCCAGCCACCAGGCGTGGTCCAGGGGTGCTGGCACGCTGGTCATGCGGCTCTCCGCTGCGTGATGCGCAGCTTCACCGCAGCACGCGCTGCGGCTGGGCCGATGCGTTCCATTCGCCCGTCCTCGTCGAACGTGACGCCGCCATGCCGCGCGAGCACCTCGCGCGCGGCGCGCGGTCCGGACAGCAGCGCGATCTTCGCAAGGGTCTCCGCCTCGACGGCGCTCGGCGCGATCGCGGTCACGGCGATGAGGCCGCTGAACACCGGTCGGCCCGTTGCGGGGTCGAGCAGGTGATGGCGCACGGTCCCGTCGTCGCCGTGCCAGATGCGCGCGCGGATGCCGGAGGTCGCGACCGCGCCACCGCCGATCGTGAATCCCTCGAGGAGCTCGCCCGTGAACGGATGCTCGACGTCGACCCTGCGGGTGGCGCCGCCGTCAGGGCCGGCCCGCAGATCGCCCCCGCAGTCGACCGCCCAGTGCGCGTACCCGTCGAGCAGGGTCGCCGCGAGGTCGGCGGCGTGTCCCTTGCCGGTGCCGCCGGTGTCCATGCGCACGCCGGGTGGCCGCGTGATGGTCCCCTCGCGGTCGTCGACGCCGACCTCGCGCCAGCGCGATGCGGGATCCGCCAGCGCCGGCCGGCGCGGGGCCGGCACTGCCGCGAGTGCCTCGCGCAGGTCGAGCCGTCGCGCGTGGTCCCACGACTCGCGGTAGCCGGCCTCGATGAGCGCATCGTGGATCGTCGGATCGACGAGGCCTCCGGAACGCTCCGCGGCGGCGAGGGCGGCCCGGATCGCGCTGCGCAGGAGGTCGGAGGCGGGGACGACCGATCGTGGATCGCTGTTCAACGCGCACAGCTCCGAGTCCGGCTTGAACCGTGAGAGAGCGCGGTCGTAGGCGTGGAGGAAGCGCTCGACCCGTGCCGCGGCCGCGTCAGGGCTGGGCATGCCGGGCCGCGCGGACGGGCCGACGAGGACCCTGATCCGCGTCCCCATCAGCTGCAGCAGCCGGTCGGCGCCGATGTCACGAACAGGTGTCATGACGTCGTCGTCGCCACCGGGGCGGGCGCGGGCGCGGGCGTGGGGGTGGCCGGGGCGGCTGCGGGCGCCGGAGTTGCGGCGGGCGCCGGCGCCGATGCGACCGGGGCGGCCGTGGGCGTGAGGGGTGCAGTTGCGGGCCCCGGTGCGCTGGCCGGGCTGTCCACCGTCACGGTGTTCGCGCCGCGCGAGCCGGACGAGCGGCGCGGTTCCTGGGCCACGAGCGTTCCGGGAGCCTGGGGGGCGGTCGTGGGCGCTGCCGGGCCGGCACCGCCGGCGACCGCCTGCGCCATGCCGGGCCCGGCGGGTGCCCGGCGCCGCACGACGAGGACGCGATCGACACCGCGACGACGGATCTCTGCGGCGGTCATGCCGTCGATGCGGATCCGGCGCGTGAGGACGACCTTGCGCACGACGGCCGGCTGGGTAGAGGCGGACAGCGGGCGCGCGAACAGCCCGAGCGCGGGGTCCTCGCCCGCGGCCATCCGGCCGCTGAGCAGCACGCCGATCGCCGCGAACAGGACGATCGCCAGCAGGTAGATCATCAGCGGGCTGACCGTGCCGGAGACGGCCTTCGACCTGACGGCGGAGACCGAGGTCGTGCCGACGCTGGTGGTTCCCACGCTGGTCACGGGACCGACACCACCGTGGAGTCGGCGGTGAGCGCCGAGGGCGCTGCAGCCGCCGCGCCGGGCGCCGTGGATTCAGCGGCCGAAACCGCGGCACATCCGTCGATCTCGACGCCGGCGACGTCCGCGGGCAGCGGGTGGGCGGTGCGCTGCGGCCGGGCACCGCGGATGGCGCGCAGCTCGGCCGCTCGGCGGCGCGCAGCGCGCCGGGCGCGACGGGCGCGGCGCAGCGCGTTGCGGTGGGCCTTGCGCGCGGCGCGGCGCGTCGTCGTCGCCGCGAGCGCGATCACGACGGGAGCCCCCGACGCGGTCGTCGTCTCCGGGGCGCCGCCCGTCGTCGCAGGCAGGCATTCGCCCTCGGTGATGCCGGGCGCCGGGATGTCGTCCGGGATCGTCTCGGACGTGGTCTCGCGTTCCTCCACGCGCGCCTTCGCCGGCTTCGCAGGCGTTGCTGCGGCGGGCGCGGCGACCGGCTCTCGCGGCTTGCTGCTCGAGGAGGTCCCGGCGCCGTCGCCGGACTGGTTGCCGGAGACGGTGCCGGCAGGAGCGGTGTAGCGGGTGAGCACTCCGACAGTGCGTCGTTCGACCACGGTCTTCGCCGCCGGGCGCGCAACCGCGGCCGCGGGGCTCGGCGCCTGCTCCTCCGTCCCAGGGTTCGAGGCGGTGGCGACGGCCGCGAGCGCGGCGAGCGCGGCGAGCGTTCCGAGCGCGGCGATCTTCGTGCGTGGTGCGCTGCCTCGGGCCATCGGGTGCTGAACTCCTCGATCGGGGGACGGGGCTGTTTCCTGCGGACGGGTCGCGAGTGGGACCTGAAAGAGGTGGAAAGGTGACGGCCGTAGCCGTGGCGTGTGGACGGATCACCGACAGGGTTTTCCCGCAGAACGCCGTTCGTCGTGCGGTCGCCGCCGCTGGCCGCGCCCGGGCCGTCCGCGAACGACCGAGGCGCCGCCGTGCGCCATCCCCGTTGGGGGTAGATTGCGCAGACCTTGCACGCACGGAGCCGCACCATGGTGCAACTCTGCGGCCGGCTCGTCGCGGAGCTGGACGGTCACAGAGTTGAGGACGAGCTCCCCTCCCGTCAGGGTCGCCTGCTGTTCGCGTATCTGGTCCCCGAGGGCTACGCGACCGGCTCGCAGGTGCAGCCGTCGAACGCCCGCCAGGCGTACTCCGGGCAGTTGGTCACGCTGCGGTACGACCAGGGTCGCCTCGGCGAGGTCGAGGACGCGGTCCGTGACTACGTTGAGCGCTACCCCCTGTTCGCGGCGTGGCGCTGCGCGCTCGCGCTCGTGCTCGCGGAGACCGGGCGGCCTGATGAGGCGCGCGAGCAGTTCGACCAGATCGCGGCGGCCGGCGGCTTCACCGCGCTTCCACGCGGCACCGGCTGGCTGCTGGGGCTGGACCTCGCCGGCAAGGCGGCGGTCGCGGTCGGGGGCACGTCCCACGAGGAGGACCTCTACGACCTGCTGTTGCCGCTCGAGGAGCGGCTCGTGCTGATCGGCATGGGCACCTCCTACGCCGGCGCTGTCGCCCCGACGCTCGCCGGGCTCGCGCGCCGGCTCGGCAGGCTCGAGGATGCCCGCCGCCACGCCGAGCGTGCCATCACGCTGGCGGAGTTCACGCGCTCACCGCCGATGCTCGGCTACGCGCGCCACGCACTGGCGCAGGTGCTGCTCGCGCAGGGCGAGGGCGAGGAGGCGCAGATGCATGCCGAGGGCGTGCTGGCGCTGGCCAGGCAGCTGGGAATGACGCGGCTCGCTGAGCGCGCGGAGGTCGTGGTCGCGAGCGTCAGCGGGGAATAGCGCAGGTCAGGTGGATCGCGATGTCGGTGGCGCTCCGCGCGCCGGCCCCATCGGGCGTTGCGAACGTGAGCGCCCATCCGGACCTGCCGCGCGCCTTCGACGCTGCGATGAACGGAGCGGTCATGGTCGCCGACGATTCGACCGAGCGCCAGATGTTCTGATCCAGCGTGCCGGCCTCGAATCCCCAGCTGATCGGCCTGCGCCCGCCGGTGCAGGCGGCCGCGACGGTTGCCGTGCGCGCGCCCGCGCTGAACGTCGCGCTCTGCCGGACCAGCTGAGCCTTGGCGAAGGCGCCGGCCGCGACGCAGATGACGGCTGCCCTCCCGTACTTGCCCTCGCTGTTGACCCAGCCGCGCAGGCCCTGGGGCTTCGAAGCGACGGGCTGGGCCCAGTAGGGGCCGTTGCTGATCGGCAGGCCGATCGCGAGCTGCCGGGCGCCGCAGGAGACGGATGAGTTGTCGCCGCTGGGCCCGATCTTCTGCTGGGCCTTCAGCGGGCCGCGGGCGCACAGCGCGACGGCGCGGAACGTGCCGGCCGTCATCGGCCGGCGCAGTGAGACGGACAGCGTCGGGGACTTGTAGACCAGTTGCGAGGTCACCACGTCGACCGGTGCGAGCGCGCCGCTCCAGCCCGCCATCAGGGCGGTCGCCTTGCCCTTGCACGCCAGCGTGATCCGGTTGTCGGTGTCGTACTGGTTCGCGGGACCGTTGGCGGCTGCGACCGGGTAGGCCTTCGCGGCGACCGTGGACAGCTTGACCGTCCCGGCTGCGGCGCTGGATGTGCTCACGGCGAGCGCCGCGAGCATGCTGAGGACGATCCCCGTCCTGGACGACGTTGTCATGTTCTGATCCCCGGTCGCGTGACCCTGCTGCTCCGCATCGCCACAACGCTACTCGCATTCAATGAATGCAGGGACAGCCGAGGCCGAGCGAGCGCTCGAGCTCGAACCGCCGGTGTTCGTCGGCCGCGTCGGTTGGGACGAGCGGCATCGCCAACCAGCTGGAGAGTCTGACGGGCCAGGCGCGCTGGACACGATGCCGCCCGCCCATCCCCCCGATGGGAGGGCGGCACCGTCACGAACACTCTCGGCGCGGGCCGCATGGGCCACTCTCAGGAGGAGTCCATCTTCGAGGTGCGACACTCGCCGCAGGCGACACTACGCCTGTCACCAATCCAATGCAACCTCGGCCTCACGGCCGCAGCGCGGCTCGCGGAGCACCCGGCCGGCGCCACCCGAGGAACGCGGCTTGAACGTGTCAAGCGTCAATTCGGCGGCATCAAGTCCGAACCGGCCTCTCCTGCCAGAGCGGTCGTGGAAGGAGACCGGCGCCGCGGCTCTGGGCGCTCCGTCGTTCATGGGAGGATTGGCCGATGGAGCGTGGAGGGGTGGGTGAGTCGCGCCGGCTGGTGATAGCTCGCCGGTTGAAGACGGTGCCGGCCGTCGTGCTCGGGTTCGCGCTCGTGACGGTGCTTCTCCCGGTGCTGCTCGTGCTCGCGGTGCTCGTCGACGTCGGCCGCGCCGTTGTGCTGCGCACGCCGTTCATGGCCACGCGGCTGCTCGCGTTCCTCTGGGTGTACCTGGCCGCAGAAAGCGTCGGGCTGCTGGTGTTGTTCGGTGTCTGGCTCGCCGCGGGGTTCGGTCGCCGTCGCGGGTGGATGGCCGAGTGGACGTGGCGCTTTCAACAGGTGTGGGCAGGCTGGATGTTCGCCGCTGTCCGGTACCTGATGGGCCTGCGGGTCGAGGTGAGCGGCGACGAGGTTCTTGCCGGCGGACCGGTGATCGTGCTCGTGCGGCACGCGAGCATCGTCGACAACCTGCTCCCGTCAGTTCTCATCGCGCGAGCCCACCGCGTCCATCTGCGCTACGTCCTCAAGCGTGAACTGCTGGGCGACCCATGCTTGGACGTTGCCGGCAGGCGGCTCCCGAACTACTTCGTGCGCCGCGACACCGGGGAGGAGGTCGAGCGTGACAACGTGCGCCGCCTGGCCGAGGGCCTCTCACCGCAGGATGGCGTGCTCCTCTATCCCGAAGGCACCCGCTTCACGAGCGAGCGCCGCGAGCGGGCGATCGAGCGGATCGCCGAACGCGACCCGCGGCGCGCGCGCCGGGTGCAGCAGATCGAGCACCTGCTGCCGCCGAAGGTCGGTGGCTTTCTCGCGGTCCTCGATGGCGCGAGCGAGGTTGACGTGATCGTGATGGCGCACGCGGGCTTTGACGGTCTGCGCCTGATCTCCGACATGTGGCGCGGTGCGTTGGTGGGCCGCACGATCCGCGTGCGCTTCGAGCGCACGGCCCGGGCCGCGATCCCCCAGGACGCGCCCGGTCGCGTGGCGTGGCTCGACGACGCATGGGCCGGCGCGGATGCGTGGATCGCCGTGCAGCTCGCGCTCCCGCGCACCGATCGCGCGGGGGTCCGCGCAGCGAGCGACGCGGTTCCGAGCGTGCCGATGTGAGCCTGGGCGGCATTCTCCTGCTCAACCTCGCCGTCATCCTGGTGCTGATGACGACGCTGTGGGGGGTGAGCGTGGCCATGAGCGACACGTCGATCGTCGACATCTTCTGGGGCGCCGGGTTCGTCGTGATCGCGTGGGTGACCGTCGCCGTCGCCGACGGCTCCGCCGGCCGGCAGCTCCTGCTCGCGGTGCTCACGACGGTGTGGGGGCTGCGCCTCGCGCTGCACCTCGCGCGGCGAAACCTCGGCCACGGCGAGGACGCGCGCTACCGGACGATGCGCGCGCGCCACGGCAAGCGTTGGCCACGGCGCTCCCTCTGGGCGGTCTTCTGGGGCCAGGGGCTGCTGATGTG
The DNA here is from genome assembly GCA_038319025.1 of Solirubrobacterales bacterium. GTDB lineage: Bacteria > Actinomycetota > Thermoleophilia > Solirubrobacterales > Solirubrobacteraceae > JBBQCW01. The sequence continues at coordinate 20,624 of JBBQCW010000008.1, forward strand.
GATCGTCTCACTGCCGGTGCAGGCCGGGCAGGCTGACGCGACTCCGGGGGGCCTGATCTGGCTCGACGCGCTCGGCGTGGCGATCTGGTGCGCCGGGTTCTGCTTTGAGGCAGTGGGTGACTGGCAGCTCGATCGCTTCAAGGCTGACCCGGCGAGCCGAGGACAGGTCATGGACCGCGGCCTCTGGCGCTACACCCGCCACCCCAACTACTTCGGCGACTTCGCGGTCTGGTGGGGGCTCTTCCTCATCGCCCTGTCGACCGGCAGCGCCTGGTGGACCATCATCGGACCGATCCTGATGAGCGTCCTGCTCGTGCGGGTGAGCGGTGCAGGACTGCTCGAGCGCACGATCGGCGAGCGGCGCCCCGGCTACGCCGAGTACGTCCGCCGCACCAGCGGGTTCATCCCCCGCCCACCGCGCTCCTAGCACCCGCGCGACGACGACCGCCCAGCGCTGCCCCGTTGGACGAGCAGGAGGAGCGGTCAGCCCAAGGCCCCGGCGCACAGGACGTGCGGCCACGCCGCGGAGGCATCGGACGCTCGCGATCTCGGGAGACTTCGGCAGCCAAACGTCCGCAACGTCCACCCGAAACAACGAAACCCCCGCGGTTGCGGGGGTTTCGGGAAGCGGCTGAAGGGACTCGAACCCTCGACCTTCTGCATGGCAAGCAGACGCTCTAGCCAACTGAGCTACAGCCGCATCGCGGTCGCGAGTATAGCCAGCGTTTGGTCCTAGGGATTCACCGTGAGCTCGGCGATCTGGGTCTCCGTCGTGTGCGACTCGATCTCGAAGCGCCCTTCGATGTCGGCGGTGAACCTGAACGTCGCGGGGCTCCCCGGCTTGGACTCCTCCTCGAGGTCGTAGCCGTGCACGTGGACTTCGTCGGGCGTGTCGGAGCTGACGGTCAGCCGGACGGTGTCGCCCTTGCTGACGCTGATCTTCTGCTTGCCGCCGACGGGATCGCCGCCCTTCAGGCGGATCGCGGTGCGCTCCGGCCCGGGCTCGGGTGCCGTGGTCGTTGCCGTTGTGGTGAGGGCGCCGGCGGCGCCCATCGCGGTGGTCGTCACGACGGTCGTGGTGGCGCTCGATGAGTTCTCGTCGTCGCCGGGCTGCAGCAGCAGGAAACCGGAGATCGCCGCGGCGAGTGCAGCGAGGGCGATCACGATGGTGCGGTTGTTGCGGGACATGGTGCTCCTGACTCGGGTGGATGACCGGCCCGGAGGCAGGGGCGCACGCGCGCCGTCGCGGTCCGGGCGGGCCGCGACGGGAGCGCTCTCAAGCGTGCGCCGGCTGGGCCGGCGGCGGGCGGACCGCCAGGCGGCGGGCCAGGAGCAGCCCGCCGCGAGCCGTCGTGCTGCACGCGGGTCGCGGCAGCGCCAGGTCGCAGGGACGTGCGCGGCTCGTGCGGTGAGCGCGGGCCTCACGCAGCCGTGCGATCCGCTGCTCACCGGGATAGCGGCGCAGCAGCAGCGGCGCCAGCAGCAGCACGACCGGAACGATCGAGGCGAGACCGGTGAGGCTCCCGCCGGTTGCGAGCACGGCCCAGGCGACGACGAGCGCCGCGAGGCCGAGCAGGGCGTTGGGGCGGCGAGCCGGCATCCGGGAGGCAATGCTACGCAAGCGCCTCAGCGCAGGGAGCCGGCGCCGCGCACGAACGTGCGCCACGCGTCATGGGCCCGCTCGCGCGCGCGTGCGCCCAGCGCGGGCTCCACGCGACGCTCGGCCGGCACGAGCGCGGCGATCTCCTCGACCGACCGGATCAGTCCCGCGCCGACCGCGGCGAGGCCGGCGACCCCGGCGACCGTCGCATCGGCGCTCGCAGCTTCGACCGGCACGCCGATCGCGTCGGCCTGCAGCTCGAGCAGCAGCGGCTCGTTCGTCAGGCCGCCGTCGACCCGCAGTGCATCCACCGGCGCGCTGCTCCGCACCTCGGCGACGATGTCGGCGACGCGCCAGGCGATGCCCTCGAGGGCAGCCCTCGCGATGTGCGCGCGCGTGGTCCCGCCGTCGAGGCCCGCGAGCACCGCGCGGGCGCCCGGCTCCCACCACGGCGCTCCGAGGCCGGCGAGGGCGGGGAGGACCCGCGCGCCGCGTGCGTCGGGGACGCTTCGCGCCAGCTCGCCGAGCGCTGCCGGCGAGTCCGCGATGCCGAGCCGGTCACACAGCCATTCGAGCATCGCACCCGCGGCGAAGACGCCGCCGTCGAGCGCGTACGTGTCGCGTGCGCCGCTGCGCCACGCGACCGTCGGCAGCAGGCCCGCGCGGGAATCCGGGATGTCCTCGCCCGCGTGTGCGAGGACGAAGACGCCGGTGCCGTAGGTCGCCTTGACGCGCCCGGGCACGACGCAGCCCGATCCTGCGAGCGCCGCCTGCTGGTCACACACCCGTGCCGTCAGCGGCAGCTCGTGCGGCCAGCGCTCGTGCCGCAGCACTCCGAGCGCGCCGAAGCTGTCACCGATCTCGGGCAGGACATCGCCGGGAACGCCGAACCGCTCGAGCAGCGACGAGCTCCAGCCGGCGGTGCCGAGTTCGTGCAGCTGCGTGCGCGAAGCGGTCGAGGCGTCGGTGTGGAAGCCGCCGCCGAGCCGGTCGGTCAGGAAGGCGTCGACGGTCCCCATCCGCAACGTGCCGCGTTTGCGCGCGGCGCCCACCGCCGCGTCGTGCCGCAGCAGCCAGGCGAGCTTGCCCGCAGAGAAGTAGGGGTCCAGCGGCAGGCCGCTGAGGCGGCGGATCTCGGCCTCGTCGTCGCTGAGTCCGGCGAGAACCTCCTCCGCGCGCTTGTCCTGCCAGACGATGACGGGGGTCAGCGGCGCGCCGGTCTGTGCCTCCCACGCGAGCACGGACTCGCCCTCGTGGTCGAGGCCGCAGGCGACGACCTCGCCGGGGGCATCCGCGAGCAGCTCCGCCGCGATCTCGACGACGGCCTCGAGGATCTCGAGCGGGTCCTTCTCGACCCAGCCGGGCTGCGGGTGGCTCACGCCGACGACGCGCCGCGCGCTCCTCACGGGCCGCAGTCGCGTATCGAACAGTGCGCCCTTCACCGCCGTGGTGCCCTCGTCGATGCCGAGGATCAACCGGTCGCTCACCTGGCGCGTCCCGCCTCGAAGCGCGCGGTCCGCTGCCACCACGGGCCGTCCTGAAGCAGGCCGGGAGGTGGCGCGCCGGGCCTCAGCGGTTCCTCCGCTCCCAGCGGCACGCCGGCGTCGCTCACGAGCGCGCAGAGCCGCTCGGCGATCCCGAGCGCAGCCGTCAGCCCGGTCGAGCGGATCGCCACGGCGTTGATCAGGCCGGGGAGGGCCGCAGATCGCCCGATCACGTAGTTGCAGCCCACGCCGGCGGGGCGCAGGCCGGCGTAGCGGGCGACCGGCTCGGCCTGCGCGATGGCCGGCAGCCGGACCGCGAGCTTCGCGCGCACCTGCGCCTCGCCCTCGGGCCGCACGCTCCAGTCGTCCTTGTCGGCCTGGTCGAACGCCGTCGGCCCGGCGGCCACGCGCCCGTCGAGCGTGGGGAACACGAGCACGCCCTTGGTTCCCGGTGAGGGGACGGGCAGCAGGATCCGATCGAGCGCCGCGCCGCCCGGCGGATCGAACACGAGGAACTCGCCCTTGCGCGGGTAGATCCGGAAGCTGTCGTCGCCGGCCATCCGGGCGACGTCGTCAGCGCGCAGCCCGGCAGCGTTGATGACGGCGCGGGCGCGCAGCGAGGCGCCGTCGCCCACCTCCACGATCACGTGATCGCCGTCCCGGCGCAGAGCGCTCACCGGTGCGTCGACACGGATGTCGGCGCCGGCGGCGATCGCGGCGCCGGCGAGCGCGAGCGTCAGCGCGACCGGGTCGGTCACGCTCTCGCCGGGGACCTCGAGCGTCCCATCCGGCCGGCGCACCACGGGCACGCCGTTGGCCCGCGCCCCGCGCTGAAGCTCGTCGACCACGGACCGCTCGGCGGCGTCGCGCGGCTCGATGATCGCCCCGCAGCGCAGCACCGGTACGCCGAGTGCGTCGAGGACCGGATCACGCAGAGCGGCGGCGCGCAGGATCAGGTCGGTCTCGACCTCGCCCGGCGTCGAGTCGAAGCCCGTGTGCAGGATCCCGGAGCTCGTGCCGCTCGCCTGCAGCGCGAGGCCGGGCCGCGCCTCCAGCAGCGTCACCGACGCGCCGCGCCGCGCGAGCGCGAGCGCCGCCGCGACGCCGACCACGCCGCCGCCGGCCACCACGACATCGCTGCGCCCCGTGCTCATGACCGGCGAGGCTACAGCGGCGGTGGGAAGCCCTTAGGCTCGCGCTCATGGGTGAGACGAAGATCACGATCGAGCAGCACATCGCCGCACCGCCGCAGCAGGTGTGGGCGACGATCAACGACACGCGACGCTTCGCCGAATGGGTCGTGAACACACTCGAGGTCACGCGCGCCGACAGCGAGCGCGCCGACGCCGGCGTCACCTACGACGAGCGCAACCGGATCGCCGGCCCGCTGACCGGCAGCTCCCGCTGGGTCGTCGCCAGCTCGGAGCCGCCGCGGCGCACCGTCCACACCGGTGAGGGCATCTGGCTGGCCGGGCCGATGCGGCTGGAGATGACCGTCGAGCCCGACGGTGACGGGACGCACTACCTGCACGAGTTCTTCTACGAGCCCGGGCTCGGCCCGCTCGCGCCGCTCGTCGACCTCGGGCTCAGGCCGTCGATCAGCCGGGACATGCGGCGCTCGGTGCAGGCGCTGCGGGAGCTCTGCGAGCGCGAAGCGGCCTGAGCCGCGCACTGCGAAAAGCCGAGGCCGGCACGTGGGTAGCGTGTGGGGATGGCCGCGGAACGCCGTCCGACGCATCCCGGACTGATCCTGCTGCTCGCCTGCGCGGCGCAGTTCATGGTGATCCTCGACGTCTCGGTCGTGAACGTCGCGCTGCCGTCGATTCGCACCGCACTGGGCTTCTCGGAAGCCAACCTGCAGTGGGTCGTCAGCGCCTACGCGGTGCCGTTCGCGGGCTTCCTGCTGCTCGGCGGCCGCTCCGGCGATCTGCTGGGCCGCAAGCGGATGTTCCTCGTCGGCGTCGCGCTCTTCTCGTTCGCCTCGCTGCTCGGCGCGCTCGCGAACACCGAAGGGCTGCTGATCGCCGCGCGGGCGCTGCAGGGCCTCGGCGGCGCCGTGGTGGCGCCGGCGACGCTGGCGATCATCACGACGACCTTCAAGGAGGGGCCCGAGCGCAACCGCGCGCTCGGCGCATGGGGCTCCGTCGCGGCCGCCGGCGGGACGGCCGGGGCGCTCGTGGGCGGCCTGCTCACCGGCCTGCTCAGCTGGCGCTGGATCTTCCTCGTCAACGTGCCGATCGGCCTGCTGCTGATCCCGGCCGCGTGGCGGTTCATCCCGGAGAGCCGCGGCTCGCTCGAGCACCGCAGCTTCGATGCCGCGGGCGCGTTCTCGATCACGCTCGGGCTGAGCGCGATCGTGTTCGGGATCGTCAACATCGAGCAGTACGGGGCGGGGTCGATCGAGGTCCTGGTCCCGTTCGTGGCCGGCGTGCTGCTCACGCTGCTGTTCGTCCTGATCGAGAGCCGCTGGGCGCGCGCGCCGCTCGTGCCGCTGTCGATCTTCGCCTCGCGGACGCTCACCGGCGCCAACGTGGTCGTGCTGCTGATGGGCAGCGCCATGTTCGCGCTGTGGTTCTTCATGTCGCTCTACATGCAGCAGGTGCTGGGCCTCACGCCGATCCGCGCGGGCCTCGCGTTCCTGCCGATGACGCTGACCCTCGCCGTCACAGCGACGCTCGCGCCGAAGCTCGTCGCGCGGTTCGGCGTGCGCAGCACGCTCGCGACGGGGCTCGCGCTGATCGGCGCGGGCTCGGCGCTGTTCACGCAGATCTCGGCGGACGGGACCTGGGCCGGTGACGTGCTGCTCGCGTCGCTGGTCGCCGCACTCGGGTTCGGGCTCTCGTTCGTGCCGGTGACGATCGCCGCGGTCGCCGGCGTTCCCGGACGGCGGGCCGGCCTCGCGTCGGGCCTGGTGAACACGTCGCGGCAACTCGGCGGCGCGCTCGGGCTGGCCGCGCTCACGACCTTTGCGGCATCGCGGACGTCGTCGTTCGTCCAGTCGCATCCGGGGGCGCCGGAGACCGGGGCCGCCGCGCTGACCCACGGCTACCAGGGGGCGTTCGCGCTCGCGGCGGGCCTCGCTTTCGCGGGCTCGGTCGCAGCGCTCGTGCTGCTGCGCGGGATACGCGCCCGCGCCCCCGTCGCCGCGGCGACCGCGGTTGCCGAGGCGGAGGCGTAGAGCGCTCGCCTATGCTCGCGCGATCGCCCGTCGGTACCGCACCCGTTGCAGCTGCACGACTCTGGCCGCGCTGCTCGTCGGTGCGGTCCTGCTGAGCCTCACCCCGCCCGCCTCGGCGATCGTCTCGGAGCAGAAGTTCACCGCCGCAGCGTCGTCGAACATCGCGGGCACGAAGGCCAGGCCAAAGCCGATCGCGCTGAAGGTCCGACTGTGGTTCGACGACATCGCTCCCGATCTCGACCGTCAGGTGCAGTTCGCGCTCGTGCGGGCCTCGGTCTACTTCCCCGCGGACGGCGTGACGAACAACAAGCTCTTCCCTGGTTGTGAGCCGGCGACGATCCTCGTCGACGACCGGCAGTGTCCCGCCGCCTCACGTGTGGGGACCGGCAGCGGACGCGGGATCGGCCTGGGCCTGGACGAGCAGATCACCGTCCGGATCTTCAACGCCCCGGCCGGCAAGGGGGTCACGCTGCTGATCGTCGGCGACAGCCCGCTGATCATCCGCGAGGTCGTCGAGGGAACGCTCACAACGCTGAACGGCGATCCACGCTACGGGTACAGGATCCAGTTCAGCGTGCCGCGCAATCTGCAGTCGCCGGCGCCCGGAGTGATCGCTGCGGTCAAGGACTTCCGCACGAGCATCCCGGTGCAGTACCTGCGTCGTGGCGGGCGCTACGTCAAACGGGGCGGCCAGCGGATCCCATACCTGGCGACTCGCGGGTGCTCGACCGGCGACTGGTACGTGAAGTTCGTCGGCGAGTACACGACCTCCTACGACGGCTCGATCGAGAGCACGCAGACCGTGGAGGCGACGCAGCCGTGCTGGAGGGCCGGTGAGCGCTGAGCGGCGCGTGCTGCCCTCGGACGCGGCGGGTGACGGCGCCGCCGTCGTGCTGCTGCACGCGGGCGTCGCGGACCGGCGCATGTGGGCCGGCCAGCTGGCCGCGGTCGCAGCCGCCGGATACCGCGTCGTCGCAGTCGACCTCGCGGGCTTCGGTGACGCACCACTGGTCCCCGGCGAGCAGGCGCCGTGGACCGACGTGCTGCAGACGATGGACGCTCTGGGGATCGAGCGCGCGGCGCTCGTCGGCAACTCGTTCGGAGGCGCCGTGGCGCTGCGCGTCGCGGCCGTTGCGCCCGAACGCGTGTGGGCGCTCGCGCTGATCTCGGCGCCGCCGCCTGAACTCGACCCCTCACCGCGGCTGCGAGCCGCGTGGGACGCCGAGGAAGCGGCGCTTCAGCGCGGCGACCTCGATGCAGCCGCTGCGTCCGTCGTCGAGGCGTGGACACTGCCGGATGCGCCCGCGGCGCTCCGCGAGCAGGTCCGCAGGATGCAGCGACGCGCGTTCGAGCTGCAGACGAACGACGAGGACGCGACGGACGCGCCCGATCCGCTCGACGAGGATCCCGATGCGCTCGCGCGCCTGCGCATGCCGGTGCTCGTGGCGGCCGGCGAGCTCGACATGCCGGATTTCGTCGACGGCGCCGAGGTCTTGGCGCGGACGATTCCGGGTGCGCGCCACAGCGTCATCGCGGGTGCCGGGCACCTGGCGCCGCTCGAGACGCCCGAGGCATTTCGTGAGCTGCTGCTGCAGTTCCTGGTGGGCGCGTCGGGCTAGGGTGCCGGGGAATCGGGTGGAGCGTCGGCGTCCGCGCTGAGGTTGGTGAGCAGTGCTTCGAGTGTGTCTGCGGCCTGCTCGAAACGGCGCGGGCCGATGCGCTCTGCGTAGTCGCGCTCGATGTCGCGGATGATCCGTTGGGCGGTGCGGATGGCGTCCCAGCCGGCGTCGGTGAGGCAGATGAGCTTGGCGCGACCGTCGGTGGGGTCGGGGCGCCGTTCGACGACGCCGAGCGCCTCGAGATCGTTGACGATTTCACTGACGGCGGGGAGCGTCAGGCGAGCCTGGTCGGCGAGGTCGGTGAGGCGTGAGCCGTCGGCCTTGATGTAGGCGGTGACGTGCGTGTGCGAGATGCGCGCGTCGGTCAGGCCGGCGTCGACGAGTCGCGCGAAGAGCTCGGTCTGGAACAACCGGGTGAGGTGCACCAGCAGCTGCCCGATGTGGTGGCGCGAAGCGCTGGTGTCCGGGCTGGTGCGTGGAGGTGGCGCAGTCATCCAGAACAAGGTAACTTCGGTCGCCGAAGTAAATCCACCGACGGAGGTTGCTGATGCGTGAGATCGCCAACCCGCGAACCGGACAGAGGATGAGGTTCCTCCTGACCGCGGAAGATAGCGACGGCGAGCTGCTGAGAATCGAGACCGTCAACCCGCCGAGCGGGACCTTCGAGCCCACCCACGTCCATCCGCGGCAGGTCACGAGCGCTGAGGTCGTGTCGGGGTCCTTGACGTTCGTTGTCGACGGCGAGCGGCGGCGGGTGTCGGCGGGCGAAAAGATCACGATCCCAGCCGGCGTCCCGCACGCCTTCTGCAACGACGATGACACCGACGCGGTCGCCATCCAGGAGGCCCGGCCGGCGCTGCGGCTCGCGGAGTTCTTCGAGACCTACTTCGGGCTCGCCGAGCGCGGGGAGCTCGACGAGCACGGGAACCCAAGGCTGTTGCGCGTCGCGGTGCTCGGCCCACGGTTCGCCGACGAGATCCGGATGGTGAGCCCGCCGTGGCCTGTACAGCGCGCACTCTTCATGCTGCTCGGACCCCTCGCACGGGCACGCGGCTACGACACCTGACACGTAACGCGCGCCCAGCACGGCGGGGCGGGCGCGGCGGTCCCGGGACCTCCGTCGCTGGATAGGGTGCCGGGCATGTCGTCGACACCGACCCCGCCGGCGACCACCGTCGCCGAGCTGCTCGCCGATCCGCCGCTGGTGCACGGGCCCGAGGGCGGAAATGACCTCATCACGCATGGTCTGCTACCGGTCGTGCTCGAGTACATCGAGTCGAACGTGGGGCCCGGCGACCGCACGCTGGAGACCGGCTGCGGGCTCAGCACCATCCTCTTCGCCATGCGCGGCGCCGAGCACACGTGCATCGTGCCGAACCCGCCGGAGGTCGACCGCGTGCGCGGCTGGCTCGCCGACCACGGCGTCAGCGACGCGACGCTGACGTTCCACACCGCGACGTCCGAGCGCGTGCTGCCGATGCTCGACCTGGGTGAGTTGGACTTCGTGCTCATCGACGGTTCGCACTCCTTCCCGCAGGTCTTCATGGACTGGTTCTACGTGCAGGACGCGCTGAAGGTCGGCGGCGCCGTGATCGTCGACGACGTGCACGTGTGGACCGGCCGGGTGCTGCGCGACTTCCTGCAGGCCGAGCCCGAGTGGTCGCTGGAAAAGCGCTTCCAGGGCCGCACCGTCGCGATCCGCAAGGTCGCGAAGACGAACCCGGACAAGATCTGGTTCGAGCAGCCGTACGTCGAGAAGAGGACGCGCGCCAAGGTGATGGGCCGCGCCCGCATGGCCGCCGCCTTGATCCGCGAGGGCGACACCGAGGAGCTCACCAAGCGCGTGAAGGCGACGCTCGGCCGCAAGTAAGGCGACGACCGGAATCGAACCGGTGTACACGGCTTTGCAGGCCGCTGCGTAACCACTCCGCCACGTCGCCGGGGAGGTGCCGGAGGGTAGCGGTCCAGCGCCCGAATGGGCGTCTTCGACGGTTCATTGTTGCGTGACAGCCGTCACATATGCGATGCTGACACCGTGTCACGTAACCGGAGTTCCCTTCTCCGCGCGATGAGCGGCGCCCTCGCGGCCTCCGCCATCGCGCTCATCTGCACTGCCTCGGCGTCCGCCGCCAACGGTGCCTGGACGAACGAGAAGGGGATCCAGCACCTGCATTTCGAGACGGGCGCAATCGATATCAAGCCCGGTCAGAACACGGTCGACAATGTGGTCATCCCTGCCCGGCTGAAGCCGGCTGAGGACGGATACCTCATTCGCATGAAGCCCGACCTGCAGTACCTGAACGGCAAAGTGCCGCCCGTTGATGTAATCCACCTGCATCACGGCGTCTGGCTGAACGCCAGCGGCCGTTCGCCGGCGTCGCCGCTGGGCGGGATCGAGCCGATCTTCTTCGGCGGTGAGGAGAAGACGGTCTTCCACATTCCCAAGGGCTACGGCTACGCCTACAAGGCCAGCGACGTTTGGATCCTCAACCAGATGATCCACAACAACACGCCGAACGCCACGAAGGTCAAGCTGGTGTGGGATCTGGACTTCATCCCAGCGACTACGCCGCTGGCCAAGACGGTCAAGGCCGTGACGCCTCTCTGGATGGATGTGCGCCGTGGCTGGGCCTACCCCGTTTTCAACACGATCCGCAACACCGGCGGTCCGGACGGACAGTTCACTTTCCCGCAGGACGAGAAGACCAGCCCGTACCGCGCCGGCGGTGCTCAGAACGAGTACACGATGCCGTGGAGCGGCACGATCGTCAGCGCGATCGGCCACCTGCATCCGGGTGGTCTGCGCGATGACATCGACCTGATCCGGGCCGGCGCAAAGCTGCCGACGTCAAAGGCGTGCCGCAAAGTGGGGCTGAACCCGGAGGGGACGAAGTCTGCTCGCCGCTGCGTCAAGGCCACCTCCGGTATGAGCTCTGACTCCACCCGCATCTTCCGTAGCCAGGCGCACTACTACGACAAGGCCGGCCCCGTTTCCTGGGACGTGTCGCTCACCGCCTCGCGCCCTGATTGGCGCGTGAAGATCAAGGCCGGGGACACGCTGCGCATCAGCACCACGTACGAGAACAAGATCTCCTCGTGGTACGAGAACATGGGCATCGTCCTGCTGTACGTGGCCAAGGACGACAACACCGGCGTCGACCCGTTCGCCAAGCCGGTCGACTGGCGCGGCGTGCTCACGCACGGGCATCTGGGCGAGAACGACAATCACGGCGGACTCAAGTCCGGCCTGGTCGATCCGACGAAGGTGTCCTCGGGCCCCGTGGCCACGACCGTCAACATCAAGAACTACCAGTTCCAGCCGGGTGACTTGGGCCTGCTGACCACCGGCGCAAAGGTTCCGACGGTGCCCCAGGGCAAGAGCCTGGAGTTCGTCAACCAGGACAACGCCGCGTTCGAGTGGCACTCGATCACCACGTGCGCCAGCCCTTGCAACCGCTCGACGGGTATCTCCTACCCGCTGGCCAACGCCGGTCTGCCCAGCCTGCAGTTCGACTCCGGTCAGCTCGGGTTCGGCGACTCCAGCGGCTCGCCGGTAGTCAATCGGTTGACGTATGACACACCCCCGACGCTCCCGGTCGGTACGTATACGTACTTCTGCCGGGTCCACAACTTCATGCGGGGTTCCTTCCGCGTGATCAAGTCGATCTAGCGGCCGAGTAGGACCAACGACCCCGCCGGGATCCCGGCGGGGTTGGTATGTTTCCGGCGTCCCAGGGCGATTAGCTCAGCTGGGAGAGCGCCGCCTCGACAAGGCGGAGGTCACTGGTTCGAGCCCAGTATCGCCCACTTCCCACGCCAGCTCGGGGGCCGCCGTCACCCGGTCACCGCACCGTTGACCGGTCCGGCAACCGGCTACAGGTTGATGAACGCGTTCTGTCCGTGATGCGGGTCGCGTTTGACCACGGCGACGAGGTCTTGGAAGTCGTCGAAACCGCGCTCGGCGTGGTAGAGCAAGCAGATGTCAGGGTGGTTCTGCAGCTCGCCCGCCAGCCACGCCGGGGTGCATGCGGCCGTGCCGTAACCGGAGCCGTAGCCGCTGGAGCGCGGATGTCCGCGGTAGCCGAACCCGGTTGCCTCGAAGTCGGCGATGACCCCGTTGATGCGCCGGTTGTCCATGGCACGCCAGCGGTGCACGGCGTCGCGGCCATGCGTGGAGAAGACGAGAAGCCCCTCGGGGCTGAGCCGCTCGATCATCCAGTTCAGGAATGCGCGGGCGCGCTTCAGGGGCAGATGAGTGAGCAGCGACCCGCACCAGACCAGGTCGAACGTCTCGGTGATCGGGATGTCGCGTGGGTCGGCCTGGGACACGACGCCCGTCGCACCGAAGCGCTCCGCGCAGAAGCTGACGCCGTCGGTGAGGACGTCACACGCGGTCAGCTCCGCCTCCGGGAACGCCTTGGCCAACATGCGCAGCACGCGGCCGTAGCCGCAGGGCAGATCGAGAATCGACCCCAGGTGAGTGGTGCCGGCCATGACCATCGCCGTGGCGATGCCGGCGATGGCGGAGTGGCCGACTTGGATGTAGAAGTCCAGATCGCCCTTGAACATGTCGTCGTCGGGATGACGGGTCAGGTCCACCTCGTCCTTGTAGGACGCCAGGCGACACGACACCAAAGCCATGGTGCGGGCAAGTTCAGTCTCCATGCGGCGAGCAGCATAGACGGCGCGGGCTGAGCGTCGCGAGCAGGGCTTTTGGTTTCGTGACCTTTTCCCCGAGGTGCGCTCTTCAGCGACGAACCACATCCGTTCGTCCACTCAGGAGGGCCTTTCGATGAAGAAGTCTGCGTGCCTCATGTCCGTCGCCGCGGTGCTGGGAACCGCCGCGCTCGCCCCGACCGCTCAGGCCGCGCCCCAGCGCGGCACCGTCCTGCAGGTTGACCGCTCCGCCCACGTCGTACGCACGGTCGGCACCGGCGGCTCCGTCGCCTCCTACCGCGTACGGGGTTCGCTCAAGCGCTTGCGACCGGGTGCCCGCATCCGGTTTGACGCCTCCGGGCACCACGCCCGTGGCGTGCACGTGACCGGCCGCGCCCGCACCGCCCAGTTCCCGGCGCGCGTGGCCGAGGCCGACGGCGGCAGCGCGCAGCTCACACTCCCGGACGGCCGGCCGTTCACCGTCGGCACCGGTACAGCTGCCGACGGCGCACCGGCCGGGCACGCCGTCTCGGTCACCGTCAGCGGCCTGCAACAGGGCCAGAAGGTGTTGGTCACGGTGCACTTCGCCGTCAACGGCGACGTTCTGATCGAGATCGCGCTGCAGCAGGACGCCGCGCCGGCCGACCAGCCGGCCGACGAGGATCCGGGCCAGGGCGAGGATGCGGGCGACGACCCCGGGAACGGCGACGGCCAGGCTTGCCCGATCGGCCAGAACGAGGTGGCCGGCAATGTGCGCGGGATCAACCGTGGAGCCGGCACGTTCTCGATCGGCCAGCCGTTCGACGATGATGAGACGTTCCGAGCCCCGGCAGCGCAGCTCGCCGGCCTGAGCGTGGGGGACACGACGCTCGTGCGTTACGACCCGAGCGCGACGGGCAGCGTGCGCGACGCTCTCCAGGTGCACGTCGTCGCCGGCGCCAAGCCGGAGGCCGGCTACGGCGTCGCCGAGGGCACTGTCTCGTGGGCCAATCTCGACTCGTCGCTGTTTGCCGTGTGGAAGCCTGCGGACGGCAGCCGTGTCGTGTTCTCCGGTCCGTGCTGGCTCGTGGTGAGCCTGTGGAAGACGGAGGACGTGAGCGTCATCTACCACGCCGATTCGTCCGGCGACCTGGTCGCCGACGCCGTCGCGCCGCGGGACGGGAGCCGCGACTGACCCACGACACCGCAGCCTGCAGCGAGGACCCGCGGCGCCCCGTGCGCCGTGGGTCCGCTGGCGTTCATACGACCGGGAGGGCATCATGGGACAGGTGATCGGAGCTTCAATCATGCGCACGCAATCCGACGCTCGGCTCGCAGGGCTGGCCGCCGACGGCCACGCACTGGCGTTCGAGGCAATCGTTGCGCGCTACGAGCGTGAGCTGCTGCGCCACTGCGCGCGCATCGCTCCTGCGCAGGCCGAGGACGCCGTGCAGCAGACGTTCCTCAGCGCGTGGACGGCGCTTCAGAAGGGCACCACGGTCCGCGACCTGCGCGGCTGGCTACATCGCATCGCCCATCACGCAGCGCTGCGGACGATCCCGCCGGCTGGGCTGGCCGTCCAGCTTGCCGATGGGGATGGCACCTGCGAAGCCCTTGAAGCAGCGGTTGAACGACGACTCGCGCTGCGCGGCGCTTTCGCTGCGGTCGCCGACCTGCCCGAGCGTCAGCGAGAGGCCTTGCTGCGCACCGCCGTGGACGGAGAGAGCCGCGAGTCGGTGGCCGGGCAGCTGGGCATAAGCACCGGCGCTGTGCGCCAGCTCGTGCACCGCGCGCGCCAGACGCTTCGCGCCGCCGCCACGGCCGTCGTCCCGGCGCCTCTCCTCGTTCGCCTGGCGGGCGTGGACGACGGTCTCGCGGGTGGGGTCGGTGGCCTGGGTGCCGCAGGAGCGGGCGTGGCGATGAAGGCCGGCGCCGTTGCGGCCGTCGTCGCGTCGATGGTCGTGGCGCCGTTGACCGGCCATGGCGGCCGTGCCGACCCGGCGCAGGCGGCCTCGCCTCCGGGCACTCGCAGCCAGGGTACGAGGGAAGCTGCGACCGCCGATCGGTCCGTGCCGGTCGCCGGTATCGGCGTAGTCCGTGCGGAAGCGTCCGGGCCAGGCCGCTCGATGGTTCGTCACGGGCTCAGCGGTAAGCGTCGGTCGCGGCCCGGGCATTCGGGCGCCAGCGCCCCCTCAAGTGCCGGCAAGGGGGCAACTGATCCGTCGAACAGCGGTGACACTGCCCAAGCCGATGACGATCCGCCGCCGCCCGAGACGGGGGAGGACCTGAACGCCGATCCAGGTCAGATCGATCCCGACGTCCAAGAGGATCCCGGGGATCCGTCCGCCGAAGCTCCAACGCCGCCGGATGACAGTGCGGACAGCGCGGACGACGCCCCGCCGACGCCCGAGGACGATCCGCCGGCCGACGACGGCCAGGACCAGCCCGGGGACTGATCGCGGCCTAGTCCCAACTTGGTTCCAAATCGCGGTCTGATGCGGATTTCGCGGTCCGTGGCCCGCATACTCAGACGATGCCCCACGCGCCCTCCATCGCCTTCCGTCATCGTCGCTCCGGGCGTGCGTTCCTGACCGTCACGTTGTCGCTCGCGGCACTCGCCGGCGCCCCCGCCGGAGCCTTGGCCGCCGACCGCCTCGTCAACGGGCCGCTCGTGACCGCAGCCGACCTGGGCACATGCCTCGTCACGCCGTGCAAGACCATCGGCTACGCCACCACGCAAGCGGTATCGGGAGATCGAATCGTTGTCTCGCCCGGGACCTACCACGAGAACGTGGTCCTCCCCTCCGGTGCGACGGGGGAGACGCTGATCGGAGCGACCCGCGCCGTGCGTCCGTTTATCGACGGGGGCGCGGGCGTGGCGGTCAAGGTGCTGGGCGCGGGGGCCACCGTGCAGGGCCTGAAACTGCACGGCGACACGAGCGCGGTGGTCGCTCAGTTCAACGCGTCGGGCACCGTCATCACCGACAACCTCTTCGACGATACGGCGCTGAACCCCAGCGGGAAGGTTGCGATCAACACAGGTAGCGCCACGATCACGGCGAACGACTTCGCGATGCCCGGCGCCCCCGCCGGCGTCAGTCGCGCCTTGGTGGCGAACTCCACCAAAGCGGTCGACATCATCGGTAACACGTTCGACAACTACTTCACCGCAGCCCAGTACAACATCGGCACCGCCGCGCCATCAGTGGTGCGCGACAACGTGATCATGAACGTCCATGGCGCGCCCCCGGGGGTCGGCGTTGGCCTCTTCATATTCGGATCGGCCGCCGTCACCGGCAACACGATCGGCGCCACGCCCGTCGCCAACGGCGGCGCCATCGGCATCAACCTGCGGGACTTTTCCGTGCCGGCCACCGACGTGACAGCGCGCAACCGCGTCTTCGGGTTCCCCAACTCCGGGATCGAGACTGAGCTCTCGGTGGCCGGTTCCAGCGCGACCATGCGCGGCGATGTGCTCAGCAACGATCACTCCGGGTTCGTGCTGTTCGGCGGGACCTCGACGATTATTGGCGCAACGGTCTACGACAACAACAACTTCGACGTGTACCTGGGCAGCGCCAACCTGCACCTGACCATGGCGTCGAGCATCGTCGGCGCCAAAGGCATCTTTCCGGGCGCAGTCGGGGCCGATTGCTCCATCACGACATCGCGGGGTCCCACCACCACGGGCCCGTCATCGTGCGATCACTTCCAGACCAGCGCAAGCCCAGCGTTCGTAGGCCCGTCCGACTACCGGCTTACCGCCGCCTCGCCGCTTATCGACACGGGTGACCCTGCTGCGCCCGACGCCGGGGAACTGGACATCGACGGCAACCCGCGCGCGGTGGTCGGCACGGACGCGGCGAAGTGCCTGCCGGCACGGCGCGACATGGGCGCCTACGAGTTCGTGCCTGCCCCCGCGTTTGTCTGCCCGCCCGTACCCCTGGTCGACCCGCTGCCCGTGGCGCCGCCGGTCATCGACCCGCCGCCCGTCATCCCGCCCGTCCTCGCGCCCGCCGGGTTAACGGTCCTGGACGACTCCGGAACACCGGTGACCGTGGCCGTCGACGGCGGCCCGACCGTGCGCTTGGCCGCCGGGAGCGTGGGCGCAACGCTCTCGCTCAAGGCAGGCACGCACACCGTGCGCGTCAGGCCCCGCAAGGGCAAGGTCGTGACTGCGACCATCGTCCTCACACCCGGTCAGCTCGGGGTGGTCGTGGTGACGACGTCACATCGTCGGCTGAGGCTCCGCGCCACCCGGATCGCCCCGGGCGTACGGCGCCTACTCTCGCTCCTGCCCGGCACCCAGCGACTCCGCGTGGGGACGGCAAAAGCCAAGCGGGTTCGCCACGGGGCGTTCGGCACGCTGCCCGCCGCCGCAACCAGAGTGAGCGTCGGCGGGGGCCGGGTCGCACTGGTCGGCCATCCTCAGCTCGCGGTCCTCCTGCTCCGCCACCGGCGGCCGGTCGCCGTCATCCGCTCGGCGCCCTGACCCTGCGCACCGGGCATGACATGATCGCCGTATGACTGAGAACCGCCGCCTGGTACTGGCCCGCCGCCCCGTCGGTGTCGTACAGGACGACGACTTCGAGATGCTGGTCGAACCGGTCCCGGAGGCCGGCGCCGGTCAGTTCCTGATCCGCAACTGCTGGCTGTCATTCGACCCGGCCCAGCGCGGTTGGATGAACGACGTCCCCTCCTACATTCCGCCGGTGCAGCTCGGTGAGCCGATGCGCGCCATGGGTGTAGGGCAGATCGTCGCCTCCCACCATCCCGACTTTCCCGAAGGCGCGATGGTCAGCGGCGGGTTCGGATGGCAGGACTACGTTCTGTCCGACGGGAAGGACGCGTTCGGGGTCCGAGTGCTTCCGCCCGGAGCGCCGCCGACCGCCGCGCTCGGCGTATTCGGAACCACCGGTCTCACCGCGTATTTCGGCCTGCTCGACGTGGGCCGCCCGAAGGAGGGCGATGTCGTGCTGGTCTCCGGCGCGGCCGGAGCGACCGGTTCCGTGGTTGGGCAGATCGCCAAGATCAAGGGCTGCCAGACGATCGGCATTGCTGGCGGGCCCGACAAGTGCACGTGGCTGAAGGACACGGTGGGCTTCGACGAAGTCATCGACTACAAGAACGAGGATGTCGCCGCACGCATCCGCGAGCTGGCGCCCAAAGGCGTCAACGTCTTCTTCGACAACATCGGCGGCGAGATCCTCGACGCCGGGCTGGGCAACATCGCTCAGGGCGGCACGATCGTCCTGTGCGGCGGGATCTCGTCCGGCTACACGCTGGAGGAGCAGCCCCCCGGCCCGCGCAACGTGTTCATGCTCACGGTGCGATCGGCACGGATGGAGGGCTTCATCGTCCTCAACTACGCCCAACGATTCGGCGAGGGCATCGCCCAGCTGGCCGAATGGGTGACGGAGGGCAAGATCATCTACGCCGAGGACATCCAGCACGGTCTGGAGAACGCGCCCGCCACTCTACGGCGCCTGTTCGAAGGCAAAAACTTCGGCAAGCAGATCCTGGAGATCGCGCAGCCCGAGGGCTAGCGCGCCTTGCTAGATCGCGCCGTCGCGCTGTGATGCGTAGAGGCTCGGCGCCTCTTGGGCGTCGGGCTCGTGCGGCGCCACGTCCTGATCGAGGAACTCGAGCAGCGCGCGATTGAACGTCGCGGGGCGCTCGATCATCGGGACGTGCCCGGTGTCTTCAAGGATCAGCGTCGTCGAGCGGGGGATGCGCTCGGCGAACTGCTCAGCGTCACCGAGCGGCACGAGGACGTCGTCGGTGCCCTGCACGATCAGCGTCGGGCAGGCGATCTCGGGCAGACGATCGACGAAGTCGTACTCCAGGATTGAGCGCAACGAGTCGTTGAACCCAGGTGCACCCATGGAGTGCAGCTGCTCGGCCACGAGGTCCTTGGCGAGCAAGGTGGGATGGCGGGCGACGATGCCCATCGCGAGCTGAATGAATCCTGGTCGACGCAGCAGGCGGGCGGCGATCTCGGGATCGTTGGGCCCGGCTCCGCCGGAGGTGAGGAGGCGACCGACACGCTCGCTCAGCGGGTTGCGGTTGAGCGCTGAAGAGATGCCGGCGGCGTCGACGAGGACGAGACGCTCGACCCGTTCGGGGTGACGGATGGCCATTTCGGCCGCGGTGAAGCCGCCCATCGAGTTGCCGACGACAGACACCGAGTCGAGGCCGAGGTGGTCGCACAGCTCGTCGACCGTCCGGGCGAAGCCGGTGATGCTGATCTGCTCAGCAGGCATCCCGGAGCCGCCGAAACCCGGCAGGTCCAACGCGATCGCGCGGCGGGTCTGCGCGATGGTCGGCATGCTCTCGAGCCAGTTCTGCCAACAGCCGCCGAGGCCGTGGATGAAGAGGACGGCGCGATCTCCCTCGCCGAGATCGGCGTACTGCACGCCGGCACCGGCCAGTGTCGTGCGGTGCACGCGAGGACCCCAGTCCACGTCGCGCCAACTGGGCTGCGCGGGTACGCCGTACTCGGGGTCGGCGCTCTTCGCTGAACGACGGCGAGACGGCACGGCGGGGGAGGGCCAGACGGCCTTCATCGGACCGCGGCGGTACTGGCGAGGCTCGGTCGGGGTGCTCATGGGACAAACGTTACGCCACCGGGCCGCCTGTGGGTGCAGGCGAGGGTTCCTCACAACGCCGCGTGGAGGCGTTCCAGGTCCTCCTCGTCGTTCCAGGCACCCACCGACGCGCGCAGGTAAGCCGTCCCGGGCAGGTTGCGTACGGTCACGCCGGCGTCGGCGAGGCGAACGCGCGCCCCTTCGGGGTCTGGGTCCTCCCAGCTGACGAGGGTCGTCGGCCCGCGGGGACCGACGGTGCGGCCGTCGGCGGCGAGCCTGTGGGCCAATATGGCCGCCAGCGTCGTGGCGCGCTGGTGTACCGCCGGCCAGCCGGCGTCGGCCAGGACCTCATACGCGGCGAGGGCGCCCAGCCAGGTCCCGGCTGAGATCGCCGGAGCATCGTGGCGCGAGGCGTCGGCCGCGGGCACAGCATCCAGTCCGTCGGCGGGCACGGCGAGATCCACGTATGTCGGGCTTGGGCAGGCGAGCTGGGCGTGGCTGGTCGGGTTGATCCACAACATGCCCGTACCGACTGGGCCGCACAACCACTTCTGACCTGGGCCCGCGTAGTAGTCGCAGCGCAGAGCGGTCACATCGACGTCGATCGCGCCGACCGCCTGCGCACCATCAAGCAGAACGAGCGGGCCTTCCGGGATGTCGGGCGCGACCTCACCGGTCATCCAACCCACATGGGAGCAGGCGACCAGACGCGTGCGGGGCGTGACGGCGTCGCCGATGCGAGCGAGCGGGGCGGTCACGATTCTCACGCCGCGGTCGCGACGGATGGCGGCGAGCGGCCCGAGGAGGCCAGGGTGCTCATCGGGGGCGGTGAGGATCTCGTCACCGCGCTGGAGCCCTATGCCCTGCAGAACCCGGGTGATTCCCTCGCTGGTGCAAGTGGTCAGGGCGACGTCGGGCGCTTGGGCACCGAGCAGGTTCGCATACGCCGTGCGAAGGCGGGCGCGCACGTCATTCCACGCGGCGAAGTAGTCACCGTCACGCCCATCACGGGTGAAACGGTCCAGCAGGTCGGTGCGCGCATCGCGCGACGCGAGCGGTACTGGGCCGCAGGTGCCCGCGTTCAGGTACGCGCGCTCGGTGAGGACCGGGAACCGGGCGCGCAGTGCGCGGGCGTCCATCTTTCGGAGCCTACCCGCAGGCCTTGGGCGGGTCAGCGGCCGCAGACCGGCCATGGTGAGCTACCCGAGCGAGCCAGCAGCATCGCGGCGCGCATGTCCTGCTCAGCAGGCGGGGCGTCGGAGGCCACGCCACTGCCGCCGACGGAGGCCCACGTGCCCTGATCGAACTGGTACGCGCCGTAGAAGCCGTTGCCGGTATTTGACTTGTAGTCGCCGCCGGATTCGCAGGCGGCGATCTTCGTGAGCGTCCCCCGTACGGCGTCCGCGACATGGGTCTGAGCCTTCAGACGCCGGATCTCACGGCTCAAGCGACGTTCCACGCGGACATGGCCGGGGATCGTGAGACGCATCATGCGCGCCCGTTGGGCGTGCGTCAGGTGGTGGCCGTTGAGGGCCGCCGCACGCGAGGCGAGCTCCGTCGTGCGTCGTACGAGGAGGTGTCGGGCGATGGTCGGGGCGCTGTCGGGCAGGGTACCGATGCCCAGCGCTTTGACGGGCAGGACGGAGGCGGGCGGCTGGGCGATGGCGATGGCCGGGGCGGTGATCAGGGCGATGGCGGCAAAAACGACCGCAAGTGTCTTGGCGTGCATTTGGCTGATGTCCTAAGGACGACCTGCACGGGACGCCGGGTGGCGCGCCGCGTGGCCGTCAAGCTTCGATTCCGCCGCGGGTGCGCAAGACAAAAGCCTCGAACGCAAGGGACCTCAGAAAGGGGATCCGGCACCGCAGCGGTGAGCACAGGCTAGCAGAGATGCGCCCAACATTCGAACAGGTGTTCGTACGAGGCTGGACGACGGGGTGAGGTGACCGTCCGCGATAGCCTGAGCCCGATGCAGGTCACGCTTCCCGACGGTACCTCCCTGGATCTCCCCGACGGCGCCACCGGCGCCGACGCCGCCGCGGCGATCGGCCCGGGGCTGGCGCGCGCTGCGTTGGCCGTCAAGCAGCAAGGCGAGGTGCGCGATCTGGCCCGACCGCTGCTCGCCGATGCACCGTTGGAGATCATCACCTCGCGCAGCGGTCAGGACGCCCTGGATCTGATTCGCCACGACACCGCTCATGTGCTGGCGGCGGCCGCGATGGAGCTGTACCCCGGCGTAAAGATCTCCATCGGCCCACCCATCGATGACGGCTTCTATTACGACTTCGAGTTCCCCGAAGGAACCAAGCTGTCCGAGGACGACTTCGCCGCGCTTGAGGCCAAGATGCGCGAGCACGTCAAGGCCGGCGAGGAGTTCGTGCGCGAGGACATCAGCGTTGCCGCCGCGCTGGAGCGCTTCCGCGCCGAAGGTCAGGATTACAAGGTCGAACTGATCGAGGATCTCGCCGCTGCCGCGGACCCGCATGAGCCACTGGAGACGGTGTCGCTTTACACCAACGGCCCATTCACCGACCTGTGTCGTGGGCCGCACGCGCCGTCAACGGCTCGCATCGCCGCGTTCAAGCTGCAGTCTGTCGCCGGGGCGTACTGGCGCGGGGATTCGACGCGGACGATGCTCACCCGCGTGTACGGCACAGCGTTCTTCGACAAGAAGGATCTCGCCGCTCACCTCGAGCGCCTGGAGGAGGCTCGTGCGCGCGACCACCGCAAGCTGGGCCGGGAGCTCGGTCTGTTCACCTTCTCGGAGACCTCGCCGGGGTCGGCGTTCTGGTTGCCGCCCGGGACCACGGTCTGGAACACGCTCGTGGCCCTGTCGAGGGAGATGGGCACCGAGCGCGGCTTCACGGAGGTCAAGACCCCGCAGCTGTACGACAGCGAACTCTGGAAGACCTCCGGGCACTGGGGCAAGTACCGCGAGAACATGTTCATCACGGAAACCGAGGGCCGCGAGTTCGGGCTGAAGCCGATGAACTGCCCGGGGCACGCGCAGTTGTTCAAGACGCAGGCATGGAGCTACCGCGACCTGCCGGTGCGCTATTCCGAGCCCGGGCTGCTCCACCGCAACGAGCTGAGCGGCACGCTGCACGGCCTCCTGCGGGTCCGCCACTTCACGCAGGACGACGCCCATATCTTTTGCACCGAGGAGCAGATCGAGAGCGAGGTTCGCCGCTGCTTGGAGTTCGCGTTCGCGACCTTCGGGCTGTTCGGGTTTGAGGTTCAACTAGAGCTCTCGACGCGGCCGGCCGAACGCATCGGCAGCGATGAGATGTGGGATCAGGCTGAAGGCAAGCTCGAGAAGGTGTTGCGCGACGACGGCCACGACTTCACGATCAACGCCGGCGACGGTGCCTTCTACGGCCCGAAGATCGATCTGCACACCACCGATTCCCTCGGTCGCTCCTGGCAGTTGGGCACCGTCCAGCTGGACTACTCGATGCCCGAGCGGTTTGACCTCGAGTACACGTCCGCCGACAACACGCCGCAGCGGCCCGTGATGATCCACACGGCTCGCATGGGCTCCTTCGAGCGCTTCATCGGCATTCTGATCGAGCACTACGCCGGCGAGTTCCCATTGTGGCTGACGCCGGTACAGGCTGCGGTGCTGTCGATCTCAGATCGGCATGCGGACGCCGCTGAGGCGGCGGCGGCGACCCTGCGCAAGAGCGGCGTGCGGGTCGACCTTGACGTCCGTAGTGAGTCGATCGGGCGCAAGATCCGCGACGCCGAATTGCGCAAGGTTCCCTACATGCTCGTGGTCGGTGATCGCGAGGCCGAGGACGGCACCGTGGCCGTGCGCCGGCATCGCGAAGGTGACCTGGGCACGGAGTCGCTGGCCATGTTCGCCGCGCGCGTGGCCGGGGAGTCAGACCGCCACAGCGAATCAGCGCTATAGTCCCTCCCGTTGCCCGCTCTTAACGTCACTCGCGGCCGCTCCGCTTGAGCCTCCGCCCTCATCACTAGTGCCGGTTCCCCGTAGGTTCGACCGGCGTCCGCCCGAACGCGACACGACTCGGATCAACGAGCGTATTCGCGTTCCCGAGGTGCGCCTCATCGACGAGGAAGGCAACCAAGTCGGCGTGATGAAGACCGATGAGGCGGTTGCGTACGCCCAGTCGCGCGATCTGGATCTGGTCGAGGTGGCCCCTGAGGCCCGCCCGCCGGTGTGCCGTGTGCTCGATTACTCCAAGTACAAGTACGAACAGGCGCAGAAGATCAAGCAGGCCAAGAAGCATCAGCAGCAGATCACGATCCGTGAGATCAAGTTCCGGCCCAAGATCGCCACGCACGACTACGAGACCAAGAAGGGTCATGTCGAGCGGTTCCTGCGTCACAAGGACAAGGTGAAGGTCACGATCATGTTCCGTGGCCGCGAGGTGACCCACCCCGAGCGCGGTGTGATGATTCTCGATCGTCTGGCTGAGGAACTCGCCGACCTGTGCGCGATCGAGCAACGTCCGATTCAGGACGGCCGCAACATGACCATGCTGCTCGGTCCATCCAAAGCGGTGCTGAACGGCACGCTGGAGCAGGAACTTGCTGAGCGCGCCGCTGCCGCAGAAGCCGCCGCTGCGGCGAACGCCGCGGTCGACGCCGCGATGGCGGAGGAGTCAGCCGAGGCCGAGAGCAGCGAGTCAGCGGTCGAGGCCGATGTGGTCGAGGCCGTCGAGCCTGAGGCCGCTGAGGCCGCTGAGGCCGCTGAGGCCACTGAGGCCGAGGCCGAGGCGCCCGAAGCCGCGGCCGACCCGGTCGCTGAACCTGTCCAAGCGCCGGCCGAACCCGCCTGACGCCGCAGCTCCCGGATCGAGTGCCACCGCAGGCCCGCCCTGCGGGCACGATGTGGCACTCGCCGTCTAGAGCGCAGTGACCAGGCTGCTGGAGTCAGTGCGACTCGGGGCTACCGCTGAACACGGCGGGGAAACCTTCGCGGTAGCTCGGGAACGTCGGTGTCCAGCCCAGCTCCTCGTGGGCTTTCGCGTTGCTCGCGCCCCGGCCCTCGACCATCGCCCCGGCCAGTGCGCCGATGAGCAGCTTGGCCAGCCATAGCGGAACGTGCCGAGGGGGCTTACCGCCCATCGCCTGTGCCATCGCGGGGATCCAGTCGCGGGCGGCGACCGGCTCGTCGTCAGTCACGTGGTAGGTCCCGGCGCCTCCATGATCCAGCGCCCGGACGGTCGCGGCGGCCGCGTCGTCGATGTGGATGAACGAGAACAGGCCGGCGCCCGAGCCGACCAGCGGGAATCGCCGACGCCGGACCTCCTCGGCGTTGTATCCGCCTGGCGCGTACGACGTGCCAGGGCCATAGAAGAAGCCGTACCGCAGGATCACGCCTTCAATTCCGTCCTCGTCCAGTAAGGCGCGCTCGAAGGCGTCGGCCGACCGGACACCTTCGGTCAGCGGCTCCGGGGCGTCGAGCCACAGCGGCGCCGCCTCGTCGAGGACGGGCGGGCCCTCCGGGCGCTGCATGAACGACACCGACTGGCCGATGATCCGGCGGGCGCCGGCGGCCCGGGCCGCCGCAGCGAACGTCGGTCCCGTCTCTCGGCGCAGGCGGGCGGTGGAGGACAGATCGCGGGCGTAATGGCGCGGGTCGAGCTTGGCGGGAATATCGGTGAGCTGGTGAATGACCACTTCCGGCTGTGCGGCCGCGATCGCCTCGCGGACGCCCGCCGCATCGAAGGCGTCACAGACGGCTGCGTCCACGCCGCGCGCGCGCAGGGCGGCGCCGCGCTCCGTCGAGCGGGTCATGGCGACGACCTCGTGTCCTGCGCCCTGCAGGCGATCCAGCAGCGGGCGGCCGATGGCCCCGGTTGCCCCGGCGACGAAAACCCTCATGAAGTGGCCTCCCGTGGAGAGACGAGTGTCCAGAGCCACACGAAGACACCGAGCAGCGCGGCGAGCGCGACGGCATTGAAGATGCCGGTGGCGACCGGGTCGGCGGAACCGGCGTCAACGATGTGGTTGATCAGGTGCAGAGCGCCCTGAACGATGCCCAGCGCGATGACCGGGGGTCGCCACGACGGGCGCCGCGCAGCGATCAACAACGCCACACCGAACGCCGCGCTCCACGTTGCGAGGTCGCGCACGTAATGCCCGTTGGGGGCGCCGAACGGCCCGATGTCGTGCACGAACGCGGTAGGCGCCACGGTCTGCATCAGTGCGATGGCCAGCGAACTGACACCGAGGACGTTGAGCGCTAGGCGCACACGGCGGTCGTCGGGAGTTGATGAAGGCATGGGATGACACTATGCGCTGGGTGGTGACATGAAAAGATCCAATTCCACGTACGAACGGGGTACCACTGGACCGGAGGTGCTCGTCGAGTTGGCCGCCGGTGACGGGCCGCTCGGCGCGCGGATCGAGGGATCCCTGCGCGAAGGGGCACGGTCGGGCCGCTTGACGGCGGGCATCAGGCTCCCGTCGTCGAGGACGCTGGCCCGCGATCTCGGCATCTCTCGGCGGGCGGTCGTCGACGCCTACGCCCAGTTGGTGGCTGAAGGCTGGCTCGTCGCCCGCCAGGGCGCGGGAACCTTCGTTGCCGCGGCTGCGCACGAGTCCGAGCCGCTGCCGCGGCAGCTCCCGGTGCCGCCGCCACGGCCGCGCTACGACTTCTTCCCGGGAATCCCCGACCTCGCCGCATTTCCTCGCGCGCTGTGGCTTCGCACCGTTCGCGAGGTTCTGGCGGACGCACCTGATGCCGCCTTGCACTACCCCGACCCGGCCGGTGTACCCGAGCTGCGTACGGCGCTCGCCGCCTACCTGGGCAGGGTTCGTAATGTGCAGGCAGGCCCCGAGCGTGTGCTCATCACCGCAGGGGCGCGGCAGGCCATCGGGCTGATCGCCCGCGCCATCGGCCGCGACGGGTCGGCATGTGTAGCCGTGGAGTGGCCCTCAATTCCGGACCACATTGCCGTATTGCGGGCCGCCGGGGCCGAGGTGATCCGCATCCCGGTGGACGAGGAGGGAATCGACGTGGCGTCGCTCGCCGCCGGGCCCGCGCGGGCGGTGCTGATCACCCCTGCGCATCAGTTCCCGATGGGCATGGCGCTGTCGGGTCCGCGACGTGCGGCCCTCTTGGAGTGGGTTCTCGGCGCCGACGGGCGGCTGATCATCGAAGACGATTACGACGCCGAATTTCGCTACGACCGAAGGCCGGTCGGGGCGCTGCAGGGCCGGGCGCCCGACCACGTGGCGTACGTGGGTTCGACGAGCAAGACTCTGGCGCCCGGTCTGCGACTGGGGTGGACCGTCTTGCCCGCGGCACTCGCGCCGGCCGTGATTCGCGAGAAGCGCCTTGACGACGCCGGCAACGCGGTGGTCGATCAACTGGTGCTCGCTCGATTGCTGCAGACGGCGGCCTACGACCGCCACATTCGTGCGGCGCGGCGCCGCAACCGGCGCCGCCGCGAGGCGCTGGCGGGTGCGCTGGCGCGTGCTTTGCCCGATGTCCGCCTGGAGGGACTGGCCGCCGGCCTGCACGCTGTGGCGCGTCTGCCTCGGCCGGTCGATGCGCAGGCGCTGGTGGTGGCGGCGGCTGCCCGTTCGGTGGGTGTGTACCCGTTGCCGGGGGCCGACGGGCGCGCGGACGTGCTGATTCTGGGGTACGCCGCACTCAGCGAACCGGCCATAGAAGCCGGGGTCTCACTGCTCGCCGAGGCGCTCGCGGGGGTCTGACGCCCCAGAGGCGTCGTCTTTGTCATACTCCCGGGCCGCGTCATGCCAAAGATGAAGACACATTCCGGAGCCAAGAAGCGCTTCAAGAAGACCTCCACGGGGAAGATCCGTGGCCGTCACGCGTTCTCGAGCCACATCCTCGAGAAGAAGACGCCGAAGCGCAAGCGCAAGTTCCGTAAGCCGATGGTCGTCTCCGAGCACGACGTTCCGCGTGTCAAAAAGCTGTTGGGGACGAGCAAGTGACCCGCGTCAAGCGTTCGGTGAACGCCAAGAAGAAGCGTCGCAAGATGCTGGAGCGGACGAAGGGTTTCCGCGGCCAGGCCAACAGCAACTACAAGCGCGCCAAGGAAGCGGCCATGAAGGCCGACGCCTACGCGTACCGCGATCGGCGCAACCGCAAGCGTGATTTCCGCCGCCTCTGGATTACCCGCATCAACGCCGCCGCGCGTCTGAACGGCATGTCCTACGGGCAGTTCATCCACGGCCTCAAGCTGGCCGGCATCGAACTGGACCGCAAGGTCCTGGCCGACGTGGCCGTGCGCGATCCCGAGACGTTCCGCCGATTTGTGGACGCCGCCCGCGAGGCGTCGGCCGTCTAACACCGACCGACACCACTTCCTCCGGGCGCCGACTCCTCTTCAGGACCGGCGCCTTTTTTGTTTCCATGACCATCACGTCCGCTCACAACGACACCCTGAAAGAGATCCGCCGTCTGGCGCGGCGGCCGGCCCGTGAGCGGGCGGGCCGGTTCGTGGCCGAGGGCGAAGATCTGATCACCGAAGCGGCCGCCAACGGGTGGAAGCCACTTACGTTGCTGAGCGCCGCGGGCAGTGGGCTGCCGGGGACCGAGGTCGAGCCGGCGCTGCTGGATTCGGTGTCCGGGCTGGGCTCGGGGACGCGCACGCTGGGTGTCTATGAGAGCCGCTGGGCGGTGCCGGTCGGGCCGCTCTGCTTGTACCTCCACGGCGTCGGCGACCCCGGCAACGTCGGCACGATCTTGCGCTCGGCGCTGGCTTTCGGCGCGGCGTCCGTGATCCTGGGCCCGGACTGCGCCGACCCTTTCGGCCCCAAAGCGGTCCGCGCGTCGATGGGTGCGGTCTTCGCGATTCCCGTTGCCCGCGGCCACGGAATCCATGATGCGATCGGTTCCACGGTGGCGCTGGCCGCCGGGGGCGGCGAACCGCTGCGGGGGCCGATAACCACCGAGACCACGCTGATCATCGGGTCCGAGCGCGAGGGGCTTCCCGCGGAGATCCTCGACCGCTGCGACCGGATCGCCCACATCCGCATCGGGACGGAGTCGCTCAACGCCGCCATGGCAGCCACCGTCGCGCTGTACGAGTGCACCCGCGAGGCCGACACGGACGCCCATAGGATCACGCCGTAATGGTCGATCGCATCACCGCACTTCAAGCCGAAGGCGAGGCAGCCGCGCGGGCGGCGACGACGTCCGCTGCATTGGAGGACGTCCGCGTTCGGTTCCTGGGCCGCAAGGCGGAACTGCCCAACCTTCTGCGGGGTGTGGCGGATCTGGAGCCCGCCGAGCGCGGCGCCGTGGGCAAGGCGGCCAACCAGACGCGGCAGGCCCTGGAGGCCCTCATCACCAGCCGCGGGGCGGAGCTGGAGCTGGCGGAACTCTCCGAGCGGCTGCTGCGCGACCAGGTGGACGTGACGCTGCCCGGCACGCCGCCCCAGCCGGTCGGCACGCTGCATCTGCTGACGGCCACACGGCGGGAGATCGAGGACGTCTTCTGTGGCCTCGGGTTCACCGTCGTAACCGGCCCCGAGGTCGAGCGCGTGCACTACAACTTCGACGCGCTCAACCACGATCCGGCCCACCCGGCGCGGGCACGGTCGGACACGTTCTACGTCGCGGACGGCATGGGCCGGTCCGGTGGCGACGAGATCGTCCTGCGCACCCACACCTCACCGATGCAGATCCGCGCGATGGAGGCACAGCCGCCACCTATCGCCATCATCGTTCCCGGCCGGGTCTACCGCCGCGACAGCGACGCCACCCACACGCCGCAGTTCCACCAGATCGAAGGGCTGGCGGTCGATGAGGACATCACGCTCGCCGACCTCAAGGGCACGCTGCTGGCCTTCGCCCGCGCGATCTTCGGCGACGCGCGCGAAGTGCGGTTGCGGCCCCACTTCTTCCCGTTCACCGAGCCGAGCGTCGAGGTCGACGTCTCCTGTTTCCAATGCAGCGGCACCGGTGAGGTGCGCAACCATGAGCGGTGCAACCTCTGCAAGGGAACGGGTTGGCTGGAGATCCTCGGGTCGGGGATGGTGGATCCGAACGTGTTCGGCTACGTGCGCGACCACGGTTACGACCCCGAGCAGCACCAAGGCTTTGCCTTCGGAATGGGCGTCGAGCGGATCGCGATGCTCAAGCACGGCGTGCCGGATCTGCGGCTTTTCTACGACAACGACATCCGCTTCCTGCGGCAGTTCGGCTAACGATGCGCGTCCCACTCAGCTGGCTTGACGAGTACGTGGTCGCCGACCTTCCCGTGCGGGAACTGGCCACGCGGCTGGCCATGACCGGCACCGAGGTGGACCGCATCCATCACCACGGGGTCGGTGCGCCCGAGGCGTTCGTCATCGGGCGGGTGCTGAGCGCTGAGCAGCACCCGGACGCTGATCGGCTGAAGGTCTGCATGGTGGACGTCGGTGGCGCGGCGGCGTCCCAGATCGTGTGCGGCGCGCCGAACGTGGCCGCCGGGCAGACGGTCGCGGTGGCCCAGCCCGGGGCGGTCATGCCTGACGGCACAAAGCTGAAGAAGGCCAAGCTGCGCGGCGTCGAGTCAGCCGGAATGATCTTGGCCGAGGACGAGATCGAGCTGGGTCAGGATCACAGCGGCATCATGGTGCTGGACGACGCGCTGATGCCCGGTACACCGCTCGCCGACGTTTTCTCGATCGCCACCGAGGTTCTGGAACTGGAGATCACTCCCAACCGGCCCGATTGCCTGGGCGTGTACGGCGTGGCCCGCGAGGTGCACGCCGTCACGGGTGCCCCGTTGGCTGCCGCGCCGTGGGCAGCCAATGTCTCCGCCGGCGCTGATGGGGCGGCCGAGCCGCCGCCGGGCATCGAGGTCGTCGTCGAGGACGCCGCGCTGTGCCCGCGTTTCACGGCACGCGTGTACGAGAACGTGAAGATCGGCCCGTCACCGGCCTGGCTGAAGGGCCGGCTGATGGCAGCCGGCCAGCGGCCGATCAACAACGTCGTCGACATCACCAACTACGTGATGCTCCTCACCGGGCACCCCTTGCACGCCTTCGATCTGGATCGGATCTCCGGCGGTCGCCTCGTCGTCCGGGCCGCGCTCGCCGGTGAGCAGATGACCACGCTGGACGGCCAGGAGCGCACACTGGATCCCGACGTATGTCTGATCGCGGACGGCGACGGCCCGACATCGCTGGCCGGCGTGATGGGGGGCCTGCGCTCTGAGGTGCAGCCAGACACCACGCGGGTCCTGATGGAGGTCGCCACGTGGAACGGCCCGCAGGTCAACCGCACGGCCGCCCGGTTGGGGTTGCGCAGCGAGGCTTCAGCGCGGTTTGAGAAGAGCTTGCCGGCCGAAGGCTGCACCGAAGCTCAAGCCGTCGCCGGCCGGTTGATGGTCGAGCTGGCGGGTGCCACCGCGGTGCCCGGCGTGGTCGACGTCGGCAGCTCTGGCGAGCCGGCTCCGATCGTCCGGCTGCGTGACGCTCGGGTGAGCGGTCTGCTGGGCGCCCCCGTGGCCCGGGAGCGGTCAGCCGAGATCCTGACCGCTCTGGGGTTCCTCGTCACCACGGCCTCCGACGGCCTCGACGTGGCGGTGCCGCACTGGCGCCGGGGCGACGTAACGCGAGAGGCGGACCTGATCGAGGAGGTCGCCCGTATCGACGGCGTCGATCGCCTGCCGGCCACGTTGCCGGAGAACCGCACTGGGCTTCCCGGCCGGCTGACGCACGCGCAGCGGTCGGTTCGCCGCGCTGAGGATGTGCTCGTCGGTCGCGGGCTGTCAGAGGTCGTCGGTTGGTCGTTCACCGCACCGGATCTCCTCGATCGTCTGCTGCTCCTTGTTGGGAGCCCGATGCGCGACGTCGTCGTACTGGAGAACCCGATGAGCGAGGCCCAATCGGTGCTGCGCCCGACGATCTTCGGCTCCCTGCTGGAGATCGCCGCCCACAACGCAGCCCGCGGCGAGACCGATCTGGCCATCTTTGAATCCGGCAACGTCTATCGCCTTGATGCTGCGCGGACCGATGGCCTGGCCGACGAGCATCACGCGCTCGGCGCGCTCATAACGGGAGCCGTTCGGCCGGCCACGTTCGCTGAGGCCGAGCCGCCACACGCCGACGTGCTCACGGCGAAGGGCCTCGTCGATGCCGTCCTTGGGGCGTTGCACGTGGATTGGACGGCCTCGCAGGCCGTCCGCGCCTTTTTGCATCCCGGTCGCGCCGGTGAGATTCGCGTGGGCGACGAAGTGCTCGGCATCTTCGGTGAGTTGCATCCCACGGTCGCGGCGACATGGGGTTTCGACGCTCCCGTCGCCGTCCTGGCCATCGACCTCGGCAAGGCGATCGCGCACGCCCCTGAAGCGGCGACCTACCGCGACCTGACCACCTTTCCCGAACTCCGGCAGGACCTCGCCGTGATCGTGCCCGACGACGTGCCCGCCGCGCGGGTGCTCGAGGTGGTGCGCGCCGCCGGCGGCAAGCTGCTGTCCGGCGCCGAGGTTTTCGATGTGTATCGCGGCGCGCAGGTGGGGGAGGGGCATGTCTCACTCGCCCTGCACCTGGGTTTCCGGGCGCCGGACCGCACTCTCACCGACGAGGACGTCGCGCCCGTGCGGGCCAAGATCGTGGCTCGCCTCGCCGATGAGCTGGGTGGTGATCTGCGTGCCTGACGTGCTCGTCGCCGGGGCATCGGGCTACGCGGGCGCGTTGGCCGCACGCCTGATCCAACGGCACCCCGATTTCCATCTGCGGGCCATCACGTCGCGCTCGGACGCAGGTCGGCGACTCGACGAGATCTATCCCCACCACCGGGTCTCGATGGTGTTGGAGGCGTTCGACATCGATCAACACGGCGACGTGGACGCTGCGATCGTCGCGTACCCCCACGGAGCGGCCGCACCGACCGTGGCCGCGCTCCATGAGCGTGGCGTCCGGGTCATCGATCTCAGCGCCGACTTTCGCCTGCGCGACCTCGGCGTTTACACCGCCACTTATGGCGAACACGGTGCCCCGGGGCTGCTGGACGAAGCGGTCTACGGTCTCACCGAGCTTTACCGCGACGCCATCCGCGACGCAGCCATCGTGGCCTGCCCAGGCTGTTTCCCGACCGCCGCCGTGCTGGCGCTGGCACCGCTGGCGAGGGCCAGGTTGATCGGCGGCGTCGTCATCGACGCCAAGACGGGCGTGTCGGGCGCGGGCCGCGCGGCGACCGCAGCGACGCACTTCGTCGCCGTGGACGAGAACGTCACCCCCTACAAGGTCGCTTCCCACCGGCACACGCCCGAGATCGAGCAGGAGCTCGCGGTGTTGGGGGCCGACGTGCCCGTCAGCTTCACCGCGCACCTTCTGCCGATCGATCAGGGTGAGCTGATCAGCGCGTACGTCGACCTTGCCGCACCGGTCACCCAGGACGCGCTGGTCGACCTGTACGCCGCGGCCTACGCCGGGGAGGAGTTCATCGAGGTGGTCGCTGCGCCGCCGGGTGTTCGGGACGTGCGGGAGACGAACCTGTGCCGGATCCATGTCGTCTCCGAAGAGCGCACCGGGCGGGCGCTCGTGTTTGCCGCGATCGACAATCTGTGGAAGGGAACCTCGTCGCAGGCGGTTCAGAATCTCAACGTGATGTTCGGGCTGCACGAGGCGGCGGGGCTCTGGTCCGCATGAGCAGGTTCTTCCGCTCCCGCTGGGTGCCGTGTCCCGAGCACGTGGGCGAGGTTCCGGGTGCGCCACTGCCGGCTGGGTTCCGGGCGGCGGGCGTGGCCGCAGGCATCAAGCCCAGCGGTGGGCTCGACGTGGGCCTGCTGGTTTGTGAGGGGCCGGCGCCGACAAGTGCCGCAGCGTTCACCCGGTCGGGTGTGCTGGCCGCGCCGGTCCTGGCGACCCAGGAACTGGGCGATCTGGCCGACCTACGGGTGATCCTGGCCAACAGCGGCAACGCGAACGCGGCCACGGGACCGCAGGGGATGGAGGTCGCGCTCGCGTCACAGGCTGCCGCGGCTCACATCTGCGGCGTGGAGGCGGCCAACGTGTGCGTTGCTTCGACCGGCGTGATCGGCGTTGGTTTGGACGTCGAGCGGGTTCTCGTCGGCCTGGGCGCCGCGCATGAGCATCTCGCTGCTGACGGCGACGGTGATTTCACCCGGGCGATCATGACCACCGACGTGTTCGAGAAGCGCGCGTCGCTCGCGGTCGAACTGTCCGGCGGCACGGTCCATCTGACGGCGCAGTGCAAGGGCGCCGGCATGATCTCGCCGGCCTTCGCGACGATGCTGTGCTTCGTGCAGACCGACGCGGTGCTGCCGGCCGAGACGGCGCAACTGCTGCTGTCCGTGTGCGTCAAGCGCTCATTCGATCGCGTCAGCGTCGACGGGCAGTTGTCGACCAATGACACGGCGATCCTGATGGCCTCCGGCGCGAGCGCCGTCTCCATCGCCCCCGAGAGCGACGATGAGCGGCGATTCG
The DNA here is from genome assembly GCA_038319025.1 of Solirubrobacterales bacterium. Classification (GTDB taxonomy): domain Bacteria; phylum Actinomycetota; class Thermoleophilia; order Solirubrobacterales; family Solirubrobacteraceae; genus JBBQCW01. The sequence continues at coordinate 54,112 of JBBQCW010000008.1, forward strand.
GCGAGGCACTGGACGCACTGTTGCGCCAGATGGCCATCGACCTGTGCCGGGACGGCGAGGGCGCGCGGCGGGTCGGCCGGGTCATCGTGCACGGCGGCGACGCCCGGGGCGTGCCCAACGTCGCGCGGGCCGTGGCCAACTCGCCGTTGGTGAAGACGGCGCTCTACGGAGGCGACCCCAACTGGGGTCGCATTGCGCAGGCGGTCGGCATGGCGGTTCCGTATTCGGCCCCGTTGGCGCTGGACATCAGCATCGAGGGCGTGCTCGTGTGCTCGGGCGGTACGGCAGTCCCTTACGACGAAGCGGCGCTGACCGCGGCCGTCGCCCGGGACGAGGTCGAGTACGTGATCGGCCTGCCCGGGGACGGGGTGGAGGAGGAGGTCTACTTCTCTGACCTCGGCCACGAGTACGTGACCATCAACGCGGAGTACACGACATGAACCCGCAGGCGCCCCAGAGCGACGTTGGCACCCTCCTCGAGGCGCTGCCCTACATCCGCGAGTTTCACGGCCGGACGGTCGTCATCAAGTACGGCGGCGCGGCGATGAACGACCCGGCGCTACGCGAGGAGTTCGCGCGCGATGTCGTGCTCCTCAAGTACGTAGGCCTGAACCCGGTCGTGGTCCATGGCGGCGGTCCGGAGATCACTGCCTACATGGAGAAGCTGGGGCTCCCGGTCAACTTTGTCGACGGATTGCGGGTCAGCGATGCCGCCACCGTCGAGGTGGCGAAGATGGTGTTGATCGGCAAGGTCAACAAGGACATCGTCCTGCGCATCAACCGTCACGGGCAGCCGGCGGTCGGCCTCAGCGGCGACGACGGGTCGCTGCTTCGTGTCTCCCGGCAACTATCGCCGAGCGGTGAGGACATCGGCTTCGTCGGCAAGATCGACCGGGTAGACGTGGATGTGCTCAACCACATCGCCCAGGACTACATCCCGGTCATCGCCTCCGTCGGGTCTGACCGCGACGGCAACTCCTACAACGTCAACGCTGACGAAGTGGCGGGCGCCGTCGCCCGGGCGATGGGTGCCTACAAGGTGATGTTCCTCACCGACGTGCCCGGTTGGCTGGCGGACCCGGCCGACCCCGACAGCGTTATCAGCGAAGCCCGCGCCGACCAGGTTGAGGCTGCCCTGCCGTCGGTCAGTGGAGGGATGCGGCCGAAGCTCGCCGCCTGTCTGGATGCGATCTACGGGGGCGTCAGCTTCGCCCACATCGTGGACGGCCGGGTGCCGCATTCGATGCTGCTTGAACTGTTCACCAACGCGGGCTACGGCACGAAAGTACGGGCCGCCGAGTGAGCACGTCGCTGGCGGACCTGCGCGCGCTGGAGGCCGCCGCTCAGGTCCCGGCCTACGCTCGCCTTCCGGTGCAGTTCGTGCGGGGGGAGGGGGCCTGGCTGTTCGACGAGGAAGGCACCCGCTACCTGGATTTGCAGACCGGCCTGGCCGTGAACAGCCTCGGCCATTCGCACCCGGCCGTGGTGGCGGCGATCAGCGAGCAGGCCGCACGGCTGATTCACGTCGGCAATCTCTTCTACACCGAGCCCGGACTGCGTCTCGCCGCGCGCTTGGCCCAGTCATCCTTGGGCGGCAAGGTCCACTTCGCCAACTCCGGTACCGAGGCGGTTGAGGCGGCGCTGAAGATGGCCCGCAAAGCCAAGCCCGGTGGTGACATCATCTCGGTGGCGCGCGCCTTCCACGGGCGGACGTACGGCTCGCTGTCGGCGACGCCGCAGGAGAGCAAGCAGGCACCGTTCTCGCCGCTGGTTCCCGGGTTCTTCTCCGTGGAACCGGTCGCGGGCGCTCTGCGTGAGGCCGTCGGGCCGCAGACGGCGGCGGTCATCCTTGAGCCGGTGCAGGGCGAGGGCGGCGTCAACGTGCTGGGCGACGACGTGCTGCTCGCGGCCCGCGAGGCCTGCGACGCCGTCGGTGCGACGCTGATCTTCGACGAGGTCCAGTGCGGAATGGGGCGGACCGGCTCGCTGTGGGCCTACCAGCAGACGGGCGTTGTTCCTGACCTTCTGACGACGGCCAAGGCACTGGGGGGCGGACTACCGATCGGCGCGCTGATCACGGGCCCGCGCCTGGCGGACGGGTTTGAGCCGGGCGACCACGGCTCGACCTTCGCCGGTGGCCCGGTGGCCTGCTCGTCCGCGCTGGCGGTGCTCGACGTGCTCGACGACGAGGCGCTGCTCGCGCGGGTGCGCGCGCAGGGAGAATTGATCCGCGGGGCGCTGGCCGAGGTCCCCGGCGTGGTGGATGTGCGCGGCCGGGGCCTGATGATCGGCTTCGACCTGGCCGCAGGCGGCGCGCCGGCGCTGGTCGCCCGGGCGCTGACCGAGCACCAGGTTGTCCTCAACGCCACGGGGCCGACCACCGTGCGCGTGCTTCCCCCGCTGAACCTGTCCGACGCTGAGGTCGACGAGGGCATCGCCCGCCTGCGCGCCGTGCTGGGCGCCTGACGGGCGCGCCCGGGCGCCTGGCCCACCCAGGTGGGCCGAGTGCCACCGGCTGCCCGCCTGGCGGGCATGATGTGGCACTCGTCGCGGCGGCCGGCCGCCCTGAGCCCCACCTCGATCCCGCTCAGCGGGACTCACGTGGGGATCGCCACGAGGCGCGCTCTTTCACGCGCCGGCGAGGCGCTCGGCCCGCGCGAGCGAGCCAAATCTTGGGTCGGAGGCGTCGATCATCTTGGAAAGAGAAGCTCGCACGGCATCGGCGTCGAGTCGGCCGGCGCTGAGCATGGCCTCGACGTCGGCCCAGTCGCGCGTGCGGTCGAACATCACCTTGAAGACCGCGAGTTCGACCGGGCCGAGTATGGGGATCGTCGTTCCGGCAAACGGCACATTGCGGGCATGACGGGCGGCGTCGGCGTGTATCGGCACGTTGTCGAAAAACAGATCGACGGGCGTCTCACCCCACCACAGGCGGATCTGCCCATCGCGTGCGATCGCCTCCGCGGTTCCCGCGGGCCGCTCGACCGGTTCGGGAAGTGCCTCCAGGACGTCGGCCGCGTCGCCCGCGGGTACGAAGATGTTCAGGTCGATATCGCTTGTACCGCGAGGATCCTCGGTCCAGTAGGCGAGCGCGATGGCGCCGCCGAATGCGTGGGCAACCTGGTGCTCGGCGAGCATCTCGTGCAGCGACACGAGCTTTTCAGGCAGACTCATGCGCGCGACCGTGGAGATGGCCCTCGGAGCGGCGGGTAGCGAAGCTCGCCGTCATGCCGCGTGGGCAACGCGGCCGCCAGCTCGATCACCGCCACGAGAGTGTCGGCCGCGTAACGCTGCTGGGCCGGTGAGGGGAGGGCCACGGCCTTGGCGCGAGGGTGGACCGTCAGGCGCGCCCCCGTCGCCGCCAGGATGCGCCCGAATGTGTCAACCGTGGGCTGCTTGCGACCGCTCTCGTACGCCGACACCGTCGCCTGCGAGGTGCCCGCACGCTGCGCCAGTTCCGTCTGGGTGAGGCCGGCCCGTGCGCGGGCTGCGGCCAGGGTGTTTGCGACATTCACCACTCGCACTATATCTGAGTGGATATGTTCTGTCCATCGGCACCGAACGACCGCCGAACCCGCTCCTCGCCTAATCTTCAGCGCAATGGCCGACTCCACCTCCCGTACCGCCAGCTACCTAGCCGAGCCCGACGAGGTCCACAAGGTCCTCCTGCTGTATTCGGGCGGCTTGGACACGAGCGTGATGCTCAAGTGGATCCAGGACGAGTACGACGCCGAGGTCGTGGCGCTGACGGTGAACTTGGGCCAGCCCGGCGAGGATTACGACGTGGTCCACGGCAAAGCGATGATGCTTGGCGCCAGCGCTGCCGAGGTTGTCGACGCCCGTGAGGAGTTCGCCCGCGAGTACATCGCCCCGGCCATCAAGGCCAACGCGAACTATGGCCTCAACTACCCGTTGTTCACGGCCCTGGGCCGCCCGCTGATCGCCAAGCTCGCCGTCGAGGCCGCGCGCCGGCACGGGTGCGACACGATCGCTCACGGTTGCACGGGCAAGGGCAACGACCAGGTACGCATCGAGGCGACCGTCACCACCTTGGCACCGGAGCTGAAGGTCATCGCTCCGGTCCGCGGTTGGATGATGGGCCGCGAAGAAGAGATCGCCTACGCGCGTGAACACGGAATTCCCGTCAAGGGTGGCGTCGAGCAGACGCCTTATTCGATCGACGACAACCTCTGGGGCCGTTCCTCGGAAGGTAAGTGGATCGAGGACCTCACCCACGCGCCCGATGACGATGTCTTCCAACTCGTGACTCGGCCCGAGCTTGCCCCGGATGAGGCCGAGACGGTCAACATCAGCTTCGAGAAGGGCGTTCCGGTCGCGCTCAACGGAGAGGCGCTGGGCCTCGTGGAGCTGCTCGAGCGTGTCGCTGAAATGGGCTGCCGGCACGGCGTCGGCATCGTGGACCACATCGAGGACCGCATCGTCGGCCTCAAAGTGCGCGACATCTACGAGGTGCCCGCGGCGGCGATCATCCTGCCTGCGCACGCCGAGCTGGAGCGCCTGACGGGCACGATCCATCAGAACCAGTTCAAGGCCAACCTCGATCGTCAGTGGGGCTATCTCGTGTACGCCGGGCTGTGGTGGGAGCCGTTGCGCGGCAACCTGGACGCCTACATGGACAGCGTCAACGAGCAGGTAACCGGCACGATCGGGATGAAGCTCTACAAGGGCTCGGCGCGCGTGGTCACCCGCGAGTCGCCGAACGCGATCTACGACGCGACGTTGGCCACGTTCGAGACATCTGGCGGGCTGTTCAGCCAGAACGCGTCGCCCGGGTTCATCGAGCTGTGGTCGCTGCAGTCGCGGCTGGCTTGGCGCCTGCATCATCAGGGGGAGGATGCGTGAGGTTCCGGCCTGCCCAGCGAAAGGCCCGCAGACGGGTCGGCCGACTGGCCCTGCGCTTCCTTCTGCTCACGCCGCCGGGCCGGATGTACGTGCGTCGGCGCCTCCTTCGTCACCGCTACGCGCTGATGCGTGTGATCGCCGCCACGACCGTCGGCGGCATGGTGATCCTCACGCTCATGGCTGAGCGCGAGCGCGTTCGACGCCGATAGGGCACCCCCCGAACGGTCCCGTCCGAGGAGCGACTTAGTCTCGCCCTCGATCGTGCCCGAATCCCAGCCCTCACCAGACGAGCTCCCGAGCACCGTCGTGGACCCCGCGGTGCTCGCCGAGCGCCGGGCGCGGCGCGCGGAGATCGCTGAGGATTCATTGGCCGATCGCGCGCGGGCTGCTGAGTCCGAGGCCGAGTCACTTCGAACGCGATTGTCGGTGCTCGAGCGCGGCCTGGGCGCCGCCGCCGACGAGCGCGATCGGCTGCGTGAAGAACTCCGCGAACGGGAGATCGACCTCGTGGCCGCCCGTCAGCGCGAGGAAGCTGAGCGCCGTCGTCGCGACGAGGTTCAGACCGATGGCGACGCTGATCGCCGCTCGCTGGAGGCGCAGGTCGACGAGTTGCGCACCCGTGTAGACGCCGCCGAGGCGCGCGCCGCAGAGCTGGCTGCTGACGTTGAGCGACTTCACGCAGAAGCGGATGCGGCCTGGCACGAGGCTGAGTTTGAGCGCGCCACGCGCCAGCATCTGGAGCAGGGTGCACAGGATGTCGCGGCACTCTCCCGCGCGCTGGAGGCGCGCCGCGAGGGCATCGCCCTCCAGGTGACGGAGTTGGGTGATCGCGCGCTGGCGTTGGAGGACGAGCTCGAGGTCGAGGCGCTCGCGCGTACCCAGGCGATGGCCGAGCTGGCCGCCGAGCGCGAGCGCGCCGACGCAGAGATCACGCTGCTTCAGCATGAGCTGGACCGTCGGGTCGAGGTTCACGAGGCGGTTCAGGCGCAGCTGGTGGCGCTCGGGGCCGAGGTCGGGCGTGTGCGCGAGACGGCGGATGACGACGCGCAGCGTCGCGCTGCCGCCGAAGGTGTGCTGACCGAGGTCGGCCAGGCGACCCAGCGGCTTCGCGCGGCGTTGGAAGCGCTGGAGCGCGAGCGCGATGACGCTCGCCTCCAGCTCGATCAGTCGCGGGCGGCGCTCAACGGCCGTGACGAGGACCTGGTGCGCGCCCACGCCCAGCTCGACACGGCTCGCGGCGAACTGCAGCTCGTGCGCGCCGACGCCGGCCGGCAGGCGCTGGCGTTGGCGGATGCCGAGCAGGCCCTCGCCGTCGTGCGCGCGACCGCCGACGATCTCCGTGTTCAGCTGGAAGGCGAGCGGCGGGAGCGTGAGTCGCTGGCGCTTCGCCTCGCTGGTGCTGAGGCGCAGCTGCGCACACAGCTGGAAGGCGAGCGGCGAGCGTTTGACGAGAAGATCACGGCCGTCGAGCGGACGGTCGTCGTGCTGCGTGGACGACTGGCGGAGGCCGCCGGCGATCTCGAACAACGGCTGGCCGACGAACGGGGGGCGCGAGTGGCAGCCGAGTCGGCGCTTGCCGTGCACCGTGAGGCAGCGGTCGCCGAGCGTGACCGGCTGGAGAGCGTGCATGCCGCCGCGCTGGCCGAGCTGGCCGTCGTCCGCGATGCCGCAGTGCGAACGGCTGAATCCGTGCGCCTTGAAGTGGCGGCCGAGCTGACGGCCGCACAGGCAGAGGCCGTCACCGAACGGCGCCGGGCCGACGATGCCGCCGAGCAGGCACGGCTGCAGGTTGCCGTCGAGCTGGCCGCCGAGCGCGAGCAGGTCGCGCAGGTGCTGTTGCTCGAACGTGCGCAGGCCGCGAGCCTCCTCGCCGCAGAGCGTGAGCGGGCCGATCAGGGTGAGCAGCTGGCCGCCAACGTGCGCTCGGACCGCGACCGGCTGGCTGGCGAGCTGCACGAACGTCAAGAACTGGATGAGCACGTGCGGGCGACGCTGCAGACGCTGCGCACCCAACTCGACGACGTGCGCTGCCAGAGCGAGGCGCGCGCCGCCCGTGAGGCGGCCGTCGAAGATCTCGTAGCGGATTTGGTGGAAACCGCGGCGGCTCTCCGGCAGGGCTTTGACCGTGAGCTCGCCGCCGTGCGCCTGCAACTTGAGGCGACGACGGCCGCAGCCGGGGGAGCGATTGCGGCCGCCGTCGACGGCCGGGATCTCGCTGAGGCCGAGGATCGGCTCACGACGATGCGCACACAGCTGGAGGACTCTGCCTCCCGGCTGCGCCACGAGTTGGCTGACGAGCAGATCGCGCGCCGCACGGCCGAGTCGGCGCTGGCCGCCGAGCGCCTTCGGGCGGCGGCCGCCGATGAGGCCGATCCGCCCGTCGGCGATCAGGAGCTGCGGGCCGATCTGATCGCCGAACTGGCCGCGCGCCGTGCTGCCGAGGATGACGCTCGCGCCGCGCTGGCGGCACTCGCGGCCGCGGAACGTGAGCTCTCACTGCTCCGCCGCGAGCACGGCGGCCGCACCGATGCGCTCGCCGTCGTCGAGGACCTGACCCGCGCCGCCCGCCGTCTGCGAGCAGAGACGGAGTCAGATGCTCCGAGGACGGCCGCAACCGGCGTTGAGGTCCTCGCCGCCGTCGAAGCCCCCGCCGTCGCAGGCATCCCGCAGACTGCGGCCGTCCCTGACTGGGGCGCGCCGCCTCCCCGTCGCGCTGCGCTGGCCCGTGTCAACGCCGACGACTCCGCGCCCGCCCTCGTGCGTCCCCACATCGTGGCGCCGGCCGACCGTCGCGAGATCGCCTGGATCCTGCCTGCCCTCCGACGCCTTGCCGACGAAGATCCTGCTCTGGCCGCGGCAGCGCTGATCGCGCTCCTGCCGGCTCAGGCGACGGTGGTGCCTCGTGATCTGACGTACGACGTGACCATCCGCGACCACGGAACGTGGCGCGTTGCGCTCAGCGACGGTGAGGGCAACGTTTCCCGTCCGACCCGTGGTGCCGGCGGCACCACGGTCACGGTGGTCGGGGACCTTGCCTCCCTGGCTCCCCTGGCGGCCGGGGGCGTTCGGCGTCGCTCGGCGGGGATGGAGTTCACCGGCACCCGTCGCCACCTGCGCAAGCTGCTGAGGGCGCGGCGCGAGCCCGTGCTGCTGAGCGACCTGCATCACGCGGGCGTGCACGTCCCACCGGGCGTCCTGCTCGGGCTACTGGTTCGTGCGGTCCCCGCGGAACTGACGGTCGGGCACGACGTTGAGGTGGACTACCTGGTCCCCGGCGAGCAGGGCGGGCTGTGGCGCATCATCGTGCGGGCTGGGCACGCACCGGTGCTGACGGTCCCCGCCGACGAAGATCCTGCCCCCGACGCCACGGTGCGCATCGCCTCCCAGGCGCTGCTCCCGCTGCTGACCGCACTACCCCTGCCGCCAGGTGAGCGTCTGCTCATCTCAGGCGATGTGGACGCTGCACGCCTGCTGGCCGGCTGGTTTGCCCAGGCGCAGGGCCTGGCGCCCGAGCCACGCTGAGAACAGCCGTCCGCTCGACTCGACATCGCGACAGTGCGCGCGCGGGAGCTCCGCAATGTGCGGGAAATGAGCTCGGCCGTCGTCCGGTCGGCAACCTAGGATGGACGCCGTGGCCGCGCTGAACTTCTCGCACCTGCACGTCCACTCGGAGTACTCGTTGTTGGACGGTGCCTGCAACATCGACGCGCTCGCCGCGCGAGCCGCCTCATTCGATCAGCCGGCCCTGGGTCTCACCGATCACGGCGTGATGAACGGTGCGATTGAGCACTACCTCGCCTGCCGTAAACACGGCATCAAGCCGATTCTCGGTTGCGAGATCTACCTCGTGGACGATCACACGGTCCGAGGGCCCGGCACGCCCAAGGTCGAGCGCAACCACCTCACGCTGCTGGCGTCCTCCAACGCCGGGTATCGCAACTTGGTCAAGCTCACGTCGCTGGGCTTCCTGGAAGGGCTGGCTCGCGGCAAGCCCAACCTGGACATGGCTCAGCTGGCCGCCCATAGCGAGGGCGTCATCGCGCTCACGGGCTGCCTGGCTTCCCGGTTCTGTCGTCGCCTGGTGGACGGGCGCGAGGCCGATGCTCGCGCCCACGCTGACGACCTGTTGCAGGCCTTCGCGGCGGAGAACGTGTACTTCGAGGTCCAGAAGAACGGCATCGACGATCAGAACAAGGCCAACGAGGGCATCGTCAAGATCGCTCGTGAGGTCGGTCGGCCGATCGTCGGCACGGGCGACGTGCACTACCTCCGTGAGGAGGACCATCACCACCACACCGCGCTGTTGTGCGTGCAGACGAAGTCCACGCTGGAGAACCCGAAGATGGTCTTCGCGACCAACGAGTTCTTCCTCAAGACCAGCGAGCAGATGGCGCAGGCGTTCGGCGAATGGCCGGAGGCGATCGCCTCCACTGCGGAGATCACCGACCGTTGCGAGGTCGAGCTGGAGCTCGACGGCACGCTGATTCCCAGCTACCCGATGGAGGGGGATCCGCGCGACGAGCGCACCTACCTTCACGACCTGGTCTACGCCGGGCTGCGCGCCCGCTACGGGGACCCTGTGCCGGCCGACGCCGTCGCCCGCGCGGAGATGGAGCTCGCCGTCATCGATCGGATGGGCTTCAACGCCTACTTCCTGATCGTCTGGGATTTCGTCAGCTGGGCCAAGAACAACGGCGTTGCGGTGGGCCCCGGCCGCGGCTCGGCCGCGGGATCGATCGTGTCGTACTGCCTGAGCATCACCGACCTCGATCCGCTGCGCTACGACCTGCTATTCGAGCGCTTCCTGAACCCCGAGCGGGTGTCGATGCCGGACATCGACATCGATTTCTCGGTGCACGGTCGGGAACGGGTCATGCATTACGTGACGGAGAAGTACGGCCGCGATGCGGTCGCTCAGATCATCACCTTCGGCCGCATGTTCCCTCGGGCGGCGACCAAGGACGCCGCCCGCGTGCTGGGCTTTGACTACGGCGTCGGTGACCGGTTGAGCAAGCTGATTCCCGACCCGCAGCAGGGGCGCCCGCCTTCGTTCGAGGACTGCCTGAAGCCGGGTCAGGATCTGCGCAAAGCCTACGATTCGGACGCGGACGCCAAGCGCGTGATCGACGTGGCCCGAGGGCTTGAGGGCATCGTGCGCAACTCCTCGATCCATGCCGCGGCGGTGGTGATCGCCGACCGGCCGCTCACGGAGATCGTGCCCCTGCAGCTCGCCGAGGCTCAGGAGAAGGACGCGGACGGCAACAAGGTCCAGCGGCAGGTGACCCAGTTCTCGATGAAGCCCGTGGAGAAGCTCGGGCTCCTCAAGATGGACTTCCTGGGGCTGCGCAACCTGGACGTGATCGAGGATGCGCTGGACATCATCGAGCGCTCCACCGGTACCCGCCCGAACATGACGGACCTGCCGCTCGACGATCCCAAGACCTACGCCATGCTGTCGCGCGGCGAGTCGGTCGGGGTGTTCCAGTTCGAGTCCGAGGGGATGCAGGAGGCGCTGCGGCGCGTCGGCCCGACGGAGTTCGACGACCTCATCGCCCTGGTGGCTCTGTACCGGCCCGGGGCGATGGATCAGATCCCGGCCTACGCCCGGGGCAAGCGAGATCCAGCGACGGTCCGGATCGCCGACGAGCGCCTTGAGCCGATCCTCGAGCCCACCAAGGGCGTCGTGCTCTATCAGGAGCAGTCGATGCAGATCGCCAAGCTGCTGGCGGGGTTCAGCGGTGCCCGCGCGGACGATCTGCGCAAGGCGATCGGTAAGAAGGACCGCGAGGCGATGGGCAAGCTCAAGCCCGAGTTCTATGAGGGTTGCCGTGCGTCGGGGACGGCCGCCGATGTGGTCGACTCGCTCTGGCAGACGAACGAGAAGTCTGCCGACTACTCCTTCAACAAGTCCCACGCGGCCTGTTACGCGCTGATCGCCTACCGCACCGCCTGGTTGCGTGCCAACCACCCGGCTGAGTACATGGCCGCCCTGATCTCGTCGGTCATGGACACGAAGGACAAGGTCCCGTTCTTCGCCGCCCGCTGCGAGGACATGGGCATCGAGATCCTCCCGCCTGATGTGAACCTGTCCGACCATGAGTTCGTCGTCGTCGAGGGCGACATCCGGTTCGGCCTGGATGCCGTGAAGGGCGTCGGGTTCGCTGCGGTCGAGGCGATCAAGCATGGCCGCGAGGAAGGCGGTCCGTACGAGACGCTGTGGGACTTCTGCGCTCGGGTTGACAGCCGGGCCGTCAACCGCAGGGCTATCGAGGCGCTCATCCGCGCAGGTGCCTTTGGTTCAACCGGGGCCAGCCGCAAGGGCATGCTGTCTGTGGTCGAGGCCGCGCAGTCCGCGGGCCAGCAGACCCAACAGGACGCAGAAATCGGCCAGGGGACGATCTTCGATTTGGCCGAGGAGCCCTCCGGCCCGGCACCCGGCAGCGCGGCCGCTGCGTTCGCCGCCCCGACGCATCCCCCGATCCCGCCCGATGAGTTCGACCAAGCCGATCTGCTGGCTGCGGAGAAGGAGGCCATCGGGATCTACATCTCCGCGCACCCCCTGAAGGAGGTGCGGGATGCGATGCGGCTGAAGACAGACCATCCGATCCGCGAGTTGGCCACCGTCAAGGACGGCGCTTGGGTCACCGCCGGTGGGATCGTCACCGCAGCCCGCAAGATCACCACGCGGGCGGGGAAGCCGATGATGTTCGCGACGATCGACGACCTCGAGGCCAGCATCGAGATGCTGATCTTCGAGAAGGTGCTCGCCGAATACCCGGGCACGCTCGCGGCGGACGAGATCGTCCTCGTGCGCGGCCGCGTCGAACACGGCGACGGCGGCAAGCGGACCCTGATCGCACAGACGGTCGAGCCGTTCCGCCCCAGCGAGGCCGAGGCCCGTGCGGCTCGAGAAGCGGCGGCGCTGCTGCCGGTGCTGCCTGTCGGCCCGGCGCTGATGACCGTTCGGCTCGATGCCACACACGCGGCGCCGTCGGTGATCGATGACCTCAAAGAGGTCCTGGGGCATTTCCCCGGTGACGCCGAGGTGGTTCTGGCGATCGAAACTACGGCCGGCTCACGCACATTGCGGCTGGGGCCGAGCTACCGCGTCGCCCCGACGCCGAGCCTCCGAGCGGAACTGGAGCACGTTTTGGGGGCCGCCGCGATCGGTGCCTGACCGGTTTCACTCTAGATTTCACGATTTGGTGCGGAGAACGGCTGAGGGGACGAGCCGGAAGTTTCTCCGCATGGCGAGGACACGGCAGTATCGTCCCGCCTGGCCCCTCGCTCTTCCGCTGGACCGGGGGCGGGGGGCCACCATGCCTTGCGGCCAGTGGTCCTGACCGTAGGTGCTCAGCGGCGAGCTTTCAGCCCCTGCTGTCGCAGCGCTCGCGCGTAGTCCATATCAGCGAGTGTCGGGCCTTTGCGATCCGGCCCAGGGGTCTCCAACACGCAGGCCAGGCCCTCAAAACGGGGCTCAGACAGGAAGGCCGCGCAACCGTCCTCCCCGATCTCGCCGTCGCCCAGGTCGGCGTGGCGGTCGCGGTTGGAGCCCAGCGGCATCTGGGAGTCGTTCGCATGCAACCCGCCCAGGCGCTCGGCGCCCACCGTTGCGTCGAAGTCGTCCATCACGGCACTGAGGCTCTGGATCGACCGCACGTCGTAACCGGAGGCCAACAGGTGGCAGGAGTCCAGGCACACGCCAATCCGCGGCCCGCCGTCGGCGGCATCGATGAGGTCGCGCAGTTCGGCGAAGGACCGGCCGAGCGTGCCCCCCGCGCCCGCGGTGTTCTCCAGCAGCAGCGGGCAACTGTCGGTCTCCGCCAGTGCCTGTTGGAACATCGCACCGGCGCGTTCGATGGCCGGCGGCACCGGGCCGGTCTTCGCCGAACCTGGGTGCAGCACAACGCCCGCCGCTCCGATGGCGTCTCCGATGCGCAGCGACTGGATCAGCGACGCGAGGGACTTGCTCGCGATCTCCTCATCGTCGGAGGCGCAGTTCAGCAGGTACACAGCATGGATCAGTACCGCGTCCACGTCGCTCGCGGCCAAGGCTTCGCGCATCGCGGCAAAGTCCTCCTCGCCGTACGCCGTGGGCCGCCACATCCGGGGCGACTGGTTGAAGATCTGGATGCTGCGGCAGCCGAGTTCGGCCCCCCGCCCGACGGCCTTGTCCAAGCCTCCCGCGGGGGAGACGTGCGCGCCGATCATGCCTTCGTTAGGTTCAGGGACAGGCATGAGACTCCGTTTCGCTCCTTCTCCGACCGGCACGCTCCACATCGGTGGCGCACGCACGGCGCTCTACAACTGGCTCGTGGCCCGGCATTCCGGTGGCACGCTCGTACTGCGGATCGAAGATACCGACCGCGAGCGTTCGACCCCCGAGAACGTCGAGCAGATCCTGGACGCTTTGCGGTGGCTGGAACTCGATTGGGACGAGGGCCCGATCATGCAGACGAGCGCCGAGGCCCGGCACCGCGCGGTGATCGGGGAGCTGCTCGCCTCCGGGCACGCGTATCGCTCCAACGCGACCGGTGACGACGTGAAGGCGTTCAAGGCTCTGCACGGGGACGAGCGTGGGTTCCGCGGGGAGGACGAAGGAGAGGGCGCGGTTCGTCTGCGCGTGCCCGATGCAGGCGAGACGGTCGTGCACGACCTGATCCGCGGGGACACCACGTTCGCCCACACCCATCTGGACGACCCCGTCATCGCTCGCGCGGACGGGACGCCGCTGTACAACTTGGCGGTCGCCATCGACGATCTGGATGCCGGCATCACGCACGTGGTGCGCGGCGCCGACCACGTGTCCAACACTCCTAAGCAGCTGCTCGTGTTGCAGGCGCTCGGGGCCCCGCAGCCTGTCTACGCCCATCTGCCGCTCCTGCATGGTCCTGACGGGAAGAAGCTGTCCAAGCGCCACGGAGCGGCGTCGGTGCAGGAGCTGCGCGATGCCGGCTATCTGCCCGCCGCCGTGCGCAACTACATCGCCCTGCTCGGCTGGGGGGACACCGACGACGAAACCCTCATCAGCACTGAGCAACTGGTTCAACGCTTCGACGTGACCCGCGTGTCCAAGAACCCGGCTCAGTTCGACGAGGTCAAGCTGCGTTGGATGAACGGCCGCTACCTGCGCGAGCTGTCCTCGGAGGACCTGACGGCGACGCTGGAGGAGTACACGGGTCGCTCCGGCTTGGGACCGAGCGTCGAGATCTCCCGCGAGAAGGTGCAGACGCTGGCGGATTTCTGGCCCCTGGCCGGGTTCATCCACGACGGACCGGCCGACGATCCGCAGGCACGCGAGCAGTGGCTGGATGACGATGGTCTCGCCGCACTGGCTGAGGTGCGTGTCGCGTTGGCCGCCGTCGAGCCGTGGGCCGCTGACGGCCTGGAGGCTGCGCTGCGCGGCGTCGTGGCAGTTCGCGAGGTCAAGCCCAAGGCCGTCTTTCAGCCGGTGCGCGTGGCCATCGCTGGAACCACGATCTCCCCGGGGATCTGGGAGACACTCGACGTGCTCGGTCGTGACGAGTCACTGCAGCGCATCGACGCCGCGATCGCCGCCGGCTGAGCGGCGCCCCCGGCCGGTCTTCCTCGTCCATGGCCCGCGCCCCTTCAACCCCGACTCCCATGCCGATTGACGCGCAGGCCGGTCTTGCGGTGCTGGCGAGGTTCCCGGCATTGTCGGAGCCGGTCGACCGGCTGACCGCCATCGTCGATGCGTCGCCCATCCCGACGGCCGCGGCGGTGGCCGCGGTGGAAGGGGATGTCGCGCTGTCGTTGGCTGTCCTGCGTACGGCAAACGGCCAAGCGGGGCCTTGGCATGGGCGTGTGGACTCGGTGCTGCAGGCCGTCGTCCTGCTGCAAGGAGCAGGTCTTCGGGAGGCTCTGGACGGCTTGCCGACTATCGACTTTCTGGAGCGCTCCGGGCCGTGGGGCACGTGGCCGGAGCAGATGTTTCGCCACGCGGGCGCCACGGCCAGAGCCGCCGATCGGTTGGCCGTCTACACCGTGCATCGCCACCGCGATCGACTGGTCACTGCAGCACTGCTGCACGACATCGGACGCCTGGCGCTCATCGGGCTGGGGTCCGACAACGACAGCGCCCATGCGGCGGCGGGGGCGGCAGTGCTTCGCGCAGCCGGGTGCCCGGAATCACTGGCGGAGCCGGTTGAGCATCACCACGATCCGTCAGCGCAGGGCGACGGGGCCTACGTGCACGCGGCTGACCTGCTGGCGCACGAGGCGGCCGGCGACGACCCCCAGTCGGCCGTCGCGCTGCTTCCGGCCGTTCGGGCGCTCGGCCTTCGCTGGCGTGATCTGCGGGCGATGCTGTTCGACCTTCCCGACAGCCGCGACCTGCCCGCCCGGGCGGTTGACCCTTGCCCGCTGTCGGCGCGGGAGCTGGATGTGCTCGAACGGCTGGCCGCCGGCGCGGTCTACAAGCAGATCGCTCATGACCTCTCGCTGTCGGTCAGCACCGTCCGTACGCACCTGCACAACATCTACGGCAAGCTGGGCGCGGCCGACCGCGCGCAGGCCGTACTGACGGCCCGACGACACGGCTGGGTGTGAGGCTCGGGCAACAGGTGTTCTAGCCTTCACGGTCGATGATCTCCATCACCAGCAAGTCGCCGTACGCGTTGAGCGCCCTTACCGAGCTGGGGCGCGCAGGTGACGCGGCACCCGTGGCGATCGGTGAGTTGGCCCGCCGCCGTGAGATTCCCGTCCAGTTCCTGGAGCAGGTTTTCGCGACGCTGCGTCGCGCCGGTGTTCTACGCTCGCAGCGCGGGGTAAAAGGCGGTTACGCATTTGCCCGCGAGCCGGCGACGATCACGGTCCTGGAGATAGTGGAGCTGCTGGACGGCCCGCTCGGCCGCGACGCTGAGGGCATCCTGGCGGAAGCGTCGACCGCCGCACGCGACGTCCTCGCCGCCGCGACGATCGCCGATCTGGTGGAGCGCGACGCTCAGGCCGGCGGCGCCCCGATGTACTTCATCTAACCGTCGTCACGGCGCGAACCGCAGGGGCACCACGGCGACTCGGTCCGGTCCACGTCAGCCGATGGCCTCATCGCGCGTAACGTGACGACAACAGTCCGGCGCAATTCGCTGCTGATGAATTGCTGCCGGGCGCTCAGCCGTGAAGCCGGGCGTGAGCGAGGTTCCGTCTTGCTCGAGCGGCCCTGAGCGTGGGCTTATCGGCCGGGCGCGGTCGTATCTATCGCGCGCCGAGGCTCCATCGCGCGGGCGCGCTCGTGGCTGAGGATCCACGTGGCCAAGAGCCACACGCCGCCTATGAGGCCAGAGGCGATCGTCCAATAGCCGATTACGGTCGCGATGGTGTCGACGACATCAATCATGGGGTGGTCCTACCCGCCCGGAGGTGTTTGTACGCATCACCACCGGCCAGGACAGGCTCGGGTTGCTCTGAACTCCGCGCTAGGGTGGCGTCATGCGCAACCTTCTGCTGACTCTGATGGTCGCCTCGACACTGCTCTTGGTCGCCGGTCCGGCTTCGGCGGCTGTCGCGGGCGGGCATGGGTTCTACGCCGGTAATGACGGGAACGGCTCGGAGTTCAGCCTGCATTACCACTCAGGTCTGATCACGAACTTCAAGCACGGGCAGCATGTGGTGTTCGAGTCGATGACGGTGCGCAACGGCTACTTCGATGCGACTACGGATTCGGGCATCCGCGTATACGGTTATTGGGTCAGCCACACCCGGATCGTCGGCTCGTTGCAGTTCGTGCACAGTGACAACCCGAAGCACAAGTGGGCCTGGCGCGCGGACCTGCAGGGCTGACCCGGTGTTCGACAAGCGTCGCATCCTGAAGAACGGCGTTCTGGCCAAAGCCGAGGTGCTTTCTGTCGCGGAGCGGTCGAAATACACCAGTAACGAATTGCGTGACTACGACCACGTTGTGCGTGTACGCGCCACTGAGCACGAGCCCTTCGAGGCAAAGATCCGCGACAAGTTCTGGATCGTTGGGCTACGTCCCAAACTCGGCGACATCCTCGACGTGCGCTACGACCCAAAGAGCCTGGAGACGGTCTTCGTCCTCGATGGAGACCCTCGTTACGACGTGAAAGCGCTGGAAGCAAAGAACGATGCCCAGCGGTCAGCGCTCCCTGAGTCGATGCGTGACGGTAGCGCTAGGCCCACTGCTGCCTTCACGCCGGACATCGCTCAGGCATTGGCGCAGGCTCAGGCCGTGACGCAGGCTCAGGCCGCGTCAGCGGGTGCCGCTATGGATCCACTCGAGCGCCTTGAGCGCCTCGCTCGCCTGCGCGACGCCGGCGTGCTCACCGAGGGCGAGTTCGCAGCGCAGAAGGCCAAGATTCTCAGCGACGGCTGAGTTGCCCACACCGGGGTGTCGATCAGCGCAGCTCGCCGCGGGCTGTTTGCTCAGGATGCAGACGGGCGGGCGCCGTCTTGCGAGGATCGGCCGGCGGGCGGGTCGGCAGTGACCGCGACGCTCTTGCGGCGCGGGTGGCTGATGTCCCAGAACAGCAGGGCGAGCGGCACGACGACCAACAGGGAAATGAGGATGGCGGAGGCCATGGCGGGGTCCTTTCGGACGACGTTGAGGTGGATGACAGCCATCGTGGGCGTGCCAGGTCGTCACGAGGTGGGACGAAGGTGGGAAACCGGTAGGTAGGCTCTTTTTCGGATGCCGACAATCCCGATCAACATTTCCGATCTCGTCGGGAACACCCCGATGGTTGAGCTTTCGCGGCTCGTTCCCGAAGGGTCGGAGGTACGGCTCTTCGGCAAGCTGGAGGCCTACAACCCCGGTGGATCGGTGAAGGATCGGATCGGGGTCTCGATGATCGAGGCCGCCGAGCGCGACGGCCGCGTCGAGCCGGGCCGCACGACGATCGTCGAGGCCACCAGCGGCAACACGGGCATCGCTCTGGCGTTCGTGTGCGCGGCTCGCGGATACGACCTCGTCCTGCATCTCCCGCAGGGCATGAGCCGTGAGCGCGAGGCGTTGCTGCGGCTGTACGGCGCTCGCTTTCAGATCACCGAGTCGCTCGGCGGAATGAACGAGGCCGTCGCGGCTGCCCGCGCGATGTCGGCCGACGAGAACGTGTTCCTGCCCGACCAGTTCTCCAACCCGGCCAATCCCGAGGCCCACCGCCGACACACCGGCCCAGAGATCCTCGCGGCGGTCGGGCAGGTGGACGCGTTTGTGGCCGGGGTCGGAACGGGCGGCACGATCACGGGCGTGGGGGAGACGCTCAAGGCGGCGAACCCGTCGTGTCACGTCGTCGCCGTCGAGCCGGCCACCTCAGCGGTCCTCTCCGGCCGGCAACCTGGTCCTCACCGGATTCAGGGGATCGGCGCCGGGTTTGTTCCCGCCGTACTGAATCGCGATGTGATTGACGAGGTCATCCCGGTCACCGACGAGGATGCGATCGAAACGGCCCGCCTCGCCGCCCGAACCGAGGGTGTGCTCGCCGGCCTCAGTTGCGGCGCCGCTCTGTGGGGCGCGCTGCAGCTCGCCGCGCGGCCGGAGTTTCACGGTGCCCGGATCGCAGTGGTGCTCCCGGACTCCGGCGAGCGCTACGCGACCACGCCGTTCTTCGCTCCCACGGACTGATCGGCAGATTGCCGACCGGGCGGATCGGCCTGGCTATCCTTCCCCACATGTTCGGCTTGGGCACGGCCGCGCGCGTCCTCGGTGAGATTCGCCGCGACGTCGCCGCCGTCCATGATCGTGACCCCGCCGCGCGCGGGGTCTCCTCTGTCGAGGTGCTCGCGAGCTGGCCCGGCGTCCACGCGCTGCTGGGGCACCGCGTCGCCCACGCGATGCACGACGCCGGCATCCCGATCGCCCCGCGGGCGCTCGCCGCCGGGGTGCGGACACTGACCGGCATCGAGATCCACCCGGCCGCCCGGATCGGCGAAGGCTTCTTCATCGATCACGGTGCCGGCGTCGTGATCGGCGAGACGGCCCAGATCGGGCGGGACGTGACCGTCTACCAAGGCGTCACGCTCGGCGGGACCGGGTTTGCGACCGGCAAGCGCCATCCGACGGTGGAGGACAACGTGACCATCGGTTCCGGGGCCAAGCTTCTCGGACCGGTGACCGTCGGTCACGGTTCGAAGATCGGCGCCAACACCGTCGTCATCACCGATATCCCGGCGCACGCGACGGTGGTCGGCAATCCGGGCCACACGGTGCGGGTCGACGGTCGACGGCCTGAGGGCCCCGACGCGGATTGGATCCATCTGCCCGATCCAGTCGCGGAGGCGATCAAGGGGCTGGCGTCGCGGATCGGGGCGCTGGAACGCGCGCTCTCCGAGCTGGCGGGGGAGGACGGCGAGCCGGCCCCGCAGGCGGAGGTACGTGCGCTGCGCCCGGTGCGCGGCAACCATCCCGCCGGCGGCTGACGTTCAGTAGAAGACGCAGCGGCAGCGGTGCCGCGGGCGAGCCTTGAACTCCGGCGCCTGCCCGAGGTTCCACAGCGCCGCGTCCAGCACCGCCTCGCTCACCCCCAGCGCCGGGGCGAGCTGCCCGCAGGCCACGACGGCCGCGGCGCGGATCTCCCGCTCGGCGCCGCCCGCCGGGAGGAGCGTGCCGGCATCGATGGCGGCGGCCAGCGTGTCGTCGTAGACCAGGACGCCGGCGCAACGGAGCACGTGGGGGACAAGGTTGTCGGCGAAGACTGTGAGCTTGTCCAGGTCGTGCCAGGGACCGATGCCGGCAAGCGAAAGGTCCCAGGCCGCGATCTGCGCGCGCTTGAAGAACCCGATGTCGCGGAACATCGTCATCCCGTCGGCCAGGGAGGCGGCGAAGGTGGCCGCCGAGCCGCGGGCACCCACCACGAGGTCCAGGACGCTGCGGTCGCCCAGGAAGGCGCTCAGCTGACGAAGCGCCTGGGCGTAGAGCGCCATCAGCTCGTGGTCCGCGCGCTGGCCGAGGGTCTGCGCGATCGTCTCGGTGCGCATCACCCGCAAATGCTCGTTCGTCCACGGCCCGTGGGCGCGGAAATGGTCAGCCAGCGACCGAGCCACCGTCGTGTACCCGGATACGGGGCGGCCGTCGTCGCCCACGCGCTTGCGCAACGTCGGGAACCAGCCCGAGCCGAAGTTGATCGTGTCGAGGATGAGCATCGCCCGGGCCGCGTCCTCAGGGGTGCCGTCGAGGTGGCGCGTGCGGGGGTCTAGAGAGGGTTTCGGGACGGTCAGCCCTCCCGCAGCCAGGCGCGCAAGGGCGTCGTCATCGATGCGGACGCGGCGAGCCGCCGCAACGGTGGCCGCCGCGTGCGCGCGGACCGTCTCCGGGATGGATGCGTACGACATGGCCACCGACAGTAATGCGCCGCACAAAGCAGGAGGCTTTCTGTAGCGTCTGTCGCACGTCTGGATCTTGCCGGGACGGCGCAAATCTCAGGAGGCTGTTCGTGCGTGCTCACCGCCCTTCACCCGCAATGATCGTGGCGTTGACCGCGCTCGTCTTCGCCATGGCCGGGCCGGCCCTGGGCGCGGATATCGGTCACATCGCGAAGCTGATCACCGGGAAGCAGATCAAGAAGGGCACGATCACCTCGTCCCACATCAAGGACCGTTCGCTGCTGCTCGCCGATTTCAAGGCCAGCGAGCGGGCGAAGTTGGTCGGACAGGCGGGGACCAACGGCGCCGCGGGGCCAGCGGGAGCCAAGGGTGACCCCGGGGCCGCAGGTACCGCAGGCGTCGCGGGTGCCCCCGGGTCAGCCGGCGTGGCTGGTGCTCCGGGGACTCCGGGCGCTCCGGGCGCCGCCGGCTCGGCGCGGGCGTACGCGACGGTCGACGCGCTCTCCGTGTACGCCACGGGCATTGATCATCGCGGCGTCGTGAACGTGACCCATCCACTGACCGGGAAGTATTGCGTGACGCTCGACCCCTCCATCTACGCCCCGGCTGCATCGGCGGTCGTGACGCCGGTTTATGCGTTCGCGGCGGAAGGAACCCACCTGTACTGGAACGGAGGGGATGGCAGTTGTCCCGCCAACTCACTGGTGGTCAGGGCGTTCGTGGCGGTGAGTGCTCTCAACGGTTCCCCCGTGGCGGAAGCCGCGCACGACATCGGCTTCACGATCCTCGTGCCGTAGCGAGAAGCCGGCCGCCCGAGTGGGCCCCGCCGCGCCGGTGCCTATCCTCAATGG
Source organism: Solirubrobacterales bacterium (assembly GCA_038319025.1). GTDB lineage: Bacteria > Actinomycetota > Thermoleophilia > Solirubrobacterales > Solirubrobacteraceae > JBBQCW01. Next base: position 75,123 of record JBBQCW010000008.1, read on the forward strand.
GGATGGCCGCATCCGACACCGACGCCTATCTCGACCAGTTGCTCAACGGTCTCAATGAGCCTCAACGGGAGGCCGTAACCCACCCCGAAGGGCCGCTGCTGATCCTCGCCGGAGCAGGGTCGGGAAAGACGCGGGTCCTCACCCATCGGATCGCCTGGTTGATCGCGACCGGCCGCGCGCATCAGGGCGAGATCCTGGCCATCACGTTCACCAACAAGGCGGCGCAGGAGATGCGCGAGCGGGTCGAACTCCTGCTCGGCCACTCCACCCGCACTATGTGGGTGATGACGTTTCACGCGGCCTGCGCACGGATGCTGCGCGCCGAGGCTCCGCGACTGGGCTACACCCGCCAGTTCACGATCTACGACCAGTCCGACTCGCGCCGCCTGACCAAGCGCTGTCTGGACGAACTCGGGGTCGATACCAAGCGCTTCACTCCGGGCGCGGTGCAGAACCAGATCTCCGGCGCCAAGAACCAACTGCAGGACGCTGAGGCCTACGGCCAGCTCGTCGGCGGCTACTTCGAGCAGACGGTCGCCGACGCGTACCGGCTCTACGAGCAGCAGATCCACCGCATGAACGCGATGGACTTCGACGACCTGCTGTTCCGTGCGGTCAACGTGCTTGAGCTGTTCAGCGACGTGCGCGAGCGGTACGCCACCGCGTTCCGCCACGTGCTCGTGGACGAGTACCAGGACACCAACCACGCCCAGTACCGCTGGCTCCAGCTGCTGGCCGCGGGGCACCGGAACCTGGCGGTAGTCGGCGACGATTCGCAATGCCTCGTCGCCGGGACGAGGGTCACCTTGGCGGACGGCACCCATCGCAACATCGAAGACATCCGGGCCGGCGATCTGATTCGGTCGTCGTACGGGAGTGGCAACTTCGCCGCCGCACGCGTGACCGCGGTTCACGAGGCAGAGAGCAAGTGGGGCGTGGAGATCAAGCTCCAGAGCGGTCGACGGATCGTCTCGACGCCTGAACACACCCACTTCGCGGGCTATCGGCAGGCAACCACGCCCGCGCTCCACATGACGTACGTGATGAGGCGCGCGAGCCACGGCTTTCGCGTTGGTACGACCCGCACCCATCCGAACAAGGGCAAACGGCCGATCTCCGGCGTCGCCCAGCGAGCCATGCAAGAGCAGGCCGACGCGGCGTGGATAGTGGCCACGCACGACAGCAACAATCGCGCCCGGGCGATGGAGGCCCAGCTGTCGCTGCGGTATCAGCTTCCGACGATGCCGTTTTACGCCCGCACGGGAGGGAGTGTCAACGGTCTCGTTCACGATCAGGCTCTCATCGACGAGCTCTTCTTCTCGCTGGACACCGAGAGCGGTGGGGCCCGTCTGCTTCACGACTACGCACTCGACATCGAGTACCCGCACTACGTGCCGGGCAGCGTCGAGGGGCGTCGGCGGAACGTCACCGTGACGCTCTGCGGGGGTCTCCGAGGGTCAACCCCGTTACATCTGATTGCGGTCGGCGGCCGCAGCGAGCACGCGCGCGCAGCCCTCGAATCGGCCGGGCTGAACGTACGACCCGCAAAGGCCGGCTCCGGGAGTTGGCGCTACGAATCCGCCTTCAAATCCTTCGGTGCGGTCATGGACATCGTCAAGAAGATCCAGAGTGTGCTGCCCGTTCACGTGCGATACGTCGCCCGCTTGGGCGAACGGGTGGACGCCGGGCGCAACTCGCTGCCGTTCCTGCCCGCGGCTTCCGTTCGTCGCGGGATGGCCATGTTCGACGAGGACGGCGGCTACGACGTCGTGGAGTCGGTTGAGGTCATCCCTCTCGACCGCCCGGTGTACGACCTGAACATCGAGCAAACGCACAACTTCATCGCTGAGGGGATCGTCACCCACAACTCGATCTACTCGTTCCGCCATGCCGATATCCGCAACATCCTGGACTTCGAAGAGGACTTCGGGCGCGACGGTCCGGTGAAGGTGGTCAAGCTCGAGCAGAACTACCGCTCGACGCAGATGATTCTCAACGCGGCCAACGCGGTCATCGCCCACAACCGCAGTCAGATCGCCAAGCGCCTGTGGACGGATCTCGGTGAGGGTGACCCGATCAAGATCCGCGGCACCGACGACGAACACACCGAGGCGCGGTTCGTCGTGGGGGAGATCGAGCGGCTTGCCGACGAAGGCGTCTCCAAAGAGGAGATCGCCATCTTCTACCGCACCAACGCGCAGTCCCGGGTGCTGGAGGACACGCTCGTGCGCCGCGAGATCGGCTACCAGGTGATCGGCGGCACCAAGTTCTACGAGCGCGCCGAGATCAAGGACGCCACGGCCTACCTGACGATCCTGGGCAACCCGCAGGATGTCGTCGCCTTCACGCGCGTGGTCAACTCGCCCAAGCGCGGTATCGGGCAGACATCGCTGTCGCGGGTCATCAGCCACGGTGCCACGCTGGGGATCCCGGTGTGGGACGCCGCCATCGATCCCTCGTCCGTGCCCGGGCTGGGCACCGCGGCGGTGCGTTCGCTGGGCAAGTTCATGGCGACGATGGAGCGGCTGCGCGAACGCATGGCCGACGGCGTGCCCGTCGGGGATCTGCTCGATGCCGTGCTCCACGAGGTCGGCTATTACGACGCGCTCGAGGCCGAGCGGACGATCGAGGCCCAGGGTCGCATCGAGAACCTTCAGGAACTGGTCGAAGTCGCCCGCCAGTTCGACGCGAGTGCGCCCGAGGGCGAGAACACGCTCGACGTGTTCCTGCAGCAGATCGCGCTGGTCGCGGACGCCGACTCGCGTACCGAGGACGAAGGGCTCGTCACCCTGATGACACTCCACAACGCCAAGGGGCTGGAATATCCGATCGTGTTCGTGATCGGGTGTGAGGAAGGGGTGTTCCCGCACTCGCGCGCGCTGGATGAGGGCAGCCTGGAGGAGGAGCGTCGGCTGGCTTACGTCGGGATCACGCGGGCGATGCGTGACCTGTACCTGACGTACGCGAGGCGGCGGTCGATCTTCGGCGCGTCGACTCCCGGCCTGCCGAGCCGGTTCCTGGCCGAGATCCCGGTCGAGCTCACCGAGCAGTCGGGTTCGCTGTCGGCGTGGTCTCCCTCGGGCGGGTTGGGCGCGCGCGCCGGCGTCGGCGCGATCCGCGGGCGGGTCGGCTCGTGGGGGTCACCGTCGACCGGCCGGGGCAGCGAGGCCGAGGCAGCGCCCGTCGTGTCCTTCCGTATGGGGGAGGACGTTAGGCACGCCGCGTTTGGCGACGGCGTGGTCACCGGTGTCGAACCGGGCGGCATCGTGGTGATCCGCTTCGCCCGCGACGGCTCCGAGCGCAAGTTGATGGCCGAGTACGCGCCGATCGAGAAGAGATAACTTGCGGGGAGTGAGCGCTTCCATCATCGACGGCAAAGCGATCGCGGCCGAGACTCGAGTCCAGGTCGCGATCGACGTCGAGGCGTTCTTCGCGCGCACCGGCCGCCGGCCCGGCTTGGCCACCGTGCTCGTCGGCGAGGACGCGGCTTCCGCGGTATACGTCGGCGGCAAACAGAAGGCCTGCGCCGAGGTGGGGATCACGGGCTTTGACCACCGGCTCGCCGCGGACGCATCACGCGAGGAGGTCGTCGCACTGCTGGAGCGGCTGAATGCGGATCCCGCCGTCAACGGCATCCTGTGCCAGCTGCCGGTGCCGGCCCATCTGGACGGCGTCGAACTCACGGGCATGATCGACCCGGGCAAGGACGTCGACGGGCTGACGGCGATCAGCGCCGGGCGCCTGATGCTCGGCGAACCTGGGCTGCGGCCGTGCACCCCCGAGGGCGTGATGATCCTGCTCGAGCATGCGGGCGTCGAAATGGAAGGCGCCGAAGCGGTCGTGGTCGGCCGCTCGAACCTTTTCGGTAAGCCGATGGGCCAGTTACTACTGGGCGCTAACGCCACCGTCACCCAATGCCACTCGCGCACGCGGGACCTGGCGGGCGTGTGCGCCCGGGCCGACGTGCTGATCGTCGCGGTCGGCCGCGCGGAGATGGTTCGCGGTGATTGGGTCAAGCCCGGCGCTGTGGTCATCGACGTGGGGATGAACCGCACGGATGACGGGCTTCGCGGGGATGTCGCCTTCGCCGAGGCGGCCGAGGTCGCATCAGCGATTACGCCGGTGCCCGGCGGCGTGGGGCCGATGACCATCGCCTGCCTGTTGCGCAACACGCTCAAGGCGGCGGAGGCGGCCGCATGACGCGGCCGGCGATCCGGCAGATCGGGCGCTGGGAGTGGGTGGTCGCCGGGCTGGGGGTGGTGCTGGTGGGGCTGTTGTGGGCGCCGTGGTATGGGTACCCAAGCGGTCACGGGATCGACGGGACGTACTCGAACCATATTTCGACCGTCATCTCGTACTACTCCGTTCCTGACCTCACCGCCTGGCAGGCGTTCTCCGTCACTGACATCGCCATCGCGATCTTCGCCCTGGCCTGCGTCATCGAGCCGTTCGTCCTGCGCGGCACGCGCAGCCCGGCCGTCGCGCTCACGTGGAACGTCTGCATCAACTACGCGGCGATCGGAGTGATCATCTGGATCACCGTCCAGCTGTTCAACACGCCAGCTGGCTACGAGGACTTGCAGTGGGGAGCCTGGGCCTCCCTGGGCGTAGCGCTCGCGACGCTCGCTGCCGGCTGGATGTCCTTGACCGACGAACACGTCGCCCGAGCACCGGAGCCCGATGTTCCCTTGCGCCCGATCCCGCCGGTCGGCGGGTCCGAAGTGCCCGCGCCTCGCTAGCCTCTCGGCCGATGCTCTCCCGCGACCAGGTCCTCCACGTAGCCGTGCTCGCACGCCTTGCCCTCACCGACGAGGAGGTCGACCGCTACGCCACCGAGCTGAGCGGCGTCCTGGATCACATCGAGACGATATCCGCGCTCGATCTGGATGACGTCAAGCCGACCGCCCACGTGGTGGAGGTCGAAAACGCGCTGCGGCCCGACGTCCCGCACGAGTCGCTGCCGCTTGAAGTCGCACTGGCCCAGGCGCCGCTTGTGGCCGATGGCGGCTTTCAGGTGCCCAGCCCGCAGGCCGGCGGATGAGCACGCTGCGTGATCTCACCGCGGCGCAGGCGATCGCCGAGATCGAGAGCGGCGCGCTGTCCTCCGACGAGGTCTTCAACGCCTACCGGGAGGCCGCCGCCGGCGACACGCTCAACGCCTACACGTGGGTGGCGGACGAGGCCCCGACCGCGGCAGAAGGCCCGCTGAGCGGACTCCCGGTAGCGCTGAAGGATCTGTTCTGCACCGAGGGCATCCCCAGCCAGGCCGGGTCGCGCATCCTCGAGGGTTACCTGCCGCCGTACACGGCCGCGGTCGTCGAGCAGTTGCAGGCGGCCGGCTCGCGCATCGTCGGCAAGACCAACCAGGACGAGTTCGCGATGGGCTCCTCAACGGAAAATTCCGCCTACGGCCTGACGCTGAATCCGTGGTCGGCCGACCACGTTCCCGGCGGCTCCTCGGGCGGCAGCGCCGCCGCTGTTGCCGCGGGGCTCGCGCCCTGGGCCCTGGGCACCGACACGGGCGGATCGATCCGTCAGCCCGCCGCGCTCTGCGGGATCGTCGGCCTCAAACCCACCTACGGCACCGTCAGCCGCTACGGGATGATCGCCTTCGCCTCCTCGCTCGACCAGGCCGGCACCTTCACGCGGGACGTGGCGGACGCCGCGCTCCTCTACGGCCACATGACGGCCCGCGACCCGCGCGACAGCACCTCGATTGGCCATCCCGAAGCGATCGCGATCCCCACGGCCGAGCGCCTGGACGGCGTGCGCCTGGGCGTCCCGGAGGAACTGACGGGCGACGGCATCGAGCCTGGTGTCCTCGCCGCGTTCAACGCATCTCTCAAGCTCGCCCAAGAACTGGGCGCGGTCGTCGAGACCTGCCGCCTGCCGCACGCTCCCCATGCGCTCGCCGCCTACTACGTGTTGGCTCCCGCGGAGGCCAGTTCCAACCTCGCCCGCTTTGACGGCGTGCGCTACGGCCACCGCAAGCCCGGCGACGGGACGCTGCTGGGCATGTACACCGCCACCCGCGAGGCGGGCTTCGGCGACGAGGTCAAGCGCCGGATCCTGATCGGCACATACGCGCTGTCCTCTGGCTACTACGACGCCTACTACGGCACGGCGCAGAAGGTCCGCACCAAGATTGCCGACGACTTCCGCGACGCGTTTACGCGCTTTGACGCGATCGTCAGCCCCACCAGCCCGGGAGTCGCGTTCAAGCTGGGGGAGAAGACGGGCGATCCGCTCTCCATGTACCTGAACGACGTGTGCACGGTGCCGGCCTCCCTGGCCGGGCTGCCCGGGATCTCGATCCCCAACGGGCTCGCCGCCGCCCCCGGCGGCGGGCCCGAACTGCCCAGCGGCCTGCAGCTGATCGGCCCGGCGTTCAGTGAGAACCGGCTGCTCGAGTACGCCCACGCGCTCGAGCACGCGATCGGTTTCGACGGCTCAGGGGCGCGCGCATGACTGACTACGAGGCGGTCATCGGGCTGGAGATCCACGTCCAGCTGCGCACCAACACCAAGATGTTCTGCTCCTGTGCACTGTCGTTCGGCGAGGAGCCCAACACCCGCACGTGCCCCGTCTGCCTGGGCCTCCCCGGGTCGCTGCCGGTGGCCAACGCGGGCGCCGTCCATTACGGGCTGATGATCGGGCTGGCGGTGGGCAGCGAGCTGGCCCCGCGGTCCATCTTCCACCGCAAGAACTACTTCTACCCTGACCTGCCGAAGGGGTACCAGATCAGTCAGTTCGACGAACCGCTTTGCCTGGGCGGCAATCTGGGCGGTGTGCGCATTCACCGCGTGCATCTGGAGGAGGACGCCGCCAAGCTCGTGCACGCCGGGGCCAGCGGCCGGATCCAGTCCTCGCGGACCTCCGTCGTGGACTTCAACCGCGGCGGCACACCGCTGGCGGAGATCGTCACCGAGCCGGACATCGCCTCCGCGGAGCAGGCCGGAGAGTTCTTGCGGTTGTTGCGCACCACGCTGCGAACCCTGGGCGTGAGCGACGTGAACATGGAAGAGGGCTCGCTGCGCTGCGACGCCAACATCTCCATCCGGCCGGTCGGCGCCACCGAGCTGGGCACGAAGACCGAGCTGAAGAACATGAACTCCTTCCGCTTCATCGAGCGCGGCATTCGCGCGGAGATCGCCCGGCAGGAAGCCGTCGTCGCGGCCGGTGGCAAGGTGGAGCAGGAGACGCTGCATTTTGATCCTCGGAGCGAGGCGATCACCTCGCTGCGCTCCAAGGAGCAGGCTCACGACTACCGGTACTTCCCCGAGCCCGACCTCGTGCCGGTGGCGATCACGCAGGAGATGCTCGACGCCGCTCAGGCGGCGCTGCCCGAACTGCCTGCGGCTCGCGAAGCTCGCTTTGTCGAGGATCTCAGCCTGAGTGCGGACGCCGCCCGCCAGCTTTCCTGGCGCAGCGAACAGGGCGATTTCTTCGAGTCCGCGCTGTCGGCGAACCCGTCTGCACCGGCACGTACCACCGCCAACTGGGTCATCGACCTGGTCGCGCGTATCGACGCTGAAGATCCCGCCGACGGCCCCGTCACCCCGGCTGCGTTGGGGCGGCTCGTCGTGCTGGTGGAGGAGAAGGTGGTCACGGGCAGCGGCGCGCGCCAGGTGCTCGACCGCCTGATCACCGGCGGCGGCGACCCGGACGAGATCGTCGAAGCCGAAGGGCTCACGGCCGTCGGTGGTGACGACACGCTGGCGCCGATCGTGGCCGCCGCGCTCCAAGCAAATCCCGATGTGGTCGAGAAGCTTCGGGGCGGCGACATGAAGCCCGTCGGCGTGATCGTCGGGTATGTGATGAAGGAGACCAAGGGCCGCGCCGATGGTGCCGAGGTGACCCGGCTCGTCCGTGCCCAGCTGGGTCTGTGACACCGCTCAATCTGGCCCGGGATTGCGGTCGTCCGCCTGATTCGCAAAACTCCCACCGGTCCGCACGCCACTGGAGGCAGCACACTCATGATTCGTTCCACCCGTCCCGTAGCTCTCCTCGCCGCTCTTGTCGCCGTCAGCCTGACCCTCGCCGCGTGCGGCGGCGGAGGTAATGACACCGAGAAGACCTTCAAAACCGAAGGGAAGGCCGCCGTGCTTTCCGTACGTGCCGTAGGTACCCAGCTGGCCACTGCGCTGAAGGGCGCCAGCAACGCCACCAACGCGCAGCTCACGCAGGAGATCACCGCCATCAGCACGGCCGGCGCCGCCTCATTGGCTCAGGTCAAGGCGCTGAAGGCTCCGAACGATGCGGACAAGACGCTGGTGACGAACCTTTCGACCGCGCTGAGCACCGCGCTGAACGATCTGACGGCGATCGGCGACGCCGTCACGGCCAACGATCCGACGCAGGCCAAGTCCTCTACGGAACAGCTTGTGACGGACTCCACGCCGGTGCAGACCGCCAACAACGCACTGGCGCAAGCCGTGGGAGCCCCGCCGGCCTGATCGCAGGCAGGTGGCGTTGGGACCACCTGTCGAATCCCCACCGCCACATCTCGGACCGGATGGCGGTGGGCAGAAGCCCTGCAAATCGTGAGGATGGTCCCATGCTCAGCTCACTTGCCTCCACCACTCGCGTCGTGCTCGTGCCGGCGGCTTCCCGGGACACTGAGCCGGGCGCTGTGAAGGTACGCCGCTATCGCATCGCCCGGCTCCGTCTGGACGACCGCATGTCGGGCGACCGGCACGCGCACCTGCGCCGCTCACACGACTGAGTCGGCCCAGCGCCTCTCGCCGTCGCGGCGAGACCCACCCGTGGCGGCGGGTACGCTGTGAACATGACTCAGGATCTCGAACCCAGGTCCGGCGGATCTCTGACCAGCGGCCTCGGCAAGAAGGCGGTCGCGCTCGTCGTGATCGTCGTTGCCGGCTACGTGCTGCTCCGTGTGGCGCTCCACCTGGTTGCCATCGTGGCCCTTCCGTTGATGGCGATCGTCGCGGTCGTGGGCATCATCTGGGCCTGGAACGCGCTCCGCGACTGAGGCTCCGGCAGCCGTGGCCTATCTGTTCATCGCGCTGACCTTCGGCCTGGCCGGGGGCATCATCGGCAAGGTCAAGGGTTCATCGTTCTGGATCTGGTTCGTGATCTCGTTCGTGGTTCCGTTCATCGGGGTTCTGGCGGCCATCTGTTACCGCGTCGACAACGACGAACTGCGCCGACACTGCCCGCAGTGCGGCCGGGTGGTCAAACTGCACGATGCACTTTGCACTCGGTGCGGTTGCGAACTGGAGTTCCCCACCGACCCGGCCGAGATCCTTCCGCCCGTGTCGGCGCACAAACCCGCCCACACGGCTTCGTAGCCCTAAAACCCGCTGCTACAATGGTCGTTCGGAGCCGCGCACGTCGCGGCTCTCTGCGTCGGGGAGCCCATTCCGGCTTTCGGCGCGCCACCCACAAGGATGCGAGAGGAGGTCGGATTACGTGCGCGCAGTCGATGCGATCATGGAGTGCTTGAAAGCGGAGGGTGTGGACGTCGTATTCGGCTATCCCGGTGGCGCGAACATGCCGACCTACGACGCCTTCTACGACGCGGGCATCCGCCACGTGCTCGTGCGCCACGAGGCCGGCGGGGGCCATGCGGCTGAGGGCTACGCGAAAGCGACCGGCAAGGTGGGCGTCGCGCTGGGCACATCAGGCCCCGGCGCCACCAATCTCGTCACGCCGATCGTCGACGCGATGATGGATTCGGTCCCGGTGGTGTTTCTCACCGGCCAGGTCCGCACGGATCTGCTCGGCACGGACGGCTTTCAGGAGGCCGACACGATCGGCATCACGATGCCGGCGGTCAAGCACAGCACCATGATCCAGAACCCGTCCGAACTGCCCCGTGCGCTGCACGAAGCGTTCTACCTCGCTCGCTCAGGTCGCCCTGGGCCGGTCGTGGTCGACATTCCCACCGACCTTTCCCGAGCCGAGATCGACTACGAGCCCGTCACCGACGTGCATCTGCCTGGGTATCAGCCGACGCTGGAAGGCAACGCCAAGCAGATCCGTCAGGCGGCCAAGGCACTCGCCGCAGCCCGTCGGCCGATCATCTACGCCGGCGGCGGCGTCATCAACGCCAACGCATCGCCGGAACTGATCGAGTTTGTCCGGGCGGGGAACTTCCCCATCACGTGCACGCTGATGGGGCTGGGCGCATTTCCGGCTCCCGACCGTCAGTGGCTGGGCATGTTGGGCATGCACGGCACGCGCGCGGCCAACTACGGCATGGACGAAGCCGACCTCATCTGTGCCGTCGGGGCCCGCTTTGACGATCGAATCACCGGCAAGCTGTCGGAGTTCGCGCCGCGGGCCAAGTTCATCCACATCGACGTCGATCCGGCCGAGATCTCCAAGAACGTGCCGGCGCACATTCCGATCGTGGGCGATGCGAAGAACATCCTGGCCAAGCTCGCGGTCGAGTATCGCGCGCTGCAGGCCGATTCGGGCCGCCTGGAGGAGTGGTGGCAGCGCATCGACGGCTGGCGCGACAAGTACCCGCTGGGCTACGAGGACTCCACCGACACTGAGATCCGGCCGCAGTACATGGTTCAAGCGTTGATGAAGGCGACCAACGGCGAAGCGATCGTCACCAGTGACGTCGGCCAGCATCAGATGTGGACGGCGCAGTACTACGACTTTCCGGCCCCGCGCCGGTGGATCAACTCTGGTGGCCTGGGCACGATGGGCTTCGGCCTGCCCGCGGCGATCGGGGCCAAGGTCGGCTGTCCGGACGCGCAGGTGGTGTGCATCACCGGTGACGGGTCGATCCAGATGAACTCGCAGGAGCTCGCCACTTGCGTCGACAACGGTGTCGACGTGAAGGTGTTCATCATGAACAACGGCTACTTGGGCATGGTCCGTCAGTGGCAGGAGCTGTTCTGGGAGAAGCGCTACAGCCAGGTGAAGATGGGTCAGTCGCCCGACTTCGTGAAGCTGGCCGATGCCTATGGCGCCACGGGTCTGCGCTTCACCGACAAGACGAACCTCGTCGAGGACATGCGGGAAGCGCTGAACACGCCCGGCCCGGTCGTGGTCGATGTGCGCGTGACCCAGGAAGAGAACGTCTACCCGATGATTTCGCCCGGCCAAGCCGCGCGGGACATGGTGGGATGAGCGTCATGGGCGATCCCGGAACCAAAGAACCCCTCAGCCTCGAGGACCTCGAGGCCTCGGCGGGCCTGCGCACAGGGCGTAAGCACACGCTGTCGATCCTGGTCGAGAACAAGCCGGGTGTACTGACCCGCATCGCCGGCCTGTTCGCGCGGCGCGGGTTCAATATCGACACCCTGACGGTCGGCCCGACCGACGATGAGAACGTGTCCCGCGTAACGCTGACGCTGGACGGAGCGCTCCATCCCATCGATCAGGTCACCAAGCAGCTCCACAAGCTGATTCACGTCCTGAAGATCCGCGATCTGGATCCGGATGGGACGGTCAGCCGGGAACTGGCGATGTTCAAGGTGTCCGCCGACGGCCAGACGCGCGCGGAGGTCATGCAGATCTGTGAGATCTTCCGCGGCAAGGTCGTCGACGTGGGCAAGCGCTCGATCATCATCGAGATCACCGGGACCAACGAGAAGATCGAGGCGTTCGAGCGCATGGTTCGTCCGTTCGGACTGATCGAGATGATGCGCACCGGCGAGATCGCCATCACCCGCGGGCGCAGCGAGACGTAGGCTCAACGGGCCGTCCCGCCGTATCCGTTGTGAGACAGCCATGAGCATGCCGAAGACCTTTGCCAGCGACGCGCCGTTCGCTCTCGATCCCGGGGAGCGAGCGGCGCTGTCGGCGAGGCTCGATCAAGCGGTGCGCCGCGCTCGTAAGTCCGGGCGCTCCACCCTGGCTGCGCTCACGATCCCGGTGGATCCGCGGGTCGATCCCACGGCGGTCGTCGCCGGGGCCCGGCGCCCCCGCGAGCCATGGTTTGCCATGGAGCAACCGGGCCGCAACGCAGCGGCGCTGGCCACGCTGGGTGCCGCTTTGACGATCGAGTCGCGTGGGGCAGACCGCTTCGCGCAGGTTGCTGCGCGTTGGCGTGCGGCGGCCGGCGAGGCGGCGTGCGAGCCGCCCGAGGGTCCACCCGGGGCCGGCCTGGTGGCTACCGGTGGCTTCGCATTCGCCCCGCAGGGAGGTTCGTCGCCGCCCTGGGCGTCCTTCGCCCCGGCCTCGCTGATCGTGCCCGAGGTGGCGTTTGCGCGATCGGGAACGGACGTGCGGATGACGCTCACCGGGCTCTGCGCCGCCGATGACACCGTCGAGGACGTCCTCGCGCGTATCGAACGTCGACTTGCCGAGTTGACGGACTGCGGCCTGCCGATGCTGGATCCCGACCCCACGGGCCGTGTGCGCGTCGGGTCCACGATGCCTCCCGAGCATTACGAGGAGGCCGTCGCGCGCGCCGTCGAGCGGATCCGCGCCGGGGTGATGGAGAAGGTCGTGCTCGCCCGCGAGGTGCAGGTGCAGGCGCCCGTGGCGCACAATCCGGCCGCCGTGCTCGGTGTGCTGCGCGACGCGTTCCCGGACTGCTTCGTCTTCGCCGTCGGGCGCGGTGAGAGCACGTTCGTCGCGGCCAGCCCCGAGTTGCTGCTGCGTCGCGAGGGGATGCGGGTGGCCACGTTAGCTTTGGCCGGCTCCACGCGCCGCAGTGCCGACCCAGCGGTTGACGATCATCTGGGCGAGCAACTGCTTCGCTCCGCCAAGGACCGAGAGGAGCAGGCGATCGTGACGCGACGCATCAGCCGTGCCCTGCGTCCTCACGCTTTGTGGGTGACGGCCGCGGATGAGCCGGTCGTCGTGAAGATGGCCAACATCCAGCATCTGGCCACACCGATTCGCGCGCAGTTGGCCTCACCGCGCAGCGCGGTCGAACTGGCCGGCCTTCTCCACCCGACCCCGGCGGTGGGCGGCGAGCCGTGGGCGGCCGCGCAGCCGCAGATCCCGGCGCTGGAGGGCATGGACCGTGGGTGGTACGCCGGGCCCGTCGGGTGGACGGATTCCAGCGAGGACGGCGAGTTCTGCGTGGCGCTTCGCTGCGCCCTGCTGACCGGGCCGGTCGCCCGCTGCTACGCCGGGGTCGGCGTCGTACGCGACTCAGACCCCACGGCCGAACTGGCCGAGACCGAGGTCAAGCTCGGCGCGCTGCTGCCGGTGCTGGCCGCCTGAGGCCGGCGGCTGGTTGGCGGATCGTCCGGCGCGCCCACCCCTGCAGAGGTGAGGCGTAAACGTTGTTGTGAGCCCAACAAATCCGCCTCACCCGGCTGGGGCGCACGGGCCCGGCGAGGCCGGCCGGGCCGGGGCGGCCCGGCTACGCCGGGTCGGCGGAAAGCGCGGCCGCCACTGCTGCCCAAACCTCGCGGTGCAGCGTGACGTTGGTGGCGCGGTCCGTACGGGCGTGGATCAGCGTGGTGCCGGCCGAGGAGATCCCGTGGTCGAGCGCCGCGCGCAGCTCAGCCATCGTTTCCACTCCGAGGTGATGGAGCCCGAACGCCGTGGCGATGCCCGCGACATCCAGGCCCGTGGGCGTGGCAACGTGCTGCTCGTACACGTCGGTTTGGACTGAGATCGGAAGGAAGTCGAAGATCCCACCACCTGCGTTGTCCACGAGTACGATCGTCAACGGCACGCCGATGCGCCGGGCGGTGAGGAGGGATCCCACGTCATGGGCAAAGGCGACATCGCCCAGCAAGAGGACCACCGGGCCCGGCCCGGCCGCGGCGACGCCATATGCCGTGGCGATCGTCCCATCGATGCCGTTGGCACCGCGGTTGCTGAGCACCCGCACGGGCGCATCGCCTATCTGGGTGAACGTCTCGACGTCGCGGATGGGCATCGAGGCCGCCACCACGACGGTCACGTCCGCGGGCAGTCGGCCGCCGATCTCCCGGGCGATCGCCGGTTCGTTCAGGTCGTCAGCGAGCACGTCGGCGATCGCCGAGCCTGCGCGGGCATCTGCATTGCGCCACGCGACCGGCCAAGCCGGATCGCCGGTTGGGTCGATCAGCGAGGCGAGAGCCGCCAGGGTGGGCGCGGGGTCGGCGGCGAGTCGCAGGTCGGTGACCTGGGCGGGATCAGGCCAGGCGCCATCCGGATCGAGCACCACCTGGACGGCGTCGAGGCCGGCGAGCCATTCACGCAGCGGCTTGGACGGTGGGAGGTCGCCGATCCGCAGAACGGTGTCCGGCCGGGCCGCGTCGGCGAACGCCGGCACGCGAAGAAGCGCGTCGTAGTGGGCGACGGCAGCTGCTCCCGTCCGGGCGCCCGAAAGCGGGTCGGCGAGCAACGGCCAACCGGCGGCCCGTGCGAACGCGTCGGCCGCTACCGCCAGGGGGGAAGGTGAACCGGTGACCGCACTGTGCTCCTCCCGACCGAGGACCACCACGCCGCGCTGGGCTGCGCCCACGATCTGAGCGAGCGTCGCGGCGGTGCCGGCAGCGTCGGAGACCATGCGCGGTCGCACCGTCCAGGGGCGCCTGTCAGGTCGCCCGCCGCCGCCGGGCTCAGCGTCGGGCAGGGGCGAGTCAACGATCAACGGCTCGCGCAAAGGCCAATTGAGGTGGACGGCGCCCGGCCGGTCTGCGAGCGCGGTCCACACGGCGCGGCACGCGAGGGTGCGCATCCAGCGGCAGGTGTCGGGAGTGGCCACGTCGACCCCGACTTCCGCAAACCACTTGGCATTGTCGCCGTAGAGCTTGATCTGGTCGATCGCTTGGCCGGCGCCCGTATCGCGCAACTCCGGCGGGCGGTCTGCGGTCAGGACGATCAGCGGGACGCGGGCCTCGTGCGCCTCGACCACCGCGGGCAGGTAGTTGGCTGCCGCTGTCCCGGACGTGCACACCAGCACCGCGGGTCGTCCGGTCGCCTTGGCCAGCCCCAGGGCGAAGAAGCCGGCCGACCGCTCATCGACGTGAGAGAAGCAGGTCAACCGCGGCTCGCGGGCCAGTGCGAGGACCAGTGGCGTCGATCGTGACCCAGGTGATGTGCAGACGCCGGACACACCGCAACGGGCCAGTTCGTCGGCAAAGGCACGCAGGAGGACGTGGATGTCGATGGGGGAGGTCATGCTGTGGGACATGGAGACGTTGGTGCTGCTGCACGGCTTCGCGGGAACCCACCACAGCTGGGCTGAGGTGAGCGCAGCGCTTCCGGCGCAAACCTACCGGCCGCTGGCCCCCGACATCCCGGGGCATGGGACCGCGGGGGAAGAGCGGCCGATCGAGTGGGATACGTGCGTAGCCGCGGTTCTGGCCCAAGCTCCCGGCCGGTTTGCGCTTGCCGGATACTCGATGGGGGGGCGCCTGGCACTGCATGTGGCACTCGCGGCGCCCGAGCGGGTGAGCCGACTGTCGCTGATCGCGACGACCGCGGGCATCGCCGACGACGCCGAGCGGGCCGCACGGCGCGCGGATGACGAGGCCCTGGCGGCGTGGATGGAGCAGCACGACATCGAGGCTTTCGCGGATCGGTGGTGCGCGCAGCCGATGTTCGCGGCGGATCCTCCGCAGATCGGGGCCTTCGCCCGCAGCGAGATCCTGCGCAACGACCCTGCCGGCTTGGCCGCCGCCCTGCGTGGCATCGGGACGGGGACGATGACGCCGCTCTGGGCGCGACTGCACGAATTGGAAATGCCGGCCGTTGTGCTGACCGGCGAGCGCGATGTCAAGTTCTGCGCGATCGGCCGTGAGCTGGCTGAGCGGCTGCCCGACGCCACGCTGAGCACCATCCCCGGCGCGGGTCACGGGCTGCTACGTGAAACGCCGGCGGGCGTGGCGGCCGCGCTGGCCGGGGTGTCTTAGAACGGCTTCCAAAATGACGTTCCTAGCCACTCCGTCAGTCCTTGCCGACCCGCAGCACGGAGAACGCGAGCACCCCGACTACGCAGACCGGCAGCACCACCCAGGCAGCGCGCCCGGCCTCAGCCGCCACGGCCGTCAGCCCCAGGGCCAGCACCACCACGACGGCGATGCGCGGATCGTCCCCGATCACGAAGTCGTAGAGGAAGGCGCCGAAAGCCCGCAGGCGCCGCATTATGCGATGGCCTCCGCGCCCACGGACGCAGCCGGGGTCTGCCGTCGTCGCAGCACTGAGACCAGGCCTAGCGAGACAAGCAGGATGAAGACGGCGATCAACGGGCTCGCGGCGTCGCCCGCAGGCCACTCGGCACCTGCTCCTTCGGCGCCCCAAAAGATCCCAAACGCGGTCAGCATCACGCCCACTCCGAACTTCAGCGTGTTTTCCGGCACGCGGCTGAGGGGCTTGTGGGCGAGCACTCCGGCCAGCACCACGACGGCTACCGCGGCGATCGCGGCGATCGCTGCCAGGCCGACGTTGTGCTGGTTGCCACCGAAGGTCACGGCGATGAACGCCACCTCGAGGCCTTCCAGCAGAACGCCTTTGAAGCTGACGGTGAAGCCGAACGGGTCGATCCCCGGGCGCTCCTCGCCGCCGGCGCGCAGCAGCGCGACCTCCTCGGCGTAGATCGCGTCCTCGTCGTGCTGGGCCTTGAGTCCGCTCGCCCGCAGGATCGCCTTACGCAGCCACTGCAACCCGAAGATCAGAAGGAGGCCACCGACGACCAGGCGCAGCACGCCGATGGGCAGGTTGCTGAGCGCCGGGCCTAACAGCGCGATGATGATCGCGAGGACCGCCAGCGCCGTGATGGTGCCTGCCCATGCGGAACGCCATCCGCGGGTTATGCCCGCGGCCAGCACGATGGTCACCGCCTCGACCGCCTCAACGGCGCAGGCGGCGAACACCGTCAGAAAGAGCAGGACATCGTGGCTCAACTCAACACTCCTAGCCCAGGCCCTGAAGGCACCGCGATCCGGCCGCGGCCGGCCCGCAATACGTCAGGCGCGTCCTCGAACAGATCCAGTGTGGCTAAGCCGCAAGGAAGTTCCACGCGCAGCGCGGCCGCACAGTGAATGGCGGCGGCGATGCCCAGCGGTCCGTCAAGCGTGGAAGCGAGGTAGGGCTCAGCCCCGGTGGCGCGTACCAGCGTCGCTTGGGCCAGCAGAGCCGAGATGCCTCCGGCGCGCGAGATCTTCAAGCAGACGGCGTCGGCCGGAGCGGCTGCGATCGCTCCGGGCGTTGCGCATGTCTCATCCATCGCGATGCGGGCCGGCACCTGGTCGCGCACAGCCCGCAGCGCGTCGACGCCGTGCACCGGCTCTTCGACCAGTTCCAGGCCGACCGGAGCCAGGGCGTTGATCGTCGCCACCGCGTCCTCGACCGTCCAGGCGCCGTTGGCGTCCAGCCGGATCGCCATCCCCGGGCCGGCTGCCGCACGGACGGCGGCCACGCGCCCTGCGTCGTCACCCACGCCCACCTTCACCTTCACGCAGTCGAAGCCGGCTTGAGCAGCGCGCCCTGCGGCCTCGGCTGCCCCCGCACGGTCCGCGGCACCGATGGTGGCATTGACCGTCACGGCATCCTGGGGGTCGTCGGTCAGCAGTGCGGCCAGAGGCTGACCCTCACGCTGAGCAAACCGGTCCCACAGCGCCATGTCGACGGCCGCGAGCGCCTGGGGGAGGTCGACCGTCAGTCGGCAGGCCTCCAGGAGAGCTGGGCCCGCCAGGTCGGTGCGTTCTTCAAGGACGGTGACGTAAAGGTCCAGCGCAGTTCGCACCGCCAGCAGTGAAACGCCGTCGTACGACGGCAGCGGGGCGGCTTCCCCGCGGCCGATGATTCCATCGTCACCTTCGACTTCGAGGATCAGTAGCTCACGGGTGTCGACATGACCCTGAGCCGTGTGCAGCGGCTCGCGCAGGTTGAGTGTCAGTTCGCGCAGATGCGCGCGCATCAGCTGAGCAGGATGCCGGCGGAGAGCAGGATGCAGAAGGCGAGCTGGAGCTGGCCGGTGCCCGCGAGTGCGCCGTTGAGCGTAGGCCCATCGGTGTGCGTGCGCACGGTGTTGACAAGCCTGGCGGCCAGCGGAATCGTGATCCAGGTGAGCGCGAGCCACCCTGATAGATCCCCGGCGAGCCAAGGCACCAGCGTGATGATGTACGCGGCGACGAGCATCACCGCGTACATGACGCGGGTCCGCTCTCGGCCCATTCGCACCGCCAGCGTGCGCTTGTCGGCGCGCCGGTCGGTGTCCAGGTCGCGCACGTTGTTGACGACCAGGATCGCGGACGCCAGGAGGCCCACCGGTACGGCGAGGACGATCGCCTCCCAAGGCAGCTTTTGGATCTGCACGTAGTAGGACCCCGTCACGGCGACGAGCCCGAAGAACAGGAACACAAAAACCTCGCCCAGCCCCGCGTACCCGTATGGCCGAGGCCCGCCGGTGTAGAGGACACCGGCCAGAATGGACACGCCGCCGACCACCAACAGCACCGGCCCGGCGACCACGACCAGGTACAGCCCGAATAGCACGGCGAGGCCGAAGCTCACGTAGGTGGCCATGAGCACCTGCCGCGGTGGCACGAGGCCGCCGGCGGTCACGCGGACCGGACCCAGGCGGTCCTCGGTGTCCGCGCCGCGCCGCGCGTCGGAGTAGTCGTTGGAGAGGTTCGTCCCGACCTGGATGAACAGGGCACCCAACAGCGCGCAGGCGAACGCGAGGCCATCAAATACGTCCTGTTGCAAAGCCAGTGCCGTGCCGACGAGTACCGGCGCCACGGCGGCGGGCAGCGTCTTCGGACGCGCCGCCATCAGCCAGACGCGCACCTAGGCCCTCCGCGGGAACTGGTCGAAATCCGGCTTGCGCTTCTCGCGGTAGGCGTTGCGGCCTTCCTGCGCCTCTTCACTGCCATAGAACAGGAGGTTGGCGTCGTGGGCCAGCTGCTGGATGCCCGCGTACCCGTCTTCGTGGGCATGAAAGCTCGACTTGACCAAGCGCAGCGCGAACGGGGAGAGCGCGAGCATCTCGCGGCACCAGGCCACGGTCTCATCCTCGAGACGGTCAAGCGGCACGACGGTATTGACCAAGCCCATGCTGAGGGCCTCCTGCGCGTCGTACTGCCGACACAGCAGCCAGATCTCCTTGGCCTTCTTGGTGCCTACGAGATCGCGCAGCAAGGACGCGCCGAAGCCGCCGTCCCACGAACCCACGCGCGGCCCTGTCTGGCCGAAGCGCGCGTTGTCCGCGGCGATCGTCAGGTCGCAGCACAGGTGCAGCACGTGCCCGCCGCCGACGGCGTAGCCGGCGACCATCGCCACCACGGGCTTGGGCAGGCGTCGGAGCTGGATCTGGAAATCGGTGATGTGAAAGCGGCCGACGGAAGCGCCGGAGGGCTGGCGGTCCGGGTGGTCGGGGTCGGTCAGGTAACCGGAGTCGCCGCGCACACTTTGGTCGCCGCCGGAGCAGAAGGCCAGTGGCCCCTCGCCGGTGAAGATGATCACGCCAACGGTGTCGTCCTCGCGGGCGCGCTCGAAGGCGTCGCCCAGCTCGATGACCGTCTGCGGGCGGAACGCGTTGCGCACCTGCGGGCGGTTGATCGTGATCTTCGCGATACCCGGCGGGACCGACGTCTCGTAGCGGATGTCGGTGTATTCGCCGGCGGGGGTCCAGTCGTTGGGCACGCACGTCTCCTTTCGGGGTTGTGAGGCTAGCCTGTCGATCATGCGCACCGACGGCTGGCTCGCGCGGGCGGCGCAGCGTAGGCCGCACGTTCTCGCTCTTGTGACTGATGAAGGGTCTCTGACCTATACGGAGCTCGACGCCCTCGCGAGCACGGCGGCGGGCCGGCTTGCCGGCCTTGGGGTCCGTGCGGGAGATCGCGTCGGCCTCGCGCTGGCGCCCGGGCGGGCGTTTGTCGAAACCTTCTGGGGAATCCTCCGGCTGGGCGCAATCGTGGTGCCGGTGGATGCGCGCGCCCCTGCCGCGGAGCGCGCGGTACGGCTCAGCGGGTGCGCCGCCGTCGTCGACCGCCCGTTGACGGGGCCGGTGGCTGGCGACGCGCCCGTTGTGGTCGGGCACGACCTGGATGCCATTGCCGTCGAGGTCCACACGTCGGGCACCACCGGCACCCCGCGCCCGGTCGGGCTGACGTACGGAAACTGGCTGTGGAGCGCTCTAGGGAGTGCCGCCGCGCTAGGGCATCCGGCCGACGAGCGGTGGCTGTGCACATTGCCGCTTTCACACGTGGGTGGTCTCTCGATTCTCGTGCGGAGCGTGGTGGCGGGCACGACGGCGATCGTGCGGCCGCGGTTCGATGCGGCCGCCGTCGCGGCGGAGCTTTCATCTCCTGATGGTCCGACGATGGTCTCCCTGGTGCCCACGACGCTGTCCCGGGTCCTGGACGCTGGGCTTGATCAGCCGCCCGCGCTGCGGTGGACGCTGCTGGGAGGGGCGCCGATCGCACCGGCGCTGCTGGCTCGCGCAGCGGAGGCGGGAGTGCCGGTCGCGCCGACCTACGGGCTTACGGAGGCCTGCTCCCAGGTCACGACATTCGGACATTCGCTGTTCTGCACCCGCGTGCGGCTCAATGATGCCGGGGAGATCCTGGTCAGCGGACCCACGGTGGCGCCGTCACGCGGACCAGTGCTGTCCACCGGGGATCTGGGTGCGCTCGACCAGTTCGGGGCGCTGTCGATAGTGGGCCGTGCTTCGGACACAATCATCACCGGCGGGGAGAACGTGGCGCCGGCCGAGGTGGAGGCTGTGCTGGAGGCACATCCGGCCGTGGCCGAAGCAGCCGTCCATGGGCGGCTGGATTCGGAGTGGGGGGAGGCGGTCATCGCGACCGTCGTCGCTGCCGATCCCACGCAGCCGCCCACCGCCGACGCCTTGCGGGACTGGTGTGGCGAGCGGCTCGCCGCGTTCAAGGTACCCAAGGCCTTCGCCATGGCCACACGGTTGCCACGGACGGCCTCGGGCAAGTTGCTCCGCAGCGAACTGTCCGGTGAGCCGCACACCCCTTAGTGTCCGCAGCAATGGACCACGAGGAATATCGCGCTCAGAGCCGGGCGACCTGGGATGCGGTCGCACCCGGTTGGGGCGCCCGCGCGGCGGCTCTGCAGGAAGCCGCGCTGCCAGTGTCGCAGTGGCTCGTCGACGCCATCGCGCCGGTGCCCGGCGAGACGGTGGTGGAGCTGGCCGCGGGCGCCGGTGACACCGGGTTCTTGGCCGCGCGGCGACTGCGGCCCGCCGAGGGCCCGCCGATCCCCGGTGGTGGGCTGCTCAGCACCGACGGTTCACCCGCGATGGTCGACATCGCCCGCGCTCGCGCCGCGGAGCAGGGCCTTGACGACATCGTCCAGTGCCGGGTGATGGAGGCCGAGTGGATCGACCTCAGCGCAGCGACCGTCGATGCCGTCCTGTGCCGCTGGGGCTACATGCTGCTCGCCGATCCCCAGACGGCGTTGCGGGAGACGAGGCGCATCCTGCGCCCTGATGGGCGCCTGGCTCTGGCGGGCTGGGCTGACCCCGCGGATAACCCTTGGAACACGACCGGCGGCGGCGTGCTGCGCGCGCGAGGACTGGCACCGGAGGCGAGCGCCGACCCGCAGGCACCGGGCATGTACGCCTTTGCGCAGCCTGAGCATGTCGAGGATCTGCTCGCCGGAGCCGGGTTCGCGGATGTCCGCATCGACACCGTCGACTTCGCGTTCATCGCGCCCGACGGACAGGCGTGGTGGGAGTACCTCGCCGACACCTCGCCCAGCCTGAGGGCGGCACTTCCCGGCCTGAGTCCGGCTGACGTCTACGGGCTTCGTGACGCGCTCGACGAGGCTTACGCACCGTACACCGACCCAGATGGCGTGCTGACCCTTCCGGCCCGCGCCTTGGTGGCTGCGGCGACCGCCTGAGCGGCCTCACAACCCGCGCGGCTCGGCCACGTCGTAGCATCATGCGCCATGTTCTACGACGACGACGCAGACCTCACCCTCCTCGACGGCAAGACCGTCGCCATCATCGGTTTCGGCTCCCAGGGCCACGCGCATGCGCTGAACCTGCGCGATAGCGGCGTGACCGTCGTCGTCGGGCTGCGCGAGGACTCCGCCAGCGTCGCGGTAGCGCGCGAGGCGGGGCTCGAAGTGGTGCCCGTGGCCGAGGCGGCCGCTCGCGGTGACCTCGTGATGATGCTCGTGCCCGATGAGCTGCACCACGAGGTCTACGAGAACGACGTCAAGGCCGGCATCGACGCCGGCAACCTGCTGCTCTTCGGTCACGGCTTTTCCATCCTGTACGAAGAGGTCAAGCCACCCAACGACGTCGACGTGGCGCTCGTCGCACCCAAGGGCCCCGGCCACCTGGTTCGTCGCCAGTACCTGGAGGGCTCGGGTGTCCCCGGCCTGATCGCCATCGAGCAGGACGCAACGGGCAACGCCCAGTCCCTCGCCCTAGCGTATGCCCGCGGCATCGGCTGCACGCGCGGCGGCGTTTTCGAGACGACCTTCAAGGACGAGACGGAGACTGACCTCTTCGGCGAGCAGGCCGTGCTCTGCGGCGGCGCCAGCGCGCTGGTGCAGGCCGGATTCGAGACCCTCGTCGAGGCCGGGTATGACCCGCAGATGGCGTACTTCGAATGCCTCCACGAGTTGAAGCTGATCGTCGACCTGATGTACGAGAAGGGCCTGGCCGGCATGCGGTACTCGATCTCCAACACGGCGGAGTACGGCGACTACTCGCGCGGGCAGCGCGTCATCAACGCCGACACCAAGGCCGAGATGGCCAAGATCCTCGGTGAGATCCAGTCGGGCGAGTTCGCGCGCGAGTGGATCGCTGAGAACCGAGCCGGCCAAGAGAACTTCAAGCGCATGCGCGCCGAGCAGGCGGCGACCCAGATCGAGTCGACCGGCAAGGAACTGCGGGCGATGATGGACTGGATCGACGACGGGACCTTCGCGCAGGGGTGATCGCTCTGGCCTGGACGTCGCTCCGGGGTCGCGCGGCGGGACGGTGCCCTGGACGTTCGCGGCCGTCAGCGCTGGGAATGTGAGATCGACCGCGTCGACGTCATCCGATCTACTTCCGTCCCTCGGTCGTCAATCGGATGACGTCGGTCACGGTGCTGAACTCCGTGACCGTGTGCTCCGCGGGCAGGCGCAACACTCGGTACCCGGCTCTTGTCAGTGCGGCGTCCCGAGCACGGTCGAGTTGTCGCTGGTAGGGGAGCAAGTGGTGTGGTCCGTCAACCTCGACGATCAGTCGCTGAGATCGCCAGAGCAGGTCTACCTCAAATCCGGGCTCGCCGACTGGCAGCCAAGCGTTGACCTCCGCACGCACGTGGCCCGTCAGCGCAAGCGCGTCACGGACACGTCGCTCGTCGTCGGAACGAAACCGATCGCCGTCATCCGTGAGCACGGCGATCGCCCGGTGCAGCCGTCCGAGACCGTGACGCCCGCGTGCGCGGTCCAGTGCCTCCAGCATCTCGCGGTGGTCATACAGCCTGAGTAACAGAGCCCGGTCCAGAAGGTCGCCGAATTCGCGCGGCCGCGCCACATCGCTCATGTCCACGATGGTTCGGGCGATCGTGGTTATTTTGAAGCCGCGGTGCTCGGTAACTTCGTCGGAGGCCAGGATGCTCCGGTGATGGCGGATCCCGCGCAGGCCGCCGCCGCGCTGGTCGGGCGATGTGATGTCCACAGGTCCGCTCCTGGCTCGCGCCAGGTCCCAGCCGGCCGCCGCGGACCGGTAGGACACTGCGGCTCCCGGCCCCACCGCCAGTAGCGCCGCCATCGTCCAACCATCGTGCGTGAGCGAACGGTGCCCGAACGCATACACGCCGCGGTTGAGCCGATCAAGTCGGCCGTTGGCGACCCACCGCGAGATCGTCGCGCCGCTGACGCCGCGGTCGCTCAGCTGCGCCCGCGCCACCACGCCGTACTGCCGACGAGCGAGCGCCGCCACCGACTGCGCTGACGTCATCCGAGTCACGGCCGCGGCGCGGTTGCAGATCGGATTACGTACGACATGGGGCCAGCCTGCCGACCCACGTGTGCCCGAACCAGACGCGTCACGTGCCATCCGTGTGACGCCGGCGTGCCGACTCATGCCCGGGCGCGCCGACGCTCGCTCGGGGCGCGCAAGGCGCTCCCCGAGCCCTTCGCTACACTTGCCGAGCCGTCGCGACTGGCGTCGCGGGTGGGCTTGACCACCGGGGAGCGACGGAGCAGGAACTGCCGCGCGCCTGGGCACTCACCCGTCGAATCGCACCCACGGAGCCCTGCCATGACGCCAGATCCTCTCTTGATTCCCGCCGACTTGAAGCCGTCCGATGGCCGCTTCGGCTGCGGCCCGTCGAAGGTCCGCCCCGAGCAGCTCCAAGCCTTGGTCACAGACGGAGCGGCGCTGATGGGCACCTCGCACCGCCAGAAGCCGGTCAAGGATCTGGTCGGCCGCGTGCGAGGAGGACTCGGCGAGCTGTTCTCTCTGCCCGACGGCTACGAGGTAGCTCTGGGCAACGGTGGCGCCACCGCATTCTGGGATGCCGCCACCTTCGGCCTGATCGCCGAGCGTTCCTTGCACCTCACCTACGGCGAGTTCTCCTCCAAGTTCGCGCAGTGCACGGCCAAGGCCCCGTTCGTCGGCGATCCGATCCTCGTCACGGCGCCGGTCGGCGAGGCGCCCGCGCCGGTGGCCGCCCACGAGGCCGACGTCATCGCCTGGGCCCACAACGAAACATCGACCGGCGTCATGGTCCCCGTGACCGAGCGCCCCGAGAACTCCGACCACGCGCTGATCCTGATCGACGCGACCTCCGGCGCCGGCGGCCTTCCCGTCAACGTCGCTGCCACCGATGCGTACTACTTCGCCCCCCAGAAGGCCTTCGCTTCCGACGGCGGCCTGTGGCTCGCTGTGCTCAGCCCGGCGGCGCAGAAGCGGATCGAGAAGATCGCGGGTTCCGGCCGCTGGATCCCCGACTCGCTGTCGCTGCAGACGGCCGTGGAGAACAGCCGCAAGGACCAGACCTACAACACTCCCGCCATCGCCACGCTGTTCTTGCTCGCCGAGCAGATCGACTGGATGCTGGCCAACGGTGGCCTCGACGGAATGGTCACCCGGACGACCGCTTCGTCCGATCACCTTTACGGCTGGGCGGAACGGTCGTCCTTCGCAAACCCGTTCGTCGCCAACAAGGCCAACCGCTCGCTGGTGGTCGGCACGATCGACTTCGACGAAAGCGTCGACGCGGCCGCGGTGGCCGCCACGTTGCGCGCCAACGGCATCGTCGACACCGAGCCTTACCGCAAGTTGGGTCGCAACCAGTTGCGTATCGCGATGTTCCCGGCCATCGAACCGGCCGACGTGGAGGCGCTGACGGCTTGCATCGACCATGTGGTGGAACGACTGAGCACAAATGGAGGGCAGTCCTGATGCGCGTCCTGGTGGCAGAGAAGATCGGTGACAGCGGCGTTGACCTGCTGCGCGAAGCTGGTTTCGAAGTGGACGTCGAGACCGGCTGGGAGCGCGCGGAACTCCTCGAGCACATCGGCGACTACGACGGGATCCTGATTCGCTCCGCCACGAAGCTCGACGCCGAGGCGCTGGAGCAGGCCACGAACCTGAAGGCCGTCGGCCGCGCCGGCGTGGGCATCGACAACGTCGACGTGCCTGCCGCGACCAAGCGCGGCGTGATCGTCGCCAACGCCCCGCAATCCAACGTGGTCACGGCCGCCGAGCACACGATGGCTCTGCTGCTGGCCATGGCCCGCAACGTGCCCCAAGCGCACGGCGCCCTCAAGGAGGGCCGCTGGGATCGCTCCAAGTACTCCGGCACCGAGCTGATGGACAAGACGCTGGGGATCCTGGGCTTCGGTCGCATCGGCCAGCTCGTCGCTGAGCGCGCGCAGGGCTTCGGCATGAAGATCGTGGCCTACGACCCCTACGTCGGGGCCGAGCGCTACAAGGAGCTCGGCGTCCAGAAGGCCGATACGTCCGACGACGTTTACGCCGTCGCCGACTTCATCACCGTGCATCTGCCCAAGACACCGGAGACCGAAGGGTGGCTCAACGCCGAAGCCTTCGCCAAGATGAAGGACGGCGTTCGCGTGCTCAACGTGGCTCGCGGTCCGCTGATCGTCGACGAGGATCTGGTGGCAGCTCTACAGAGCGGCAAGGTCGGCGGCGCGGCGCTCGACGTCTTCCGCAGCGAGCCGATGACCGACAGCCCGCTCTTCGCGTTCCCGCAGGTCATCGTCACCCCTCACCTGGGGGCCTCGACCGCTGAGGCCACTGACCGCGCCGGCTTCCAAGCCGCCGAGCAGGTCGTTGCGGCCCTCACCGGCGGCACCGTGACATCTGCGGTCAACGTGCCGGCCATAGCGGCGGAGGACATGGAGGTCCTCGGACCTTTCCTGCCGCTCTGCCGCGCCCTCGGCAAGCTCGCCGTGCAGCTGGGCGATGGCTCCTCGGTCGACAAGGTCGAGGTGGAGTTCCTGGGTCGCATCGCTGAACGTGACACGCGGCCGTTGGCGGTCGCCGTCCTGCTGGGCGTCCTGGCCGAGCACACCGAAGACGACGTGAACCCGGTCAACGCCCCCGGCATCGCCGAGGAGCGAGGTATCGAGATCGTGGAGAGCAAGAGCGCCACGGCGCGCGACTTCGCCGACCTCGTGCGGGTCACCGTCGTCTCGGGCGGCGTTCGCAACCGCGTGGTCGGCACCGTCGTCGGTCGTCAGAACCGCCCGCATCTCCTCGAGGCCTGGGGTCAGCGCTTCAACCTGCAGCTGGAGGAGCACATCGCGCTCTTCCGCTACCGCGATGTGCCGGGCATGATCGGCCGTGTCGGCACGATCTTCGGCGAGCACGGCGTGAACATCAGTGGCTCGGCGGTCGGCCGGGTGGCCGACCAAGGTGGAGAAGAGGGTGCCCTGGCGGCCATGGTGATCACCACCGACGAGGCCGTCCCGGGTGCGCTGGTGGACGAGATCGCCGCTTCAGAAGGCTTCGCGGCGGGGCGCGCCGTCAACCTGTAGGAAGCCGCGATGTCCGGGGCGGTAGCGTCCCGGACATGCGCTACCGACGGCTGGGCAAAAGTGGACTGAAGGTCTCCGAGATCTCCCTCGGATCTTGGCTGACCTACGGCGGCCACGTGGAGGATGCCGCCGCAGAGGCGTGCATCCACGCCGCGTGGGAGGAAGGGATCACCTTCTACGACACCGCCAACGTCTATCGGCGGGGCGGAGCCGAAGAGGTCGTCGGCCGCGCGTTGGCGCACTACGACCGCGACGACTACGTGCTGGCCACGAAGGTCTACTTCCCGATGGGCGACGGCCCCAACGACAAGGGGCTGGGTCGCAAACACATCGTCGAGCAGTGCGAGCGGTCGCTGCAGCGGCTCGGTGTGGACTACATCGATCTCCTGCAATGCCACCGGTTCGACAAGGGCACGCCGCTCGAAGAGACCGTCCGCGCGTTGGACGACCTCGTCACCCAAGGCAAGGTCCTGTACGTCGGGGTGAGCGAGTGGAGCGCGGAGCAGCTTGACGAGGCCCGGGCGATCGGGGAACGCCTTCTGCTGCGCCCGATGATCTCCAACCAGCCGCAGTACTCGATGCTCTGGCGGCAGATCGAGCAGTCGGTGATCCCGACCAGCGAGCGGCTCGGCATCGGGCAAGTCGTCTGGTCGCCGTTGGCGCAGGGTGTCCTGAGCGGCAAGTACAGCCCGGGGGAACAGCCGCCGGCCGACTCTCGGGCCGGAGCCGGGGACGAAGTCAGCGGCTTCATGGGCTGGCTGATGACCGACGAAATCCTCGGCGCGGTTCAGCAACTGCGGCCGATCGCCGACGAATTGGGAGTCACGATGTCCCAGCTGGCGATAGCGTGGGTGTTGCGTCAGCCGAACGTGTCGAGCGCGATCATCGGCGCCTCGCGGCCCGAGCAGGTCCGCGAAAACGCGGCCGCCAGTGGCGTGGAGCTGAGCGACGACGTGCTCGCGCGGATCGACGCCGCCGTGGGGGCGGTGGCGCTGACTCAGACGCCGCAAGGCTGACGGGTCGGCCTAACCGGGCGGGGCAGGTAGGCCGCAATGGAGAGTGCGTGCTTGCACCCTGGTGGGTATCCCGCCTAGGTTGGACCTGGCAACCGCGAGGGAAACGAGGGAACACGTGGAGGCAGCATCCGTACCGACCCCGGCCCCGGTGATCACCGGACAGGGCTCAGCCGCAGGCGACAAGGGGCTCAAGACCGGCGCGATCTCGTTCGTTTCGAACATCGTCATCGCCGTCGCCTCGACCGCGCCGGCTTACAGTCTCGCTGCGACGCTCGGCTTCATCGTCGCCATCACCGGCATGGGTGTGTCGGCCCCAGCCGTGCTGCTGATCGCGTTCATCCCGATGGGATGCATCGCGGCTGCTTACAACTACATGAACCGGGCCGACCCGGATTGCGGCACCACGTTCAGTTGGGTCACGTTGGCCATGGGGCCACGAATCGGCTGGATGTCGGGCTGGGCCGTGATCGTGGCCGACGTGCTCGTGATGCCGAGCCTCGCCTCCATCGCGGGCATCTACACCTGCCAGCTCTTCGGGTACGACAACCCCACGACGCTCGTGATCATCCTGATCGGCGTTGCCTGGATCATCGTCATGACGGCCATCTGTTACATCGGCATCGAACTGTCGGCCCGCACGCAGCAGCTGCTGCTGGGCATGGAGTTCATCACGCTGCTGCTGTTCGCCGTCGTCGCGCTCTACAAAGTCTTCGTTGACAGCCCCACGGGGTCGATCCAGCCGACTTTCTCCTGGATCAACCCCCTGGACATCTCGTCCACGAGTGCGCTCGTAGACGGCATCCTGCTGGCGATCTTCGTGTACTGGGGCTGGGATTCAGCGGTCAGCGTCAATGAGGAGACCGAGAACGGCGCCGAGGCGTCCGGCAAGGCCGCCGTCATCTCCACGTTCATCCTCCTCGGCATCTATGTCGTGATCGCCGTGGCCGCCCAGGCGTTCGGGGGCACGCAGAACCTGATCGACAATCAGGCGGACGTGTTCGCGGGCATCGGGCACCAAGTCCTCGGTTCCCCGCTCGACAAGCTCCTCATCATCGCGGTGCTCACCTCGGCCTCGGCGTCGACGCAGACGACGATCCTCCCCGCAACCAGATCCAGCCTGTCGATGTCCCGACACGGCGCGATTCCCAAGACGTTCGGGGACGTGCACCCCCGCTATCAGACACCGTCTACGTCGACGATCTGGATGGGCGCGGTGTCGATTTTTGTGTTCGTGTTCCTGCAGGCGACGAGCGAGAACCTCGTGGCCGATGCGTTCACGTCGCTGGCGCTGACGATCGCCTTCTACTACGGGATCACCGGCTTCTGCTGCACATGGTTCTACCGGCATCACATCTTCACGAACCTGAAGAGCTTCGTGTTCATGGGGCTGCTGCCGACGCTCGGTGGTCTGATCCTAACCGGGGTTTTCGTGAAGGCCGTGATCGACTACTCAAAGCCGGATGGTGGGTACGCAAAGCCGTTCTTGGGCATCGGCTCCCCCGTCGTCATCACGCTTGTGATGATCATCATGGGGCTAATCCTGATGATCGCCCAATGGATCAAACATCCGGAGTTCTTCGCCAAGAAGCCGCAGGCGGTCGATCCGGAATTCGCCAAGACCGTGACCGGAGGCTGATCGAATGCCGCAGAGCATCGTGGTGGGGTACGACGGGACAGCCGGAGCACACGCCGCGCTCAAGGAAGCCAGCACGTTGGCCGCTGACCTGGGGTGCCGGGTGCACATCGTGTTCGCCTACGACAAGGTGATGATCGGCGGTGAGTCGCGGGACCTGGACGAGGCGGTCGCCGCTCGCGGGCGCACGGTGCTTGCTGAGGCGCTGGCCGTCGTCACGGCGTCGGGCGTCGAGGCTGACACCGAGATCGTGGAAGCCGGGGTGGCCCAGGCACTCGTCGACGCCGCCGACCGCGTTCAGGCGCGGTTCATCGTGGTGGGCAGTTACGGCGAGCGGCCGATCAAGGGCGCACTCGTCGGTGCCACGCCGTACAAGTTGATGTATCTGTCTGATCACGCGATCGTGGTCGTCCCCGTGCCCGAGGAGAGCTGAACCTATGCAGGTCATCGTCATCACCGGCCACGGTGGCCCCGAGATGCTCGTCGTCGAGGAGCGTCCGTCGCCGGCGATGACGGCCGGTGGTGTGCGGATCGACGTCGCGGCGGCCGGGGTCAACTTCGCCGATGTCATGGCCCGGATGGGGCTTTATCCGGATTCACCTGACACGCCGTGCGTCGTCGGCTATGAGGTGTGCGGCACGGTGACCGAGGTGGCGGAAGGCGTCGAGGGCATCGTCCCTGGGGCGCGCGTCATGGCCGGCACGATGTTCGGCGGTTACGCGTCGGAGGTTGTGGTGGACGCCGGGGCGATAATCCCGCTGCCCCACGACCTGAGCTTCGCCCAGGGCGCCGCGGTTCCCGTGAACTACGCGACCGCCTGGGCAGGGCTCATCGGCTACGGCTCGCTGCGACCTGGTGACAAGGTGCTGATCCACGCGGCGGCCGGCGGGGTGGGCATTGCGGCCACGCAGATCGCCAAGGACGCCGGCGCTGAGGTGTGGGGCACCTCGTCGGCGAGCAAGCACGAGGCCATCCGCGGTTTCGGGGTGGACCATCCGCTGGATTACCGCACCGATGGCTGGGAGAAGGGCCTGCCGCCTTTCGACCTCATCATGGATGCCGTCGGCGGCGCCAGCGCGCGCCGCAGCTACTCGATGCTGCGAGCCGGCGGGCGCCTGGTGGCGTTCGGCGCATCCTCGGTCGTGAGCGGCGAGAAGCGCAATCTGCTCAAGGCCGGGCCGCAGGCACTGCGGATGATCCGCGGGTTCAACCTCATGGATCAGATGGGTGATTCGAAGACGATCATCGGCCTGAACATGCTCACCCTGTGGAAGGACCGGGGCAGCCTCGCGGACTGGACAGAGCCGCTGCAGGACCTCCTGGCCACCGGGGTGCTGAAGCCCGTCGTGCACGAAGAGGTCCCGTTCTCGCGGGCCGGCGACGCTCACCGCATCCTCACCGAGCGGCGCAACGTGGGCAAAGTCGTGCTGGTGCCCTGATGGTTTGGCGCCTCACGCCTCCCTTGCTACGCTGAACCTCTCGTGTCGCACAAGCTCGTACTCCGACTTCTTCTCCTCCCCCCTCGGGGGGAATAGCGCGTGGCGGCCGCCAGAGCCGCAAACCCAGCCTGAAGAGTCCGACGTCCGAGCCATTGAGCAGAAAGCCGACACCTCATGAGCACCACCGAGCACGACCCAAGCCGCGTCCTGATCTTTGACACGACGCTCCGCGATGGCGAGCAGTCCCCTGGCATTTCGCTGAACACCGCGGAGAAGCTCGAGATCGCGCATCAGCTCGCTCGGCTCGGTGTCGACATCATCGAGGCCGGCTTCCCGATCGCCTCGCCCGGTGATTTCGAGGCCGTCCAGGCCATCGCGCGGGAGGTCAACGGGCCGGTGATCGCCGGCCTCGCGCGTGCGAACGCCACAGACATCGAGCGGGCTTGGGAGGCGGTCCGCGACAGCGAGCGCCCGCGCATTCACACGTTCGTCTCCACCTCCGACATACACATCGAGCATCAGCTGCAATCCACGCGCGAGGATGTGAAGGGCCTCGCCCGGGCTTCGGTGGCCCAGGCCAAGGGTTACACGGACGACGTGGAGTTCTCCCCGATGGACGCTACCCGGGCCGACATCGCGTTCACCGCGGAGGTGTGCCAGATCGCGATCGACGAGGGCGCGACGACCATCAACATCCCCGACACCGTCGGCTACACGATGCCCGCGGAGTACACGGCGTATTTGGAGGAGCTGTACGCGCTTACTCCGGGCCTCAAGGACGTCGTGCTCTCGGTGCACTGCCACGACGACCTCGGGCTGGCGGTCGCCAACTCGTTCGCGGGCGTCCTCGCGGGCGCGCGGCAAGTGGAGTGTGCGATCAACGGCATCGGCGAGCGCGCCGGCAACGCCGCGCTGGAAGAGATCGTGATGCTGCTCGCGACGCGCGGCTCGTCGGTCGGCGGGCTGCACACCGGCGTCATCACGCAGGAGATCGCTCGGAGCAGTCGCTTGATCTCTCGCCTCACCGGCTACGCCGTCCAGCCCAACAAGGCGATCGTGGGCCGCAACGCGTTCGCGCATGAGTCCGGAATCCACCAGGACGGCGTGCTGAAGGAGCGCACGACGTTCGAGATCATGGACGCGACGACCGTCGGGCTGGACGCCAACTCCCTGGTGCTGGGCAAGCACTCAGGGCGCGCAGCCCTTCGGCAAGCGCTGGAGGAGATGGGTTTCACGATCGACGGCCCGACGCTCAACACCGCCTTCAAGCGGTTCAAAGAGATCGCCGACAAGAAGAAGCAGGTCACGGCGATGGACCTCGAAGCGCTGGTCACGGACGAGTTGCGTGAGGAGTTGACCGATTACACGATGGAGGCCTTCGACGTGGAGGCCGGGTCCAAGCGCCCGCCTCACGCCACCGTGTCCGTGCGGCTCCCCGACGGCACGCTCGCCGAGGGCTCGTTCACCGGAGACGGACCGATCGACGCTGTGTTCCACGCCCTGAACGCAGCGACGGGGATCGACGCGAGGCTGCGCGAATACCGGGTGGACGCGGTCAGCGAAGGGCAGGACGCGCTTGGTGAAGTGTCGGTCGTGCTTGAACTGGACGGCGTGACCTCTTCGGGGCAGGGCATGTCCACTGACATCGTTGAAGCCTCAGGTCGCGCATACCTGCGGGCGCTCGCCGTCGCCGTGCGCAAACAGCACGCCGGTGAGGAGCCCAAGCCTCGTCCGGAGCGCCCGGAGCCTGTCGCTGCGCCGGCCGCCGGCTAGTGAGCGGCACCGCAGAGGAGGCGGCGGCGGTCGCAGCGCTCGACCGCGCCGCGCTTGCCGCTGACGCAGCGGCCCTCGTGCGCGTCCCGAGCGTCACGGGGGACGAGCGCGAGGTCATCGAACTGCTGGCTGCGATCGCACGAGCGCGAGGCTTGGATGCCGCCGTCGACGAACACGACTTGACCGCGCTACGTGCCCACGATGATCATCCGGGAGAGGAGGCACCACGCGAGCAACTCTTTGGGGTCCGGGCCACGATGCCCGGTGTAGGGGCCGGCCCTAGGCTCGCCATCGACGGTCATTTGGACGTTGTGGCACCCGGGCACGATGCGTGGACCCACGGCGGCGCCTGGTCTGGGGTGGTCGATGACGGATTTCTGTACGGCCGGGGCAGCGTCGACATGAAGGGATCGGTGGCCGCGGCGCTCCACGCGCTGGCGGCGATCGCCACAGTCGGGGTGGTGCCCCCGTGCACTCCTACGCTTCTCGGCGTGGCCTCCGAGGAGGACGGCGGCCTGGGGACGTTCGCAGCGCTGGCGGCGGACGCGGGCTACGACGCCTGCCTGATCCCGGAGGCCACCGGTTTCGATGTGGTCTGCGCCCAGGCCGGAGCGATCACCTTCCGCGGGGTCGTTCGCGGGCGATCCGCGCACGCGGCCCACCGGCTCGAAGGGGTGTCTGCCATCGACCGGTACCTGCCCATCCACGCTGCGCTCCACGAGTACGAGACGCGCGTCAACGAGACGGTCACGCAGCCGCTGATGGCCGGGCTGGAGCTTCCCTATCCCGTGCTGGTGGGTCAGGTACACGCCGGCGAATGGTCGAGCCAGGTGCCGGACCGCCTCCTCTTCGAAGGGCGTGCGCCGGTGCGCGTGGGGGAGACGATCGCTGAGGCTCGCGCTGCGGTGGAGGCCGCCATCGCGTCGGCGACGGATACCGAGGGCCCGGCGGTTGAAGTGACGTGGTCGGGCGGGTCATTTGCCTCGGCGGTAACCGACGCTGAGGGGCCCTTCCCATTGCTCGTGCGAGAAGTCGTCGGGGACGAGATGGGCACGCCGCCCGCGCTGGCCGGAGTGCCGTGGGGCGCCGACATGCGCCTGTTCTGCGCACGCGGCATCCCAACGGTGATGGTCGGTCCGCACGGCATCGAGCGCGCGCACGCCGCCGACGAGCGTGTGGCGGTCGAGGACCTCGAGGCGCTGGCGCGGATCATCATCCGCGTCGTTCTACGGTTTCGCCCCTGAATGTCTGACCCAGCAGCGTCTGAGCGGGTGAACGCGCGGCGGTAGGCTCAACGTATGCCCACTTACACGAAGTCCAATCTGATGGAGATCGAGGACATGGCCAAGGGCCAGGTCGAGGGTCTGCAGGCGCGGTTCAGCCGTTCAGTTCTCGGCTCTGAGCAGTTCGGCGTCACCCATTTCCGCATCGAGCCAGGTGTGCGGGCTCCGTTCGGCCACAAGCATTCCGTGCAAGAGGAGGCCTACGTGGTGCTGACCGGCTCGGGGCGCTTGCGGGTCGAGGAAGACATTCTCGACCTCGACCAGTGGGACATCGTGCGCGTGGACCCCACCGCGGTCCGGGGCTTTGAAGCAGGGCCCGAGGGCATGGACCTGCTGGCCGTCGGCGGCGTCCGTCCCGAGGGTGGCGACGGCGAGATGGTGCAGGACTGGTGGAAGGACTGAGCCCAAGTCGATTATGAGTGCGAGCAGCGATGGTCCGCAGGTGGTCGCCGTGAACGTGGGGGAGATCCGCGAGGTTCGCTCCGGGTCCCGCACGATCGAGACGGCGATCTGGAAGCACCCCGTTGGCGGGCGCGTCGCCGTCCGCGGCGTGAATCTCGCCGGTGACGACCAGGCCGATCGGACGGTACATGGTGGTCCTGACAAAGCGATCTATGCCTACGGGGCCGACGACACTGCCTGGTGGGAGGCGGAGTTGGAACGCCCGCTGGGCCCGGGGGCCTTCGGCGAGAACCTCACGGTGGCGGACTACGACGTGAGCGGCGCGCTGATCGGTGAGCGCTGGGCCGTCGGCTCGACGCTGCTCCAGGTCACCCAGCCGCGCGTGCCCTGTTTCAAGCTCGGGCTACGGATGGACGACCCAGGTTTCCTCAAGCTGTTCACCCAGGCGAGTCGGCCCGGTGCGTACCTGAAGATCATCGAGGAGGGCGACATCGGTGCCGGCGATGCGATCAAAATCGACCACCTCCCGGAGCACGGCGTGACCATGCGCCTGTTCTCCGACGCGCTTCTGAAGGATCACGATCTGCTCGCCCGCGTGCTGGACGCGCCCGAGCTGATGCCGGGTTGGCGGGAGTGGATCGAGGGACGCGAGGACTGATGGATACGACTGTACGTGATAACGTACATCGCGATGGTCGCCACTCACGACATCGACACGGCCGTGGCCATCGGTCCGAGGGTGAAGGCCCTGCGGGAGGCCGGTGACCTGTCCTTGCGTGACCTCGCCGATCGCTCCGGCGTGAGCGCGCCGATGCTGAGCCAGGTCGAGCGAGGCGAGACGAGTCCCACTCTGGCGGTCGCCGCGCGCATCGCGGCGGGCCTCGACCTTCGGCTCTCCCAGCTCCTGCGGCTGGACGAAGCCGGCAGCGTCACCGTAGTGCGCGCCGCCGAGCGACGCAGCGGCGGTTCAGCCCGCCGCGGGCACCGCTTCGAGGTGCTCACCCCGCCGCTGCCCGGGCAGCGCGTCGAGCTTTCCCGCCACGTCCTGGGCCCCGGCGCCCACACGGGCGGCCCGGGCGACCCGCCGATGCACGAACCCGGCGCGCGTGAGATCGCGCTCGTCGAGGAGGGCGCGGTGATCCTCCACATCGACGGCGAGCGACACGCGCTGGCCACCGGCGACACGGTGACTTTCGACGCCGACCTGTCCCATCATTTCGAGAACCCCGGCACCGTCGAGGCGACCATTCTGGCCGTCCTCAGCGCGGGCCTCCGACGGAGCTAGGAAACCACTCATGACCCCCACCACACTGTTCGACAAGATCTGGGCCGCCCACGAGGTGGCCCCCGGATTGCTCTACATCGACCTGCACCTCGTGCATGAGGTCACCAGCCCGCAGGCCTTCGACGGGCTGCGGCTCGCCGACCGCGCCGTGCGTCGCCCCGACCGCACCGTCGCCACGGCCGACCACAACGTGCCCACCGACGGCACACCGGTCGCCGCGCGGATCAAGAACGAGCTGAGCCGCGTGCAGGTTCAGACGCTGGAGAACAACTGCGCTGAGTTCGGGGTTCCCGTGTTCTCTCTCGGCTCTGAGCATCAGGGCATCGTCCACGTGATCGGGCCGGAATTGGGGCTCACCCAGCCGGGGATGACGATCGTCTGCGGGGACAGCCACACCGCCACACACGGGGCGTTCGGCGCGTTGGCCTTCGGCATAGGCACCAGCGAGGTCGAGCACGTGCTGGCCACGCAGACGCTGGTGCAGAACAAGCCCAAGTCGATGCGCATCAGCTATCAGGGGACGCCCGGGTTCGGCGTCACAGCCAAGGACTTGATCCTGGCCACCATCGGTCAGATCGGCGTCGAAGGCGCTGTTGGCCATGTGGTCGAGTTCGCCGGCCCCGCCGTCGAGGCGCTCTCCATGGAAGGCCGCATGACCATGTGCAACATGACGATCGAGGGCGGAGGCCGGGCCGGGATGATCGCGCCTGACGCGACGACCTTCGCCTACGTCCAGGGCAAGGCCGGCGCCCCCAAGGGCGCCGACTGGGACGCGGCCGTCGCTTATTGGGAGACGCTCAAGACCGATGACGGTGCCACGTTCGACCGCGAAGTCGTGGTCGACGTGGACGCGCTGAGCCCGATGGTCACGTGGGGTACGAACCCCGAGATGGTGATCGGTGTGACCGACGCGGTTCCCCAGCCCCAGAGCGACGGCGACGAGCGCGCGCTCGCCTACATGGGCCTGGAGGCCGGCACCCCGATCCAGGACATCCAGCTGGACCGGGTGTTCATCGGCTCGTGCACCAATTCGCGTATCGGTGACCTGCGCGCCGCCGCTGAAGTGGTCAAGGGTCACACCGTGGCCGCGACGGTCAGCGCGATGGTCGTCCCCGGCTCGGTCAAGGTCAAGCGCCAAGCCGAGGAGGAGGGGTTGGACGAGATCTTCCGCGCCGCCGGCTTTGACTGGCGCGGCGCCGGGTGCTCGATGTGCCTGGCCATGAACGACGACGTGCTCGCTCCCGAAGAGCGATGCGCCTCCACCTCGAACCGCAACTTCGAGGGGCGCCAAGGCCGTGGTGGCCGCACGCACCTCGTCTCCCCCCAGATGGCCGCTGCGGCTGCCATCGCCGGGCATTTTGTCGACATCCGCGAATGGGCTGCCGCCGCCCCTCAGGAGGCCTGAAGTCATGGATCCCATCACCACCGTCCGAGGACCCGTCAGCGTGCTCGACCGCGCCGACGTGGACACCGACCAGATCATCCCCAAGCAGTTCCTCAAGCGCGTTGAGCGGACGGGGTTCGGCGAGTTCCTCTTCTACGACTGGGCCAAAGAGCCGGGCTGGGACCTGCCGGCCAATCCGATCCTCGTCGCCGGCCGGAACTTCGGCTGCGGCTCTTCCCGTGAACACGCCCCGTGGGCGTTGGAGGACTACGGCTTCAGGGCGATCATCGCCCCGAGCTTCGCCGACATCTTCAGCTCCAACTCGACGAAGATCGGGCTGCTGCCGATCGCGCTGACCCCGGATGAGTGCCACGCGATCGCGCAGGCCGGCAGCGCCGAAGTCGACCTCGCCGCCCAAGAGGTGCGGTGGGGAGAGGGCCAGGTGGCCCGCTTCGAGATCGACAAGGAGACCAAGCATCGCCTGCTCAACGGGCTCGACGACATCGCCATGACGCTGACGATGGGCGAGGCGATCGACTTGTTCGAGCACGAGCGCCAGCAGCGCAGCTGGGTCGGTACCACCGCGCTGAGCGGAGAAGCGGCATGAGCGCACATATCGCTGCATTGCCGGGCGATGGCATCGGCCCTGAGGTCATGGCCGTCACCCGCACCGTTCTGGACGCGGTCGTAGGGGAGGGTCGCCTCACCTACGAGGAGCACGTCTTCGGTGGCGCGTCGATCGATGCCCACGGCACTGCGCTCACCGACGGGACGCTCGCGGCCTGCCGAGCCGCGGACGCCGTGCTGCTGGCCGCG
Source organism: Solirubrobacterales bacterium (assembly GCA_038319025.1). GTDB lineage: Bacteria > Actinomycetota > Thermoleophilia > Solirubrobacterales > Solirubrobacteraceae > JBBQCW01. The sequence continues at coordinate 113,016 of JBBQCW010000008.1, forward strand.
GTCGGAGGCCCCAAGTGGGACACGACCGACCCGAACGCCCCGCGGCCCGAGCAGGGCTTGCTGGGTCTGCGCAAAGAGCTGGGGCTCTACGCGAACCTGCGACCCGTCCGCGCGATCGAGGCCCTGATCGACGCCAGTCCGCTCAAGCGGGAACGGATCACCGGCACGGATCTGCTCGTCGTCCGCGAGCTCACCGGCGGCATCTATTTCGGTGAGAAGACCCGGACCGACACTGACGCCAGCGACCTGTGTCACTACACCGTGGCCGAGGTTGAGCGGATCGCCCGCACCGCGTTCGTCGCTGCTCGCGGTCGAAAGAACCGGGTGGCGAGCGTCGACAAGGCCAACGTGCTGGAGACCTCGCGCCAGTGGCGAGAGGTCGTTCACCGCATCCACGCCGCTGAGTTCGCCGATGTGCACCTTGAGGACGTACTCGTGGACAACGCGGCCATGCAGCTCGTCTCCCGACCGGCGGAGTTCGACGTGATCGTCACGGAGAATCTGTTCGGCGACATACTCAGCGACGAGGCGGCAATGATCACCGGCTCGATCGGCATGCTGCCCAGCGCGTCGCTCGGCAATCCTGACGGCCCCGGGCTGTTCGAGCCGGTTCACGGCTCCGCGCCCGACATCGCCGGGCAGGGGATCGCCAACCCGCTGGCGATGTTCCTGTCGGCGGCAATGTTGCTCCGGCATGGCTTGGGTTGGGAATCGGAGGCTTCCGCCCTAGAATCAGCGGTGGATCGTGCGCTGGAAGGTGGTCTGCGCACCCCTGATCTCGGCGGTTCGGCCGGCACAGCCGAGGCCACCGAGACCGTCCTGTCCCATCTCGTCACCCGGAGCAACACGTGAACCAAGCGGAACTCATCTGGATGAACGGCGAGTTCGTCGCGTGGGAGGACGCCAAGGTCCACGTTCTCACGCACGGTCTGCACTACGGCACCGGCGTATTCGAGGGCGTGCGGTGTTACGACACCGAGATCGGCCCCGCCGTGTTCCGCCATCAGGACCACGTCGACCGGCTGTTCAAGTCGGCCTCGCTCTACTACATGGACATCCCGTTCACCCAGGAGCAGGTGCGCCAAGCCACTCTGGATCTCGTCGCGCGCAACGGCATGCGCTCCTGCTACATCCGCCCGCTCGTCTATCGCGGCTACGGCACGATGGGCCTGTTCCCGCTGGATGCGCCCGTCGACATATCGATCGCCGCGTGGGAATGGGGCGCCTATCTGGGCGAGGACGGCAAGCGCGACGGTATCCGCGCCAAGGTGTCCTCCTGGCGGCGGCTGAGCCCGCAGTCGCTGATCCCCGCCGCCAAGGCCACGGGGCAGTACCTCAACTCGGTGCTGGCCAAGATCGAGTCCCACAAGGCCGGCTATGAGGAGGGCATCCTGCTCGACGAGCACGGACACGTATGCGAGGGCACGGGCGAGAACATCTTCGTCGTGCGTGACGGAGCCATCGCCACCCCGCCCTCCACATCGTCGATCCTGGACGGAATCAGCCGGCGTACGGCCGTCCAATTGGCGGAGGATCTGGGCATCGACGTCGTCGAGCGCCACATCAGCCGGGCCGAGCTGTACCTGGCGGATGAGATCTTTCTCACCGGCACCGCGGCCGAGCTGGTGCCGGTCCGCGAGGTCGACGATCACGCTGTTGGCACAGGTCGCCCCGGCGAGGTCACACGTGCGGTGCAGACCGCCTTCGAGGACGTACTGCACGGGCGCGACGAGCGCCACCGCGATTGGTTGGATCCGGTCCCGGTAGAATCCGTCACTGGTTCCTGATGGTTCGCACGGTGGACATTCGAATTCGTGGGCGACACTCGCGCTAGCGCGAGCGTCGCTGCCCCACGTCTTCGTCTCCGCCGTTCGAAAAGGACCCACTCGTGACCTCCGACCTTCAGCTCTATGACGCCACCCTGCGCGACGGTATGCAAGGTGAGGGCATGTCCCTCACCGCCGCCGAGAAGGTCCGTGTGGCTCACGCCCTCGACGACCTCGGTATCGATCTGATCGAAGCCGGCTTCCCGGCCTCCAACCCCAAGGAGGAGGAGGTCTTCGCGCTGCTTGCCAGTGAGAAGTTTGCGCACGCGCAGATCGCCGCCTTCGGCATGACGCGGCGCCGCGACCTGCGGGCCGACGAGGATCCGGCGCTCCGCATCCTCGCGGGCTGCTTCGCACCGGCCATCACGCTCGTGGGGAAGACGTGGTCGCTGCATCTGGAGAAGGTCTTGCGCGTCTCCCGTGAGGAGAACCTCTCCATCATCGGCGAGTCGATCGCCTTCCTGGTAGGGGAGGGCAAACGCGTGATCTATGACGCCGAGCACTTCTTCGACGCCTGGCGTGATGACCCTGAGTACGCGCTCAACTGCCTGCAGACCGCTGCCGAGGCCGGTGCGGAAACCGTCGTGCCCTGCGACACCAACGGCTCATCGCTGCCCATGGAGATCGCGGCGGGCATCAGTGCTGTTGTGGCCGAGGTGGGCCAGCTCGTCCGGGTGGGGATCCACTGCCACAACGACGCTGAGTGTGGCGTGGCCAACTCGCTGGCCGGGGTCGTCGCCGGCGCCACCCAGGTCCAGGCCACGATGAACGGAACCGGCGAGCGCACGGGCAACGCCAACATGGTCTCGATCATTCCCAACCTCCAGCTCAAGATGGGGCGCCCGGTGGTCACCGAGGAGCAGCTTTCCCGGCTGACGGCGACAGCGCACTTCGTCGATGAGCTGCTCAACCGCAACCCGTACGCGCAGCAGGCCTACGTTGGCAAACTTGCCTTCACCCACAAGGGCGGCCTCCACGCCGCAGGCGTGCAGGCCGATGCGAGCACGTTCGAACACATCGCGCCGGAGCTGGTGGGCAACGTTCGCGACGTACTCGTATCCGAGCTGGCCGGCCGGCACGCCATCCACGACAAGGCCGCCGCGGCGGGCGTCCACATCGACGATGCGACCGCTGTCCGGGTCATTGAGCGCGTGAAGGAACTTGAACATCTCGGGTACCAGTTCGAGGCAGCCGACGGCTCGCTGGAGCTGCTGCTGCGCCGCGAGGCCGGTGTGCACGAACCGCTCTTCACCCTGGAGTCCTGGCGGGTCATCGTCGAGCAGGACGAGGCCGGCGCCGTCCAGACGGAGGCGACGATCAAGATCCTCATCGACGGCGAGCGGTTCGTCCGCACGGCGGAGGGCAACGGCCCGGTGAACGCGCTCGATTGCGCTCTGCGCTCAGCGATAGTAGAGATCCACCCGCATCTGAAAGACATCGAGCTGGTCAACTACAAGGTGCGCATCCTGGACGAGACTCACGGCACCGGCGCGGTGACGCGGGTGCTCCTCGATGCCTCTGACGGCCGTGAGGTGTGGGGTTCGATCGGGGTGGGGGAGAACGTCATCGCGGCGTCCTGGCAGGCCCTGGTGGACTCGCTGGAGCGGGCCGAGCAGCCGGGGCGGCGCGCCCAGCACGATGCGCCCGTGTCCGCGCCGTCGGTGACCCCATGACCGACGAGATGATCCCGCTCGCCCGCCCGGTGCTCGGGGCCGCCGAGGAGGAGGCGGTACTGGAGGTCCTGCGCTCCGGACATCTGTCGCTCGGCCCGCGGGTACCCGCTTTCGAGCAGTCGTTCGCCGCCTATGTCGGCGCCGCCCACGCGAGCGCCGTCTCCAGCGGAACGGCCGGCCTGCATCTCGCGCTGCGCGCGGTCGGGGTGACCGATGGCGACGAGGTCGTGACCTCGCCGTTCTCCTTCGTGGCCAGTGCCAACGCGATCGCCTACGAGCGGGCTACGCCCGTGTTCGCCGACATCGACCCAGTCACGCTCAACCTTGATCCCGTGGCGACGGCCGCCGCCGTCACCGAACGCACGACCGCTCTGCTTCCCGTCCATATCTTCGGCTACCCAGCCGATCTGCCGGCCTTCGAGGCCATGGGCCTGCCGATCGTGGAGGACGCCTGCGAAGCGCTCGGTGCTCGTCATGCCGACGGTGTCAACGTCGGTGCGCGCGGTCATCCCGCGGTCTTCGGGTTCTACGCCAACAAGCAGATCACCACGGGCGAAGGCGGCATGGTGACGATGGGCTCGGCGGCGATGAAGGCCATCATCGACAGCGAGCGCAACCAGGGTCGGGCGCCCGACATGGGCTGGCTGGACCACGACCGACTGGGCTTCAACTATCGCCTCAGCGATGTGGCTTGCGCGATCGGATCGGCGCAGCTGGGGCGCCTCGACGACATGCTGGCCGGGCGCACGCGTGTCGCCTCGGCGTACCGTCAGGCGCTCGAAGGTATTGAAGGCCTCGGCCTGCCCTGCGAGGACCTGGGTGGCGACCGTCGCGGCTGGTTCGTCTTCGTCGTGCAGGTGCCGTCCGGGCACGACCGCGACGACGTGATCAGGGCCTTGGCCACGCACGGCATCCAGAGCAAGCCGTATCTGCCCGCGATCCATCTGATGTCCTTCTACCGCGAGCGGTACGGCCATCGGCCTGGTGAGTTTCCGGTCTGCGAGGACATCGCTGCCCGCTCCGTCGCTCTGCCGTTCTTCCCGGAGATGACCGAAGGTCAGGTGGCGCGTGTGGCCCAGGCTGTGCGCGAGGTGCTGAACCACGGCCCCGACGCCTAGACTCCGGCGACCGTGTCGCGCTTCTCCGAGCCTCAAGATCCCGTTTTCCATCAGTTGAACGCGTCGTTGTCTTTCGACCGCCGTCTGTGGCCGTACGACATCGAACTGTCCCGCGCCCACGCGAGGATGCTCGCGGCGCAGGACATCATCGGCGCCGCCGATCGGGACGAGATTCTCGCCGGCCTTGACGAGGTGGAGGGGGAACTGGCGGCCGGCACGTTCCCCTTTGCCCCCGACGATGAAGACATCCACATGGCGGTGGAGCGGCGGCTGATCGAGCTGGCCGGGCCGGTCGGCGGCAAGCTGCACACGGCGCGATCACGCAACGACCAGGTCGCCACCGACGTGGCGCTCTTCACCCGCGAGCATGCACGGCGAGCGGTCGCGGCCGTCGAGGTCCTCATGCGCGCGCTGCTGGATGCCGCCGAGGCGCATCTGGACTGGCCGATGCCGGGCTACACCCATCTGCAGCGCGCCCAGCCGGTGTACCTGAGTCATCATCTGCTCGCCTACGTCTGGATGCTGTCTCGCGACCGGGCCCGCTTCGCTTTCGCGGCCGAACAGTCCGACGCGCTCCCGCTGGGCGCCGGTGCGCTGGCCGGTGTCAATTTCGACACGGACCGCGGCTTCGTCGCGGAGCAGCTCGGGTTTGCGCACGTCGCGCCGAATTCGATCGATGCCGTCTCCAATCGGGATTTCGTTCTGGACTACCTGGGCGCAGCCGCGACCTGTGCGACCCACCTCTCACGACTGGGCGGTGAGCTGGTCCTGTGGTCCAGCGAGGAGTTCGGGTTCGTCGAGCTGCCGGACGCCTGGTCGTCAGGCAGCTCGATCATGCCGCAGAAGAAGAACCCCGACGCCGCCGAGCTGCTGCGAGCCAAGGCACCGCGTGTCGTCGCTCACCTCGCTGGGCTGCATGGCGTGATGCATGGCCTCCCGCTGACCTACAACAAGGACATGCAGGAGGACAAGGAGCACCTTTTCGACGCGGTAGACACCATCGAGCTGACGCTGGCGGCCGCCACGGGCATGGTCTCCGGGGCGCGATTCCGCGCCGACCGGCTGGCTGAGGCGGCCAGCGACGAGCTGATCGCGGCCACCGACATCGCGGACCTGCTCGTGCGCCGTGGCGTTCCGTTCCGCGAGTGTCACGGCATAGTCGCCGGGCTCGTTCGCGATGCCGTGGATTCCGACCGGCAGCTTTCGCAGTTCACCCTGCCCGAGCTGGCTGCCCACTCTGAACACCTGGATGCGGAGGTGTACGAGGTGCTGTCGCAGCGGTCGTGGCTTGAGTCCAAGCGCTCGGAAGGCGGGACGGCACTCTTTCGGGTGCGTGAGCAACTCGTCGCCGCCCGCGCTCTGCTCGCCTGACCGGCGCGGTCGTGCAACCTGAGTTCTACGCGCGGTCCACCCTGGTCGTGGCTCGTGACCTGATCGGCTGCACCGTGACGGTCGGTGCCGTGAGCGGCGTGATCGTGGAGACCGAGGCCTACCACATGGATGAGCCGGCTTGTCACGCCTACGCCGGGCTGACGCCGCGCACGGCCACGTTGTTCGGCCCTCCGGGGAAGGCGTACGTGTATCGCTCGTACGGCATCCATGCCCTGTTCAACGCAGTCACCGAGCCTGAGGGCGTGGGCGCCGCCGTGCTCATCCGCGCGCTGGTACCCGATGCGGGCCTCGCCGCGATGCGCGGGCGGCGCACCGGTCGCCCCGATGAGGAGCTGTGCTCCGGGCCGGGCAAGCTCACCCAGGCACTCGGCATCGACCTGGTCCACAATGGCGGCGGGCTCCTCGACGGACCGGTCCACATCGGGCCGGCGCCTGTCCATGCAGCAGCTCTTGACGTGGTGGCCGGGCCGCGGATCGGCATCACCCGCGCCACCGACCTCCAGTGGCGATTCTGTGTTCGCGGGAATCGTCACGTCTCGCGGCCGCGGCCGCCTGGCTGGGCCTTGGCCTAGCCCGAGGGTGCGCCGGCGCCGCCGGTCCCGCCGCCGCTGCCGCCCGGGCTGGGCGTGGGCGTGGGCGTCGGTGTCGGCGCCGGAGCGGGGGTGGGCGTCGGAGTCGGAGTCGGAGTCGGCGTCTTTCCGCCGCCGCCCGAGCCTCCGCCGTTGGAGGTTCCGCTCGATCCGCTTCCGCCGCCGCCCGTGGAAGGCGCTGGTGCGGTGCTTCCTGACCCGCTTGAATCCGTGCTCGTCGTATCCGTCGTGCTCGTGCCGTGACTGGCGCGCTTGGCTGCGCGATCGGCATCGAGCTGGGTTACGGCAACCATGAAGTCGTGCCAGATCTGGGCTGGGAACGTGCCACCTTCGACAGGGCCGCCCTGGAAGTCGGTGGCCATGGACTTGTTGCCGTCGGCGTGACCGACCCAGACGGCGACCGTGTACTTCTTGGTGAAGCCGACGAACCAAGCGTCGCCGTAGTTCTCGGTCGTACCCGTCTTACCCGCAACGACCACGCCATCGAGCTGCGCGCGCTGCGCCGTGCCGTCGGTGACCACGGTGGCCATGATCTGCTGCATCTGGCTCGCCACCCCAGGCGAGAGCACGTGCTTGACGCGGGCGTGGTTCTCATCGAGCGTCTCGCCACCGTTCTGGAGCGTCACGCGGCGAATGCCGACCGGTCCGCCGTGCGGAGCGCCCAACGACCCGTTGATACGAGTGCCGCCGCGCGCGATCGTCGAGTACGCATGGGCCATGTCAAGGGGCGTCACGCCCGTCTTGAGGCCACCGAGGGTCATGGCGTAATTGGTCGACACCGGCGTGCGGATACCCATGCGGTGAGCCATCCGAGCGACGTTCTTGGTGCCGACGTGGATGCCGACATCGGAATAGACGGTGTTGTCGGAGTAGGTGAGAGCCTGGGCCAGCGACAGCGAGCCCGAGTAGTTGTTGCCGAAGTTGTGGACGATGAAGTGCTCTTTGCCGCCGCTGTTGGGGACGATGAAGTCCTTCGGCGCCGAGGCCCACACCGAATCGGCGCCGACGCCCCGCGAGAGAGCCGTGGCGAGGATGAACGGCTTCATCGACGAGCCGGGCTGACGCTGGCCCTGCGTGGCGAGATTGAACGGTGCCTTCTGGTAGTCGCTGCCGCCTACCATCGCGCGGACTTCACCGGTCTGATTGTCGATGGCCACCAGGGACGCGGTCGGCCCTGCCGGGTCAGACAGCTGGTTCTTGATCGACTGCTCGGCCGCGGACTGCATGTCCTCGTCGATGGTCGTCGTGACCTTCAACCCGCCCTCGAACGCCTTCCGCGCTCCGTACCGGTCCACCAACTGCTGGCGCACCCAGGACGCGAAGTAGGGCGTCTTGGAATCCAGGCCGGGAGGCTGCACGTCTTGCGGGGAGGGGAGGCTCTGGCTGACCGCCTGCGTGTACTCGGCCTGCGTCAGACGCTTCTGGTCGACCATCTTCTTCAGCACGAGGTTGCGACGTAACAGCGCTGCCTTTGGATGGGCCAGCGGGTCGTACCCGCTGGGCGAGGCGATGACGGCGGCCAAGAGCGCCGCCTCGTGCGGCTTGAGTTCCGACGCGCAGGTCGGATGCCCGGGGTCCCCGCAGCCCACGTGGTTGGGATCGTTGCCGAAGTAGGTGCGCGCGGCGGACTCGATGCCGTACGCCCCGTTGCCGAAGTAGATCGAGTTCAGGTACTCGGTGAGGATCTTGTCCTTGGACCACTTACGCGTCAGGTGGTAGGCGAGCGCGGCCTCCTTGAGCTTCTGAAACACCGTGCGCTTGGACTGCGCCTGGAGCGCGTTCTTCACGAACTGCTGGGTGATCGTAGAGCCGCCCTGCACGGCACCGCCCTGGACTACATCCTGGAAGAAGGCGCGGCCCATGCCGCGCAGGTCGACGCCGGAGTTCTCGTAGAACCGCTGGTCCTCGATCGCGACCACGGCGAATTTCATCGCCGGCGCGATGTCGCTCGATTTGACGATGATGCGGTTCTGGTTGTTGGCCAGAACCCCAAGTTCGCGACCGTGAACGTCGTAGAGGACGGAGTTCTGCGCGTTCTTGTACTCCTGCCGGTTCTCGAGTTGCGGAAGGTCGGAAGCGACGGCCATCATCATGCCGAACACGGTTGATACAACGGCCAGCGCGGCCAGCGGGATCAGCAGAAGGAGCAGCCTGCGTTTGCGTACGCGTGGCCTGACCCGCTTGGGCGGGTCCGCGAGCTGCGGGGGGATGTCGGCGGGAGCGTCGTCGCTCATGTTCGTCGGTGCCTTCCTTGGCACACGCAGGGGCGTGAGGCGCGCCTGCAGGACGGTCGGCGGCCAAGGCCTCGGCCGCTGCGTTGTGCCTTGAGACTAGCATCCGCGCAGATGTCACCCGCCGATTCAGACGCCGCCTTCCTCACACGCAACGCCGCGCAGGCGTTGCCCGACGGTGGCCTGGAGCGCGCCCTCGTGCGTGCGCACGCGGAGAAGCGACCTCTGCGCGTCAAGCTGGGGCTCGATCCGACAGCGCCTGACATTCATCTCGGGCACACCGTGGTGCTGCAGAAGCTGCGCGAGTTTCAGGACCTCGGGCATCTCGTCGTCCTGATCGTCGGCGACTACACCGCGCGCGTGGGAGACCCCAGCGGCCGATCCAGTACACGCCCGATGCTGACGGGGGAGGAGATCGACGCCAACGCTCGGACCTACCAGGAGCAGGCGTTCACGGTGCTGGACGCTGACCCGACGCGTCTGGAGGTCAGGCGCAACGGCGAATGGCTCGACATGCCCGCCGAAGAACTGTTTGCACTCGCACGTACGACCACGATTGCGCAGCTGCTCGAGCGCGAGGACTTTGCTCGCCGCTACGCAGGCGGTCGCCCGATCTCGGTTCTCGAGCTTCTGTACCCGCTCATGCAGGGGTACGACTCGGTGGCCATCCACGCCGACGTGGAGCTGGGCGGAACGGACCAGACGTTCAACCTGCTCCTGGGGCGAGAGATCCAGCGGGCCTACGGGCAGCCTGAGCAGTGCGTTCTGACCATGCCGATCCTGCCGGGGATCGACGGCACCGACAAGATGTCCAAGTCGCTGGGCAACCACGTCGGCGTCACCGAGGAACCAGCGGAGATGTACGGCCGCATTCTTAGCCTGCCCGACGAGGCGATGGGCTCGTGGTACGCGCTGCTGTTCGGCGAGCCGGTTCCCGAGGAGGCCGGCCCACGTGCCGCCAAGCGCGAGCTGGCCCGTCGGCTGGTGGAGCGGTTCCATGACGGGGATGCCGCCGCGGACGCAGAGGCTGCGTTTGATCGTGTGTTCGTGGAGCGCCGGGCGCCGGTGGAGATCCCCGAGCACTTCTTGCCGGAGGGAGAGGATCCCGTTCACATGCCGGCGCTGATCGCCGACGCATGCGACGTTTCCCGAGCGCAGGCCCGCCGGCTGCTCGCGCAGGGCGCCGTGCGCGTCGACGATGTGGCCTTGGGCGCCGAGGAGATGGATCTCGCAGTCTCACGCCTGAATGGCGCCGTGCTGCAGGTCGGCAAGCGCCAGTTTCGCCGTCTCCGTACGGCCTGACCGCCGGTATCGGGAGGGGGCGACGCGTCGTCCGGCGTTGTGCCCTATGCTTCGCGCTCGTTCGGTGGTCGTGGCAGGCGTCACGACAGGGCATTTGCCCCGTCTCATTGCGCCCGCTATACTCTCCCGTCCGCTCCGGGCCCTGGCTCGGAGACGCAGATCACGGAAGGCAACCCCTTCCCCGAGATGTGCGGCGGTCTTTGAAAACTCAACAGCATGCGCACTTCTGCCGAGCAATCGGTGGAGTTGCGCGTCCAGAATTCGATCTACCGGCCCTCTGGGTCGGTGGACCTGAGAAGTACCCGTCATAAGAGAGGGACCCGGTGTACGGAGTTCCCTCATGAAGTGCTTGTGACAGCTTTTCGTGACGGTCGTCTCCTTCGGGAGCCGGCCAAACTATGAAGTTCTTCACGGAGAGTTTGATCCTGGCTCAGGACGAACGCTGGCGGCGTGCTTAACACATGCAAGTGGAGCGACGAACCAGGGCTTGCCCTGGGGCAGAGCCGCGAACGGGTGAGTAACACGTGGGTAAC
>JBBQCW010000009.1:0-110729 GCA_038319025.1 Solirubrobacterales bacterium
TGCGCGAAGGCGCCGTACGGCACGTGACATTCGACCTCCCGATTGCTTTGCAGCGTGAAGAAATCGAGTTCCTGGCGTTCGGGCATCCCATCGTCGACGCGCTCGTCGACCGCGTACGGTCAACGGAGTACGGAGGCCGGACGAGCGTGCGCCGCATTCTCACGGATGAGATCCCACGCGCCCGTGGGTGGCTCTTCATTTACGAGCTGGAGCTTGGTGGGTTGTCGCCCCGCCGCCAGTTGCTCCCCGTCTTTGTCCACCTCGACGGCCGCGTGGACGCTGAGCTCGCTCAGTGGCTGCTCGCCCGCTCGATGAGTCTTCGCCAAGAGTCGTTTCAAGATGAGCTCGCCATTCCCGACCATGACGAGCGGTTCGAAGGTGCTCTGCTCGCCGCGGAGAACGAGACGGTCACTACGCTGCTGGATCTTCAGGCCGATATGCAGGCGGTGAACCTTGAGCGGCTGGAAGAGGAGCGCCGCAAACGCGAACGGTTCTACAACTATCGATCGATCGCGGCAGAGGAGAAACGTGCCGCCAACCACCGGACCTACGACCGCCTCCTCAATTCACCGGAGCCCGACGACCGTCGAATCCTTCCCGTCTGGCAGAAGAACCTCGAGCAGGCAGAGCACATGATCACGCTGATCGAGGAGGAGCGCGTCGAGCGCTTGAGTGAGCTCGACGGCCGCGAGCAGGTCACGGCGCAGCACCAGCTATTTGCGGCCTCGTACGTCTCCGTTGAGCCAGACCCGGCGCCTCTCTTCGCCCAGGCGGAGGCGGCGCTGACGCCATCGATGTTCTCGACATTCAAGGGCCTGTGTAAGCCGGTGAGTGCCTTCAACCTGGCGAGCTTGCTCCCGACGATCGAGAAGCGTCGGCGCGACCTCGTGGCCATGGCGGAAAAGCTGCCAGCAGTCGACATCCCACTGGCCGCCGCCATCGGCGAATCGCTCGAAGCGGCGCTCGCGGACTGTGATGTTTACGCCCCGTCTGAGCGAGAGCTGCTTCTTGGAGCGGTCCAGTACTTCTTGCTGCTGGACGACGAAGACCACGACCTCAAGGCCCCGGACGGGTTCGTCGACGATGCACGGGTCGCGGCGATCGTCCTGGACGTCGTCGGCCGCCCAGAGCTGACCGTGAACCTCAAGGGCGCATACGAGAATGCGGTCGCGGGCTGATCCAGCCCAGGCAAAGCAAGCGACGGGCGATCAAACCGGCCGTATTACAGGGTCCGGCGAGCTGTGCCTGGCGCAGCATTGCGGTCACGCACGGCATTGTTTTGCCTAAGGTGCGTCGCGGCGTCGTTCAATCCAGGGTGGCGCGTGCCCGCGAGCCCAGGCGGCGAGAAGTGGATCGCCGAGAGTCCAGCTGCGTGGCTGCGGCTGCCAAGCCATTCCAGCACCGCGGAGCCGCCGGAGTGCGTCGCCAACGCTCTTCGAGTTGGCAGCGATGGCGTTTGGCTTGAGCCCGACGGCCATCGCAGCCACCACGGTCTGCGCGTGGGGATGAAGCCGACGCAGGAGATCCCATTCACGGATCGTTGCCGCCTCGCTGGCAGCGCGGACGACGGCCCACCCTGTCAGTGCCTGTTCGCGTGCGTCAGCGGCGGCGGGAGTGCTTTGTTCGATGATTTGCCAGGTCAACCACGGCACTCCCGCGGCGAGCTCAGCCGCGATTCTCAATAGCGGGGCCGGCGCGTCGGTCCAAGTACGAGCGATGGCAAGATCATCGACGTAGCGGGCCGGTGCGGGGCGACGGATGCGCAGTGCCCGGCCGGCTTGGTAGAGCGGGTGGCGGTCATCGCTGAGCGCGGAGGCAGCGTCGCCGTCGGGGTGCTCGACGAGGATCAAGTCCAGGCGGTCATACCTTTGCCGCAGCGCGCGCAACCTACTCAGCAGCTCACGGGCACTGGGCGCCTGCATCCCTGCCAGCAGAAGGCCCGCGTGATCGATGATGAGTGACGCGGGACGATCGCCGGTCAACGCAAGGACAAGGCGCATGGCTTCGTCCAGTCGCACGTCGGGACGGCCGGACCCAAAACGTAGACCGTCAAGGGGAATGCTCTCGCTGGCCAGGGTGCGCGACAGGCGCAGGCCGGCGGTGCTTGCCGGCGGTGCCGAACCGTGCCACCAGCCAGCCGCCTCCGGTGCCAGCGCCGTCACGGTGGCGTCAGCGATCGCCATCGCGAAGTCCAGTTCATCGGCGCATCGACGAGCGTCAACGAGCACGCAGGGGCCCGATGCCTCCTCGACTGCGGACTGCAGCAGCGCGCTTGTTCCACTCCAGGGGTCTGTTGAGATGACGGTCAGGCCCTGGCCGGAGTTCAGCAGGCCCAGTAACTCCTGGTACTCGGCCAGCCGACCGATCAACAGACGAGCCGGGGTGGTAGCGCGCTCAGGCAATGTCGTCTCCGACGTGGCGGCGCGCTTCGTCAATGCCCATCTGCACCTCGAACGTCCCGACCGACCCTCCTTGGTCCCCGCCTTGAAGCTTGCGTGCGCTCAGGGCCGTGTAGCGCGCGGCAGCCATCGTGTCGTACGGCCGACCGTCACCGAATTCGAGCAGCATTTGCAGCGCGTCCGGGTCGATTCTCTGCCCGGCTCGCAGGAAACGCTCGCGGAGCGGCTCGCGCCACGTCTCGTACGGGATGCGCCGATCGAGCTCGATCCGGTCGCACAGCTTGGCGAGGTGTGTTGGCGCGCCGAGCATCCCATCGAGTGTCCGTTCCTCGCTGCCGTCTATCAACACGATCACGTCGGGGCTGGAGGTATAGACATCGACGATGTCGATCAACAGCTCCTGACCGTCGGCATAGTCCACGGCGCGCTGCAGCTCGTCGAAGAACACCACCACGGGCTGGCCGCCTTCTCGCGCGAGTGCAGCTGGCAACGCCAGGATCTCACGGGCGGACATCCGCACCTCACCCCCGGTGAGCGCTCCGAGGTCGAGCGGGACGCCCGCATCGCCAAGGAGCTTCTCAATCAGAGGCCGCGCGGCGCGAGCTGCTCGCCGCCCCTTGGCGTGCAGCGATGGGCTACTGCAACGATCAATCATCAACTGCAACGCGGCGGTGGCGTCCGCCCGCTCGGGCATCTCGATCTCGACCACTGTCGCGCCGTCTAGGCGCAAGCGTTCGCAAACCGCCTCGCACACGGTGGTCTTGCCGATACGCCGCGGCCCGACCAGCATGGTGTGCAGATGCTCGCGACAACGACGCTCGATCTCATCCAGTTCGCCCGCTCGCCCGATCACCAACTCCGGCGGCACCGGCCCGCCCACAGGAAACAGCTGTCCAATAGCTTCGCTCATATGCGTGCGCAGCTTATCATGTTTAATACGCCTAGGTGATAGTCCATCGGCTCGGTGTACGCGCCGCCGCGACGGCCACCGATGCATCGACGACAAGCACGGGGGCTTAGTAGCGGCTGCGAGAGCGATGCAGCGCGGCCCAAGTTCGGCGCCGGCGAGCCGTCGTCGCCGACCCAACACTCGTCAGGCAGCGCTGCTATCGGAGACAACTCGTCCTCGATCATCCGAACGTCCTGATCGGCGGTGAAGTAGCGCGAACCAACGCTCTGGTTCCGGAGACGCCCCGAACGGATCGACCGACACACCGTCTCGGGGTTGCGCCCGACCTGCCGGCGCCTCTGGCAGGTCAGCGGTAACCCGTCGCTCGTCGACTCACCACGCACCCGTTGCTTCAGCGAGCTGAGCGAGCGTCTGGCCCCCGGGGCTGGTCGTGAAGCTCGTGGCGACCGCAGTCGTGTACTCGTCGCCCTCGTACTCAGGAATCACGGACTTCCAGGCGTTGTAGGCGACGAGGGACGGAGCGAGGATCTGCTCAACAGCCTCGGCGTTCGCCCTCCAGGCGAGCTTGATCGTGCCGTTGTCGGGGGCGTGGACTCGAGCTTGAAACGCGACGTTCTCAGCGTCGTAGTACTGCTCGTACATCTTGAAGGGCACGAGAAACAGGGTCTGGCCGTGGGTGAGGTGACCAGCCTGCACGAGCAGCGGGAGGACCGCTGGTCGCCTGCTGATATTTGCGTTGCGCTGGCGATCCTCGTGCTGGCGGACGGTGAGGTCGAACTCGTCCTCGTCGGGGAGTGGGAGCAGGCGCTCGAAGGAGATGGAGTACGAGCCTTTGTGGCTTTCGAAGAGGCGGGCGCCAATCGCCTCGATCGGCATGCCATACACGCTGCTCAACCACTTGACGTTCTGCAGGACTCGCCGCGGGAAACCTGGGGCGATGAGCTTGATGCGCACGTGCTGACTGAACTGCCAGTCGTCGAAGTCTCCGCGTCCCAAGAACGCGATGATGCGCTCCTTGGCGTCCTCGAGCGTTTGCTTGGGGCCTGTTCCGCCAGCGGCCGCCCCACCATCGGGGACGAAAGCTCCCTCGGCCTGGTCGCCCCCTGGCTGTGAGACCTGCTCAGGGCCGCCGACCTCTTGCGCGGTGTCCACGCCAGGAACCGTCTGTGGTTGCCGATTGAGGTGGCGCTGCAAGGGGTGGGCGAGCTGCTCCGGCTGGCAGCGGGCGTACGCGCCCGCGTAGGCGAGCGCCTGCAGGTCCGTGACTCGAAACTCGTCATCGACCTTCAGTTCGATCAAGACCAACTCACCGGTTCCGTCCACGGCGAGGACGTCGAGGCGATCCTTGTCCTCTTCAAACTCAGCGAGCTGGCGGCCGAGGATCAACAAGGGCTCGCCGGCGAGATCGGGCTGAGCGACAATCCAGTCCTCGAGCTTGGACTCCGATACCCGACCCTGGAAGGCGACGGGCTTCAATGCTGTGGGCTCCGCCTCACCGGCGACTTGCAGCAGCCGTGTCTGAAATTGATGCACCGGGGTTGTTGTACCCGACAGGGCGAGTGGATTCCAGACGCCCTCGCGAGAGAGCCGCCGGACGATCGACCCGCACGCGTACGTTCCGGTCCCCCGTCGTCTCTAATGCGAGTGCCCCAATTCGTTAGGGCCACGCAGTAGCCTCCTGCCGCGTTCAAGGTCCTCGCCGCCGCTACCGTTCAAGGCATGCAAGCGCCCTCGCCGACGACCAAGGTCGAAATCGACGCCGAGCTCCTGCGCGCGCTCCGCGCTCGGCGCCCCGGCAAGGACGATCGGTCCCTGCTCGAAGAACTGGCGCGGGTTGAGCTCGGGATGTCCGCGCTGGCTGATGCTCAGCAGCGCAACGCCCACAGCGAGGACGAGGCGAACGAGCTGGCCGAGCGCGCAGTGCGTGATGTTCGCGCTGAGCGCCGCGACCGCTGACCTGCCTCGTTCTGGGCACCAAGCCGAGTTATGCAGGACTTGAGGACGACAGTGCGGCCCTTCAACAACTCTGCATAACCCGAGATGAGCGGAGGGGAGCTACACCGCGAGACCCGCCTGCCACGGCCCTGAGGGTTTAGGCCACGAGCCCCATCTCGTGGCCTAAACCCACCTCAATAGCCCCGTATTCGGCGACATATTGCCCCCCCGTCTACGCAGGAAATTCCTGCAAATCATCCACTTTTTGAGCACCCAAACATGGCCCTGAAAATCGTGGTGTCCCCGGTTCGAGTCCGGGACTCGCCATCTGTCTCTGTCGGTGCGAACCAGCGACGGCGAGTACGCTCAGGCCATGGAGCCACTGAGTGCCGGAGACCTCGTCACGATCGCGACCGGGGGTGCACCCACCGGCGGGATCGTGATGGACGTCCCCAGCGACGCGAAGGTGATCGTGGCGATGATGGACCGCAAGCGCGGGCCTGTGCTGCGGACGGTCGATGCCGCCACGCTGACCGCCCGCGAGGATGCGGGCTCCGACGACCACGCGCTCACGCTGCTCATCCGCCGCACGCCCCGCCCCGCGGGGGCCACAACGCGTGGCGGCAGCAACGCCAGTTCCGGGCGGGCCGCCCACACACGGGCCGCGATGCACCGCACCACCGGCAAGTAGCCGCTACTCTCACCCAGCCGGCGGGGCCTCGACCACGACCACGACGTTCCCGTCAGGGTCGCGCAGCATGAACATCAGCGGCGCGCCCGGCGTCTGCATGGGCGCCGGATCCACGTCGATGCCACCGACGGCACTCAGCCGCGCATGCTCGCCCAGGACGTCGGCCGTCTCAACGCCGATGCCACCCCCGCCGGGCGCATCAGCCATGGGCGGGTTGAGCGCCAGTCGAGCGGTCGAGCCGGGTGGTGCCACCTCCAGCCAGCGCATCTCACCCGTCTCGCCAAAAGGCGTATCACTGCGCAGCTCAAAGCCGAGCTTCTCGGTGTAGAACGCCAGCGCGGCGTCCTGGTCGGCGACGGTGAACATGACGACGCCGATGTTCGACATCGTGGTGGGGGCAGGCGTGAGATCGGTCATGGCGCAAGCTTATGCGGACGACCGATACGTTGACCACCGAATGCCCCCCGGACGCCGGCATCGGCCCACCGTCGCGATCGCGGACGTCGGTTCAACCGCCGCGTTTCACATCGGTGACGAGGCGATGCTCGACGCACTCATGAACGCGTCGGGAGACCGTGGCTGGATCGTCGTGTCGCTCGACCCTGAAGGGACCCGGCGTCGCCTCGATGTCCCGGCCGTGCGGCGACTCGGGTTTGATGCGGCTGACACCCCGATGCAGCGAGAGACTCGGCTCACCGAGGTGCTCGGTTTCGACCACGGCCGCCCGGCTCCGACCGGCGACCCGGCCGGTGCCGTCCTTGCGGCCTTGGATGGTGCCGGCGGCCTGCTCCTGGCCGGTGGCGGGAACCTCTCCTCCACTTGGCCCGAACACGTCTACGAGCGCGTTGCCCTGATCGCGCTCGCCCGACGCCGAGGCCTGCCGATCGTGGTGAGCGGACAGACCGTCGGCCCGCAGCTCTTCGGCCGTGAACGCGAGATCCTGGGCTGGGCGCTGCGCCAGGCCGCGCTCGTCGGTGTCCGCGAACCCGATTCGCGCCGGCTGGCGCTACAGCTCGGCGTCGAGCAAGGGCGCATCGCCCTTGCTCTGGACGACGCCATGTTCCTCGCCGGCGCCGACCGAGAGGAGCCCACTGAGCCTTTCATTGCCGTGACGCTCTGCGAACTCGGAACGCCGTCGATCGAGGCACCGCTGCTGAGGGGCCTCGCTCGCGACCTCGCGGCGATCTCACGCCATGCCGACGTACCGCTCGTGCTGGTTCCGCACCTCGGCGCCCTCGACGGAGCCCTGTCCGGGGATGTTCGCGTATCGGCCACGATGCTCAAGCTTCTGCTGGAGCTCGGCGTCCGGGCGACGTGCGCCGAACTCCTTGCGCCGGCCGAGGTGGCGGCGCTGACCCGACGGGCCGAGATGGTCGTCGCCACTCGCTACCACCCCCTCGTGTTCGGGCTCAGCGGCGCGGTGCCATCGCTGGCCCTCACCCTCGACGAGTACACGCGCACCAAGATGTGCGGCGCGCTCGGGTTCGCCGGGCTCGAGGGGTGGAGCCTGCCGGTCGAGGATGCCGCCTCCGGCCTCCTCGCTGAAGCCGCCATCGAGCTGTGGAGCCGGCGGGCAGAAGTGAGCGCCCACGTCGAGGCGCTCCTCTCCACATGGCGCCAATCCGCCACGGCCCATGTCGCGCGGGTGCTGGGCGCTTTGGACAGCGATACACGCCCCGGCCAAGAGCCCCAGCGGCCGGCCACGGCACCCACGCCTACCGGCGACTGGGCGATCGCGGCGCGCGCAGCCACCGGAGCGCGAGAGAGCGCGGAGAGGCCCCGACGGGAACTGGAGGCGACCGTCTTCGAGCTGCATCGCAAGTTTGCCGAGGCCGAGCGTTACGCCCTGTCGCTGCGCGCCCACCTCGATGAGGCCGAGCGCTATGCCCTGTCGCTCCGAGCGGCGCTGGACGAGCGAACGCAGGACGGCGGCGCGCAGCCCAGGCAAAGTCGGCGGTCGACGACCGCGCGGTCCGCACCCCGTGAACTCGTAATCAGCGATCTGCGCCACCAGCAATCCGGGCTGGACGCGCACGCCTCGATGCTCGTCCAGCATGACGGCGCGGACCTCGGACGCCTCGTGCTGCGCCGCCACGTGGCGGATCTTGCGGAGATCGACGGCTCGGGCACGCCGTTTGCCGCACCTGCAGTACTGCTCGCCGGCGCGCTCGGGGCCGACCTGCGGATCGACGCCCTCATAGACGAGCTTGCCGAGGAGAACGCGAACAAGGCCGCCGCGCTGCTGAGCAACTGGTTCCACTGGCCCACACCGGCGATCAGGACAGCAGGCCCGACGGAGCCTCGTGCCCCGGCCACGCAGACGGGCCTGTTCTTCTCACGCGGGCTCGACTCGATGGCTACTTTGGTGACCGAGCGCGAGCGCATCGACGTCCTGATCGGCATGGACTGGCGAGACCCGCCGTACGCGACCGTCGGAAGCGCGCAGGTCTGGGACGGGACTCAGCGCGCGGCAGGCGAAGCGGGCCTGCACCTGATCGGGCTCAGCACCAATGCGCGGACGCTGCTTGATCCATTCGTCCCCTGGGAACTCAGCCACGGCGCGGTCCTTGCCGCGCTTGGCCTGCTGGCTTCGCCGAGCGTCGGGGAGATGAGGATGTCCGGGTCGCACCTCGCTGGGCGCGAGGAGCCCCATGGCAGCCACCAAGACCTCGTTCCATTGTGGACGTCCTCCCGGTTGGCCGTCACCTACGCGGCAGGACCCGGCAGCCGCCACGCCAAGGCGGCAGCAATCGCCGACGACCCACTCGCGATGAAGTGGCTCAAGGTCTGCTGGCAGCGAGACGGCGAAGGCAACTGCGGCCGCTGCACAAAGTGTCTGAAGACGATGACCAATTTTGCCATCGCCGGGCGCCTGGATGCCGCCCGCGGTCGTTTCGACGGGCCGCTGACGGCCGACGCGGTGCTGGCCGCCGCTGGGTCCGGAGCTACAACGCCGGCCAACGTGCTCTCGATCCTCGACGAGCTTGACCCGGCGGACCCGCTCTACGAGCCGTGGAAACTCGTGTACGCGCGGGCCGTGGAGCGCGATCCGCTGCAGACCGGGCCAGGGTCCTGAGCTGATTGTCGAACGCAGTCCGGCCCGGCCGTTGGCGTCACGCCCGATCGAACTGCCCGTGGAAGCCGAACGGGATGTGGTGGGGCACACAGGCGCGGGCGAGCTCATCCAGATTCGCGGCGTCGAGCACGAGCAGGAAGGAGGTCTGCGCGGCCGCGTCCAAGACGACCGACAGGAGGACGCCGTCGTCCTCGCTCTCGGCCCCGGGGCGACCGACGAACACCGGCTCCCCCGGGTAGCAATCGGGCTCCGACCAGGTGAGCGCACTGCCATCCGTCACGTCGACCTTCACGATCCGGTCCACCCATCCGTCCCCCGCGTCGTTGCCCCACACGTACCGGTGAGGGCGTTCGTGGCAACGGGCGTAGTTGATGCGCGGCAGCTCCAGCCCGGTCTCCCCGATCGGCGTCGCCGTCACCGACCGGCTCGGGACGTTCAGCCGGAACCGCGTCATCGGCTCGGGCTTCAGCGTGCCCGACCCGTCGCGCAGCCGGTCGAGATAGAGGTCCTGCACGATCGACGCGTCCTTGTAGGTGCAGACATCGACGACGACGTCGTCGCCCTCGTCGTACGCGTTGACGTGGTGGAACGCGAAGCAGGCGTCGGCCTCGAAGCCGTCGACGATCGTCCCGTCATGACGGTCCACGAGGATGAATCGGGTCCCCAGCTCAGGCTTCCAGCGGTAGTTCTCGATGTACGGACGCCCGGCGAGGGCCAAGCGGATCGGGTTCACGCGAAACGGCCACTCAGCGAGCACCAGCCAACGCTCGCTCTGCCCGAACGAATGCGTGTAGGCCGGCTCCTTCGTGGGGATGCGGGCCGTTACCACGGGTTCGGTCGCGTCCGCGGCGACGGTGAAGAAGCGGTACGTGGTCTTCGCGCCGAGCTTGGCGGCGAAGTTGACCATGCCGCCGTTCGTACGATCCAGGTGCGGATGCGCCGTCGACAGTTGGCCAGGTGCCCGGTACGGAACGACCTCGGCCGTGGCCAGCGTGTCCGGGTCGAACTGCACGGGTATCGGCGTTTCGGTCATGGCGATGTGACGGTCGCCGAGCCGCGTGACATTGACGTTCGCGTTGTCGGTGGGCGTGGGGGAGAACATCGACTGCACACGCTTGAAGAGCGAGCGACACGGGTCGGTGGCGAACTCGCCGTAGGCGATCCCCCCAGCTTCGATATCGCCTCGATAGGAGCCGCTCTGCAGAAAACGGCAGCCGTATGACACGCCCTCCGCGTCAATCGTGAAGCGATGCAGCATCGCGAGGCCGTCGAACCAGTGGCGCATCTGCTGCTCGCCTACTTCGAACTTTGCTGGGCCGGTACGCAGCAGTGAGCCGGCGAGCCACGGCGGCATCGTGCCGGTGACGGGCAGCGCATCGAGGACAACCTCATCTTCGAGCGTGCGAAAGCCCAGCGCGGCGGAGTTGGCGGTGGCGGTCGACGTGGTCAGCATCTCGAAAGCTCCAATAGTTCGATCCGAACCATTCGGAATGTACGGTAGAATCGGCGGCGTGTCAACCCGCACCCTCACCGAGACGTCGTACGTCGTCCTGGGCCTACTCGATCAGCACGAGCCGGCCACGCCCTACGACCTCAAGCAACGTGCGCAGTTGGGCGTTTTCAACTTTTGGTCGATCCCGCACACCCAGCTCTACACCGAATGTGGGCGCCTCGCCGAGGACGGCCTGCTCGAGGAGGAGCAAGAGCAGACGGGCCGCCGACGTCGCTTCTACCGGCTCACGCAGGTAGGCCGCGACGCGTTGCAGGCCTGGCGCGCCGAGCCGACGGCCGCGCTCTACGAGACCCGTGATCCAGGCACGCTGAAACTGTTCTTCGGCGGCGACCCAGCACAGCTGGCCGTCGGCCAATTGGCCGCCCACCGCGAGAAGCTCGAGACGTTTGAGCACCTTCATGCCTCCTTGCCCGAGCTCTCGGAGGGCATGCGGCTGGCCCTGGAGGTCGGCATCGGCCACCAGCGTGAGTACGTCCGATTCTGGACGGCGTTGTTGCCAGCGGATGCGAACTGAGACTCGCCGTGTTTCGCGCGGCGGGACACTCCGTCCCGCTCGGTGAACAGCCGCGTATGCTCTGACCCATGCCCGAGGCCCGTGGGGGAATTCAGGTCGTCCGCCGCGCCGCGCAGATCCTGCGCGCACTCGAGGACGAACACGACGGCCTGAGCCTTTCGGTCCTGGCGCAGCGCACCTCCCTGCCGCGCTCTACCGTGCACCGCATCGTCAGCGCGCTGGAGGAGGAGGGCTTCGTCGCATCGGCCTCCCGCAACGGCGGCGTACGGCTGGGCCCGGACTTGGTGCGGCTGGCCAACTCGGGGCGGCCCAACCTGGAGGCGCAGCTGCAACCGATCATGACCGCACTGAACGAGCGGCTGCACGAGACGGTGGATGTGGCCGTGCTCGATGGAGACCACCTGCGCTTCGTCGCCCAGATCGCTGCACCCCACCGCCTGCGCGCCGTCTCTGCCGTGGGCGCGACATTCCCGCTGCACTGCACGGCCAACGGCAAGGCCGTGCTGTCGCTGCTCTCCGATCAGACGGTGGCCGAGCTCCTGCCGGCGGCGCTCGCGCGGCACACCCCCGCCACGATCACCGCGCGTGCGACGCTGATCGAGGAGCTCGCCCCCGTCCGTGAGAGCGGTGTGGCGATCGACCGCGAAGAGCACACCGAGGGCATCTGGGCAGCCGGCTTCGCCGTGCGTGACGTGTACGGAACGCCAGCGGCGATCTCCGTTCCCGTTCCCGCGCTGCGGGTCCAGGGACGCGAGGACGAGATCGTCACCGCGCTCACAGCGGCGCGGGCCGAAGCCCGCGCCGTGCTCAATCCCAGCTGAGCAAGCGGCTCAGACCGAGTCGACGTACAGGTCGACCTGCAGCTCCGCGCCGGGCACGTAGCTGTACTTCTCCAGGTCGGTGATGCCCTCCTCGGCGAGCACGTCCTCGCAGAGGTAGGTGTTCCCGGT
Source organism: Solirubrobacterales bacterium (assembly GCA_038319025.1). Classification (GTDB taxonomy): domain Bacteria; phylum Actinomycetota; class Thermoleophilia; order Solirubrobacterales; family Solirubrobacteraceae; genus JBBQCW01. Next base: position 11,989 of record JBBQCW010000009.1, read on the forward strand.
GCACTCCCGGCTCGGTCGGTTGAGGACCGCGTACGCGGCGTCTGCGTACACCTCAGGGCGCCGGGCGTGGGCCATCGCCGCATCGCCGCCGAGCAGGTTCTGCACCGCGGCGGTGGCGACGAGCGTCTTGGGCCACAGCGCGTTGGAGGCGATACCGGCCTCGGCGAACTCGGCCGCCCACCCGAGGGCGAGCATGCTCATCCCGTACTTGGCCACGGTGTACCCGATGTGCGGCCCCATCCATTCGGGCTTCAATCCGATCGGGGGTGACAGGGTGAGGATGTGCGGGTTGGTCCCCTTACGCAGATGCGGCACACACGCGCGAGTGACGGCGAACGAGCCGCGCACGTTGATGTTCTGCATCAGGTCGTAACGCTTGAGCTCCAGCGCCTCCGTTCCGACGAGGCTGATCGCGGAAGCGTTGTTGATGCAGATGTCAATCCCGCCGAACTTCTCCACCGCCGCGTCGACCCCGGCCTGTACCTGCGCCTCATCCCGAATGTCGCCCACGATCGGCAGCGCCGTGCCACCGGCCGCCTCGATCTCGGCGGCCGCCGTGTACACGGTGCCCTCGAGCTTGGGGTGGGGCTCGGCCGTCTTGGCCATCAGGGCGACGTTTGCGCCGTCACGGGCAGCGGTCAACGCGATGGCGAGGCCGATGCCGCGGCTGGCGCCAGAGATGAAAATGGTCCTGCCCGAAAGGCTCACGCGGTTCTCCCGATTCGATCGTGGGTTGCCGCGCCGGTCGGCGGCGGGCACCGGGGATACTCGCCGATCGCGCCGCGGAGCGTGTGCTCCCCGCCGCGATGCGTCGCTACTTGCTGATCAGCCCGTTGAGCGTGCGCACGGCGGCGAACAAGCCTCCGGCGCGGTACTGGTCAACGGCGACGATCGTGGGCCACACCCCGCGAACGGCATGGCAGGCCTTGGCCCGGCCCACGAGGACGCTCGCGGCGTTCACCCGCGCGCCCGCGACCGGGTCGGCCACGGCGAGCGGCGTCGACGGTGACCAGTGGTTCATCAGGAAGAGCGATCCCGTCGTACCGCCGCGATTGGCGGCGCAGCTCGCGGGCCAGTTCGCAGGGTCTGTGATCAGTGGCTCCGTCGGCCAGCTGTATCCGGTCTCCTGAACGATGCCGTCGTAGTCCAGGTGGTCCCACGACGTTGAGCCGGCGCCGGCGTTGTGCTCGGCCAGGACCACCACCTGCTGCTTTTTGGCGATCATCTTGTTGAGCGTCGGCCACTTCGGCCCGTCCGTGCCGCGGTACACACGGGCAGCCAGGCCACTGTCCTTCATCGCCCCGGCGAAGTCAGCTGGGGTGATGTAGTCCTCGTTGTCGATCAGCAGCACATTGTCCGGGTGGCGGCTGAGGAACTTGGCCATCGAGTGCAGCACCGGCACCAGCGGCGAGGCCCCGATCTCGCAGACGACATGGCACAGGTACAGGCCGCGCACGCCCTCGGTCCCCGTCCCGGCGTCGTCGGTGGAGACGCTGCCGTTGGCCAGCAGGCGCCCGTAATGCGTGTCGAGGAGGAAGCCGCGCACTCCGTCGTCGAGCTGCTTGGGGATGCCGACCGGCTGGTTGGGGATCTTGAAACCAAGTTCCAACGCCGACATCGAATTGTGCGTCGCCGGCATGACGACCTTGTTGAACGGACGGGCACACAGGTTCTTTGCTCCGTTGCAGCGTGAGGGTGCCTTGGTCGCGGCAACGGCACTCGGGGCCATCGTGGCGACCCACAACGTGGCGGCGGTGGCGATGAGCGGCGGCAGGCGCGAACGGAGCATCGGGCGAGCGTAATGCGACGCGCTCCCAGCGTGCGCCGACAGGCGGCACTCAGGCGGTGGCTTCAGGATCCGACAAGGGCCCGGTGCCCATCCGGTCCTCGGCCGCGGATGCGCCGTAGCCGACGAGCTCGGAGGCCGGGATGAACTGTTCCGGGTAGCCGTACATGCCGTGCTCGGAGATGTCCAGACCGGCGTTCTCCTGCTCAGCGGTGACGCGCAGGCCGTACGTCTTCTCGGTCAGCCAGAACACGGCATAGGAGGTGGTGAAGACGAACACGAACACCACGACTACCGCGAAGGCCTGGGACCCAAGCTGTGTGAGGGCGCCGGTGTAAAACAGGCCGCCGTGGCTGCCCGGAAGGTTGTAGGCGGCGAGGCGCGGCGCGGCGAACAGTCCCAGGGATAGCGCTCCCCACGCGCCCGCCAGCCCATGAGCGGACAGCACGCCGATCGGGTCGTCGAGGCGCTTGTCGATCCACAGGACGCCCCACACCACGATCAGCCCGGCCACGGCCCCGATGACCGGCGCCGCCCAGATGTCGATGTAGCCGGCCGGCCCCGTGATGGCGACCAGGCCGGCGATCGCCCCGTTGCCCGACATGCCGATGTCAAACGTCTTCGTGAGGACCCACATCAAACCGACAGCGGCGAGCACTCCGAAGGACCCGGCCAGCGTGGTGATCATCACGATCTCCGGGAACCGCCCGTCGAGGGCGTTGAGCGTCGAGCCGGGGTTGAAGCCGTACCAGCCGAGCCACAGCACGAAGATGCCGAAGCCGAACAGGGGCATGTTGTGCCCTGGGATCGCTCGCGGCGATCCGTCAGCCCCGTACTTGCCACGGCGCGGGCCGAGCAGTAGGAGAACGGCGAGCGCAGCCGCAGCCGCCGTCACATCGACAACGATCGAGCCGGCGAAATCCTGGACGTGAAAGTCGGTGCGCAGCCAACCGTCGCTGAAGATCCAATGCGCGACGAGCGGGTAGATCAAGGCGCTGAAGACGATCGCGTAGATGATGTAAACGCCGAACTTGATCCGCTCGAGCGTCGTGCCCCACACGATGGCCAGGGCGATGGCGCAGAAGGTGAACTGAAACCACCACAACGACTCGGCAGTGACGGTCGGCGAGCGCGGCCAGGCCAGGGCAAAGTCACGCGCGGGCTGGACGAACCAGCCGCTCGTGCCCATGAACGAGTTGCCGTCGCCGAAGGAGATGGCGAACCCGACGGCCCAGAAGAAGGCGGCGCAGAGGGCGAAGTTCACGAGGAACTTGGCGATGATCGACCCGGCGTTCTTCCCGCGGACGAACCCGATCTCCACCAACGCCAGGCCGCCCTGCATGAAGAACACCAGGCAACCAGCGAGAACCACCCAGGCCGAGTTCAGGCCGATTCCCGTGGGGATCTTTCCTGCCAGGCCCAGCGCGTCGGTGGAGCCGTCGGCGAACGCCGCGGGTACGAACACCGCGAATCCGGCCAGCGAGCCGCCAACCATTGCCAGCGCGGTGAGGAGCCGTCGCCGTGTCGTGCCTCTCCTCATGAACGAAGGCAGCCTCGCGTACAGGTCGGTTGGAACGGGCGGGCGCGGGCAGGCGTCCGGTGGCGACTACCCTCCAGGCATGGGCTACGTAACCATCGAAGCGCAGCAGGAACTCCTCGACAACGTCGCGGGAGCGATCGACGACATCGCGATCGCGATCGCCGCCCTGGGCTCGGCCTACGAGCTGCTCGACGAGGCCAATGCCGACCGCCTGGAAGAGGAGTTGTTCCGGCCGCTTCAGCTTGCGTATGGCCGAGCGAAGCGCACGCATGACGGCTTTGCTGAGCGAGTCAAGTTGCCGATCGGGGACTTCGCTGCGACGCCGGCGCCGGGCGCCGCCTCGCACGGCGTGAAGGCCTTCCTGGAGACGGCATCCGCCGCAATCGATCGGGCCGACGCCGATCTGGCCTCGCTGCAGGACTCGCTGCGGCCCGTAGAGGTCGGCGATCCGGAACTGCGCGCCGGCCTGGCCGACGTGCGCGAGCGCATCGGCGGCTCCCGCGGGCGGGCCCGCGAGTTCGTGCGCACCCTCGGGCGGTAAGGAGCCAGCTACTCCGGTAGCCGGTGCCGGACCCCGGTGAACCGGGCGAAGTCGCGATCGTAGGAGACGATCTCGGCCCCATGCTCGACCGCCAGCGCCGCGAGGTGCGCATCGGTCGTGAGGTTGCCTGCCGTGCCGGCGTCACTCAGCAGGCCACGCAAAAGGTCCGCGTGCCGGGACGTGGGCGTCGGCACCACTGCGGCCGGTGCGGCGAGCCATGCCTGCACCTGGGCCATCGCCTCGTCCGCCGTCATCGGACTGGCCATGATCGCCGGATTAGTGGAAATACGGATAAACCCCAGGAGCACGATCCAGGGAAGGCCGACGGTCTGCGCACCGCCCAGCGACCGGTCGAGCCAGGTCCGCGCTGACTCGTGGTCGGCGCTCTCCTCATCGACGGCGTAGAGCAGCACGTTGACGTCGACGATGACCACTGGTCGTCAGCGCCGCTCAGCCAACCGGCGGGCGACGGCGTCGTCCTCGAGGTCGGCCGCGACTTGCAGCGCCTTCGTGAGGTCGACGCGCGCAGGCCCGAGACGCCGTGGCGTCGTATAGACGGGCGACCCCTGGACCGGAGCCGTCAGGCCGGCGCGGATGGCCTCGTTGACCGCTTCCTTGAATGACAGCCCGCGTTCCCGCTGGGACCGCTCGATCAGCGCCCGGGTGTCGGCGTCGAGGGTGACCGTCGTTCGCATGGACGCATCATAGCATCACTTTATGTGATGCAGTGATGCATTCCGCTTACCCAGTCGTTGCCGTGGGCGCCTGGGCCGGGTCCGACGGTGGCAGCTCGTCTGGCAGATCGCCGGCCGGTGAGGACTGCCACGGAAATCTGCCCCGGGCGTGCCGGATCTTGTAGGCGATCGCCCCCTGCGTGTTCATCGAGTGCCACGCCGCGTGTGTGGTGAGGCTCATGTCGGGTATCCAGAACCGGTCGACGATCGGATCCAAGGGCGTCGGCGGGCGCAGATCCACGTCCGCCGCCACGTGACCCTCGCCGTCCTCGAGCGTGAGGTGCGCCAGGACGGTGCCGTCGCGGTCGCAGACCTGTGACTCCCCGAGCATCACGGTGCGCCACGGGATCCCCGGGCCCAACGGAGTGGCACCTTCAACGGGACCGACGTGCGCGGCGTGGGCCACGGGCGCGCCGGTCAGCCGCGCGACCTGGCCGGGAAGCGCTTGGGCCTGCCGACGCCAGCGTGCATGCTCATGCTCGGACAGCCGCCGGAACGGGCCGCCCCAGTTGAGCGGCATCGAGGGCCAACACATGCCGCCCAGGACCAAGCGCGCACCGCCCGCCCGTACGCGAGCGGCCGTCCGGTTGCGCGCCCATTCCCAGCCGGACATCAGGCCGACGGTGCAGTCCAAGCTGCCGCAGCGCACCACCCCGTCGTCATCGCCTCCCACGTAGAAGTACTGCTCCCAGGCCGTCGGGATGTCCTTGTCGTGCAGGTGCACCGCGCCGTCGGGTTCGGCGAGCACGTAGGTCCCGTAGGCGTGCGCCCCACGCACCGCGAGGAAGCCGCCGGCCACCACGCAGTCCAGCTCACGGGCAAGGCCGGTCAAAAGCTGAAAGGGCTGGCCGTCGACAGGTCGCGCCACATCGCGGATCACCGATGCGTAGACGTTGGGTGACGAGCAGCCTTCGGGCAAGACGATCACGTCGGGGGAGTGCTCGCGATGTGCGTCCCGAACGAGGTCCTCGACACGGGCCAGGTTGCGCTCAACCTCACCGAGCGCAAGCGCCGGCTGTACGACCGCGATGCGGGTCATGCGGGGACTTCGGCCGCGGCGACAGGCGTGGAAGCGGCAGCCGCCCGCCGAGCGGCTGGAGCGGCAGGCCACGTCGCGCCCGGATGGTCGGAGCCCGCCACGAGACGCGTCGATCGGAAGCGATCGGCGCGGCCTTCGGAAGCGATCAGCAGCTCGGTCCGCACGTCGCCGACGGCCCGGCGGATCGACTCCTTCCGCGAACGATCGCCGCGCCACAGCGCGGCTCCGAAGGCGCGCGTCAGGCGGGGCAGCGGCGCGATCTCCTGCGGTGTCCGCGCGCGACCGAACAAGTCGCCGAGGTCCGGATCCTCCGTGCGCCCGGCGTCTCGAACCATCTCGCACAGCGCCGGCGACTGGCGCTCCACGCGCGTATCCGCGTTGGCGAAATGGTAGGACGGCAAGCATTCGCGGTCGCGGGCGGCCTCCCAGTTGCGGGTGGCGCGATCGACCGCCGCGGGGTCGTCCAGCGTCGGCAGCACGTGCTCGGCGAGCGTGCGACCTGACCACAATGCATCGCGCATCCCCTGCCCGGTGACGGGATCCTTGAAGTGGCCCGCGTCTCCCGCGAGCGCCCAGCCGGGGCCGGACGACGCGCGGAAGAATGCGGCGGTGTCGGCCGTGGAGCGCAGCTTGCTGCCCGGTGCGGCGCCGGCCACGCGTGCCGCCAGGCCGGGATGCTGATCGAGTTTGCGCTGCCAGTAGGAGTCCGGATCCGAGCGGGCCTCGGCCACCTCGTCACGATGGCCCATCAGCAGGATCAGCAGGCGCCCGACCGGCGCCGACGGGAAGGCAAGAGCAAACGAATCCCCTTCGCGCCACTGCGAGTACGTCGTGGCGTCGGGGGTGCCCATCATCGGATCGTCCAGGTACCGGAACACCAGCCCGCGGCCGTTCTGCGACAGCCGATAAGGCTTCCACGCCCCGACCAGAGTGGCCATCGTGGAGCGGCGCCCGTCGGCTCCGACCACAAGCGTCGCCCCGACTTCGTGAGCTTCGCCGGCAGCGTCGCGGTACTGCACTCCGGTAACCCGGCCGGCGCGGCCCAGCAGCCCGTCGACGGTGCACTGTTCACGAACCTCCGCGCCCTGCTCCCGCGCGGCCTCCACCAGTTGCACGTCCTGCAGATCGCGGGGGACGCACACGCCGAAGTCGATCCCGTCATCCGCCGGCCGCAGGCGCTCCAGGCAGCGGATCCCTTCCACCTCGACGCTGATGTGCCGCACGCGCGTCGGGTTTGCGTGTTTCAGGATCCGGGGCAGCGCTCCGAGTTGCGCCAGCTCGCTGGTGCCGGCGGGCATCAGTAGGTGCGTGGAGAGCTGATCGGAAGGGAAACGCATACGGTCCAAGACGAGCACGCGGCGCCCGGCGCGGGCCAGTGGGGCGGCCAGCGCGCACCCCGCAAGTCGGGATCCGACCACCACGACGTCGACCTGTTCCACGCTCCGCTCCTCTCCACAGCTGGGACGTTCGTCAGCTTGACCGAACCGAGGCGGCACGGCAAGCCGCCGGGCCCGTCACCAATAGTCGGCCATCAGCGCGTCAGCCCACTCAGGCTGGCCCACCGAACCACGCGCGTCGAACTGGCGCATGTAGGGCTTTACGTCAAGGACGGGCGTGCCGTCGATCGCATCGAGGCCGCGGACGTGCAGATCGGTGCCGTCCACGGCGAGCAGGACGCAGCGGCTGACGCCGATCCGATTGGGCCGGTCCTTGCCCCGCTGGGCGAAGATGCCGACCTGCGGCCACTCGGGGTTACCCCGCGGGCGACGCGCGCCCGTGTGCTCGTCCGCGTCCGCCACGAGATGGAAGCGGTAGACGACCTCCAGGTGGGAGAACGCGTCGAGCCCGGCCACCGCCTCAGGGCCGAACCGCGGGTCCAGCCGCACCATCGCGTCGACCGTGTCCCAGCCATCGTCGACGGGCTCGGTCCGCCCGCCGACCACATACCCGACGGGACGCAGGGTGATTTCGTCCTTCATGGCCTCAGGCCGTAAGCCGGCCTTGGGCCCGCGCGCGATCGAGCACGCCGTCGGGCACCGGAACACCGGGCGGATGACCGTCGACCAAATGATGGGCGAAGACGAACAGCATGGGCGCCCACGGCGAGGCGAGACGCAGCGGCGGCATGCCGGAGGTCTGCACCGTCACGGCGGGACCGTCTGTTCCGGGCGTCCACTGGGGCGCGCCGGCCTCCGCAAACCAGAGCGACTCCACCTGCCCGTTCAGCGTGAGTGCGATGCGCTGGTTGGTGAGCACGAGGTCCGCAGTGCCGAGCGAATGCCAGCGCGGAACGGCAGCGCGCTCAGCGTCGGCCTTCTTGGATTTGTTGTGGGCGTAGCTCGCCGCGCCGGTGACGGCCCACCCGACCGGGCCGCCGAGCAGTACGACCGACTTGCGATAGCCGGAGTTCTCACCGTAATACCCGGTCACGCTGACCGGGACCAGATGTGCGTGCGCAACCTCGCCGGGGCCAAGCGTGAACGGTGCCGTCTCCTGCGGCAGCGCGGCGCCGCCGGCCAGCGATCCGGACCATTGCCAAGCGCGCAGGTAGCCCTCGTCGTACGCGCTCCACTCAGCCGTTGCCATGAGCGGCATCGTAGCCGGGCAACGCATCGGGATAGGCTCGGCCCTGTGAAGGCCGTGTGAGCGTGGAGGCTGCCACCACACCCAGCGACGTGCCCGCGCCTGTCCTGCGGGATGACCGCGCCCTGCGGGCGCTGCGCCGCCTGGCTCCCGTCGTCTACGTGATCGCCCTCCTGACAACGGTGTTCGCCATCGGGCTGCCACTCGCGCGGGACCAACTCTTCATGTGGCTCATCTTGGGCGTAGCGGCTTTCAGCATCGGCGCATGGCGCTCGTGGGGCAGCATGGTGGTCGAATGGCTGCCGTTCCTCGGCCTGCTGATTTTGTACGACAAGCTGCGGGGCGCGGTTGCCGTGAGCCCGGCCCACGCCCACCTCGTGCCGCAGTTGGATGTCGACCGCTGGCTCGGCGGCGGGACGCTGCCGACGGCCTGGTTGCAGCAGCGGCTCTGGCACGGCGGATCGCTGCGCTGGTGGGACGTTGCCGTGTGGGCGGTCTACATGACCCATTTCTTTGCGGTTTGGATCATCGCAGCGGTGTTGTGGCACCGCTCGCGTCCACGCTTTCGCCGGTACGCCGTCCTGATCGTGGCGCTCACGCTGAGCGCATTCTTCATCTACTGGCTCTACCCGGCGCAGCCACCATGGCTGGCGGCCGACTTGAGCAAGACCGCTCCGCTGGAGCGCATCGTCCCGCGCGTTTGGGGTGAACTCGGTGTGCGCACCGTGGAGTCTGTCTACGAGGACGGGAGCCTGGTCAACCAGGTCGCCGCCGTCCCTTCGTTGCACGCGGCGTACCCGGTGATGCTGATGCTGTTCTTCTGGCCGTCGGGCTGGAAGGTGAGGATCGGCTTCGGCCTGTACGCGCTCGCGATGGCGTTTGCGCTCGTCTACTCGGGCGAGCACTTCGTCGCTGACATCCTGGCCGGCTGGCTCTTGGCCGGGCTTGTGTACTTGCTGGTCGGTGCGCTGCGGGCGCCGGCCGCCAAGGCCTGGCGCTGGGCCGTCACTTCCCGACGAAGTACGGCTGCGCCCACACCCGCTGCTTGAAGTACGAGCGCACCTCGGCGACGTAGGTGTCACCGGCGGCCACGTGCCAACGCCCGGCCGCCCAGTATCCGACGGAGCCCCACAGATCGCCGGCACGGTAGCGGCGCCCGTTGCCACTGACGGTGTTCAGCCACGTCTGCTTACCGTCGTAGTAGGAGCGGATGATGGCGCCGTAGTAGTCGGCGTTCATGGCCGTGTCGTTGCGCATGATCCCGCACACGACCGACCCTTCGCAGTGGTAGGGCGTGCGGACCTGGAAGAGGCCGAAGCTCGACCCCTCGTTGCCGACGAAGCTCATCACCCACCACGTCTCCGTCGCCGCAACGGCCCGTAGCAGGCGGGTCGACAGCCCCCACTTGGCGGCCGCCCACTGGATGATCTGGTCGGTGGTCCCGCGGTAGTGACCCGTGACCCACTGCGAATACGGGTTGGCGGTGTTCTGTCTGCGGAAGGCCTGCAGTTCCGCGCCCGTGGGGATGGTGTGATTGGCCTGATAGTTCTGCGGACGTGGCTCGAAGCGACCGCGCACGTGCGCGGCGGCCGCCTTGTCCGAGAGTGGTGCGGAACCGATGCGCGCGGTGACAAGCCGGCTGTTCGCGGCCGCGCCCGCGGGCACGGCACCGCCGACCGCCAAGACGGCGAGCAGCAACAGCGGGCAGAAGAGACGGCGACGCATCGGAGTGAATGATGGCGCACGGCCCAGCCCCGCTGCGCCGGCTGAACGAACACGACCTGACGGACTGGAACACGACCTGAACATCGCGCAGTAGGGTCCGCGCGGTGGCCCGCCGCCTTTCCAGCTTTAAGCCGCCGGCCATCGCCGCCGCTTTGCTCGTGCTCGCCGCTGCTCCGGCCTCTGCAGCAGCCGCGGGCAGCAACCGCGACGGCGTGCGCCTCGTACCGATCGCGGCCGTAGCGGAGCCGATCGCCGTCGCCACGCCACCGACCGACCGCCATCGCCTGTTCGTGGTCGAGCGGGCCGGGAAGGTGCGGCTGATCCGTAACGGCAAGCTGCTCGCGAGAGCGTTTCTGAACCTGTCGCCTCGCGTGGGTAGCGGCGGTGAGCGAGGCATGCTGTCGATCGCGTTCAGTCCCGGCTACCGGACCGACGGACTGATGTACGTCTGCTTCAACGCGATCGACGGCGACATCCGGGTCGAGGAGTACCGACGGTCCGCGAAGAACGCTGACGTAGCTGATGTCTACTCCCGGCGCACGATCATCGTGATCGCCCACCCCAACCACAACCACAACTCCGGTGAGCTTCAGTTCGGCCCCGACGGCCTGCTCTACCTGGGCACGGGCGACGGCGGATCATCCGGCGACCCCTACAAACACGGGCAGGATCTCGGCTCCTCGCTGGGCAAGATCCTGCGCATCGACCCGCGCCGAGACCAACCGCTCGTTCCAGCGAATAACCCTTTCGTGAGCCTGATGGGAGCGCAGCCGACCGTCTTTGCCTACGGGCTGCGCAACCCGTGGCGCTTCTCGTTCGACCGCGTCACGGGTGCGTTCACGGTCGCGGATGTCGGGCAGAACGAGGTCGAGGAGTTCGACTACGTGAAACCTGGCCACCTGAAGGGCAGCAACTTCGGCTGGAGCAAGTGCGAAGGCACGCATGCCTTCCCGCCGGCCGGTCACCCACGGGCGCCGTGCACGCTCAAGCACATGGTCATCCCCGTGATTCAGCATCCGCACAACACCGAGTACTGCGCGGGCATCGGCGGCTACATCGTCCGCGACCGCTCGCTGACCGGTCTCTATGGCCGTTACGTGTACGGCGACTTCTGTCGGCCGGCGCTGCGCTCGGCGCGCGTCTCTGGCTCCGCGCGCTACCGCGACGACCGCGCAATCGGCCTCAGCGTCGTGGCGCTTTCGGCGTTCGGCGAAGGCCCCGGCGGCTGCCTGTACGTGACGTCGCTGGCCGGCGGCGTGGTCTCGCGCCTCGCGCCGGCCGGCGGGGGCGACCGAGTCACGTGCCCGGGCGGGAAGGCCCATGCGATCGCCAACCCGCCCGTGGATCGCACCGCGCCCGTCCTCACGGTGGGGGCGCAGGCGCAGCCCGCGCTGCAGACGGGCTTCTTCGGCGTCGACGCGCAGTGCGATGAGCGCTGCACGCTGACGGCCACGGCGAGGCTGGTTGGCACCGGCACGGCGACAGTGCTGCTGCACACTCGGCGCCGCACGCTCCCCGGCGGGCTCCCAGGTCGCATCGGCTTTGCGCTCAGCCACGAACGGCGGGACCACCTGGTCGCGTTGCGGCACGTCAACGCCACGGTGACCATCAGGGCCACGGACGCAGCCGGCAACGTGCGGATTCGCATCCTGCGGGTGCGCCTCACCAGCGACACCGAGAACTGATCGAGCTCTAGCGGGCGCTACCGACCAGCTGGATGTGGTCGGCCTCCGCGGCACCGGCGAACGGGCGCGTGAGACCAAAGCGGTTCAACGTCGCCTCGTCCACCCCTTCGATCCCAGGCGTGTCGGACGCCTCGCCCCGGGTGTGCGGATCGTTGGGAAAACCGCCGACCTCGATCGAATGCTGGGGCGTGCGATAGCCCGACAGCCCGATCAGGTGCAGGTGCAGCGCTTGGCCCAGGCGGTTCAGGCGCGCGGTGATCTCGGGTTCGCTGCCGACGGTGTAGTTGGTGCCCGCGGCGGCGAAGAAGCCGTACCCACTGGACCCACCGCTGGCGGGGAAGCCGGCGAAGGAAGCCGTCCGTGCCTGGGCGCCTTGGAGCTTGCTGAGCTGGTTCTCCAGATCCTTGCGGTGCGAGCGCAGGGAAGCGAGCTGGGCGCTGTGCTTGTTGCGTCGTGCGACGTACACGTACTGCTGGTTGACGACGGCGAGCTTGAGCTGCGCGACCGCGTCGCGGCGGGTCGTCGCAGCAGCGACCAGTGCCTGCTGGCGGCCGGTCAGACCGCCCAGCACCTTGGCCTGCGTGGTTACCGCGGCTTTGGCGGCCTTCAGCCGGGCGACGATCGCGGTGTTCTGGTCGCCGATCCGCTTGACCTGGTCGACCTGCTCGAGCAGGTCGGCAAAACCCTTGGCGTTCACCAGCACGTGAATCATGTCCGGCGGCGACGACATGTAGGTGCCGACGAGTTGCGCGGCGAGCACCTTCTGATCGCGGGTCACGGCGATGCGCAACCGCACAAGTGAGGCCCGTGCCGTGCGCAGCCGGGACTGCAGCCCCTGAAGGCGGGCGGTGTCTTGGGTCAAGTCACCTTCCAACTTCCCGAGGCTGGCCTGAAGCTCGTCGATCCGGCCCTGGTACTGGGCGGCGCCCTTCTGATCGTTGCGCAGCTTGGCCTGCAGCGCCTGGTCCTGCGACTGCGACCGCTGGATGCCGCTGTTGAGCGAGCCTGAGTCAGCCGCGGATGCGGACACGGCGAACACCGCGGCGCACAGGGCGGCGAGCGCGAGCAGGTAGCGAAGTCGGGGAGCGAAGGGCATGAAAGAGGGGTCCTGCACGGTGAGCGCCGGATGGCGGACGATGCGAACGGCGCGAGCCGATCGAGCGCTCGCGGCAAGGTAGCGGGCCGGATGCCTGGTTCCTGCAGTCCGGGTTGCAAGCAGTACGTTGACAGACGTGTCCGCGCAGCGCGCCATCTTCGTCGCCCCGTTTGATGAGCTGAGCGATCCGCGTCTCGTAGCCGACCTCGCCGCTCAAGCCGAAGCGGCCGGCTGGGACGGCTTTTTCGTGTGGGATCACATCAGCTACAAGGCCCCGACGCGCGCCGTCAGCGACCCGTGGGTGGTGCTCAGCGCCATCGCCTGCGCCACCAGCCGGGTGCGCATCGGGCCGCTCGTCACACCGCTTTCGCGGCGGCGCGTACAGAAACTCGCGAGAGAGACAGTGAGCCTCGACGTGCTGAGCAAGGGCCGCCTCGTACTCGGTGCGGGCCTGGGCTCGGACAACCACGGCGAGTTGGCACCTTGGGGTGAGGTCACGGATCCGCGCGCGCGAGCCGACCTTCTGGATGCAGGGCTCGACCGGCTGGCCGAGCTCTGGGACGGCGAGTTCGAGCCGCGGCCCGTGCAGCGCCCGCGCATCCCCGTATGGCTGGCCTCGCGCTGGCCCAACCGGCGGCCCGTACGGCGCGCCGCGCGCTGGGATGGGCTGTTCCCGCTTGACCTCCCAGGCCCCGAAGCGCTGACCGAGCTGGCCGGTGAGATCGCCGCGCTGCGCCCGCCGGACGCGGCGCCTTTCGACCTCATCATCACGCAGGAGCGCGGCGAGGACCCAGCCCCGTGGGCCGCGGCTGGTGCCACGTGGTGCCTGACGGGCTTCGGTCAGTCGCCCCTGGAGGCCGACGTGCGGGCGGCCATCGTCGACGGCCCCTGACTCAGGCTCAACGGATCAGCACCGTGGCGCCCACAGGCACCCGCGGGTACAGATCCTTCACGTCCCACACGTGCATGCGGATGCAGCCGTGCGAAGCCGCGGAGCCGATCGACCAGTCCTCCGCGGTGCCGTGGATGCCGACGCCGTCGGCAATGCCCAGCCAGCGGGCCTTCAGCGGGTTGTTGGGCGCCCCGCCGGGGATCACCGAGCCGGCCAGCGACCCAGCCCAAGCGGAGTTCGGCACGTGCCACGCTGGGTCGATCTGCCGGTCCTGGATGTGGTATCGCCCGGCCGGTGTCGACAGTCCCGCCCGGCCCACGGCGACGCCGTACTTCTTGACGAACCGCAGGCGCTTGAAGAGTCGCAGGGTGAACGTGCTGCGGTCCACGGTGACCACCGTGCCGTAGGCGCGCTTCAGATCGTCGATCGTCACACCGGCGGCGACCCGGACGACCTTGGCGCGCACGTTGCGCGAGATCGACGGATCGTCCAGGACGGAGTTCACGTTGGCCGCGATGGCCGCCGGGTCCGATCGGTAGCCGGTCCGTGACCCGCGGATGCGCATGTGCGCCGTCGTCATGACGAGCGAAGCGGCCCGCGGTGAGCGGTGTGCAACCGCCGCTATCCGGCCGGCGAACGCGGCGACGGCAAGATGTCCGTGAGCGATGACGACCGGGATGTCGGTTCCGACCACGGTGCCTCCGCCGGTGGCGACGGCGGGAGCGGGAACGGCGATCGCCTGGCGCGCCATGCGGGCGGCGTTGAGACGCACGCCGGCCTGCGCACCCGTCAGCCGGAACGTACGACCGGCGATGTGCACGACGACGTCGCGGCGGACCTGCGGGCCGAGCCGAGCCTCTATCCGGGCGGCGGCATCGGCCTCCGTGAGGCCTGCGACCCGCACGCCACCGGCCGTCACGCCGTGAGCGATGACGGGCAGGGTGCTGGCGGCTTGCGCCGTCGGGGCGACGAGCACGAGAAGAAGGCCTGTGAGGCCGAGGACACTGCGCAGAGGAGAAAGCACGACGGCGGACCGTAGATGAGCGCCCACGCTCGGCGCGCAGGATGTGTTTCAGTCAGCAGGAGGAAACGGCTACGCGCCGACGGGCGCCCGACCACGAAGTTGGCGCGCAGGGATTGACTTGGCGCGATCCCGAGTACCAGCCCTCCCGTACATGCGCTGTACCCCGTTTCACGAAGTGCATCGATGGTTCGGTCGCGCTGTACAGCGGCAACGCCATCTGACTTTCGGGCTTCGCTCTGCGACCGAAAGACCTCATGTCCTCAGCAGCACCCCAGCTCGTGAGCAGCGCCGACGCTGACTCGGATCCAACCGCGGATGAGCGCGTCCACGACCGTCGGCTCATGCACAGGGTTGCCGACGGCGACCAGCACGCCTTCGGCGCGCTTTACGACCACTTCCACGGGCGCGTCCACCGGGTGGCCCGGTCGGTCTGCCACGACGACGGCAATGCCCAGGAGGCCGTCCAGGAGACGTTCATTGCGATCTGGAACAGCCGAACCGGCTACGAACCGAGTCGGGGCAGCGTCATCGCTTGGATCCTCACGATCGCCCACAACCGCGCGATCGACGTGTCTCGTAGGCACCGCAGGCACCGCGATCTACGGGCTAGCGACATCGAGCTCGACGGGCTCCATGGCCCCGAAGACGTCGCCGAAGAGGCCGTCGCCAGGAACGAGAACCACCGCATGCGCGATGCGCTCTCCCGACTCCCGGACGCCCAGCAGGAAGTAATAACCCTCGCCTTCTACGGCCAGCTCTCCCACCGCGAGATCGCTTTGCAGCTCGGGCTACCGCCGGGCACGGTGAAGGGACGGATGCGGTTGGGACTCCAGAAGCTCCGTTGGGCCTGTTCCTAGGCGACGACGCGCAGCGGGCCTGGCTTGGCCGGCGCCTGCGCCTCTGTGAGGAACTCATCGATGTACTTCCAAGTGGTGCGCCGCGCGCCGCGGCCGGCCAGCACGCCCAGATGACCTCCGGGCGCCGTCTTCAACCGCACCTCAGGGCTTCCACCGAGCAGGCCGCCGACGTGATGCACAGCTGCCTTCGGGGCGAGCACGTCCGAGTCCCCGGCGACAGCGAGCACGGGCACGTGCACGTCCTGCAGATCGATTTCCTGCTCGCCGAGCCGCATGTGACCATCGGCCAGATCGTTCACCCGGAAGAAGCCGTGGTAGAGCTGGCCCATCGTGCGCCCTGGATACGCGTGCATGTTGTCCATGAAGCGATCGACCGCCTCCATCTGGGCGAGGTAGTCCCGATCGTCCAGGTGCGACGCGATGGCCAGCGGCTTGGTCAGGTACTTGTCGATCGAGGTGAGCTGGAACCCGCGCTTGACCAGCGGCGCCGGCGCTCCGCCGAGTACGCGATACAGCGCCGTCCCGAGCATCCCGTTGGTGATGGCGTCCAGCGGGCGGATGGCCGAGATCAGGCGGACCTTCTCGAAGTCGAACGGGCTGCCCACGCACGCGACGGCGTTCACGGGAAGCTCAGGGTCGGCCGCCACTGCGAGCAGCGACATGATGCCGCCCAGGCACCAGCCGACCAGCTGTACCGGACCACCGCCGGCGTCAGCGCTGACCTGACGAACCGCCTCGGGGATCACCTCGTTGATCCAGAACTCCAGGCCCAGATCGCGGTCTGAGAAAGCGATGTCGCCGTACTCGAGCAGGTAGGTGGGATGGCCCTCGGCGATCAGGTGGCCGGCGAGCGAGCAGTCGCGCCGCAGGTCAAAGCAGATCGTCGGAGCCGCCAGCGGCGGGACGAGGAGCACGGGGAGCCCGTCGAGCTCCCGCTCGTCTCCGGCCAGATAGCGGTAGATGGTGCGCTTGGGCGCCTCCTCGATGATCTGCGCGGGCGTGCGACGCAGGTCCGCGACACCACCGTTGAAGAACATGTCGAAGAGGTTCGCGCCGGCCGCGCCGACCTGGTCAGGTGAGGGAAGAATGTCCATCGCTGCGATGGATGTTTACACGGCGCGAGCGGTGCGCCGGGCCGGCGTTCCGGGGGCGAAGCCGAGCAGCAGCTCGGTGAAGCGGTCAGATGCCTCCACCTGCGGGCAGTGCCCGACGCCCTCCAGCAGCTCATAGTCGACGTCGTCCAAGGCGGCCAGTAGCCGCTCGGCGCCTTCATGGCTGACCATCCGATCGCGGTCGCCCCAGATGAGCAGCATCGGAACCGTCACGTTTTCGAGGTGAAACGGGTAGCGCAACTCAGGCAGCATCCGCCGCCCCGTCGCCAGGCCGCGCGTCAACGTCTCGCGATTGCGATGGTGCTGGGCAAAGGCGCGGACCGCTCCGTCGGGAGCGGTCCCCGGCTGGGCAAAGGCCAGGCGCTTGAACGCCTCACCGACCATCCCCTGCACCATCGTCTCCGGCAGCGGCAACCTCAGCAGCGATCGCACGATCGGGTCGCCTTCGATGGCGCTGAACCATGAAGGCATGTCCAACCCCGCCGGGGCCACCGGGACGATGCCGGCAATCGGAAGATCAGCGTTCTCCCCGGCCCGGATCGCCGCGACGCCGCCCAGCGAATTGCCGACGACGATGACGTCCTCCCCGCGCTCGCCCGCAAGGTGCTCCACCGCGGCAGCCGTGAAGAGATCGTGTTGTGGGAGCACGGCGCCCTCGCGCAGGCGATCGGCCAGGCCGAACCCGGGAAGATCCAGCGCGAGCGCCGCGCGGCCGCTGCGCCCCACACGATCAAGAGTGCGCCGCCAAGTGTCGGCGCTGTCCATGTACCCGTGCAGCAGGAGCAGCGCCGGCCCCTCGCCCTCCAGTTCGAGGGCCCGGGTCTCGTAGCCCGCGAGGGACAGTCGGTGTTCGAAGAGTGGTTGGCGCATAGGCATCCGGCGGTCGCCGGTTCATGCACCGTACGCGCCAGGTCCGACAGCGGATCGAGGCGGGCTACGTGTCCGCCGGCGGACGGGCCGCAGGCTTTGCGCGGGTCCGCGGCGGCTTGCGCGGGGGCTTGGGATCGTCGAGCGGAGAATCGATCAGCAGTGAGGCTCCGACCGCGCCGCCCAGGTCGCCGAGTCCTGCGACCACCAGGGCAGGCGGGTCCTGGGCGAACTCGTGCGGACGCATCAGCGCCTTGATCTCCTCCAGCCGGACGGGACCGAACCGGGTTCCCATGCCACCGCCCAGCACGATCGCGTCGACGTCGAGCACGTTCCCGATCGAGGCCATCGCCACGGCGAGCATCCGCACCGCCTCATCCATGAGCTTGGCGGCCATCTTGTCGCCGTGTTTGAGCGCGCTCTCGATGACCCCGCTCGTCACGTGGTCCTTGTCCTTGTGCTTGGCGATCTTGAACAGGTCGGTCTTCTCGCCCTTGTCGTGCAGATGGCGGGCGTGGGCCTCCATCGACCGCCGACCGGCGTACGCCTCCAGACAGCCGCGGCGACCGCAGCCGCATTTGCGCCCGTCGATCTCCACGACCACGTGGCCGATCTCCCCTGCGCTGCCACGTCCGCGCCAGGGCTGCCCGTTGAACACGATTCCGCCGCCCACTCCGGTGCCCCAGAACACCCCGAGGACCGAGTCGTACGGCTGGCCGGCGCCGAGGTTGAACTCTCCCCAGGTGGCCACATCAACGTCGTTGCCGATCTTCACCGTCAGGCCGTCGAGGCCTTCGCTGATGGTCTTGGCCAAGGGGAACGGGTCCTTCCAGTCAACGATGTTGACCACGTTGGCGACCGATCCGTCGCCCTCCATCTCTCCGGGCGTGCCCACCCCGACACCGACCAGATCGGCGACCTTTACTCCGGCCGCGGCCGCCGCCTCACCCAGCACGTCAATCATCGCCTGAGCTGTCGCTGCAGGTCCCTCGGAGGCCGGCGTAGGTCGCCGGGCGCTCCCGATGGCGGTGTGGGTGGCGTCCATCACCGCCGCCTGAATCTTGGTCCCGCCGAGATCGATGCCGCCCGTCATGCCCATCGTGATTCCTCCCGTGGCTCTGACTGCATCCGACCATAGTGCGCGGATGGGGACTTGTGGTGCGGGTGTCAGACGCACTGAGTCGTCGGCGACCTGAGCCCCATGATGTTTCGTTCGTCCGCACTCGCCCCTACCGTTCGCGGCGTGCTCCTCAAGGACCACTCCCACGGCGACGATTTGGACCTCGTACTTCTCGTGCGCGACGCATCGATCCGCCAGAAGAAGGACGGCTCGGACTACCTGCGTCTATCGCTGGGGGACCGCACGGGTGCGCTCACGTGCATGTTGTGGGATCTGACGCCCACGCTGCGCGAGCAATGCGTCCACGGCGCGGCGCTGCACGTGAGCGGCACGTACGAGATTCACCCTAAGTACGGCGCCCAAATTCGGCTGCGCGACCTGGGCTCGGCGACCGAAGGCACGTACGACCTCACCGATCTCGTCGACGGTCCGCCCCGTGGCGCCGAGCAGATGGAAAGCGATCTGCGCGAGCTCGTGGCCACGGTGCACAACCTGCATCTGCGCGCCCTGCTCGACATGTTGCTGGGTGAAGGTACGGAGACGTGGGCGCGCTACCGCGACGCGCCGGCCGCCAAGCACTACCACCAGGCGTACCGTCACGGTCTGCTGGAGCACAGCCTTTCGGTAGCCCAATCCGTCAGCGCGATCAGCGCGATGTTCCCCGGTATCGATCGGGACGTCGCCGTGACGGGGGCGCTGCTGCACGACATCGGCAAGCTCGACGCTTACACCAACGACGAGCGCGCCATCGATCTCACGGACGCCGGTCGCCTCCAGGGTGAGATCCCTCTCGGCTACTTCCGTGTGCGCAGGCTGATCGAAGACATCCCCGGGTTCCCGGGCGAGCTCGCGCAGGCGGTAGGTCACATCATCCTCAGCCATCACGGCTCGCTGGAGCACGGCAGCCCTGTCGTGCCCGCTACGCGTGAGGCCACGCTCGTCCACATGATCGACAACCTCGGCGGGCGTCTGGGCTCCTTCGACCGCCTGCAGAAGGAACTTGCCCCCGGCGCCGTCTGGTCGGGTTTTGACCGGGCGATTGGCGGCAGCGTGTACTTCGGTGGCGCCGACGGCGAGAGCGAAGTGACAGAGGCACCGCTCGCACCGGCGCCCTCGCGCGGCGACGAGCCGCTGCAGCTCCCAGGCGTAATCGCTGCCTGATTCGGGCCTGAGTCCATACGCTCGAGTGGTGAACGCTCTTCACCGCGATCAGCTGACGCGTCCGATGACGTGGTCATCGCGCCGGTTGGCCCTGACGATCGGTGTCGTCGGAACGATCGCGCTGATGCTGCTCGACGCCCTGGTGCGAGACGAGCCGGTGCCCAGGGGCGACGACCTCATCTACGAACGGATGGCCCAAGACCCGTTCGCCACCCACACGTTCGTCTTCGCCTACCGCATCGCGGTCCCTTGGATCGTCCACGTCCTGCCGTTCAGCCACACGTTCTCGTTCAGCGCTATCGCGTGGATCTGTTCGGGAGCCGCAGGCGGTGTGCTGTTCCTGCTGCTCGAACGACTGGGCATATCCCGCCGTGTATCGATTGCCCTCGCGTTTGTACTCGTCCTGTCGCCGCCCCTGCTGGTCGCGAGCCTGCGTCAAGGTCGCAACCCTGACCCGTTCACCGCGCTCGTGATGGTCACCGGCACACTGTTCATCGTCGAGCGCAGAGCAAGGGCGCTCGCGGTGACGATGCTGATCGGGGCGCTGAACCGCGAGTCGGCCTTGTTCCTCGGCGCTCTCGCCTACGCCGTCTGGGCCGAGGACTGGTGGGATCGCGCGGTGCTGATCCGTGTGCTGAAGGTGTCGGCGCCGGCCGTGGTGGCGTTCATAGCGCTGCGCTTGCTGATCCCCACGGTGGGCGCCTACCCTGGGTCGGCGGTCGGCGGCCGACTAGATCTGCTCGCCGCGGGCTTTCGCGATGCCGGCGTGCAGGCGCGACGCCTGCTGACGGTCTACGGACCGTTGTGGCTATTGGCTCCGATGGCGCTGAGGGGGTTCTCATTCGCCCGTCGAGGCTTGGTGCTCGGCGGGCTGTGCGTGGTGTCGCTGGCCTTCGCGCTCGACTGGGGGCGCGTCGCGTTCATCGCTGCACCGGTCGTCTACGCAGCAGCCGCGTGGACGCTGGACCGCCGCCCTCGCCTGCTGGCACCCACCCTCCTAGCCTGCGCTGCGCTGATCTTCGGCTACGCGGCGTACATGCAGGTCAGCGGTGTGGACAACATCATCAACACCGGCCATCCGCCGTATCCCGTGCGCTGAGCCCACAAAGCGCTCTGAGATGCCCGCAATCCGTGACCGAATGCGACGAAAGGGCGCACAACGCGGGTTGATCGTGCCCTCGCCGCCCGGCCGAAGGGTCGACCCGTCTACCCTCTCGCGTCGATGGCCAAGGACACCGAGAAGCTCATCCGGCAGCTGTCGCTGATCTCTTACCTCATGGCTGAGCGTCGTCCGGTGACGGCGCTTGAGATCCGTCGTGACGTCGAGGGCTACAGCGGCATGAACGAGGACGCCTTCGCACGGCGCTTCTACGCGGACCGCGCGGAACTGGAATCACTCGGGATCCAACTGACCGTCGACCGCCCCCAGGACGGCGCCGCCGAGCAGGAGAACTACTCCCTGCGGCCGGAGAACTTCCACCTCCCCGCCATCGAGTTCACCGACACCGAACTGGCATCGCTGCAGTTCGCCCTGAACCTGCTCGACGGGGAGTTCGCCTACGCCGAACCGCTGCGGCTCGCGCTGCAGCAGATCACCTGGGGCCGCCCGAGCCCGCTGAACTCGCCCGACCAGCGCACGGTCGCGCTGGGAATCACGGCGTCAGCCGGCGGGCAGGACCTGTCGCAGCGGCTCGCCAAGGTGGAGACGGCGATCTTCCGCCACAAGACGATCACGTTCGACTACTACACGATGGAACGGGACGCGGTGGGCGCCCGCAAGGTCGACCCGTACCACCTGCTTTACCGCGGGAGCCAGTTCTATCTCCTCGGCTATTCGCACGAGCGCCAGGCGCTCCGGGTCTTCCGTTTGTCGCGGATTCAGGGCAAGGTCGCCTACGCGACGAAGGCCGAGCACGACTTCAAGCGCCCCACCGATTTCGACCCGCGTGAGTACTCCTCCCGGGCGGACTGGCAGTTCGGCGACGAGATCGGCGTGGCCGAGATCCAGATCGCCCACCGCATCGCCTGGCAGGTCGAGCGCCATTTCGGCCATTTCGGCACCGTGCGAGCGACGGACGACGGGGGGGTCGTGTTCTCGACCGCCTACGGGTCCCAGCGGCAGATGGCCTCGTGGGTGATGGGCCTCGGCGAGCACGCTCAGGTGCTTGCCCCACCGGAACTCGTTGAGGAAATCCACGAGCGCGTGGGCCTCGTCGCCAGCCGTCACGCCGACGGCGTTCAGATCGCCGCGGCGCTTCCGCGGGCGCCGGGCGACGAGGGAAACGGCAACGGCAACCACGCCGCTGACTCCGGATCGGGCAACCAACGGGAGACGGCGATTCGCCCTGAACGGTTCGCCCGGCTCGTCACGCTCGCGTCGATCCTCATTGAGGCCGGCCGCGCCGGCGTTCGTCTCGATGCCGCCGAGACCTGCAGTCGCCTGCAGATCACCGACCAGGAACTGCGCGAAGACGTCAACGTCCTGAACGTCGTCAACTTCGGCGGCGGCTCCTACGTGTTGTACGCGGAGGTGCTCGACGACGGCACCATCGACGTCGATCCTGAGCCGTATTCCGACAACTTCGCCCGCCCGGCCCGCCTGTTGCCGGTCGAAGCCAAGGCGCTGGTCGCGGCGATCGACCTGATCGGCGACCACCTGCCGGAGGGGTCGCTCAACTCCGCCCGGCAGAAGATCGTCGACGCGCTCGGTGAGGACCCGATGGAGCAGGGCCTGCAGGTGGCGACCGCGGCCGGCGATGACTCACAGATCGCCCGCGTCGTATCCAAGGCGATTCTGGAACACCGCGTCCTCTCCCTCGACTACTACAAGGCCAACGAGGACGAGTACTCCGCCCGACTGATCGAGCCCTACGCGCTCATCAACGGCCGCGAAGGCTGGTACGTCGCCTCCTACGATCCTGCGCGGTCGGACGTGCGCCACTTCCGGCTCGACCGCATACGCCACGCCGAGGTAACCGACACACCGTTCGAGGAGCGCTCGGAGATGGACGCTTCGGCTGACGTCGAGGGGTGGCCGCGGACGGGCGAGGTTCCGACGTCCCGCATCGCGCAGGTCTGGATCGCTCCTGAACGGGCGCGCTGGGCACGCGAGGACCGCACCGTCGCCGAGGAACTCGTGGACGGTGCGCTCGTCGTCGAGATGAGCTACGCCGGAGAGGACTGGCTGGTGCGCGAGGTGCTCAAGGAGGCCGGCGATGCCGCCATCCTCGAACCCGCCGACGCGCGCGCCGCCGTGCTCACTGCCGTAGCCCGGTTGCAATCCGGCGTCGTCTCGTAGGGTTACTCCCATGGGCAGCAGACGCGATCTGATCAAGATGACGGCCGAAGAGGCTGATGCTTTCCTGTTGGAGGAGAAGACCCTCGTCTGTGCGACGAACGGAACCGGCGGATGGCCCCACCTGATGCCGTTGTGGTTCGTCCTGCGCCCGACCGGGCCGGACGGCGCCAACGAGCTGTGGGCGTGGACGTTCGCCAAGTCCCAGAAGGTGAAGAACTTCGAGCGGGATCCGCGTGCCACGGTGCAGGTCGAGGCCGGCGTGGAGTACCACCTGCTGCGCGGCGTGATGCTCGAATGCGACACGGAGGTCATCCATGACACCGACCGCGTGCTCGAAGTCGGACTCGAGGTCTTCGCGCGGTACGGCGGGAACCCCGACGGCACGGTCGAGGACGACGTGAAGGCGATGATCCGCAAGCAGGCCGAGAAACGTGTGGCGCTGCGCTTCGTCGAACGTCGCCGCGTGAGCTGGGATCACCGCAAACTCGGCGGGACGTACTAGCGCCGTCCGGCCCCGCGTCGCGGTTGTCGGTTGCTTACGCCGGGACGGTTGCTCTACGGTCATGACATGTTTGCTTCTGCACGCAATGTCGCCCTTACGGCGGGGACCGCCTTGATCCTCACGCTGGCCGCAGGGGCTGACGCCCGGGCCACCACCCGCTACGTCGTGCCCGGCGGCTTGGGTCCGGTGCCGTGCGCGGCGGCGAACCCCTGCGCGCTGGCGAGCGCCATCACCGTGGCCGCGACGGACGACACAGTCCAGCTCGGCGAGGGCACGTACAACCTGGGCGGCTCGCCGGTATCGATCAACAAGCGCATCACGATCGCGGGCGACCCGGCCGTCGCCGCGCCCACTGTCAACTCATCTGCCGCCGCGGCGGTCAACATGACGGCGGCCGGAGCGGGTACCACGCTCAAGCATCTACGGGTTAACAACACCGCTTTTGACAGCGTCGGCATCTCAGCAAGCGCGGCGATCAAGCTGTACGACATCGGAGTCGGAGTGGGGCGCGGTGAGTGCATGAGCGTCAACGGCACCGCCACCGTCCAGGACACCACGATGTCTCAATCCCTGGCGGGCAACAGCCCCTGCCTCGTGGTCACGGGCACGGCCGGCCTTCTGCGCTCCACGATCAACGCATCCAAGGCCACGGTGGGCACCACCTCAGTGCTCCTGAGCGGAGTCGGCTCAATCGTTGACCAAAGCTCGATCACCGCCGGAGGTGCCGGCCTCTCCCTTCCGCGCGGCACAATCCGGCGCACGAGCATCGTCGCGGTGACGTCAGCGGTGGGCATGAGCGGCACGGTGACCGACTCTCTACTCCGCGCGACCGGCGCCGGCGGCGTAGCCCTGCGGCTCAATCAGGGCGATACGACGATCGCCCGTGGCGTGACCGTCATCGCCACCGGATCAAGCTCGACCGGCATCAAGGCGACCGCAGCGACGTTCGGTGGGACCACGGGGGCCCAACTCGACGGCAAGAACCTGATCGTCCGAGGCACGAGCATGGACATCGTGGGCGAGGACGGGTCGTTCTGTCAGCCAGCCCCGCCGTGCGCGTCCGGCTTGGGCACCGTGACCTACTCGAACATCACGAAGTCCTCCGCAACCACGATCACGACCGGCGTGGGCATGCAAAGCGCCGACCCACGGTTTGTCTCCCCTTCGGACTTCCGTCTGCGGACTGGGTCGCCCGCCATCGACACCGGCACCGCCGACGCAAAGAACGGCACCCGCGACCTCAACGGCCTTCTCCGCCCGCAGAACTCGAAGTTCGACATGGGCGCATACGAGTACCCCAAGCTCCAGTTCCCGCTCAATCCTGGCGAGATCCCGCCGCTGGTGGACCCGGGGCCTGACCCAGGTAATCCGAACGACCCGGGCAACCCAGGCGACCCGGCGATCCCGAGCAACCCGAACGGTCCGGGCGCCGACAAGACGGCGCCCACGCTCTCCTCCTTCTCGCTGCTGCGCAAGCGGTTTCGCGCCTCGGGGAAGCGGACGGCCACCAGCGCCCGACGTACACAGGCCGGCACCGCCGTCCGGTTCACCGTGTCCGAGCCGGCGAAAATCAGCGTCGCCGTTCTGCGCCCGGCGTCCGGACGGAAGTCGGGCTCGGCGTGCGTCAAGGCCACCAGCAAGCCGACGAAGGCCAAACGGTGCACCCGCTACACCACCGTCGTCACGCTGACCCGGAACACCACCAAAGCAGGGAGGGTCTCCGTCAGGTACTCCGGAAAGACCAAGGGACGCACGTTGAAGCCCGGGGCCTACCGCTTCTCGGTCACGGCGCGGGACGTGACGGGCAACGTGTCCAAGCCCCGGACGGCCTCGTTCGCCGTCACCCGGCGGTAACGGTCTCGTCACATTCGGGGGGCGTGGGGCGGCGGCGGCGCCTGCGCTTCTCTAGCCTGCGGTTCTCATGGAACGCCTCAAAGGATTGATCCTCTCGGGCGGCCGCGGCACGCGGCT
The DNA here is from genome assembly GCA_038319025.1 of Solirubrobacterales bacterium. GTDB lineage: Bacteria > Actinomycetota > Thermoleophilia > Solirubrobacterales > Solirubrobacteraceae > JBBQCW01. The sequence goes on from JBBQCW010000009.1 coordinate 37,522, forward strand.
GCGCCCGATCACGCACACCTCGGCCAAGCAACTGGTTCCCGTGGCCAACAAACCGGTGCTGTTCTACGGCATCGAGGCGATGGCCCAGGCGGGGATCCAGGAGATCGGCATCATCATCGCCCCGGAGACGGGGGACGAGATCCGCGAATGTGCCGGGGACGGCTCGCAGTTCGGTGTGGCGATCACCTACATCGTTCAGGACGAACCGGCCGGGCTGGCTCACGCCGTGCTCACCGCGGAACCGTTCCTGGGCGAGGACTCGTTCGTCATGTACTTGGGCGACAACCTGCTGCAGGGCGGGATCGCCGAGCTCGTGCAGGCCTTCCAGGAGAGCGCCCCCGACGCCCTCATCCTGCTCACGCCCGTGCCCGACCCGGAGCATTACGGCGTCGCCGAGCTGAAGGACGGCCGGGTGATCCATCTGGCCGAGAAGCCGGCGGAGCCCAAGACCAACCTGGCGTTGGTCGGGGTCTACATGTTCACCGCGGGCATCCACGCGGCGGCGCGGGCCATCGAACCCAGTCCGCGCGGCGAACTGGAGATCACCGATGCCATCCAGTACATCGTCGACCACGGTGGCCGGGTTGAGCCGCACATCGTCAACGGCTGGTGGAAGGACACGGGGCGGCTGGACGACATGCTCGAGGCCAACCGTCTGGTCCTGGACACGATCGAGGCCAACGTCGAAGGCGAGCTGATTGACGCGCAGGTCGAAGGGCGCGTGGTCGTGGCCCCCGGCGCGCACCTGGAGCGCGTCGTCGTGCGCGGCCCGGCCATCATCGGCGCCGGCGCCCGCCTGACCGATTGCTACATCGGGCCGTACACGGCGATCGGCGAGGACTGCGTGATCACGCAGGCCGAGATCGAGCATTCGATCTTGCTCTCGGGCTCGTCCGTGCTCAACCTGGGCGGGCGGATGGAATCCTCGCTGCTTGGGCGCAACGTGCAGATCGGTCGCACCGACCGCCAGCCGCAGGCCTACCGCTTTCTCGTCGGCGACAACTCGCAGATCGGGATCCTGTAGATGATTCTCGTCACCGGTGCAGGCGGCATGCTCGGCCGGGACATCATGCGCGCCGGAGCGCTGGGCGGGCTCGAATTGCACGCCGTGACGAAGCGTGAACTGGATGTCACGAACGCTGCGGCCGTCGCCGATCTCGTCGCCGCTGTCGAGCCGTCGGCCATCATCAATTGCGCGGCGTACACCGACGTCGACGGCTGCGAGACCGCCGAGGAGGACGCTTACGCGGTGAACGCGCTGGGGGCCGGCATCCTGGCGGCCGCCGCCGCTAGGACCGGTGCCCATCTGGTGCAAGTCTCGACGGATTACGTGTTCGACGGCGCGGCCACCTCACCCTACGTCGAGTCCGATCCGGTCGGTCCCCGGTCGGCGTACGGGCGCACCAAGCTCGCCGGCGAGCAGGCCGTTCTCGACGCTTCCCCGGACCATGCCGTCGTGCGCACTTCGTGGTTGCATGGCACGGGCGGCCCAAACTTTGTGGCGACGATGCTGCGATTGGCTGAGGACCGCGACGAAATCAGTGTGGTGACCGACCAGGTGGGCTGCCCCACGTGGACCGGGCATCTGGCACCCGTCCTGCTGGAGATCGCCGAGCGCCGCATCGGCGGTGTGCAGCACGCCAGCGGCGCCGGAGCCTGCTCGTGGAACGAGTTCGCGTTGGAGATCTTCGACGCGGCGGACGTGACATGCCGCGTGCTGCCCACCACCTCGGCACAGTTCACGCGGCCTGCGCCACGGCCTGCCTTTAGCGTGCTCGGCTCCGAACGCGCCGACCACATCGACCTGCCGCCGTGGGCTGATGGCCTGAAGGCGCACCTCACCGAACGAGAAACAGCGGGAGAACGCACATGAAACTGCTCGTCTGCGGAGGGGCCGGATTTATCGGCTCGAACTTCGTCCGGATCCGCTTGCGCGATCACGGCGACGAGGTCGTCGTCCTTGACAAGCTGACCTACGCCGGCCGACGGGAGAACCTCGACGGCCTCGACATCGAGTTCATCCACGGTGCCATCGAGGATCCCGACGCCGCCGGGCCCGCGATGGACGGAGTGGACGCGGTCGTCAACTTTGCCGCTGAGACGCATGTCGATCGCTCGATCGCCGAGCCCGACGCGTTCGTACGCACCCATGCTCTCGGCACGTACGTGCTGCTTGAAGCGGCCCGTCAGCGCGGCCTGCGCTATCTGCAGGTCTCCACCGACGAGGTGTACGGGTCGATCGAAGAAGGATCGTTCACCGAGGAATCGCCATTGGCGCCCTCCTCGCCGTACAGCGCCTCCAAGGCCGGGGCGGACCTGCTCGTCGGCGGTTACTTCCACACGTACAACATGGAAACGCTGATCTGCCGCGGCTCCAACAACTACGGTCCGTATCAGTACCCCGAGAAGCTGATCCCGCTGATGGTGCTCAACGCCCTGCACGGCGATCCGCTCCCGGTGTACGGCGACGGCATGCAGATCCGCAACTGGCTTTACGTCGAGGACTTCTGTCGCGGCATCGGCCATGTGCTCGAACACGGCGTGCCCGGCGAGGCGTACAACGTCGGCGGCCCCGACGAGGAGCCCAACCTTGAGGTCGTCAAGCGCATCATCGCGCTGACCGGGGCCGACGAGTCCCTGATCGATTACGTCACCGACCGCCCCGGCCACGACCGCCGCTACTCACTCGGCTCGGAAAAGGTCCGAGCACTCGGCTGGGAGGCGCAGATGCGCTTTGCCGACGGACTGGAACAGACCGTCGCCTGGTATCGCGATAACCCAGGCTGGTGGGAGCCGATCCGCTCAGGTGACTACCGCGCCTACTACGAGCGCCAGTACGGCCGCTCGCTGGGTTAGGCCCGTCGCTGGGCCGCTCGCTGGGCTCAGGAGCCCAGCGAAGAGATGCGCCAAGAGGAGCCCTGCTTCACGAACGTGAACGTCTGGGTCTGCTTGGGCTTACCCTTACCGGCGTCGGCGACCACTACGGCGGTGGCCGTCGTGCCCTTGATGACGACCGACTTCACGTCGAGGCCGAACAGATCGGCATCGCTCAGGTTGTCCTTCAGTGCGGCTTTGCACGTGCCGCCCTTGGTGGCCGCCGTCGCTTTGAGCGTGGTCGCGAAGATCTGGTCGCAGATCTTGCCCTCGTCACCCTTCTTACCGGCCGCAGCCAGATCGTCGACGACACTGGCGACCGTCGCCTGCTCGCCCTTGAACGTCGTCGATGAACTCTTGGTGGCCGCCGGCCCGCAGCCCGCGAGGACAATGACGGCCGCGGCGGTCATCAGCGGGGTGAAGAGGTGGCGACGGAGCGACATGCGGGCAGGATCCTAGTCGCCGCTCGTAGAATCCGGGCGGTGACCGACGCCCCGACGCCCCAGCCCGTTCCCCGGGGCCGCCATGCCCCGCCCTTGGAGGTTCGTCTGGACCGTCAGCGCAGGCGGCTCTACACGGCCGCGGCGGTGGTCTTTGCCCGCTCCGGCTACGCGGACGCAACCGCGGAATCGATCAGCCGTCAAGCCGGAATGTCGAAGGCGACGTTCTACGAGCACTTCGCCAACAAGGAGCAGTGCATCGTCGCGTTGTTCGATGCCGCAGCGATCGGCATAGCGCGGGATATTCGGCAGGTCGCCGACCAGCCCTACCCGAGCCATACCGAACGGGTGCACGCCGGGGCCACCGCGTTCGTCGCCGAACTGACGCGGCAGCCGGCGCTGGCCCAAACGCTGATCGTGGAGATCATCGGCGCCGGCCCGCGCGCGATGGAGCGACGTGACGCCACCCTGCAGGGGTACGCCGACTGGCTGTACGCAGACAACGCCAGGGTCGCGCATGACTACGGGGCGCCGACATTCGCCACGCCCGATGACGCCTACGCGGTGATCGGCGCGATCTTCGAGCTGGTCTCCCGACAGATGCGCACCGGCAGTCCCGCCGCGGCGAGCGATCTGGTACCGGTGATCGAGCGGGTGCTGGTGGGCACCCTCGGCGCCGCGCGCGAGTGAGCGACGCCCTCGACCTCGGCGGGCTGCGTGCGGAGATCGAGGCCTGCCGCGCCTGCCCGCGCCTCGTCGAGTGGCGCGAGCAGGTGGCTCGTGAGAAGCGGGCCTCCTTCGCCGATCAGACGTATTGGGGGCGACCGGTCGGTGGGTTCGGGGACCCTGCGGGGCGCGTCGTGATCCTGGGCCTGGCGCCCGCGGCGCACGGCGCCAACCGCACCGGGCGGGTCTTTACCGGGGACCGCTCCGGTGATTTTCTCTTCGCGTCGCTCTGGCGCACCGGGTTTGGCGACCGCCCCACTTCGGTCGCCCGCGACGATGGCCTGACTCTGCACGGCGCCTGGGTCACCGCGGCCGTGCGCTGCGCCCCGCCGGCCAACCAACCGACCCCGGCCGAACGCGACCGCTGTCTGCCGTGGACGGTCAGCGAGCTGGCCCTATTGCCTGAGCCGGCGGTGATCGTCTGCCTGGGCGGCTTTGCCTGGGCGGCGGCACTGCGGCTTCGCAGGGCCATGGGGTTATCTGCCCCGCGGCCCGTTCCACGCTTCGGCCACGACGTGCTCTGGGACCCGGGGCCGCTCGGCGGCCCCCCGCTCCTGGGGTGCTTCCATCCCAGCCAGCAGAACACGTTCACCGGCAAGCTGACCGAGCCGATGATCGACATGGTGTTCGAACATGCCCGGGCGGTTGTAGCCGGCGGAACCTAGCCTCCTCAGCTGGTTCGGGGCCGGCGCGGCGCGTCGCGGCCCCGTCCGTACGCGCCACGCCCTAAGTGCGGGCAAACCCCGATGACCGGCGGGCGTAACGCTGCGACGGTTGGTCACGTGACCAGGATCACGGACTTTCATACTCGTGCGGCGTGACAGCAATCTCTGACCTCACGAGCCGCTTCTCCGCGCACCTGCTCGCAGGCGTCGACGAGCCCGTCCGGCGCTACTTCTGCCACGCCATCAACGACGGCGCTGCGCTGCCGCGCGGCGTGCGCATGCTGATGAGCGGACACATCAAGGTCGGCCTCTGGCTGCCGTTCACCGCCGAGCAGACGGTCGACGGACGAACGTTCAGCTGGAACGCCCGCGTCGGGCGCGGGTCGCTGACGCCGCTACGCGTCACCGACGGCTACGCGGACGCTGCCGGCATAACTGAGGGCCGCCTGCTCGGGCGCCTGACCCTGTTTCACGCTGCGGACGTCAATACGGCCCGCTCGGCCGCGACGCGCGCCGCCATCGAGAGCGTTGCCTTCGCGCCCGCCAGCGTGCTGCCCGGCCGCGGCGTTGCCTGGCGAGCAGAAACCGACGATCTCATCGTCGTTCGGTTCGACCTCCCGCCCGAGCATCCCGAGGTCCGTCTGCACATCGACAAGCACGGCGCGATACGAACGATCTCCACTCTGCGCTGGGGCAACGCCGGCGAGAAGACCTTTCAGTACATCCCCTTCGGTGGCGACGTCCACGCCGAACGCCGGTTTGGCGACCTCATGCTCCCCAGCACCTTGAGCGTCGGCTGGTGGTTCGACACCCCGCGCTACGCGCCGTTCTTCCGTGCCGAGATCAGCTCGGTCACGCCGATGGCCTAACGATGAACGAAGCCGCCGACACAGCGATACGCCCGTCCGACACCGCCGCCATGCATCTGTACTGGATCCCGCTCGGCGCAGGGGGGCATTCCTCCGTGCGCGTCAACGGGCGCATATTCGAAGCGATCGAAGCCGCCCGCCAGCGCCGGCAACGATGCGACCTCTATCACGCGGCGCTCGTCGTCCATCTGGACGGCGAGCGTTACACGATCGAGGTCGCGCCTTCGCCGGACGCCGACGAGGCGAGCCGGGGCGTGGTCGCCACTGGCGCCGTCGGCAGCCGCCACCTTGGCTGGTGGCGCCTGTTTTGTTACGAGGTGCGCTGCTGGCGCGGCGGTTCGATTCCGGATCTCGGCGAGGCGATCGGCGCCCCCCACCGGCTCACGAGCGACCCCGTGTTTGCCCGCAGGATCCTCGATGTCGTCGCCACCGTGCCCAGGCCTGTGTGGGGGCGCGATGAGCTGAAGGCAGGCGAGATGTGGAACTCCAACTCTGTGACCGCCTGGCTGATTGCCAGCGCCGGTCTGCCGACAGACTTCCTCCGGCCGCCACCGGGCGGACGGGCGCCGGGCTGGGATGCAGGGCTCGAAGTCGCCAGGCGACGACTGGCAACCGCTGAGCCAATCTCACCGGTCGGCGGGGCGACGTCAGGCGTCAGCCAGCCAGCCGTCCACAAGGCGCCGGGCGATCGCGACCCGCGGCGGTAGCAGCAGGCGGGTTCCGTCGCCGTCGAGCCAGCCGGCGTCCTGCTGAGCCGCCTCGGCCACCTCGGCGCGCGTGAACCAGCGCACGTCTTCCAGTTCGCCGTCCAGTGCCTCCGGCTCTCCGCCCGTCCACGTGGCCAGAAACCCGATCATCAGTGAGCCGGGGAACGGCCATGGCTGCGACGAGCGGTAGGTGATGTCGCCCACCGTGACGCCGGACTCTTCGAGCACCTCCCGCGCGGTCGCCTCCTCCAGCGACTCGGCCGGTTCGACGAAGCCGGCCAGCGCCGAGTACGTCCCACGTGGCCACGCGGCTTGACGGCCCAGCAGCACCCGATCGGCGATCGGGTCGATCACGGCGACGATGATCACCGGGTCGGTGCGCGGGTGGGTCGTGTGCCCGCAGTTGGGGCACAGGCGGGCGTGGCCGCCCTCGGTCGCCTGGCTCGCGGTGCCGCACACCCCGCAGAACCGGTGGGCGCGCTGCCAGTTGAGCAATGCTTGCGCCCAGGCCAACACGCCCGCGTCGGCACGGGCCAGGCGCGGAACGGCCTCCCGCAGCCCGACCAGGGATGCATCCTGCACCGCGAGGACGTCGATGAGGTCCTCCTCGTCGAGGACCGTCGAGCCGTCCACAGCGAAGAGTGCTGCCCCGTCCTCCACGCCGAGGAAGATCGCCTGCTCGACGTCCGTGATGGCCGCGAGTCCCTGCAGTGGCACGCGAGCGGCGCCGGGCCGTAGGCCTGCGGTCAAGGCGATCTCCTCACGCGTGGCCACGATGGCCTGGGACGCCGGGTCCGTGCGAGCGGCGGCCAGCCACGATGCATCAGTGCGACGCTCGGCCGCCCGGTCCAGGCCCGACCCGGCCAACGCGTTGGGCTCGATCATGCGCCTCACGATATCCGCGAAGCCAACCGGAGCGGCTGGATACGCTGAGCGCAATGCCGTTGTCCGCCTTCACCCCCGCCACGCGTGACTGGTTCACGCGGGCGTTCGCCGCTCCCACCCCGGCGCAGGAGCAGGCCTGGCCCGTGATCGCGACGGGTGGCCACGTGCTCCTGAGCGCGCCGACGGGTTCGGGCAAGACGCTTGCCGCCTTCCTGTGGGGGCTGGATCGTCTCGCGCGCGATCCGCTCCCCGAGGGCGTCAAAGGGCACACGCGGATCGTCTACGTATCCCCGCTGAAGGCGCTCTCCTACGACGTGGAGCGCAACTTGCGCGCCCCACTCAGCGGGATCGGCGCCGACACCACCGTCGCGATCCGCACCGGCGACACCACTCAGCGCGAGCGCGCGCAGATGCGCCGCACGCCGCCGGACATCCTGATCACGACGCCCGAGTCGTTGTACCTCATGCTCACCTCGCAAGCCCGCGAGACGCTGACCCAGGTGGAGGCGGTGATCGTCGACGAGATTCACGCCGTCGCCGCCACCAAGCGCGGCGCTCACATGGCGTTGACGTTGGAGCGCCTGCAGGCCAACCAGGAAGACGCCTCGCGTGAGCTTCAGCGCATCGGGCTGAGCGCGACGCAGAACCCGCTCGAGGAGATCGGGCGCTTCCTCGTCGGCCCGCGCCGAACGGTCACGATCGTGGACGCCGGCATCCGTAAGCCACTGGATCTGAAGATCATCGTGCCGGTCGAGTCGATGGTCGAGCCCGAGCAGACGCTGGAGCCGGTCGCTGAGCTGGAGCCGCTGATCGGAGGGGAAGCCACTCGTCGCTCGATCTGGCCCGCCATGTACCCGCAACTCCTCGCGCTCGTGCGCGAGCACCGCTCGACGATCATCTTCGTCAACGCGCGGCGCGGCGCCGAGCGCCTCGCGCTGCGCCTCAATGAGCTTGCCAACGCCGACCTCGCCGACGGCGAAGCGCCCGTCGAGATCGCCCGCGCGCATCATGGCTCGCTGGCGCGCGAGGAGCGCACGGTGATCGAGGAGCTGCTGAAGGCCGGAGATCTTCCCTGCCTGGTGGCAACCTCGTCGCTGGAGCTGGGGATCGACATGGGCGCCGTCGACCTCGTCCTGCAGGTCGAGTCCCCCAAGTCCGTCGCCCGCGGCCTGCAGCGGATCGGCCGCGCCGGGCACAACGTGGGCGACACATCCAAGGGCCGGATCTTCCCCAAGTTCCGCGCCGACCTGCTCGAGTGCGCCGTCGTCGTGAAGCTGATGCGCGAGGGCAAGATCGAGCCGACCGTCGTGCCCCGCAACGCGCTGGATGTACTCGCCCAGCAGGTGGTGGCCATCGCCGTCTCCGCTGAGCCGGATCCGGTTGCGGTCGACGACCTGTACGCCCTCGTGACCCGCACGCACTCCTACGCGGACTTGTCTCGGGAGTTGCTGGAGAACGTGCTCGACATGCTCGACGGCCGCTACCCGTCGTCGGAGTTCGGTGACCTGCGCCCGCGCATCGTGTGGGACCGCGTGGCCGGCACGATCCGTTCGCGCAAGGGCTCGCGCCAGCTCGCGGTCACCAACGCAGGGACGATCCCCGACCGCGGACTGTTCGCCGTCGTCCTGCCCGACGGGCGCCGCGTCGGCGAGCTGGACGAGGAGATGGTTTACGAAGCGCGGGCTGGCCAGACGTTCCTGCTCGGCGCGTCCTCCTGGCGGATCGAGGAGATCGGCCGCGACCGGGTGATCGTCACGCCGGCGCCCGGCGCGCCCGGCGCGATCCCGTTCTGGAGGGGCGACGGTGTGGGGCGCCCGAAGGAGCTGGGCGAAGCGATCGGCGCCTTCTCCCGCTGGGCGGTCGACCAGGACGCGGCGACGCTCGAACGCGACTACGACCTCGATGCGCTCGCCGCTCGCAACCTCCTGGACTTCTTGGGCGAACAGCAGGAGGCCACGCGGGTGATCCCGTCGGATCGCACGATCGTGGTGGAGCGCTTTCGCGATGAGATAGGCGACTGGCGCCTGTGCATCCTGTCGCCTTACGGCGGGCGCGTCCACGCCGCGTGGGGCCTCGCATTGAGCCGCCGGATCCGGGAACGGTTCGGGCTGGAATCCGACGCGATCTGGTCCGACGACGGGATCATCGTCCACCTCCCCGACGCGGACGAACCCCCGGGCGCGGAGCTCGTGATGGTCGAACCCGACGAGGTCGAGGACGACGTCGTGGCCGAGCTGGGCGCCTCCGCCCTGTTCGGTGCCCGCTTCCGCGAGAACGCCTCGCGAGCGCTGCTGATTCCCCGCGCCTACCCAGGACGACGCACCCCGCTGTGGCAGCAGCGCCTGAAGGCCCAGTCGCTGCTGGAGGTGGCCAAGCGCTACGCCGACTTCCCGATCATTCTGGAGACCTACCGCGAGTGCCTGCGCGACGTGCTCGACGTCCCCGGACTCACGGAGATCCTGCGCGGCCTGCATTCACGCGAGCTGTCGTTGGTGGAGGTGGAGACGCGCACCGCCTCACCGTTCGCCTCCTCGCTCCTGTTCGACTACGTGGCGACGTACATGTACGAGGGCGACACGCCGAACGCGGAACGCCGCGCGGCCGCCCTGTCCCTGGACCGCGACCTGCTGCGAGAGTTGCTCGGTCAGGAGGAGCTGCGGGAGCTGATCTCCCTGCCTGCGCTGGAGCAGGTCGAGGCCGACCTGCAGCATCGCTCCGAGCGGACACAGGCGACGTCGCGCGACATGCTCGGCGACGTGCTGCGGCGCGTCGGGGACCTGACGAGAGCCGAGGCGGCGGAGCGCGTTCTGGACGGGCTGGACGCGGACGCGATGCTGGCGGAGCTGGAGCGCGAGCGCCGCGTGGTGCGTCTGCGCCTTGGCGGCGAGGAGCGCTGGGTGGCCGCCGACGACGCGGGACTTTTCCGCGACGCCGTCGGCGCGGTGCCGCCCGGCGGACTGCCGGAGGTGTTCGTAGCCACGGTGCGCGACGCGCTCCGAGTGCTGCTGGCCCGCTACGCGCGCACACACGGACCGTTCACCACCGACGAGCCGAGCCTGCGCTACGGCGTGGACGTGTCCAGCGCACTCCGAGAACTAGAGGTCGACGGCGCTCTCGTGCGCGGCGAACTGCGCCCTGGCGGGATCGAGCGCGAGTGGTGCGACGTCGAGGTGCTGCGCCGCCTGCGCCGCGCCTCGCTGGCGGTGCTGCGTAAGGAGATCGAGCCCGCCGACCCGCGAGCGTTCGCCGCGTTCCTCCCGTCATGGCAGGGCGTCGATCGTCATCCGCCGGCGGGTGCGGGCGTGGACCGCCTGCGCGAGGTGCTGGTCCCGCTGCAGGGGCTCGCGTTGCCTGTCGAGGTGTGGGAGCGCGACGTGCTGCCGCGCCGGTGCGGCGCCTATTCCACCACCTGGATGGACCAGCTGTGTGCGAGCGGCGAGGTCGTGTGGGTCGGGGCGGGCGCGCTGGGTCGCAACGCCGGGAAGGTGGCGCTCTACTTCCGCGAGGACGCCGAATTGATCGGCCGCCCGCCCTACAAGGGGGACCTGCCGTCGGCGCCCGAGCACGACCTGCTGCGGGAGCGACTCGCCGCCGCGCCGTGCTTCTTCACCGACCTCCTGGCCGAGGTGCCGCTTGCACCCGAGGCGTTGCAGGAGGCGCTGTGGGATCTGGTCTGGGCGGGCGAGGTGACCAACGACGCGTGGGCGCCGTTGCGCGCCCCGCGCCTGACGCCGGCCCGGGCCACGAAAGCAGCGGAGCGCTCGCGCCACGCGAGTGGCGCCCGGCGGTTCGGCGCGCGGCGCAGTGCCGGGGCCGGCGCGCAGGTCCAGGGTCGCTGGGCGCTGACGTCGACGATCTTCCGCACGGAAGCTGACCCTGGCCAGCGCCGCCGGACGCTCGCGGAATTGCTGCTGGAGCGGTACGGCATCGTCACCCGTGAGCAGGTTTTGGCCGAAGGAATCCCAGGCGGATTCGCGATCCTCTACGACGCACTGTCGTCGCTGGAGACGTTGGGAGTGTGTCGGCGCGGGTACTTCATTGAAGGGCTCGGCGGCGCGCAGTTTGCGCTCCCTGGGGCGGTGGAGCGGCTGCGCGCTCAGCGCGATCCCAACGAGGCCGCCCCTGTGGTGCTCGCCGCGACCGACCCGGCGCAGGCTTACGGGGCCGCCCTGCCGTGGCCGCGGCGTTCGAATGAGGACGGCGTCGCGGCGCCCGGTCGGCGACCGGCGCGTGTCGCTGGTGCGCTCGTGGTGCAGGCTGGGGCTGAGCCTGTTCTGTACGTCGAGCGTGGAGGTCGCGGCATCCAGGTGCTGGCCGACGCTGACGACCCGCGCGTAAGGCCCGCGCTTGAGGCGCTGGCCGCGTTCGTGCTCGGCGCCCGCGGGCGCAAACTGGCGATCGAGAAGGTCGATGGAGAGCAGGTGGTCGGCTCGGCGTGGGAGCCGATTCTGATCGACCTCGGCTTCCGCCAGGGTCCGCGACGCTTGACGCTCAGCGCGTAGTGCTCAGCGCAGCCGCTCGAAGTTCGTGCGCCGCAGCGCCACGGTGAAAGAGGGCGAGGGCGCGAGCCAGTCGACCGCCGGCGCCACGACCAGAATGCCACGCGTCGTCGCCGCGATCTGACAGCACGCCACCGCGGCTTCCCCGGTGAGCGGCAGGGGAACCGATGCCACCGCGCGCCTCGCGATGTCCAGCACGTGGACGTGGAGCGTGTCCATCCAGGCCACCGTTCCGCCGTTCACCGACAGGTGGATCGCGGCGAGCAGCGCCCCGGGGCGCGACCACAATGACGGGACGTGCGCGCGGATCGCCGCCACTCGCCTACCGTGCCGGCGGATCTCGAAGCGACCCGCGCCCAGATCACGCACCACATCAGCGCCGTCCGGCACACACACCGACGGCTGCCGCTGCCCGCACCCGGGCGCGACCTGGCCAGCACCGAGCGAGACCGCCCCGGTCCGCCAGTCCAGCGTCGACCCCGTACACCGGTGCCCTGGGTCCTTGCAGCCCGCGGCGGTGCTGGCGATCGCCTGGGGGCCGAGCCGCTCCCAGCCAAAGCCGGGAAGGAACACCCCTGGCGGCGCGGCCGCCACGGCTACGGGGGCGAGGTCCACCACGCGAACCAGCACCGGGCCACAGTCGAGCAGCAGCAAACCGTCGGCGACATCCGTCGGCGGACAGGTCTCCCGACCGCTCACCCCCAAGCTGGCCAGCGGGATGAAGGTCCGCAGGCCGGTCGTGGTGTCCCACCTTCCGAGCTGGCCATCGGCCGCCGAGAAGAAGATGTACCGAATGCCGTCCCCGGCCGTGAGCGCCGTCGGGTAGCCGGGCTGGGGCACCTTGTCCACTGTCGTGAACACGGGGCCGCGGGCTTGGACGGGTCCTCCGCCGATCAGCAGGACCCCCAACGTGAGGACGGACACGACGCAGCTGGCGCACCAGGAGCGCGCAAGCGGTCTACGGGTTCCGCGGAGCACCGGTTACACCCGCACGATGTGGAGCGCACCCGCCGAGCGCTCGGCGATCAAGGCGAAATCCCCGTTCTGGGTGAGCAACGGGAGCCCAGTGACCATCGCGCTGGCCGCGATAAAAGCGTCGAAGACGCCCACCCGCTGCCCAGCAAGACGGCCGGCGGCCAGAATATCGGCGGCCCGTTCTGCCGTCCGTTCGTCGGCTCCAATACTCTCAAAGGACCCGGCTATGGCCAACGCTCTCGAGCGCGCGTTGCGCGCAGGACCGCTGGTCATCGCGACGCCCAGCCGTAGCTCCGTGAGCGTGAAGATCGAGACGCAGGTCTCATACTGAGCGACCGTCTCAGCGTCGATCGCCCGCCCGGACTCACTGGCTACGAACACCGACGTGTCTACGACGGCTCGCGCGTCCACGGATCCTCAGCGTCGTCGACGTAGGCGTCTGCGATATCGCTTGCGAACGTAGTGTCGGGCTCTGCTTCTGCCTCGCAGGCAAGACGGAGCTCCTCGAGCATGACCACCAGTTCGGCACCGGGGATCCACTTGCGTTTGGCCCGGTGCGGGACGATGTCCGCGATCGGCACGCTGTTGCGGGTCAGCACGACGCGCTCACCGGAGGCGACCGCATCCATGACGTCTCCTGTCTGATTTCTCAGCTCCCGAACGGAGACCGTGCGCATGGGGCACAGCGTAGCACCGCCCACGAAGGGTCCCCGGGCGCACACCACGCGGAAACTTCAGAGACGCGAGCGCTCCCGCTTCAGCCGGATCGTCGCCGCGACCGTACGGCTCACCCCGGCCGTACGGACCGTGATCTTCAAAACGAGATCGGCCCGGTAGGCGGCGATGAGCAAACGGCGCTGCCGGGCGGTCAGCTGCAGGTGCGCGAGCGTCGCGTGACCGGCCGCCAGTGTGACGGCCCGCGATTGGCGTCGAACGGTGCGCACCAGTGCCGCTCGCGTGCGCCGCAGCGCCAAAGCCGCCCGCACCGTGACCGTGCAACTCGCATCGCAGCCAACCGCCAACAGCCGGGTGCTGCGGGCGCGCGGGTCCACGCTGAGCACGCCGTGCGCGACGCCGACGGGCGCGACGACGGTCGCCCCGACCAGCCCCGACAACACCTTCGGCGCGGCGACCGCACCGGTGAACATCGCTGACGCCAGCCTGTCCGCGGCCTTGCGCCCGGAGGGCATAACGGGGGCTGACGGAACCGGATCGGGCGTGGGCGCCGGCGCGGGCAGATCGACGACATCCGGGGGCACGGGCGGCGGCGGATCGGGCGGCGTGGGGCATGCGGGCGGCGGGGTCGCTTCGCTGAGCCGCCAGACCTTCCCGCCGTTGCCAACTGCGTACAGGTGGCCACAGCCGTCCTCCCCGAACGAGACGGGATTGGCCAACGCCAGACCCACGGGCTGCACCGTCCCGGCAACGTCGCGCGCCCGCACGATGCCGTCGCAGTAGTCGGAAAACAGATATCGCCCCGTCCAGGACGGAAGATCATCGGCACGCACCACGTATCCACCGGTGATCGCACACCGACCGTTCTCGTGGGGGTACGTCATGACCGGGTCGGTGAAGCCCAGCGACGGGCACCCCGCGGGCGCCCCGGAGTAGGCGGCGAGCCCCTCCCGGCAGGACCAGCCGTCGTTGGCCCCCGGTTCCCACCCGCTTGCCTTCGTGGCCAGATCCAATTCCTCCGTGGTGTCCTGCCCGACATCGGCGATCCACAGATCCTGCGTGGTCCGGTCAAAGCTGAACCTCCACGGATTGCGCAAGCCGTACGCCCACACCTCCGGCTTTGCGCCCGCGATTCCCACGAACGGGTTGTCGGGCGGGATCCCGTAGGCGTCGCCACCCACGGGTCGCGGGTCTATGCGCAGCAGCTTGCCACGCAGATCGTTCCGGTTCTGCGCCAGATGGTTCGGGTCGCCGGTACCCCCACCGTCGCCGCTGGCGATCCACAGACGCCCGTCGGGCCCGAACTGCAACTGCCCGCCGTTGTGGTTGTTTTGTCCCGGATGAGGAATGGTCAGAACCTCGCGCTCGGAGGCCGGATCCACACGGTCGGGATCGCTGGGGTCGCGCCGCCATTCGACGACGTGGTTGTCGCTACTCCCGCCCGCCACCGCCGGAAGCTCGGTCTCATAGGTGTAGAGCAAGCCCGACGCGGCATAGTCCGGGGCGAAAGCGACGCTGAGCATCCCGCGTTCGTGAACGATGTCGACTTGGGCGCTGGCGTCCAGAAACGTCTTCGTCACGCCTCCCCGCAGCAGCTTGATCCGGCCGGCCCGCTCCACCACGTACAGGCCCGTCGAGTCACCCGGGGCAGCCGTGACGTAGGTCGGCAAGGCAAACGATCCGAGCTCCGTCGCGACGGGTGCGAACGCTGCTGCGGACGCCGGGGCCACCAGCGCCGGCGCGAGGAGCGCCACAACGATCGCGCATCGCCGCCGAAGCGTGGCCGCCCTCACCCGCCCATCCCGGCGATCGCCGCGGGCACGCCCTCGCGCGACGACGGGTACCGCGGCTCCCAGCCCAGCTCATCCTTCAGCCGCGCGTTCGACGAGCGCGCGGAACGCATCACCGCGGCGGCCGGGCCTGCCCCCGCCGCCAATCGAACGACCCAGGCGGGCACCGAGCGCGGCGCACCCAAACCGAGTGCCTCGGTGCCCAACGTCATGAAATCGCGCTGGGTGATCGGCTCGTCGTCGACGCAGTGGTAGACGGCTCCATCGGGCGCGCGATCGAGCGCCGCGACACAGGCCGACGCAACGTCATCGACGTGTACGACGTCCCACCAGTTGTCCCCGCGGCCCATCACGCAGAAACGGCCCGGCTGCTTCATCCGGGCGACGATCTCATGCTCGTACCAGCCGCCACTCCCGTACACGTGGGAGGGGCGAACCACGCTCGCCGGCAACTCGGAGTCGAGCACCAGTCGCTCCCCCTCCTGCTTCGTGCGGCCGTAGGCGGTCTGCACAGGCAGCGGCCGTTCGGGAACGAGCACGGCCCCACGCGCTTCGCCCGTGACGACGGTGGACACGAAGACGAACCGCGGTGAGGACGGCAACGCGCCACACGCATCAAGCAGGCGCCGTGTGCCCTCCACGTTCACCTCGCGCAGGATCTCCTCGCTGCGCTGGGAGGCGATCTCAGCGGCCAGATGGATGACCCCTTCCGGGGCGACTTGCCCCACAGCAGCGCCGAGCAGCGCGGCGTCGGTGAGGTCGCCGGCGACCGCGGTGGTGCCCGCCGGCTCTGACCCTGGCCGGCGCACGAGCGCAAACACCTCGTGCCCGTCCGCACGCAGGCGGTCACAGACCACGCCGCCGATGAACCCGCTGGCCCCCGTCACAAGAACGCGCACGAGCCCACGCTACTAACGTTCCCCGCGATGCCCGAAGGCGACACGATCCACTACGCCGCCAACCGCATCCGCCCGATCCTGGTCGGCGTGGTGCCGGAGGAGATCGTCACCCACGTGCGCTTTGCCCGGGACGACTGGCCGACCCGGCTGGCCGGCCGGTCGGTGACGGGCGTCGACGCGCGCGGCAAGCACCTCTTCATCCACTTTGAAGGTGATCTGGTGCTCCATTCCCACCTGCGGATGACCGGGTCGTGGGGCACCTACCGCGATGGTCGTCGCTGGCACCGGGCACCGAGGCGGGCGTGGCTGGTGCTGAGCGCCCGCGGGCAGGAGGTCGTCGAGTTCGACGGCCCCGTGCTCGAACTGCTCACCCAGTCGCGAGCGCGAACGATGCCCCAGATCCGCAGCCTCGGCCCGGACATCGTGGCTGACGAGTTCGACGAGGACGAGGTGCTGCGCCGACTGCGCCATGACGATCCCACGCGAACGATCGGCGACGCCTTGCTGGACCAGCGGACGGTCGCCGGCATCGGAAACCTGTGGAAATGCGAGGGCTGCTTCGATGCCGCCGTAGACCCGTGGCGTCCCGCCGGGACGGTCGCCGACGCCGAGATCCGGGCCGTGCTGCGCGCTACCCGGCCCAGGATGCGCGACTCGGCCCGCGGCGGTATGCAACTACGCGAGCGCCACATCTACGGTCGCGCCGGCCGCCCATGCGTGCGCTGCGGCAGCCTCGTGCAGCAGCGCGGGCAGGGCGACGGGAACCGTCCAACCTTCTGGTGCGCACAATGTCAGCAATGAGCACGCCCACTCCCATGCGCCGCGTCGGACACAAGGGGGCCGACCTGATCGCGCCCGGGAACACGATCGCCAGCTTCGACGCCGCGCTCGCGGCCGACGTCGACATGATCGAGTTCGACGTGCTGCCGGAATACCCGGACGGTGCCGGCGAGCTGTTCCTGGCCCACGACTATTCCGACGCACGTAGGCGGCGGGCCGCCGGCACGCTGCTGACCCTCGTCGAGGGCCTCACCCTGCTGTCCTCCGACCCGTTTGCCGGCGTCGAACTGGATGTCGACCTCAAGCTCGCGGGCTATGAGGAGCGCGCGGCGCAGGCCCTCCATGCCTGCGGAGCCGTGCCGAGGACGATCGTGTCGACGATGGAGACGTCGAGCCTCGCCGTGCTGCGCGAGGTCGCGCCGGAACTGCGCATCGGCTGGTCGGTCCCCAAGATCCGCAACAACCCGATGGAGCGGCCGCTGGTGAAGCCGTTCGCGATCGCGTTCGGGACGGCCTACCGCCGCGCCCTGCCCGCGCGCGCCGCCCGAGCCATTCGGGGCGGCCGCTGCGATGCACTGATGTGCCACCACCTGCTCGTGACGCCGCGACTGGCGAAAGCCGTGGTCGGCGCGGGCGGTGAGTTGTACGTCTGGACGGTCGACGACGCCGACCTGATGGTCAAGCTCGAGAAAATGGGCGTCGCCGGCGTGATCAGCAACGACCCGCGGCTGTTTGGCCCTCGCGGCTGACGCGACGCCGAGCTATGGCGCGACGATGCTGCAGATGGCCTTGGAGTAGCCGGGCGGGTCGGAGCCGGCGGTGCTCTTGTGCCCAGCGGTGGTCAGGCGCGTCAGCGTGCGGGTGACCTGGCCGTGGCTACCGCGCCACTGGTAGTTGAGCAGCCCGCGCAAGACGTAGGCACCCGTCGCAGGCGGCTTGACGGTGAAGGAATGCCCTGACTCCCGCGACCGAACGTTGCCCTGACCGATCGCCAAAAACCCGGTATCGAGCGACTTTGCCGTCTTCCATGCCCCCTTCGCATCCCGGTACTGGACGCGAAACCGCATGAACATCATGGTCGCGTGCTTACCGTTGCCCGGCATCGAACCGCGAATGCCGATGGTGTTCGCGGCACCGGCGGTGTCGCACACGTTGACGGTCGCCCACACGCTCGAGGGGGTGGCCTTGGCTGTGCTTATCCCCGCCGGCAAGGCCAGCACAAGCGCAGTCAGAAGAAACGGGAGGACGCGTACGGCCATGCACCGACCATAGCGACCGGATCTCGTTGTCACGCCGGTGGGGGAACTGAAGCAGGGCATCGTCCCCATGAGACACGTTCAAGTGCCGCGGGTTGCGGTCTCCGAGCCGACGCGTCTCGCGTTGTGTGATACGAACCTCACATGGAGAGCGAGACCACACGCGCGCTCGACGCCCTTGGTCACGTGCCGGCGTTCGCCACATTGCCCTCGGAAGGGCTGGCGCGCATAGCCGACGTGACGGTGGTGCGCAAGTTCGCCGCCGGTCACGCCATCTTCCGCGAGGGTGACACCAGCACCACGTGTTACATCCTGCGCAGCGGCCACGCACGCGCCTTGCGTGAGCATGCGGACGGTCGTTCCATCACGCTCGCCCACTTCGGCCCCGGCGACATTTTCGGCGAGCTGGCGATGTTCGACGATGAGCGCCGCTCAGCGACGATCGAGACGCTGGATGAGGTGGAGGCGCTGGCCATCGGCAGCGCCGACATGCAGCGCCTGCTCCACGATCAACCGGATCTGGCCGTCGAGATCGTGATCTCGCTGGCCGGGCGGCTGCGCGAGGCGAACGAGCGGATCTCGCGCCAGTCGTTCCAGACGGTGCAGAGTCGCGTGGCCGGCGTGCTGCGCTCGCTCGTCGAGCAGGTCCGGTTGGAAGGCGAAGGCGGCGAGAAGGACGTGGTCGTCGTGGCCACCCAGGCCGACATCGCCCAGCTGGCCGGCTCCTCACGGGAGTCAGCGAGCCGCTTCCTCGCGGTGCTCGAACGGGCCGGCGTCATCACCCAGGGCCGCGGTCGCCTGACCGTCCATGATCCGGATGCCCTCGCGGGCTACGTGTACTAGGCCCGACGGACCGTGGCCCGGACAGCAAGCGAATACTCCACCGGCGGCGTGGTGGTGCGCCCCAACAGCGAGGCCCCATCGGGCTGGGAGTGCGTTTTGATCGAGCCGACGCGCCGCGCCGCTGACGGGTCCCGCGTGGTGGCGCTACCCAAGGGCCACCCGGACCCGGGCGAAACACCGCAGGCCGCCGCCCTGCGCGAGATTCGCGAGGAGGCCGGCCTGACCGTCGACATCCGCGAGACGATCGGCGACGTGCGCTACTGGTACCAGCGCGGCGGTCGTCGCATCGCCAAGATCGTCACGTTCTACCTGTGCGACTACCGCAGCGGCGACGTTGCGGACCACGACCACGAAGTGCAGCGGGCGTGGTGGGTGCCGCTGCCCGATGCGCCGACCGCGCTGAGCTACGCCGGGGAACGGGAGATGGCCACCCGCGCGCTGCGTCTCCTCGCGCCGACGGGGTAGGGTTCACGGCCGATGCAGGTCTTGAACTTCTACTCGACGATCTTCGCTGACCAGCTCAAGCGGGGTCGAAAGACGGCCACCATCCGGCTGGGCGACAAGTCGCACAAGTACCGCAAGAACCAGGCTGTGCTGGTGACGATCGGCTATCAGCACTCCCCTCGGGAGAAGATCTTCGACGCCGTGATCGACACCGTGGAGGTCAAGCGCATCCGGGAGCTCTCGCCGCGCGACATCGAGCACGACAACCCCGAGTTTCGCCGCCACGACGAGATGATCCACTTTCTGGAGCAGATCTACGGCAAGTCGGTGACGATGGAGGACACCGTCACCGTCGTGCGCTTCAGCCAGATCATCGATAATCCGCCTTCGGTCACCGATGCCCTTCACGGCATCGGCGGCGCCCAGAACTAGCCCCGCCGGAGCGGCCGACAGGCCCACAGGCCCTGGCACTCAATGTGAACGAGTGCCAACGAGGTCTTGACCGGCCTCATCGGTGCGCTATTGTCCGTCAGAGCGTTGGCACTCCGCACCATCGAGTGCCAACCACAATCGTTTTACCCCTCAGACGGAGGAATATCCATGAAGCTCAAGCCCCTGGGTGATCGACTGATCATCCGCGCGCTCGAAGAGGAAGAGACGACGGCCAGCGGCCTCGTGCTCCCCGACACCGCCAAGGAGAAGCCCCAGCGGGGCAAGGTCCTGGCCATCGGTGAAGGTGCCCGCAACGAAGCCGGTGACCGCGTGGCGCTCGACGTGAGCGTCGACGACACCGTGCTCTACAGCAAGTACGGCGGGACCGAGATCAAGGTCGACGGCGAGGACCTCCTGGTCCTGCGCGAGTCCGACGTCCTGGCGATCGTCCAGTCCTAAGGAGAGAGAAACAGAATGGCTAAGGAACTCAAGTACGGCGCGAACGCGCGCACCGCTCTGCAGGATGGTGTCGACGCTGTCGCCAACGCCGTCAAGGTGACGCTCGGCCCCAAGGGCCGCTACGTCGTCATCGACAAGAAGTTCGGCGCCCCGACGATCACCAACGATGGTGTCACCATCGCTCGTGAGATCGAAGTCGAGGACGTCTTCCAGAACCAGGGCGCCCAGCTCGTCCGCGAGGTCGCCACGGCGACCAACGACGTGGCCGGCGACGGCACCACCACCGCTACGGTGCTGGCCCAGGCCATCGTGCATCAGGGCCTGCGCAACGTGACGGCCGGTGCCAACCCGCTCGCGCTCAAGAAGGGCATCGAGTACGCCGTCGACGCGATCGTCGAGAACATCGGCAAGCAGTCCAAGGAGATCTCCGGCAAGGAGCAGATCGCCCGCGTGGCGACCATCTCCGCCGGTGACGATGAGATCGGCGACGTCATCGCTGACGCCATCGACAAGGTCGGCAAGGACGGCGTCGTGAACGTCGAGGAGGGGCAGACGTTCGGCCTCGAGCTCGAGTTCACGGAGGGCATGCAGTTCGACAAGGGCTACATCTCCCCGTACATGGTCACCGACCAGGACCGCATGGAAGCAACCCTGGACGATCCGTACGTGCTGATCGCCAACCAAAAGATCGGTGCCGTCCGTGACGTGCTGCCGGTCCTCGAGGCCGTCATCCAGTCCGGCAAGCCGCTGCTGATCATCGCCGAGGACGTCGAGGGCGAAGCTCTCGCCACGCTCGTGGTGAACAAGCTGCGTGGCACCTTCACCGGTGTTGCCGTCAAGGCCCCGGGCTTCGGCGACCGCCGCAAGCGCATGCTCGAAGACATCGCCATCCTCACCGGCGGCGAAGTCATCACCGAAGAGCTCGGCCTGAAGCTGGAGAACACGCAGGTCTCCCAGCTGGGTCGCGCCCGCCGCATCGTCATCGGCAAGGACAACACGACCATCGTTGATGGCAACGGGTCCACCGAGGACATCAAGGGCCGCATCAACCAGATCAAGGCCGAGGTCGAGAACACCGACTCCGACTTCGATCGGGAGAAGCTGCAGGAGCGCCTGGCCAAGCTGTCTGGCGGCGTCGCCGTCGTCAAGGTCGGCGCAGCCACCGAGACGGAGGTCAAGGAGAAGAAGCACCGCGTCGAGGACGCACTCCAGGCCACCCGCGCGGCGCTCGAAGAGGGCATCGTCCCCGGCGGCGGGGTTGCACTGCTGCAGGCCGCTGAGGCCGTCAAGTTCGACGCCCTCAACCTGGACGAGGATCAGCTCACCGGTACGCGCATCGTGCTGCGTGCGGTGGAAGAGCCTCTCCGTCACATCGCCGAGAACGCGGGCCACGAAGGCTCCGTCGTGATCGCCGACGTGCGCAAGGCCAAGAAGGGCTTCGGCCTGAACGCCGCCACCGGTGAGATCGTTGATCTCGTCGAGGCCGGCGTGATCGACCCCGCGATGGTGACGCGCTCCGCGCTGCAGAACGCAGCGTCGATCGCAAAGAACATCCTCACCACCGAGGCCATCATCGCCGAGATCCCCGACAAGGACGGCGGCGGCGGCATGGGCGGCGGCATGCCCGACATGGGCGGAATGATGTAGCCAGCTTCGCCCCGGCAGGACCGGGGCGACTGGAGCAGGACCACGAAGGGCCCGGTGTTGCCGCCGGGCCCTTCGTGCGTTCGGGGGGCCTTACCCGGGGTGCGTAGGGGGCTCGGGGCGACCGGGCGATCGCCTGGGCGAGATAGTGGCGCATACCGCCCCTTTTTCGCCCATCGCGTTTCTGCGCTGCCCGGCGCGTAGTTCGCCGTCGCCGGTCCACAGCCGGCCAGTCACGTCACCGGTTCGACCTGCAGGCCCGGCGCCACCGCCGCGATCGCCAGGAAGTCACGGTCACGCGTCAGCAGCACGGCGTCGATCGACCACGCCGCCACCGCGATTTGAACGTCAGGGAACGCCACCGGCGTGCCGGCAGCGCGTAGCCAAACCCCGTGTCTCGTAGATTCCCGCGTATGCCCACGTTCACCGGCACCGTCGTGGAACTGCACCGCTGGCCGGTCAAATCGATGGCCGGAGAGCCGGTTGACGCGCTGCGCCTGGACCCGCGTGGCGCTGGCGGTGACCGCACCCACGCGCTCTGGGACACCGACCGCGACCGACGGCTCACGGTCCGCCAGGCGCCGGGGATGCTGCAGTGGCGCGCCCGCTACCCCGACCAGGACGGCGCGGCCCTCGACCCTGCGACGCCGCCCGAGCCTGAGGTCACGGGCCCCGACGGCACCGTCTACGCGTGGAGCGACAGCGCGCTCCCCCTGGCGCTCTCGCAGCACCTCGGCATTCCCATGCGGCTCACCCGCCGGATCGAGGGCCAGCAGGATCTACCCAACAGCGTCCTGCTCACCACGCAGGCGTCCCTGGCCACGCTCGCCGACGAACTCCACGCACCGCTTGACCTGCGTCGGTTTCGCACCAATGTCCACGTCGCGCTGGATGCCCCGGCCTTCTCCGAGGAGCAGGGCTGGCAAGGCGGTCGCGTCCAAATCGGCGACGCCGAACTGACGACCCTCCACGCGTGCGTGCGTTGCGTGATCCCCACCAGAGATCCGGACACGACCAGCAAGGACCCACTGATTCTGCGCCACCTCGCGCGCGAGCACGGGACGATCTTCGGCATCAACCTCGCGCCGCTTGGCCCGGCCATGATTCGGGTCGGCGACGCTGTCGAGGTGCGGACGCCAGGCTGACTAAAGACCGCGCTCGGCCCGGCGCAGCGACGTCATCGCCCAAGTGCCTAGGACGACCACGAGCGCACAGCCCAGCCCGAAGGCCAGCGCGGTGTCCTCCGGCACGCCGGCGACAAAGCCCCGGCCGGCGTTGAGCAGGTACGTCGCCGGGTTGTACTGGGCGGCCGTGTCGATCCAGCCGGTGAGCAGCGCCTGGGGCACGTACACGGGGGCCAGGAACAGGCCGACAAAGATCGGCACCTGCATGATCGGGCCGGCCTGCAGCGACTTGGCCCGGTAGGAGACGCCTGCCGACCAGAGCGTAGAGGCGATGTTCAGCAGCATCCCGAGCGTGACGAGCCCGATGAACTGCGACGGGCTGCCCAGCACGCGCATCCCGCTGGCCACGGCGGCGACGGTCACGATGAACGCGGTGAAACCAAAGCGGACCAGGCCGCCCGCGACATAGCCCAGCAGGATGCCGCTGCGATGCGGCGTGGCCAGGAAGAGCCGCCGAGCGAACCCGCTCTCGAAGTCCGCGGCGACGCCCAGGCCCATGAAGAACCCGCCGAAGGCGGCGGACTGCAAAAAGACGAACACGTACTGGAAGGCGGTGTAGCCCGCCGGATAATCAAAGCCCGGCACCTTTGACACCGCCGACAGGCCGCCGGCAAAGGCCACCAGGAACACGAGCGGGAACGCCAGCGACGGGACGATGATCGCCGGATTGGTGAACGAAGAGTGGAGGTTGCGCCAGGCCACGGCCCGCGCCACGTGCAGCGTGCTCATGTGCGCTCCATCCGGTGCTTGAGGGCCGAGCCGCTGGCCAGGATCGCGATCAGCCCGATGCCGCCGGCGATCAGGAACGCCTTCAGCAGCGCCTCACCATCCCAGCCGGTGATGATCAGCGACCGGACCCCTTCGACCATGTAGGAGACCGGATTCCAGTCGGCGATCGTGCGAAACCAGTCGGTGGCGATCAGGTTGCGTGGCAGGTTGATCGAGCTGAGGAAGAACGTGACGAACAGCAGCGGGAAGAGCCCCTGGACCGCTTCGGCCGAGCCGGTCCGCAGCGCCAGCCAGATCCCTATCGCACCGAACGCGATGCCGATGACCACGGCGAGCACGATCAGCACGACGGCTCCGAGGAATCCGCTGGCCAGCGTCACGCCGAAGATGAGGCCGACCGTGAGGTAGATGATCGCTCCGAGCAGGCAGACGAACACCGCGCCCGCGAGCTGGCCCGCGATCAGCGCCGAGCCGCGCAGCGGTGTCAGCGACAGCCGGTTCATGAACCCAGTCTCGACGTCTCCCGCCAGCTCGGTGCCCGCTGTCGTGGAGGCGAAAAGCGCGCCCTGCATGAAGCAGACGGCCAGACCGAAGCTGAGGTAGTTGTCGGTGGGGAAGCCGGGGATCTTCGTCGCGGCCGTCAGGCCCGAGGCGTTCACGGCCAGCAGGATCAGCGGGAACATGATGGTCGGGAAGACCATCGCGGGCTGGCGCAGCGTGCGCTGGATCGAGCGGCGGGCGATCAGCCCAACCTGGCCGGCGGCGTGGAGCATCAGTCGCCGGCCACCGGGATGGCGGCCGCGTCGGCTAGAGCCTCGTCGCCCTCGCCCTCCAGCTTGCGACCTGTCTTGGCCAGGAAGACGTCATCGAGCGTGGGCGAGTGCACCTCGATCTGAGCCGGCCGCAGACCTTCGGCATCCAGCGCGCGGACCACCTCCACCAGTTCTCCGCGCCCTTCAGCGAGGCGCACGGCAACAGCGTTGATGGCGCCGGGGACCAGTTCGCCGAACTTTTCCAGCACCCGCTCGAAGCCGCCGCGCTCGGATTCATCAGACGGCACCGCCTCGAGGGTCGGGCGGCCGATGCCGGCCTTCAGCGCCGCGGGGGTGTCTTCGGCGACGATCTTCCCCGCGTCGATGATGCCGACACGATGAGCCAGCACGTCGGCCTCCTCCAGGTACTGCGTGGTCAGGAAGACCGTGACGCCGTCATCCTTGGCCAGATTGCCGACGTCCTCCCACAGGGCCGCACGGCTCTGCGGGTCCAGGCCCGTTGTCGGCTCGTCGAGAAAGATGATCGACGGGCGATGGATGAGCGCGAGGGCCAGATCCAGCCGGCGCTTCATGCCGCCTGAGTAACCCCCCACCTTTCGATCCGCCGCCTCGGTGAGGCCGACGCGCTCCAGCAGTTCGGTGCCGCGGGAGCGCCGGTCGGCCTTGCTGAGCCCCTGCAGACCGCCCTGCAGGTTCATGTGCTCGCGGCCGGTGAGGTAATTATCCAGCGCGGCCTCTTGCAGCGCGGCGCCGATGCGCGAACGGACCTGCGGCCCCTGAGTGGCGACGTCGAACCCCGCGACGGTGGCGCTACCGGCCGTGGGCGGAAGGAGGGTCGTGAGCATGAGAACCGTCGTGGACTTGCCGGCGCCGTTGGGGCCCAAGAAGCCGTAGATCTCTCCCGGGGCCACGGAGATATCGATGCCGTCGACGGCGCGGATGCCGCCCTTGAACTCGCGCACGAGGCCATGTACTTCGATGCCGTTGGTGGGGGCCATGGGACGAAACCCTAGCGCATCGTTGAGCATGGCAACCATTGCCGAAACCAAGTAGTATTCGAGAGCCATGACCCTCACGGACAGCGACGCGACGGCCACGACCGCACCGGCGGGCGAGGTCTGGGAGCTCCTCCACGAGCTCGTCCAGCAGCAGCGGTGGCGGGCCATGGCGATCGCCGCCGAGTTCGACCTTTCCCCACCCCAGATGTGGGCGCTGCGGGCCCTGGAGCCCGGTCGCCCAGCCGCCATGAGCGACCTCGCGGGGGCGCTGCACTGCGACAACTCCAACGTCACGGGCATCATCGATCGCCTTGAGGAGCACGGGCTGGTTGAGCGGCGCGCCGCCGAGCACGACCGCCGCGTCAAGCATCTTGTGGTCACCGCTGAGGGAGCAAAGGTCCGCGAACGGCTGGGCGAGGCGTTCACGACCGCGCCGGCGCCGATCGCGACACTCAGCGAGCAGGATCAGCTCGCCCTGCGCGACATCCTTCGCCGCGCGCTCGACCGCGCCTGACTTCGCCGGTCAGACGGCGCTGACCGGCCGCGGACCCGCACCGACATACTTGGCGGTCGGGCGGATCAGCCTGGCCTCACGCTTCTGCTCGAGGATGTGGGCCGACCAACCGGCGACGCGCGCGCAAGTGAACATCGACGTGAACAGATTCGCCGGTACCTGAGCGGTATCGAGCACCACGGCCGACCAGAACTCGACGTTCGTCGCCAGCACGCGGTCGGGATAGCGCACGGCCAGTTCGGCCAGCGCCGCCTTCTCCAGCGCCTCCGCGACCTCGTACCGGGCGGAGCCCAGCTCCTTGGCCGTGCGGCGCAGCACGCGGGCACGCGGGTCCTCGGCGCGATACACGCGATGCCCGAAGCCCATCAGGCGCTCGCCACGATCCATGGCGTCCTTGACCCACTTGCCGGCGTCGCCCTGCTGCTCCACCTCATCGAGCATCGCCAGGACGCGCGACGGCGCACCGCCGTGCAGCGGGCCGCTGAGCGCGCCGACCGCACTGGACAACGCGGCCGCGACATCCGCCCCGGTCGAGGCGACCACTCGCGCAGTGAACGTCGAGGCGTTCATCCCGTGCTCGGCGGCCGAGATCCAGTACGCGTCGATCGCCTTCGCGTGGCCTGGGTCACACTCGCCGCGCCACCGCAGCAGAAAGCGCTCGGCGATGGTGTCGCCTTCGTCGATTACCGCCTGGGAGACCCAGGGGCGCCCGAGCCCGCGCGCAGACTGTGCGACGAAGGAGAGGGCCATGACGGACGAGCGGGCCAGGTCCAGGCGGGCTTGCTCGTCGGTGATGTCGATCAGCTGGCCCATCCCCCACTCGGGGGCGAGGGTGGCCAGCGCGGCCTGCACGTCAACGCGCGGGTCACCTGAGCGCACAATCAGCGGGTGCGGCTCGGCGGGCGACAGGCCCGGGTCGAAGGTGCCGTCCACCAGCAGACCCCAGACCTTCTCGTAGGGCACCGTGCCCACGAGATCCTCGATGTCGACACCGCGATAGCGGAGCGACCCGCCCTCCTTGTCCGGCTCGGCGATCTCCGTCGCAAAGGCGACGACGCCCTCAAGTCCCGACTGCACTTCGCTCACGTCGCCTCCAGAAGTTTCAAAGGATCAGATGGTTCTCAAACGGGAAGATTGTCACGCCGGGACCATGCGCGAAGCGGCCACCCGCCGAGCATGGTCCGCATTGCGCCCGCGCTCGTCGCCGACGAGCGGCCCGAGGACCACAAACGCGGCGGCCGGAGCCAGCGCCAACAGCCCGAATGCGGCGGCCCAGGACGTGGCGGCCACCAGCGCGCCGAACGCCAGCGGGGCGAGGGCGGCGCCGAACGCCAGGATCGTGTTCTGCACGCCCATCGCCGTGCCCGCCCGCTCCCGGCCAGAGATCTCCGCAGCGGCGGTGAAGGCCAGCCCGTTCCACGACATCGTGGATACGGCGGCCAACAGAAGGACGGGGTAGAGCAGGAACCCGGGCGCCTGCGCCAGCACGGCGACCAGCGCCAGCAACCCGGCGTTGCGGGCGGCGATGCCCCGCATCGGCACGATGCGGACCGCCTCACGATCCGAACGCCGGCCGGCGACGAGGCGCGCGCCGGCGCCCATGATCTGCACCGCAGCCAAAGCACCCGCGGCGGCCGGAACCGACACGCCGTGGGCATCGTGGAGGAACAGGACGAGGAAGCCGAGCATCGCCACCTGCGCGCAGACCAATAGCGCAGCGGCCACGCCCAGTCGCCAGATCCGGCGGTCACGCGTCGGCGAGGGAGCAGGGGCCGGCGGCTCGATCGTCGATACCCGCGGCGGTGCGTCACGCATGAACACCGCGGCCATCAGCGCGGCCGTCAAGGACAGTCCGGCCAGAGCCAGCAGCGCTTCCTGCAATCCGCCGAGCGCGACGAAATGAGGAAGCAGGAGCGAGGCCAACGCGCCTCCCAGCGGCATCGCCATCTGGCGGATGCCCAGCGCAAAGCCACGCTCGGAACGGTCAAACCAGCCCATCACGGCGCGGCCGGAAGCCCCGGTGGCACTGGCGCCGAACATTCCGGCCGCCAGCAGTCCGACGACGAGTAGCGCGAACGTTGTTGCGAACGCGGCGGCGGTGAGCGCCAACGCGCACCCGGTCAGGCCGGCCGCCATCACGGGCCGTTCGCCGATCCGGTCGGTGAGCATGCCCCAGGGGATCAAGGTGATCATCACGCCCACGCTCACGGCCGCGAGCACCAGGCCCACCTGGGTGAGCGACAGGCCGAAGGTGGATCGCAG
This sequence comes from Solirubrobacterales bacterium, assembly GCA_038319025.1. Lineage (GTDB taxonomy): Bacteria > Actinomycetota > Thermoleophilia > Solirubrobacterales > Solirubrobacteraceae > JBBQCW01. The sequence continues at coordinate 65,844 of JBBQCW010000009.1, forward strand.
CGCCGGGGTCAGCGCGGGCAAGCCCATGCGCAGGGCGGAGAACGCGGCGGCCCCGCCGGCGCCCACGGAAAGGACGACCCAACGGTAGCGCGGGGTCACGCGCTCACCCGCAGGCGCTCACGGTGACGGCGCGCCTTGGCCTCGTTCCCACAGCCCCGCATGGAGCACCAGCGGCGTCCACCTGCCGGGGAGCGGTCGTAGAACCGAGCGCTGCAGGTGTCCGAGGCGCAGATCCGGATGCGCGCCCGCTCGTTCGGGGTACCGAGCATCTGCGCGGCGTCGAGCGCGATCGTGCCCAGGGCCCGCCGAGCACTGTCGGCCGGCGGGCGTTCCCCGAGGCGGAGGCTTCCATCGTCGCCGGAGGTGAGGTGCGGACGGACGCCGGCGTACGCGAGCAGATCGTCCACCGTACGGACCGCGGAGGGCGGGGGGGACTGGCCGTTGACGGCCGCGACGATCAGAGCGTCAATCGCCTCCCTTAGGTCGAGCGCCTCCTCCACTACGAGGCGGGGGATCCGGACGAGGTCAGCCGTGACATCGGCCTCGAGCAGCCAGGCAGCGAGATCGTCGCGGCTGGCCAGTGTCTCGACCTGCCGATTCCACCGTTCGCGCAGCGTGTTGACGAGATCGACGGAGGGACGGCCGCCGAGCCAGTACCACCATGGCGCACCCGTGCTGAGCGGAAGCGCAAGCTCATCCGGAAGGTCTCGGTGGTCTCTGCGCATAACCACATCATAGCACTTAAGTGGTTACGAACTGAAAGGGCCGTTTGGCGCGGGCGAGCGTGGCTATAGGCTGCGCTTCGGTCCATCCGCCCACCCAGGAGTCACGATGTCCGACGCCGACCTGCTCTTCCGTCCCGTCACCGAGCTCGCCGCCGACGTGCACTCGGGCGACCTCTCAGCCCGCGATCTCGTCCAGGCGTCACTGGACCGCATCGAAGCGGTCAACCCGGCGATCAACGCGTTCGTGGACGTATTCGCGGAGGAGGCGCTGGCCACCGCCGATGGCATCGGTGCCGGTGACCCCCGGCCGTTCGCCGGCGTGCCGATCGCCATCAAGAACAACCGACCCGTGGCCGGCAAGCGCCTCACCTTGGGGACGAACTTCTCCGGCGACTTCACTCCCGACTACGACCACAACGTGACGGCGCGCCTGCGCGCGGCCGGCTTCGTGATCGTCGGCACGACCACGCTCCCCGAGGCGGGCCTGCTGCCGATCACCGAGACGGCGCGCTTCGGCGCGACGCGCAACCCGTGGGACACCGACCGCACGCCGGGCGGCTCCTCGGGCGGCGCCGGCGCCGCGGTGGCTTCAGGAATGCTGCCGGTCGCTCACGCCAATGATGGCGGCGGATCCACGCGCATCCCAGCGGCCTGCTGCGGGCTCGTGGGACTCAAGCCCCAGCGCGGCCGTATCTCCCCTGCACCCGAGATCGGCGAGTCGTTCCTGGGCCAGGATGGCGTGCTCACCCGCACCGTGGCGGAGACGGCCGCCCTACTCGACATCCTCGCCGGCCCCGTGCTCGGCGACGCATCCTGGGCGCCGGAGCCGACCGAGCCGTTCGCGGTGAGTGCGGCCCGCGAGCCAGGCGGGCTGCGCATCGCCCTGACGACCACCACGCCGCTGGAGGGCACCGAGGTGGGCGAAGAGGAGCGGCGTGCCGTGCGGCAGACCGGCGAGCTGCTCGCATCCCTCGGCCACGAGGTCGAGGAGGTCCAGGCGCCCTGGAGCGCTCCGGGGCTGCTGCACCTGTTCACCGCCTCGTTCGGCCCGGCCGTCAGCAGCCAGATCGCCTTCCTGGCCCGCGTGAACGGGCGCGAGCCGGGTGACGGTGACCTCGAGCCGGTCACGCGTGCGATCTGGGACCTGTCGCACACGATCAACGCCATCGACGCGTTGTCGGCGGGCTACGGGCTACAGGGCTTAGCCCGGGGCATCGTCACGTGGGCGGCGCCCTACGACGCGATCGTCACCCCGACCCTTGCCGAGGCGCCGCTGACGATCGGCACCATCCAGGCGATCGAGGACCCGATGGCTGCGTTTGCCAGGACCGGCGCATTCGTGCCGTTCACGGCCGTGTCCAACATCACCGGCTCCCCGGCCATCTCGTTGCCGCTGTTCCAGCGCGAGGACGGCCTGCCGCTCGCCGTCCAGCTCATGGGTCGTCCGCTCGGCGAGGGCGCGTTGCTCGCGCTGGCCGCTCAGATCGAGGCGGCAAGGCCGTGGGCCGACCGGCGGGCGATTATGGCCGCCGCGGCCTGAAAGGGGTCATTCGATGAGCTCAAAGGAGACCTTCAGCGCTCGGTAGGTTTCGACCGCACGCCGGTCGCGGGTGACAAGCGTGAGGCGATGCTCTACGGCCACGGCGCCCACTAGGGCGTCATACACCGCACCGCCGGCGATTCTCAGCGTGTGCAGCTCTGAGAAGAGCGCCTCCGTCGCGCTTGCTCCCAGGTAGCGCGAATCCGGGAAGCCGGCGACGAGCATCCGCGCCACCGCCGCTGAGGTACGACGTGCGGGCGGTGGCATGCGGGTCAGGACCGACACTGTCTCAAACGCCGCATGCCCGGCTAGGCCCAGGCGACGGCTGCCGATCGCTTCCGTCACCGTCTCGTGATGTGCGTGGTCGGCAACGAGGAGCGGCACCGCGACGCTGGTATCGACCAGCAGCAGCGGCCCGCGCCTAGCGCTGGCCGGCATCTCGGAGCGCGCGCACCAGGTCGTCGTCGATCGTCGCTCCGCTGGCCGGAATGACCAGACGGCCGTCGCGTTCCTGGAGCCCGTCGGCGGCCAACGGCTCCACCCGGAGGGCCGCACCGTCGGCGACGACCTCAACAGCTCCGGACCGGAGGCCGAGCTCGTCACGGAGTGTCTTTGGGATCACCAATCGCCCTGCCTTGTCAATGGTTGCACGCATGCCTGGAGAGTACCATTGGTAATGGCGCCCACCGCCTAGAACCAGGTCCGCTCCTCGGTGAACGGGTCGCCGTGGTCGTGGTAGCCGTTCAGCTCCCAGAAGCCTTGGCGGTTCTCCGTCATGACCTCCAGACGGCGAAGGAACTTGGCCGATTTCCAGAAGTAGCGCTTGGGCACCAGCAGGCGCAGCGGGGCACCGTGGTCGGGCTCCAGCGGCGCGCCGTCGTAGGTGTGAGCCACGAGGACGTCGTCGTCGAGTAGCGCATCGAGCTCGATGTTCGTCGTGTACCCGCCGTCGCTGTGGGCCATCACATGGGTTGCCTCCGGGCGCACCCCGGCGGGCGCGAGCAGATCCCGCACGCGCACGCCCGTCCACGTGGTGTCCAGTTTGCTCCAGCGGGTCACGCAGTGGATGTCGGTCGTCAGCGTCGTCTGATCCAGCGCGAGCAACTCGTCCCAGCGCAGGGCGTATGGATTCTCGACCGCCCCGTCGATGCTCAGCGACCAGGCACCGAGATCGACGGGTGGGTTGCTCCCGTACGTCAGAACCGGGAAGCGCTGCGTGAGGTACTGGCCGGGCGGGATCCGCGCCGGGTCGATGCCCATGTCACGGGCCTGTTTGCGGCCCCGCTCGCCGAGGATCTTGGAGGTGATGCCCATCACGCACCGAAGTGTCCCTGATCGCGGTCCACTACTGTTACGCACCGCACGGAAACGCACCACCGGATCCACGAGGAACATCAGCCACATGGCCTACGTCATTGCAGAACCCTGCATCGGTACCAAGGACAACTCCTGCGTGGAGGTCTGCCCCGTCGACTGCATCCATCCCACGCCGGATGAGCCCGACTACGACAAGGTCGAGATGCTCTACATCGACCCGGAAGAGTGCATCGACTGCGATGCCTGCGTCGAAGCCTGCCCGGTGGACGCGTGCTTCGCCGAGGATCAGCTCCCCGAAGAGTGGAGCGGTTTCGTGCAGATCAACCAGGCGTACTTCGCCGGCCGGTAGCCCGGCCGCGGGAGCGACGGCCCGTCGGAGCTGAACGGTGCGCAAGATCGAGGAGCACCTGCGCCGTGTCGCCGCCCACCCAGGGCGGTACGCGCACCCGGACGTGCCGGCGGTGCCCTCGCGGCACCTGGCGATCCTGACGTGCATGGACTGCCGGATCGATCTGTTCGACCTGCTCGGCTTATACGTGGGCGACGCGCACGTACTGCGCAACGCAGGCGGCATCGTCACGGAGGATGTGGAGCGGTCGCTGGTGCTCAGCCAGCACATGCTGGGGACGCACGACATCGTGATCCTCCAGCACACCAACTGCGGCCTGTTGGTAGCCACCGACGAGGAGATTGACGACGAGATTGAGCGGCGCACCGGCCAGCGCCTACCGTGGCGCTCGCGCACGTTCACCGACCTCGACGACTCGGTGAGGATCTCGGTCAGCAAGCTGCGCGCCTCGCCCTTCGTGGACACGACGGGCACGGTGCTCGGGCTCGTGTACGACACCGAGAGCGGCGTGCTGCGCCCCGTCGAGCAGACCGAGATAGGCGCTGAAGTCGACGTCTGAGCCGGGCGCTCAGGCGTCCGGCGTGGCGCCGGTCGCCCGGCGGTGGCGGCGCAGATAGCGCAGCACGTTGGCCGCCAGCAGGATCCCGAACACCACGCCAGCGGGGATCGCTATCGCGATCGGCCCACCGAGAAGCACGATCAGGTCGGCCACGATGAAGACGCCGAACACCCCGCTCAACACCACGATCCCGTACTGGCGTGAGTTCTCGGCGCTCTGCTCGGGCGTCGCCTTCTGTCGGTCCTTGCGGTTCATGCCATGGGGAGCGACATGCCGGCGGGCTCGGGCGTCTCCGGCGGGGCGTCAGCGGGCGGCGCGGACGATCCGGAAAACACCGGGAGCGGGATCGGCGCGATGGCCACCAGCCCGCGGGCGATCTGACGGATCGCCTGAGCGGCCGGGTCGTCGGGGTCGGTGAAGACGAGCGGCTCGCCGGCGTCGGCCTGCGCACGCAGCGGCATGGTGATCGGCACCTGACCAAGCAGCGGCACGTCAAGTTCGTCGGCCAACTCCTTGCCACCGCCCTCGCCGAAGATCGGGTAACGCTCGCCGTCGGGCGTCACGAAGCCCGACATGTTCTCGACGATGGCGATCACGTCGAGCTGCACCTTATGGGCCATCTCGGCGGCGCGGCGAGCCACCTTCTGCGCTGTCGCCTGGGGCGTGGTCACGATCACGAACGAGGCCTGGGGCAGCAACTGAGCGAGGGTCATCGACACGTCGCCGGTACCGGGCGGCAAGTCGATCAGCAGGTAGTCCAGCTCGCCCCACTCGACGTCCTGCAGGAACTGGGTAAGCGCCTTGTGGAGCATCGGGCCGCGCCATACGACGGCCGCGTCCTCCTGCACGAAGAAGCCGATCGACATGACCTTCACGCCGCGCGACTCCAGCGGGATGATCTTGCGATCCGGGGATACGGGCGGGCGCTCGGAGCCCAGACCGAACATGCGCGGGATCGAATAGCCCCACACGTCAGCGTCCAGAACGCCCACGCGGCGCCCTTCGGACGCAAGTGCCGCGGCGAGGTTGGCCGTCAGCGTGGACTTGCCCACGCCGCCTTTGCCGGAGCCGACGCAGATCACGTTGCTGACCTGAGCCAGTGAGCCGTCCGGCAGCCCGCCGCGGCCGAGCTTGCGCTGCAGCGCCGTCTTCTCATCGTCGCTCAGCACGTCGAAGGCCACGGTCACGGCGGTGACGCCGTCGAGGGCGAGGACGGCGTTCTGCACGGCCGTCTCGAAGTGATTGCGGATCGGGCAGCCGGCGGTGGTCAGCGAGACGGTGACGGCCACGGTGCCGTCTTCACGGGCGTCGATTGAGCGGACCATCTCCAGCTCGACGATCGACTCGCGCAGCTCGGGGTCGATGACGGCCTCAAGGGCGCTGAGGATCTCTTCGCGGGTGGGCATGCGACCCATTGTCGCAAACCAGGGCAGGCTGGGCCGATGGCGTGACCCGGCCGGAACTAAAAACGCCGGGCCGCCCACAAGGACGGCCCGGCGCTGGTGCTGCAGATGCGAAGCGGTGCTAGGCGGCCGCGGCGACGCGCTCGGTCACCAGGGTGACCACGCCCGTGCCGGCGGTGATGCCGGACTGCACGAGGTTCTCGGCGCGAGCCTGAACCAGCTCGACCTGCTCGCGGACCGGAGCGACCTGCTTGTCGAGAGCCTTCAGCTGCTTCTCGGCGTCCTTGCGGGCCTTGGTGACCTCGCGCTCGACGCGGGTGCGACGGGTGCGGAGCTCACGCTCGATCTGCGTGCGCGTCTTACGGGCGCGACGCTCGGCCTGCGTGCGGGCCTTGGCGCCACGACGCTCGAACTTCTTGACCTCGGCATCGACGCCGGCACGCGTGCCGTACGTATCGACGACTTCGAGGACGCGGTCACGGGCGATGAGGGCGGCACCGATCGGCACGAGAACGGCCTTCTCGGCGACGTCCTGGACGCGCTCGGCGGTCGTCTTGACCTGGACAGCCTCGGCCTTGGCGGCCGTACGGGCCTTGGCGACGGGCTTCTTGGCGGCCGTGGAAGCGGCGGCGCGGCTCTTGGTCGCGACGCCCTTCTTGGCAGCGGTCGACCGCTTGGTGGCGGCCGTCTTCTTGACGGTGGTGGTGGCGCGCGGAGCGGTGGTGGTGCTCGCGGCGGTGGTGGTCTCGGCCATGGTCATTGTCTCCGATGCAGTGGCGGGATGAGGTTTCTAGAACTTAGGAACTTAGTTCTAAGGTACTTCGTAGCGTAGCACCCGAACACCTGTTTGTACACGCCATCCCCAGCGCCGTTACACGGGCCTCCGGCTCAGACGCGGGCCAACCACATGCGCGGCTGCTCGAGCTCCGCCATGGTGGGCACCAGCTCCGGTGCGCTCCACGCGACGTTCAGACCCTCGATGCCCCGCGCGGCGACAACCTGATCGCAGAACCGCTTACCGACGATGTACTGGCGCATCTTCAGCTCCATTCCGAGCAGCTTCTCCACCAACCGCAACACCGGCGGACGATGAGCCCGGCGATGGTCGATCGAAGCGCGCAGCCGGGCCAAGGAGGGCAACGCATCGGCGCCCGCAGCATCCATCACATGCTCGGCGTGGCCCTCGACGAGCGCCATCGTCGCCTGCACGCGTTCCAAGGTCGCCAACTGCTCGGGGCCGGCGAGCAGCCCGATCAGGCTGCGGGTGCGCACCCGGTCGACGACCCCGCGGGCGTCGGCCGTCGTCGGCATGCGCAACAGACGCCCCGCAGTCATCTCGACATCGAGGACTTCGAGGAGCCCGCGCAGCATCCCTCCGAGGTGCTCGCGCAACCACGGAACGGAGGTGAACTGGACCGCATGGGTCACCTCGTGGAAGGCGATCCAGCGCAGGAGCTCGTTGCTGTCGGCCCGCAGCGACCCCGCGGCCTGCCCGATGTTGGGGGCGACGAACAACAGCCGCGGCGCCACCGAAGGATCAAGCAGCGCGAGGTCGTACTGCCCAAGGACCCGCCGGCCGAGGTAGCCGGTGACCGCGCCGGCCTCGGCCGTGAGCACGACCTCGCCGGCCAGCCGGACGGGGTTGGTGGCCGTCCCTCGAACCGGCAACCGGTCCACCACCGGGTCGAGCATCGTCCGCATCGACATGAGATTGGCCGCTATCCATCCCGCTCTGCTCACACTCTCCGGCGACGGCATCGGCGCCACCGGGGTCATCTGGCTGTACGCGACCACCCGCTCCCGCGCATCAATGCAAATCGCATCCAGATCGCCGGGCAGCGGGGTCACGCTCCCCTCACCGGCCACCCGACCGGCGATGCGCTGAGCGAGCGCCCAGTCGATCATCGGCCCACCGGTACCCGGGCCAGGCGCTCCAGCGCCTCCGGCGTGCGCGCGGCGACCACGGGGAAGTGCGGGATCAGATCGAGCGGCGCGCCGAGCGGCCCGTCGGCACCCGGAAACGCCACGTAGCCACCACTCTCGCGGACGACGAGCTGTGCCGCCGCAGCATCGACCGATCTACAGCGCCACAGCGTCACCATCCCGTCCACCCTCGTCGGCGCGACCTGGCACAGGGCAATCGCGGTGGACCCCAGCGCCCGGATGCGATGCGTGAGATCCCGCAGTTCGTCCCCCGCTTCGAGAATCCAATGGGGGTCAGCGGACTCGATGGCGACGACCTCCAGCCGGCCGTCAGCCATCCTGCGCTCCGGTGGAGGATCCACCAGCGCAACATCGTTGAGGAAGGCACCTCCACCGGCCGATGCATGCCACTCCTCGCCCGTGCCCAGGTCATGCACGAAGCCGAAGATGACGTCGGCCATCGTGCCGCCATGGGCGACGGCGATCGAGATGCCATGTGCGGCAAGCCCGCGCTTGGCGTTCAGCGACCCGTCGATGGGGTCGATCACCACCCGGACGCCTGGATCGCCGTAAGCCACCTCGCCGCGCTCCTCGGAGATCGCGGTGAAACGGTGGCCCTGCGCGTGGAGCAGGTCGAGTTCGTCGAATACGAGTTGTTCGGCGAGATCGTCGATGACGAGCGTGCGGTCGCCGCCCTCGCCGAGGGCCCCTGTCTCGATCACCCGCTCACGGCTCGTGGGATGCGCCGTCATGACGGCGCGCAGGCCTTCCGTCGCCCGGCGACAGGCGCCGAGCCAGTCGGGGGTGGGCACAGCGCTGAGGGGGTCGGCCATCCCCTCGTATCCTTGCAGGGTGCCTGTGCCCGCCGATCCGCTCGACTCAGCCCTGACCGAGCAACAGCGGGCGGCCATCGAGCAGCCGGCGGGGCCGCTGGTCGTGCTGGGCGGAGCAGGGTCCGGCAAGACCCATGTCCTCGCCGGGCGCGCCGTCCACCTGGCCGACAGTGAGGGCGGCATCGAGTCGGTGCTCGTACTCACCGCCACGATCGCCGCCGTCGATGCGATGCGCTTCGCCATCGAGTCCGCCCTGGACCGCGCGTTCGAGGAGCTGCACGTTCTCACCCCTGCGGATTTCGCGATTCGTCTGCTGACCGAGGAGGCCTCCGCGGGCGGGCTGGACCCGTTCGTGGCGACGGCGGGGACGGCGGACCGACTGGTGCTCATGCGCGACCGTGTCGACGAGCTGACGATCCGCAGCCACGACTTCCGCGGCCATCCCACGGCGATGCTCACCGGCGTGCTGGCCCGTATCGACCGATGCAAAGAGGAGATGGTCGACGCACGCGAGTTTGCGGCCTGGGCGCGAGCCCTGCCCAGCGAGGATGAGCGCCAAGCCGCGCGCGCCATGCACGAGCGGGAGTTCGCCGAGCTGTTCCACGCCCACGATCAGCTACTCGCCGCCGAAGGCCTGCTCGACGCCGGCGACGTGATCCTGCGCGCCCACCGGCTCCTATGCGACCGGCCCGACGTGCGAGAGCGCACCGCCGCCCGATACCGGCACGTACTGGCCGATGACTGGCAGGACGCGTCGTACGCCGTCACCAAGCTCGTCACGCTGCTGACCGGCGAGCACCGCTCGCTCACCGTCGCGGGCGATGATGATCAGACGCTGGCCCGGTTCCGCGGAGCCGGGGCCAAGAACCTGCGTGAGGTCCCCGCCAAGTACCCCGACGCAACCGTCGTACGCCTGGAACGCTCGCACCGGTCCGCCTCGCCGATCCTTGAGGCGGCGGGTGCGGTCGTCGCGCCGATCGAAGACCGCATCGGAACGCCCTGGCGTTCGGAGCGCAGCGGCGAGGTGCGGTTTTGGCGTTGCGCCAACGACCGCGCGCAAGCCCAGGGTGTGGCGTCGGAGATCGAGCGTCTGATCCGCGAAGGCGTCGCCCCGCGCGAGATCGCCGTGCTCGTGCGCTCGGTCCGACGTGAGGGTCAGGCCGTTGCCGTGGCCCTGCAGGAGCGAGCGGTCCTATACCGCCTCGTCGGCGCCACCGCCTTTTTCCAGCACGCCGAAGTGCGCGACGTCCTCGCCTGGCTGCGATTGCTCACCGATCCGCGCGATGCCGGCGCTGTCGTCCGTGCACTTTCGCGGCCCCCGATCGAACTGCACGCCGTTGATCTCGCTCGCTGCGTTCAGATCGCCCGCCGACGCAAGCTCGACATGGTGAGTGCACTGGTGGCAGCGACCGAGTCGCCTCAGCTTCCTCCTGAGGCCCGGGAACGCATCCTCGCGTTCCTCAAACTGCACCGCGCGGCGATCGGCGCACTGGACACCACGCGCCCTGATCTGTTCGTGCACCGGTTGATCGACCGCCTCGGCCTGCGCCGGCGTCAGCTGTTCACCGCGCAGGCCGATGTGGTCGAGCGCCTCGTTCATCTGTCGCGGTTCGGCGAACTGGCGGCCGGCTTCACCAACCGGATGCCCCAAGCCACCCCACGCGAGTTCGCCCGCTACATCGCGGCCGTCGCCGACACCGGGTTGCGCGACGATGAGGATGGAACCCGAGCCGGCGGCCTGGCGTTGCACGACACCGTCACGGTCACCACGATGCACGCGGCCAAGAGCAGCGAGTGGCAGCACGTGTTCGTGCTCGGCCTCCAGGCGTCGCGCATGCCCGGCGCGCGCCGCCAAGCGGTCGAGCCGCTGCCCGACGAACTGCTGCCCGAGGCGTTGCCGGCCGATGTGCGCGAGCTCCACGTTGACGACATGCGCCGGCTGCTCCACGTGGCGATGACCCGCGCACGCGAGGGCCTGGTGCTGGCTTACGCGGCCGAGGCGAGTGACGGGGCGCGCCAGCCGGCCTCCGCGTTCGCCGAGGAGGCCCGCGCCGCCATCGGAGCCGAATGGGAGGAGCGCGAGGAGGAGCTGTTCGGCCCGGCGGAGACGCTGCACGCCACGTTCACCGCGCTGCGTGACGAGCTGATCTCCTCGATCCCCACGATCGGAGCGCGACTCGGCGAACTGCGCTTTGACACGGACGTCGACGTGACGCACGGCGCCGTCCGCTACCTCGAGCTGTTGAAGTTGGCGGCCCTGATGCGCCGTCCCGAGGGGCAGACGGTGGAGGAGGCGCTTGACCAGGTCAACACCACGATTCTGGGGGTGGCGACCGCCCAGCAGAAGGAGGTGCTGGCCGGCTCCAGTCTCGACGCACTCATCCTCGACGCTGACCAGGACTCGCGCTCGCGGGCCCACGCGATCGCCGCGCGGCGGGAGCCGTCGCTGGAGGCATTCCTGCCCCGGCGTGGTGACGGGCTGATGCTGTCGGCCTCCGACATCGAGACCTACCGGATGTGCCCGCTGAAGTACAAGTTCGCGCGCGTCTTTCGCATCCCGCAGGAGCCGACGCTCAACCAGCGCTTCGGGATCCTTTTCCACCAGGTGCTAGAGCGATTCCACGTGGGCGAAGGCAGCACCGCCGCCGAGCTGGACGAGCTGCTGGAGGCCGGCTGGCGCCGCGGCGGTTTCGGCAACTCCGAGGAGGAACGGCAGCTGCACGGCAAGGCCCAGGTGGCGCTGGTGAAGTACCTGGATCGCTTCCGGGCCGAGCCCGGTGTGCCCGTCTGGTTTGAGAAATCGTTCTCGTTCAAGATGGGCCCGCACGTGCTGCGCGGGCGCGTGGACCGAGTCGACAGGCTCCCCGACGGCATGTTCGAGCTGATCGACTACAAGACCGGTCGCCCGCGGTCGGCAGCCCAGCTGCGGGAGGACGTGCAGCTCTCGCTGTACGCCGTCGGCGCGCGCGAGGCGTGGGACCTTGAGGCCTCGCGCCAGTCCTACCACTACGTGTTGGACGACGAGAAGGTGCCGGTGCCGACCGCGGAGATGGACCGAGAGTGGATCACCGACACCGTCTTCACCGTCGCCGACGGGATCATGTCCCAGGGCTTTGAGCCGACGCCCTCGTATTCAGCCTGCTCGATGTGCGACTTCCGGATCGCCTGCCCGGCGGCTGAGCGGTAGCGGGCGCGGCGGGGCTTCTGGCCTGAGCGGTGCGGCGGGCCCGGGGCAGGGCCCGCCGGGGGCCCCCGGGCGACGAGGCCCCAGGGTGGCGGGCGCAGGGTGGGGCGGATTTGTTGGAGTGAGCACAACAATTCCGCCTCACCCCACCCAGAGCCTGAGCCGTGAGGCGGATTTGTGCGGCTGAGGGGAACAAATCCGCCTCACCCCGGCGCCGGACGCCCCGTCCTGCCCTCGCCCCGGCCCGCCCCCGCCCTGACCCGACCAACCGAACGAAACCGGTCGCCTACGAACCCTCGGCCGGCCCGCGCTGGCGCAGGAACCGTTGGAACTCTCGGGCCAGTACGTCGCCGGACGGCACGTCGGGTGCGTCGGCCTCGTCCTCCTCGTCGGCCGCGATCTCCAGGCGCTCGACGAACGACTGCACATCGGGGTCGGACTGAACGGCGAGCGACACCTGACGCTCATAGTCCGTAGCCGCCGTCTCCAGATCGGTCGCGTCGACCGACACGCCGACGAGTCCTTCCAGTTTGCGTACGAGCGCCAACGCGGCCTTGGGGTTCGGCGCCGCCGCTACGTAGTGGGGCACCGTCGCCCACAGAGATGCCGACGGGATACCGCGCTCGGCACAGTGAGCGTGAAGAACGCCCGTGATGCCGGTCGGGCCTTCGTAGTTGGCCTGACGCAAGCCGAGCCGATCGACCAGGGCATCGTCGGACCCGATCCCGGTGATGCCGACGGGCCGGGTGTGCGGCACATCGGCGAGCAGCGCACCCAACGTCACCACGAGCTGGGCGCCGAGCGCCTCCGCAAGGTCGGTGATAAGCGAGCAGAACGTGCGCCAGCGCATCGACGGCTCGGTGCCGGAGATCAGAATCAAATCGCGCGGGGCACGGGGGATGCGGGCCGCGTACACGTCGACCCACGGCCACGTGACATCGCGAACGCGTCCCTCGAGCAGTTCGATCGTCGGGCGCGTGGCCTGGAAGTCGTAGAACTCTTCGGGATCGATGCGGGCGAACCGCTCCGCGCCGAGCGAGGAGCCGATGAAGCTGAGCGCCGCCGAGGCGGCGTCGCCGGCGTCGTTCCAACCTTCGAACGCGCACACCACGGCGGGGGCGCGAAGGCCGTCGGGGCGGCTTTCCCAGATCAGGGGCGGCATCCGGTGGACGCTACATGATGGGCTTGTGAGCACCTCGCCGTTGCCGTCCCCCGTTGCCCCTCCCGAGCCGCCGGCCGGCGGTCCGACAATCGCCACCCTGCGCCCCGGCCAAGCCGTCGACGGGGTCTACGCCTGCACCCGCAAGGATCGATTGACGGCGAAGACAGGAACGGTCTACCTCGCGCTCGAACTGCGCGATCGGACGGGCGCGATCCCGGCGCGCATATTCCGCGACGTGGACGTGCTCGCCGGCCGGTTTGACCGGGGTGACCTGGTCCGAGTGCGAGGCCGCGCAGAACGGTTTCGTGACGAACTCCAGCTCGAACTGACCCACATCGCCCGGGCTTCGGAGGAGGAGAGCGATCCCGCCGCGTTCCTGCCCGTCGCCTACCGCGACATGGAGGAGCTTGACGGTTTCCTGGAGCACCTGGCCCGCGAGGAGGTCTTCGATCGCGGCTACCGGGCGCTCCTGGAAGCGTTGCTGACCGACGAGCCCCTGCGCGCGGCCTGGCGTCTGGCGCCGTGCTCGCGAGCCGGCCATCACGCCTACCTCGGAGGGCTGATCGAGCACACCGTCGCCGTAGGCCAACTGGCGGTGGAGACGTGCAACCTGCACGTGCGTCTGAACCGCGACCTCCTCGTGACGGCCGCGCTGGTCCATGACCTGGGCAAAACGCGCGAATACACGTATGGGTCGGAGATCGGCCTGACCGAAGAGGGCCGACTGCTCGGCCACGTCGAGCTGGGTCTGCGCCTCGTGGACGAGGTCGCCGGTCGGGTGAACCTTGCGCCCGAGCCGCGGCTGGCGCTGGCCCACTGCATCCTCACCCACCATGGGCCGGACGCTGCCCCGGGGCGGCGCTTCGGCAGTGCCGAGGCTCTCGCGCTGGCCCGCATCAACACGCTGGACGCCTCGATCAAGGGCGCACTGGAGCACGGCCTGTCGTAGCGGCAGCCAGTGACTGATCCTGACGTTCCGTGTGACACCTTGTCACGCAAGCGTCCCGCGGGTAGGGTTCTCGCGGTGACTCCGCCCAACCTGATCCTCCTCATCACCGACCAGCAGCACACGCCCAGCCACTGGCCGGACGACCCTGCGTGGTTCGCGGACCTGCTGCCGGCCGAGGCGGAACTGCGCAGCACGGCGCTGACCTTTGAGCGCGGTTACACGGCCGCCTGCATGTGCTCCCCCAGTCGCGCGTCGCTGATGACCTCGCGCTGGCCGTCCGAGCACAAGGTGGAACTGACGCTCACCCGCCGATCCGAACGCGAGCCCCACGGCGGCTGGCAGCCCAACCCGAAGTTCTTCCCCGACACGCTCAAACAGTTCGTCAAGGGGCCTCACAGCGAAAGCGTCCCCGCTTCGGTGCGCACGAAGACGATGCTCCGCGGCATGGTCCGCCGGCCCGACGGCGGCGCGGGCGAGCGGCCGCTGGACCCGTCGATGCCTCACATGGCCCGCGTCCTGGAGCGCGCCGGCTACACCACGCACCTGCGCGGCAAGTGGCACCTGACCAACCCGCTGGGCGGCGCCGAATGGAGCCAGCGCGACGCCGAGCACCTCGAGCGTGTCTACGGAATCCACGGCTGGGTGCCGCCGGACGCCGGCGAAAACATCGACCCTGAGAACTTCGGCGGCGGCACCGCCGGCCGCTCCCACGAGGGCTGGGACGAGGACTTCATTCGCCAGGCCGAGGCCTTCCTGGCTGACCCGCCGGCCGAGCCGTGGGCGCTGATCGTCTCCTTGGTCAACCCCCACGATGTGCTCGCCTACCCGAACACGTTTGAGGAGGGTGGCTTCCAGCGCAGCGACTGGGCGGACCTGACCGCCATCGATCTGCCGCCCACCGTCGACGAGGATCTGTCGGGCAAGCCCGTCGGCCACGCGATGATGGCGATGGGCACGGGCACGTTCCTCGGGCCGCTGAACACGCGCGAGGCCAAGCTCGACTACGTGCGCTTCTACGCCCATCTGCAGCGTCTCGCCGACCAAAAGATCGGCCGGCTGCTGGCTGCCCTGGGCGACCCGGCCGACCCGGCCTCGCTGCGTTCGACCTCGGTCATCCTGCGCACCTCCGACCACGGCGAGATGGGACTCTCCCACGGCGGTATCCGTCAGAAGGTGTTCAACGCCTACGAGGAGACGCTCAACGTTCCCTTCGTCGTCTCCAACCCCACGCTGTTTCCCGAGGCCGTGAGCACCGACGCGCTGGCGTCGTTGGTGGACATCCTCCCCACGTTCGCCGCGCTCGCGGGCGCCGACACCTCGGGGGACGATTTGCGCGGCCGTGACCTGAGCCCGGTCCTCGCCCATCACGCGAACCCTGACCCGGAGCGCCTGGCCGGCACCCCGGTGGACCTGTCGACCATCACTGGCCACGACATGCCGGCGGCCTCCATCCAGGACGCGGTGCACTTCACGTTCGACGACCACCAGTCGGGCAGCGCATTCACCGATATCCAGCCGCCGCCGAACCGGCTGCGCACGATCCGCACCGCCGACGCCATGTACACGCTGTACGTGGATCCCTTCGGCCGGGCCGCGCCCTACTTCGAGTTGTACGACACCAAGCGGGACCCACTTCAGGTGGACAACCTCGTCGATCCCGCGACGGGCAAGGTGCACGACGACGCCGATGCTGCACTGCGCTTCCAGATGCACCAGCGCTTACTGGCGATGATGGACGAGAACCACACGACGATGCCCGCCGCCGCGCGCATCCCGGTCAGCTGACGCAGCGCAGATACGATCGACCCATGGAGGCCGACGAGGAACTGCTCGACGACGCCGACGCTGAGGCCCTGCGCGCACATGCGGCTGTGCTCGGGGCGCTCGGAACGTTGGCCGGCCCCGCCGATGCCGCGTCGCTCGACGTGCTGGACACGCTGGCCGTTCGCCTCACCGATACGTACCCCTACCACCGCTGGGAGTACGCAGGGCAGATGCTGAAGCCGCCGCACCAGGTGGCCTGGGCGGCTTACGCGACAGCGATGCTGCTCAACCCCAACAACCACGCGCTCGACGGCGGACCCGCCACCGCAAAGATGGAGCGGGAGGTCGTGGCGAAGCTCGCGCGGATGCTGCTCGGGCGCGACGAACACCTGGGCCACCTCACTTCCAGCGGGACGTTCGCCAACCTCGAAGCGCTGTTCGTCGCCCGCGAGGAACGCCCCGGCGAGCGGGTGCTGTCCAGCGCCGCCGCCCATTACACACACGCCCGCATGTGTGGCGTGCTCGGCGTGGACCACACTGTGGTCCGTCAGGACGAGGACGGGCGCATGGATCTCGACGCGCTCGACGTCGAACTGGCCCGCGGCGGTGTGGGCACTGTGGTCGCCACGCTGGGCACCACGAGCCTCGGCGCGCTCGATCCGCTCGACGCCATCGCGGACCGCTGCGCTGAGCATGGTGTGCGACTGCACGTGGACACGGCCTACGGCGGGTTCTTCAAACTGCTCGCCGACGGCGGGAACCCGGGCGTGGCGGCCAGGCCGTTCGCCGCGATCGCCCGTGCGGACTCCGTCGTGATCGACCCGCACAAGCACGGCCTGCAGCCCTACGGGTGCGGCTGCGTCGTGTTCGCCGACCCGGCCGTGGGCTGCCACTACGTCCACGACTCGCCGTACACCTACTTCACCAGCGACGACCTGCATCTCGGGGAGATCAGCTTGGAATGCTCTCGGGCCGGCGCGGCCGCGGCCGCCCTGTGGGCCACGCTCGAACGCTTTCCGTTGACGCGCAACGGGCTCGGCGCCACGCTCACCGACGCCCGAGCGACGGCGCTGAAAGTGAGCGCACGGCTCGCCGACGCGAACCTCGCCCTGGTGGTCGATCCCGAACTGGACATCGTCTGCCCGTTCCCGCGCGCAGGCTCAGCGTCAACGGTCACCGCAGCCTGCGAACAGGCGTTTGACCGCCTCGCTGCCGACGGCCTGCACGCCGCGAAGCTTCGCGTGGACACGACTTGGCTGCAGGCCCGCCACCCCTGGCTGCAGGCCGACGCCCCGACAGTCACCACCCTGCGTTTTTGCCTGATGAAGCCGGAGCATCTCGTGCATGCGGACGAACTCACCGACGCGATCAGCGGCGCCTTCGCCACCTGAGGACACCATCGCGCCGGCGCCGGTAAATATCATGCACACGATGCCTGAGCCCCTCTGGACCCCGAGCGCCGAGCGCATAGCCCAGAGCGACCTGACCCACTACGCCAACTGGCTACGTGAGCGGGGGACCGTGGACGCCGGCGGTTACGACGAGCTGTGGCGGTGGTCGGTGGACGAGCTCGACGCTTTCTGGCAGTCGATCTGGACGTACTTCGATGTACAGGCCGCGACGGCGCCCACCGCGGTCCTCGGCTCGCGGGAGATGCCGGGCGCCCAGTGGTTCCCCGGTGCTCGGCTGAACTACGCCGAGCACCTGTTGCGCAATCGTGATCCCGACAGCGTCGCGATCCGCCACGGCGGCGAGCTGCGGCCGATGGCCGAGCTGCCGTGGGGTGAACTGGAGGCGCGCACCACCGCGATCGTCGGCGGTCTGCGCGCGCTCGGCGTCACCGAGGGCGACAGGGTCGTGGCCTACCTGCCCAACATCGCTGAGGCGATCGCCGGCTTCCTGGCCTGTGCATCGCTGGGCGCCATCTGGTCGAGCTGCTCGCCGGACTTCGGCGCACGCAGCGTCGCCGACCGGTTCGCCCAGATCGAGCCGACCGTTCTGCTCACGGTCGACGGCTACCGGTACGGCGGCAAGGACTTTGACCGCCTGGACGTGATTGCCGGCCTGCAGGACGCGCTGCCGACGTTGACGAAAACCGTCGTCCTGCCCTACCTGAACGCGGCGCCCGACCTGGGTCGCCTGCGCGACGCGATCACCTGGGAGGAGATGGAGGCATCGGGGGACGGCGCGCCGCTGGCCTTTGCTCCCGTGCCGTTCGATCACCCGCTGTGGGTTCTCTACAGCTCCGGCACCACGGGCCTGCCCAAGCCGATCGTCCAGGGCCACGGCGGGATCCTGCTCGAACAGCTGAAGAAAATGCACCTGCACCTCGACGCGCAGGAAGGCGACCGCGTCCTCTGGTTCACCACCACAGGCTGGATGATGTGGAACTTTTTGATCGGCGTGCTGCTGACGCCGGCGTCGATCGTCCTCTTCGACGGAAACCCCGGCTACCCAGATCTAGGGACGCTGTGGGATGTGGCCGAGCAGACCGGCACGACCGTTTTCGGTACCAGCGCGAGCTTTATCGCCTCCTGTCAGAAGGCGGGCCTGAAGCCCGCCGAAGGGCGCGACCTCAGCGCCCTGACGGCAGTCGGCTCCACCGGGTCGCCCCTTTCCCCCGAGGGCTTCCGTTGGGTGTACGACGAACTGGGCGCCGACACGTGGCTCTTCTCCACCAGCGGCGGGACCGACGTCTGTACCGCGTTCGTCGGCGGCGTGCCGACGATGCCCGTCTACGAGGGCGAGCTACAGGGGCGATCGCTTGGCTGCGACGTGCAGGCCTGGGACGAGGACGGCCACGCGCTGATCGGCGAGGTCGGCGAACTCGTCCTCACCCAGCCGATGCCGTCGATGCCCGTCGGATTCTGGGGCGATACCGACGGTAGCCGCTACCGCGAGGCGTACTTCGAAATGTTTCCCGGGGTTTGGCGTCACGGCGACTGGATCGAGATCACCGAGCGCGGCACCGCGATCATCTACGGCCGCAGCGACTCGACCATCAACCGCGGCGGGATCCGCATGGGCACCAGCGAGATCTACCGCGCGGTGCTCGCCGACCCGGACATCGCCGACGCGCTGGTGGTCGACGTGGGCGGCCGCGAAGGTTTCCCGGACGGCTGGATGCCGTTGTTCGTGGTGCTCGCCGACGGCGCCGTCCTGGACGATGCGCTGACCAAGCGCGTCGCGCGGCGGATCCGGGAGGAGTGCTCCCCGCGGCACGTCCCCAACGAACTGTTCACCGTGGACGAGATCCCGCGCACCATGTCGGGCAAGGTGCTCGAGGTGCCGGTCAAACGCATCCTCATGGGCCACGATCCCGACAAAGCCGTGAGCCGCGGCAGCCTGGCCAACCCGCAGGCGCTCGATTACTTCGTGTCGTTGGCGAGCGACTTGCGCACCAGCTGAAACGCCGTGAAGACGAGCAGCGCCGCGAACAGGTCGCGGATCGCCACCTCTGGCAGCAGGTTGGACAACCACACCCCGACGAATGCGCCGGGGACGGCAAGGCAACCGATGATGATCCCGTCCCTCAGGCGCACGTTGCCGTAACCGTTCTGGCGGTACGCGCCGACGAGCGCCACCGGGACCATGGCGGCGAGCGAAGTCGCCTCGGCGTCCACCTGCCCGAGCCCGATGATCAGCACCAGGCCGGGGACGAACAACGCACCGCCACCGATGCCGAGCATCCCCGCGAGCACGCCCGCCGCCACGCCGATCAGGGCCGCCTCGATCACCGGACCACCAGATCCACGGCGGTGGCCATCAGCAGAGCAGCGAACATGAGCGACACCGCTCGGGCCGGAACGCGCTGCTGCAGCCACGTTCCGAACACCACGCCGACCACCGCCGGACCGCCGACGAGCGCCGCGTCGGCCCAGTGCACGTTGCCGTACGCCGCCTGCGCGCCCGCCGCCACCGTCGCGATGATCACGATGGCGGCCAACGAGGTGCCGGTCGCCTCCCGTTCGCCGTACGCCATCCACAGGATGAGCAGCGGAACCATCACGGTTCCGCCCCCCACGCCGAAGAGTCCGCTGAACAGGCCCGCGGCCGTCCCGATGAGCGCGAGGTCGAGTGTTCGGCGGGACGGCATGAGCGCCATACTAGGTGCGTGCCCCTCACCGCTGATCTCGCCGCAGCGATCGAGCCGATACGGGCCGATCCCGGGCACGGGGCGATCTTGTGCGATGTCGACGGGACGCTGGCGCCGATCGTGCGCCACGCCGGGGATGCGCACGTGCAGGAAGGGGTACGCGCCGCGCTGATCGCGTGCGCCGACCGGTACTCCCTGACCGCCTGCGTCAGCGGGCGCCGCGCCGCCGAAGCAAAGCGCATCGTCGGCCTCGGGTCGATCCCGTATCTGGGCAACCACGGGACCGAACTTCTGCCTGCCCTCGGCGGCACCCTGCAGGTGGACGACGAGATCGAGGCCTGGACGCCGCGCGTGCACGCCTTTGTCGAGGAAGCATGGAGCCCCGAGCTGCGCAAGCTGCGGGTCCGGCGCGAGGACAAGCACGCGATCGTCGCCATCCACTGGCGTGAGGTCCCCGACGAGGAGGCGGCCCAGCAGGCCATCGTTGAGCTCGCCGATCAGGCCGTCGCCGCGGGCCTCGCCGTCCATTGGGGCCGCAAGGTGCTCGAGCTTCGCCCGCCGATCCCGATGGACAAGGGGCGCGGGGTCGCCTGGCTCCTGCGCGGTACCGATGTGAGGTCGGCGTTGTACTGCGGCGATGACCACACCGACATCGACGCGTTCCGCGAGCTGCGGGCCATGGTCGACGATGACCGCCTCTCCAGCGCCGTGTGCGTGGGCGTGCGCTCGGACGAGATGCCGGACGAACTCGATGAGGAGGCGGACGTGCTCGTCGACGGAACGGAGGGCGTGCGCAGCCTGCTGGCTGCGCTGGCCGCCGAGACATAGATGCGTTTCACCGACTTTCTCCGCGCCACCGTCCTGCTGAGCATGGCCGCCGCCACGATGCTGGCGGTCTTCACCGTGCTGGGCGCCAGCCGTGACTTTGCGCCGAACGTGATCTTTTTCTCGGCCGGCTGGTGGGTGATCGCCGCGGGCATCGGCGGCTGGACGGGGCGGCGAGTCGAGGTGGCTCACCAGATCGGGCGACTGCTGGCGCAGGCCACTTTGGCCAAGACGATGCCGGAGCACCGACCTGCGGCCGTGGTGGCCAACCGCCTCTGGCCACTCTTCCTCGCGGCCGTGCTGGCGGCGGCCGCGTCGCTGTTCTTTGCGCAGGTCGCTGGAGTCGCGACCGGGTTCGCGATCATCTGGGCGTTGGCCTGGCGCCACCAGGCCAACGCGGTGCTGGCCATCGAAGAGCGTGACGGCGTGGCGTTCTACGTGGTGCGCACCTCCCCGGTGAAGCCGATGGCGCTGGAGCGCGCGCCCGGCCTGCGGCGCGAAGTGCCGACACTCGATGGCTCGGCCCCGGGCTGAGGCATGGGCCGCCCGGATGTGCTGCTGGTGTCGCTCGGATCGACCGCCGGCCTGCGCGCCGCGGATGAGGCGCTCGTCTCGTCCCTGCGGACCGCCGGAGCGGATGTCGAGGTCGTACGGGCCGCAGCTCAGAGCGACGTACGAACCCTGATGGCCACCGACTGGCGCTGGGCGCGTGCGGCGCGCTCGGCGGCGCAGGCCGGCCTGACCGAGCACGATCCTGGCGCTGTCGTTTACTCCACGACTACCGCCGCGCTCTGGTGGCCGCGCCCCGGGGCGATCCGGTACGACGCCCCTGCGGCGGCCAACCGGCCCGGCCGCCACGGGCTGTGGCAGCGCCCGCTGGAGCATCGGCGCATGCGGGAGGCGCCGCTACTCATACCCATGACGCAGGGCACGCTCGATGAGACGCCCAGCCCGCACGCTCCCACGTGCATCGTCCCGATCCCGGTGACCCCATCGCCGGACGCCGGCGCGGATCGGGACGTCGCGGCGCTGACCTACGCGGCCAACCCGGAGAAGAAAGGCCTGAACCGCGTGCTCGCTGCCTGGTCGCAGGCTCGCCGCCCCGGCGAGGAACTAGTGGTGGCCGGCTTGGACGGCTCGCACACCGCCGCGGTACCCGCCGAGGGCGTCCGATACGCGGGGCGTCTGGCGCCGGATGCCTACCGCACCCTCCTGCGGCGGGCGCGGGTATACGTGACGGCACCCCGCCGCGAGGACTACGGCATCGCCCAACTCGAAGCGCTGGCCGACGGCGCTCAGCTCATCACCACCTTGGCCCCCGGGCCGTACGCGGCACTGCCGCTCGCGCGCGCCCTGGACGCGCGGCTCGTCGGCGACGACCTCGCCGGAGCACTGCGCATCGCCCTCGATGATCCGGCGCCGCGCTACGCCGAGCGGGCCGCCGACGCGATCGCATCTTTCCTGATTCCCGCGGTCGACGCGGTAGTCGCCGGCGACCTGTTGCCGTTGCTCATGGACAAGCAGTGACCGGCGTGCGACAGTTGGGTTTCGCGTCCAGCCTCCGGAGGTCTCCGTGTCCCGCAGCCGTCTCGCTCTGCCTGTCCTAATTGCCGCTCTCAGCGTTTTTGCGCTGCCTGGTGTTGCCACTGCCAAGTCATCCTCCGGCGGCCTACAGACCTTCTACTTGTTCAAGGCGGTCTTCACCGGGTCGGGGACCTACACCCGCACGCTCACGACTGATGGTGACGACAGCTCCAAGATCGACGCAAGTTTCGGGTGGACGACCACGTACAAGAACGTATTCATCCCCCGCGTGCACGCCAAGCCGTCCGTCGGCTACCCCGGCTACGGCGCTCAGAGCAAGGCGTCGGGTGCCTGGCAGATCACCCAGACCGGCGGTGACGCGTGCACCGGTAATGGCGGCTTTGGGCGAGTCCACGGCGTCGCCGACGGCGGCCTGACGCTCAAGCGCGTGTCCGGTGGCCTGCGGATGTTCGCGTCGGCCTTCAGCACACTGGCCCCGGTCGGCGGAGTGGGCGACGGCGTCTCCGCCTGCGCTCCAAAGGACTTCTGGCACGACGTCGTGCTGAGCGGCGGCGGCGTGGGCAACGACCTCCCCGACGGCATCGAGCCCGTCACCGGCATCGGCAAGATCACGCCCTCCGATCTGCGCAAGGCCTCGTTCACCAAGAACGTGCTGCTGCCTGTTGATGAGGCGCCGAACTCCGACTGTGGCAGCGGGGGCGGGAACGTCTGTACTCAGTCCTACTCCTGGACGGGCAAGGTCACCTTCACCAAGACGAAGATCAAGTCGAAGAAGTAGCAGCGGCGCGGCGCGCGCGCTTGCGCAGGGCGGCGAACTGCGGCCACGGCAGGGTGTTGGCCACCTGCTCGGGTGCCAGCCACGCACGGCGCGCGGTCAGGACGCCGTAGCGCAACGTGCCCAGCGTGTCCGCCCCGTGGGCGTCGGAGTCGATCAGGATCGGCACCCCTGCCGCGGCCGCCGCGCGGGCGTGGATCTCGTTCAGGTCGCGACGGTCGGGGTTGGCGTTTATCTCTAGCATCGTGCCAGCCTCAGCGGCCGCGGCGATCACCGCTGACATATCGATCGGGTACGGCGGCCGGCGGCCGATCAGCCTGCCGGTCGGGTGGGCGATGGCGTCGACCCAGGGGTGCTGAACGGCGCGGATGACGCGCTCAGTCATCGCGGCCTCGTCCATGCGCATCGATGTGTGGACCGACGCAATCACCCAGTCAAGCTGTGCCAACAGGTCGTCCTCGTAGTCCACCGAGCCGTCGGGCAGGATGTTCGTCTCGGTGCCGATCAAAAGCGTGAGGCCGTCAATCGCAGCATCCACCTCGCGGACGCGCTCGATCTGCACCAGCAGCTCCTCGGGAGAGACGTCGTCGTCAAACCCGTGGGTCGCCGAATGGTCGGTGATCGCCAGGTACTCATAACCGAGCGCGCGCGCGGCGAGCGCCATCTCCTCGATCGAGTTGCGCCCGTCGGATGCGGTCGTGTGGCAGTGCAGATCCCCGCGAATGTCCGCCTCGGTGACGAGCCGCGGGGGCACGAAGCCGGCGTCGAACTCGCCGCGGTTCTCGCGTAGCTCTGGCTCGATGTAGGGGAGTCCGAGGAGCGCGTAGACCTCCTCCTCGGTCGCGCACTGGTGCGTGATGCCGGTCGTGTCGTCGAGCACGCCGTACTCGGAGACGTGCAGCCCTTGGCGCACAGCCCGCTCGCGGAGCGCCACGTTGTGTTCCTTGGAGCCGGTGAAGTGCTGCAGCAAGTTGCCGCGCTGTTCGGGGGCCACGATGCGCAGGTCTACGTCCAACCCCGTGTGGGTGCGCCCGCGGGCGCCGGCCCCGCCGGCGTGCGAGGAGCTCTCGATCAGCTCGAGCGCGGCGAAGGCCTCAACTAGCGCGGTGGGGTCACTGGCGGTGGCGATGATGTCCAGGTCTTTCACATCATCGGCGCCCCGGCGCGCCGAGCCGGCCAGCTCAACGGTGTTGGCAGCGGGAAGCTCGCGCAGCGCTTCGACGATCGCCTCGCCGGCACGCAGCGCCCGGCTGAGCAACGTTCGCGCGCGCACTGACCCGTCGGCTGCGTTCTCGCCCGACAGTGCCTCAAGCACCGTGGCCTCGAACTTTGGGCCTAGCCCTTTGACGGTGCGCAGCCGCTCTTGCTCAGCCGCGGCGCGCAGCTCATCCAGCGACGAAATGCCCAGCTCGCCGTACAACAGCCGCGCGCGCTTTGGCCCCAAGCCGGGCAGACGCGTCATGGCCACAACTCCCGCCGGGTACTTCGCGCGCAGCTTCTCAGCCGCCGGGATGACGCCCGTCTGCGCCAGCGCCACGATCTTGTCCTGCAACGTTCCGCCGATCCCCGGCAACTCCGTCGCCGTCCCCTCCAACGCCAGCGCGGCCACGGAGACCGGAGCGTCGCGAACGGCCTTGGCGCCGTTGCGATAGGCCACCACGCGATGGATGATCGCGCCGTCGAGTTCGTACAAGTCACCTAGCTCGTCGAGCGCGGCGGCAATGTCCGTGTTGGAGAGTTGGGTCATCTTCAGGTCGTCCTCCGTAGGGTACGCCGCCGTATGGCTGCATCTTCTCCGACTCCTCCCGCCGGCGCACTGTTCGGTGGCCCGGCCTGGCTCGTGCTGCCGACCTTTGACGAGGCCGAGAACCTCGAGCGCATGGTGCGGGCCGCTTTACCGGTGCTGCGCGCGGCGATGGGCTCCGACGGCGCGTGCATCTTGGTGGTCGACGACGGCTCGCCGGACGGGACCGGGGCGATCGCCGACGGACTGGCCAGCGAGTTCCCCGGTGAAGTCGAGGTCCTGCATCGCCAAGTGCGCGAGGGCCTGGGGCCCGCCTACCTCGCTGGTTTCGCCCGCGCGCTCGACGCCGGGGCCGCCCTCATCATGGAGATGGACTGCGACTTCTCCCATGACCCTCGGGATCTCGCACAGCTGATCGCCGCGGTCCGCGGCGGCGCAGACGTGGCGCTCGGCTCCCGGTACGTGCGCGGGGGCGCGGTCGCCGACTGGGGCGCGACGCGGCGGATCATCAGCCGGGGCGGGTCCGCCTATGCGCAGGCGGTCCTGGGCCTGCGCGTCCGCGACCTCACCGGTGGGTTCAAGTGCTTCCGCCGGGAGGTGCTGGAGGCGATCGAACTGTCCACCGTGCGCTCGCGCGGGTACGCGTTCCAGGTGGAGCTGACCCACCGCGCGTCGGTGTGCGGCTTCCGCATCGTGGAGGTGCCGATAACGTTCCGCGATCGTGAGTTGGGGCAGTCCAAGATGTCCTGGCGCATCGCCTCGGAGGCGATGTGGCTGGTGCCGCAGCTGCGGGGCTGGAAGCCCGGCGCAGCGGTTTCGTGATGGCCGACTTCGCGACCCACTATACTTTCTGAAGTAGCCCCTTTTCCCGCCCCTCAGGAGACCCTCGATGGCCAACCTTCCCGACGTGACCGACGCCAACTTCCAGGCCGAGGTCCTCGACTCCGACCAGGCGACCCTGGTCGACTTCTGGGCTCCTTGGTGCGGCCCGTGCCGCGTCGTCGGCCCGGTGCTGGAGGAGATCGACGGTGAGCGTGACGACATGCGCGTCGTGAAGCTCAACATCGATGACAACCAGCAGACTGCCGCCAACTATGGCGTGCTGTCTATCCCCACGATGATCCTGTTCCGCCACGGCCAGCCCGTGAAGACGGTGATCGGCGCCTACCCTAAGGCCAAGATCGTCGCCGAGCTCGGCCCGGCGCTGGCGTAACGCCGAACTACTCGCTGCGGGCGACGGCGATGCGCAGCGGGCGACCTTCGATGGTCGTCTCCTGCCCGCCGTCGGCCTCGCCGTAAGTGAGCGTCGTCGCCAATGTCTCGCGCTGCAGATGCTCGGCATGGCGGCGGGCGGCGGCCAGCAGCTCGTCGTCCCCCGCGAGGGCTAGCTTGATGCGATCCTCGATCGCCAGCCCGGCGGCCTTGCGGGCGTTCTGTACGGCGTGGACGATCTCCCGCGCCAGGCCTTCGCGGAGCAGCTCGTCGTCGAGCGCCATGTCGAGCGCGACTGCGTGCGAGCCCTCGCGTTCGAGCTGGTAGCCCTCCAGCGGATGCATCGACAGAAGCAGATCCTCGGCGCCGAGCTGGTGGTCGTGGCCGTCGACGGCGATGCCGACCGTGCCGCCTGCAGCGACCGTGGCCGCCGCGTGGTTGGCGTCCAGCCCGGCGACGGCCGACGCCGCGAGAGGCATCGCGGCACCGAACCGCGGGCCCAGCGTGCGGTAGTTGGGCTTGAGCTCGTAGGAACCGAGTTCGTCGGCTTTGGTTACGAACCGCAGCGCCTTGACGTTCAGTTCTTCCAGAACGACATCCGCGAGGCGGTCGATGGCTTCCTGCTCGGGGCCGGCGGCCACGATCACGGCTTCGCGCAGCGGCTGGCGTACTTTCAGCTTGGCCTGCCCGCGGGCGGCCAGCCCGAGGCGCACCGTCTCGCGGGCGATCGCCATCGCCACCTCTAGGTCCACGTCGCGCGGCGCGGGCGCCGGCCAATCGCATAGGTGCACGGAGCCCAACTCACCATCGAGCGTCTCGTAGATCTCGTCGGCCACAAACGGGGTGAACGGCGCAAGCAGCTTCGCAGTCGTCAGCAGGCACTCGCGCAGCGTGGCGAAGGCGGCAGGATCGCCTTCCCAGAAGCGGCGTCGCGAGCGGCGCACGTACCAGTTGGAGAGTTCGTCGACGAAAGCGGCGATGGCGCGCCCGCCGCCCGTCGCGTCGAACGATTCCAGGCGGTCAGTGACCTCGTCCACCGTGGCCGCGAGGCGCGAGAGCACCCAGCGATCCAGCTCGGTCGGCGCCGCTTCGGCGCCCTCCGTCGGCTCGTACATGGCCAGGAACGCGTGCGTGTTCCACAGCGTCTTGAGGAACAGACGCACCCCCTCGCCGATCGCCTCTTCGGAGAACCGGTACCCGTCCCACGGCTGCTTGGCGGTGAAGAAGTACCAGCGGAAGGCGTCGGCACCGTAGCGGTCGATGACGGCGTCGGGAGCGACCACGTTGCCCTTGGACTTGGACATCTTCTGCCCGTCCTCGTCGACGATCAGGCCAAGGCATACGACGTTCTCGTACGGCGCCTTGTCGAACAGCAACGTGGAGACGGCGAGCAGCGAGTAGAACCAGCCGCGCGTCTGGTCCAGGGCCTCACAGATGTACTGCGCGGGGAAGCGGTTGGAGAACGCGTCTTCGTTCTCGAACGGAGCGTGGTGCTGGGCGAACGGCATCGTGCCCGAGTCAAACCACACGTCGATGACTTCGGGGACCCGCGTCGCGCGGCGGTGGCAGGTGGGGCACGGGAAGCCGACGTCGTCGACGTACGGGCGGTGGGGATCCTCGATCCTCACACCGGATAGTTCCTCGAGTTCGTCGAAGGAGCCGATCACGTGGATGTGACCTTCTTCGCAGCGCCATACGGGCAGCGGCGTGCCCCAGTAGCGCTCGCGACTAAGCGCCCAGTCGACGTTGTTCTCCAGCCAGTTGCCGAACCGCCCGTGCTTGATGTGCGGTGGATGCCAGGCCACCGTCTCGTTGGCGTCGAGCAGTCGCTGGCGAATCTTGGAGGTGGCGATGTACCAGGACGGCTTTGCGTAGTACAGAAGCGGCGTCCCGCAGCGCCAACAGTGCGGGTAGGAGTGCTCGTAGTCCTCGGCACGCAGCAGCCGGCCGCGACCGCGCAGGTCTTCGATTATGTCGGCGTCGGCGTCCTTCACGAACCGCCCGGCGTACACGCCGATGCGTTCGTCGTAGGTGCCGTCCGGCAGGACGGGGTTGACGACGTTCAGGCCGTACTGCTGGCCGAGGCGAAAGTCGTCCTCACCGAACGCGATCGCAGTGTGGACCAGGCCGGTACCACCGTCGGCGGTGACGAAATCGCCCAGCAGGACGGTGTGCCCTCGCTCGCCGTACACGTCGGCGGGCAGGTAGGAGAAAGGCGGGTCGTAGCTGACGCCGTCGAGCGCGGCGCCCGGGAAGCGGCTCAGGATCTGCACGCCCTCGGCTCCGAGGACTCGTTCCACGAGCGCCTCGGCGAGCACGACGGGAGCTTCGAGCGTGCCGGTCTTGGCGCGCACGTAAATCATTTCGGGGTCGACGGCGACGGCCGCGTTGGACACGAGCGTCCAAGGCGTCGTGGTCCACACGAGCAGTTCATCGCCGGCCTGCAGTGGGCCGCCGTCTTCGGTGACCGGGAAGCGCACGTAGACCGACGGGTCGATGACGTCCTTGTAGCCCAGCGCAACCTCGTGGCTGGACAGCGCGGTGCCGCAGCGCGGGCAGTAGGGCACGACGCGTGAACCTTCGTAGAGCAGGTCCTTGTTGTCGATCTGCTTGATCGCCCACCAGACGGATTCCACGAACGTGGCGTCAAGTGTCCGGTAGGCGTCGTCGAGGTCGATCCAGAATCCGATCCGCTCGGTCAGGGCGTTCCATTCCTCCAAGAACGTGAAGACCGACTCGCGGCACTTCTGGTTGAACTCAGCGATGCCGTACGCCTCGATCTCCTGCTTGCTGGAGATCCCGAGTTGCTTCTCGACCGCGATCTCCACCGGCAGACCGTGGCAGTCCCAGCCGCCCTTGCGCTCGACGTGGTACCCGCGCATCGTCTTGAACCGCGGATAGATGTCCTTGAACACGCGCGCGAGCACGTGGTGGGCGCCCGGCGGGCCGTTGGCCGTCGGGGGACCTTCGTAGAAGACCCAGCGCTCACGGCCCTGCCGGTTGCGCATCGAGGTGGCGAAGACGTCGCGCTCACGCCAGCGCTCGAGCACCCGCTCTTCAAGCTCGGGAAAGGACTGGTTGGGATCGACGGGCAGGCTGGCCATGACGGGACGGGCCATTGTACGGACCACCCGCCGTGGCGCCGGGCATGCCGATTCCGTGCCGGAGTTGCGCCGATTGCGTCCCGGCGCCGTCTCGCGGGTGGGTCCAACAGCCATCCTGGTGCGCAACACGGAGGGCGGCCGAGGGGTTTCCCAAAAGTGCTACCCCCGAGTAGCACCTGGTGCTACTCCCCACTACCACTTTTCGAAAAGAGCAATGGCCCCCTCCGAACCGCCCCCGTACGCTGAGCCGGACCCGGACGACCTCGAGTCGCTACCAGAGGGATACGTCGACGCATACCTCGACGGGGAGGGGGACCACGGCTTCGACCCGGAACACCTCGACCCTGTTCTCCGCGCGCGGCTGGGGTTCGGGGTGGTCGAGTACGACGAGCCGAAATTGCCCGTCCCGCGCCTGCCAACCGCAACGACAAAACGTGCGCCCTATCGCCGATGGGTACAGGTCAACATCCGGCTCACCGACGACGGCCACCGCGATCTCGCCCGCGCGGCGGAGATCCTGGAGCTGAAGCCAACCCAGCTCGCCCGCCTGCTCGTGCGCAACGGGACGACCCAAGTACTCGACGAGCAGCGTCTCCGGGACCGCTGACGCTCAGGCGCTCAGGCGCTCAGGCGGCCAGCTTGCGACAGATCTCCGCCAGCGAGCGCTTCTCAGCTTCGTCGAGGACCGAGAACGCAGTGGCTACGCGCTCAGTGTGCTCCGGAAACAAGCGGTCGACCAGTCCCTGCCCTTGTGGAGTGAGAAGCACGGCGGCGGCGCGGCGGTCAGCGACGAGGCGGCGACGCAGCACGTAGCCGCGCGTCTCCAGCGTGTTCACCACCTCGGTGGCGTTGGCCTTCGAGGTGCGTAGCCTCAGACGCAGCGCGCGCAACTCCAGCTCCCCGCCGGCAGTGGCGAGCACGACCAGGACCGAGAAGCCAGTCGCGGAGATGCCCTCACGCTCGAGGTCGGCGGAAAGGCGTCGTCGCACAGTGGACTCTGCTCGCAGCAGAGAGTCCAATGCGCGGTGCGCGAGCGGGTCGCCGGGCACAAGCGTCATCGTGCGGCCACGCTATCCGCGCAGCCGGACGGCGCAGCGAGGGTTCAGCCCGCTGCGGCGGCGGCGCGGCCGGTCTCAAACCAAGCCAGCAGATGGTCACGCGCCGCCAGCGGGGTGTCACCCAGTCGCGGTACGGTGGAATGTCCCGTCTGTGGAAGAGCTCCGCGGTAATCGAACACCTCGACGTGCTCGCCGCCTGTGCGCCGGGCCGCGTAGACCAGGCGACCGAGAACGTCCAGCGATGCGCCACGACCCGTCAGCACGACGGCGCTCGGCGTAAGCGCGCTGAGGGCGCGGCTCATCCGGGTCGCGTCGAGATCGACGGTGAAGGTCAAGGTGCGCCAGCCGCCACGACGCAAGACGAGTTCCAGCGCCTGGGCGTGCAGGGAATCCACGTCACCCGGCTTGCTCGCGTCGAATACGAGGATGCCGTCGGGACGCGAGGCCGGCGGGGCGACACGACGCGAGGCCGACAGCCACCCGGTGGCCCAGCGAGCGGCGAAGACATATTCGGGAGGCGGGGCCTGCTCGCTGAGAGCATCGCCCTCGACCAGGCCCTCGATCGCCGGCAGAAGCACTTCCTCCACGGTGCGCTCCAGTGAGCGCACGGACAGGCTCTCCTCGAGCAGGCGATCTGCCTCATCCTCGTCAAACCGGCCGAACGCAGAGCGCAGCCGAGAAGGTGACGACGGCCCTGTACCGCGCTGCTGAGCGACGGCGATGGCCGAGGAGATGTTGTGCGTCTCCTCGAACGCGGCGCGCAGCGCCTCGATCTCTGTGAGGTCGTACTGACGGTGTCCCCCGGACGTCCGGCGCGGCGTGGGGTAGCTGAAACGACGCTCCCAGCTGCGCAGGGTGTTGGGGCTGACGCCGAGCATGGCTGCGGCTGCGTTAGTGCGGATTACGCCCATGACGAGCATTCAGCAGCACCGGGGAGGTTTGCGCAACGACGGCAAGCGTTGCTGCACCTTGGCGGTTTCGCTGCAACGAGAAGGAGTCGGCGCGAGGGCGCCGACGGAGGGCGCGGCTACTCGTCGCCGAGGATGACGAGAGCGGCCCGTGGCGGGCCACACGCAGCCAGTCGAGCGAAGATGCGTACGCCGAAGTCACCAGTGGGTCGCAGCACGACGCGCAACGGCTCACCGCCGCCGGCGCCGAGGTTGAGAATTTCGTTGATGAGCATCTCGGGCCCCGGCCCCTCTACGTCGGCGGGGACCAAAAACTCCGTGACACGGCGATCGACAGCGTCGGGCTCCAGCACACCCAACACGTGCTCGGCGTGCTGAGAGACGGCGCACACCGTCAGTGACGAGTCGACGACGAGAAACGCCTCACCGTGGCCGGGAGCCGCGTCAGCGTCGGCCTGCAGCAGCAGACCGAGCCCGCAGCGTTCACACACGCGCGAAGCGACGTCCTCGGCCGCAGGCGGCTCACCGCAGTGCCCGCAGAAGCGGACCTGAGGCTGGGCCTCCCGTGCCGGAGTGACGATTTGAAGATGACGGCTGCCGGTCACGCGCCGATCCTACGACGACCCGAGCCGGCGATCTCATGCTCTCCAGGGAGATCGACGGGCGTGTACTGCCGCACGAAGCGGCTATCGACGAGCGCGAGCACGTGACGGTGCGCGTCGCCCGGACGTTCAGGGAGGACCGAGGCGCCAGTGGTGCGTCCCCGAGCGCCGCGGCGGAACAGGGCCACCGGCAGCGCTCCCGAGGAGGAGCGAACGGCGTAGGCCCAGCGAGCGACGTCGTCGTCGGCCACATGGCTGCCCGAGATGACGACCGCATCGGGCCGGAAGGTGGCCAGCACATCGCCCAAGCCGCTGACGCCCCCCACAGGAAGTGGCATGACCCGGGCACCGGCCCGGGCGCAGAAGAGTTCAAAAGCGCGCATCGCGAGCGCGTCTGGATGCAGCTCGCTGGCGTTCGCATCGCCGATCAGGACGGCGACCGAGCGGGTCGGCGGCGGCGCAAACCGCTGCGCTCGCAGCAGCCAATCGCGCGCCCAGCGCGCGGAGAAGGCCCACGGGGCTGAGTCGATGCCGTGGCGAGCCGCCATCTCGTTGAGTGAGGGAAGCAGCACTTCCTCCACCGAGCGCTCGACCGAACGCAGCGCGATCGCGGCCTCCATCGCTCCGTCGGCGCGGTCCAGTTCGTACGCGTTGAGGGCCCCGGCCAGGACGCTGGTGTCAGCGCTGAGCGCCTCACGAGCACGAGAGACCGCCGAGGAGATCGACAGGCCTTCCTGCAGAGCGTCGCGCAGCGCGGCCACTTCGCCGTGCGTGTACAGGCGGTGCTGCCCTGGCGAACGTTGCGGCTTCGGGTAGCCGAAGCGGCGCTCCCACGCGCGCAACGTATTCGGGCTCACATTCAGGAGCGAGGCGGCCTCGCTGGTCTTCAGGGTGCGCATCGGGAGCGCAAGAGGACCACGTGTTGCACATCTCTGTGGCCCGCGAGAACACTCTGCACAAGAACTTCCGCCAAACCCGTGCAAAATGTGCGCAATGCCTCTACTCTTCGTCATGGAGTAGCTGGGGAACTCAATCCAGAAGGAGCCGTATCCCATGGACAGCATCAAGATTCGCGCCGCACTCATCGCCGCATCGCTCGCATCGCTGGCCGCTGTAGCCGGTGGTTTTCGCTGGGGGTAGTCCTTTGCAGTCGTAGGCTCGCTCACCCGACGGCGCTACCGTCCCACCGGTGAGCGAGCGGCAGGATCCGGACGTACCGCCACTGAGGCCTGGTCTCGCGACGGCGCTGTCGCTCGTCTTGTTCCTGGTCGCCACAGCCGCGGCGATCGCTGACGGCGTCACCGGGCTCGACGAGCCCCTCTTCTACGTGCTGCTGGGCTTGGCGCTCGCCGGCAGCCTGTTCGCCGCCCGCTACGAGGGTGCCGTACTGGTCAGCGCCGACATCGGCTGCTCACTCCTCGCCGCCGCGTTCCTCGGTCCTTTCGCGGTGCTGGCCATCAACGTCGTCCTGGAACTTGTCACGTGGATCGCTCGCCGGTACGAGTTTCGCAAGGTTGCGTGGAACCTCGGCGCCATCACCGCGCCGATGGTGTTCGCCGCGCTGCTGTTCGAAGCGCTGACGATGCACACCAGGGAGGGGAGCCTCGCGTTTCTCGCGATCCTAGCCGGCGTCTCCGTTCTCGCCATCACGGTCAACTACTTCATCGTGCGTGTCCAGAGCACCCTCGCCTACGGCAGCACGTCGACGTTCAAGGTGCCGTTCAGCGCGCTGCCCGCAGAGTTTTGGACGGTCGGGTTCGTAGTTGCCGCAGCCGCTGTGTACGCCAAGTACGGTTTCGGAGCCAGCGCCATCGTTGTCCTCTTCGTCGGGGCGTTTGCCTACATGTCCCACCTCGTGGTCCGCGCGCGCGAGCGGACGAAGGAGTACGCCAACCTGTCCTGGGGGATTCTGTCGAGCCTCGTGGCCACGCTCGATGCCCGCGATTCCCGTGCCGCGCGCCACTGCGCCGCCGTGGCCATGTTCTCCCGCGACATCGCCCGGCACGTCGGGATGAGCAAGAAGGACCAGGAACTGGCGCACACCGCCGGCCTGCTGCACGACATCGGCAAGTTCGCCCTTTCGGACCGTGTGATGGACGGCGAAGGCGTACTCACCGAGGAGGATTGGCGCGGCATCCGCAATCACCCTGAGCTAGGGGCGATGCTGCTCAAGGACGTCGGGGTATACGGACCGGTCGACGAGATCGTTCGCGCCCATCACGAACGCATCGATGGTCGCGGCTATCCCGGCAAGCTGCGCGGTGACGACATCCCACCGATCGCCCGGATCGTGGCCGTCGCCGAGGTATACGACACGCTCACCGCGCCCGACACCTACCGCTCACCCATGAGCAGCTTTGAGGCGCTCACCGAACTGCGGCGCGTGACGGGCACCCAGCTCGATGGTCGCTACGTCGAGGCGCTCGCCGAGCTGCTGGCCGGCGAAGGCATCGACTACCGCCACGCCGACGCTGCGGACTTCGACCGCGAACTCGACATCCAGCGACGGATGAACGAGGCCGCGGCGCGCTAGCCGTGCTGCTGCTGAAGTACGTCGCCCTGCTCGAGCGACTGCAAGAAGGCGTCGAGCTGATCGCGGCTGAACCGGCGCTGACCGCCGGGGGTGCGGTAGCCGCGCAGGTAGCCGAGGTCTGACCAGCGACGTACGGTGCTGAGCGACACGCCCAGATGGCGAGCCGCCTGGGAGGTGGAGAGGCCGAGGCCGCGCTGAGCGGCGGGGGCGATCGCAGGATTCATGAGCGGTACTCTGGGCGCCAGCGACTCGTTTGCGAACAGCATGTGCGTCTTTGCACAGCTTTTGGCCCTCGTGACGAGCATTCGGCATGGTCGAGGAGAAATGGCAGGGGCTATGGACAGGCTTCGAGCGTGAAACTGCGTCTCTGGCATCACCGTGATGGGGCCCGCGTCGCCTACCGTGAAGCGGGAATGGGGCCGGCGCTGGTGCTCCTGCACTCGGCCACGCTCAGCCACCGCGAGTTCGAGCCGCTCGTCGAGCACCTGACCCACCGGTTCCGCCTGGTGCTGGTGGATCTCCCGCTGCACGGCGACTCCGAGGATCGCCCCAACCACCCGTATTCGCCGGAGTGGTTCGCGCAGGTGATGGGCGCGTTCTGCCATGACGTGGGCGGTCGTTCTCCCAATGTCGGCGGGCACGGCCTGGGGGCCGAGATCCTGCTCAGCGCGACGATCAGCGGCGATCTGCGACCTGGGCGGCTGGTGCTGATGCCCAACGGTCTGCACCGTCCCCCGGAGAAGGCCGCCGAGCGGGCGGTCTGGCGGACCGCTGCGCGCGGTGGCGCGGTGCCTGGGCTGAACCGGGCGTTGAGCCACGGAGCGCACCTGGTGTTTCGGCCTTCGCGAGGCACGTCGCTGAGCGTTCGAGGGGATCCGGCGGCGGCGGACCTGCTGCGCCACGCGTTCGCCGATGTCGGCGGTAACACCAACCTCGCGCGCTCCTGGGCGCGGCACGTCGCTGCGTGGCCGGCCGGCACCCGGCGCGAGCTGCTGGACGCCTACCCGACGATCAGCGTTCCGACCCTGCTGCTGTGGGCCGACCAGGATCGACTGCATCCGTTGCAGGGGGCGCGCGAGGCGCTGGATCTGCTGCCCGATGGCCTGCTGCGAGTGCTTGACGACACCGGCTACCTGATCGCCTACGACGATCCGGTCGGTGTGGCGAGGGAGCTTTCGGCCTTCTGTCGCTAGGCTCAGTGGCCCCTCTTTTTCGATCAGGAGCAAGGCATGGCCAAGAAGCGTCTGTACGGCGGCGAGACGGCGAAGGCGGTCGCCAACTTCCCCGTCTCCGGTGAGCGAGTCCCCATCCAGGTGATCCACTGGATCGCCCGCATCAAGGGCTCCGCCGCGCTGGTCAATGCTGACTTGAAGCTGCTCGATCCGGCGCTCGCCGCCAAGATCGCCGCCGCCGCCGCCGAGGTCACCGCCGGCAAGCACGACGACCAGTTCCCGATCGACGTGTTCCAGACCGGTTCGGGCACCTCCACGAACATGAACACCAACGAGGTGCTGGCGACGCTCAGCGGCGCGCACCCCAACGATCACGTGAACATGGGGCAGTCCTCCAACGACGTGTTCCCCAGCGCCGTGCACCTCGCCGCGCTGGACGAGGCGACCAACACGCTGCTGCCGGCGCTGAAGCAACTCGAGCGCTCATTTGACCGTAAGTCCAAGAAGTTCAAGGATGTCGTCAAGTCCGGCCGCACGCACCTGATGGACGCCGTGCCGGTGACGCTGGGCCAGGAGTTCGGCGGCTACGCCACACAGATGCGCGTCGGCCAAGAGCGAATCGCCGCAGCTCTCGTCCACGTGCGACAGATCCCGCTCGGCGGCACCGCCACGGGCACCGGGCTGAACACGCACAAGGATTTCGCGCCGAAGGTGCGCCGCGCGCTGACCAAGGAGACCAGGCTCAAGATCGACGCCGCAGCCGACCCGTTCGAGGCGCAGGCCAACCGCGACTCGCTCGTCGAACTGTCCGGCGCTCTGAAGGTCGTCGCCGTGTCGCTCACGAAGATCGCTGGTGACCTCGCGCTGATGGGCTCGGGGCCGCGCGCCGGCATCGGCGAGATCTTTCTGCCCGAGTTGCAGAAGGGCTCCTCGATCATGCCCGGCAAGGTCAACCCGGTCATTCCCGAAGTCGTCCTGCAGGTGTCCGCACAGGTCATCGGCAACGACACGGCGATCACCATCGGCGGCATGCAGGGCCAGTTCGAGCTCAACGTGCGCATTCCGCTGATCGCCCGCAACCTGTTGCAGTCGATCCACCTGCTGTCGACCACCTCGGTGATCTTCGCCGAGAAGTGCGTCGACGGGATCACCGTCAACAAGGACGGCTGCATCCGTTCCGCCGAGTCGACCCTGGCCGCCGCGACGGCGCTCAACCCGCACATCGGTTACGACCTGGCGGCGGAGATCGTCAAGGAAGCGGCCGCAACGGGCAAGAACCTCAAAGAGGTCGCGCTGTCCCGCGGCGTTTCACCGGAGACGTACGCCGTCGCGATGGACCTGCGCAAGATGGCCGCCGGGTCGTCGGCGACGTAGTCAGTCCGGCAGGATGGCGACAGCGCGGGCCGGGCCCGCGCTGCCGCCGACGATCTTCAGCGGGAAGCACGACACCGTAAAACCGGTGGCCGGCAGCTCACCGAGGTTGAACAGGCGCTCGATCTGGGAGTAGGCAAGACCGGTCTGGTGTGCAGCCCAGAAGATGCCCGGCTCCTGCTTGGCCTTCGCCTCCTCCGCCTGCATCCATAGCGGCGCATCCCATCCCCAGGCGTCGATACCCATCACTCGCACGCCGCGGTCATACAACCAACGCGTCGCTTCGGCGGTCACGCCGGGACCGAGCGCCATGTAACCGGGGTTTGTGTAGTCGGCGTCGCGGCCGGTGTGCACGAGGACGATATCGCGCGGCATGAGGGTGTGCCCGATGCGGTCCAGCTCGGCGCTGATCTCCGCGCTCGTGACCGGGTCGCCGTCGGCCTTGTGCGTCATGGCGAGTTTCACGCCCGGCGCGAAGAACCAGTCCAGAGGCAGCTCGTCGATGGTCTGGGCGCGGGCTCCGCCGACCGTCGAGTTGTAGTGCCACGGCGCGTCGACATGGGTGGAGCTGTGGGTGCCGAAGTTCGTGAACGTCTCCACCGCCCAGCCCTCGCCGTCGCGCAGTAGATCCGGCGTGACGCCGGTGAGCGCCTCGATGTCCCGCGCGCCCTGCGCGTGGTCGCCGTAGACGATGTCGGTGCGCAGCAGATCCGGCAGCTCGGCCGGGCTCTGGGCGATAGGGGCGGACAGATCGATGAGGCGCGGCATGGCGCGAGCGTATCCCGCTAGCCGTGAGATGTCCCCCGTGATGGACTACAGCCATGAACACCGATGCCCCCGTCCTGCGCACCGCCGACGACCTGACGGCCGCGTGGCTGGCCGATGTGCTCGGCACCGGTCCGATCGCCGGCCTCACCACCAGGCCGATCGGCACGGGCCAGATGAGCGAGAACCACCGGGTCACGATCACCTACGCCGACGGCGATGCGTGGCCGTCCTCGGTCGTCCTCAAGGTCGCCGCTTCTGACGAGACCAGCCGCGCCACCGGCGTCGCTTTGGGGGCGTACGAGCGTGAGGTGCGCTTCTACCGCGAGCTCGCGCCGCGGCTGGGCGGGCCGCTGGCCACCTGTCATGCAGCGCTGCTGGACCCCGCCGAGGGGTGGTTCACCCTGGTGCTGGAGGATGTCGCTCCCGCCGAGCAAGGCGACCAGATCGCCGGCTGTTCGGTCGACCATGCCCGCTTGGCGCTGCGTCAACTCGCGCGCCTTCACGCGCCGGTGTTCGCCGACTCCCAACTCGGCGCCACGCCGTGGCTCAACCAGGACTTCCCGCTCAACCAGGCCATGCTCGCCCAGTTGCTGCCCGCGTTCCTGGAGCGCTACGGCGACCGCGTCACCGACGAACACGCCGCCGTGTGCGAACGGTTTGTAGCCAGCCTGGACGGTTGGCTCGCCGATCGCCGCCCGCCGCTCGGCCTCGTTCACGGCGACTTTCGCCTGGACAATCTCCTCTTTGGCGACCCCGATGGCCCGTCCCCGTTCCTCGTCGCGGTCGACTGGCAGACGGTGGGCTGGGGACCCGTGATGACCGACGCCTGTTACTTCATCGGCGGTGGACTGACGGTGGAGGATCGGCGCGCGCATGAGCAGTCGCTCGTGCGCGATTACCACGAGGCGCTGCTGTTCGAAGGCGTGCAGGGATTCAGCTGGGAAGACTGCTGGAGCGACTATCGCCGCCAGTGCTTCCTGGGCGTGCTCATGGCCGTCGCGCCGGCGATGCTTGTCGAACGCACCGATCGCGGCGACGAGATGTTCATGACCACGCTGGCGCGTCACGCCCAGCAGGTCCTCGACCTCGGCGGGTTGGACACGCTGCCCCCGGCGGGTAGCGGCCGGCCTCCGGCGCTGCGGCCTGACCCGTCCGACGAGCAGCGTCACGCTGCCGGGCAGGAGGAGCTTTGGAACGAGAGCTGGTACTTCGACGCCGTCAGCGATGACGGGCGCACCGGCGTGTGGATCCGCCTGGGCCTCTACCCCAACCTCGGCGTGTCCTGGGTGAACGCGTACGTCGTCGGCCCCGACCGGCCGAGCGTCGGCGTGATCGAGTTCGCGGCACCGCTACCGGATGGCGACGCGCTGACCATCGACAGCGGGGCGTTGCAGCTGCGGCTGACCAACGAGGTCGCGCTGCAACGATTCACCGTCCAACTGGAGGCGATGGGTGAATCCCACGCGGACCCGTCCGCTGTCCTGCGCGGCGAGGCCGGCGAGCCGGTGGCGGTGAGCCTGGACCTTGCTTGGGAGACGCACGGCGAACCGTACGCCTACCGCGTGGCCACTCGGTACGAAATCCCTTGTGCGGTTACCGGCACCGTGCGCGTCGGCGACGAAGAGATCGCGCTGCGCGGCGTGGGTCAACGCGACCATTCCTGGGGCACGCGCGACTGGTGGTCGGCCGAGTGGATGTGGTGCGCGGGCCACCTGGACGACGGCACCTGCTTCCACGGGGTTGAGTTCCGGCTGCCGGACGCGCCCCGACTGGGCCTCGGCTACCTGCAACCGCGCGAGGGTGGCGTGGTCGAGCTGGACTTGGTGCGGGCCACCGAGACGGCGGGCGCGAACGGGCTGATCACCACCGCACAACTGGAGTTCGGCGACGACCTGGTGCTCGACGTGGAGCCCGTGGCCTTCGGGCCGTTGCGCCTCGTCGCCCCCGACGGGCGCGTGACCTACTTCCCGCGGGCGATGTGCTCGTTCACCGCGGCCGACGGGCGCACCGGTGTCGGCTGGGTGGAGTGGAACCGCAACGTGTCGGCGAGCTGATCAGGCGGCCACGACGACGCGGGTGCCGCGCCGCGGCGACAACGTGACGTTGCGGCGGGCGGCGTGCTCGGGACGGGCGTCGGCCGGGGTCAGCCTGCGGCTCGCGAGGACGCTGGTGAGCACGACTCGCATCTCGAACTCTGCGAACGAGGCGCCCAGGCAGCGACGCGAGCCGCCACCGAACGGGATCCACGAATACGTGGCGGGCGGGTCGTCGAGGAAGCGCTCGGGGCGGAACGCGAACGGCTCGTCGTAGTCGGCCGCCCGTGTGTTCGCCAACCAGATCGCCGGCACGACGTCAGTCCCCGCCGGCAGGACGCGGTCGCCGACCCGCAGCTCAGAGCCCAAGCGCCGGCCGGCCAACGGCACCACGGGGCGCAGCCTCAGCGACTCGGCTATCACGGCGCGCAGGTAGGTGTCATCGTTCCCTTCGTCGATCTCGCCCTGAAGGCGGGCGAGCGAGGCGGGATGGTGAAGCAGCAGGTCGAACGTCCACGCCAGGGCGGTGGCCGTCGTCTCGTGCCCGGCCAGCAGCAGGGTCAGGAGTTGGTCGCACAGCTCGGCGTCATCCATCCCCGTGCCGTCCTCGAAAGTCGCGGCGACAAGCTGGGACAGGATGTCCTCACGCTCGCCGACGCGGGGGTCGGCGCGGCGCTCGCGGATCTCCTCGACGAGTACCTCGTCGACGTCCACCCGCATCGCGGCGATGCGCGCGAGCGGCCCGGAACGATCAAAGCGCCGCGCGAGCAGCACGCCGAGTTGCAGCCCCGGTGAGGCCGTCCCGTCAAGCAAAGTGCGCAGCAGCGCGCTGAGGCGGTCGCGGCGACGGTCGTCGCTGACGCCGAAGACGGCACGCAGAATCACCTCGAGCGTTATGGCCTGCATGCTCGGGTGGATCGCGAACGCCTGCCCCCGCGGCCAGCCCGCGATCTCGCGCTCGGTGGCCTCACGCACGGTCGACTCATAGGCGCGCATCCGCTCGCCGTGGAAGGCGGGCAGCATCAGGCGCCGGCGCTCAAGGTGCTCACGGCCTTCCAGCAGCAGGACCGAGCGCGGGCCGAGAATGGGTCGTAGCGAGAACGTCCGGCCCGGCGGCAGGCCGTGGTCGCGGCCGGTGTACAGCGCGCGTAGCGTCTCCGGGCCCGACAACATCACCATCGGCGTTGTGAAGCCGGTGAAGCTGACGCTGAACGCGTCCCCGTACTGGCGGCGCCCGGCTTCCATGAACGCCATCGGCCGGAAGACCCAGCGCAGGGTCTGCAGCGCCGGCGATGCGGAGGGTCCGGGCGGGAGATCCGTCATGGGCAGAGGATCGCAGGTGGGCGGGGCCAGGGCCGGTCGCGCCCATGCCCGTCGTGCGCGGCACTAGGATCGGCAGGATCATGACCCCGAAAAGCAGCCCAGAGGGCGACATCCCCGCAGCAAAGATCTCCGCTCGAATTGAAGAGCTGGGCGACTGGAGGGGCGAGACCCTCGCCCGGCTCCGTCAGCTCATCCACGATGCCGACCCCGACATCGTTGAGGAGTGGAAGTGGGAGAAGCCGAGCTCCGGCGGGGTGCCCGTCTGGGCCCGCGACGGTGTCATCTGCACCGGCGAGTCCTACAAGCAGGTCGTCAAGCTCACCTTCTTACGCGGAGCCTCCATCGATGACCCGAAGAACCTCTTCAATTCCAGCCTGGAAGGAAAGGTGCGCCGCGCGATCGACTTCCGCGAAGGAGAGAAGATCAACGAAGCGGCCTTCAAGCAGCTGATCCGCGCCGCGGCGGCGGCCAATGCTGCGGTTGTTGCGGAGCGGGCGGCTAGGAAGAAGTAGGGCCTCAGCTGTTGCCGTTTACACGCCGCCAGGATCGGCGCGCGCCGGCGGGCGTCGAACTACCGGACTACGACAGTCCGGACAGCGTGGAAGTACGTGACGTCATCCACACCCGGCCAGGTGAGGGATGAGCCGTCCACAAGAGCAGCGATCCCAAGCTGCGACTGACACCAACATGGATCGTCGAACAGCTCAGCGCGGCTGGGTTCCGCTCACCCCGTCGGCAGCTGGCGGGCCAGGCGCTTCATGGCGAGAGTGTTGGCGCGGCGAAGCATCACTCGCACTAGTGGAGCGAGGACGCGATCAGCGGCTGGGGTCTGCTCCCAGGCGTAGGTGAAGGAGACGCGCGTGCCGCCCGCGGGAAGCTCTGCCAGGTCGTAGGTGCCGTGGGCGATGCGCTTGCCCTTGGCGCTGACGTTGCGTTCGACGATGCACTCGGGCGCGCGGGCCGAGACCACCTCGATGTCCGCCTCGTCGCGAACCCAACCGGCTTTGGTGTGCACGTGGGCCTTGGAGCCGACACCGCGCGCGGGACCGGAGTAGGACCAATCGAAGAGGACGTGATCGGTGAACGGCTCGTGGTTGGCCATGACGTCGAGGAAGTCGAACACGGCCTCGCGCGGCTGGGGGACATCGACGGAAACGCTGACGGGCTTGGGCATGGTGTACCAGATGGTACACTTTTTGGGTGGCTAAAGACGACGCTCGGCAGCGACTGCTCGAGCGCGCGATCGCCCACATCGCCCAACGCGGCCTCAGCGACCTTTCACTCCGCGAGCTGGCCGGCGCGATCGGCACGAGCCATCGCATGCTGATCCATCATTTCGGCTCCAAGACGGGGCTATGGGTCGAGGTCATCCGAGCCGTCGAAGTGCAGCAGCGCGACGCGCTATCCTCAATCGCGGTCGATCCGCTGGGCAGTCCCGCTAGTGCGATGCGCGCCTGGTGGAAGCAGATCTCCGCGCCCGCACTGTGGCCCAACGAGCGCCTGTTCTTCGAGATCTACGGCCAGGCCCTGCAGGGCCGGCCGGGAACGACCGAGCTCCTGGACGGCATCGTCGACGACTGGCTCGAGCCCGCCACCACGATGAACGTCGCCCGCGGCATGGAACCGGCCCCTGCCCGAGCCCACGCCCGCTTGGGCGTGGCGGTCACACGCGGCCTGCTTCTCGACCTCCTGGCCACCGGAGACCGCGACGCCGTCGACGCCGCGATCGAGCAGTGGATCGCGCTGAACCTATGACGCGACCGACCGGTTCGGGCCGCTGGTCGTGCTTCCGGGCCCTCCGCCCGGGCCCGTGTAAATGGGCCATCCTGACGGCACGTCTCCTCGTGGACGCAGGGCGTAGCGGCGGCTAGCGTCAGTCTCTCAATGTCAGGTACCCAGCCTCCCGAGCGCTGCCGACGCCGCTCGCCCACTCAGTGAGGAGTTCCGATGGATGAACTGCTGTCAGCCGTGCTGGACGCGCACGGAGGCCTCGACAACTGGCAGAGGGTCAGGACGCTGAGGGTCGGCTTTTCGCGTGGTGGTCCGTTCTGGGCGGCGCGCGGCTGGCCGGACTTCCTCGCAAACGAAACCGTGACCCTCGACGCCCACCGCCAGCACATCGAGTTCACCCCGTTCCTCGCCCACGACCGAACCTCGGTTTTCGACGTCGACCCACAACGGGTAGCGATCCGCAACGGCGACGGCCAGGTGATCGAGGAACGCACCCGACCGCGCGACTCATTCCCCAGCCAGTTCGATCCGTTTGCAACGCCGTGGGACGCGATCCAGGTCGGGTACTTCGCGAGCGTGGCGATGTGGAACTATCTGACCGAGCCGTTCGGGTTCACCTACTCCGGGGTGCAGGCGAGAGAGATCGAGCCCTAGAACGAGGACGGCGAGACATGGAGGCGGCTGGCGGTGACGTTTCCATCGGGCCACGCCAGCCTCAACCCCAACCAGGCGTTCTACTACGACGAGCAGTTGATGCTGCGTCGCATGGACTACTCGCCGGAGGTGACAGGCATCTCGCCGATTGCCCAGTACACGCACGATCCGAAGACGTTTGACGGGTTCGTGTTCCCAACGCGCCGGCTCATGCACCGGCGCGACGCGGACGGTGTCGCCGACCAGAACATTGCCCTGCTCACGTTCGACATCGACGCCGTCGCGGTGGAACGCAGCTGATATCCGTCGACGGCCTCGACGGGCCCGTCGTTCGAGTCAGCTCGATCAGCCGTCGGTGGCCAATGATCGCTACGAGACGGAAGTCGACCTTGCCGGGTGCAACACCGTGAAGGCCAAAACCCAGACGCCTCTCTGACCCCCTCAGCTAGAAGCTCAACTGCGGCTGCCGATGGAACCTCAGTGCCCTGACCGCGCCCACGTCCAGACGCATCCGCATCCGCATGAAGCAGAAGCGACGTGCAGAACCCGACCGCTATCAACCGGACTCGCCCCGCTTCAAGACGCTCGCAAGCTCCCTACCCCACGTTCAAAGCCACATACTTCGTAGCCAAGTACTCCCGCAGCCCTTCGTGCCCGCCTTCGCGACCGAACCCTGACTGCTTCACGCCGCCAAAGGGTGCGCCGGCGTTGGAGACCATGCCCTGGTTGAAGCCGATCATGCCGGTCTCCAGCCCCTCGATCACCCGAAAGGCGCGGTCGATGTTCTTGGTGAAC
This sequence comes from Solirubrobacterales bacterium, assembly GCA_038319025.1. Taxonomy (GTDB): domain Bacteria; phylum Actinomycetota; class Thermoleophilia; order Solirubrobacterales; family Solirubrobacteraceae; genus JBBQCW01. Next base: position 109,801 of record JBBQCW010000009.1, read on the forward strand.
ATGTAGGCGACCAGGCCGTACTCGGTGTTGTTGGCGCCGGTGATCGCTTCGTCCTCGGTGGTGAACGTGGTGATCGGGGCGACGGGGCCGAAGATCTCCTCGCTCAGCAGCCGCGCGCTCGCAGGCACGTCGGTCAGCACGGTCGGCTTGTAGAAGTAGCCGGTGTCGCCCGTCGGGCCGCCGCCGGTCAGCACGCGCGCGCCGGCGTCGGTCGCATCCACCACCAGCTCATGCACCTTTTCGCGCGACACCTCGTCGATCAGCGGGCCGACCTTCACGGCCTCATCTGAGCCGCGGCCGATCGACAGATCGCCCATTGCCGCCGCCAGCCGGTCGGAGAACTCGGCCGCCACGGACTCGTGCACGAGGAAGCGGTTGGCGCTCGTGCACGCCTCGCCGATGTTGCGCATCTTGGCCAGCAGCGCGCCCTCCACCGCCTGGTCAAGGTCCGCATCGTCGAACACGAGGAAGGGTGCGTTGCCGCCCAGTTCCATCGACACCCGCAGCACCTGCTCGGCGGCCTGCTCGATCAGCTTCTTGCCGATAGCGGTCGAGCCGGTGAAGGACAGCTTGCGCAGCCGCGGATCGGAGATCAGCGGCGCCATCGTCGCCCCCGACTTGGCGGCGGTCAGCACGTTCAACACGCCCGGCGGCAGGCCTGCCTCCTCAAAGATCTTGGCCAGCGCCAGCATGCACAGCGGCGTCTGCTGGGCAGGCTTTACGACGACGGTGCAGCCGGCCGCAATCGCTGGGCCGATCTTGCGCGTGCCCATCGCCAGCGGGAAGTTCCACGGGGTGATCATCAGCGTCGGGCCGACCGGCTGCTTCATGGTCAGCAGCCGGGACGCACCGTTCGGGGCGGTGGACCAGCGCCCGCTGATGCGAACCGCCTCCTCGGCGAACCACCGGAAGAACTCGGCGCCGTAGGT
>JBBQCW010000010.1:0-110078 GCA_038319025.1 Solirubrobacterales bacterium
AGCGGGAGCGACGGGACTCGAACCCGCGACCTCCGGCGTGACAGGCCGGCGCTCTAACCAACTGAGCTACGCCCCCGTGGGGCTGGGAAGGATCGCACACCGCACCGGATCACGGCGCGCGGCAGAAAACCGCCGTCGTGCGTGACGGCGTGTCAACGCGCCCAACTGGTCCCGAGTCTTAGCGACGGATCGCAACTCCGGCGGGCGGGCACTGTTCAGGTTTGTGGACGAACCGATCTCGACCACAACAGGAGGAGCATCACATGACGCATCGCATCACGACATTCAGCACGGCGCTCGCCGTGGGCCTGACCACCACTGCCCTGGCGGCCTCGATGGCGATGGCAGCCACCGTGACCGGCACGGAGGGCAACGACCACCTGCGCGGCAGCTCAGCGCCGGACACCGTGTTCGCGCTCGGCGGTAACGACCGCGTCATCGCCGGGAAGGGCGACGACCAGATCGACGGCGGCGCCGGTAACGACCGCATCATCGCCGGCGACGGTAACGATTCAGTTATCACCGGAACGGGTAATGACTTCGCCGTGGGCAACAGTGGCAACGACACACTCGACGGATCTCTGTCCAGCCATGCGCTGCTGTTCGGCGGCCCCGGTGCCGACCTGATCACCGGCGGCGCATTCCGAGACCGCCTGCACGGCGGCGACGGCGCGGACACCATCAACGCCGGTGACGGCAACGATGAAGTCTCCGGCGGCAAGGGCGACGATTTGATTCACGGCAATGGCGGAAACGACCGCATCTTCGCCAACGCCGGCGCGGATCAGATCTACGGCGACGCCGGCAACGACGACCTGTGGGCGCTCGCCCGCACTGACGTCCGCTCCGACGGCTCAACCACGGTTGACACCCTCACCGGAGGCGAAGGCAACGACACCTTCCACACCCGTGACGGCGAAGCCGACCGCATCGATTGCGGCCCCGGCAACGATCTTGCGCTGCTCGATCACAAAGACGTGATCGTGGACGCGACTGCAGCGAACCCCAACGGCTCGTGCGAGAAGGTCGTCCGCAAGACGGCTTGGCACCACGCCGAGAACACGGAGAACGCAACGCAGTCGCCGAAGGATGACAGCGCCACCAGCTAGCACCGAAGGGGACAAACACGGGCGAATGCATACGGACGCCCGTGTCACGTGCTGAGGCGAGGCCCGGCTCCCGGTAACGGGGGTCGGGCCTTCGTCGTTCTGGAACTCGCCCGCCACAGCCCAAACGGAAACATGACGCACGCGTCATGATCGAGTATCGTGGCGCGTCGCCATGGCCTCGCTCACCGGACCCCCTCAGCTCAGCACCAACCCCCTGCGGACGCTCGCGGCGGACGTTCGTGAGGAGCGGATCGCCTTTCGCTCCGGGCCGGTCCCCCCAGGGGACATGGGTTTCAGCTGGAAGCGCACCCAGTCCTTTGCTCGCGACCCTCTGCCGGTGCTGCTTGACGGCTACGCGCGCTACGGCCCTGTGTTCGGCATGCGGGTCCTGCACAGCGTGACGATCTTCATGATCGGCCCCGAAGCCAACCACTACATGACGGTCTCCAACGCCAAGAACTTTTCGTGGCGCGAGGGCCACATGCGCAACCTGATCCCGTTCCTGGGCGACGGGTTGCTCACCATCGACGGCGCCTTCCACCGCAGTTCGCGGCGCATCATGCTCCCGGCCTTCCACCGCGAGCGCATCGCCGCCTCCCACACGATCATGCAGGAGGAGACCGAGCGCGCCCTGTCGCAGTGGCGCGACGGTCAGCGGATCGACCTGAACGAGTGGATGCGCAAACTCGCGCTGCGCATCGCGATGCGGGCGCTGTTCGGCCTGGATCCCGACGCCACGCGGGGGGACCTTGACGCCGCGCACGAATTCGAACGCGCGCTGGGCTTCCACGGGCGCGACTACCTCCTGCAGATCATGCGCGGGCCCGGCTCGCCCTTTGCCCAGATGCAGGACGCGCGGCGCAAGCTTGATGGCCTCATCTACGGAGAGATCGAACGGCGCCGGCGAACGGGTGAGCGCGGGGAGGACATCCTCTCCCTGCTGCTCGACGCAGGTGATGAGGACGGCGCGACGCTGAGCGACCGCCACGTGCGCGACGAGGTGATGACCCTGCTGTTCGCCGGGCACGACACGACGACGTCGACGATCGACTTCATGTTTTACGAGTTGGCGCGGGATCCGGCACAGGAGCGGGCGCTCGTCGCCGATCTCACCGCCGGCTCGCGCGACCGGCTCGACCTCGTGCTTCAGGAGACGCTGCGCAAGTACCCGGCCGCCTGGGTGGGGCCGCGGCGGTCCCGGGAGGCGTTTGACTTCGCCGGCCACCGCATCCCCGCCGGCCTCGCGGTCAACTACTCCTCCTGGGTCAGCCATCACCTCCCGGACGTTTGGCCTGATCCTGAGCGCTTTGACCCCGAGCGCTTTGCGCCCGGCCGCGTGGAAACGATCGCCAAGGGCGCCTACGTACCGTTCGGCGGCGGGTCGCGGACGTGTATCGGCATGCGCTTCGCCGAGGCGGAGATCCGCATCATCGCCCAGGCCATCGCCCGGGACTGGCACCTGGAACTCGAGCCTGGCTACGAGCTGCAGATCCGCCAGACGCCCACCATCGGGCCACGCCACGAGCTGCCGTTCCACCTGCACCGTCGGACCGCGCCGGCGGCGCCGACGACAGCAGGAGATCCCTCCGCGGCTCAGTCTGCGGTGTGGGAAGTCCAGACCGCCCCGTCCCAGTAACGCAGGCGCTTGGCCCCCGTCGGGTCCGGATACCAGTCGGCCGCCGCGTTGGGCGGCGGCGCGGCCGGTTGACTCTGGGCCGCTGCCGTCCCGAAAGCGGCCGTGACCGGTGCGGTCTCTGCGCCGGGGACCACGTTGCCGAACGCGTCGCGGCCGGGCGCTGGGATGGCGACCGTAGACACCGGGTGCGGTTGTTCGGTGAGCGCCACAGGCACCCCGGCGTCAGCGACACGCACCACGAACGTGTCCCCCATCATGTCCCCGACGCGACGGTTGCCCTTGGAGGCAAGGGACACGATCAGCCCAGTGAGCCCCCACGGGAAATACGGAAAGCCGTCGACGACCCAGCCGGACAACCGCGCCGCGGCCCGGCCCAAGCCAGGCGGTGCGCCCTCCCGATTCACGACGCGGAGCCCCAGCAACGCCTTCCCGGGGGTTGCTCCGGTGCGACCCTCGAGCACGACGGCGATACCGATCAGCACGATCAAGTTGAGGACCACGTAGATCAACGCCCGATTGCCCTCGACGGCGTAGTAATCGGCGCCGGAGTTGAAATGGAAGCCGCTGGCCCCGTGCGGCCCGATCGGCCGCTTCTCGGCGAGCAGGAGGAAGAACAGAGACCCGATCACCGACACCAGGAGCCAGTCGAGGATGAACGCGGCGGTGCGCCGACCGACGACTTTTGTGGGTACCACCTCGGGCATGGTGCTCAGCTCTGCTTCGCGGCGGCCGTGGCGGCGAGGTGCGGCCGGATCAGCGTCCGCCACGCGTGGTCCACCTGCCGATACTCATCCGGACACGTCTGCAAGCGGGCGTCGGTGAACAGACCCAAGCCCTGAATGTGCTTGTAGCTGGCGTCACTGGACCCCGCGATCCAGCAGGCGATCTGATAGGCGCGCTGCTGATCGAGCGAGTGCTGGTCGAAGAAGTCGGCCTGCTTGAGGGACGACGGGTTCTTGGCCAGCGAGGCGAAGAAGCTGGCCGCGTCGAACGCGTACTCCGGTCCACCTTTGACGAAATCGGTGAAGAAGATCGTCGCCAGCTGATCGGCGGCGTCCTCCTCCTTGCCGGTGATCGGCAGGTTGTACGCGTCGATCAACAGGTGCGCGAACTCGTGCATGAAGATGAACGAGTTGATAGCCGCAACGTTCTTGCCCAGGTTGTAATCCGTGATCTTCGGGTCGATCGCCTTCACCTGGCCGAGTACGAAGTTGGCGAACGCGTAATCCAGGTTGATCGTGTGATCCTGGGGGTTGTAATACGGCCCCGTATCGCTGGTATTGCGCACGACGACCTTCACGTCAAAGGGCAGGCGGAACTGCTTGCCCAGCTCTTTGGCCACCGCGGCTGTACCACCGGCCGACAGGAGGGACTGGGCGAGTTCCTCGTCCTTGGTCGTGGGCGTGGCGTAGATCGTGCGCACGGTGCCCGCCGGCTTGGCCGCCACCGTCGAGGTCTTCGAGGAGGAGTCACTGGACCCGCACCCTGCGAGCAGGGCACCAGCGAAGAGGGCGATCACGACGGCGGGGGTGCGATACATGTGGAACACGCTCCAGTGAGTACGGCGGACGGTGCGAGCCTCAATAGTGCCGCAGCGGGCGGCCGTGCGTCACCGACGTGCGCCGGTACACGGGTCGACGCTCATGCGCGGCCCGCCGGCCGGAAGGCTGCGGCCCGCCGGGAGGACGTACGCCTTCTCGTTGTCCAGCGAATACGCGTCGCCATCCGCCGTCTTGGGCGCGGGCCGGTAAACGTCGATGTGCTTGCCGATGATGGCGCCGCCGGTATCGACCGCGCACATCCAGCCGCCGGCGTCTGCAGCACGGTAGGCGGGAATGTAGACCCGGCTGCCGAGCGCGATCAGGCTTGGATCCACGGCGATGGACTGGTAGTACTTCAGCGGTCGGGACGGCCCCGGGGCGAAGGTGATGTCCTTGTTGGGGGTGAAGCGTTTGCCGATCCCCTGCGACCACCCGCCACCGTCGAGCGGAAAGGTCACCGCGCCCTTGCGGTTGCGCCAGGCGTTCTCTGACCGCCACACGGCGGCGCCGCCACCGCCTGAGGTGCTGCGTCCGTTCGCGTCGATCCAGCCGCCCGCGCCGATGCTGTCGATGTGCACGTGACTACCGTCCAGCGCGGTCCCATCGCCCTCCATGCTCAGCCCCCGAGCGGAGAAGAGCCAGTCGACGTGGTGCTTGCCCTTGAGTCCCGGGGCGACCACCAGGCGGCCGGTGAACCAGGCCTCGGGCACTGGCCAGTACTCGGTCAGGCGAACGCCGTCCAGCCACTTCGGCTTGGTGATCGCTTTGGCCGAGGCCACCGCAGGAGCGAGAGCGCTGATGATCAGCCCAAGGACCATGCAGGACAGCGCCCAAGACTGCACGCGGCGGCGCGCGCCGCCGCTCGGGTGCTTACGATCGAGTGATGTTGTCAGCCCATGCATGGATGCCGAACCGCCGAACGACGAGGCGCCGATCTGCCAGGCACGCCCGTCGGATTTCCTACGCCACAATGGCGTTGCTCTCCTGCACGATAGCGGCCTTTGGCGCTGCGCCCGCCGGTGCGGCCGATCACGTGCACGCTGATCCCGGCGGGGACGCCAAAGGCCGGCTGGACCTCATCGGCGCGTCTCTGGTGCAGGACGGGCCTGGGCTGACGCTGACCATGATCACCTCGGGTCACATCCCCGCCGCATCGCTGCCCGACGGCCAACGCGGAACGCTGTGCGCGGCGTTCGCTTGGGGCGATCCCTCCGCCGCGCGTCGGCGCCTGTGCGTCGTCAGCCAGGCCGACGGACTCATCGTGCATGACAACACCCTCTCCCCCACCACCGGGAAGATCACCGGTCAGCGAACACGGTCAGGCTTGGTGACCCAGTCAGGTCCGCGGCTGAGCATCGCACTGGACCCGCAGGCCCTTGAGATCCCGCTCGGCGCGCTGCGCTGGAACGTGCGCAGCACCTGGCATCGCGGCGCGGACTGCGTGAACACCGCGCCGGCGACCACCACCACGCGCACCGGGGCGATCGCGGCGGCCGGCCTGGATCAGGGGCTCGGGTGTGTCGACACGCTCCCCGACAGCGGCACGTTCGCCGGGCGCGTCTCCCGCGCGATCGCGGCGGGCTGTCTCCCGTCGAGCGGCCAGGTGTTCAACGGTCCGCGCGCGCGGAAGGTGGTCGCGCTGACGTTCGACGATGGTCCGAGCACGTTCACGCCGTCCTACGTGAAGATCCTGGCGGCCAACAACGCGCGGGCCACGTTCTTTCAGATCGGCCAGCAGGTGCTCGGGCAGGGAGCGATCGAGAGGGCGATCCTGGCCGGCGGGAACGCCATCGGCAACCACACCTGGAATCACGCCAACGTATCCGGCGGCGGCGGGGCAGCCCAGAGCCAGATCTCGCGTACGTCGGCGACGCTCTCCTCTGTCACCGGCGGCTACAAGCCGTGCATCTTCCGCCCGCCGTACGGCGCGACCAGTTCGTCACTGGTATCCGTCTCCTCCGGGCTCGGGCTCAAGTCGATCCTGTGGGATGTGGACACCAACGACTGGCAGCTCCCCGGCATGGCCGCGATCATCTCGCGCGCGGTCGGTGGTGCCCGGTCGGGCTCGATCATCCTGATGCACGACGGCGGCGGACCGCGCGGCGGAACGCAGGCCGCGATCGCGCCCATCATCCGGCAGCTGCGGGCCAAGGGCTACGGGTTCGTGACGGTCCCGCAACTGCTCGGTCTGAAGGATCGCTGGCGCTACAGCAACTCGTGACCGCGTCGCCCGTGACCGCGATCCGCCATCATCGGCGTCGATGAGTCACCGTCCACATGTACGAATCAGCGATCGCGGCCGGCTGGCCGTGCTCGGCGCTGCGGTGGTCGCTTTCTTCGCCTTTCTCTTCGGTGCGATGGCCGGGGCCAGCTCCGGTTCCGACAAACCCATCGGTTATCTGCGACACCTGGCGCCGCCGCCGGCCTCGGTAGCGGCGCGCCAGGCTCGCGCCTTCCAGAAGGTCACCAGCTACACCGACTACATCGCCCGCGGCACGCCGAACAAGAAGGAGGTCGCGCTGACCTTCGACGACGGTCCGGGGCCGTTCACGCCGCAGGTCCTGAAGGTCCTCAACGAGACCCACACCCCGGCCACGTTCTTCGACGTCGGATCGCAGTACGTGTCCTTCTCCCTGGCCGCGCAGGCTGCGGCCGTCGGTGGTTTCCCGATCGGCAACCACACCCAGAATCATGCGGCGATGAGCAGCCTCAGCCGTGCCGGCCAGAACACAGAACTGGAGCAGGCCAACTCAGCGTTTGCTCGCGCAGGCATCCCTCGGCCGGTGCTGTTCCGCCCGCCCTACGGATCGTTCGACACGACCACGAGCGGCCTCACCAAGAAGAAAAAGCTGCTGATGGTGCTGTGGTCGGTCGACTCGGAGGACTACACGCGGCCCGGCGTGGCCACCATCGTCCACAACGTCTTGGGCGGCATCACCTCGGGCGATATCGTGCTCATGCACGACGCCGGCGGGGACCGCTCGCAGACGATCGCCGCGCTGCCGGAGATCATCAAGGGCCTCAAAGCGCGGGGGCTGACGCCGGTAACCGTCCCGCAACTGATCCTCGATGACCCGCCGCCGCGCGACCAGCCGGCGGCGCCGAACCTCGGCGCGGGCTAGCACCACCGCAGCTGCCGCTAGGGCTGGGTGCCCGAACGCGGCTACTCCGTCGGCGGTGGCGGCGGAGCCGGGTTGCCGAACGCGTCGCTGCCGCCGACGGGCGGTGGCGGTGGCGGCGGAGTCATCGGCCCCATGGGTGCCTCGGGCGTGAGCATCGGCCCAGCGGGCCCCGAAGCCGGCGCCTCACCGTGCAGGGCGATCAGGTCGAAGTAGATGACGGCGGCGGCCAGCGCGGTCAGCGGAGCGAGCAGCAGGTTGCCCAAGATCGAGCCGATCACCGACATCAGCACGGAGTTGCTTATGGCCAGAAGGATCCCGATGAAGATCGCGGTGAGCAACGCCGTCACGATGAACAGCAGCACGATCACGCCGAAGACCTGCCAGCCGTTGCCCTTGACCAGTTCGCGGCTGCGCCCGAAGGCGGCGCCGATGCCCGGGTTCTCCACCACGATGACCGGCGAGAGCACGGCCCAGATGGTCAGCAGGAACAGGCCCGGAACGATGAGCAGGAGGAGCCCGACTCCGATGCCGATGCCGGCCAGGAAGCCCGCGATGAGCAGAGGGAAGACGACCGGGGTGACGGAGGCCATGAGCCCACCGAGCGAGGCGTCGAGCTGCCCGTCCTGCACGTCCTGGACGAGACGAGTGACGGTGCCGACGAACAGGTAACTACCGGCAAGCGAGACGATCGTGGCCAGAATCTGGGTGATGAAGCCGCCGTTGTTCTGCAGGATGCCGGCCACGATCCCCACCGGGATGAAGATGACTGCACCGATACCCAGCAGCACCGTGAGGTACTTGCCGTAGAGGTTGAAGGTGCGGGAGAAGACGCCGCCGACGTCAAGGTTCTGGCTCATGAGGGTGATGCTACGCCCCAGACCTGACGATGCAAGGCGCGGACGAGTGGCTTCCGACGTGTGGGGATCCACGTCCAAGGGGTGAGCCCCATTCCCCTGACGTCGACCGGATGGCGATACCGTGCAGTTCCCAGGGCGCGTAGCTCAGCTGGTCAGAGCGCTCGCTTTACACGCGAGAGGTCACAGGTTCGACCCCTGTCGCGCCCATCCCCCGTCGCCTGCCCGCGCTCAGGCCGCCTTTATGCCCTGCGGGAACGAGAACAGACCATGGGGGTCACGCGCCTTCTTGACCGTCTGCAGCCGGCTCAGGTTGGCCCCGTAGTAGGCGTTCTCGTAATTCTTGAGCTTCGGGTCGATGTAGTTCTGGTAGGAAAAGTCGGACACGTAGGGCTTCAGTGCGGCGTGGGCGTTCTGCAGCCATGTCTCGGGGCCTGAGCCATCGCCGGTCGCGTAGTACTGGATGCAACACAGCTGATCGCGATGCACGAAGGCCGTATCGCTCGGCGCCACCTCGTTGATCGCCCCGCCGTAGCAATCGAACAGCAGCGAGCCGGCGCTGCCAGAACTGCCGCGCTCGACGGCGCTGACGGCGGCCGACAGGCCGGCCGACGAGAACACCTTGGACACGTAGGAGGACTTCGCCGCGAACGGCGTGGGCATGTATGCCGCGCACTGTGCTGCCGTCTTGCCCAGGCAGCCGCCCCAGCGCTCCACGAGGCTCAGGTAGTCCGACGTTCCGTAGTTGACCTGTGCCCCCGGTGCGTCCCGCAGGAACGGGGCAAGCGTGGCCTGCAACTGGGCCTCAGTGCCGAAGTACTGACCCAGCGCCGTCACCTCCGGGGTGCCGCCGCCCGTCGTGAGCAAGGAGCAGATCGACGTCAGCGCGCTCGGCGACTTCGGGGCGAACGACTGCCACGCCCCGAGGACGGACGCGGCCTCCGACCACGGCCAGGTGGCGGTGAAATAGGCGCAGTTCGGAGCCGGATGCGTCTTCAGTTTGAACGACGTGGCGATGCCGAAGTTGCCGCCGCCGCCGCCGCGACTGGCCCAGAAGAGGTCCTCGTTAGCGCCCGCATTTGCTAATTGCGCGACGCCGTCCGCGGTGACTATTTGCACCTCCTGCACGCTGTCCAGCGTCAGCCCGTACTTGCGCCCGGCCAGGCCCATCCCGCCGCCGAGTGCCAACCCGGCGAACCCGACGGTGGGGCAGGACCCGCCGGGAATCGTCAAGCCGCGAGCGGCCAGCGCGCTGTAAACGCCGTACAGATCGTTCCCGGGGCCGATCGTCGCGGTGCCGTTGGAGACCTTGACCGAGTCAATGCCACGCATGTCCACCACGAGCCCCTTACGCACGGTCGAGAAGCCGCCGTAGCTGTGGCCACCCGAACGGGCGGTGATGGGCACGCCATAGAAGGCGGCCCACTTGACCGCCGCCTGGACGTCGGCCACGCTCGCCGCCTTGAGGACGGCCAGCGGCACCACATCGGCGTAGCGACTGTTGTAGATCGTGCGGGCCTGGCTGAAGCCCTGGCTGCTGCGCGTGTAGACGGTGCCTTTGACCGCGCGGCGCAGCGCCCCGATATCCGCCTTGCGCGGCACCGCCGGGGTGGTCGTCGTGGTCGTGGTGGTGCCCGTGGTCGTTGCGGGCGCGGCTGCCGCCTTGGTCGTGACGCCCGACTCAGCACCACACCCGGCCAAGAATCCGAGCGCCGTCCCGGCCAGCGCGAACTGGCCGGTCCGGGCGAGGAACTGCCGACGATCGAGATCGCTCATGTCAGGTGCCCCGGCCGGCTCAGCCGACCGTCTCGTTGCAGTCCTGACTGAGCTTGGCCAGATCCCGGTTGAGACGATCGATGCCCTGCTGGGCGCTGCCCGCCGTGAAAACGCTGTCGATCGCCCGGATGGTGCCGCGCGTGCAAGCCTGAGCCACGTCGAGCTGCTGCTTGGCCAGGTTGGCCTCGGCTACGAGCTTCTGCTGCTGCGTGTTGGCCGCGGCCAGCTGCTGCTGGGCGGTCACGACCTGCGCCTTTTGCGTGGCGATCTCCTGCTTCTGCTGGGCCTCGCTCAGCTTCGCGCCGGACAGCTTCTTGCGGGTGCGGGAGTACTCCTTGACCTGCTGGTCCTCGATACCGACCGCCGTCTTCTCCTTGACGGAAGCAGCCGCGATCGCCGCCTGCTGCGTGGTGATGGTGGCGTTCTGCGTCTTGATCGTCCTGTTCGCCTTGTCAAGGTCGGAGTTTGTGGTGAACCCCCACACGGCGAAGCCGATGGCGATGAGTACGGCCACGGAGAAGGCGATGATCCATGCGGTCGAGCTCTTACCCGAGTCGGGAGCGGCGGGAGCGGCGGGAGCGGACATGCGGAAAGGACCTCACTCTAGAAATGGCGGGACAGCAGGACGGCCCGAGTTTCGGTACAGCAATCGAGAGTCCTGCGCGTGCGGAGTATCTCCCACCATGCGGACTACAGGGAGATTGCGGTGATCACTACGTGGCCGTCGCGCCGGCGGTACACCCAATCCCAAGGGCCCGCGCGCGTATTGCGCCAGTCGTAGGCGGCCCAGTTCATCATCGGCTGGAGCGGAAACCGTGACACCACACGCCGCGCGCCACTGCACTGCGCCGTGCTCGCCCCGCGGGCGATGTAGACCCGCAGCAGGCCGTGGCCGCGGTGAACCGATCCACAGGCCTTTGTGCGGGCGATGTGTCGGGTCAGCCGCAGCCGGGTGACCGGTGGGAATGCGAACGGTGCTGCCTTGCCCCGGATCAGGGCGGCGTAAGCGTGCGCCCCGGTCATGTTGGGATGCAGGCTGTCACCGTCAAACCAGGCGCCGTGGCCGGCGCTGTAGCGCGCCCAATCAACGAGCAGAATGCGATCGGGGTGGAGCGCGGCGGCTTGCCTCATGCGCGCGGCGCTCACGCTGAGGTTGCGGGGTGTCACCAGCAGCAATGTGCGCTGGGCGCCCAGTAGTCCCAGGACCTGGCCGATCTGCCCGGGAGCGATGACGCCGTTTGCGCCGAGTGCCACGATGACCATCGAAGGCAGCGTGCCTGCCCGCTTACGCGCCGCCAGTATCTGGATGCCTTGAGCGAACTGCCGACAGCCGTGCGCGTCGGCTTCGATGCCCATGCGGCCGAGGATCGGGGCGGCGTAGATGAGGGTGGAGTCGCCGATGGTCAGCGGCGCACGCCCGTGCCGCGGCCCTGAGTGTGCGCTGGAGTGGGTTACTTCACCGCAGGCCTGCGCGGTCGCGACAAACACAAACCCCGCCAAAACAGTAAGAGCGACAACCGCCGCACGGCTGAAACGATTCATGGACGGCAGGCTCTCACAACGTACGGCGCGTGACATACGTGTGAACCCCAAGTGAAGGCCGCATCGATTCCCGCTCATGCGCTGCACGCGGCTGCCGCTCGGGCGAACAGTTGTGCGCGAATCCTCTCCCCGGCCGGGGTCGGGTGCACGCCGTCGCCTGCGAGTAATTGCGGGTACGCGGCGACCTCGGCCGCCCAGGGGACCAACTGGAGGCGGGAGTCGGCACCCGTCAGCTTGGTGAGCAGTGCGTTCGCCGTGGCAAACGTTTGGCCCGACACAGGCGGTGAGGCGATCGTGGCCCAGATCACGCATCCGGTCGGGCCTACGCGGGTGAGCGTCGTACGGACGGCGGCCTGTAGTTCGGCCGTCCGCCATGGGTCATCGTTGGTGAAGAGGCCCATGGCCAAAACGGTTCCGCGGGGCAGCGTGGTCGCCGCCAGGATCTGCATACCCTCGGCCAGCGGCCTGCCGATGCGAGAGCTGGTTCGCACCGTCCAACCAGGCAGTTCGTGCTCGAGCAGCGGTCGCTGCCCTTCGGAGAGGCTGTCCCCGATCAGCACCAGCGCGCCGTTTCCAACCGAACCGGCCGGCAGCGAAAGGTCAGGCACCGCCCCGGTCGGCGGCGTCGCTGGGCCGGGAGTGCTCGTCACCGGCGGAGCGGTGGTTGTCGGGGTCAGCACGGGAGCCGGGGTGGGTCGCGACGGCGGGCGAACGGCAATCATCACCCGCGCCGCCCCGACGGACCTGCCCTCACCGTCATACCGTGCCGTCACGGTCCAGCGCCGGGCGTGGCTGGGCACATCGAGGAGCAGGCGCGCGAACCACCGCCCGGTGGCACTGACCCTGGCCTTGAGCAAGCAGCGTCGCGCGGCACAACCCCCGTCGACGACCACGACACGCCGGCCCAGCGCCGTGCCCGAGACGCTGAGCGGAACGGCGAGGCGGCGCGTGCCGTGCTCTCGGGCGGCAAAGGTGGTTCCCCACAGCGGCGAGAGGATCGAGACCGCCGTGGTCGCCGCCACGACGGGGACCTGCGCCACGGCGCCGGCCTGGGCCGTCGATGTGGCCGGCCCGCCACTCGATGGGCCGCCACGACCGCAGGCGCCCGGCACCGTTGTCGCCGCCAGTACCACGAGCACCGTCCCCAGAATGCGTCCTGCATCAACCATGTGACCGCGATGATGATCGGTGCGTCGGGAGGCGGCGGCCATCGCGAATGGAACATGCGACACCGCTGCGTGCGATCCTCCACGCAGCACTTGGTCCAGCGTCCACAGGAGATTGATGTCCATGACTCGTCAGCGCCGTCGTATGAGCCTCGGGTTGGCGGTCATCGCTGCCGCGGCTGTCACCATCGGAGCGCCCGTCGCCGCCCAGAGCGCGCCGGTCGCCCACGCCGCCGCAACCTGCAGCGTCAGGGGCAAGGAGCGCACCTTCGGCCCGACGTACGTGACCAAGCTGACCGTGAGCGGCGGGGCGACATGCGCCGGTGGCAAGGCCATCGTGCGCGCGTACTACCGCTGCCGTGTGCAGCACGGTGGCAAGACGAGGGGCCGTTGCGCCTCCGTGTCCGGCTACCGGTGCACCGAGAAGCGATACGACGCAATCCCGACGCAATTCTCCGCCCACGTCACCTGCACCGCGGGCAAACGGCGGGTCCTGCACGATTACACGCAGTTCACCTGAGCAGGCCATCGGCCCGCAAGGCGTCCTCCACCAGCGCACCCTCCACACAACCACCCTCGTGAGTCAGGTGGAACCCGTCGGGATGGCGCGGATGGATGGTGAGACCGTCGTAGACGAGCGTGTCTTGAAAGCCGCCAGGCGAGATGGTCTCCTCGACCGGGATCAGGCGCATCCGCCCGGCAAACTCGCCCACCAGCAGGCGCAGCGCACCGTTGACCGCGGCAAAGAGTGGTGCCGCCCCGGCATCTCGGGGCACTGGCAGCGACAGCCAGTACACACGACCGCGGCCGCCGCGCAGGTAGGAAAGCACCAGCGGGCGCAGGCGGGCCGCGTAGCCCTGCTGCCAGTCCAACCCGCAACACGGAATCGACCCGTGGTCAGCGGTCGCCAGGGGGAACCCTGCGTCGCGGCCGCCGAGCGTGATCACCGTCACGTCGGGCCGGTATCGCGCGGCCTGCCGACGCGCGAGGCGGGGCCAGTTGGGGGTCGGCGTCCGCAGGCCCGTCCCGTCTCGACGGTCGACGGTGACCTGGGTTCGGGACGGATGCAGGAGCCAAGTCAAGACCTCGTGGATCGGGTAGATCATCGAATCGCCGGTGGCCAGGACCCGCAGGGGGCGCGCCCCCGCGGGCCGGCGCAATGCGCGATCGGCGCGCTTGACGTGCTGACACACCGCCCACGGCCAGTTGGTCCGCGGATGACTGACCGCATGGGCGAGGACCGGAGCCTGCAGGTACAGCGCGGCGACACACACCATCGTGACGAGAAAACCTGCGGCGACGGCAGGGCGGCGCTGGTACTGAAGCTTCACACCGCGCACGGTAGATGGTTGACCACAAAGGTGTGCCGGGCGATATGTGGAATCGACCAGGTTGGGGGAGTTCCAGCAGCCCAAATACTCTGCGACACTCGCTCACCTCGGCCCGACACACCGACATGTCTGGCCATCGCCTATGCGTCCCCGTGACCATTCACGCCGAATCTGGACCGTGATCGCCACCGCGATGGCGGCCGCCGTGCTGGTCATCGTGCTCCACCCGGGCGGGGCCGACACGCACGCCAAGTCGCTTCCCCGGGTGCTGCCGACCTTCAACGCCCAAGCCTCACCAGCGGCGCAGCTCGGATTCAGCCGCCTCGACATCACCGGCACGGACCAGACGACCTTGACCGTGACCGAGCCAGGTCAGACATCGACCCGCCCGGTGACGGTGGTCGTCAGCAACGGGCGTGCAACAGTCGAACGGGCGGTCACCTGGCGGTGTGACCTCCGCGTCCGGAACCTCCTCATCAGCGACGGCACGGCAACGCAGAACGTGGTCGTTCACACGCCCTCATGCGCGACGCGCCTTCGGTTGCGAACCGCCAAGAACGTCGCCTCCGGCGCGCTCCTGCGGATCCGACTGATTGATCGCTGGGCCGGCAGCGACCTCGCCGCACGGCTCTGCATGACCGCGCCTGGCGCACGCGCACGTTGCTCGACGGTCACCCATCGTGCCGGACAGCCAAGCCCGGCGGTGCACGTGCGGACCGCCCGCCCTGGCCGGTGGGGAGTGGCTGCGTCGACCCGCTACGGCCACGTGCGCAACGAGGTCGACGTGCATCCGCGCGGCGGCCGGCTGCGGATGCTGGCGGCCGGTGACTCGGAGATGCAACTGCTCGATGACTTCCTCGCAAGCGCACTGGGCGGCAAGGCGCGCGTGCACAAGGACGCGCGGGTCAGCACCGGGATCTCGTCCCCGCGCCCGCTGTTCGACTGGCTCGCCCACGCCCGCCGCCAGGGGCCGAGCCTGCGTCCCGACGTGACGGTGATGTTCATCGGGGGCAACGACGGATTCTCACTGCGCAGTGCCTCGGGCGTCACGGTGCCCTGCTGCGGGGGTGCCTGGGTGTCCGCGTTCGGCGCGCGTGCCGCCACGATGATGCGCGCTTACGCCCGCAAAGGGGCAGGGCGGGTCTACTGGTTCCTGCTCCCGATTCCCCGTCGGCCGTTGCTGCAGCGCTACTTCCGCGCGATAAACCAGGGCTACCGCCTCGCGGCGCACCAGCTGCCGGACGACGTCCACCTGATCGACGCCGCCCACGTGTTCACCCCAAACGGGTACAGAGACACCATGACCTACGCCGGCCGCACCTTCCGCATCCACGAGTCGGACGGTTACCACCTGTCGATCGCGGGTGACCGTGTCGCCACCCGGCTGGTGCTGGCGGCGATGCGCTCCGACCACATCCTGTGATGCGCCGGTACCTCCTCATCCTGCTGTTCGGACTGTTCGTGCTGCCAGCAGGGAACGCCATCGCCGAGGGAGCCTCACCTGTCCGCTTCGCCCCGCTCGTCCAAATCGACCGCAAGGACACAGCCGGCCCGCTGGATCTCACGCGAGTCACGTTCGGCCAGCAGGACACGCAGCTCATGCTCACGCTGCGCAGCGCCTCGGCCTGGACCCCCGCGCGCTTTGCCGCCAAGGACGGCCGGTCACTGTGCGTCGCGATCTTCCCGGGCCGCGCGACACGGCCGCACCTCCACATCTGTGTGGGCGACGCCGCAGGCAAGCCGGTGCTCGTGCGCACCCGCGTGGACACCGGTGGCCACGACAGCGCCGCACGCACCATCAGCGCGTTCGTCGGCCGGCCGGACGAGCGGACGGTCAGCGCGGCGTTCACCCCGCTCGCCGCCGGGCTGTCGCGCGGTGCGTTCACCTGGCAGGTGGAATCTCACTGGGTCGGCGGAACGGACTGCCCGGCGCCCGCCGGGTGCGTGGACGCCGTTCCCCAGCACGCCCGCGTGCACGACCGGATCCGGCTGCTGGCCGAGCCGTGGTGTTTCGGCGCGGCCGCGCGCGATCCGTTACGGCCTTGCGCCAACCCCGCTCTGCGTACCGCGGTCGTCCCGACGCCGCTCAACGCGCGCATCACTCCCAACGCGTACTGCCTGCCGACCTCCCGCGTGGGGCTGGTAGGGCCGTGCGCGTTCGGAGCCGACGAGGCCCAAGCGGTTGGAACGATCGCGCTGGTCGGCGACAGCCATGCCGGGCATTGGCGCGGCGCGATGGAGGTCGTGGCCCAGGCCAAGCGCTGGCGCGGGCTGTCGATGACGCACACGAGCTGTCCGCTGACTGCCGCGCGACCGACACTCCCCACCGCCTTCCGCTCGGACCAGTGCGTGCAGTGGAACCGGGAGATGCTGGCCTGGTTCGGGCGCCATCCGGAGGTGCACACGGTCTTCGTCTCCGCCCACCCTGCGCGATTCCCCACCGGCGCCGCCGCCGGGTACCGCGCCGCGTGGAGGCGCTTACCCGCGTCGGTCAAGCACGTATTCGTCATCCGCGACACGCCCCGCCAAGTCGCCGGACAGACAGGGTGCATCAACGGTGCCCGCGCCCGACATCGGTCCGCGAGCGCCCTCTGCACCGTGCCGCGCCGGGACGCCCTGCCGAGCGACCCCGAGGCCTCGGCGGTCTACGGTGCACACGACCCGCGCGTCCGGGTCCTCGATCTGAGCCGGTACTTCTGCAGCTTGAGCCGGTGCTTCACCGTGGTCGGTGGCGTACTGGTGCTGAAGGACAGCGGCCACATCACCCGTACGTTCTCCACCACGCTCGGGCCGTACCTGCTCCGGGCGGTCGGGACACTGCATGACTGAAGCGCTCCGGTGCTCTATCGTCGGAGGCGTGTCCAGATCAGCATTGCTCGCGCTCACGCTCGCCGCACTCTTCGCCGCGACCTTCACCACCACCGCGCCGGCGGCCATACCAGCCCACGCGGCCAAGAAGTGCAACGCGCCGAAATACCCAGGCCTGGGGTACTTCACCGGGCTCAACGTCACCGGCGTCGGCTGCGCCACCGGCCAGAAGCTGGTGGTCAATTACTACAAATGCCGCATCAAGCACGGCAAGGCCGGACGTTGCACGACGAAGGTCCTGGGCTTCAGCTGCCGGGAGGTGCGCAACTCCATCCCGACCGAGATCGACGCCCGGGTGACATGCCGCAAGGGCCGGCAGACGATCACGCACACCTACCAGCAGGACTTGTGATCAAGCCGCGGGGCGGCCGAGCCGTCCACTAGCCTCGCCCCGAGCGTCGCCCGCCGCGGCGCGCTCTTCCCATGGTCTTCCCTTCGGTCCAGTTCGCGGTCTTCTTCCCACTGGTGCTTGCCGCCTCGTGGTTGCTGATGTCCCGACCGGCGCTGTGGAAGCCGTTCATCCTCGTTGCCAGCTACGTGTTCTACGCGGCGGCCGACTGGCGATTCTGTCTGCTGCTGGGCGGCGTGACCCTGCTCAACCAGGCCGGCGCCACCGGGATCGCGCGCCTGGAGTCTGAACGACGCAAGACGCAGGTCATGGCGACTGTGGTGACGCTGAACCTGCTCGCGCTGGGCGTATTCAAGTACTACGGCTTCTTCACCGAGCAGACGGCCGCGGCGCTCAACGACATCGGCCTCGGCATGCCGCTCCCGCTCGTGACGATCGCGCTGCCCGTCGGCTTGAGCTTCTTCACCTTCCAGGCCATCTCCTACACCGTCGACGTGCGCCGCGGCCTGTGCGAGCGGGCCACCACGATGGACGTCGCGATCTATCTGAGCTTCTTCCCGCACCTGGTCGCCGGTCCGATCGTGCGGGCGAGGGAGTTCCTGCCCCAGCTCGCCACCCCGCGCGACCCGGCGGACGTGAAGCTCGGCACCGGCATCGTGCTGATCGCGCTGGGCCTCGTGAAGAAGGTCGTGATCGCGGACTTCCTGGCCCGACATGTGGTGGATCCGGTGTTCGCAGTACCCGAGCAGTTCTTCGCCCCGGACGCCTGGCTGGCGCTGTACGCGTACGCCGTGCAGATCTACTGCGACTTCTCCGGCTACACGGACATCGCGATCGGCCTGGCGCTGCTGATGGGGTTTGTCTTCCCTCAGAACTTCAACCGCCCCTACCGCTCGCGCGGGTTTCGTGAGTTCTGGCGACGCTGGCACATGACGCTGTCGCGGTACCTGCGCGACTTCATCTACATCCCGCTGGGCGGCAACCGCGGCGGCCATCTACGGACCGCACGCAACCTGATGATCACGATGCTGCTGGGCGGGCTGTGGCACGGCGCGGCATGGGGCTTCGTGATCTGGGGCGGCGTGATGGGTCTGCTGCTGGTCGGCGAGCACGAAGGCGCACGGCGCGGTTGGGGCGGCTGGATCCCCGGATGGCTGCGGTGGGTGCTTGTGTTCAACGTGATCGCCCTGGCGTGGGTGCCGTTCCGGGCCACCAGCCTCGACGGTGCGGTCGCCTTCCTGGAACGGCTCGTGACGCCCGGCGCGGCCACCTTGTGGGCGCCGCTCGTCGTGTTCGCGGTGGTTGGCGTGCTCATCCTGCAGGTCGCGCCGGAGCGGCCGCTTGCCCGCCTACAGTCAGCGTTGGAGTCGTTGTCACCCGTCCTACTAGGTGCCGGATTGGCGCTGACCGTCATCCTGGTGGCGGCGACCGTGCCCGGCCAAGGCGTACCACCCTTCATCTACTTCCGCTTCTGATGCCCGACCTAGATCCCAACTCCGATATCCCCGCCGTCCCCGCGCCGCCCGCCAGTCGGCGGTTCAGCACGCGGGACCTGCTCATCTGCGTGGGCCTGGCGATGCTACTGCTCGTGCTGTTCGAGGGGCACTCGATCCGGCACGCCGGCCAGGAGCTGAAGTCCGGGTGGCAGCGCACGCTCGTGCTTGCCGTCGGACGGCCGGCCGGGTGGGCATCAGATGAGCTGTACCTCAACGACCTGAAGGGCAAGTTGACGGCGTGGCTGCGGCCCGGCGGCGGGCTCGGCTCCAGTGGGCCGGGCGGGTTCAACGCCTCCGCGGGCGCGGCCGCAGGTGCCACCGCCGCCATCACCCCGGACGCCTTCGACCCGGCCGCCCTGGGCCAGAAGCCGCGCGCGCCCGCGCCGCTGAAGACGATGCTTGTGACCGGCGACTCGATGTCCCAGCCGCTGGACGCCACCCTGGCCCGGGGCCTGGCCCAAAACGGTTCCGGTGTGAAGACGATCCGCGACGCGCACCTGGGCACGGGCATCTCCAAGACCGACCTCGTGGACTGGGGACGATTGTCAGTCGCGCAGGTCAAGCAGGACCACCCCAACGCCGTCGTGATGTTCATCGGCGCCAACGAGGGCTTCCCGATGCCGGTGGCCGGCGGCAAGCCGGTGAACTGCTGCTCGCCCGCCTGGGCGGCAGAGTACGCGCGGCGGGTGCGGGCGATGATGAACACCTACCGCCAGGCCGGCGTGGCCCGCGTGTATTGGCTCACGCTTCCCGGCCCGCGCGAAAGCGCCCGGCAGCCGATCAATCGCGCCGTCAACGCCGCGATCGCGGTGGCCGCGGCGCCCTACCGTGCCCAGGTGCGCGTGCTGGACATGGCCGCCATCTTCACGCCCGGCGGGAAATACCGTGACGCCATGGCCGTCGGCGGGGGCGCACCGCAGATCGTCCGCGAGCCGGACGGCATCCATCTGAACCAGGCCGGTGCCGACCTCGCCGCGACGGCCGTGCAGGCCGCTCTGCGCGCCGACTACGGTACGCAGGCCGGGTCCTGACGGCACGCAACCTTCAACGCGGGAGATCTGACCCATGAGCTCGACCAACCACCAGGTGCGCCTGGCCGCACGTCCGTCCGGCCTACCCACCGCGGCCGACTGGCAGTTCACCGAGGAGCCGGTGCCCACACCCGGCCCCGGGGAGTTCGTGGTGAAGATCTCCGACATCTCGCTGGATCCCGCCATGCGCGGCTGGATGAACGCCGGCGCCTCCTACATCGAGCCGGTCGAGATCGGGGACGTGATGCGCGCCGGCGCGGTCGGTGAGATCGTCGCCTCCGAGCATCCGGGCTTCGCGGTCGGCGACCACGTGACGAGCGCGTTCGGCGTGCAGGAGTACGCGGCGTCGGACGGCAAGGGCGTGATCAAGGTCGACCCCAAGCTCGCCCCGCTGCCGACCTATCTCGGCACGCTCGGCATGCCCGGCATGACCGCGTACTTCGGCCTGCTGGACGTCGGCAAGCTACAGGAGGGCGACACCGTCGTCGTCTCCGGCGCGGCCGGCGCGGTCGGCAGTGTCGTCGGGCAGATCGCCAAGCTCAAGGGCTGCCGCGTCATCGGCATCGCCGGCGGCGCGGACAAGTGCGCCTGGCTGGTGGACGAGCTGGGGTTTGACGCCGCGATCGACTACAAGGCCGAGAACGTGGCGGGCGCGCTGCGCGCCGCCGCGCCGGACCGGGTCGACGTGTTCTTCGACAACGTCGGCGGTGAGATTCTGGACGCCGTCCTGACCCGGCTGGCCCGCGGCGCGCGCATCGTCATCTGCGGAGCCGTCTCCCAGTACAACAACACGACGGCGGTGACCGGGCCGGCCAATTACCTGGCGCTGCTCGTCTCCCGCGCGTCGATGACCGGCATGGTCGTCTTTGACTACACCGACCGTTACGCGCAGGCCGCCGCTGAGATGGCGGGCTGGATGCACGAGGGCAAGCTGATCGCCCGCGAGCACGTCGTCCATGGGGACGTCAGCGACTTCAACGACACGCTGCTCATGCTCTTCTCCGGCGAGAACGTCGGCAAGCTCGTGCTCGAGCTCAACCAGGGCTGAGGCCCAGCCTGAACGCACTACGGCGCGGCGCCCGGACTTCGGGACGCCGCGCCGCGGTTACGTCAGAGCTTCGTCGGCCGACTAGCGGTGGCCGTCGAAGCTGATGATCTGCTGGATCCCGCTCGGGCGGTTGGTCCAGGCCATCTTGATCAACGGCAGCGGACCAAAGGAGATCTGCTCGGCGGTGGCGCTCGCGTGCCAGGCCGTCGGGTCCGCCCCCTGAGCGGTCTGCAGGCGGTTGCCGGCGTCGTCGATCTCCTTCCACATCTCGGTGGCGCACTTCTTCGCGTCGCCGAGGCCGCAGTACCTGGTGGAGTACTTCTGCTTCACGGACACTCCGAGGATCGTCTTGAAGTCCTTCTGCATGTACTGATGCCAGCCGCCGTACTGGCTCGTGCCGAAGATGCCGGCCCGCTCGTTGGCGAGCAACGTGCAGATGGTGGTCGTCAGACGCGGGCACATGGCCTCTTTGGCCATCCCCTCGAAGGCCTGATCCATGATCGCTGCACCGGGCTCGTCGATGAGCCCGTCGCCGTTGCCGTCCAGGCGCGATCCGCCGTCGACATGCCACTGGTTGAGCAGCGTCAGCATCTGGGCGTCGCGCGCGTTCGGCGCCGGCGCCTTCGACAGCATCGCCGCGAGCGTGGGCTGGAACACGACCGCGCGGACGTCGTTCGTCGCGGCGGCGTTCATCGCCCCGGTGACGGTGGCGAGCGTGTTCTGGGCGTTGCGGTTGAGCTCCGTGGTCAGCATCTGCTGACGCTGGATGGGCGCCTCGTCCCAACGCTCATCGGATGCCGGGTAATCCTTGGCGGGCTTGTTGTTCCAGTTGACGATGACCCCGCTCTTGGGGTCGTAGCCCTGGGCGTGCTTGGACGCGGCCAGGAAGCCTGTCCACTCATGCTTGCCCTCGCCGTTGATCGGCAGGTCGCCGGTCGTGTCCTTGGGACGCATCGGCAACAGACCGGAGGTGTAGAACCCGATGTGTTTGTGGTCGGCGTAGAACGAGTTGAACGTCTGCGGCGTCTGCTCGGCGGCCTTCTTGAAGTCAGCGAACGACTTCACGCTGCCGTCGGTCAGCGACTGGTTGAACAACTGGTCGACGGTGTCCTTGCCGTAGCTGGAGCGCTTGGCGGCCAGGGCGATCGTCTTGCCGCCCTTAGCCGTCTTGGCGTAGCCCGTTACCGGCCCGTGGACCGTGGTGTTGAACGTCACCGGGATGTCCTTGCTGCCCACGGTGAGTGTGCCGGCGTTGACCGTGCCCATCTTCGTGCACTTGCCGTTGTACAGGTACTTGGTCTTAGACCCGCCGCAGAGTGTCTCGGCGAACTGGTCGATGATGTCCGAGCCGGCTGAGGTCAGCGTCCAGGCGAAGTCCTCGCCGCGGCCGATCAGCATGTAGCCCGGGAACGGCGCCGAGGTGGCGCCGACGACGTTGCGGTGCGGCCCCTTGAGGCCGATCTCGTACGTCAGGCCTGGGAAGAAGTACCCGATCTGCGGGCCGCCGACGAACAGCGGATGGCCCGTGGCCGTGCGATTGCCCGACACCATCAGGATGTTGGAAGCCAAGTGCTCAGAGTCCGAGCGGGTCTTGGTCGCGCGGGCGGCGCTGGTCTTCGGCGCCGACGACACGAAGCTGCCGTTGCGGATCGGCACGTTGCCCGTGAACTTCTTGGGCTGGCTCTGCCACGGGTAGCTCTTGTCGGTGACCGAGGCAACCGAATCCGGATCGTTGCGCTCGCGCAGGTCGTCCCACATCGAGCGGCCCTTGGTGGCGCCGAACTTGCGGGTCAGCGCGTCGTACATGTCGGAGTTGCTGACCTCTTGGCCGCCGCCCTCGCCCAGGAACTGGCCCTTGACGGCGTTGATGGCGTAGATGTCGACCCGGGTGAATTTGGGGGTCGTCGGCGAGTTGATCGCGTACCAGGCGTTGATGCCTTCGAGGTACACGTCAAGATCGTGCAGCAGCTGCTTGCCGCGAGCGCCATGCTTGGCGATCTCCGCGCTCTGCTTGGCGACGATGTCGATCGTCTGCTGGCTCGGCTTGAAGTTGTTGAGGTTGCGGATCAAGTCGATGGCCGACAGCCCAGGCACGCCGATGGCGGCAACAAGGCCGTTGTAGCGGGCCTGGTTGAGCAGCAGGCTGCGATCGCTGGCGGCCACCCATCCGGCGCCCCAGGTGACGTCATCGTCAGTGGTGCCGTACACGTACGGCACGCCATAGCTGGTGCGCTTGATGGTGACGCCGGGCTTCGGCGTCTCCTCAGTCGCAAAGCTGGTCGGGTCCAGCGCCTCGGACTTGAAGAACTTGTCCACGGCCAAATCGTCCGGGGTCACGTTGCGGTACAGCGGCGTGAGGCCGTTGTACATATCCGCCTGGCGCGAGTACGGCTTGGTGCCGTCGACGTTGGAGTAGGGCGCGCTGCTCTGCCCGGTCTCCAGCTGCCCCGAGGGGATGATGTTGAGCGCGGTGGTGGCGTAATCCTTGGCGGACGCCGGTGCGACAACCGCGAATACGGCGACGACGGCAAGTGCCGCGACCTTGATGATCCTCACGAGTGACCCTCTCTGACCTGACTGGACTGGACTGGACAAAATCTCCCTAAGGGTGCCACGCTACCACCGCGCGGCGCGCCGGTTGACACTCCGTCGAACGGCAGTGCTTCCGCTCGGGCACGCGAGCACGTATCCTGCCGTGGCCGTGCCCGGATCCCGCTTTCGGCGGAACCCTTCGACCTCCGTGCTCCTGCCGCCATGCCTTCAGCTCTGACTCACGCCGATTTCGGTCGTTTCGCCATCGGGTTCGACGACCACGACCGTGCCCGCCTGCACGAACTCTGGGATGACGTTTTCGCCTCCAACCAGTGGTCCGAAGGCGCGATGACAAGACGCTTCGAGGAGGCGTGGACATCGCACAACGGCGCCGACTCCGTCGCCTTCTCCTCGTGGACAGGCGGCGCGCTGGCCGCGCTCCGCTTCGCTGGTGTGGGCACAGGCGACACCGTGCTGTGCCCGTCGAACACGTTCATGGCCACGCCGCTCGCCGCCACGATGCTGGGCGCCGAGATCGCCTTTGTGGACTGCAACCGCGAGGACCTCTGCATGTCCTTCGCGGACTTCGAGCGCGCCGCCGAGCAACACAAGCCCAAAGCAGCCTGGCTGGTGCACATCGGAGGACACATCGCCTTCGACGTCGAGAAGATCGCCGCCTACTGCGCGCAGAACGACATCTTCCTGATCGAGGATTGCGCCCACGCACACGGCGCGACCTGGAGCGGTAAGGCGCCCGGAACGTGGGGCGACGCCGGCGTCTACTCCTTTTACGCCACCAAGACGGTGTCGACCGGCGAGGGTGGCATCCTCGTGTCTCGCCACGCGGACCTGATCGAGTACGCGAAGGCGTTTCGCAACTACGGCAAGCCGTCCTACGAAGTCCATGGGCTCAACTTCCGCCTCAGCGAGTTCACGGCCGCCATCGGCCTGGTGCAGACCGAGCGTCTGCCCGAGATCGTCGCGTGGAAGAACCGCGTCGCCACAGAAGTACTCGACGCGCAGCATCCGGCCCGTCTGGAGTTGCCCGACGGCATGACCTCCGGCCTGTACAAGTACATCGTCTTCGACGAGATCGAGAAGTCGACCGGCAAGGTTTACGACGAGCCGTGCCACAGGATCATGGGCCACCACATCGAACTCCCCAACAGCGATTGGGTGGCTCAGAACCATTGGTGCGTACCCATCTACTACCGGCCGGGTAGTTCCGAATGAATCCCCTTAAGCAACATCGACAGGAAGTGAGTCTCCCGTGAAGGTTCTCGTGACGGGTGGGTCCGGCTTCATCGGATCCCACGTGGTGGACAAGCTGGCCGCGGCCGGCCTGACGCCCCGGATCTATGACGTCATCCCCTCGCCCTGGCACGAGGCCGGGACGGTGGACACCTACCTCGGTGACCTCGACGACCGCACGGCTTTGGCCGACGCGATGCAGGGCTGCGACGCCGTTCTGCACCTCGCCGCCGTCGCCGACGTCAACCAGGTCAACCTCGATCCCGTGTTCGCGGAGAAGGTCAACGCGCGCGGTTCGCTCAACGTGCTCGAAGCCGCTCGCGAGACCGGCATCAAGCGCGTCGTCTACGCCTCGACGATCTGGGTGTACAACGGCTGCTCGGAGGAGAAGGTCAACGAGGACACGCAACTCGGTCTGGCCAACCACCTGTACACCGCCTCCAAGATCGCCGGCGAGATGTACTGCACCTCGTACGCCGAGCTGTACGGCGTCGAGTACACGATCCTGCGCTTCGGCATCCCCTACGGCACGCGGGCACGCCCGGCGGCCGTGGTGCCGCAGTTCGTGCGCAAGGCGCTGGCGGGCGAGCCGCTGACCATCGCCGGCGGCGGTGCCCAGACGCGCCGCTTCGTCTACGTCGAAGATCTGGCCGACGGCTGCGTCGCCGGCCTGCTCCCCCAGGCCGCCAACCGGGTCTACAACCTGGTCGGCACCGAGGACACTTCGATCCTGCAGATCGCTGAAGTGGTCAAGGACCTGCTCGGCGACGTGGACATCGTCCACACCGAAGGCCGCGCCGGTGACTTCAAGGGCGTCGAGGTCTCGCACCTGCGGGCCAAGGACGAACTGAACTGGGAGGCCCGCGTGCCGTTCGCCGAGGGCGTCAAGCGTTACCTCGACTGGCACCTGGCCACGCACGAGGCCGAAGCGGTCGACGCCGAGGTCTAGTGGCGCCTACCTCGGGCAGGGCCAGCCGGTGACGAGGCTCCGATATGCGGACGCCTCGATCCGGGGCGTGTTGGATCCGGATTTGAACAGCGAGCTGTCCCACCCGGGCGTCCCGGGCACCAAGTGGTAGTAGTTGAAGCCCACGACCCGTGATCGCCACGTCGGTGACCGGCAGAGCGCGGCCACGAACGACTCGAAGGCGGTCGGCCTCATCGCCGGGTCGCCATTGGCGTCCAGCGCCATGGACGGCCTGTCGTTCTGCGAGTACAGCTCACCCTGCTCGGTGAGCCAGATCTTGGCGGTGGGAGGGAGGGCGGCGGCGAAGCGGTCCAACGACATGGTCCCACCTGTCGCGACGTCGCGGTAGTCGTGCATCGCGTACACGGGCCACGCAGCGAGGCCGTCGGCGCCCAAGTCGTTGACGTAGTCCACATACCAACCGTCCGCGAACGACCAGTCACCATGCGAGGCGAAGTCGCCGGCCGTGATGTGCGTGCGATCAAAACTCCCGCAGAACGAGCGCATGACGTCGTACAGGGCGTTGGTGTACCAGCCGGCCATAAGCGCGCCCCAGTGTCCGGCCGCACCCGCAAAAAGATCCCGATCGCCGTCGGCGTAACTCGGGCGCGTAGTCCACATCGTGGTCGGCTGGGTCTTCCAGTCCGGCTCGTTCCACGGTGCCAGGTAGCCGTGACACACACGACTGCGAAGTGGCTCGGTGGAGAACCAATGATCCAGCACCGCCCTGACGCTCTCGATGTACTGGGGAGCCGTCGGCAACGGGTCGGCGAGCGCACACTGCGCCTTCGACGTTGCATCCCACGTCGGCTCACAGTGCGCCCGGTACCACGTCTCGTCATGACCGCCCCGAGCGCGCACGTGCTCGAAGCTGAGCATCGGTACCAAGGCAGGGTGCGCGGTGAGGACGCGGACAAACGCGGTGAGGACGTCGTTCGAACTCCAGTCGTGGGAGGTGACGGTGCGCGTGAATCTCATCGGGCGGCCCACCTGGGCCACGTCCCAGGGCACGATCAGGCGCGCGGCAAACGCGGCCGGGGCACCCTGCAACTGTTCGAAGTACTGCTGCAGGCCGGCGAGCTCCGGATGCCGCGGATCCGGCAGCGCGACGAGGGCCCAAGCCTGGTCGCTTACCCCGTAAAGCTTCGCTTTGGCGGTCGCGCTGACGTTCGCGGTGGCCGCCGCCGCGGGAGGCGCAGCTGCCGCCGCGGCGCCGGCCGGCGGCAGCCCCGCCACCAGCACGTGCCGGTCGACCGTCGTGACGTCTCCACGGGCAGTCGTGGTGCTGATCCGGATGACGTTGTCGCCGGCGTGGAGGTTGGCCACTTGGGCCCGAACCGTCCGTGTCTGCTGACACACCGTCGTGCAGGTGGAGCGGTAAGGGGTACCGGCCGAATCCCAGTCGGGGATGCCCGGGGCGGACACGGACACCGCTCTCACGCCGGACTGCGCGTCGCGGACGGTGATGGCGATCGTCCCTTCGTGCTCGAGCGTCGCGCCCGGGGGGCCGAGAGTCACCGAGGGTGCCACCGCGGCGCCTCCGCGGCCGGCGCGATCGCCAGATCCCGTGCGCGTGAACAAGAACGCAGTCAACACGACGGCGCATACCGCGCCGATGACGACGGCGAGTCGGATACGCCCTGAGCCCCTAACGGTCCACCGGCACCGTCCGCAGGCCCGCCGCCGCGATGGTTTCGAGCACCATGGGCAGCGCCTCTACCGTACGGGCGTACGAATCCTTGGCGCTGTAGTCGTCGGCGTCGTGAAGCAGCAGCACGTCGCCGGCCGTGAGGCCTTCAGTGACCTCGGCGGCGACGGCGGCCGGCGTGATGTGCCGGCGCCAGTCGTGCCCCCAGCGTGACCAGAGCACGGGCTCCCACCCACGCGCGCGGACCGCCCTGAGCCCGGGGACCGAGTAGATCCCGTACGGCGCCCGGTGCAGCGATGCGTGCTCGCCGACCGTCTCGCTCGCCCGGGCCAGGTCGTCGCGGATCGTTGCGCGCGACAGGCGCAACAGGCAGCGATGCCGATCCCCGTGGATCGCCACGGCGTGGCCGGCGGCGCGAACCTCATCCAGCAGAGTGCCGGTGCGGCGCACCTGCTCACCGACGACGAAGAACGTGGCTTGCACGTCGTGGGCGCGCAGGATCTCCAGCACCGCCGGCGTCCCGATCGGGTGCGGGCCGTCATCAAAGGTGAGTGCCACACCGCCATCGCTTGCCGCGGCGGGCGATAGGGTGCGGCGCGTGCCGAGCACCCCCGCCACCGCAGGAACGATCGGAGCCAACGCGGGCGCTGTCCATGCGGCGACGCCGAGGCCGGCGGCCGCGATGAGAGGGCGAGTAGGGGACACGCCCCGATGGTGTCACGGATGAGCGCTACTACGGATGTCGTGATCGGCGTGATCGCTGCGGCGTGTGCCGGCGCCTGCATCGACGGTGCGGTCGCCTTCCAGGCGGAGGAGGCCGAGCAGGTATCCGGGGAGCACTCGCTGCGCCCATCGCTGTTCCTGGAACTTTTCCGTCGCCCCCGCTGGCTGGCGGCCACCGGAGCGCAGATCCTGGGCGCGGGCCTACAGGTGTTTGCGCTGACCCTCGCCCCGCTCACCCTTGTGCAACCCACGCTCGCGATGGGCCTGATCGTGCTGCTCATGATCAGCTCGGTAAAGATGCACCACAACGTGGCCCCCGTCACCTGGGCGGCGGTGGGAGCCATCATCGTCGGGGTGACCCTGCTCGCCCTGGTTGCGCCGGCGCACACCACGATCGAGCCGGAAACCTGGGAGATCATGCTCGTCACGGTCGTCCTCATCGCGCCGATGGTGGTCGTCCAGGTCGTCGGCGCCGCGCGCGCCGGAGCGCTCGGGCTGATCGTCGGCGCCGGTTGCGGCATCTCCCTGGCGGCCATCGCCGCCAAGCTCATCAGCGACGAACTGGTCGGGGGCACCGTCGTCCACACCCTCCCGTACCTCGCGATGGCGGGCATCGGCGTCTACGGCGGGCAACTCATCGATATGACCGCTTTGCAGAGTTTTGGCGCGACGCGCATCGGCCCGCCGATATTTGCGTTGGAGATCGCCATCCCGGTCGCGCTCGCGCCGCTGTTGTTCAACGAGCACTGGGATCAGCCGTTCCTGGTTGTCCTTGGCCTGCTGATCGTGCTCGCCGCCGGATGGACCATCAGCCGCGCGGAGGCGGTCGCGCAACTGGAGGACGAGGGGGCGGCGCCCGCTCCGGCCACCGGCTCAACCGACGCGACTCAGCACGACATCCGCGGCTGAGGGCAGCGCGGCGTACACGGGCTGCCACGGCTCGCGCGGGTCGACCAGGGAGCGGCGCAACGCGGCCCGCAGTTGCTCACCGTCGTGCGCGACCTGCGCCAGCCCGAACCGCTCGTAGGCGCGGTTATTGGCGCGCAGATGGCCGACCCCCCAGCCGTAGGAGATCACGTGCGCGCCGCGGATCTGCGCCTCCAGCGCGGTGAGGCCGGCGGTGGAATGGATCAGCACGTCGGCCGCCGCGAAGATCTCGCTGATCTGATCGGTGAAGCCGAGTACCTGCACCTGCGGCGTAGCCACGAACCGCGCGCGCAGGCGATTGGCCACCGGTTCGTTGCGGCCGCAGAGGACGAGCACGGCGACAGCGCCCACGTCGACGGCCGCCTCCACCGCGCCATCCAGATCCCCCACGCCCCACCCGCCGCCGGACACGGCGACGATGCCTCCCTCGGCCGGAACCCCCAGCCGGGCGCGGGCGTCGGCGCGCTCGCACGGCTCCTCGAAGACGGCGCGGGTGATGCCCCGCACGTGAAGGATCTCGGTGGCCGGCCCGGCGTACCGGCGCACCTCCTCGGTGGATTCGGCGTGGATGATCAGGTGCACGTCGACGCCTGGCTGGGCCCAGTAGCGCAGCGCGCTGAGGTCGCTGATCGCAGAGATGATGGGAACCGGCTCGATCTGGCCGGTCGCGCGCAGATGGGTAAGGATCGGGTTGGCGCCGGGGTAGGTCGTGACGATCACGTCGGGCCGGAACGAGTTCACCGCGCGGCCGACACCGGGCGCAGCCAGCCGTGCGCCGATACGCTCAAAAACCTTCGCGGCCGGCCCCCACCCGACGTTCAGTGCGTACTCGATCTCGTACAGGCGCCAGTGCGGGCCGACCGCACGCGCCGCCGCAGCGTGGACCCGATCGCGCACAAACGGTCCAGCGACCTCGAACGTGTCGATCACCTCGACGACGGCATCCGGGGCGCGCGTGCTGATGCCCTCGGCGATCACGCGGGCAGGTAGATCGTGGCCTTCGCCGAGGTCGGCGGTGAGGATGAGAATGCGGGGCGCCATGCGTGGGGAATGGTAGGCGGCGGGTGGGCTGCGAGAATCCCCGGCATGGATCGCCGCCTCGCCCTCCGCGCCGGACTCGTGCAACTAGCCGCCGTCGCGGTGCTGGGTCTCGTGCTCGGCCTCACCCTCGGCCACCACTTCTTCGCCGACAACGGCTGGTGGGCCGGCCCCGGTGCGTGGTTCGCCTGCGCGGCCCTCACCGCCACGGTCGTCGGACTGCCCATCGGCCCGGTGCTGATCGGCGCCTCGCTGGCGGGCATCCCCAGCGCGCTGGCCACGGCGCTCGGGCTGCACTGGGAAGGCGCGTTGCTGGCGATCATCCTGTTCGGCTTGTGGTGCGGGCGCCTGGGCGTGGATCGGCAACTCATCGAGGAGATCGTCTGATGGATCTGAACATCGCCGGGCGACGCGCCCTTGTGCTTGGTGCCTCGTCCGGGCTGGGCCGGGCGAGCGCCGGCGTGCTGGTGGCTGAGGGTGCCCTCGTCGCGGTCGCCTCGCGGTCTGCCGAACGAATCGAGGAAGCCGGCGCCGCCGTGGGTGCCGCCGCCGCGCTCGCCTTCGACGTGGGCGATCTGGACGGCGTGCCGGCGTTCGTCGCGCAGGTGGAGACGGTGCTCGGCGGCCCGCTCGACATCCTCGTCTGTAACACCGGCGGCCCACCCGCCGGGCCCGACGCGCTCGGCTTCCCGCGGTCGGCCTGGGTCGACGCCCATCGCGATCTCGTGCTCGCGCCGGTGGCTTTTTTGGAGGCCGTGGTCCCCGGAATGCGTGAGCGCGGTTGGGGGCGGGTGGTCAATATCGTGTCCACCGCGGCGCGCGAGCCGAACCCGGCGCTCGTGCTCTCCAACAGCCATCGCGCCGCAGCACTGGCCACGTTCAAGACGGTCAGCGACCAGGTCGCGAGGGACGGGGTGACCGTCAACAGCGTGCTGCCGGGGCTTATCGGGACCGATCGACTGACCGCACTGCTCGGCTCCACCGAGGCGATCGAGGCCGCGGCCGCGGCCGCTGTCCCCACCGGGCGTGTAGGCACCCCAGACGAGTTTGGGTCGGTGGTCGGCTTCCTCTGCTCGGCTCAGGCGAGCTACGTAACCGGCGTCGCGATCGCGGTCGACGGCGGGCGTTCGCGGGCGGTCTGAGAACAGTCTCAACTCGGTCCCGAACCGCAAAATCTGGTCAACTTGGCTGACCTGAAGCATTACGGTGCTGCCATGGACCAACTCCGCCAAAAGATCACGCCGAGTCTGTGGTTCGACACGCAATGGCGGACAACCGACTCCCGTCGAGCCGATGGCCCGCTACCCTGGCCGCATGAAAAGGCTGTTCCTGTCGGCGCTGATGGCCGTGCTGCTGGTGCCGGCGTCGGCCCAGGCCCTGACCCCGCAGCAGATCTTCGGCATCCAGGATCAGCTCTCAGTGAGCATGTTTGGCGACGCACGCTTTCAAGCGCTGAAGGTCGGGGCCAGCCGCATGAACGTGGACTGGAGGATCGCGTCGACGCCATCGCCCGCACGCAATCGGTTGGACGCCTGGTACGCGGCTGTCCAAGCCAGCCATCTGAAGGCGCTACTCAGCCTCGAAGGCTTCCAGCAGACCCACATCCCCACGAACGCTGAGTACCGGCAGGCCTTTCTGGCGCTTCGCAGCAGGTATCCCGCGATCACCGAGTTCAGTGCGTGGAACGAGGCCAACCACCCGACGCAGCCGTTGCGCGGGCACCCCAAGGACGCGGCACGACTGGCCAAGCTGTCGGTGGACCTGTGCCCAGGTTGCCAGATCGTCGGCCTGACTCTGGTGATGAGCCCCACGTTCCAGCGGGACATCCAATACGCAGCCGCCTTCCAATCCGCGCTCTCCCCTCGGTACCGGCGCAAGCTCATCTGGGGCCTTCACGTGTACGCCGACCAAAACCGCAACACGGACGTCCGCCTGCACGCGTTCATCCGTTCCTTCCCTCGGGGGAAGATCTGGTTGACCGAGTCCGCTGCTTGGGCGCAGTTCGCGCCACCTACATGGCAGTTCAACCTGAAACGCCAGGCCAAGGCGACCGCAACGGTCTTTCGCACCGCCGTGCGCTACCGCAAGCGCGTTGCCCGGCTCTACTGGTTCCAATGGCAGGGGACCGCAGAGACCGACCATGCAGTGCGGTGGGACTCGGGGCTGATCAGCGCCGGTGGATCGTCGCGGCCTGCGTATCGGGTGGCGCTGGCCGAGCGGTTCAAAACGCGCTGATCTGGCCGGCCCCGTACGACGACCGGCGGGCTCGTAGTGAGCCCGCCGGGGTTGATGTCGTGTCGTGCGCCGGTACGGCGCAGATGGTTTATGAGGGGAGGGCGACCGTGATCTTGGCGATGCCGATCACGAGGCCTTCCTTGAGCGCGCTGATCTTGAACGTCTTGTTGAGCAGGTCGGCGGCGACGCCTTCGAGCTTCACAGTGGTGCCTTCAAGCACGGCCTCGGTCTTGGCAGCGTTGACCTGCAGCGGCTTCAGGGTCGAGCCGTCGAGGATGAACAGCGGGGCCGACGGTACGGCGACCTTGCCGTTGACCGAAACCTTGCCGCTGAGCACCGAAGTGCCCGGATCGACGACGAAGTCGGTCAATTCGACCTTCGTGCCACCGGCGGTCAGGGAAAGGCCGGAACCGTTGTGCTCGATCTTGCCCTGCACGTACGGGCGCAGAGGCATCTTGGGGTCGTAGTAGGTCACGTTGCCGCCCGTGATCGGGAAGGACGCGACGCCGGCCTTGGAGATGGAGGCGGAGCCGACCGGGGCCGGCGCAACCTTCAGGCTCGTGAGGGCCGAAACGAAGCCCGGGTCAAGTGTGACCTGCGTCTGCACGCCGGTCAGGGCGTCGATCTGGGCGACCGGCTTCTGGGCCGCCTGGGTGGTTGTGGCTGGGGTGCTGGTGGACGAATCGGACTTGCTGCTGCCGCAGGCGCTGACGCCGACGGTCAGAAGGGCAAGGACGCCGACAATGGAGAAGAATCGCTTTGTGTTCATGGTGGTGTATTCGCGCCAACCGTGAAGACGGATCATGGAGGGCGAGAACGGCTCCGACGATCAGCCCGGACACCAGGATCGGCCGGCGGCTCAGAAATGCGCCCGCGAATCTCCCTACAGCCGTCAGTAGTAGTACCCCCAGGGGGAATCGAACCCCCGCTACCAGCGTGAAAGGCTGGCGTGCTAACCGCTACACCATGGGGGCGGGCGGTCCGAGCAGTGTACGAACGTTGGGGCGGATGAGGATGGCCGCCGGAGCGTCGGTAGCCTGCGGGACGCGGGCTGCTAGCTCAATGGCAGAGCACACGCCTTTTAAGCGTTGAGATCCGGGTTCGAGCCCCGGGCGGCCCATATAGCGCCTCGCTGGAGGGGTTCCCGGTGATTCTCCCCCACCTCAGACCGTCCGCAGCGCCTCGGTCGGCGACAGACGCGCCGCTCGCATCGAGGGATAGAGGCCGGCCACCGCGCCGATCAGCACCGCGGCAACCATCCCGCCGAATACCGCCGTCAGCGGCACCACCGTCGGCTGATTACGCGCCGTGGCGTAGATCGCGGTGACAATCGCGCCGAGCACCGCTCCCGCCGCGCCGCCCATGCCCGCGAGCAGGAGCGACTCGGTCAAAAACTGGGTCGAGATGTGCCGGCGCGTGGCCCCGAGGGCGCGCCGCAGGCCGATCTCCGACCGGCGCTCGATCACCGAGATGACCATGACGTTGGCGATGCCCACACCACCAACCAGCAGGGCGACAGCACCGAGTCCCAGCAGCAGTGACGTGAAGGCGCCCTTGGCGTCGGCACGGGCTTGCAGGGCGTCCGACGGACGGCTGACGCTGACCTCTTCCGGATGCTCAGGGTTGGCGATCGAGCCGCTGAGGGCGCGGATCGACGTGAGCTTGTCGTGGTCGGTGCGGACGTAAATCGTGGTGGGGTTGCGCGCGGTGGAGTACAGCCGGTTGGCGATCGGGTAGCCCATCAGCGCTGCGCGGTCCAGGTCGGAGGCCAGCGTGAGCGGTTTCATGATCCCCACGACCGTGAAATATCGGCCGGAGAGATACACCTGCGGACTGCCCTGGACCGATGAGATCCCCAGGCGCCGCGCGGCGAGGGCGCCGAGAACCACAGTCGGAAACTGCGCCGTCGCGGCGGTCAGGAAGGAGCCCGAGGCCAACTGCCCGCCCAGAGTTTTGAGGAGGCTTGGATCGGTGGCCTGAGCGGAGATGCCGCTCGTCACCCCCGGATCGACAAACCCCGTGCGGCGCACCGTCACATTGCTCACGGCATAGAGCGCCGAGGCACCTTGGACACCCGGCGTGGCCCTGATCTTGGCCTGCGCCGTCTTGGGCAATTGGGCGTCGTCGCCGAAGAACGACTGCCCCGCCTGAACGGTGAGCAGGTTAGTGCCGAGCTTGTCGATGGTGGCCAGCAGATCGGCCTGACTGGAAGCGGAGATGCCCAGTACCGCCACCATCGATGCGATCCCGATCGCCACACCGATCGCCGACAGTGCGGCACGGAGCTTGCGGGTGCGCAGGCCGATGCTGCCCACCGCGAAGACGTCAGAGGGCAGCAGGCGACTGGGGACCAGAGGCGGCGCGCTCATGCCGCATCACCGACGATCTCGCCGTCGAGCATCTCCACGCGACGCGGCATTGACGCGGCCAGCGCGACGTCGTGAGTGATGATCACGAGCGTTGCACCATCGGAGTTCAGCTCACGCAGCAGCCCGATGATCTCTCCACCTGTCCGGGTATCCAAGTTGCCGGTCGGCTCGTCGGCGAACACGATCGCCGGCGCACCCACGATGGCTCGGGCGATCGCCACGCGCTGGCGCTCACCCCCGGAAAGCTCGTTCGGACGATGCGTCATGCGGTGGCTCAGGCCGACACGCTCCAGAGCATGACGCGCACGATCCCTGCGTTCGTCCGCGGGCAGCCCGGTGTAGAGCAGGCCGCCGGCGACGTTGTCCAGCGCGCGCATGCCGTCAAGCAGGAAGAACTGCTGAAAGACGAACCCGATGCGGCGGGCGCGCAGGGCGGCCAGCTCGTTGTCGGTGGCGGTCGCGGCGTCGTAGCCGTCGATCTCCACCGAGCCCTCGGTGGGGCGATCCAGGGTGCCCATGATCTGGAGCAACGTGGTCTTACCCGAGCCCGACGGCCCGACCACGGCGACCAACTCGCCCGCTTCGATCTGCAGATCCACGCCGCGCAGCGCAGCCACATCGCCGGCGTAGCGCTTGGTCACTCCGGTCAGCCGCAACGCGGGGTGCGGAGCGGGCGGGGGGAGCGCGACGGTGTCGCCCTCCCCCCATTCATCAGCGGTCATGCTGTTTCCGAGGCGTTGGTGACCGTCATACCCGGCTGCAGGCCCGAGCCCGTGATCTGCACGAACCCGCTCGTGTAGAGCCCAGGTTCGACGGCGACGAGCCTGTGGGTCCCGCCGCTGACGACGTCGACGGCGAACCGACCGCCCGGCTGGGCGATCAGCGCCGTGACCGGCACCGCCAGCACGTTCTTCACGCGGCTCTGCTCGAAGCGGACCGTCACCGGCGCCTGGTCGAGCGCCGAGCCACGCGTACTCGTGAGGCGGATGAGCACGGTGATCGTCGCGTCGGTGGAACCGCTGCTGCCACCGCCGCTGCTGCTGCTCGACGCGGGTGCAGTCGCGACCTTGCCTACGGATGTGATCCGGCCGGGCACCACCGTGTTGCCCGGCAGCTCCACCGTGACCCGAGCGCCCGTCTTGGCCAGTGCCTGCTTGGTGGTGGCGAGGTTGACGGTGACCTGGCGCCGCGTGTCGGTGGTGGTCATCAGCGTGTTGGCTGCCGTGGCGGCCGAACCGGAGGATGTGGCCGACCCGCTGCTGCCGGCGCCTCCCCCCGAGGTGGCGCCGCCGGCCGGGGCCGAGCCGCCGCTGGGTGCCGCGGATGGGGCGGCCGTCGTCTTCGACGGTGTCGTGGGCGCCCGGCTCGGGGCTGTCTTGGTCGGGGTGGTGGGCTTGGTCGGCGTTGTGGTCGTTGGCGTCGTTGGCGTCGTCGTGGTCGGGGTGGTGGTCGTGGGCGTGGTCGTGGGCGTGGTCGGCGTCGTAGGTGTGGTCTGGACGTCAGCCACCACCGCGGTCTCAGAACCAGCCGTCGAGCGGGCCGCTGTGAAGAGCACGGCGTCGCGCGCCTGCCCTGTCCCGGTGGTAGTGCTGGCGGTCGTGGTCGATCCCGCCGAAGAGGACCCACCACCAGAAGCGCCGCTGGATGCGCTGCCGCCGAGCGTGGCCGACACCGTCCCGATGCGATGCGCGCCGGGCAGGAACACGACACGACCCAGATCCAGGCTGCCGGTCTGATCCAGGCCGTGCGCCTTCTGGAAAAGCTCGACGGCTGCCGTCGTCCCTGAGTCCCAGGTGTCGTCGAGGGTCATGGCCTTTGCGTCGTCGTACCCGAGCGCGCGCAGATCAAGTTCCAGTTCGGCGACGTCGCGGCCGCTCGCCGACGAGCTTGCCGACAACGTCCGGTACGCAGGCCGCGAGCCGTTCAGCAGGACCACCGGAGTCGCGTCCACCTTGTACAGCGTGCCGTCGGGCCTGATCGTGGCACCTGCCTGTGGCAACCACGTCACGGTGCCTGATAGTCGGTTGACCACGTCGCGAGCGTCGCCGTAGCCGAGCGTCCCGCTTTCCGAGTCGACCTCGACGAGATCCTGTCGGCGGATCGTGGTGGTGGCGGTCGAGTTTGACGCGCTTCTCGCCGCGGTCGACGAGGAGTCCGAGAACCCCCCGGTCGCCGCCACGGCGATCAGCGCGACGGCTCCGACGGCGAGTGCCGCAAAGGCCGCGATCCGGCGTCGGGATCGGGTGGGCGGGGCCGACGGCTCGTCGACCCCGGTCTCGTCGGTGCCCTGCATCACTGCGAGGTCCCGCTCGGTGCGGCGCCACCGGGCGGTCCGCCCGGGCCGCCCGCTCCGCCGCCCGGCGGTTGCAGGCCGACCTGCTTCTGGCACGCGGTCATCGCGGCCTGCGTGTTCGGGTTGCTGCGGTCAAGGCCCTTCAGCAACTGGATGGGACCGCCGCCGGGGCCGCTCGACGGGCTGGGGTCGGCGACATTCAGACCCTTGCTGCGCAGGCAGGCCGTGAATTTCGTCAGCTGATCCTGGAACTTTTGGCGGTCGGCGGTCGTGAGGTTGCCGAAAGCGCCTTGCAGGTACTTCTGGCAGCTCTTGGCGGCCGTCTGGAGCTTGCTCTGATCCACACCTGCCGGCGGACCGGTCGGCCCCCCGGAACCTGGATCGGGGACGTTGACCCCTTGCTTGCGCATGCACGCGGAGAACTTGAGCTGGGCCGCCTCGCGTTTATCGGAGGCCGAGCCGGAGGAGCTGGAGCTCGAGCTGGATCCGCCACCGCACGCGGCCAGCGTGAGGGAGAGGACCGCTGCGAGGGAGAGCATGGTGAAGAGGGGTTTGATGCGCACGGTGCTGAATGCCTTTCGTGACGGTCGTGCCGGATGTTCGTTCCGGCCGTGGGCACCATTGAGCCAGACCAACGTGAACGCCCGGCCAGAGCGGGCGAAGAACTCCGTAAGAAGCGCTCAGACCGCGACGGCGCCGGGCAGGCTGAGCACGAAGCAGGCCCCGCCGCCGGCGACCTCCTCGACGCGCACCCGGCCGCCGTGCGCCTCGGCCACCTGGCGCACGATGGCCAGCCCCAGGCCCGATCCGGCGCGCTCGCGCGCCACGGCACCGCGAGCAAAGCGGTCGAAGATGTGCTCGGCCTCCGCCGGGTCCACCCCCGGCCCATGGTCGACCACGGTCAATGCCGCGTCCGCACCGTCCAACATGACGCCCACCTCGACCGGCCCGGCGGGCGGGCCGTATTTGGCGGCGTTGTCAAGCAGGTTGTTGATGGCGCGGGCAAGTCGCTCGGCCGCACCGGGCACGACGCACGGCGTGAGCGTCGTGGTGAAGACGACGGCGGGTGCGTGCCGCCGAGCGCGATCGACCGCCTCGGCGACGAGAGCGTCCAGCCGGACGTCCTCGCGGTCGTCCTGGACACCTCCCATCTCCTCACCCCGTGCCAGTTCGATCACGCCGGCGACGAGAGCCCCCAGCTCGTCGGCTTGGGCGACCACGTCATCGAGAATTACGCGCCGCTGCTCGACGTCGAGGCGGTCGCCGGCCTCGGCCAGAACCTCGACGTTGGTGCGCAGCGCCGACACCGGCGTGCGCAGCTCGTGGGAGGCATCCGCCGCCAGCCGGCGCTGGGCCTCCACGGACTCCTGAACGCGATCGAGCATCGCGTTGAACGAAGAGGCCATCCGGCCGACCTCATCGTCGGAGCGTGGCTCCAGACGGCGCCCGAGATCTC
Source organism: Solirubrobacterales bacterium (assembly GCA_038319025.1). Classification (GTDB taxonomy): domain Bacteria; phylum Actinomycetota; class Thermoleophilia; order Solirubrobacterales; family Solirubrobacteraceae; genus JBBQCW01. The sequence goes on from JBBQCW010000010.1 coordinate 38,309, forward strand.
CCGTCGCCTCGATGTGCTCGGCCGCCTCGGTCAACTCGGTGACCGGCTCCAAAGCCGGCTTGGAGAAGACACGGGCCAGAAGTGCGGCCGCTGCCGTACCGACGACGACGAGCAAGGCCAGGACGGTCCGCAGGTCGTGGAGCGCGCCGTCGACCGCGGTCAGCGGCCGCGCGAGCTGGAGCGCGCCGTCGCTCACGGGAACGGTGATGACGCGCAGATGCACCCCTTGCGCCGTACGGTCCGACAGCACGGCCGCGCCCTTTCCGGCGGCCGCCGCCAGCCCGCGATCAGTGGCGGTGACGGGGATGACGATGTCGCCGCTCGTCCGCTCCAAGCTCCCGGTCGCGGTGAGCTTCTGGGCCAGATCGATCGGGCCTCCGGACTTCACCCGTGGGACGGGGAGCTGGAGCTGGAGCGAGCGCGGTGGACCTCCGACCCCACCGAACCCTGGGTCCTGCGCAGACAGCACTCGCACAAACGTGGCCTGTCCGCGCAGCTGATCATCGACCTGGTCACGTAACGCGCCCCGCACCGCGACGTAGGCCGCCACCGAGCCGAGCACCAGGACTAGCCCGACGATGCCCGCGGACATGACCGTCAGTCGCCCGCGCAGGCGCAACCGACGCATCACATGCCCTCACGCAGGACATACCCGATGCCTCGTACCGTGTGCAGCACCCGCGGGGCATCGCCGACCTCGGTCTTGCGTCGCAGATAGCCCATGTAGACGCCGAGGGAGTTGGAGGTGGCGCCGAAGTCGTAACCCCACACCCGCTCAAAGATCTGGCCGCGGCTCAGCACCTGGCGCGGATGTTCGAGGAACAGTTGGAGCAGGGAGAACTCCGTGCGGGAAAGCTCAAGGCGCTCGGTGCCTCGGAAAGCCTCGTGCGCGACGGGATCAAGCCGCAGATCGCTGAAGCGCAGCTCCGGCGAGGATCCGGCCGCGCCGGCCCCGTCCGCTCGGCGCGACAGCGCACGCAGCCGAGCGTTCAACTCCTTCAGCGCGAACGGCTTGACCAGGTAGTCGTCGGCGCCCGCGTCCAGTCCGGCCACCCGATCGTCGATGGCATCCCGCGCGGTGAGCATCAGCACCGGGGTCACATCACCCGCGGCCCGCATCCGGCGGCACACCTCGAGCCCGTCGATCTGGGGCATCGCCACATCGAGCACGATCGCGTCCACCTGCTGTTCGGCCAGGATGTCCAGCGCCTGGCGCCCGTCGTGGGCGAGTTCGACGTCGTAGCGCTCCAGGCGCAAGGCCCGCTCCAGCGCTGCCCGCACACCGGGCTCATCGTCGACGACCAGGACCCGCATGTTGCCGAGGGTATCCAGCGCGGCGCAGAGGCCGATGAGCGCGCCGTAAGAGTTGTCGAAGAGGCGCGGGCCTGGCTCAGCGCGCGCCGGCTCGGGCGTCCAGCGCCTTCAGCAGCAGTTCGACGGACCGTTCGAGCTGGTCGATCGAGGCCTTGTCGACCGCCTTCACGCCCGTAGCCCGGTTGAGCCACATGTTGATCTCCCCGAAGGTGCGTCCGTCCTTGCGCCGAACCTCGGCCACGAGACGCTTGCGTTTGGCGCGCAGGAGCGAGCGGCGTTCGTGGAGCGGCAGAGTCTCCGGGTCAGGCTCCTCCGGTACGGCAGCCGGCCCCTGGAAGACGAATGGGTTGGTGGCTGTCGCCGTGGGTTTGGCGCCCGCCGGCGGACCGAACAGAGCAAGCTGGGGAGCGACATCGGCGGACAACGGCACGAAGCCCGGGTCCCCGTCGGGCTCGGTGGCGCTGCGCAGCGCGCGCTCCACGGCTGCGTCATCGAGCAGCCCGACCTCATCCCCGCGGGCCAAGAGGACATGACGCAGTTCCTCTTCGACGGCACTCGCGTGCTCGCGCAGGGTCCCCTCACCGGGTAGGTAGAGCCAGCTGCGCTCGCCGGCTGGTCGGCCGGGCACGGTGCGCACGAACCGGCCGACGATCTGCCGGAAGATCAGCGGGGTCTTGGCCGCCGTGGCATACACCCCGACACGTAGCCGGGGAATGTCCACCCCCTCGCTCACCATGTTGACCGCAACGATCCAGCGGTCCTTCGAGGCGGTGAAGTTCTGGAGCTGCTCGTGCGCGCGCGCCTCGTCATGCAGGACGACGGTCGGCGCGCGGCCCGTCACCTCTCGCAACACCTTGGCGATGCGCCGAGCGTGCTCACCGTCGGCGGCGATCACCAGGCCGCCTGCATCCTTGTGGCCGGCCTCGCGGACCTGTTCGAGGCGCTCGTGGGCCGCCGCGATGATCCGGGGCAGCCCGTCCTTCAGCTCGGTGGAGATCGCGGTGCGGTAGCGGCGACTGGACTCGCGGGTGGACAGGATCTCGTCGAAGCCCGCCTCGATCACGTCGTCGCCGCTCTGCCATTGCAGGACCCCGTCGTAAGGGACGAAGGTGACCGGCCGACAGACGCCGTCGAGGATCGCATCGCCGTAGGCGTAGGACACGTCAGGCTCAACCACGCCGTCCGCGTCGTACTGGACGCCCGGGATCGGGCTGCCGTCGCTGCGAAATGGGGTCCCCGAAAGCAGCAGCCGTCTACGGGCGCGGCCGAACGCCACGGTGAAGCTCTCGCCCCACGCCAAATCCTCCCCCAGGTGGTGGGCCTCGTCGGCGATCACGAGGGTGGACGGCGTGACCTGCTGAGCCCAACGAGCGGCTGAGCTAGCCACGCGTGCGTAGGTGACCGCCACACCGGCGAACCCCCGCGGAGGCTTGACGTCCTCGGCATCAGGAATCAGATGCACGCCCACCTTGGCGGCCGCCGCCGACCACTGCCGGGTGAGCGGCGTGGTCGGGCAGACGACCACTACCCGCGAGATGAGACCGGCTCGGAGCAGGCCCCGTGCCGCCTCCAGCGCCGGGCGCGTCTTGCCGGCCCCGGGCGCCGCGGAAATCAGGAACGGCCCCTCTTCCCAGGTTTCCATGGTCTTCAGGGCGCGGACCTGCCAGGGGCGCAGGCCGGTGAGGTCGAAGGTGGCGGGGGGCTCGGGGGCCTGGGCGGGCTCGGGGGCGGTGATGGGCGAGCCGGACACGAGCGCGCATCCTGCGTGATGGGCCGGACGGCAGCGGCCCGGATTCCCGCGTGGTGCGGGGATTTTGCGGGGTCGGCCGGTTGGCGGAGGCGGGCGTTGCGGACATGTCACGCCCGCGGCACGAGGTCGGCACGTTCTGGCACACACGGGTGACAGGCGATCGATCAGGGTGGGTCGCGATGCGCTCGACCCACAAAACCGCCCGTGGCCCGGCCCGCCCGGTTGTCTCGGCCCGCCGGGGCCCAGCCCATCCGCCAGTCCCGGCCCGCCCGCCAAGCCCGGCCCGCCCGCCGGGCCCGGCCGAACACGTGAGGCGGATTTGTTGTCCTCACGAGTACATATCCGCGTCACCCCCTCGGCTCGCGGAGGGGTGAGGCGTATGAGTTCGTCTCACCCCAACAAATCCGCCTCACCCCACCTGGAGGCTCGGATCGCAGCGCTGGCGACGCGCCAGCATGGAGTAGTCACCTGCCGACAACTCGCGACCTTTGGAATCTCGCGCGGATCGGTGGCTTACCGCGCGCGCACGGGCCGCCTCCACCGCATCCATCACGGGGTCTATTCGGTCGGGCACCCGATACTCGGGGAGCGCGGGATCTGGATGGCCGCGGCCCTGGCGGGCGGGCCGCAGGCGGATGTCGGCTACCGGAGCGCCGCCGCACTGTGGGGCCTTCGCCCGGACTCGCGGCCATGTGTTGACATCACCGTCGCCGGCCGCGGATCCCGTAGGCGACCGGGTCTCGTGATCCACCGGTGCGCTCGCCGGCACCCTGAGGATCGCACCGTGATCCACGGCATCCCGGTCACTACGGTCGCCCGAACGCTGATCGACCTGGCCGAGGTCGTGCCCGAGAACCATCTGCGTCGTGCCATCGTCAGGGGAGAGCAACTGCGGATCCTGGACATCAGCGCCATCCAGGTCGCGGCCGACCGGTCACCTGGGCGCCGGCACGGCGCTTTGCTTCAGGCCGTCATCAGCGGACTCCACCCCGATGCTCACCTCACTCGCTCGGACATGGAGATCCTGATGTTGGAAATCGTTGACGCGCACGGACTCCCTCGGCCCAGCGTGAACACGATCCTGCTCGGCGAGGAGGTCGACTTCTTCTGGCCCGACCGTCTGCTCGTCGTAGAGACGGACGGCTTCGCGACACACCGCACTCGCGCGGCCTTCACGGAAGACCGCGCCCGTGACCGAAAGCTGCAGGCCGCCGGCTACTCCGTGATGCGGTTCACGGATTCGGACGTGACCCACCACGCTGCCCGTACCGCCACGGAACTGCGGGACGCGCTCACGAAGCCAGCCACGCCGTGGCCTCGATCTCCACCAGCAGCCGGGGATCGATGAGGGCGGACACCTCAACGGCGGTCGCCGCGGGCCGCACGTCGCCGAACAGCTCGCCGTGCGCGGCGGCGACCTCCTCCCAGCGGGAGATGTCGGTCACGTAGATACGGGTGCGGATGACGTCGGCGGCAACGGCGTCCACCAGCGCCAGCGCCGCCACGACACTGGCCAGGGTGGCCCGGGCCTGGGCACCCATATCGTCGCCGCCGGCCACAGATCCGTCCGGGGCCAGCGCGGTGCAGCCTGCCACCTCGACCAGCGAGCCTGCGCGCACCACGCGGCTGTAGCCGACGAACGCTTCGTACGGCCCGCCGGATCCGTGACGCTCGACGTCTCCCATCAAAAGGACCGGGCCGCAGACCTAGTGGCGGAAGTGCCGTCGACCGGTGAACACCATCGCCAGCCCTGCCGCCTCGGCGGCCGCCACCACCTCGTCGTCCCGGATGGAACCGCCGGGCTGAACGATCGCCGCGACGCCCGCGTCGACCGCCAGCTGCGGCCCGTCGGCAAACGGGAAGAAAGCGTCCGAGGCCAGCGACGAACCCGCGATGTCCATGCCGACGACGCGCGCCTTCTCCACCGACAGCCGCACGGAGTCGACACGACTCATCTGGCCGGCCCCGATACCGATCGTGGCACCACCGCGGGCGAGAATGATCGCGTTGGATTTCACGTGCTTGCCGATCGTCCAGGCGAACCGCAGATCCCGCCACTCGTCGTCGGTAGGGGCGCGCGCCGTCACGACCTCCCACCCGGGATCGTCGGGCACGACCACGTCGCGCTCCTGCACAAGCAGCCCACCGTGGACCTGCCGCACCTCGGCCGCGCTCGCGTCGAACGGCCGCGTCTCCGCGTCGCGCAGGATGCGGATGTTCTTCTTGCCCTGCAGGACAGCGAGCGCGTCGGCGTCATAAGCGGGCGCGATCAGCACCTCGACGAACTGCGCGTTGAGCCGTTCAGCCAGGGCCAGATCGATCGTCACGTCGAAGGCGAGCACGCCGCCGAACGCACTCACCGGGTCGCAGGCGAATGCGCACTCGTACGCCTGCAGCCCGCTGGACCCGGTCGCGGCCCCGCAGGGGTTGTTGTGCTTGACGATCACGCACGTCGGGCCGTGAAGGTCGCGCAGCAGAGCGCGCGCAGCGTCGAGGTCCAGCAGGTTGTTGAACGACAGCGCTTTGCCGTGCAACTGCTCGACACCCGACAGCAGGTGCGGGCCGTCACCGGCGTCGGTGTAGTAGGCGGCCGCCTGATGGGGGTTCTCGCCGTAGCTCGTCTCGAACTGTTTGACCCAAGTGCGGCTGAGCTGCGCCGGAAGGCCGCCCGCTCGCGCGGAGAACCAGCCGGAGATCGCAGCGTCATAGCGCGCGGTAGTCGCGTAGGCGGCGGCTGCGAGGCGCTCACGAGTGGCGAACGACACGGCCCCATCGGCTGCGCCCAACTCGGCCAGCAGCCCTTCGTAGTCGGCGGGGTCGGTGACGATCGTCGCGTACCGATGGTTTTTGGCCGCGGCGCGAACCATCGTGGGGCCACCGATGTCGATGTTCTCGATGATCTCGGCGGCGCTGACTCCCTCACGAGCCACGGTGGCCTCGAACGGGTACAGGTTCACGCACACGAGGTCGACAACTTCGATCCCGTGGGCCTCCAGAGCAGCGGCGTGCGCCGGGTCTTCGCGCACGGCCAGCAGCCCGGCGTACAGGCGCGGATGCAGCGTCTTGACGCGCCCGTCCATGATCTCGGGAAAGCCGGTGAAGTCGTCGATCGAGCGGACAGGCAAACCGGCCTCAGCCAGCGCGGTGGCCGTACCGCCGGTGGAGATCAGCTCTACCCCGAGGGCCGCCAGGCCCCGGGCAAAGTCAACGATCCCGGTCTTGTCGGAGACGCTCAGCAGCGCGCGGCGCACGGCCACCGGCCCAGGGTCGGACAGGCCGGCGGAGAACTGGTGGGCGGCGGGATCGGGCATGGCCACAACCCTAGGCGGCGGCTGAGGGTCGCGCCCAGCCGCAATCCCGCTGTTTGCGGGCTTCCCGATCAGTCGAGATCGACGAGCACGCGCCGCGGCTGCACGGGATCCGGGCGCACGGCCCCGGCGGCGATCAACCGAACCGCCTCGGGCAGAAGCCGGTGCTCCAGCGGCTGCAGGGCGGCACGCACCGCTGCCACGTCAGTGAGTGCGACGGAAGGCGGTGCGACGGACGCCTGCAGGATCACCGACCCCGTATCCACGCCTTCGTCCACAAAGTGGACGGTTACGCCGAACACCTTCACGCCGTAGTCGATCGCCTGCTCCACGGCGCGGATCCCCGGGAAGGCCGGCAGCAGCGCCGGGTGCACGTTGATGATCCTCCCGGCGAACGAGGAGATGAACGGCGGCGTGAGGATCGCCATATACCCCGCGAGCACCACCAGGTCGACCCCCAACTCGGCCAGCCAGCCCGCGATCGCGCGGTCGCGCGCCTCGCGATCCTCAAACGCCGACCGCTCGAACACGCCGCGCGGCACACCGGCCGCAGCCGCCCGCTCCAGCGCGCGGGCCGCGGGCTTATCGGACGCCACCCCGACAATCGAGATCCCGTCGACCCCGTGAACGGTGTCGAGCAATACCTGCAGGTTGGACCCCTCACCGGAAGCCAGGACCCCGACCTTCATGCGGCCAGCGCCTCAGGCCCGACGCCGAGCACCGGGTAGTGCCCTCCACTCGATACGAGCACGCCATCGTCGATCAAGGCGTCGACGCGACCGAGCACCGCATCCTTGCCCAGGTGGTCGAACTGGCCGTACACCGGAAGGCCGTCGTAGGAGTGGCGCAGCAGCCCCTTGGAGCGACCGCCCCGCAGGATCTCCACGAGCCGCGTGCGCCCGACCGCGGGGCGCGCCTGCGCGGCCACATGCCGGATGGCTCCGTCCAGATCGTCCGCCCCGACACCGACGGCCAGCGCCGCCTCACGGCCCGGCCGGGCCGGCACCAGCGACGGATCGCAGACGTCGCAGCAGGGCACCTGCGGGTGCGGCGACTCCTCGTCACCGAAGTGACGCAGGATGCCCGCACGGCGACATTGGCTGCCCTCCACAAACTCCCAGACCGTTCGGTACTGCCGCCACCGGGCGCGCTGGCCTTCCGCCGCTGAGGCGAGCGCCCGAGCGCGGGCGGGACTGTCGAACGGGCCGACCACGCGGCCGCGCACCCTATCCAGCCCGGACGGCGCCGGCTGCAGCACGCCGGCGCGGGCGAGATGACCGATCACCGCACGCACCTGCTCGCCTTCGTCGCCCAGATCCGAGGCGAACACGTCGTATCGCCCGTCGATCGCACGGCCCAGTACGGCACCCGCAACGCGATCCACGACACCGTCATCGACCGCGGCTCGTTCGATGAAGAAGACGTGCAGACCCTTGTCCTTCGAGCAGGAGAAGAGCAGGGCCCGGGCCGGGGCGCCGTCGCGCCCCGCACGCCCGGCCTCCTGGTACCAGGCCTCCAGCGAGCCGGGAACGGCGTCGTGGCACACGGTGCGAACGTCAGCCTTGTCGACCCCCATGCCGAATGCGTTGGTCGCGACCACCACCTCCACTTCGCCACCCATGAACCGTCGCTGCACGGACGCGCGCAGATCCCGTGAGAGGCCGGCGTGGTAGGCGGGCACCTCCACCCCCAGTTCGGCGGTCAGTGCCGTCGACAGCTCCTCGGTCGCGCGACGCGTGCCCGCGTAGACGATGGCGGGGCGCGCCTCCGGGTCGGCCAGCGACGCACTGATCCGCTGGCGGCGATCCTTGTCGCTCCCGCACGGCACGACCACGAAGCTCAGGTTGGGCCGGTCGAACCCGGTGCTTACGAGCACGGGATCGCGCAGGCCGAGACGGACGACGATGTCGCGGGCAACCTCCGGCGTCGCCGTCGCCGTGGAGGCCACGATCGCCCGGGCGCCCAGCCAGCGCGCGGCATCCGCGAGGCGAAAGTAGTCGGGGCGAAAGTCATGACCCCATTGGGAGACGCAGTGGGCCTCATCCACCACGAACAAGCCGACCCGCGCGCCGCGGATCGCCTCCAGAAAGCCGGGCGAGGAGAACCGCTCGGGGGCGACGTAAAGCAGGCGCAGTGACCCGTCGACGGCGCGGTCGAGCACCGCGCGGTTCTCCGCCACATCCTGCTGAGCATTGATGAGCGCGACCGGGCAAGCGTCCGCCGGGTACCGCGCGGCGAGCGACTCGACCTGGTCCTGCATCAGCGACACGAGCGGCGAGACGACGATCGTGAGGTCGTCGCGCATAAGTGCGGGCAACTGATAGCAGAGCGACTTACCGGCGCCCGTCGGCATCACCACGAGCACATCGCGATCGTCCAAGGCCGCGCGTACGGCGTCCTCCTGGCCAGGCCGGAAGTCGTCGAAACCGAAGTGCTCGTGCAGCGCGTGGCGGGCGTCAGACATGCGGCGGTTCACGGTAGCGACCGGCGCGGCGTGCGGGCCAGCCGCGTTGCAAAGTAGTGACGAGACCGGCCCACGCGAGCCCAGGCACTCGTATGCTGCGCCGATGCCCCGCCCCCTCGCCGTGCTCATCGCCTTTGCCGCTCTGCTGGTGGCCGCTCCGGCCGCTCAGGCCGCGGACGTCACCGTCACGTCTTTCGACGGGACCCACATCCTCGCGCACTGGTTCCCGGTCGACGGTGCCTCGGCCGCCAAGCCGGCACCGACCATCCTGATGGGGCCTGGCTGGGGCGGCGCGGGCGATCAGGCGGTCAACGGCACGGGCTCGACGGCAGTCGGCATCCCCGGCATCAAGACCCTGCACGACGCCGGGTACAACGTGCTCACCTGGGATCCTCGCGGCTTCGGGGCCTCCGGCGGCACCGTCGAAACGGACAGCCCGGACTTTGAGCGCCGGGACACGCAGAAGCTGATCGACCTGGTGGCGACCGAGCCCGAAGCCCAGCTCGACAAGCCCGGCGACCCACGGATGGGCATGGCCGGTGCGTCGTACGGCGGCGGCATCCAGCTCGTGACCGCCGCGTTCGACCGGCGGGTGGACGCGATCGCGCCCTCCATCGCGTGGAACTCCCTGATCACCAGCCTGAGCAAGGACGCGACGGTCAAGAGCGGCTGGGCCGGCTTCCTCTACGGCGTAGCAGCTTCGCGCCAGCTCGATCCGCACATCAAGGCCTCCTACGACCAAGGTCTCGCGACGGGCATCCTGTCCGCCGACAACCGTGACTGGTTCGCCACACGCGGCCCGGGCGCGCTTGTGAAGCGGATCAAGGCGCCGACCCTGTTCATCCAGGGCACCGTCGACACGCTCTTCACCCTCGACGAGGCTGCCGCAAACTACGCGATCCTGCGGCGGGCCAACGTCCCCACCAAGATGCTCTGGTTCTGCGGCGGGCACGGAGCCTGCCTCACCGCCCAGGGGGATCCGAACCGCGCCGTGAACGCGACGATCGCCTGGCTCGGCCGGTACGTCAAGCGCGACGGCGCCTCCACCGGCGCGCGCTTTGACGCCGTGGATCAGAACGGCAAGCAGCGCACCTGGTCGGACTTCCCGGTCCGCGCCACCGGTGCGCTCACCGCGACCGGCAAGGGGACCCTGGCCCTGCAGGCAAGCGGTGGGGCAGGCCCGGCCACGATCCCGGCCACCGCCGGAGGCCTCGGCTCCCTCGTGGCTCCTCTCACCCCCGCGAAGGCCTCAGGCGCCGTCAACGTGAAGGTCCGCGCCCGTTCTCGCAGCAGCGTCCTCGGCGCGCCGACCGTCGATCTCACGTACCGGGGCAAGGCGGTTGGCGCACGCCCCGCCCGGGTGTTCGCACAGCTCGTGGATGATGCGACCGGCTTCGTACTCGGCAACCAGATCACGCCGATCCCCGTCGTGCTCGACGGCCGCACACACAAGGTCACGCGTCCCCTGGAGATGATCGATCAGGCCATGAAGAGCGGGAGCAGCGTCACGCTGCAGCTCGTTGCGACCACCGTCGCCTATGCGCAGCCGCGGCTGGGCGGCAGCGTCCGGTTCAGCCGCGTGCGGGTGTCACTCCCGACCGTGCGGTAGGCCGAGAGGCTGTCAGGCGGGGACGACGGGCAGCGCGTTCTCGAACGCGAACTTGTCCTGCGCCGCCAAATCGCCCAGCGGATACTCGCCCGAGAAGCAGGCGTCGCAGTGGCGTGCCCGATCGCCCCGGACGGCCTCATAGACGCCCTTCAACGACAGGTACGCGAGTGAATCGCAAAGCAGCTCGGCGGCGACCTCATCAACCGTCCGCCCGTGAGCGATCATCTCGTCCCGCGTGCTCATGTCGATCCCGTAGTGACACGGGTTCTTGATGGGCGGCGAGGAGATGCGCATGTGGACCTCGAGCGCGCCGGCGCCGCGGAGCATCTCCACGATCTGGCGGGTCGTGTTGCCGCGCACGATCGAATCGTCCACCACCACCAGGCGCTTACCCGCGACGACCTCGGGCAGCGGGTTGAACTTCAGCCGCAGACCGCGCTTGCGCAATTCCTGACCAGGTTGGATGAACGTCCGCTGGATGTAACGGTTCTTGACGAAGCCGTCGTCCTGCGGAATGCCGCTGGCGCGGGCGTAGCCGCGAGCGGCCGCGTTGCCGGAGTCCGGCACGGCGATCACGAGGTCGGCGTCGACCGGCGACTCGGCGGCCAGGATCGCGCCCATCCGGCCGCGGGCCGAGTGCAGAAGGCCGTCGTACATGCGCGAGTCCGGGCGGGCGAAGTAGATCGACTCAAAGACGCAGAACGCCTCGCGCGCGCCATCCACGACCTGCTTGGAACGGAAGCCGTCAGCGCCGAAGGAGACGACCTCACCGGGCCTCACCTCGCGCTCGAACTTGGCCCCGCAGATGTCCAGCGCGCAAGACTCGCTGGCCACGCAGTACTCGCCGCTCTCCAACCGGCCCAGGACGAGCGGCCGGATGCCGGCCGGGTCGCGGAAGGCGATAACGCGGTCGCGCGTCATGACCACAGTGGAGAACGCGCCCTGCAGGCGCGGCAGCACATCGGCGACAGCCTCTTCGCAAGTCTCGGCCGGATGGCTGGCCAGCAGGGCGGCGATGATCTCCGAATCCGAGGTGGAGGAGAACGTGACGCCGTTGGCGCTCATCTCGGCGTGCAGTTCGACCGCGTTGGTCAGGTTGCCGTTGTGGGCGAGAGCGATCTCCCGGCGGTTGCCGCCGGCGCCGGCGGACCGGTGAACGGGCTGGGAGTTCTCCCACTCGTTGGAACCGGTGGTCGAATAGCGGACGTGCCCGATGGCCAGATCCCCGCCGAGCGCACGGAGATCGTGTTCCTTGAACACCTGGTTGACGAGACCCAGAGCGCGCTGGGTGATGATGTAGCCACCATCGTCCGCAGCGGCGATGCCGGCGGACTCCTGCCCGCGATGCTGCAGCGCGTAGAGCGCGAAGTAGGCCAGACGTGACACCTCGTGCCCGGGTGCGTATATGCCGAAGACGCCGCACTCATCGCGGGGCCCTTCACGCTCGTCGGCCGCAGCCTGGGGCGGGGGGATCGCCACAGGACGAGGGTAGCAGTGGGCGCGGCGCGGGGAGCAGTTGCGGGTGCTCGCTCAGGCTGTTGCCGGCACGAGGGCCGCGCGCAGAACGCCCGCGATCCGTGTCATGTGCTCGCGCCCGGTAGACAGGGCGCCCATGTTGAAGAAGCCGTGTACATGGGGCACGCGCTGCAGATCGGCGGCAACGCCCGCGGCGGACAGCGCCTGTGCGTAGGCCACCCCTTCGTCGCACAACGGATCGGCCACCGCTACGGCGACATAGGCAGGGGCGACGCCCGCGAACGCGGCGGGGGCGGCGAGCAGCGGTGAGGCCCGCGGGTCGGTGCGTGACGCCGGGTCAGGCGTGTACTGCTCGTCGTACCAGTCCATGGACGCCCGGGTGAGGACATAGCCCTCCGAGAACCGCCCGTAGGACGGGTAGCGCTCAGCGTCGTGCGTGAGGTCGCAGACCGGGTAGAGCAGGAGTTGGAACGCGGGGGCGAGGGCGTCGTCGCGGGAGTGCTGAGCCACAGCGGCCGCGAGATTGCCCCCGGCGCTGTCGCCGCCAACAGCGATGCGAGACGGATCTACGCCCAGATCGGCCGCGTTGGCGGCGGCCCAGCGGAATGCGTGCAGGGCATCGTCGAAGGAGGCGGGAAACGGATCCTCCGGCGCCAAGCGGTAGTCGACGGAGAGAATCCGCACGCGGCTCATGTGCGCCAGGCGGCGGCAAGCGAGGTCGTGCGTGTCGATCGAGCCGACCACCCATCCCCCGCCATGGAAATACACGAGCAGCGGCCCGGGCGGCGTGGACCTCATCGGCACGTAGAGTCGAGCGGGAACGGTCGGCTGAACTCCGTTGCCGGGGATCGTGATTTGCCGGGTCGTGATGGGCGCGGCGAAGCGGCCCGAGATCAGGGCGACCGAGGCAGGAAACGCGGCCCGCATCTCGGCCCCCGTGGTGGGCTCGTCGCGAATGATGCGCGAGAGCCGGGCCAGGAACCACGCCTCCGGCGCCAAGTCGTCGGCCTCCGGGGGTACCGGGCCGACCATGCGCGCCTGCACTGAGGACGGGAGGGCGATCAGCAGCTTGACGGCTGCCTTGGTCGGGAGGTCGATCAGGGCCATGGGCGAGCAGACTATCGCCGAGAGCGAGCAGCCACGGGTAGCGATTTCAAGGAAACAGCGAGGCCAGCGCACCGTGAGCGTTGCGCAACTCGTCCAGCGACCACACCGTCTCTCCGTCCGGGTCCGGGAGCCGCCGCAGAGCGTCGCCGCCGACGGTTCCGAAGATATCGAGCGGGATCACGTCGCCCAGGCGCTCCAACGCCTCGCGCGAGCCCGAGACGATGAACCCGCAGGCGTCCTCGCCGAACAGGATCGCCTCAGGCACCTCGGCCCACGACCCGGTGAGTGTGGCGCCGCGACCACCCAGCAGGCAGGCCTCGGCCAGCGCCACCAGGAATCCGCCTTCGGCGACATCGTGGCAGGAGGCCAACGAGCCGTCGCGCACCGCCGCGCGGATGGCGGACAACACGCTGACGCAGTGGGGGATATCGATCTCCGGGAGGCCGTCCGGCAGCGGTTCGCCGCGTAGCTTGGCCAGCTCTGACGCGGCCAGCGACGGCATGCGATTCCACCCCGCGAGTCCCCACGCGTCGCCGTCCCGGGCAAATCCGGAAGGGGCGACGCAGCCAACGTCGGGCACCGCGCCCACCATGCCGACGACCGGGGTCGGGTAGATCGGCCCGGCGACGCCCTCGTTGTAGAGGGAGACGTTGCCGCCGACGATCGGCGCCTGAAGCGCGCGGCACGCATCGCCCAGCCCGCGGACGGCCTCGGTCAGCTGCCACGCGATGTGCGGCTTCTCCGGGTTGCCGAAGTTCAGGTTGTTCGTCGTGCCCAGGGGCTCCGCACCCACGCAGGCGAGGTTGGCGGCGCACTCCAGCGCCGCGGCGACCGTGCCCCAGTAAGGGTCGGCGGCCACGCGGCGACCGTTGCAGTCGATGGCCACGCCGATCCCCGCGCCGTCCTCCCCGACCGCCAACACGGCGGCGTCGGCCTCCTCGGGCCGGCGCACCGTGCGGGACTGCACGAGGCAGTCGTACTGCTCGAAGAGCGGCCGACGCGAGGCGATGTTCGGCGAAGCCAGCAGCGCCAGGAGCAGGTCGTGGGTGGTGGTGACGTCGACCGGCAGCGTGCGCGCGGGCGCCGGATACACGGGCTCGGTCGGCTTTTCGGGCGCCAGGTCGTACAGCGGGCAGTCATCCACGAGCGCCTCGACGGGCATCTCCCCCACCACGACGTCGCCGTCGCGGATACGCATCACGCGGTCCTCGATGACCGTGCCGATGGCGGTGCCGTGAACCTCCCACTTCTCACATAGGGCCAGGACGTCCGCCACACGATCAGGCTTGACCACGCACAGCATCCGCTCCTGAGACTCGGAGACCATCACCTCGAAGGGCGCCATCCCCGGCTCGCGCAGCGGGACCTTCGCCACGTCGATGTCGATGCCGACCTTCCCGCCGCTGGCCATCTCACTGGCCGACGAAGTGAGGCCCGCGGCGCCCAGATCCTGCAGCGAGACGATCGAGCCCTTCTCGAGGAGTTCCAGCGAGCACTCGAGGAGCTTCTTCTCCTCGAACGGGTCACCGACCTGAACGGACGGGCGCTTATCGGCATCGTCCTCGCCGAACTCAGCGGAGGCCAACACCGATGCGCCGCCGATGCCATCGCGCCCGGTCGACGCTCCATAGAGCACGACGATGTTGCCGACGCCAGCCGCTGCGCTGCGGATCAGTTTGTCGCGCTCGCCGATGCCCAAGGCCATCGCATTGACGAGGCAGTTCGTCTCATACGGGGCTTCGAAGTAGACCTCGCCGCCGATGTTGGGGACGCCGATCGAGTTGCCGTAGTGACCGATGCCCGCGACCGCGCGGTCGAGAAGATAGCGCGAGCGCTCGCTGTCGGCAGGCTCGCCGAAGCGCAGCGAGTCGAGTACCGCGATCGGCCGGGCGCCGATGGCGAAGATGTCGCGCAGGATGCCGCCGACGCCGGTGGCCGCGCCCTGGAAGGGCTCGACGGCGCTGGGGTGGTTGTGGGACTCGACCTTGAAGGCAATCGTGATACCGCCGCCCACGTCGACGGCGCCCGCGTTCTCCCCCGGCCCCATGACGACTGACGGGCCTTCGGTGGGCAGCGTGCGCAGCAGCTTCTTGGAGTGCTTGTAGGCGCAGTGCTCGCTCCACAGCAGCGAGAACATCGCCAGCTCGACCTCGACCGGTTCGCGGCCGAGCTTTTCGATGATCAGCGCGTACTCCGGGCGCGTGAGGCCCAGCGCGACGGCTTGGTCGATTCCCTGGACGACGCCGACGGGCGCGACGGCGTCAGACACGGAGACTCGCGGCGGAGGCGAACAGCTTCAGTCCGTCGACCGACCCGGTGAGCGGATCCACGGCATGCTCGGGATGAGGCATCAGCCCGACGACGTTGCGACCCTCACCGACCACGCCGGCGATGTCGCGTAGCGAGCCGTTCGGGTTGTGGCCGTTCGCGTAGCGCACCAGCACCCGGTCGTCGGCTTCTAGTTCGTCGAGCATCGCCTCGGGCGCGTAGTAGCGGCCGGTCGTGTGCTTGACCGGGATCGACAGGATCTCCCCTGTCGTGCAGTCGCCCGACCAAGCGCTGTTGGCGGTGCCGACCACGAGGTCGGCCTGGCGGCAGACGAAGCGCAGGCGCGTGTTGGGCAGCAGCGCGCCGGGCAGCAGCCCTGCCTCGCAAAGCACCTGGAAGCCGTTGCAGATCCCCAGCACCGGACCGCCTTCCTGGGCAAACCGGATCACGGACTCCATGACCGGCGAGAACCGCGCGATGGCGCCCACGCGCAGGTAGTCGCCGTAGGAGAAGCCGCCGGGGACGATCACGGCATCGACCCCGCGCAGGTCGGCGTCGCGGTGCCAGAGCAGTTCGGCCTCACCGACACGCTCCGCGGCCAGGACAGCGTCCACCTCGTCGCAGGAACCGGGGAACTGGACGACGCCGAAACGCACGGTCAGCGACTCACGAAACGTCGCCGAGGATCTCGTAATCCTCGATCAGCGGGTTGCTGAGCAGCGTGCGACACAGCTCGTCCAGCTGCGATGGATCCTCGACGTCGAGTTCGACCAGACGACCGACGTGCACCCGCGAGACGCCCGTGAACCCCAGGGCCGGCAGCGCGCGCTCGACCGCGACGCCCTGCGGATCCAGGATGCCCTCCTTGGGGCGGATGAGCACGCGGGCTCGGGTCACGGGGCGGTGCGCTCCAGCCACTCGCGGAACGGCGTCCCCGTGATGCGCTCGTAAGCCTCGATGTAACGCTCACGCGTGCCGTCCACGACGGACCCGGGGATGCTGGGCGCGGGCGGCTTCTTGTCCCACCCGCTGCCTGCGGCCCAGTCGCGCACGTACTGCTTGTCGAAGCTCGCTTGACCGCGGCCGGGCTCATATTCGTCGGCCGGCCAGTAGCGGGATGAGTCCGGGGTGAGGACTTCGTCGCCGATCACCAGGTTGCCCTCGGGGTCCAGGCCGAACTCGAACTTCGTGTCGGCCAGGATCACGCCGCGCGCCTTTGCGTGGTCACGGGCGAAGGAGTAGAGGGCGATCGAGGCGTCGCGGACGCGCTCCATGAGGGCGCTGTCGCCCACCAACGCCGTGGCGGTGGCGAAGTCGATCGCCTCGTCGTGCCCGACGTCGGCCTTGGTCGACGGCGTGAAGATCGGCTCGGGCAGCTGCTCGGACTCGACCAGCCCGGACTCCAGTTCCACCCCGGAGACGGAGCCCGTTTCGAGGTAGTCCTTCCAACCCGATCCGGTGATGTAGCCCCGAACGACGCACTCGACCGGCAGCATCTCCAAGCGCTGAACGACCATGCCGCGGCCGCGCGCCTCGTCGGGCACCTCGGTGGTCACCGATAGCTGGTGATTCTTGACGAGGTGCGCCGTCTCAGAGAACCAGAAGTCGCTGATGCCGGTGAGCACCTTGCCCTTGTCAGGGATCGGCGTCGGGTGGACGGCGTCGTACGTCGAGATACGGTCACTGGCGACCAGCAGCAGCCGGTCTCCGAGGCCGTACAACTCGCGCACCTTGCCGCTGGCGAGGAGGGGGAGGTCGGCGAGAGTGGTCACTTCCTCGATGCTATCGAGCACAGCGGCGGGGGGACCACCGGCCACGACGAGCGAGTTGCGGCCAAGTATGCCGCTATCGAGCACAGCGGCGGGGGGACCACCGGCCACGGCCGTCTTCGGTGCCACCAGTCGTCATCATGCACTCCGTGATCCGCCACGTCAGCTCCCGGCTCGTCTTCGACACCCTTGAGCCGGCCAGGCTCGCCCTCCAGGTCGCCGTCGCCCATCCGCCCGAGCAGCGCACCGAGCGCCTGCACGTCACGGTGAACGGCGTGCCCACCGCGCCGGCCCGGGAGTGGGCCGAGCCCCACGGCGGCCGGATGCACGTGCTGGACGTTCTGAGCGGAACCGTGGTGGTCGAGTACGAGGCCACCGTCAACGGTGAGGACCCGCCGTCGGTCGGGCATGAGCAGGAGCACCTCACCTACCTTCGGCCCAGCCGCTACGCCGAGTCTGACCGGCTCGGCGGCTTTGCCTCAACGCAGTTCGGCGCCGTGGACCCAGGCCGCCTGCAGGTCGAGGCCGTGTCCTCCTGGGTCGGGCAGCGCCTGGCCTATGTGGCTGGCAGCAGCGGGCCGACTGACGGCGCCACCGAGACCCTGCTCGCCGCCCAGGGCGTGTGCCGCGACTTCGCCCACCTCGTGGTGGCGCTCCTGCGTGCGCTGGAGATGCCGGCCCGCGTCGCCGCCGTGTACGCGCCAGGGTTGGACCCGATGGATTTCCACGCCGTCGCCGAGGTGTACGTCGAAGACGCATGGCACGTGGTCGACGCGACGCTGCTTGCGCCCCGTACGTCACTCGTCCGAATCGCCACGGGCCGGGACGCCGCGGACACCGCCTTCCTCTCCTCCTACGGCGGGGACATCGTGCTGCACGAGGCGAGCGTGGTGGCCTACGTCGACGGCGCGCTACCGAGCGACGACGTCACGCAGTTCGCGACGCTGGCGTAGGGCGCGGGGGCGCCGGCGTCACCGACGGTCGATCCCCACCTGAGTCCCGCTGAGCGGGATCGAGGTGGGGCTCGACGCTCTGATGCGCCCGCTCAGGCCCGGCCCGCCCGGGCACCCGGGCGCCCGCTCAGGCGATCGCGTCGAGGCGGCCGACGATCTCGGCGGCGTGCGCGGTGTAGGCGCTCGTGTCGAAAACGGCGTCCAGATCCAAAGATGCCGCCGCGGGGTCGGCCTCCAGCAGCGTCCGCAGCGCGATCCGCTCGTCCCACGCGCGCTGCGCATTCACCTGGGCCACGCGATAGGCCTCGTCGCGTGTCATCCCGCCGGCGACCAGGGCCAGCAGCACGCGCTGACTGAACAGCGCGCCGTAGGTCAAACCGACGTTCTCGAGCATCCGATCCTCGTGCACCACAAGACCAGAAACGACGCGGACCGCCAGCGACTGCATGTAATCCAAGAGGATCGTGGAGTCGGGCAGGATCACGCGTTCGGCTCCGGAGTGAGAGATGTCGCGCTCGTGCCACAACGCCACGTTCTCGACCGCCGCGCTCGCGTTGCCGCGCAGCACGCGCGCGAGCCCGGTGATGCGCTCGGTCGTGATCGGGTTGCGCTTGTGGGGCATCGCGGACGAGCCCTTCTGCTTACCCGTCCGGAACGGTTCCTCGGCCTCGCGGACCTCGGTGCGCTGCAGATGGCGGATCTCCGTGGCCAAGCGCTCCAACCCCGCTCCGGCGAGTGAAATGGCCTGCAGCAGTTCAGCGTGGCGATCGCGGGCGACGACCTGCGTGGAGACCGGCTCAGCGCCGAGGCCCAGCCGGGCCAGCACGCGGCGCTCAAAGTCCGGCGACGTCGCGGAGTAGGTGCCGACCGCGCCGGAGATCGCGCCGACGGCCGCCTGAGCGAACGCGCGCTCCAGGCGCTCGGCGTTGCGGTGTGCCTCGAAGGCGAAACCGGCGAGCTTGATCCCGAAAGTCGTCGGCTCAGCGTGCACCCCGTGGGTGCGCCCCACACAGACCGTGTCCACATGCGCACGGGCCTGCGCGGCCAGCGCCGCAACTACCTCGCGCGCGCCACCCACGACGATCTCACCCACCAGCGTGAGCTGCACCGCGGTCGCGGTGTCGAGCACGTCGGAGGATGTGAGGCCGTAGTGGATCCAGCGCCCGGACTCCCCCGCGCTCTCCGACAGTACGTCGACGAACGCGGCGACATCGTGGTCGGTGATCGCCTCGCGCTCCTGCACCGCCGCGACGGTGAACGTGGCCGCGCGGATCGCCTTCAGATCGTCCGCCGAAGGGCCTTCCATCTCCTCGCACGCGGCCACCTCTACCCGGCGCCACGCCTCCATCCGGGCCTCGTCCGTCCAGAGCGCGCCGATCTCCGGGCGGGTGTAGCGATCGATCACGCCGAGCCGATGATGCGCGCCGCGAGGTGCCCGGCGTTCTTGGCGTTGTCCAGGCCGACGGCGGCGACCGGCACGCCCGGAGGCATCTGAATGACCGACAGGATCGCGTCCAGGCCGCCGGCAGCGCTCAAGGCGCTCGAAAGCGGTACGCCGATCACCGGCAGGTCAGTGTGAGCGGCGGCTACGCCGGGGAGCGCAGCGGACAGGCCGGCCCCCGCGATGATCACGCGCAGACCGCGCAGGTGCGCGTTCTGGCAGTAGTCGGCCACCGTCTCAGGATCGCGGTGGGCGGACATGACCCGGATCTCCGACTGGATGCCCTTCTCGGTGAGGACCGCCTCGGCCTTCTTCATGACCTCCATGTCGGAGGCCGAGCCCATGATGATCCCCACCAGCGGCGTGCCCTCCGCCAGCGCCTGGATCTCGGCCTTCACCTGGGCGTCGGTTTCCGTCTGAATCTCGGTCATGAGCTGCGCTCCACGGCCCGCTGCGCGATGTCTCGGCGCAGCTGTCGGCCCTCGAAAGTGATCTTGTCCGCCGCAGCATAAGCCGCGTCGCGGGCGGTCGCCGCCGTGGTGCCGAGCGCGGTCACGTTCAGCACCCGCCCGCCCGCGGTGATGAGTTCGGCCCCTCGGCGTGACGTGCCAGCATGAGTCAGCTCGATCCCGGCGGGCATGGCGTGCAGGCCCGCGATCACATCGCCTTTGGACGCACTCTCCGGATACCCGCCCGAGGCCAGCACCAACGTCACGGCCCAGCCGTCGTCAAAGGTGATCTCGATATCCGCCAGGCCGCCCGGGACCATCGCGGCGAGCAGCAGCGCCAATAGGTCTGACCGCAGGCGAGGCAGCACGGCCTGGGTCTCGGGATCGCCGAAGCGCACGTTGTACTCGAGTACCTTCGGGCCGGTCGCCGTGAGCATGATTCCGGCGTAGAGGACCCCGTGGAACGGCGTTCCTTCAGCGGCAAGCGCGTCGACGATCGGTTGATGGACGAGCGCGACGAGGTCGGTGACAGCGGCCGCGTCGACGCCCACCACCGGTGAGTAGGACCCCATCCCGCCGGTGTTCGGGCCCTCGTCGCCGTCGAAGATCCGCTTGTAGTCCTGGGCTGGGGCGAGCGGGTAGGCGCGCTCGCCGTCACAGAGGGCGAGCAGCGAGACCTCCTCACCCTCCAGGAACTCCTCCACCACCACGCGCGGGTCGTCGTGGCCGAAGCGCCCGTCGACGAGGAAGTCGGTGAGGGTGGCCAGGGCGGTCGCGGCGTCGAGCGCGATGACCACGCCCTTGCCGGCCGCGAGCCCGTCGTCCTTCAGCACCACGGGGTAGGACGTGATCGCGGCCATCCCCTCCTCGACCGTGCGAACGACCGACCAGGCGGCCGTCGGCACGCCCGCCTTGTCCATGACCTGCTTGGCGCGGGCCTTGGAACCCTCCAGGGCGGCGGCCGCCGCGGTGGGACCGAAGGCGGCGATTCCCACCGCCTCAAGCGCGTCGACGAGCCCGGCCACGAGCGGGACCTCAGGCCCGACGACCACGAGGTCGACGGCCTGCGCCCGCGCGAGGCTAACGAGCCCGGCCACGTCGTCGGCGGCCACGTCGAAGACGTCGGCGTCCGCTTCGATCCCAGGGTTACCTGGGGCCGCGATCAGGTCCGGCTGCTGCGGCGACCGCCCGAGGGCCCGCACGATCGCGTGCTCGCGGCCGCCCGAGCCGACCACCAGGACCTTCAAGAGCCGCTCACAGTGAGGCGATGAAGTCGTCGATCGGGATCGCCGTGAGCGTCTCGTAGCGTGCGGTGCCGCGGGAGCCGAGCTCCAGCGAAGCGCGCGCCATGACGTTCTCGTCGGGCGCCTCTACGACGTTGATGAAGTCGAAGCGACCGAGGGTCGCCCACTGCGCCTTGACGGTCACGCCGAGCTGTTCCAGCTCGCGGTTAACCTCGCGGATGCGCTGCGGGTTGTTCTTCACCGTCTGCACGCCCTCAGGCGTGAGGGTGGACAGCAAGACAAAACTGGGCATGAGGCCTCCGAAGGTTCGAACGGCGGGTGCGCGACCCGTTCTACCCGATCCGCGACGAAAGTGTGGGCATCACCCATACATTTGCCCTACCGTCCGACGAGCCCCGTCGTTTGTCCACCTGTCCAGAGGAGTTCCATGCCCGGCCGTCGTCTCGCTCCGTTGCTGGCTGTTTTCGCCCTGTCGGTCGGCCTTCCGGCTGTCGCGTCGGGTGCGTCGGTCCAGGTGGACCGGGCCTGCTATTTCGACGACGGGACCTCACCCAAGGCCCAACTGGCCGGCACCGGCTTCGCGGCCCTGGCGCCGCTGGCGGTCACGCTCGACGGTCAGGCGTTCGGCAACGCGACGGCCGACGCGGCCGGCTCGGTTGGCGGCGGCTTTGACGTGCCGGTGCTGACCGGCACGACGGCCGAGCGGCAGCACAGCATCACGTTGGCCGGTGGCGGCGCGAGCGCCTCGGCCTCGTTCTCCTCCACCAAGGTGAGCGCCGACTTTTCACCGTCCTCCGGCGACCCGAAGAAACTGAAGGTCCACTTCCGGGTGTTCGGCATGAACCTCCTGCACGCCAACTCCACCGTCTACGTGCACTATGTGGCGCCCGGCGGCCGGCTGCGGGCGACGTTCTCGATCGGCAAGGCGCAGGGGCCGTGCGGTCACATCCTGAGGACGGCGAAGCGCAGGATGTTCCCGTTCGCCGCCAAGTACGGCCTGTGGACCCTGCAGTTCGACACGTCCAAGGCCTACCACAAGGGCACCGGCAACCTGGCCTATCCGTGGGCTCAGGTCGGCGTACGCGTGCGGAAGATCATCGTCTCGCTGTAGAGCTCAGGTTGAAGTCCGGGGCGCCGGAAAAAGCGGAGCCCGCGACTAGCGCGGGCTCCTGGGCGAAACGCGGGCCGTGCCCGCGCACCTCCTTGACACCGAGAGCTGGAGCATGACCCTTTTGTGGGCCGAAAACAAGTCTGGCGGCGGAGGGCGGGGGACTCGAACCCCAGCCGACCTTGCGGCCGACCACACTCGGTATCAAGGAGCTCCGGCTCCTCGCCGGTTCACCCTCCGGCGCCGCATTCCACGCTGGCAGGTCAGGTGCGCCGCGTGGGTGTCGCCGCGTTCCAAATCTGCGTCGTGATCGTGCCGTTTGGAGGCCGCTTACGCCGCGGCCACCGCCGGCTCCACCCCGCCCGCCAGCACCAGCTCGCCCGGCGCGGCCGGGTCCACCGTCACGCTGACGACGTCGCCCTCGCCGAACCGGCCTTCGAGGATCGCCAGCGCAAGCGGGTCGACCAGGCGCTTCTGGATCACGCGCTTGAGCGGCCTGGCACCGTAGGTCGGGTCGTAGCCCAGGTTGCCCAGGAGCGTTCGCGCGTCGTCGTCCAGCTCGATCGCGATCCCGCGTTCGCGGGCCACGCGGTCCTGCAGGCCACGAAGCTGGAGGTCGACGATCTCGCCGATCTCGTTGCGGTCGAGCCGATCGAACTCGACGATGTCGTCGAGGCGGTTGATGAACTCCGGCTTGAAGTGCCCCTCGGCGCCTTCGAGGCCGCCGGCGATGTTGGAGGTCATGATCAACACGACGTTCTTGAAGTCGACGGTGCGGCCCTGGCCGTCCGTCAGCCGCCCGTCGTCCATCACCTGCAGCAGCGTGTTGAACACGTCCGGGTGGGCCTTCTCGACCTCGTCCAGCAACACCACGGAGTACGGCCGGCGCCGCACCGCCTCGGTGAGCTGCCCGCCCTCCTCGTAGCCGACGTAACCGGGCGGCGCTCCGACGAGCCGGGACACCGCGTGCTTCTCCATGTACTCCGACATGTCGATGCGCACCATGGCGTCCTGGGTGTCGAACATGAACTCGGCCAGCGCGCGCGCCAGCTCCGTCTTGCCCACGCCCGTGGGGCCGAGGAACAGGAACGTGCCGATCGGTCGGCCTGGGTCGCTCAGGCCAGCGCGGGAACGCCGCAGCGCGGTGCTGACAGCGCTGACCGCCGCGTCCTGGCCGATGACACGGGCGTGCAGCCGCTCCTCCATGTGGACGAGCTTGGCCACCTCACCCTCGAGCAGCCGCGTCACGGGAATGCCCGTCCATGCGGCGACGACTTCGGCGACGTCCTCGCTGTCGACCTCTTCCTTCAAGAACCTGCGGATGGGTGCGTCCCCATCGGCGACGGCGGCCTCATGAGCGGCCAGCTCCTTCTCCAGCTCCGGGATCTCCCCGTACCGCAGCTCGGCGGCACGCTGCAGATCGGCCGCGCGCTCGGCACGGTCCGCTTCCGCACGCGCTTCCTCCAGCCGGGCGGCGACCTCGCCGACGCGGCTGATGGAGTCCTTCTCCACCTGCCACTCGGCCTTCATCGCACTGGAGCGCTCGCGCAGCTCGGCGAGCTCGGCAGCGATGCCGTCCCGGCGCGCCGCGGACGCGTCGTCGGTCTCCTGCTCCAGGGAGGTGAGCTCGATCTGGAGCTGCATGATGCGCCTGTCCAGCTGGTCGATCTCGGTGGGCAGCGAGTCGATCTCGATGCGCAGCCGTGATGCCGCCTCATCCATCAGGTCGATCGCCTTGTCGGGCAGGAAGCGGTCGGCGATGTAGCGGTCAGAGAGGGTGGCGGCCGCGATCAGGGCCGAGTCCTGGATGCGGACCCCGTGATGAACCTCGTAGCGCTCCTTCAGCCCACGCAGGATCGCGATCGCGTCCTCGACGGACGGTTCGCCGACCATCACCGGCTGGAAGCGACGCTCGAGCGCGGCGTCCTTCTCGATGTGCTTGCGGTACTCGTCCAGCGTGGTGGCGCCGACGGCGCGCAGCTCGCCGCGGGCGAGCATCGGCTTGAGCAGGTTCGCGGCATCGACGGCGCCCTCGGAAGCGCCCGCGCCGACGATGGTGTGCAGCTCGTCGATGAAGAGGATCACGGTGCCGGCCGCGTCGACGACCTCTTTGAGGACGGCCTTGAGCCGGTCCTCGAACTCGCCGCGGTACTTCGATCCGGCGATCAGCGCGCCTATGTCCAGCGAGATCACGCGGCGGTCACGCAGGGACTCGGGGATGTCTCCGGACACGATGCGCTGGGCGAGGCCCTCGGCGATCGCCGTCTTGCCTACGCCC
Organism: Solirubrobacterales bacterium; assembly: GCA_038319025.1. Lineage (GTDB taxonomy): Bacteria > Actinomycetota > Thermoleophilia > Solirubrobacterales > Solirubrobacteraceae > JBBQCW01. The sequence continues at coordinate 62,847 of JBBQCW010000010.1, forward strand.
GGCTCGCCGATCAGCACCGGGTTGTTCTTGGTGCGGCGGGAGAGGACCTGGATCACGCGGCGGATCTCGTCGTCACGCCCGATCACGGGATCGAGCTTGCCCTCCTCAGCGGCCTGCGTGAGATCGCGGCCGAACTTCTCCAGCGCCTGCACCGTCTCCTCCGGGTTCTGGCTGTCGACGCGGTGGCTGCCGCGCACCTCGGTCAGCGCCTGGGCCACGGAATCGTGGGCCGCGCCCGCCAACCGCAGGGCCTGGCCGGCCTTTCCGGAATCCTCGGTGAGGGCGAGCAGCAGGTGCTCCGTCGAGAGGTACTCGTCCTTCAGCGCGCGCATCTCCTGCTCGCCGGAGCGCAGCACGGACAGCAGCTCGGGCGCCGTGGTCGGCTCGGTCGGCGAGCCGAGCGTGGGCCGCGCGTCGAGGTCGGCGTTCAGCGCGGCGCGCAGCGGCTCGGGGGCCACGCCGAGCTTGCCGAGCACGGGGCTGACGAGCCCGTCCTGCTGCTCGAGCAGGACGGCCAGAAGGTGTTCCGGCGTGACTTGCGCGTGGCGGCGCGCGTGGGCCAGGTTCAGCGCTGCCTGCAGCGCCTCTTGGGTCTTGATGGTGAAGCGATCGGGACTCAAGGTGCTTGGCTTTCTGTTCGTGAAGATCTAAGTCTGCTTGACTAAGATTCTACGGGATGACGGTCAGAAGCACAAGCTGGCTCGAAGCCTGCCGGCGTCGTGTACATATTGTACGTAATTAGTCTGTTGAGTACACTCCACTCCCATGGCGACTTCCCCGCTCACCGTCTCCGAAGCGCGTCGGCAGCTCGCGTCGATCATCGACCGTGCGCGGTCCGAGCACGAGCCTGTGTACCTCGCGCGCCATGGGCGGCGCGTCGCCGCCGTGGTGGACGCCGACGATCTGGACCGCCTGCTGGAGCTTGCCGAGGACATGGCCGACATCCGTGCCGCGCAGGAAGCCCGCGATGAGATGGAGGCGACTGCTCAAGCGCCCATCCCGTGGGAGCAGGTCAAGGCGGACCTTGGCCTGACGTGACGTACGAGATCCGGTTCGCGCCCGCGGCGGCCCGACAGCTGCGGAAGTTCGACCCGCCGGTACGTCGGCGGATCCAGGCAGTAGTGGAACTCTTGGCGGACGACCCGCGGCCGCCGGCTGCAACCCGACTCGTAGGCGGCGCCGGGGAATGGCGGGTACGCACCGGCGACTACCGCGTCATCTACGAGATCCAGGACAAGGTGCTGCTGGTGCTCGTGCTGCGCGTCGGGCATCGTCGCGACGTGTACGAAGACCGGAGCTAGCCCGCACCCGGCGGCCTTGACGGCGGCGGCGCGATGTCCCCGGAGGCCGGCGGGGCCAGCGGCGGGAGGTAGCCGCCTACGCCCTGGGCGTCGATCGCGGGGCCGGAGGACAAGCCGACTGCGGGCCGGTAGGCCGGGGCCATGGGCGCCTGGACCGCCGGGGCAACGGGCGACACGGGCCCTTCGGAGTCACGCAGCGCCAAGTAAAGAAGCGCAAGAAACGTGGCCGTGATCGGGTAGGAGATGCAGTGCCCGATGGCGCCCGCCGCGGCGCGCGCCACGAGGGTCGCCACGTCGTGAGCGCCGGGCGCCGCCGACATCGCGATCAGCAGAACGTTCTGGACGATCCCGGCGAGTACGGCGCCGAGTAGGTAGCCCACGAGAAGCGCCCCAAACGTCGACCACCAGCGGCCGCGCACCAGCGCCGACGATCGCCGCAGCGCGCCGGTGCTGCGCTTGCCTTCGACCACCAGCACGGGAACCGCCAGCGACCACAACACCCCCAACCAGATGCCGGGCAGCACAAACAGGAGCAACCCGCCGACCAGGCCCAACGTGACCAGCACGGTGATGACGGCGAGCGGAAGAATCAGCGTGGCCGCGACGGCCAGCCCTTGCGCCCAGGTGACCTGGTGGCCGGCACGCGCCTGCAGCGCCACGTGCAGGCAGGCCGCCGTCACAACCACGGACACGAGCAGGCTGACGATCAGGTCGGCCACGATCCCGACGTTGTACGCGTACTCCGAGTCGGATCCGGCGATCAGCAACGAGGCGCCGACACCGATCGCTCGCAGCGGCACACCGACCACGAGGATGATCCACACCATCGGGGCGCCGTGTGCGCGCAGCACCTCGATCATCCCCCGCAACAGCTCAGCGATCGGCGCCCGACGGGGGCCGTTCGTCACGGCAGCCATCGGCGCTCAGCCGCCGCGCGGGCGGCGCGGGTGGGCGACGTCGCGGGCCAGCACGACATCTGTCCGCTTGCTGATCGTCACCAGTTCGGCGCGCTGGGCGCGGCGCACGCGCTCCACCTCGGCCTCAAGTTCGATGCGGATTTCCTCCGCGCGGGCGCGCATCGCGTCGAGCTGCAGCTGGGCCAGCTCAAGCTCCTGCTCGAGCATGAGCACGCGCTCGACGCCGGCGAGGTTGAGGCCCAGATCGGTCGTCATCTCCTGGATGCGACGCAGCAGTTCGACGTCGTCCTGGGAATACAGGCGCGTGCCCTTGGGCGATCGCTTGGGCTCGATCAGCCCGCGGGCCTCGTACATGCGCAGCGTCTGCGGGTGCATCTCGGCCAGTTCGGCCGCGACGGAGATCATGAACACGCCGCGATCGGCCGACACACTTATGGTGGCGCCCCGGATGCGGCGCGCCATCACGCACCGGCCTTCTGCAACAGCGCCGCCCGCGGATCGCTCATCATCACCTGAGAGAGCTTCTCGACCGCCTCGGACTGCTCCGCCGTCAGCTCGCTCGGAACATCGATCACGAAGCGGTAGTGGATGTCGCCGCGGGTGGGCGGGGAGCCGCTGCCCAGCTTTGGCGGACCGACCCCGCGCAGTCGCTGGACGGTGCCGTGACGAGTGCCGGGTGCGACGCGCAAAGTCTTGCGTCCGTCGAGCGTGGGCACCTCCACGTCGGCGCCACGGATCGCCTCGGGGATGCTCAGCGGCACCTCCACCTCAACGTGTTCGCCCTTGCGGGTGAACACCGGGGAAGGCGCCACATGGGTGAGGACGTACAGGTCCCCCGCAGGCCCCGCGTTGCGGCCGGCCTCGCCCTTGCCGGCGAGGCGTACCCGGCTGCCGTCCTTCACGCCGGCGGGAATGTTCACCTTGTAGGTCTTGATCGTGCGGATCGCGCCGGTGCCCTGACAGGTCGCACACGGATCGTCGATCACGGTGCCCGCGCCATGGCAACGCGTGCACGGCTGGGAGATGGAGAAGAGGCCCTGGCCCTCGGACTCGATGCCGCGGCCCTGACAGCGCGGGCAGACCTTGGGCGCCGTGCCCGGCCGCGCGCCGGTGCCCCGGCACGTGGTGCAGGTGGCGGTCGTCGGCACCGACAAGGAGATCTGGGCTCCGCTGATCGCCTGATCGAAGGAGATCGACGTCTCCACCTCGAGGTCGCGGCCGCGCTCGGCCCGGGGGCGGCGCTGCTGGCCGCCCGTCGGATCGCCGCCGCCGAAGCGCTCGGAGAAGAGGTCGAAGATGCTCGAGGCGTCGAAGCCCGCAGGTGCGAACCCGCCACCATCGCCGCCGAAGAACGCGCTCGGGCCCTTGCTGTCGTACTGCTTGCGCTTCTCGGGGTCGCCGATCACGTCGTACGCCGCGGAGATCTCCTTGAACCGCTGCTCGGACTTCTCATCACCCGGATTGCGATCCGGGTGGTACTGACGGGCGAGCTTGCGGTAGGCCTTCTTGATCTCGTCCGGGGTCGCCTTCTTGTCGACGCCGAGGATGCCGTAGAGGTCGGGGTTCGCCATGGTGCCCCGTTACGCGGCGACGACCACCTTGGCGGGACGAAGCACGTCCTCGCCGAGGCGGTAGCCCTGCTGGTAGACCTCGACGATGGTGCCGCTGGCGACGCCCTCGCGGGGTTGCTGGGCGAGCGCCTCGTGGCGGTGCGGATCGAACAGCTGGCCTGAGGGGTCGAACGGTTCGATACCGACGCGGGCCAGGGCCGCCACCAGCTCCTTCTGCACCAGGCGGATGCCCTTCGTCAGATGGTGCTCGGTGTCGGCCTCTTCGGCCTCGGCCGCTGCGATCGCTCGGTCGAGGTTGTCCAGCGCGGGCAGCAGCTCCCGGGCCAGGCGGGTCGTCCCGCGCTGCTCGGCCAGCGGCGCGTCGCGCCGGGCGCGCTTGCGCACGTTGTCCAGCTCGGCGGCGGCGCGCAGGTAGCGGTCGTGCCAGTCCGGCTCCTCGGGAACGACGTCCTCGACCGGCGCGTCCGCTGCCTCGGCGGGCAGGGCCTCCGTGTCCACGATCTCCGCCTCGACCGGCTCGAAGCCGGCCGCGGCGGCGGCCTCGTCCGGGACGTGCGCCTCGGCGACGGGCTCCTCGCCCGCCGCCTGCGTCACATCGTTCTCGTCGGGCATCTAGTGGCCCTCCCCGAGATGGTCGGCCTGGGTGGGGCGCCTGACGGCGCCGCCAGGCAAGGACGCAGGACTGTGGCAATGCTGGTTGCATTGCCACGTCCGAGGACGCCGCATGGCGGTGATCGTCGGGGGTCCTGCCCAGTCGAGCATTTCGGGGCGGGTCACAGCTTGCCCTCGTCCACGACCTCGGCGTCCACGACGTCCTCCTCGGCGGCGGCGCCGTCGGCGGATGCGCCGTTCGGGGGTGTGGCGGGCTGCTCGGCCTGCGCCTTCTCGTACAGGGCCTCGGAGACCTTGTGGAAGGACGTCTGCAGCGCATCCGCGGCGGCCGTGATCGCGGCCGGATCCTCTGAGGTCAGAACCTCGCGGACCGTCTTGATGTGGCCCTCGATCTCCTCGCGGCTCGTGGCATCGACGGACTCGCCCATATCGGCGAGCTGACGCTCGGCCTGGTAGGCGGCGTTCTCGGCGTTGTTACGCGCCTCGGCCAGCTCCCGCGCCTTCTTGTCCTCCTCGGCGTGGGACTCGGCGTCGCCGACCATCTGCTTGATCTCCGCATCCGACAATCCGGACCCGGCCTTGATCTCGATCTTCTGTTCCTTGCCCGTACCCAGATCCTTCGCGGACACGCTGAGGATGCCGTTGGCGTCGATGTCGAATCCGACCTCGACCTGCGGGATGCCGCGCGGCGCCGGCGGGATGCCGGTCAGCTGGAACTTACCCAGCGACTTGTTGCCCGAGGCCATCTCGCGCTCGCCCTGCAGCACGTGGATCTCGACCGACGGCTGGTTGTCCTCCGCCGTGGAGAAGACCTCCGACTTGCGCGTCGGGATCGTCGTGTTGCGCTCGATGAGGCGCGTCATGACGCCGCCCTTGGTCTCGATGCCGAGGGTCAGCGGGGTCACGTCGAGGAGCAGGACGTCCTTCACGTCACCGGCCAGCACGCCGGCCTGGATGGCGGCGCCGACGGCGACGACCTCGTCCGGGTTGACGCCGCGATGCGGCTCCTTGCCCGTCAGTTCCTTGACCTTCTCCTGCACGGCGGGCATACGGGTCATGCCGCCGACGAGGACGACATGGTCGATCTCGGCCGTGCCCTTGTCCTTGGCGTCGTCCAGGGCCTGGCGGACCGGGGCGACCACGCGGTCGATGAGCGGAGCGGTCAGCTCACCGAGCTTGGCTCGCGTGACGCGCATGTCCAGGTGCTTCGGACCGGTCGCGTCGGCCGTGATGAACGGCAGGTTGATCTGCGTCTCCTGCGCGGAGCTCAGCTCGATCTTGGCCTTCTCGGCCGCTTCGTACAGACGCTGCAGCGCCATCGGGTCGGCCTTCAGGTCGATGGCCTGCTCGCGCTTGAACTCGCCCGCCAACCAGTCGACGATCGCCTTGTCGAAGTTGTCGCCGCCGAGGTGGTTGTCACCCGCGGTCGACTTCACCTCGAACACGCCGTCGCCGATCTCCAACACCGACACGTCGAACGTGCCGCCGCCGAGGTCGAACACGAGGATCGTCTGGTCCTCGCCCTCCTTGTCCAGCCCGTAGGCCAGGGAGGCGGCGGTCGGCTCGTTGATGATGCGCTTGACGTCCAGCCCGGCGACCTTGCCGGCGTCCTTGGTGGCCTGGCGCTGGTCGTCGTTGAAGTAGGCGGGCACGGTGATGACCGCGCCGTCGACCGTCTCACCCAGGTAGGCCTCGGCGTCGGCCTTGAGCTTGCCGAGGATCATCGCGCTGATCTCCGGCGGGGAGAACTCTCCCCCGCCGGCTGCGATGCGGGCGTCGCCGTTCGGGCCGCTGACGACCTTGTACGGGACGATCGACTCCTCCTCCTTGACCTCAGCCTCCTTGCGGCCCATGAAGCGCTTGACGGAGAAGACGGTGTTGGTCGGGTTGGTCACCGCCTGGCGCTTGGCGACGGTGCCGACGAGGCGCTCGCCCGAGGGGGCGAAGGCGACGACGGATGGGGTGGTGCGCCCGCCTTCGCTGTTTTCGATGACGTTCGGCTCACCGCCTTCGAGGACGGCCATGCACGAGTTCGTCGTGCCGAGGTCGATGCCGATGATCTTGCCCATGTGGGTGCGTGTCTCCTGGTGTCGTATCGGGGCCGCGGAGGGGGATCTGCCGTGGCGTGAGAAGAAATCTAAGTGTGAGTATGGCAGATCTGCGGTGCGGGGCCGTGCGGGCTCCGCGACTACGGAGCTTCGAGGTGCTGCAGGGCCAGCGCGACCACCTCGGTGCGGCTTCGGCCGCCGAAGTCGGCCACCACGAAATGGCTGCCGACGAAGAGCGACATGGCGACCAGACAGCGGGCCTCGACGTCATCCTCGTCCGGGCAGAACGCCGTGAACAGCGAGCGCAGGTAATCGACCCGCCGATTGTCGACGCGGCTCAGTCGCTCGGCGACCTCATCGTCGCGGCGGGCCCAGTCGCGTACGGCGAGATTGATGCGAAGGGCGTCACGGTCGATCGTGAAGGACAGCGCGAACAGGCGGCGCAGTCTGGTGTTGGCGTCCCCACCTTCACTCTCGACGCGCTGGATGATCTCCTCGGTGCTCGTCCGCTCCCACGTGTCGAGCATCGCCGCCAGCAGCGCCTGGCGGTTGGCGAAATGCCCGTAGAACCCGCCCCTGGTGACCCCCAACGCCTTGGCCAGCGGCTCGATCCTGACCGCATCGGGGCCGCCGGCGCCGAGCGCTCGGAGTCCTGCGTCGATCCAGGTACTGCGAGATGTTCGGGTGGGAGGCGCCATGATCGGCTACGATGTATACATGACTGTATATAACGTCGCGGGGGCAGAAGGGCGACTGCCGTCCATCGCCCACACCTCTCAGCCGTGGCGGATCCACGAGCTCACCCGCGACTTCCGGCTGGAAGACGTGTGGGCCCTGCCGACGCCCGGCGGCCCGGACGACTTCGCGAAGCTGGTGCAGCTGTTCGCCGACCGCGACCCGTCGCAAGGCGCGCCCCGCGCCGTGCGTGCGCTGTTCGCGATCCGCACGAAGGCCGGGGAGGTGTTCGGATGGGACGACCCCGGTGCCGGCCTCGGCTCGCGCGTGCCGACGCTGCGCGACCGTTTATCGGCGGACCTGCGCGACGGGCCCCCGGCGCCAAATTTCCGTGGCCTGCCGTTCACCTCGCTTTACCTGCTCGACGACGAGTGGGCCGGGGAGATCGCCAACGAGACGGTGCACGCGGTGATGCACCTCGGCTGGGTCGAAGACGGAGCCGGCGGCTACCGCGGCCAGATGGCGGTCTACGCGAAGCCGAACGGCCGGCTCGGGGTGGCCTACATGGCCGCGATCAAGCCCTTCCGCCATCTGCTCGTCTATCCGTCGATGCTGCGCCAGATCGGACGGAACTGGCAGGCGCGCAGTGGTAGGCCGGTGCCGGCGCCCGCCTAACGGCGCGGCCGCCGGCGCGCGTGGCCGACCAAGCTTGTCGATTTCCCGTCGCGGGGCGACAGAAACCGGGCGAGGTTCGATCCGGGGGGTCGCCGAGCGGTCCGCGCGAACCTTGGTTGTTTGCGCCCACCCCGCGGGCGCGGATCACCACAGTCCGGCGGAATTTCCCCTACGCCCCGGCGCCCAACTCCGCCGCGATCGCGGCGGCGAACCGCTCCGGGGCACCGGCCGACTTGCCGAGGAACAGCGACGGTTCGGTGACCTCCAGCTCCAGCAGCACCGGGTCGCCGTCCTCGCCCAGCAGCAGATCCACCCGGGCGTACAGCAACGACCCGAACCGCGCCCGCACCACCTCCATCACGGCGGCGGCCACCTCACGCTCCGCGGCACTCGGCTCACGGGGCTCGATGTTCTCGATCACGTACAGGCCCTTGTGCACCGCCCGGCCGGCGTTGAGCATCGCGCCCTTGCGGATCGCGTGGGAGTACTCGCCGCCAAGGTGGAGCATCGCCGTCTCCCCGTCGCCCTCCACCTTCGCCAAGTAGGGCTGCACCATCACGGTGCGGCCGGCCGCGTGCAGCAAGTCGACGTGGGCCGCAAACGCGTCGGCGCGGTCCGGGGTGAAGCGCTCCGCATCCCGTGAGCCGGAGGACACCGTCGGCTTGGCCACAACCTCGCCTTCGAGCGCAGGCAGCGGGTCGCCCGGGGCCAGGAACGCCGTCTCGACCACCGGCAGCCCGGCGGCCGCCAACTCGCCGAGGTAGCTCTTGTCGGTGTTCCACGCCAGCACCTGCGCCGGGTTGCGCAGCCGCGGCACCGAGGCCGCCCAGGCGCGGAAGGCATCGAGCTTCTCCGGGTAGTCCCACGGGTTGCGTGACACGACCAGATCGAACGAGGACCAGTCCACCGACGGGTCGTCCCACACCGCAATCGTCACGTCGATCCCGAGCGCGGCGAGCGGCGCGAGCACCAGCCGGTCGTCTTCGTCCAACTCAGGCAGGGCGGCGCAGGTGACGAGCGCTACGACCGGCATCTACTCCTCCTCGCCGGGTCCGTGGACGTGCGGCACGAGGTAGCGGCCGATCACCGGCACGTTGAGGAAGCCCTCGACGCTGGCGTACAAGACGCCGACCTTGGCCATCGCGGCTGGATCCTCCACCACGATCGATCGCGGCACCCACTCGGGCGAGAACTTCTCGTTGAAATCACGCAGCGACTTGATCTGGAAGAACGGGTTCAGCGCCGTCGCGATCCGCCGCTGGCCGCGCTGCAGCAGCGACAGGTTGGCGTCATCGGCGAACAGCCGCCCCCACGTGGCGAAGTTCATCGACAGCCGGCGGAACCCGCGTTCGCCCAGCGCCAGCGCGGCGTTGGCGATCAGGTACTCGGTCACCCCGTTCACGCTGTCGGGATTACGCTGCATCAGGTCCAGCGAGTACCCCGGGTCAGCGCCGTAACACGGCACCAGGCGCAAAAATCCCACGGGCTCACCAGACGCGTCGGAGGCGATGGCGAGCAGGAAATCTGGCTGGTGGCCTTCAACTCCACGACCCAGTTCCATCGTGAAGCCGCGTTCCGGCGCCTTGCCACGCCAGCGCTCGCGGATCGCGTTGAGCTTCTCGCGCTGGGATTCAGTGGAGTCCACCTCACGCATCAATGTGAAGGAGTGCGTGCGGGCTATGCGTTTCACCGCATGACGCGCGGCGCGCATCTCACCGCCTTGGAGCGTGAACGTGTCGCAGTGGATGATCGCCTCGTCGCCCAGGTAGACGCCGTGGAAACCGAGCGCACTGTAGGTGTCCATCTGGTCCTCGCGAACCGCGAGGAAGGCCAGATGCCATGCGCGGTCACGGCAGAAGGCCACGAACTCGGCGACGATCGCCTTGCGGCCGGCGGGCGTGCCGATCGGATCGCCGGATACGAGCGCGTAGCCGCGCACGAACGAGTAGGCGATCAGGGACTCCCCGTCGCGGCCGAAGAAGTACGACTTGTCGGTCCGCAGGGCGAAGTAATCCAGCGTGCCGGCGCCGTGCTCCTGCACGATGCGCCGCGCTCGCTGCCGCGCTCGCTCGCTGGGGCCCGACTCCTGCGTGACCGCCCGCAGGGCGAGCAGCACGGCGGCCGCCACGCCGACCAGCCCGAGGGCAAGCAGCGCGGCAGGAAAGAAGGACCGGAAGAAGCGGCCCTCATAGTGGTAGGCCCCATCCAGGCCGACGAGGCCGCCGAAGATCGTCTGGAACATCCCACCCGGCGTCAGCGCGGGATCGACCCGGTTCTGCTCAAGCAGCAGGGAGACGACGCCGAACGTCACGACGCTCGCGAGGTACGCCGGAATGAACCACACCAGAGTGAGCAAGGAGCCTGGGTCGCTGCGCGCGGTAAACACCCGCCGGTTCCATACGAGGGCGACGATCATCGCCGCCGCGTACAGCACCAGGAACGGATGGGGACCCTTGACGATGTGGACCACCGCCCCGAACGCGAACAGCGCGAGCCCGAACTCCCACGCGCGGCGCTTGCGATGCGCCAGCCCCGGGGCAACGAACAACAGCGCCAGGCCCGCCACCACCGCCGCGACGTGCCCGGCCACCCGCTCCGGTCGCTCCAGGATGTCGTGGTTGAAGAGGACGAGATGGGCGGTGACCCCGGGGATCAGCGGGATCAGCCACACCACAGCACCGATGCCGGTGAGCCAGGCCAGTGCCTTGGCGACTCGTTGGCGCGGCAGGTAGGTGGCGGGCACCACGGGCATGGGCTGGTCGTGCTCGGCGGGCAGCACAGCCGGTGGCGTCGCGAACACGGGTGGCGGCACCTCGGCCATGGCCACGAGGGCGGCGGGCGCGGGCGGCGTGGCCACGCCGGCCAGCATCGCCGCGGTCGGCACGCCGGCTGAAGAGCCCGCGACGGCCGAGGCGCGGTGCGTGTCGTCGTCGCCGATCGGGCGCATCGTCGGGAACAGCATCACGTCCCGAATCGCCGCCGCGCCGGCGATCAGCATGACCATGCGATCAAGGCCGATGCCCAGCCCGCCGGTCGGCGGCAGTCCGTATTCCAGCGCACGGATGTAGTCCTCGTCGACGTCCTGGGCCTCATCGTCGCCCGCGGCCTTCATGGCCGCCTCGGCCACGAAGCGCGAGCGCTGGTCGACGGGATCGTTCAGCTCGGAGTAGGCGTTGGCCAGTTCGCGCCCGGCGACGACGGCCTCGAAACGCTCGGTCATCGTGGGGTCATCTCGATGGGTGCGCGCCAGCGGCGAGATCTCGCGGGGGTAGTCGTAGACGAACGTCGGCTCCACGAGTACGTCCTCCCCCGTCTCGTCGTAAACCTCGCTCATCAATCGGCCCGCGCCCCACGACTCCTCCCACGCGATGCCGAGGCGGTCACAGATCGCCCGAGCGCCGGCAATGTCCATCGACGGATGCATGCGCTCCCCCGTCTGCTCCTCGATCAGGTCGGCCATCGAGATGCGCCGCCAAGGCGGGGCCAGATCCACGTCGCGCCCGTCGACCTGGATCACCGTCGTCCCGATGGCGGCGAGGCAAGCCTCCGAGACGATCGTCTCCACCAGTTCCATCATGTCGTGGTAGTCGCCGAACGCCTGGTAGGCCTCGAGCAGCGAGAACTCCGGGTTGTGCCTGGGGTCCACGCCCTCGTTGCGGAACACCCGGCCGATCTCGAACACCCGCTCCATGCCGCCGACGATCAGCCGCTTGAGCGGCAGCTCCAGCGCGATGCGCAGGTACATGTCCAGATCGAGCGCGTTGTGGTGGGTGATGAACGGCCGCGCCGCTGCACCGCCGACCGCGGTGTCGAGCACCGGCGTCTCGACCTCGGTGAACCCGCGCTCCAGCAGCACCCGTCGAACCGCCGCCATCGCCGCCGTGCGAATCTCGAACGTACGGCGCGAAGACTCGTTGACGATCAGGTCCAGGTAACGCTCGCGGTAGCGCACGTCGACATCGGCAAGGCGCGACGGCAGCGCGCGCAGCGACTTGGACAGCAAGGTCACCTGCGCGGCCCGCACGGTCAGCTCGTCCGTGTGGGTGGTCATGACGACCCCGGTGATGCCGATCCAATCCCCGAGGTCCAGGTCGGCGGCGTCCGCAAACGCCTCCTCGCTCACGCACTCCTGCCCGATCAGCACCTGCAGCGACCCCGTCCGGTCGCGCACGTCGAGAAAGATCAGGCCGCCGTGATCGCGCTGGCCGACGATGCGACCTGCCACCTGCACCGTGCGCCCTGTCTCGGCGTCCGGCCCCGGCTCGCCGGCGGCCGCGCGCACCTCGCCCAGCGTCTCCTCGGGCTTGAAGGTCACGGGGTAGGGATCGATGCCCCGAGCGCGCAGCCGGTCGAGCTTGGCCAGGCGGTGGCCGCGTTCGGCCGCGATGAACCGCGCCGAGCCCGCCTCGTCGGCAGGCCCCGGCAGGGGCTCCTCACCCTCCGTGCTGGCCGGGCCCGCCGGGTTGATGTCGGTCACCGCGGGGATCCTGGCGTCGGACGCATCGGAAATCAAGGGGCCTCGGGTGAGGGCATCGCGCGGCGGGCCAGCCGGGCCGGGCCTGACCGCCGGGCCTTGCTGGGCGGCTGCTCGGAAGCAGCCAGCACCGCGATCCCCACCACCATCACGCCCAGGGCGACGACGGATGTGCCGAGTGCGAGCGGCGTGTTCACCAACTGTTCGGAGAACAGGAACACGCCGAGCAGCAACGAGACGACCGGATCCAAAGACATCGAGGTCGCCACGGCGGGCGCCAACTCCCCCGTCTGCAGCGACGCCTCGTTGAGCGTCATGCTCGTCCAGCCGACGACGATCAGCGCGTACAGCTCCCAATGGGTGAAGAGGCCCAGGACGCCCCCGCCGAGCTGGTCGACCACCTGCTTGGTGAGCGCGGCGCTGGCCGCGAACAAAAGCCCCGTGCCCAGCCCGAGCAGCGTCGCCTTGACGCGTGGTGATCGTCCCCAGGCGCCACCGACGAACGCGACGGTCAGCACGGCGATGGCGCCGCCGGCGATCAGCCATCGGCCCAGCGGCGCACTTTCGGTGCCGCCGGACGGCGCGCCGAAGATCAGGAAGCCGATCAGTCCACCCATCACCGCGAGCGCGCCGCCCACCTGGCGCGGCCCGACGTGCTGGCCCGAGAACCGGGCGCCCAGGGGCAGAATGAAGACGACGGTCGTGGCGATCAGCGGCTGGACAACGGCGAGCGTGCCGATCCCCAGCGCCGCTGCCTGGCACACGAACCCGAGCGCATCGACGACCAGCCCCGCCAGCCAGACCGGGCGCTTGGCGAGCTGGAGCATGAAGCCCGCCCGCATCGCCTCCTCGGCGGTGGCCTGCATGGCGACCGTCTGTTGCATGACGGTGCCGACGGCGAAGAAGAGTGCAGCGGCGATGGCGAGAAGCTCGGCCATGACCTAGTCCACGACCGGTTCCGCGGCGGTGCGACGTCGACCACGGAGCAGCATGAAGGCCGCTCCGAACGCCGCGGCGAGCGGGTGCTCGATGCCGTACCAGCTCACTGAAGCGGGGATCGAGATGGCGATGGTGGCCAGACACAAGCCCGCCAGCCACGCATCGCCACGGGTGTGGCCCGGCCGCCCCAGACGCTGGATCGTCAGGACGGCCAGCGCGCCGATCGTGCCGAACGCCACCGCGGAGATCCCGAAATCCGGATGGTGAGCGACCGCTTCGGCGCTGGATGTTCCTGCCGCGATGGCTACGGCTATCACCAGGTAGGCCACCGCCGCCGACCCGATGTGCCCGGAGAGCGCGGCGCCCCACCATGCGCCCGGACCGGCCCGGCGCACGAGCGCGACCGCCACCAAAGCAGTCGCTCCGATCTGCACGAGCGGCAGCTTGCCGGCCACGACCAGCCCACTGGACAGCAGGCGCACGAGCTCTCCGTTGGCCACTCCGAGCGGGCTGGAGGACACCTCGATCGGCCGCAGCCCGACGCCGCGATCGGCGATCACGCTGAACGTCACGGCAGCAAAGTAGGCCACGATCCCGCCGGTGAGGAGCGGTGACCAGTTACGCGCACGCAGCGCCTTCATCGGCGCCCGGGGCACATGCGTCGCAGCGCGCACGTCGAGCAGGCAGGCCGCTGCGCGTGGCACGTGCGCCGCCCGTGACGCAGGATGTTCATATGCAGCTCCAGCTCGGCGCCGGGCGGCGTGAGCGCGAGCATCGCATCGTGCAACCGCTCGAACGAACCACCGTCGGCGAGCAGACCGAGACGGGCACCGACGCGCGACACGTGGGTGTCGACCGGCACGTCGCGCAGCCCGTAGGCAAAGAGCAGAACGCAGGCGGCCGTCTTGCGACCGACCCCGGGCAGCGTGCACAGGTAGGCCTGCCCCTCGGGCACCGGCGTCCGCGCCAGCCAAGCCAGATCGAGCGGCTCGCCGACGGCGCGCAGGATCGCCTGGATGCGCGCCGACTTGACCTTGGATATGCCGCCGGGCCGGATCGCCTCCTCGACCTCCGACAACGGGGCGTCCCGCACCGCGGCCCAGGTGGGTAGTCGACGACGCAGCCGCAGAAAGGCGACATCGCGGTTGCGATCGTTGGTGGACTGCGACAGCACGGTCAGCACGAGCTCGCCCAGGCCGTCGCCGTGCGGCGGCGCGACCGGCACGCCGTAGAGCAGCCGCAGACGGTCGCGCACGGCACGCACCCGGTGCGCCGACGGCGGCGGTGTCCTCGCGACGGCGGCGGCCATCAGACCGCTCCCCATCGCTCCGTGGCCTGTGCCCCCGCGTGGACGGCCGGCTCCAAAGCGGCGGCCAGCGCCGGCGGGTAGAAGCCCGTGCGGGCCAGGCCGGCCAGCAGGACCCCGAGCAGAGCATCGCCGGCGCCCGCGGTGTTGACGGTCTCGACCTCGGGAGCGCGCACCTCGCGGTCCAGTCGGCCGCCGCGCAGCAACGCGCCCTCGGCGCCCAGGGTGATCACGACATGCTGGGCGCCGCCCGCGATCAGGCCCGCGGCGGCCCGGGCGGGATCGCGTTCACCCGTCATCAGCCGTGCTTCCTCCACGTTGGCCTTCACCAGGAACGCCCCGTCCACGCAAGCCCGCGCCGCCTGCGCGGCGCGCTCGGCAGACGGCCAGCGATGCAGGCGCAGGTTGGGGTCGAAAACCACGGGGTGCCCCAGTGACAGCGCCTGCTCGCGAGCGGCCATGGTCAGCTCCCGCTCTCCCTCGCCCACCAAAGTGTTGGAGGCAAAGCAGAAAGCGTCGCACGCCGCGACGGCCGTCGGCAACGTCGGGCCAGCCGCTTCGATGGCGTGAGCTACGCCGTCGGCGTAGAGCGAGAAGGACGGCTCGCCGCCGGGTGCCACCGTTACGAAGGCCACGGGCGTAGCGCGCGCGGGGTCCAACGTGAACCACTCCACGCCCACGTTCTCCTCCTGCAAGCGGTCGCGCAACCACTGACCCCACGCGTCGTCGCCGGCCCCGCCGGCCAGCGCCACCGGGGCGCCGGCGCGCGCCGCCGCCACCGCGGCGTTGGCCATCGCACCACCGAAATGGGGGTGGAACGAACGTGCCTGCGCGATCGACGTGACATGCGTCTGGCAGACCAGATCGACGAGGGCTTCTCCTAGTAACAGTGTCCGCACGGTCCCTGCACGGTATCTTCGCCCCCCGTATGCCCGCGGTCAGTGACCACACGGGGCAGCTGCACGATCAACCGGTTTTCTGGCGCAGCGCGCCGGCGAACAGCGTGCCGACCCTCTTTCTCCACGGCGTTCCGACCTGTTCGGACGACTGGTTGCCGTTCCTGGAGCTGATCGGTGGGGTGGCCCCGGACCTCCCCGGTTTCGGCCGCAGCGGCAAGCGCGGCGACGGCGATTACACGATGGAGGGGTACGACCGCTTCATCGAAGCGTTCCTGGACCTGGCCGAGATCGAGGGGCCGGTGAACCTCGTCGTCCACGATTGGGGCGGCGTGGGTCTGCTGTGGGCGCAGCGGTTTCCCGAGCGCGTCCACCGACTGGTGATCATGAACACGGTGCCGCTCGGCCAGACCTATCGCTGGCACTGGATCGCGCGGATGTGGCGACGGCGCATCATCGGTGAGCTGTTCATGGGCAGCACTTCGCGCTGGGCGCTGCGCAAGCTGCTCAAGCCCGCGACCACGCTGCCCGAGGGCATGCCCGACCACTTCCTCGACTCGATCCTCGACCACTTGGATCAGGGAACCCAGCGCGCCATCCTGCGGCTGTACCGCACATCCCCTTCCGACAAGTTGCTGGTCGCGGGCACGCGGCTGGATGAGATCAGCGCGCCGGCGTTGGTGGTGTGGGGCGGGCATGACCCGTACATCGCCGCCGAGCACGGCCGCCAGTACGCCGACATGCTGCCGCGCGCGACACTGCGGCCCGTTCCACAGGCGGGCCACTGGCCGTGGATCGACGATCCCACGCTCATCGAAGAGGTCTGTGCGTTCCTCACCGACGCACCTGAGGCACCGCCGCCGTCATGAAACTGCCCGCCGGCCGCGCGTGGCTGCTCGCCGCCGCACTGTCGGCGGCGTACCTGTTGATCGACCCGCCGAGCGTGGATCTGGCGGCGCAGGAGTACCGCTCGGATCTGGCCCGCGCCGGTGGCTTCGCGGTGTGGGACAACGCCTGGTACGCAGGCCACCACGTCCCCGGATACAGCTTGCTCTTCCCGTCGCTGGGCGCGCTGCTGGGTCCTGAACTTGTTGGTGCGCTGGCCGTCGTCGCCGCCGCCTGGCTGTTCGCGCGCGTCGTGATCGACCATTGGGGCGAGGAGGCGTGGGTCGGTGCTTGGTGGTTTGCGGCGGGCGCAGCCGGGATGCTGCTAACGGGCCGGCTGACGTTTGCGCTCGGCCTGGCGGCGGGGCTGGCGACGGTGCGTCTGGCTCAGCGCGGCCACGCCTTCGCCGCGCCCGCGATGGCCGTGCTCACCACGGCCGCCAGCCCGATTGCCGGCCTGTTCGTCGCCATGGGCGCCGTCGCGTGGTTCGTGGTCCAGCGCGAGCACCGAGTGGCCGCCGCAGGCATTGGGCTCGCTGCCCTGCTGCCCGCTGCCTTCCTCACCGTGGCGTTCCCCGAAGGTGGGATCGAGCCGTTCCACGCCCGTAGTTACTGGCCGGCCCTCGGAGTGCTCCTCGTGCTCCTGGTGATCCTCCCCAAGCGCGAGCGCCTCCTGCGCGCGGGCATCGTGATCTACGCGCTGGCGTGCACGGCGAGCTTCGTCCTGGATACGCCGATGGGTAACAACGTCACGCGACTTGGCGCGCTCTTTGCCGGGCCGCTGCTGGCCTGCGCCCTGTGGCCCAACCGCCGCGTGCTCTTGGTGGTATGCGCCCTACCGCTCATCTATTGGCAGTTCCTCGCGCCCGTCAACGACTGGACGCGAACCTCCGGGGATCCGTCCGTACAAGCCACCTACTACTCAGGGCTGCTGCGCACGCTCCACGCCCAGAGCAAACCGCCCTTCCGCGTGGAGATCCCGTTCACCCGTAGCCACTGGGAGACCCGGTACGTGGCACCTCACCGGCCGCTGGCCCGCGGCTGGGAGCGCCAACTCGACATCCAACGCAACGGCGTGTTCTACACAGGACGGCTCACCGCGCAGCGCTATCGACGCTGGCTCGACGAGCAGGGCGTGCGGTTCGTCGCCGTGCCCGACGTCCAACTGGACCACTCTGCAAAGGCCGAGGCAGCGCTGATCCGAGGAGGGCTGCCCTACCTGCACCAGGTGTGGAGCGACAGCCACTGGCGGCTGTTGGAGGTTGATCACCCGTCCCCGATCGCCCACGGTGGCGCCGTGCTCACCGCACTGCGGCCGCAGGGCTTTGGCCTCTTCGCGAGCAAACCGAACACCTCCACCGTCGTGCATATCCACTTCTCGCCCTACTGGAAGCTGGATGGCGTGCCGGGATGCGTGTCACGCACCAAGGACGACTGGACGCGGGTGACCCTCCGCGACGCCGGGGCGGCCCAGGTGATCATCGCCTTTGCGCTGGATCGCGTGGCTGCCCCCTCGCCGCGCTGCAGTCCCTGACAACGCGTTCTTAACGCGATAACATTTCCCGACTGTCATGCGCGCCCGGATCGATTCTTTCCAGGCGCGGCTCTTGCCGCACGGGTATCTCGACGTGCTGCGCCAGGTCGCGCTCTTTGCTGTCGCCTACTACGGCTATCGACTCGCGCGCGGGGCGATCGACGGGCATGCAAGCACCGCAGCTTCCTTTGAGCACGCGCGGGATCTGATCTCTGTGGAGCGCTCGATGGGGATTTTCGTGGAGCCCGCGGTGAACGCCTGGTCGACCGGCAGCTCGATCGTCACCGCCTTCACGAGCTGGATGTACCTCAACGCGCAATTCTCGGTGACGATCGGCGCCCTCGTGTACCTCTACACCTGCCACAACAAGAACTTCTACTTCGTGCGGAACATGTTCATGATCGCCATGGGCATCGCGCTCGTCGGGTACACGGTCTTCCCGACCGCGCCGCCGCGGTTCTTCCCCGAGTGGGGCTTTGTGGACTCGGTGGCCGACTTCACCGGGGTCTCCCACGACAGCGTGGCCGTGAACGCCCTGTTCAATCCGTACGCGGCGGTGCCCTCGATGCATGTCGCGTTCGCGCTCATGATCGGGATCCCGCTTTCACGTCTGTGCCGACGGAAGGTCGTCCGGGCGTTCTGGGCGTTCTATCCGCTGATCGTCACTTTCGTGATCGTGGCGACGGCAAACCACTTCATCAGCGACGCCATCCTCGGCGCGCTGACGGCCGGCTGCGGCGCCTACGGCGCCCACTGGCTGGCGCGAGCGCGGCCGGCCACATGGGCCTTCCGCCCCGACCGCAAGATCGCGCAAGCCTGATGGCCGAAAGTCCATCGCAGCGCCCGCGAGGCCCCCGCCCCGGCGGCCGCCCCGTGGGTGAGCGCCGAACGCAGGTGCGCGACG
This sequence comes from Solirubrobacterales bacterium, assembly GCA_038319025.1. Taxonomy (GTDB): domain Bacteria; phylum Actinomycetota; class Thermoleophilia; order Solirubrobacterales; family Solirubrobacteraceae; genus JBBQCW01. Next base: position 81,584 of record JBBQCW010000010.1, read on the forward strand.
CGCTGATCGAATCCCGCCTGACGCCCAACGCGATCTCCCTCACCGGGATGGCACTGAACCTTGTGGCTGCTGTGCTCGTGTGGCAAAACGAATTCGTCTGGGGCGGCATCGCCTTCATCGTCGGCTCGATCTGCGACACCCTCGACGGGCGCTACTCGCGCATGTCCGGGAAGGGATCGCCGTTCGGCGCGTTCCTGGATTCCACGCTCGACCGGGCGGAGGAGGGCATCGTCCTGACCGCGGTCGCCGTCCACTTCGCCGACATCGGCAACAAGACGGCCGTTGCCGCCACCGTGATCGCCGTGCTCAGCTCGCTGCTCGTTTCCTACACGCGAGCCCGCGCAGAAGCGCTCGGAGTGGAGTGCAAGGTGGGGATCGCCAGCCGCGCCGTCCGCGTCGTGATCCTGTCGGTCGGCCTCCTCTTCGCCACCGGCCCAGGCAGCATCGAACTGCTGGCCCCGGCCGTCTATGTGCTGGCCGGTCTCAGCACGATCACCGTCTTCCAGCGGATCTTCCACGTGCGCGGAGAACTCCTGCGCGCAGCCGCCGAAGCTGAGCCTGAGGCGCCGGAGCTGTAACCAGCCGGCGTCCCCGGGGTTCTCCCAACTACGAACTTCCACCTTTTGAAGGGACGTTTTTCCAAGTGAGCATCAACGGAAACGGCGCCGCGCGGTCCACCGGCGCCTCCACAAACGGCGCTGCCCCGCGCTACCAGACCGACAAGGTCCGCGTCGCCATCATCGGCGTCGGCAACTGCGCCTCAGCCTTCGTGCAGGGCGTCGAGTACTACAAGAACGCTGACCCGACGCAGCCCGTCCCCGGGCTCATGCACACCGATCTCGGTGGCTACCACGTGAACGACATCGAGTTCACCTGCGCCTTCGACATCAACGCCAAGAAGGTCGGCAAGGATCTCGGCACGGCCATCTGGGCCGACCCGAACAACACGATGAAGTTCGCCAAGGTACCCAAGAAGCTCGGCGTTCCCGTGTACCGCGGCATGACGCACGACGGCCTGGGCAAGTACCTCAAGCAGCGCATCACCAAGGCCCCGGGTGAGACGGCGAACATCGTCGAGATCCTCAAGGAGACGCGCACGGACGTCGTCGTGTCCTACCTCCCGGTCGGTTCCGAGCAGGCGACCAAGTGGTACGTCGAGCAGATCCTCGAAGCCGGCTGTGGCTTCGTCAACTGCATCCCCGTATTCATCGCTCGCGAGGATTACTGGAACAACCGCTTCAAGAAGGCCGGGCTGCCCGTCGTCGGTGACGACATCAAAAGCCAGGTCGGCGCGACGATCGTGCACCGCACGCTCGCCCGCCTGTTCCACGAGCGCGGCGTGAAGATGCTCCGCACCTCGCAGCTGAACGTCGGCGGCAACATGGACTTCTTCAACATGCTCGAGCGTGAGCGGTTGGAGTCCAAGAAGATCTCCAAGACCAACGCGGTCACGTCGATCATGGGCCACACGCTGCCCCCGGACGACGTGTACATCGGCCCGTCGGATTACGTGCCGTGGCTGACCGACCGCAAGTGGGCGCACATCCGCGTCGAGGGCCAGGCCTTCGGTGACGTGCCGCTCAACCTCGAGATGAAGCTTGAAGTCTGGGACTCCCCGAACTCGGCCGGCATCGTCATCGACGCCGTCCGCTGCTGCAAGCTCGCCCTGAACAACGGGATCGGCGGCCAGCTCGACGGTCCCAGCTCCTACCTCATGAAGTCGCCGCACAGCCAACGCCCGGACGATCAGGCGCGCGCTGCGACCGACGCCTTCATCGACAAGTACGCCGGCAAGAAGCTCGGCGGTCGCGCGCTGAAGGCCAAGGCCGCTCCGAAGAAGGCCACCACGAAGAAGACTGCGGCTGCCAAGAAGCCTGCTGCGGCGAAGAAGCCCGCTGCCGCCGCCAAGGCGTAGCGAAGCCGCGATAACCGTTCGGCCAACGGCCCGCCCCACGGCGGGCCGTTGTCGTTCTTCTATCCTCGACCCTGATGCCCGAACCCCTCGCGATCGTCCACGTCACTCCGTACCCGTGGGGAGCCGTGAACGATGTCAACCATCACGTCGAGCGGTTGACCGCCGAACTGGCGGCCCTCGGGCATCGCGTCCTGATCGTGGCGCCGTCCGATTCGGCATCGCTGGTGCGCGACAGCCGCGCCGCGATCCGCAGCGCGGCACGTGACGGTGGCGAGGGCCTACTGCCCGCACCGGGCGACCCGCCGCGGGTGCTCGCGGTCGGTGAGGCGCTTCCGGCGATGACCACGAGGTCGCGGACCACACTGCCGATAGATGTGTCACGGACCCTTGAGGACCTTCTCGCCGCCGTCCCCGTTGACATCTGCCATGTACACGAGCCGTTCGCCCCGAGCGCCAGCGCTGCGGCACTGCGCCATTCGCGCGCGCTGAACGTGGCCACCTTCCACTCCCCCGCCGAGCGACTGGTCTCCACCCAGGTCGCGCGCAAACTCGTGGCGCTGGTGTTCGGGCGCATCGACGCGCGGCTCGCCTCGTTCCCGGCCACGCGGGTTTTGATGAGCCGGTTCTTCCCGGGTAACTACGCCGTCATCGCTCCGGGCACCGAGGCGCCACTGCCCCGAGTCGACCGGACGGGACCGCTGCGCTTGGCCTTCGTGGACGTCGAGGAACGCGCCGCCCTGAGGACGTTCCTGCGGGCTTTGCGGCGATTGGCCGACACGGACGGCTGGGAGGCCACCGTGCTCACGGCAAGTGGTCCGTCATCCGCCGCGCCCGTGCCGGAGCGCATCGCCGGCCGCGTGCGCTTCATCGACCCGACCAACACGACGGAGGCCGAAGTACTCGCGGCGGCCGACGTGCTCGTCTGCGCATCCGACGGAGACGCCGCGGCCCCCGACCTGATCCTTCGCGCGCAGGCCGCCGGTGTCCTACCCCTCGTCACCCGCCTACCGGTCTACGAGAACGTGACCGACGACGGGTCGACGGCGCTGCTCTTTGAACGCAAGGACACCGAGACGCTGGCGGCGCAGATCCGGCGACTGCTCGAGGACGACACGCTGTTGGCCCGACTGCGCGAGCGCACGCCCGCCCCTCGACCGTGGCGTGATGTTGCCGCGGATGTGGACGGCGTTTACCGAACGCTCGCCGCCCGCCGACACGATCCGACGGGCCAACCGAAGATCCGCGCGCGCCTGCAGGAGCGCCAGCTCATCGAGGTCGACCTGCACATGCACACCGACCACTCCTTCGACTGCGCAACGCCGGTCGAGGTGCTGCTGGCGGCCGCCCGCGACGCGGGCCTCGGCGCGATCGCCGTGACCGACCACAACGAGATCTCCGGTGCGCTGGAAGCGCAGGCCAAGGCGGAGGCGTTCGGGGTGAAGATCATCATCGGCGAGGAGGTCAAGACCGAGCACCAGGGCGAGGTGATCGGCCTGTTTCTGACGGAGAAGATCCCGCGCGGCCTGTCGATGGCCGACACCGTCGCCGACATCAAGCGCCAGGGGGGCCTGGTGTACGTCCCCCATCCGTTCGATCGCATGCACTCGGTACCCGACTATGAGCACCTCGTGCCGATGGTCGGTGACATCGACGCGATCGAGGTTTACAACCCTCGGGTGGCCATCGGCGCGTTCAACGAAGAGGCCGAGCGCTTTGCCGCCAAGTACCGCATCGTGGCCGGCGCCGGATCGGATTCACACGTCGCCCAGGGCCTGGGTTCGGTCCGGATCCGGATGCGTGATTTCAACGGGCCGGCGGAGTTCAAGGAGTCGCTGCGCGACGCCGAGATCGTGACCAAGTCCGGCACTTTGTTGTACGTCCAGGCCCTCAAGTTTCTGCAGACCAAGGCCGTCCCCCCGGGCGCCCGCCGGGCGCGCAAGGAGCGTCAGGTGCGCAAGGCGACGCGCAAGTCGTGATGCACGGGCAGGGAGAGCGCGGGGAGGGTGCGAATCCCTCAGGACCGATGCCTGCCACTGATGATGAAATCCGCGAGAAGTACCTGGAGCGGGCGATCCGCGAACTCAACACGCTCACCCGTGATGTTCAGGCGTGCGAGCAGTGCCCACGCGGGAACCGGGCGCCCGTGCTCGGCTCCGGCCATCCGCAGGCCGACATCTTCCTCCTGAAGTTCGCCCCGACGGTTTCAGAGGTCGAGGAGGGTGTGGCGTTCTACGGGCGCAGTGGCTCCGCCCTTATGAAGTCTTTGAAGCGGCTCAACATCGACCCGCTCGCCGTATACGGGACGCTGTGCGTGAAGTGCCCGGTCGGTGACGCCTCGTTGGCCGACCCGGCTTGTCTGGCTCGCGTGTTGGAGGAGTTGTCGATCGTGCAGCCCAGGATCGTCGTGGCGATGGGTGACGACGCCATGATCGCGCTGAACGACCTGGCCGTCCCCCTCGCTCACACCATCGGCCCCGAGCGCGGGATCGTCCAGGCGTTCACACCGTCGATGGACGCGCTCGTCGTGCCGAACATCGACGACTCACTCGACGAGGAGGCCACCAAGCGGGCCTTCTGGAGCGCCTTCCGTGCGCTCGGCGAGTGGTACGCCGAACTGCCGCCCTACTAGCCGACATGCGCGCCGCCGCGCTTGCCGCCGCTGTCTTTGTCTACTGCCTCGTGGCCTCGGCGCTCCCCGACGTGCCGGTCGGCGTGGACGGGGCGATCGGGACGCTGCTGATCTTTGCTGTTGTGCTGTCGGCGGCCCGTGTCGGCGACGCCCCGCCGGCGGCGCTGCTCATGGTTCTGGGCGCCGGGATGACGGCCGGAGCATTGAACGCGGCGGGCGCCGACGCGGCCGCGACCGTGCCCGTGGCGATCACCTGCGCGTGCGTTGGCGCGCTGTTCGCCCGCGGCCTCGAAGTTCCCGCGCTCGTCCTCGTGCTCCCGCTGGTGGTCGCGGTGATCGATGCGGTGTCCGTCGGCTCGGGCGGGGCACCGATCGCGTCCGGCGACGGGGGCGGTGGCCTGCTGTCGCTCCAGGTCCCGGCCTGGGGCGGCGGCGCGGCGCTGCACATCGGCATCGCCGACCCGATCTTCGCCGCGGTCTTTTGGACGTGGGCCCACCGGCTCGGCTTGCGAGAGCGTGCGACCTTTACCGCGCTGCTCGCGGCCTCGGGCCTCGCTGTCGTCCTGGTCTTGTCGCTGAAGGTGACCGTCCCGGCACTGCCGCTGCTGGCGGCGGCGTTCTATCTGCCGAACCTGGATCTGCTGGGTGGGTTAATGCTGCGGGGCTCTGGCGGGGCCGGCCCGGGCACGAGATCCCGTGGGCCGAGTTGAACATGACAGTCATGCATTTCTCGGCCCGCATGGCGCTCACCACTCCCTCCGAGGGCAAGGGCGACCACCCTCAGTCCATCGTCAGCACGATCTTGCCGAGCTTGCCGCCCGCGGCGAAGCGGGCGTAGGCCTCGGCCGCCTGGGCGAGCGGGTACGTGGCGAGCACGGGCACGGTGACCTGGCCCGCCTCGATGAGCGGCAGGACGTGGCGCTCCATAGCGCGGGCGGTAAGGGCCTTCTCCTCCAGGGGCCGAGCCCGAAGGGTCGAGCCCATGATGCGCGCCCGCTTGCCCATCAGCGCCAGAAGGTTGAGGTCGGCCTTGAAGCCGCCGCCCACGCCGATGACGGCGATGCGGCCCCCGGTCGCCAAGGCCTTGAAGTCGTCGGTGATGTTAGGCGCGCCGATCAGTTCGAGGATCACGTCGAAGGGACCGGCCTCGGCGAACGCGCCTGGGTCCAGCACGGCGTGGGCGCCCAGCGCCGCGACGGCATCACGCACCTCCGGGTTGCGGACCGTGGCGGTCACGCGCGCGCCGGCCGCCGCTCCGAGCTGTACAGCCGCGGTGCCCACGCCACCTGCGGCACCGTGGACGAGAAGAGACTCACCGGCCCCCAGACCGGCCTGCGTGAAGACGGCGTCGTGGGCGGTGGTGAAGACCTCCGGCGTGCCGCCGGCAGCCGGCCAGTCCAGCGCGTCGGGCACCGGCATCAACTGGCGCTCGTGGACGACGGCCAACTCGGCCTGTCCCCCGCCACCGACGATGGCCATGACCCGGTCGCCCACGGCGAACCGTGCCGCGCCGGACCCGAGCGCCACGACCTCACCGGCAAGCTCCAAGCCCGGGATGTCCGGCGGTGAGCCTGCCGGTGCCGGGTAGGCACCCTTCACTTGAAGCATGTCGGCACCGTTGAGGCCAGCCGCGCGTACGCGAACGAGAACCTCGCCGTGGCCGGGGCTGGGGTCAGGATGCTCGGCGACGATGATCTCGCCGTCGCGGACGGTGGCAGCGTGCATGACCGCAGTCTTCCAGAGGCGGCGTTTTCGCTGGGCGTAAGGAGTCGCGCGCTACTCTGAACGCATGCTCTTTTCCTCGCGCCACAAGACTGAGATCGTCGCCCCGGCGGACGCCCTGCCCGGCCGCGACACGACTATGCCCACCGCGCCCAACCACGCGGTCCTCGGCACCCCTCTGCGTCCGCCGTTCCCCGACGGCACCCAGACGGCCGTGTTCGGCCTCGGTTGCTTCTGGGGCGCAGAGCGGCTGTTCTGGAAACTCCCCGGCGTCTTCACCACCGCCGTCGGGTACGCCGGCGGGACGACCGCGAACCCCACCTACGACGAGACGTGCTCCGGCCGTACTGGCCACACGGAGGCCGTCTTCGTCGCCTTCGATCCCACACAGATCACCTACGAGGATCTGCTGCGCACCTTTTGGGAGGGCCACGACCCCACGCAGTACATGGGCCAAGGCAACGACCACGGCACGCAGTACCGCTCGGCCATCTACGCGACCACGCCGGAGCAGCTCGCGGCTGCGCAGGCCTCTCGAGAGCGCTATCAGGAAGCGCTGACCGCGGCCGGCAAGCGCGGTGAGATCACCACGGAGATCGGCGAGGGCCAGCCGTTCTACTACGCCGAGGACTACCACCAGCAGTACCTGCACAAGGTGCCCAACGGCTACTGCGGCCTCGGCGGCACCGGCGTGTCATGCCCGATCGGGGCAGGTGTGCAGGCCGCGTAGCAGGGTCCCAAAGCGGTCTCATACTCACCAAAACAGTCACACGAGAGGCCTTCGCAGGTCTACATTGTCGGGGCTGGGCGCTCTCGCGCTCGAACGGTCCATCGACAGAAAGATCCGTATGTCCAAGCTCTCGTCTCATCGCCCCTCCGGTGCCATGGTCGTTGCCTGCCTCGCGCTGGTGCTGGCCCTCGGCGGCACGGCCGTCGCCTCCGGCCTCATCAACGGCAAGAACATCAAGAAGGGCACCATCTCAGGCAAGGCCCTGAAGAAGAACACGCTGACCGGTACTCAGATCAAGGAGTCGGCTCTGGCCCAGGTGCCGAGCGCCAAGCTGGCGGACCTTGCCACCAAGGCCACGACGGCGGATAGCGCCACCAAGGCGACCAGCGCCGACAGCGCAGCCTCGGCCACGAACGCCACGAACGCCACCAACGCCACCAACGCCACCAACGCCACCAACGCCGCGACCGTCAACGGGCTGATCATCTTCCCGACCAGGCGGGCGGATGCGGCCGCTGACCAGGCGTCGGCTCCGAGGATCCCTCTGGCCACGGTGGGTTCTTTCACGTTCTACGCGAAGTGCTTCGACACGACCGGACCCTCCAAGACGCACGCGGAGATCTACATCGAGGTGGCCAGCGGCAACGCCACCTTCGGAACCGAAGGCTCAGACGATCTGGAGAGCCTGACACCCGCGACGCTCGAGACCGACCGCAGGGTGGGTGACAGCTTCGCCGGCGCCAACTCCATCGACGACAACAACAACGACGCTGATTTCCGCGCCGCCAGCACCGACACCGCCCTGACGGGCGTCATCGGCATGACATTGGCCAAGAACGGCACCCCGCCCACCGGCAACGGGCCCTTCTCGGCCAACGACTCGTGCATCTTCGGAGGCACGGTGTTCAACGGCGGCTGATCCGCCAGACGCGGTGTGATGACTGGCGCTCCCGCTTCCTCGGGGGCGTCGGTCACACCCGGTCGAGCACGGCTACATGAGTGCTACGCTTGTAGCATGACCGAGATCGCCGCACGCGAACTTCGCAATCACACCGCCGACCTGCTGCGCCGCGTGGAAGCCGGTGAACAGGTGACGATCACGTCCCGTGGAAGGCCGGTCGCCCAGCTGATCCCCGTCCGGCCGGCGCGAACCCGCCCCATCGCCCGCGCCGAGTTGGTCCGGCGCCTCGGCTCGGCGCAAGCCGACGCTGGGCTACGAGACGAGCTTGCCCTGCTCGCCGGTGACACCACTGATGAGCTCGGTCCGATCCGCTGATGGCCGCTGCGACGCGGGGCGTGCTTGACACGAGCGTCTTCATCGCCCTGGAATCAGCCCGGCAACTCGACGTCGATCTGCTCCCGGATGAGAACGTCGTATGCCCGGTGACGATCGCGGAACTTCAGGCCGGCGTACTCGCGGCCGATGACCTTGAGACCCGCGCGCGGCGACTGGCCACGCTGGAGTCGATCGCCGACGTGGAGGTCCTCGCGATCGACGCGTCCGTCGCCGCCGAGTGGGCACGCCTGCGGGTACATCTGGCGCAGGTCGGGCGACGACTGAAGGTGAACGACCTGTGGATCGCGGCAACCGCCGCCGCCCACGGCTTGCCCGTCGTCACTCAGGACGACGACTTCGCCGCGCTGAGCGATGCACCGGGCGTACAGATCATCCGAGTGTGAGCGTCACACCCGCTCCAGCACGGCCACGCACTCGATGTGCGGCGTCTGCGGAAACATGTCGACCGGCCGCACGCGGTCCAGCCGGTACCCGGCTTCGACGAGCTGAGCGGCGTTCGGCGCCAGCGTCGTCGGGTTGCAGGAGATGTAGACGATCCGCTTCGCGTTGCATTCGATGATGCGCCGCACGACCTTCTGAGAGAGCCCCGCACGCGGCGGGTCCACGAGCAACACGTCCGGGCGCGCCGCCGTCTGGAGCAGCTGCGGCAGGACGACGCGCGCATCGCCGGCGAAGAACCGGGCATTGTCGATCTGGTTGCGCGCCGCGTTGGCGATCGCGTCCTCGACGGCCTCCTCCACGATCTCCAGTCCCCACACCTCACCCGCACGGGCGGCCATGCTGAGGCCGACGGTACCGATGCCGCAATAGAGGTCGTAGACGCGCTCATACCCCTTCAGCGCGGCCAGCTCAGCGGCGACGCCGTACAGCTGCTCGGCCATCTCGGTGTTGGTCTGGAAGAACGCCTCGCCGGAGATGCGCAGGTCCAGCCCGCACACCTCTTCGCGAATTCTGGCGTCGCCCGCGATCAGCTCACTACGCCCACCCGCGGTGGTCTCGCCGACGCCCTCGATGACTGTCCACAACACCGACGCCATGTCGGGCAGCGCTTCAGCCAGCGACTCGCGGTCCAACGTGCCGGGCGACGTGACGAGCCGCACCTGCAGCTCCCCGGTGCGACGGCCCTCGCGCACGACGAGGTTGCGCAGGAAGCCCTGCTGCGTGCGGCGATCGTAGGCGCCCAAACCTTGAGCCCGACACCAGTCAAGTACGCGGCGGCGGGCATCGTTGCCCGCCTCGGACGCCAGCAGGCAGTCATCGAGAGCGACGATGTCCTCCCAGGAACCAGGAGCGTGGAAGCCGCAGACGAGCGGACGGCCAGGGGCTTCGTTGTCATGGCCGAACGAGTACTCGAGCTTGTTGCGATAACGCCACTGCTCGACGGCCGGGATCAGCGGCTCCATCGTAAAACCGTCGAGCTTGCCGATGCGCCGCAGGGCGTCCTCGATCTGCTCGGCCTTGATCTGGATCTGGCGCTCGTACGGCAGCACCTGCCAGGGCGCACCGGGATGGTCGGCCACGGGCGCGATGCGCTCCGGCGACGGCGTGAGGATCTCCTCCACGCGCGCTTCGGCGTAGGCACGCTTGCGTTTGCCCACACGGGCGCGCACCACGTCACCGGGCAGTCCCCCGCTCACGAAGACCACGTAGCCACCGTCATAGCGCGCCACGCCGTTGCCGCCGTAGGCGAGGGTGTCGACCGTCAGTTCGATCAGGTCACCGCGCTGGGGGCGAGCGGACATGGGGGCGTCAGACATGCCCCGCAGGATGGCAGGACGGACGCGCACGGCGTCCCTCCCGTCCTCAGAAGATCAGGCGAGAGCCTTCTCGGTGGCGCGCAGAACACCCTTACGGTTGGCGTTGCGGCGCTCGTAGTCGCGAACTTTGCGCAGCTGAGCGGGCCGCAGATCAGCGAGGCGCTCGACCACCTGAGCAGCCGTCAGGTCGTCGTAGCCGGTGATGGGAAATCCAGGGGCGCCGAGGCGACCACGAGCCCGATCGACCTCCCGCGTCACGGGCGAGGCCACTGTGCGCTTGCGCGCCTGGCGAGCTGCCGTCTCGACCTCCTTGCGACCCCGGCCGACGAACCTCTCCATCTCGGCCAGCAGATCCTCCGCCTGCCGACGACCGCCCAGCACCAGGCTCTGCACGAGGTCCTCGGCGTCGGACTTGGTCATGCGGCCACGTCGCACCGCATCGTCGACGATCTCCTGCACCCGCTCGCGCTGCAGAACGAGGCTGCGCTGCAGCACCTCCAGCCCGGCGGTAACACCATCCGGCAATGCGTCAGTGTCCGAAACAGCCGTTTTGGGGGCCTGCGAAGGCGTGGCGGTGGGCGTCTTCATGGTCTGAGGCACGCGGGGAGGCTACCCCACGAGCAGGTATTCCAAGAGTGCCTTCTGCGCGTGCCTGCGGTTCTCGGCCTGCTGCCAGATCCGCTGCCGTTCGCCGTACAGCACCTCGGCGGTGATCTCATCGCCCGGATGTGCGGGCAGGCAATGCAAAGCGATCGCTCCCGGCGCTGCCTGGGCCAGTAGTGCGTCGTCGATGCGGTACGGCGCGAGGTCACGGGTGCGCTCCTCGGCGGTGTCCTCATCGCCCATCGAGACCCATACGTCGGTGTAGACGGCGTGGGCGTCGCGGACGGCTTCGACGGGATCATAGGTGCGGGTACCGCCGGCCTCCGGCTCAAGCTCATAACCGGGCGGGGAGGCGACAGCCACCTCGACACCGGCGATCCCCCCGACCAACGCCAGCGACCGGGCGACGTTGTTTCCGTCGCCCACGTAGGCCAGTTTCAGGCCTTCCACTTCCCCGAACTCCTCACGAAGGGTGAGCAGATCAGCCAGCGCCTGCGAGGGGTGATGACCGTCGGTGAGCATGTTGAAGACAGGGATGGTGCCCTCGGCCGCAAGCTCGGCCAGCAGCGCATCGCTGTTGGTGCGCAGCCCGATCGCCTGAACGTGAGAGGACAGGATGCGCGCGGTGTCCTTGATCGACTCCCCGCGCGAGAGCTGCATCTCGGCGGGCCGCAGGATCATCGGATGACCGCCCAGTTCGACGACCCCGGCCTCGTAGGACAAACGGGTGCGCGTAGACGGCTTGGCGAACAGCAGGGCGATCACGTTGCCGGCCAATGCGTCGGAGGACCGCGGGGATTCCTTCAGCTCCAGCGCGCGGTCGAGCAGGCCGTCCAGAGCGGGGCGGTCGAGTTCTTCTCCGGTCAGGAAGTGGCGGGCCATTACAGGCGCGGGAGAATAGCCGGGTGGAGCTGATCACCTGGAATCTCTTTCACGGGCGAGCGATCCCGCCCGACGATCGCGACCTGCTCGGCGACTTCACCGCGCTGATCGCCGCGTGGTCGTGGGACGTGCTGCTCCTGCAGGAATGTCCGCCGTGGTGGCCGGCGGCGATCGGGCGGGCATGTGGGGCCGACGCCCGCGTGTCGTTGACCTCGCGCAACATGCTCCTGCCGCTTCGCCGCGCTGCGGCGGTGCGCAGGCCGGAGCTCATGAAATCCGGTGGCGGGAGCGCGAACGCGATCCTCGTGCGGGGCGGCGGGTCCCTCGCCGAGCACCAGGCGGCCACGCTGCGCCGGTGGCCCGAGCGGCGCACGGTGCAAGCGGTTCGCTTGGCGTCGTCCGGCGTGTGGGTGGGCAACCTGCACGCGCAGGTGCACTCGGACGCCAGGGCGTTTGCGGACGCGGCCCGCGCTTCGGCCTTCGTGTTGCGCTGCGCCGCGGACGCGCCGGTGGTGCTGGGTGGCGACTTCAACGTGCGTACGCCGCGATGCCCGGGGCTGGCCCTGGTCGGCGGCCGCAAGGTCGACCACGTACTGGCCCGCGGGCTGCACGCCGTCGGAGGGACGGAGGTGTTGCCGCGAGGCGGGCTATCGGATCACGCACCGCTCCGGGTGACGCTGGCTTGAACCGGATCCTTACGTCGCGATAGGCGCTCACCGCCGCCCAAGCCGCAGCCCGAACCCACGGGCCATGAAGAACGCGCGCTCGGCCACCGTGCCGGGCTGGGGCAGGATGCCGACCTGGATGGCGGCGTCGTAGCGATCGAAGAACACGCGCACCCGCCACAGGCGGTCGCGGGGCGGATCCAGTTCGAAATAGCAGACGCCGTTGACCTGGACGTACCGCTTACTCGCGGGCAATCCCTCAAGGTCGCCCAGGTGCGTGCCCTTCACCACGAACGGCGCCACGAGGTAGCGCCCATCGGTCAGCCGCTCGCCGATCCGCTCGATGCGTGCGTCGGGGAACGCCGTCCACAGCGCCCGTGCGTGCAACCCGATGGCCTGAGGACCGTCTAGCGGATCCCGGCTGAGCGGATCCTCGTAGAAGACGTCCGGCGCGCACACGTCGTGGAAGGCGTGCTGGTCGCGACCTGACCACGCTGCCTCCCAGCGGTCGGCGAGATTCTGGTGGACGAGGGTCACGCGGCGGGACCGAACTCGGGCCGACCGGCATCCGGGGTGGAGGCGGTCGCGTGCGGGCGGCGTGGGATCCGGCCGGCGCCCGCAGCAAGTCGGCCTGCCTCAATGGCCCGGCGCATCGCCGTGGCCATGGCCACCGGATCTTGCGCCCTCGAGATGGCACTGGCGATCAGGCATCCATCACAGCCCAGTTCCATGGCCAGCGCCGCGTCGGAGGCCGTGCCGATGCCGGCGTCGCAGATCACCGGGACAGTTGCACGCTCGGTGATCAGCGCAATGTTGTCCGGGTTGCGGATCCCCAGGCCGGAGCCGATCGGCGAGCCCAGCGGCATCACGGCCGCGCACCCCACGTCCTCCAGTCGCCGCGCCAGCACCGGGTCGTCGGTGGTGTAGGGCAGCACGATGAACCCGTCGGCGACCAGACGCTCGGCAGCCACCAGCAACTCGGGCCCATCGGGCAGCAGGGTGCGTTCGTCGCCGATCACCTCGAGCTTGATCCAGTCCGTGGCGAACGCCTCCCGCGCGAGCTGCGCCGTGAGGACCGCATCCCGGGCCGTGTAACACCCGGCCGTGTTGGGCAGGAGGTCAACGCCGGCGCCGGCGAGCACGTCGACCAGGGATCCGCGAGCGGCCGGATCGACGCGGCGCAGGGCCACCGTGACCATGTCGGTAGCGCTGGCCGCGATCGCTTCGGCCAAGGTCTGCAGCCGCGGGAATCCGCCGGTGCCCAGGATCAGCCGCGAGCTCAGCGTGCGACCGGCGATGACGAACGGATCGGTGGCGATATCCGCGGCGGCGGTCGGCTCCATAGCCGTCATCCTCCCTGCATCGCGGTCAGGACCTCGACTCGGGCACCGGCGACGACGGTCGTACCGGTCCACTGGGTCCGCGGCACGACCTCCTCGTCCACGGCAACCGCGACGCCGCGACGCTCGGGCTCCACGCCCAGATGGTCGAGCAGCGCCGCGACGGTCGCCCCGTCCTGACCGTCGGTCGCCTCGCCGTTGAGCCAGATCATGTGAGGAGTCTCTCGCCCGCGAACCGGTCGGGGGCGAACGCGTGCTCCTGAGGCTCCCCCGCGAGCCCGGCCGCGAGGAGATCAGCCGTCACCGGCGCCAGCAGGATCCCATGCCGGTGGTGGCCGGTCGCGTAGTGCAGGCCAGGGCAGGCAGGGTGCTCACCGAGTATCGGCGCGTTGTCGGGAGTGGAAGGCCGCAGGCCCGCGCGAGCCTCCTCGAGCACCAGTTCGAGCACACCGGGGACGAGCTCACTCGCGTCGCGGATGAGGTCGTGCACAGCTCCGGTGGTCACGGTGGTGTCAAAGCCCTGCTCCTCCATCGTGGCGCCCAGCACGTAGCGCCCATCACCTCGCGGAACGAGGTAGCCCGTCTCGTAGCGGAGCGTCCTGGTCAGCAGACCTGGGCCGGCGGGATCGGTGAGGCGCAGGATCTGCCCCTTCACGGGGCGCAGCGGCACCGTTGCCTCGGGCGGTGCCAGCGCCCCGCTCCACGCGCCGGCGGCCAGGACGACCGCGCCGGAGTGGAGCTCTTCACCGTCGGCGAGGGCCACACCGAGGACTCCGCCCGTGCCGGTCAGTACCGCTTCCACCACCACGCCTGGCCGAATGTCGACACCCACGCGACGGGCCGCCTGGGCCAGCGCCGCCGCGAGCAGCCGCGGGTCCGCCGCGTGGTCGTCGGGCACCTCCATCGCCGCACGCAAGGTCGGAGCCAAAGCAGGCTCAAGCGCGCGGGCCTCGCCGGGAAGCAGCCGGGTCGCGGCGAGCCCGGTGCGTGAACGGAAGGCGAGCTCGTGCTCCAGCCATGCCGCTTCGGAGGTGTCCCGGGCTACGACGAGCGTGCCCGTCGTAGCGTAGGGCGACGCCATCCCCGATACGTCCGCGAGCTCAGCGGCGAACGTGGGCCAGCGAGCTGCGCTCTGCAGGCCGAGCGCCAGCAGCGCCCGCTCGCCGGCATCGGCCTCGGCCACCGGCGCGAGCATTCCGGCGGCGACCCAAGAGGCGCTGCCGCGGGCGGGAACGTCGTCGCGTTCAAGCACCACGACTGACAGCCCGCGGGCGCGAGCGCGCCACGCGACGGCGAGGCCGATGACGCCCCCGCCGACGATCACCACGTCGCAGGTGTTGTCGTGGTCTGGCACCCCTGGTGATGGTAGTCGCCCCGGCTTGCGACACTTGTCCGGTGACCCGCCGCGAACGCCTGAACGCCGCACGGCTGTACCTGGTGACGCCCCTTGCCCCGGGTGGCCGCTCGCTGGAAGCCCTCCTGACGGCCACGTTGGCCGAAGGCGTGGACATCGTCCAGCTCCGTGACAAGGGCGCGAGCGACGCTGAGTTGCTCGCCGGCGCCGCGGTGGCCCACCGTCTGTGCACGCAGGCCGGCGCCCTCTTCATCCTCAACGACCGGCCCGACCTTGCCGCCCGCGCCGAGGCCGACGGTGTCCATCTCGGGCAGGACGACATGCCCGTCGACGAGGCCCGCGCGCTCCTCGGCCCTGACCCGCTCATCGGACTGTCCACCCACTCGCCGGCGGACATCGACCGTGTCGCCACCACCGCCGCGGTGGACTACATCGGGGTCGGGCCCGTCCACGCCACCCCGACCAAACCGGGGCGCGCGGCCGTCGGCTTGGAACTTGTGGAGTACGCCACCGCCCACGCGGTACTGCCGTGGTTTGCCATCGGCGGCGTCGACCCAGACACCATGACCGCGGTGATCGACGCCGGCGCAGAGCGTGTGGCGCTCGTGCGCGCGATCACCGACGCACCTGACCCCGGCGCGGCCGCCCGGGCCCTCCGCTTACGGCTCACCGAACCGGCGGCGGTCTCCCATGGGTAAACGCAGCCGCAAGCGCCGGCCGGGCGATATGCCCCTCACCCCGCCGCATGAGGCGAAGGGCATCGTGCCGGAGATCGTTCTCACGGATCCCGACGGCAAGCCGCTCTCCAAGAGCGAGAAGCGCAACGCGCAGGCCCGTGCCCAACTCGAGCCGCTCAAGCCCGGCGAGCGGCCGGGAGCCGTAACCGTCGCCGCCGTGGTGGCCACCGTATTCGCGCTCGCCCAGGTGGTGCTGCTCTTGGCTGGGGTGACGATCAAGGGGAAGACCCCCAGCCCTGGTGGCGTCCTCTTCTTCGCCGTCATCATGCTCGTCGCCGCCTGGGGCCTGTGGAACGTCAAGTACTGGGCCGTGCTGGGCTTCGAAGCCCTGCTGGCGATCGTCATCGTGGCCTTCTCGCTCTTCCTCCTGAAGGGCACGTTGCTCGGCATCCTCATCTGCACCACCATCGTGGCCCTGAGCGGCTGGCTGTTCTGGAAGCTGGTGCGGGCGATGGCGCGCATCCAGATGCCGCGACCGTAAGCCCGCCCGCCCCGAGGCGTTCGGTAGTCTCGATTAATGGCTGAAATCGCGTACGACTGCGTAGTGATCGGGTCCGGGCCGGGCGGCTACGTGGCCGCAATCCGAGCGGCTCAACTGGGCATGAAGACGGTGGTGATCGAGAAGGGCGACGTCGGCGGGCGCTGCCTGAACGTCGCCTGCATTCCGGCCAAGGCCGTCCTGCGCGTTGCTGACGTGCTGACGGAGGTCCGCGACGCCGGCGAGTTCGGCATCCATGTCGGCGAGCCGACGGTCGACTTCGGCGAGGTCGGCGCGCGCCGCGAGAAGGTCATCAAGACGTTGACGGGTGGTGTCGCCGGGCTGATGAAGAAGAACGAGATCGACGTGATCGAAGGCTTTGCGTCGTTGACCGCTGACGGCACCGTGCGCGTGGGCTCGGAGTTCGACGGCGATGAGATCACCGCGGCAAAGGCGATCATCCTGGCCACCGGCAGCGTGAAGCGCCCGATCCCCGGCACCGAGTTCGGCGGCCGCGTGATCGGGACCGAGGAGGCGTGGGCGCTGACCGAGCTGCCCGCTTCGATGGTCGTTGTCGGCGCAGGTGCGTCAGGCTCCGAGATCGCATCCGCGTACGCCCGGCTGGGCACCAAGGTCCAGTTGTTCGAAGGCCTCGACCGCGTTCTGCCGACCGAGGACGCCGACATCTCCAAGCTCGCCGAGCGCGGCTTCAAGAAGCAGGGCATCGAAGTCCACACCTCGACGTTCGTCACCGACGTGCAGACGCAGGACGAGAAGGTCACCTTCAAGTACGGCGACACCGAGGGTGAAGCGCAATGGCTCGTCATCGCCGCCGGCCGCGGCCCGGACATCGAGGGCCTCGGCCTGGACGCTGCGGGCGTGAAGCTCGCCGAGAACGGCCTGATCGAAGTCGATGCGCACCTGCGCACCAGCCGCGCCGGCGTGTGGGCGATCGGCGACCTCGTGCCCGGCCCGGCGCTGGCCCACAAGGCGTCTGACGAGGGCATCATCGCCGTCGAGGATGCCGCCGGGATGCCGGTCCACGGAATCGTCTACGTCGATGTGCCGCGGGCCACGTTCTGCACTCCGAACGTCGCGTCGTTCGGCCTCACCGAGGCGCAGGCCAAGGAAGCCGGATACGACGTCGTCGTCGGCAAGGTCCAGTACGGGGCCGTCGGGGCGGGCACCGTCTACGGCGACCGCACCGGCCTGGTCAAGCTCGTCGGCGACAAGAAGTACGGCGAGATCCTCGGCGGCCACATCGTCGGCGCGAAGTCCACCGAGTTGATCCAGGAACTGGTCAACGCCAAGTCCCTTGAGGGTGGTTATCCCGAGGTCGCGCGGATGATCCACGGGCACCCGACCCTGAGCGAAGCCGTCATGGAAGCCGCACGCGCGGCCGACGGCTGGATCATCCACGGCTGATCGCATCGCTCCCGTGGAGGTCGTGCAGACCGCTCCCACCACCTCCAAGGATGCCGGTCCGGCGTTCTACCTTGACCTGGCTTCGCCCGAGTGCTGGCTCGTCGCCGAGCGCATCCTCACCGCGCTGCCGGGCCCCTGCGAGTGGGTGCCCGTCCACGCCGCCGCCTTGGGCGCCCCTTCACCGGTGGACCGCGACGCGATCGTGCGCCGAGCGGCCGAGTTGGGCCTGCAACCGATGCGCTGGCCCGAGCCCTTCCCTTTCGACGCCGACCTCGTTCTGCGAGCCGCCACCTACGCCAAGTCGATCGGGCGGGCGGTGGCCTTCACCCAGGCGGCGCTGCGCCAGGCCTACGCCGGAGGGCGCGACCTCAGCGTTCCCGACCATGTGCTGATCGCGGGAGCGGCGTGCGAGATGCATCCTTCGGCGTTGCTCAAGGCGGTCCAACTACGGTCCGTCCGGGCAGCGCTGGATGCGGCCGGTGTACAGGCCGCGAGCCGTGGTGTGCGCTCGGTGCCGGCCATTTGGACGGGCCGCGAAGTCGTCCACGGTGAGGCGGGACTGGATGAAGCCGCGGTGCTGATGGGTCAGGTGGCGGCATCATGAGGGCGCGCGACGCCTTCGAGGTGACGGTGCGCCGAGCCAGCCGCGCGCCGGCCGTGCTGGCCGATCTGGATCGGGTCGATCAGGTGGAGGTCGTCGACCTGCTCGACGGTGAGGTGCTCCTGTTCTGGGACTGCACGCCGCAGGAGGCCTCGCGGCTCGGCCGGGCGCTGCGCGTCGACCTCGGGGCGCTTGACGCTGAGGAGTTCCGCGACCGCTGGTCGACCGTGCAGGACCCCGGCGATCTACCCACCTGAACCGGCCACCTCGGCGCGGGTCGCGGAGCTGGCCTCGGCCAACGCCAGTTCCAGCCGCTCGGCGCCGAGGTCCAAGTTCATCCCCGATCCGTAAGCCACGACACCCGACAGGATCGAGGCCAGCGTCGCGCCGAAGGCCGCCGACGCGGCCGCCTCAACACCGATCTCACCGGCAATCAATAGGCCGCCTATCGTCAGCAGCGAGACGACCCCGATGGCGGCCACCACCCAGCCGATCATCAGCATCCACTGCGCCACGTCGTGGGCATGCTCGATCTTCTGCCGGCACCGCTCCTCTCGGGTAGGCCCTGGCCCAGCCCGGTGCTCCTGCTGTACGGAATCCACGGGGCGCCAGCCTACCTCGGCCACCAGTGCACCCGAAAGCCGGAGGGTCAGCCTGTGGCGCGGCCCGAGGCGGCCGAGCCCACGCGCTAGTGTCCGGCTCAGGCATGACCGACCTCCCACTCCCCCCGCCGGACGAAGCCCGCGAGTGGCTCGCGACGATGTTGCTCGTCCGACACTTCGAGGAGCGCGCGGGCGAGATGTATGCGAAAGCCAAGGTCGGCGGCTTTCTGCATCTGGCCATCGGCGAGGAAGCGACGATCGTCGGCGCCGGGCGTGCTCTGCGTGACACCGACTATCTGATCTCCACCTACCGCTCCCACGGCCACGCCCTGATGCGCGGGACACCGCCTGAGAACGTCATGGCTGAACTGTTCGGGCGCGTCGACGGCGTCTGTCACGGACACGGCGGGTCCATGCACATGTTCGACCTGAAGCGACGGTTCATGGGCGGCTACGGGATCGTCGGCGGCAACCTGCCGATCGCCGCCGGCTTCGGGTTGGCCGCTGACTACCTGGGCACCGATGACGCCACGCTCTGCATGTTCGGCGACGGCGCATCCAACCAGGGCACCTTTGGCGAGACGATGAACCTGGCCGCCCTCTGGCGCTTGCCGGTCGTCTTCATGGTCACCAACAACCGCTTCGGGATGGGCACGTCGCTGGAGCGCCACTCGGCCGTGACCGACCTGCAGGTCAAGGGCGAGGGCTTCGGTGTGCCCGGCATGGAGTGCGACGGGATGGACCCCATCGACACCTACCGAGTGACTCTGGAGGCGCTGCGCATAGCCCGCGAGGACCGGCGCCCGGTGCTGGTCGAGGCCCTCACCTACCGGTTTCGCGGCCACTCGATGGCCGACCCTGAGGAGTACCGCACCAAGGAGGAGGTCGCCGAGTGGCGCAAGCGCGACCCGATCGTGATCTTCGGTGACCGCCTCGTGGCCGAAGGGCTGCTGAGCGAGGCCGAACATGAGGAGATGGACGCCGCGGCGATCGCGCGGGTCGACGCAGCCGTCGCCTTCGCCGATGCCTCTCCGCACCCCTCCCCGGAGTCGCTCTACGATGACGTGTACGTCCTCGGTGGCCAGGTACACGGCTGGTATTCGCTGGACGAGCGCTCCCCTGAGCCCCACCGGGGCGAGGACTCCCGGGCGCGCGCGGCGAAGGGGCTCTGACCATGGCCGTGATGCGCTATCGCGACGCGCTCAACCAGGCGCTGCGGGAGGAGATGCAGCGCGACGAGAACGTGTTCCTGATGGGCGAGGACATCGGGGTCTTCAACGGCGCGTTCAAGGTGACCAACGGCCTGCTGGCGGAGTTCGGTGAGAAGCGCGTGCGGGACACGCCGATCTCCGAGAACACGATCGTCGGGATGGGCGTCGGCTCGGCGATGCTGGGGCTGCGGCCGGTCGTCGAACTGATGACGATCAACTTCGCGCTGCTCGCGATGGACCAGATCATCAACCACGCCGCCCACATCCGGTACATGTTCGGCGGGCAGGTCAGCGTGCCGCTCGTGGTGCGGATGCCGCAGGGCGCAGGCCACCAGCTGGGGCCTACGCACTCCCACTCCTGGGAGGCGCTGTTCCTGCACTCCCCCGGACTGCTCGTCGCCGTTCCGTCCACGCCGGCCGACGCGAAGGGGTTGCTGAAGGCGGCCATCCGTGACGACAACCCCGTCGTCTTCATCGAGCACGAGTACCTCTACGGGCAGCGCGGCGAGGTGCCCGAGGACCCCGACGTGGTCGTGGACTTCGGTAAGGCGGCGATCCGCCGCGAGGGCACCGACGTGACGATCGTCGGTATCTCCCGGATGGCCGTCACCGCCGAGAGGGCCGCGGCCATGCTGCACGAGGAGCACGAGATCGAGGCCGAGGTGATCGACCCGCGCACGCTGCGCCCGCTGGACCTCGACACGATCCTGGCCAGCGTGCGCAAGACCAACCGCTGCGTGATCGTCGAGGAGGGCTGGCCGCACGGTGGTGTGGGCGCGAACCTCGCCGCCCTGATCTCTGAACAGGCCTTCGATGATCTGGACGCGCCCGTGGGCCGGGTCACCGGCGCGGACGTCCCGATGCCGTACTCCAAGGTGCTGGAGCAGATCGCCTTCCCGCACGAACCCGACGTGGTGAAGGCGGTCCTCGCCACCTTCCGCGACCTGTAGAGGACGTCCTCGACCCATGCCCGACATCGTCATGCCTCGCCTTTCGGACTCCATGGAGGAGGGGACGATCCTGCGCTGGCTGAAGGCCGACGGAGAGTTGGTGGCGCGCGGCGAGGAACTGTGCGAGATCGAGACCGACAAGGCGACGATGACGTACGAGGCCGACGCCGACGGCGTCCTGCGGATCATCGCCCCCGAGGGCACGACGCTTCCCATCGGGGAGGTCATCGCCGTGGTGGGCGAAGGTGCCGCGCAGGCGCCGGCCGCGCCCCCAGTAGCGGTGCAGGGCGACGTCGCGGCGCCCGCGGAGTCCGCGCTACCCGTCGCGCCCGCGGTGGCCGAGGCCGTGGCGGATAGCGTCGTGGCCGAGGTCGGACCTGCGCCGACGATCGGTGAGGCGGAAAAGTCTTCGCCAGACCAACAAATCCGCCTCACCCTGTCGGCTGCGGACTCGGGGGACCGGGTCAAGGCCTCACCGGTGGCGAGGCGGATCGCCCGGGAGCAGGGTGTCGACCTGCGTGCCCTCCAGGGCACGGGGCCTGGCGGCCGGATCGTGCGGGCCGATGTGGAGGGCGCGCCTGCCGGCACCGCGGGCGCGGCGGGCACGCTGGCGGCCGCGGACGGCCCCGCAGCCGTGAGCGCCGCGCCGGGCACACCCGCACCCATCCCACCTGCGCCCACCGTCCGGGCCGACACCGGTGCCGCCAAGGGCGAGGTCACGATCGTCGAGCTGACGCGCACCCAGCAGGTGATCGCCCGGCGCATGGCCGAGTCCAAGGCCACTGTGCCCGAGTTCACCCTCCAGATGGAGATCGACATGGAGGCCGCCGTCGCGCTCCGTGCCCAGCTGAAGACGCTAAGCGCCGAAGGCTCACCGGTCCCGTCCTACAACGACATGATCGTCAAGGCCTGCGCGCTCGCGTTGCGCGAGCACCCGCGAGCCAACGGCGCGTATCGGGATGCGCGGTTCGAACTGCACCAGCGCGTGAACGTCGGCGTGGCCGTCGCCGCCGACGACGCCCTCGTGGTGCCCACCGTGTTTGACGCCGACACCAAGTCCCTCGGCGAGATCGCTCGCGACACGCGTGCCCTGGCCGAACGCGTCCGAGCCGGCGCGATCACCCCGCCCGAGCTGAGCGGCGGCACGTTCACCGTCTCCAATCTCGGCATGTACGGGATCACCAATTTCACCGCGGTGATCAACCCGCCCCAGGCAGCGATCCTCGCCGTCGGGGCCTTGGCACCCCGGGCGGTCGTGCGCGACGGCGAGGTTGTCGCACGCCACACGATGCATGTCACGCTCGCCTGCGATCACCGCATCCTCTACGGCGCCCAGGCCGCCGAGTTTCTCGCCCGGATCCACAGGCTGCTCGAAGAACCGCTGGCCCTCGCTCTCTGATCAGGGCGCGACGTTCGCCTCACGGCTGGGATCGACCTGGATCCCGGGCGGTGACTGGTCGGTGTAGACGAGCAGGCACAGCGGGCGCGCCGCGCCGTCACCCGGCACGCAGGTACGGAAGAGGCCGGGACCTGAGTGCACGGAATCCGCCCGGTCGATGTTACGGCGGTACTGCGCCGCCGCGTTGTGGGCCACGTAGAGGCGCACGGCCTCCGACTGCGCGTGGAACTCATCGCGCTGGGCCTGCGCGGCGTCGCGGTGCAGCAGGCCCAGGATGAAGAAGACGATCGTCACCCCGCCAAGCAGTCGCACCCCCGCGCGGTCAAAGGCCACGACCTTGGGCAGAGACCCGCTGCGCGACCGCACCCAACGCGCCAGCGGCGGAGCCAGCAGGACCAGGACGAGCAGGTTGACGAACCCGGCCAGCAGCATCGCCGGCACCATGCCCGTGTGGCTACCCGACAACGGCTGCTGGTTGATGAGCAGAGCGTCGAGGACGGTCAGCACGGCGAACGACGGCCAAAGCCAAGCGCCGCTCATGCGCCAGCGCAACCGGCGCGCGGTCTGCGCCGTGATGCGAGAACCCTCCATCCGGCAAGGGTAGACATCGGCGCCCGTGGCCCGTGCGCCAGGACCGCCCGGCGCTACCCTTGAGTGGAATGTCGGCATCGCTCCCGCGCCCGGAGTTGTGGGTCTGCCATCTCGGGCAGGTGGAGTACCGCGCGGCCTACGCGCTGCAGGAGCAGGTCCGCGCGGCCCGCCAGGCCGACCAGCTTCCTGACGTGCTGCTGCTGCTCGAACATCCCCCGGTCTACACGCGCGGCCGCCGCGCCGACGCGGCCGACCTGCCGATGGGTGAGGCGTGGTACCGCTCACAGGGCATCGACGTCGTCGATGTGGACCGCGGCGGCAAGGTCACCTATCACGGCCCTGGGCAGCTCGTGGGCTATCCGATCGTGCGCACCGACGACGTGGTGGCGCACGTGCGCACGATGGAACGCGCCATGGTGTCCGCGCTCGCCGATGAGGAGATCACCGGCCGCACCCGCAACGACGAGGGCCGTGACTTCACCGGCGTCTGGGTCGGCGAGCGCAAGATCGGCTCGATCGGCGTGCACGTGCAACGCGGTGTGACGACCCACGGCTTCTCGGTGAACGTATCGCCGGATCTGCAGCCGTTCGAGTGGGTCGTCCCGTGCGGCCTGGAAGGCGTCCGGATGACGTCGATCTCCGCGCTCACGAGGCAGACGGACCCGCTGCCCTGCTTCCGCAAGCGCATGGCGTGGCGGTTCGCCATCGCCGCCGGGCGGCGGCAGCGGCTCGTGAGCGCCGACGCGCTGAACCGCGCCCTGGAACCGACGCCGCCGGCGTCGCTTAGCTCAGCCTAGGTCAGCCGATCGAGCCTCAGGCCGACGCCGCCACACCGGCCGCACCGAGCCCCGCCGCGGCCAGCGCGATGACTCCACTCATCACGGCGGCGTGTGCCGGCAGCGTGCCGTCGCGTAGGGCCAGGCCCGCAGCGCCCGCATCAGCCAGGTCGCACATCACGCCGGTCTGCCACCACAGTTGGCGGGCACTGCCGGAGCTGGCAAGCAGCCCCACACCTAGCGCGACGTCGCGGATGCCGAACAGGCGGGCCATGAAGATCATCTGAGGGTTGGCGGCGGGGTCCAAGCCGAACACCTTCCCGGTGAGGCGCGGCGCCACCCAGGCGCCGACGCCGATCGCGATCCGCAGGCCGGCCATCGATTTCACGAGCGTTGGTTCATCCATGAACGCGAGCCTAGCCGCGGCGACCCGGCCCGGCGAGTTGCCGCCGAACCACGGTGGGCGACAAAGAGGCGCATATCGCCCCGATCTCGCCCGTGCCGACGACGGAACCGATCCTTTAGGCTCATAGGTGATGAGCAGCGACACCGTCGACCGCCAGCATCAGACCCGCTCGCGCACCAATCCCGGCGGGATGGATGTGCTGAAGGTGCTCGGCGCCGACGTGCGGCCGATCCGCGAACGCAAGCCACCGTGGTTCAAGGTGCCGGCGCCGGGCGGCGCGAAGTACCGCGAGCTCACCAAGCTCATCAAGGACGAGAACCTCCACACGGTCTGCCAGGAGGCCGCCTGCCCCAACGTCGGCGAGTGCTGGGAGCGCGGCACCGCGACCTTCATGATCCTGGGTGACACGTGCACGCGCCGCTGCGGCTTCTGCAACGTGAACACCGGCAAGCCCACGTGGAACGACCCGCTCGAGCCTGCCCGCGTGGCCCGCACCATCGCCAAGATGGGCCTGCGCCACGCGGTGATCACCAGCGTCGACCGTGACGACCTGCCCGACTACGGCGCCGGAATCTGGGCGGCCACGATCCGCATGTGCCGGCGCCAGGCGCCCACCTGCAAGATCGAGGTGCTGACCCCCGACTTCCGCGGCCAGGACATGCCGCTGGCCAAAGTCTTGGCCGAGCGCCCCGACGTGTTCAACCACAACGTCGAGGTGGTCCCCCGGCTCTACTCGATCGCCCGCCGCGGCTCCACCTGGCGGCGCTCGCTGCGGGTGCTGCAGAGCGCGAAGGACATCGGCGGCGAGCAGATCACCACGAAGTCAGGCCTGATGGTCGGCTTGGGCGAGACGCACGACGAGATCGTCGAGGCCTTCGGACACCTGCGCGAACACGGCGTCCAGGTCCTGACGGTCGGCCAGTATCTACGGCCCACCGAGCGCCATCTCCCGGTCGTCCGCTACTGGCATCCCGACGAGTTCAAGGCCCTGGAGGTCGCAGCCTACGCGCTGGGGTTTGATCACATCGCCGCGGGGCCGCTCGTGCGCTCCAGCTACCACGCCGACCAGCATGTTCCTCAGGAACTGCCCGGGGTCGGACCGCTCGCCGCGGCGACGGCCTGACGTCCGCACACCATGCGCGGGCCCGCCATTGCCGCGGCGCTGTCGACGGTCGTCATCTTCGGCGTCCTCACGCTCAGTGTCATCTCCGAGCACGGTCTGGACCCTCTGACCGTCATCTCACTCTTCATCTTGCTGATGCTCGGCATCGGGCTGGCGGGCGCACTGCGCGACCCCGGCGACGACGACTGAGAACCCACGCTTTTGACACGGTGTGGAGTGGCGGCCGTATGACGCGTATATTCCCTGATCGACTGGTCAGTCAATCCGTTACAGGAGAGGATTCGGGTGGATCTCAACGACACCCCGGAGCAGGCCGCATTCCGCGCACAGGCACGAGCCTGGCTCCAGGAGCACAAGCACGAAGCGCCCGCCGCGAGCACCGGCGAGGACTCCCCCGAGTACCTCAACGAGCGTCGCCGCTGGCAGGGCAAGCTGGCTGAAGCAGGCCTCGCCGGGGTGACCTGGCCGAAGGACTTCGGCGGGCAGGGCCTCGGGCCGATCGAGAACGTGATCGTCGGCCAGGAGATCGCCGCGGCCGAGGTGCCCAACATCCTCGACGTGATCGGCGTCGGCATGCTCGGCCCCACGATCATCGCCCACGGCACCGACGAGCAGAAGGCCCGCTACCTCGGCCCGATGCTCCACGGTGACGAGGTGTGGTGCCAGATGTTCTCCGAGCCGGGCGCCGGGTCTGACCTCGCCGCTGTCGCCACGCGCGCCAAGCAGCAGGACGACGGTTCCTGGGTGCTCAACGGCCAGAAGGTGTGGACGACCAACGCACAGTTCGCCGAGTACGGACTGCTGCTCGCGCGCACCGATCCGGAGATGCACAAGCACAAGGGACTGACGATGTTCGTCATCCCGATGGACGCCGACGGCGTCACGATCCGCGGTCTGCGCCAGATTTCCGGGGAGGCCGAGTTCAACGAGGTCTTCTTCGACGACGTTCGTCTGGACGCCGACGCGGTCTGCGGCCCGGTCAACGGCGGCTGGGGCACGGCGCTCACCACGCTCATGTTCGAGAGGCTCACGATCGGTCTTGGATCGGCTTCGTCCGGTTACCGCGCCGACCGCTACGCCAAGGCCATCGCCGCGGATCCGGTGGCCGCGCGCGACCCCGAGGTCCGACACCGCCTCGGCGATATCGCGATGGATCTGGCCGCCGTGCGTTGGCAGTCCTACCGGACCCTCAGCGCCCTGACACAAGGTCAGATCCCGGGCCCTGAGTCCGGCCTGGCCAAGGTCACGACCGTCAACGCCGCGATCGCGGCGGGCGAGCTGATCGCCGATGTGATCGGCCCGGACGCGCTGGACACAGCCGGTGAATGGTCGTACATGATCTCGTTCCTCCCCGGCCTGAAGTCGGCCGGCGGCACCGAAGAGATCCTGCGCAACACGATCGGCGAACGGGTCCTCGGCCTGCCGCCCGAGCCGCGGTTGGACAAGGGCATCCCCTTCTCCGAACTGCGCGCCAAGGAAAAGGAAGCGGTGGCCTAAATGGACTTGTCATTGAGTGACGAGCAGGAGTTCCTGCGCGAGGCCGCCCGCGGCGCCCTCTCGCGGGTGAAGACGGTCGAGGCCGCCCGCGACGCGCTGGAAGAGGGCACGCTGCCCGACCTGTGGCCGCTCGCCGTCGACGCCGGCTGGCCCGGATTGCTGATCGACGATGAGCACGGAGGAGCCGGCCTGGGCGTGTTCGACGCCATGCTGGTGGCCGAGGAGACGGGTCGTGTGCTGGCGGGTGTGGCGCTGATCTCCCATCTGCAGGCGACTTCCGTACTCAACACCGTCGGGCACGAGTCGCTCGGGGCGCTCGCGTCCGGTGAGGAGCGCGTGGCCTACGTGGCCGCCCGTCCGCCCAGCGACCTGGAAGACGCGTGGACGATCGAGCCGGCCTCCGGGCTGGCACGTGCGCCGCTGCCCACCGCCACGGTGGAGGGCACGACCGCAACGCTGAGCGGAACGGCACACTGGGTGCTTGACGCCCCCGGGGCCGACCACTTCCTCGTTCCGGCGCAGTCCTCCTACGGCGACCTCGTCATCGTGCTGGTGCCCGGATCCGCGGTGACGGTGGAGTCCGTCATGCGATTCGACGCCACGCGCTCGCTGGGTCGTGTGACCCTGGATGGCGCACAAGGTGTCGTCGTCGACGCCGGTGCGGACGACCTCGTCCGTGCTTGGTACATCGGGCAGGCGCTGCTGGCGGCCGAGTCGGTCGGCACGATCGAAACCATCCTCGAGATGGCGGTCACCTACGCCAAGGAGCGGTTCACGTTCGGCCGGGCGATCGGTTCCTACCAGGCGGTCAAGCACGGCCTGGTGGAGATCCTGCGGGGCCGGGAGAACGCCCGCTCGCTGCTGTTCTGGGCGGGCTACGCGGCGGACGACATGCCCGCCGAGTTCCCGCTGGCGGCCAGTTCGGCCCGCGCCAGTGCCGGCAAGGCGCTGGATCAGGCGGCTCGGCAGAACATCGCCACCCACGGCGGCATCGGTGCCACCTGGGAGCACGACGCACCGCTGTACTTCCGTCGTGCCCAGCTCTCTCGCCGTCTCCTCGGCGGGTTGGGCGACGCGACGGACCGCGTGGCCGCAGAGCTCATCGCCGCGCCGTAGGTCGCCGTCACCTCCGCGAGCGCGGGGGTGGGTATCCGAAGAGTGGTAGTCCGGAGTAGCACCAGGTGCTACCCGCGACTACCACTCTGACGAACGCGCGCCTCAGACGGGGTAGCGCAGGATCGCCGCGACCGGGCCGCCGCCGGGCACGTCCTCGGCCCGCACGGCCAGGACGCGGCCACCGGCCAGGAGGACGCGGCGGGCGATCTCATCGATCACTCCGTAGTTGACGGCGTCGTCCTCGTCGTCGAGGGTGACGACGCCCGTCTCCTCATCGATGAAGCCCGGCAGGACGACGTCAATGTCCACCAGCGCCGTGTCGACGGCGCCGAAGGTCGCGGCGCGAGCCACGTCACCCACATCCGTGGCGGCCCGGCCCTGCGCGGAGCGGGTCTCGAGCAAGGAGCGGACCTCGGCCAGGTCCGCGGCGTAGAGGTCGTCGAGCACCAAGCGAGCCGCGTCGGCCAGATCGGCGTCCGACGTGGTCTCAGGGTTGCCGCGGAGACCTTCGACGGCCAGATGCGGGTAGCTGTTCACCGACCGGTAGAGAGGTTGTCCCGTTTGTCGTGGAACTTGGCGGTGGCGGTTCGGTGTTTAGTGAGCGGCCGCGAGCGTAGCGGCTGGAGGGGTCGTGGGTGAGATGGTTTGGATCGTGGTCGTCGATGCGCGCGTCGCGGCGAGGTCGTTCT
>JBBQCW010000011.1:0-109005 GCA_038319025.1 Solirubrobacterales bacterium
GCGGAGAGGGCGGGATTCGAACCCGCGATGGAGTTTGACCCCCATACTCGATTAGCAGTCGAGTGCCTTCAGCCTCTCGGCCACCTCTCCGGAACGGCCAGTGTAGAGGCGGGCACAGGGCGCCCGCGTCGCGCCGCTGCGTACGGGCTAGGCCGGCACAAGCCGCACCGGCAGCGACTCGAGCCCATAGATCCCGACAGCCGGCTCGAACACCGGTTCCCCCGTCGGCTCGATCTGCTCCACGTGGGCGGCGAAGAACCCGAGCGCCTCCTGCAACTCGGCACGGGCGAGGTTCGCCCCCAGGCAGTAGTGGATGCCCGCGCCGAAGGTGAGCACCCTCGGGTTCGCGCGCGGGGCGGTGATGTCAAACACATCGGGCGCCTCCACCTCCCCGGGCTCGCGGTTGCCGTTCCAGGCCGACACCATCACGATGGTCCCGGCCGGGAAGGTGATGTCGCGGAACGTCACATCCTCCATGCAGATGCGGGCGGTGAACGGCGTGATCGGCTCGAACCGCAGCGCTTCCTCCACGGCCGCCCCGGCCAGCGACGGGTCAGCGCGCAAGGCTGCCCACTGCTCCGGGTGTTCGCCGAGCAGTCGCATCGCGTGTGAGAGCTGGGCGGTGGTCGTATCCACCCCGCCGACGAGCACGTTGAGCACCAAGTTCATGCACTCCACGTCGGACAGGCGATCGCCGTCGGTCTCGGCCGCGATCAGGGTGGAGATCAGGTCGTCGCCCGGATCCGGCCGGCGCGCGGCGATGAGCTCGGCGGCCCACACGTAGAACGTCTCGACGCGCTCCTCGACCTCCGCCCGGTGCGCCATCAGCGTCGGCGGGTCGAACTGGCGCTGGATCCAGGTGGACCAGTCGTGCAGTCGCGGCGCATCGGTCAGCGGCACACCCATCACGGTGGCGATCGTCAGCGACGGGTAGGGCTTGGCAAAAGCGTCGACGAAGTCGCAGGCCCCGCCGGCGGCCGCCACCGGCGCCCACAACTCCCCCAGGAACCCGCGCATCGCCGGCCGATACCGGTCCGCGGCGCGCGGGGTGAACGCCGAGTTCACCAGGCCCCGCAGGCGACCGTGGTCCTTGCCGTTGATGTTGATGATGTTGCGGACGATCTCCTCGTGCAGCGGCCCATCCTTGACGTCGAAGATCTCGGCAATCGTCAATCCCGGGAAAGTGGTCGTTCGGCTGCGCAGGAAAAACTCTCCCGCTTCGCGGTCGAGCACGACAACGCCATGAGCAGCCCGCGCCATCCAATGCTCTGCGCGCAGGTCCTGCATGGTGCGGTGAAATGCTGGACCGCGCAGATCCGGGCTGAAGGAGTCGAACTCCGGGAGGTCGAGGTCGGCGACGAGCACGAGGGTGAGCGTAGCCGCGCGCAGCGTTCCACGTAAAACCATGGCCGCACCGAAGTAGGCTGAGTCGGTGTCCGCCCCGGTCCGTCTCAGCGTTCCCAGCGAAGCGCGATCGCCGGCTATCGCGCAGGCGACGACGCTCGCTTTCGCGGCCGGGCACGGCCTTGACCGTGAGGTCACGGCGGCGTTGAACTCGGTGGTGCAGGGGCTGCTGAAGTACGTCCTTGAACATGCCTACCCGGACGACACCACGGGCGAGGTGGAGCTGGCCCTCGGATTTGAACCGGACGGGGTGCTCGTAACGGTCCACGATTGGGGTCTGCCGATGCCCAGCTTCGGTGGTGGGTTGAACGATCCGCCCGCCGACGTGGAGGCCGCAGCGCAAGGGGCTCAGGACCTGCGCCTGGTCAATCTCGGCGCCGACGGCAAACGCTGGTCGGCCGTAGTGCCCGCCCTCGGGGCCACCGCGACCGCACCGTCGGCGCGGGCCTTCGGCGCGTCGCCTCGCGCGGTCGCCCCGGGAACGGAGACCCAGGCCGACGAGGTGACGATCCGTGGCGCCGGTTCTGAGGACGCCGAGGCGATATCCCGCCTGCTGTTCGCCAACTACGGGCTCACGTACGGCCACCCCGACTTCTATCGGCCTCGCTGGCTCGGGGAGGAGATCCGTGCCGAACGTGTGGTGCCCACGGTCGCGGTCCACGCCGGGGAGATCGTCGGCCACCACGCGCTCGTGCTGGACCCTTCCGAGGGCGCCGGGGAAACGGGGATCGCCGTCGTACACCCTGCCTACCGAGGGCTCGGGCTGTTCAACCGACTCTCCGACCACACGCTGGCCGTAGCTCGCGAACGGGACGTGCCTGCCCTGTTCGGCCGTGCCGTCACGGTGCACCCGTACAGCCAGCGCGCCGAGCGTGCGCACGGATACGTCGAGACGGCGCTGCTGCTGGGCGCCGTCCCCGCCACGATGGCCATGCGCGATATCCCAGGCGCGGAAGCAGGTCGGCGAAGCGCCACGCTCGTGGCCTATCGCGCACTCGCGGACCCCGGGGCCCGCGCAATCACGATCCCGCCGCGGTTCGACGGTGTGCTGCGAGCGGTGTACGGACAGCTCCGACTAGCCGTCGGCTTGCCCGGCGTCGAGCGGGCGACGGTCGAGCGGCCCGCGATTGACGTGCGTGCGGACCTGGCCCGCGGCACGACGCTCCTCCGTATACGCGCCTGGGGCGCGGACGGTCCCGCAGCGCTGTTGCGCGAGCTGCACATGCTCACTCGGCGCCGGGACGACGTGCTCTACGTCGACCTGGATCTCCACACCTTGGACGCCGCTGAACTGGAGGAGGCGCTCGACCTTCTGGCGGCCCGGTATTTCTTCCTGGCCGGTCTGATGCCGTTCGGCGAAAACGGCCATGATCGACTGCGCCTGCAGCGCCTGCAGACCGAGGCGATCGAGATTGAAGGCGTCGTGGTCGACTCCGAGCATGCGCAGGCACTGCGCGATGCGGTGCTCACCGATCGCGCACACGTCTGCGACTAGGGTTGGGCCATGCCCAACGTAATCGTCGTCGCCAGCTTCCAGGCCAAGCCCGGATCCGAAGGAGCCGTTCAGGACGCACTGCGCTCGGTGATCGAGCAGACCCACCTAGAGGAGGGTTGCCGCACGTACGCTCTCCACGTGGACAACGCCGACCCGACCAAGATGGTGATCATCGAACGCTGGGACGATCAGGCTGCGCTGAACGCCCACTTCACCCAGCCGTACATGGCGGCGCTCGGGGAAGCCGCCGGATCGCTGCTCGCCGCGCCGCCGAGCATCGCCATGACCACGGCCGTCGAGGCTGGGGATCCGGCCAAGGGCACGCTGGCCGGCGGGTAACAAAAAAGGAGGCCCCACGTCTCCGTGGGGCCTCCTCTACTACTTCCTCATCCTCGTGCGCCCGGAGGCGACGTGAACGGGGTTGCTACTTGTTCCAGCCCAGCGCCTTGGCGCCGGCCACCGAGAGCGGCTTGATCGACGCCGGAACCGGCGCGTAATCGCTCGGGTACAGACCCTTCTGGCCGTTACCAGTAACGAACTTCTCGTAGTCGAACACCGTGCGGGCCTTGGCCTGCTCGGTCGGCGTGTTGCCGTACGCCTTCGAGGCGTCGTCCCATGCCAGCTGGTAGGTCAGCGTGCATGCTCCGTAACGCACCGTCGAACCGGCGCCCGTGACTGCGGCCCAGTTGGACAGGGTCGGGTCCGCGGCGGCCGGCACATTGCTGTACACGGTGCCGACACAGTTGGCACCCTTGGCCGTCGTGGCAGCGCCGAACTTGTAGGCGCCAGCGTTCTTCTGCGGGTCGTAAACCTGACCCGAACCGTTGGTGACCGGGATCCAGAACGTACGGTCGGCCGGCGTGTTGACTGCCGCCGGGATCGTCGCGGGCGTCATGTCGAAGCCCTTCGAACGTGCGGTGGCCAGGTCGGCGTAGCCGATGCCACCGGGAGTGGTGCTCAGCAGTGTGGCGAGAGCGCCACCGCCGGTGCTGCCCGAGCGGACCACTGCGGTCGCGCCGGTGTCGTTCGGCCAGGCGATGTTGCCCAGCGGGCCCTGGCTGTACTGCGTTGCCGTCTCAGACCAGTTCTGCGTACCGCCGGCCGAGTCGTTGGCGAACTGCAGGAACTTCTTCCACGCGAACGTGGTCCCCGACGAGTCCTTGCGGACGACTCGCTTGATGGGGAAGGCCGCGCAGGACGAGTCCGTGGCACCACTCGTGTTGCCGACAACGGCGGCAATACCGGGCAGGAACTGACCCCAGGTGGAGATGGAGCCCTCGAAAGCCGCTTCGATACGAGCGTTGGTGGTCTTGAAGCGCGTCGTGCCGTCCGCCGGGTACGTGGCGGATGCGCCCGTGGCCGGCTTCCAGTACGCCGCAGCCGGGATGGTGCAGTCGAGCGGGAAGTTGACCATCAAGGCCACGGCGCCGGCAGCCACCGGGATGGTGTGCAGCGTGCCGTCATCGGTCGTGATGGAGCTGTCGCCGGCTTCCATGTTCGCCTGCTGCGCCACGGTGGGCGGATCATCGGTGCCGACGAAACGGACCGTCGCGTCCCGCGTGAAGCCGGGGGTGTTGCCGTTTGTGCGACCGAACTTGTCCATGCCGCCGCCGGACCCGAGGGTGCCGTCGTACGTCACGTTTCCGGAGGCGGTGCCGAACGGGGTCAGCGGGCCACAGGAGCCCGTAGCCGTACCGGCCTTGAACCCGGCGATGAAGCCGAAGGTTGCATCGTTGTGGGCGAGGTTCTGGAATGAAGCACCGCCGCCGGCAATGGTCGAGCCACTACAGGCGAGGGTGTTGGGGGCGACAAACGCCGCCTGGGCGGAGGCCGCGCCGATAAGCGAGACGGCTCCGACCGCGAGCGCCACGGACATCCGCCGCGCGGCATGCTTGGAACGCATGTGCTTCCTTTCGTGTCTCCGCAGCGACGCCACGAAGAATGGGGACAAGCAGTACGACAGCAAGGCTAGGCGCGACACCGCGAGGACTTGTGATCACTCCGCCATGTTTTTGTGACAACGAGGTGAAAACCGTGTGGTTACCATGCTCGACGGTTGTGTCAATAGTGTGAAGTGTCAGCGTCGACGCGGGTTAGAACCCGACGACCGCACGAAGGCCGGCCGACCTCGCCCAGGACGACGGCGACGCCGCAGCGACGCTCCGGCCCCGGCCGCGATGATGAGCAGCGCCAGCGCGCCGCCCCCTGTCACGTAGGTGGACTGCTGGTCAGGGTCGTAGGCGGAGAACGCCGAAGACTGCTCGGGTGCGACCTCCTCCTCACGCTTCTCCTCGACTTGGAAAACGCGGGCCA
This sequence comes from Solirubrobacterales bacterium, assembly GCA_038319025.1. GTDB lineage: Bacteria > Actinomycetota > Thermoleophilia > Solirubrobacterales > Solirubrobacteraceae > JBBQCW01. Next base: position 5,213 of record JBBQCW010000011.1, read on the forward strand.
CGGCACCCGTGGGCGGGATGGGGTTGCCGGCGGTGAGGGCGGCAGGCGGTACCACGGCACGGGCGCCGGGCAGCGAGGCGCCCGGGACCGGCGGAGGCAGCGCGGCGGGCAGGATCGTCACGGGAACGCGCAGCGCGCGGACGGCGGGCTTGGCGACCTTGGCCACAACGGCGGCGGCCACCACCGGGATCGGCGCCGGAGGAGGAGGCGGTGTACCGGAGGAGACGGCGGTGCCAGGTGGCGGGTTGGTGGGCGGAGGAAGCCCGGGCTTGGACGGCTTGACCACATGACTGTCGTCGAGCTTGCGAGTCCCGCACGGACGGTCTGGGCTGCCGGCCTGCACCGTGACCGGGGTGGAGAACGCCCGCCCGCCGACGCTGATCGTGACGGTGGTGACGCCGGCGTTGAACGCACAGAAGAGCCCGGAAGTGGGGTCGCTGACGGTGTGCCCTTGGGCGTCTAGATAGACGGCGCGCGGATTGGAGGACTGTGGATCGTGCCGGACGAAGTCACCGAAATCCGGTGAAGAGGAGGTGAACGTGAATTCCGGCTCGATGCGTGTCGTGCACGCCGAGCTGCCGACACACGGCGTCGGCGGCACGGGGATGTAGGGATCGAGGCTGGAACTCCCCTGGGTGTTCACCGACCCCGCGACGGGCCGACGCGCGAGTGCCTGGAACAGCGCCTGCCGGCTTCGCCGCAGCAGCGTGCCGTCGGTGGCGTCAATGGCCAAGTCCCCGATCACCGGGATCAGCCGGACGGTCACCGGCGCACGATTGGTGATGGCGTCGCGGTGGGCCGCGTCGATCTGTGCGAGCAGCACGCCGCTCTCGCTGAAGTACTGCGAGCGGGTGATCGTCGGTCCGTAGCCCAGGGTGCCCGAGCCGAACGAGGGGATCGTCGTCGTGCCACCCGCCGGAATCGCGTACTGGCGGTTCTCGTCAGGCCGGTCGAAGAAGTACGCGGACGCGCCGCCGTCCACCAAGAGCTGGGCCTCATGGTCGGCGTCGGCGGCCACGTTGGACGCCGGTGTGACGGCACTGTTGAGATCCCGCGAGCCCACCACGATCGCGGGAATTTTCTTGGTCCGCGCGTCACGCAGCACGGCGCGCAACCATGCCTCCTGGGGTTCGTGAGGGTTCTGGTTGGGATCGGCGGCGGCCAGCGACCCGGCGGCGTTGTCGATCACCACGACGCGCACCGTTCCCGCGTCGCCGCTGGAGTCGAACGCGTAGTGCGTGCGCGCCCCGCTCGCCGGTGCGGCGCCGGGGAGCCCGGCCGTGCTGATACCCGGTGGCGTACCAGCCCCGCCGAACGGCGAAGGGAACTGAGCAAACGCTTCGCGGTAGGCCTGCGCGGTGCCGTCGGCCACATCCCCCGCGGACGCCGTGCCGAAGAACGGGAGCGGGCCGGCCCCCTGCGCGGCGACGGCCGCGTAGCGAGCCTCCTCGGCTCCGCTGACCGTACCGGTGGTGGTGTGAACACGACCACCCGTGTAGAGGAACGCCCGCGCGCCGGTCCCACCGTTGATCGCACCGGCCATCTGCTGGGCCGCCGTCAGCCACACATCCGGGCCGATGCCCAGGTTGCCTAGCTGCGAGCACGCGCCCGCGCAGGCGGCGTTGCCGGCGATGGCGAAGCGGACGAGGCCCGCGGGCGTCGGGACGGGCACCGTGCCCACGCCCGTCGACGGGGTGTCGGTGGTCGGATAGCGGGAGATCCCTGACGTCTGTACGCGCGCCTTGGCATCGGACGAGGCCTGGCTGCCGAGCAGCGTCCCCGTCTCGCCGCCGATCGCCCAGCCGTGACCGTCGGTGTCCAAGTCCAAAGCGAGGACGGGATCGGGCTGGTAGGGAAGATCCGTGGTAGTCCGGTTGAAGGCAAGGTGCTCGTCGTCGGCCCAGCCGTCAGCGGTCTCGCGCAGCACGAAGCCTTGACCGGGCAGCACGAACGGCGGGGTCAACACGGGCGGCTGGCTCGGATCGGTCGGCACGATGAGATCCGGCTGCGGATAGGTGTCAGTCCCGGTGGGGAAGCCAGACACGATGGCGCGCACGTGATCGCCGGCACGCACGGCCGCGACCGCGACGCCGGTGGTGCCGGCCAGCGGCTGCGTCGACAGGCGCCACGGCGTGCCGGGGCCGCCGTCCCGCTCGATCACGAGGTTGTGGCCCGCGGCCACGGCTCCGCCGTCGGCCAGACCGGCGACGGTGAACAACGACCCACCGGACTTCTTCACGAGGTCGGTGGCGCCCTGATCGACCGTCCAGCCTGAGCCGTCGTTGACGAGTAGTCCGGTGCCGGCGGCCACGATCGCCTGCGAGCCGGCGAACGTCAGCTTGGTGAGGTCGGCGTTCTCCCAGCCCGCGGGCAACTGATCCTGAGTCCACGTCTTGTCGTAGTGGAGCAGCGTTCCGGACTTGCCGACGGCGTACCCGCGATCGATGCTGCCGGGGGCGAACCCGACATCCATGAAGTTGGCGAGCAGATCGAACGGCGCGGCCTCGTCCTTCTCCCATAGCCCTGTCGCCGCGCGCCAGATCCACATGGCGCCGCCGTCGCCGACCGCGTACGCGCGGGTCGTATCCGGCCAGGCGACGCCGCGCAGGTTGGGCGTGGCGCGGGTGCCGCGGGAGGTCAGGAGGAACTCGGGTACCCAACCCTGCCCGGGGGTGTACCGGGCAACCGTGCCGTTCGAGCCGACCGCCAGCGCCTGGGCGTCGGCGGCGCCGGGCCTGGTGTTGGGTGCCTGCGCCACAGCGGTCAGCGGCCGGCGGAACGCGGCGGGCTGGCTCTGCAGGCGGCTCGCCTCGGCCGAGGTGGAAATGTGCGTGATTCCCTGCGGGCCGCCCAGCCACCCTTCGACCGGCGAGCTGAACGCACCGCCGACGGCTGAGCCCGCCGCCCCTGGTACGCGGGTGAAGGCGGCGCCGTCGAGGCGTAGATAGGTCCCCTCGTTGGAGTTTGTATCGCCCCCGTCGTCGAGCGGATTGGTGATGATGCGGGTCCCGTAGGGGGCGCCGTCGGGCCAGGCGAAGGAGCGGTAGCCGACGTCGGTCGAGAGGCTGACACCGAGCGGGTGGTCGCAGATCGAGTCGCCACCTGAGTCCACCGAGTCACACCAGCTGCCGGTCACTGCCCCCGCGGCGATGTCGTAGAAGACGCTCACATCGCGCCGCCCGCCGGAGGCGTTGACGCTGCCGTCCATCCACACGCCGCGGGCGGTCACGGTCAGTGGATCGGCCGGGTAGGCACCGGGCGTGACGTCAGCGATGCCCTTGGCCGGCGTGGTCATGGCCGCGAACGGTGTCGGGCCCAAAGACCGCTGCACCCACTCATGAGCGCCCCCGGATACGGCGACGCGCTGGAACAGGACGAAGCCCAGCCCGAGCGAGCTCTGCGCCCGTGCGAGCATCCACACGTTGTCGGGACCTGAGGCCGCAATCGCCTGGATCCGGAACGAAGAGGTCGTGCCCGGCGGAACGATCACGTCTTCGCGCGACCAGGCCGTGCCGTCCCAGTGGGCGACGCGGTCGGCGATCGCCCGGCCGGCCAGGCCGAAGAAGACGCCCGTGTGACCATCGGCCTGATCGACCGCCGCCATGACGAGGCCGTTGGGGCTGAGGACCAAGCTCTCCCCGGTCCGCAATATCCCGCCGCCGGTGGAACCGATGGGCGACGGCGGATCGTCAGCGGCAGGTTCGGGCAGCGGGACCATCGGGCCGGTTCGATCGCGGTTGAACACGATCGTCTTCTCGTGGAGCGGATCGGACCGATCGGTCGCGACGAGGACCGCGCCGCCGCTCGGCGTCACGCGGCCGGGTGCCGGGCCGCCGAACGGCGCGACGGACGTGAGCGGCTTGCCGTCGGTGCCGTTCAGCGCCTGAAGGATCTGCCAGAAGCCCGACGTACCGTGAACCATGAGCACGCGACCGGATGACGTGATGTCGAGCGGCACGCCGTCGATCACCGGCGGTGCGCCCCGGACCTGACCCACCGCCACGACCTGCTCGCCGCCGGGCGCGGCGGGCGCGGAGCCGAGCAGCGTCACGTTCGAGGCCGGCAGGCCAAGGACCGGCTGTGCGTACACCTGCACCGACCCGGCCGCGCCGCGCGCCGGCGGGCTGGACGAGCCCGCAGCCATGACGGCGACGGCGGTCACGATCACGCCGGCGAGGAGCGCGGCGACCGGGCGGCGGCGCTGGGTCATCGGACGGTGCTCGCGGGGGTGCTGGTGGTCGTTGTCGTCGTCGTCTTGGAGGCCGCCTTGGGCTCGGTGATGACGTACTTGAGCTTGGTCGGCCAGTGCTTGGGATCGAGTACGAGGACGATCGTGTGGCGCCCGGGACGCAACGTCCGCTGGGCCGTGCGCGCCACCGTGCGACCGTGGCGCTGCCCAAGTAGCCCGATCCTGGCCTTGCGCACCGACGTGAACGAGATTTCCAGGTTGCGTCCGTGAACCAGGCGGCTTTTGACCTTGGTGATCAGCTTGGGCAGCGTGGTGGGCTTCGTCTGATCGATGGGCAGCACCGGATCCGGCGGCGCAGGGGGGTCAAGATCCTCCGGCGGGGTGTCGAGGATCGGCTGCGGGGATCGGCCGTCGTTGGGACGCTGGGTGATGACGCCGGCGAAGGCGGCATCGCTGTCCAGCGCCGAATGAAGCCCGTCGCTGAGGTGGAACAGCCACCCCGTCGAGGTGGCCAGCCAGCAGTCGTCGGCCGCCGCACAGGCGATCCGCTGCGCGGTGCCGCGGGCGCCGCCGGTGGCCGGCAGGTCCTGTAGGTCGGTCACCGTGCCGTCGCTGTGCAGCAGCGCGACGCGCGCGTTGCCCTGAGGGTCACCGCGCCGGGGGTAAGCCTCGACGGCGACCCAGGCGGTATCGGTTCCGGGCACCGCGGCCACGTCGACGAACCGCTCCTCGGGCGCGAAGACGCCGGCGGGCAGATTGAGCTGGCGGAACAGCCCGTCCTCGAGCACCGCCGCCACCGGCCCGCGCTGCACCACGGTGGTGTCGGGATCGGCCGGGCGGCCGGATGCCGCGCCGCCGCCGACCTCCCACAGCAGGCCGCCGGCGACGTCGGAAGAAACCAGTTCCGTTCCGTCCACCGGGACGCCGGCCACCGGGGCGGGCACCCACGGATCGCTGAAGATGCCGGCCAACGACACGCGGTGCAACAGCAGGGGCAACGGCTCTGGGTCACGTATGCGCGCGGGTGTCTCGCTGTCGGACTTCGCACCGAGGAACGTGCTCTCGAACACCTGACCGCCGACCGCGGCGAGAGAGCTGACCGCTCGCCCCTGTGGCCCGTAGATGATGGTGAGAGCCGCCCCGTCCCAATGCAGATGGAACGACCCGCGGCGGGACCCGCTGGCGGTCGAGGCCGAGCGACCGGAGAACCAGCAGTCCGACGGCCGGGTGCACACCGCGGCGTCCATCGCCGCGTACGGCTGCTCCGCGTTGTCCAGCGTCGCGTACGAGCCCACCACGACGCCGTTCACGAAATGGCAGAGCGTGATTCCCGGCTGGCTGCTCCCGCCCCCACCCTGCGACGGATCGGCGATCGTCCAGAACTCGGTCGGCCCGGCGAACGCCACACGGGCGTTTGCGGCCGTCCCACCGCACACTGTGGCCAGGCGGTGCCAGCCCGAGCCGTCGTACGCGAACAACCCGGCGGGCACAGCGGCGTTGCCCTCCACCGTCATCACGCCACGGTTGGCCGAGGCGAAGCTGATGTCGCCCACCGAGCCGAGCGGCACCGGATAGGGCGCTCCCGCCGTGGTCGGCTGCTCGAGCTGCCACTGCGGCGTGACGGCAGCTGCGCCGGCCGGCGGGAGGAGCGCGGCGCAGAGCACCGCGGCGCAGAGAACAGACCGCGCGCTCATCGCGTCACCGCAGCGGCCTTGGGCTGGGCGACACGCGCCACCAGGCGGGTGAAGATCTTGCGCATCAGCGGCTTCTGCGCGCCGCCGCGCTGGGTGAAGGTGACGGTGACGGTGACGCGTAGGGACCGCTTGCGAGCCACCAACCGGCGATACGTGGTCGACGGACGGACCAGCAGCGAGTACGTGCCCGCCCCGGTGGCGGCCGCGGCCTGCTTGCCGACGAGCTTTCGGCGATGGGTGAGCCGCGCGCGACTCCCACCGGCCGCAGTGGCACCAGCGGACGCCACCGACACCGTGACCTGCCCCGCCGCGGGAACGACCGCGTCGACCCGCACCGTGCCCTTCGCGCCGGGAATCACGACGGCGTGCAGCGCCCAGGCCGGGCTCAGCGTGATCGGCGTCGGCTTCCCCAGCGGTGCAGGTACCAGCGGGGCAAGCTGATCATCGGAGCGGTCAAAGACGAAGGCGTCGCTGGCGGAGTTGCCGTCGCCGGCGACGAGGTTGGTGGCCGAGGACTGGAGCGCCATCTCCGAGCCGTCAGCGGTGAAGGTGGGGGTCGAGTTGTCCTCGTTGCCGGTCGCCGTGCCGCCGTCGTAGGCGCGGGTCACCAGCCGCATCGTGTTGGTCCGCAGGTCCACGGCGTACGTCTCCAACCCCGCGACGGCGTTCGACGCGGCGCCCACCAGCGTCGGGATAGGGAGCGCGAACCGGACCCGGCGGGAGGTGAAGCCCACCCACTGCCCGTCGGCCGAGATGCCCACGCGAGCCACGGCCCCGCTCAGGCTCGGATCGGACGTGAGCCCTTCCCGAGTGATCTCACGCACCCCCGCCTTGCGAGTGACGCCGTCGTGCATGTCGGCGACGAACGCGTCGTAGATGCCGATCTCGCTGCCCTGGATGACGCCCCGTATCTGTGCGTCGCTGACGAAGGCGACGGTGCGCCCGTCCGCGCTGAGCGCGAAGGGCCCACCGCCCGTCCCACCGAGGTACGGCGGAGCGAAGGGACCGTCGCAGGGAGAGGCGATCGGGCTCGGCGCCGGGTTGGGGTTGCTGATCGCCCCGGTCACGCAGGCGGGGTCCTGCGGGTCGCCCACACCGGCGACTCGTCGCGTGACCGCAGAGGGCCCGTCCGCGACGCGCCGCCACAGCAACTCCACGAAGTTCGGCGCCGCGGGTTCGTTGGTGAGAAAGCGGGTCTGCGCCGGAGTGTTCTGCCCGTTCCAGACGACGGTCGACCCGTCGGCGCTGAGAGCCACTCCCCGCAGGACGTCCGCGCCGCCGGCCGGAGCGCCGTTGGTGTCAAGGGTCACCACCTCGGTCTGACGGGTGTCGAGATGGCGGATGAAGATCTGGCCGGCGCTGGTTCCGGCACCGCCGGCGGGCAGGTCGGAGGCCGTATCGGTGACAAACGCAACCGTACGACCGTCGGCGGAGATGGCCGCCAGGGTCGGCGTGATCGCGCCCAGGCCGCCGGGAGCGAAAGTGGCAGGTGTATCGGTGCCGTTGAGCGCGCTCACGAGCGTGAAGGCACCCGGCTGCCCGATGGGCACGTTGAGGTCACGGACGTACACGTCGAGACGATCGTCGGTGTCGTTCGCCACCAGATGATCGGCCGTAGCGAAGGCCACGTAGCGGCCGTCCGCACTTACGGACGGCGAGTTTGCGCCGGTGCTGATCGTGTCCCCGGTCGCCGTGTCGACCACGTTGCCGCGCGCTACGAGGGCCAGATCGCCGGTCAGCAGGTCTTTGCGGAGGACGTCGCCGATGTGGCGGGTCCCGGCCGACGCATCGTCGGGGACGAGGTTTGCCGCCGTCGTGCGGAAGATCACCCACCGGCCTCCCTGAGCCAGTTGCACGCTGGCGCTGCTGTTACTCGCCTGCTCAGTGCTCGAAGCGGAGACGAGCCGCGCGCTAGACCACGAGGCCGCGGCGGGCGTCGCGCTCAGCACAAGGCCGGCGACGGCGCACAACGTCGCCTGAAGTGAGCGAGTCATCGCACCAGCACCCGGCGGGAGAGGGTGGATGTGTTGCCGGCCCGATCAGCCGTGCGGACGACGACGCGATACCGGCCCCGACGGGCGTACCGGTGACCGGCCTGCCCCGCGGCACGTGCGCTGTGCCCGTCGCCCCAGGTGATCCGGGAAGCGCCGCTCGCCACACCGGAGACCTGGCCGCGCAGTCCGTCACGAACCAGCACCGTCGCTCGGCGACCGTGCGAGCGCGCACGCACCGTCGCGACAGGGGCGGTGCCGTCCACCGACAACGTGACGGGATCCCCCAGCCGTTGCTGGCCGGCGGCGTCGGTGACCACGATCGCCACCGTGTACGTGCCGTCGTCCAGGCGCCCGGCGGCCGGCTGCCAGCTCGTCGTGGTCAACCCCTGCGCCCACACCTGGCCGTCGATGACCACGCTGTAGTGAAGCCCGCCCAGCGCGTCGCCGGCAGGCTGCCAATCAACCACCGCGGCTGCGGGGCGGACGAACTTGGTGGGCGCCGTGGTGATCGCCGGTTGGGGTGGAGCGTCGACGACGCCGACGGTGAGCTGACCGTCCCCGTCGCCGCCCTGGCGGAAAGCCAGCAGCGCGTCGCCCAGCCCCGAGCCCGCGATGTGCAGGCCCGTGATCGGCCCACCGGCCGGCGCGGCGAGCGTGGTGTTCTGCGCGGCGCCACCGCCGCCAGGTCGTTCGCCCACCGTGACGCCCGCACCGGCAGCGGTGACGGTCGGCCAGGCGGCCACGGTGCCGCCATCCGGCGCGTCGGTCACGACAGGCGCGCCCGTGCCCGCCCCGCCGTCCAGGAGAACCGGTGCGGCGAACTTGGCCGCGATCGTCCCGGCTAGCAACGGGGCTCCGTCCTGCAGGAAGGAGACGCGGAAATCCTCGCGGGCATCCATCGCCACCGACGGGCTCTGTGCACTACGGGTCGATTGGTCGACCACAGTCGCGCCGGCGAACGCCTTTGGGCTCGCCGTCTCGACATCACCCAGCGTGTTGGTCATCACGCGGAAGCGGTCGCCCAGGCTCGGTGTCCCCCTCCCGTCTTGGCGGAAGGCGACGACACCGGCACCGTTTCCCGCGATGCTGACGGCAGGCTGATCCGCACCGCCGGACACCACCTTGGCGTCGGCCACCTGGGGGGAGGCGATCAGCGGCAGTCCGACGGCGCCACCTGCGTACAGCCGCCGAGCCCAGATGCGATCGACCAGGTCGTTGTCGGGCTCGCTCCAGGCGATGATCGCGTTACCGAAGGCGTCGATCGCCACATCGGGAGCGTTGTCGGCGGTGGGGGGCGGCGAGAACACCGCTGTGTTGCGATTCAAGACCCCGACCGAGCTCCACAGAGGACCGCGGTAGCGGGCCGCGCGCAGCTCGGTGCCCGCGTATCCCGCGGGTATCCCGCTCGCACCGGTCGATGGCGTGGTGGTGATCACGCGGTAGGCGACGATCGTGGCGCCGCCCGCGTTCATGGTGATCGTCGGCCATGTGGCCGTCGCCTCGCCGATGCTCACGTCGACGGACACCGGCGGGGCGAAACCACGGGATCCGGGCCACAGGCGGGCTGAGTACAACCGATCTGTCCCCGGGCCGTATTCCTGCACCCACACGACCATGAGACGCCCACCGTCGCCGGCGGCGATGCGGGGCCAACTTGAATCGAATGCCTGCCCGATGTCGACGCGCTGCGGCGACTGCCAGGCGCCGTCGACGAACTGTGCGGCGAAGATGTGGGGCCGGCCGTCGGCGCTGCGCTTGCGGTACACGATGCCCCCAGTCCCGTCGGGCGCCATCGCCACGCCGCCGACGTCAAGGATGTCCGCGCTCGGACCATCGAGCACCGCTACGGGCCGCACCCAAGCTTGGGCCGGGGACCCGCAGATGAGCGCCACAGCAACAGCCAGCACCGCCGCGGAGGCGACGCGTGACCGCGGGATCCTCACCGTCATTTCTTCTTCCAGGAGGGACTTGCCCGCAGACGCACGGCCCGCTTGGCCACCACGTTGGTCAGCGTCCCGCCCGCCGTCACCGACGAGAACGTGGCGCTGATCGAGCGGGTCTTACGCAGCAGCGCCGCGCCCGTGTGGCTGAGCGCGAACTTCGCGGTGACCGTCTTGCCTGCTGCGGCTTGGGCGGTGACCTTGCCCAGCGTCGTCGGCGCCTTGGCCGCGGTCGCGCGCTTGCCGGCGGTAGCCGTCAGCAGCGTCACGGTGGTGGTGCAGGCCGTACCGCCCACAGGGCAGGCGAGGGTCACCGGAATCTTTGTCGTGGCCTTCAGCACGATCGAGGCGCCAGGCAGCGTCAGGATCGGGGTGAGCGTCGGCGGCGGCACCGGGACGGTCACCGTCACCGGGGGGTCAGGCGTCGTGACCGGCGGGATCTGCACCTCCGCCAGGTGTACGTCGACGGTTCGGGTGGCGACGTCGGTCAGCCCCGGCGTGCCCTCGTCGGTGACCCGTAGGCGCACGTTGTGCAGCCCGGGGCTGGAGAAGCTCGCGGTGATCTGGGGCGTGGCAAAGCTCCGGGTCTCGAATACGCCGTCGTTGTCCAGGTCCCACGCGTAGTCGACGATCCGCCCGCCGACGTCGATGTCGGTGGAGCCGCGACCGTCGAGCGTGACGACCTCACCCACGTTCGCCGAGCCCGGGCTCACGGTGAACGCGGCGGTCGGGGAGTGGTTGCCGGCAACGGTGGTGACAGGCACGCCGACCGTGCCGGAGGCGCTCAGATTGTCAGTCACCCGCAGGTGCACCGTGCGCGTTGTCACCGTGGCGTACGTGGTCGTCGCCGACGGCGTCGCCCCGGTATCGGTCTCGAACGAGCCGTTGCCGTCCAAGTCCCACTCGTACTTCACGATCGCCCCATCCGGATCCGCGGATCCGGCGGCCGAGAACGTGACCGCCGCACCGGCCGGCGCGTTGGGAGGCGTGGCCGAGAACGCCGCAACGGGGGCGCGGTTCGTGGCCGTCACCGCGACCGAAGTGGTGTCGGCGAGGCCGACCGCGTTCGTCACGCGCAGGTGTACGGTGACCGGCCCCGGCGTGGCGTAGGTCTTGGTGGCGGAAGCCGTGGTGCCAGTGTCCGTCTCGTAGGTTCCGTTGCCGTCCAGATCCCATTCGTATTTCGCGATCGAACTCGAAGGAGCGGTCGACGAACTCGCATCGAACGTGATCGGCGTTCCGGTCAGAGCGCTGGGCAGATCGGCACTGGCGGCCGCCACGGGTAGCGGCGCGTTGAGCACCGTCACGTCGTGGGCGATGGTCGTCATGGCGCCGTGGTCGTCGGTCACCCGCAACTGGACGTGCTTGGCCCCTGGGCCGGCGTAACTAGTGCTGGTCGTCGCCGTCGTGGCGGTGTCGGTTTCGAACGAGCCGTTGCCGTCCAGGTCCCACTCGTACTTGGCGATCGTGCCGTCGGGATCCGCCGAGGTGCCGGCGTTGAAGGCCACCGTCTGACCCAGCCCCGCCGTGGAGGGCGTCGCCGTGAAGGCGGCCGTCGGGGCTTGGTTGTTGGACGTGACCGCGACGGTCGTGGTCGCCGTGGCACCCTCGTCATCGGTGACACGCAGCGTGATGGTCCGGGCCGCCGGGGTCGTGTAGATCTTGGCCGTCGTCGCGGTCGTGCCGGTGTCGGTTTCGAACGAACCGTTGCCGTCCAGGTCCCATTCGTACTTGGCGATCGTGCCGTCGGGATCCACCGACCCACCGGCGTTGAACGCGACGCTGGTGCCGGTCGGAGCGGTCGCCGGCGTCGCCGTGAACGAAGCCGACGGCCCTCTGTTGGTGATGGTCACCGTGCGCATGGTGGTCGCGCTGTCGCTGCTCCCGTCGGTGACGCGCAGATGCACGGTCCGAACGCCGGACTTGGCGTACGTCTTGGCTGTGGTCGCGGTCGTGCCGGTGTCGGTCTCGTAGGTACCGTTGCCGTCCAGATCCCACTCGTACTTGGTGATGGGAAGGCCGTCGGGGTCGTTGGAGGCGCCGGCGTCAAACGCGATCGACGTACCGGTGGCGGCCGTGGACGGGGTCACCGTGAAGGAGGCGACGGGCGGCTGGGTCGAGGTGACGACCACGTCGACGTTCTTGGTGGCCGTCGCCCCGAGGTCATCGGTGATGCGCAGCTTGACCGTCCTGGTGCCAGCCGTGGCGTACGTGGTGCTGGTGGTCGCCGTCGTGCCGGTGTCGGTCTCGAACGTTCCGTTGCCGTCCAGATCCCACTCGTATTTGGTGATCGTGCCGTCGGGATCCGCCGAGGCGCTCGCGTCGAACGAGGCGGTCGAGTTGGCACCCACCGGGTTCGGCGAAGCGGTGAAAGACGGCACCGGGGCGCGGTTTGTGGCGGTCACCGTGCGCATGGTCGTGGCGGTCGCGCCGTTTGCGTCGGTGACCCGCAGGTGGATGTCGCGGGCGGCGGGCGTCGCGTATGTCTTGGTCGTAGTGGCCGTCGTCCCAGTGTCTGTCTCGTAGGTGCCGTTGCCGTCAAGGTCCCACTCGTACTTTGCGATCACGCCGTCGGGATCCGCCGAAGCGCCGGCGTCGAACGCGATGCTGGTGCCCGTCGCCGCCGACGTCGGCGTGGCGGTGAACGAGGCGGTCGGCGGGCGGTTTGAGATCGTCACCGCTATCTGCGCGGTACCGGTCAGACCGTCGTCGTCAGTGACGCGCAGATGTACCGTCGGCGTCTGCGCCGTGGCGTAGCTCTTGGTGGTCGTGGCCGTCGCACCCGTGTCCGTCTCAAACGAACCGTTGCCGTCCAGATCCCACTCGTACTTGGTGATCGTGCCGTCGGTGTCGACCGAGGTGGACGCGTCGTAGGCAACCGTGGTGCCCGTCGCGGCCGGGTTCGGCGAGGCCGTGATGTGGGCCGTCGGCGGATGCCCCTGGACGACGACCACGCCGGCCGTGCTGGTCCCGGTCAGCCCGGTGTCGTCGGTCACTCGCAGACCCACGTTCACGGTTCCCGCCGCGGCGTAGACGTTGGTGGCGGCGGGTGTCGTTCCGGTGTCCGTCTCGTACGTTCCGTTGCCGTCCAGGTCCCACTCGTACTTGGCGATCGTGCCGTCGGTGTCCGCCGAGGCGGTGGCGTCAAAGGTCACGGTCTGCCCGGTCTTCGGGGAAAACGGTGAGTACGAGAAAGCAGCGGTCGGCGCAGAGCCGTCAAACCCGCAGCCGCTGCCCCGGGCACCCAGCTTGATGACGCGCCGGGTGCTGTTGGACACCAGGCCGCGATCAACCGCGAACAGCGCCCCACCGGTCGGCGCGAACGCGATGTGCGGGGAGTCTGAGAACTGACACGTCCCCGTGCCCGGGCCGCCGAACCGGCGCAGCTCGGCGCCGGTGGCGCCGGAGAACTCCAGTACACCGAAGCCGTTGGAAATCACCGGCGGGTCGCCGTAGGTTGTCGGGATGGCGTGCGCCACGGCGATCGTCCCGTCGGGCGCGGCCGCGATGTCGAGCGGGAAGAACGGATGGGCGTCGGTGCTCAGGATGGTGGCTGAGGTATCGACCACGAGCGACGGACTGAAGCGCAGGATGCGCCCGGCGCTGGAATCGTCCGGGTCGTGGTCGAGCACCAGCAGGTCGCCGGTTGCGGTCACGGACATCGCCTCGATGTCGTCGTCGGACGAGGTGGTGACACCCGAGAGGCTCACCTGCCCGCCGATCTTCACCCCGGCGGAGGTGAACTTCTGCAGGACCGGATCGCCGGCCGTCGTGTGGCCCGCTATGTAGACGTTGCCGTTGGCCTGATCGATCGCGATGGCTCCCGGCGCGTCCAGCCGGCCTGCGCCGGAGAACGTCGAGGTGGAGAACAGCACGGGCGCCGTGGCCGGGTTGTCGAGGTCATAGCGCTGCACGCGGTCCGGGGCGGCGCCCGATCCGGGGCGGACGCTGTACAGGTAGTGCTTGACGCCGGCGTCGCCGATGGCGATGTCGCCGAAGTCCTGCGCGAAGAACCCGCTCGCGTCGAACTGGTTGGCCAGTTCGTCCGTGAATACCCCCGCCGCGGTGAAGCGCACGATCTTGAAGCTGACCCCGCTCAGGTCCGTGCGCAGGTCGGTGACGAGCACGTCGCCGTTCTTCGGGTCTGTGACCACGCTGCCGGGGGCGACGAACTGCCCTTGGCCTGTGCCCTTGGACCCAAATGCGGTCAACTGGCCAAACGTGCCCGCCTGCGCGGCCCCGACGGACGACAGTGCGGCGGCTCCACAGAGCAGGCAAGCGAGCAGGGCGAAGCGAGCGCGGGACATGACGGCGATGATGGAGACAACACGCCGGTGCGATGTGACGAATATGTCAACATTGCGTCCACGGCCACGTGTGCAGTTTGTGTGAAAGCAGTGTCAACGCCGGGCAGGGCTTGCGGAATCTGTGAACGTCATGTAACCGTGAAGTGAAAGCAACACAATCTTTTCCGGTCGTTCACATCCAGGGGTCCGGCCGTCGCCAGAGTGACGACTCCTGTGGCTCTAGATACCGTCCCTCACCCTGACTCCGCCGCCCCGGACGAACCGCCGCGCAAGGTGCGCGACACCCGTCCGGCGCCGCCCCAGCGCAACGCGACCATGGAGCGGATCGGCGCCGCAGCCCTCTGGGTGCTGCGCCTTCCCTTGAAGGACGTCATCGCGACATTCTTGGCGGCCTCCACCCTGTTGCTGACGATCACGTTCTTCGTGCTGCTGGGCAACCAGAAGCCCCAAACTCCCGGCGTGCGCGTTCCGCTCTCGGCCGTCACCAAGGCGATCGTCGCCAAGCAGGTCGACCAGGCGATCCTGTTCGACCACGACGCCCGCGTGGCCATCCACCTGCGCGCCAGCGGTCAGCAGTTCTGGGCTGCCTACCCCAAATCCGACGCTCAGACGCAGTCGATGCTGCGCCAGCTCAACGTGTCGGGCGCCAGCACCACCGTCGACCAGCAGACCAGCAAGAGCACGCAGCTGATCATCCTGCAGTTCCTACTGCCGATCCTGATCCTCGTCTGCCTGTTCGCTCTTTTCACTCGCGTCATCGCCGACGACGGCTCAGGCGGCATCGCCTCGTTCTCCAACTTCACCGGGAAGGGCAAGAAGAAGGGCAAGGGAACCACCCACCAGGTCACGTTCGCCGACATCGCGGGCGTGCCGGAGGCCGTGGCTGAGCTGCGGGAGATCAAGGACTACCTGGACGATCCCGCCAAATACCGCGAGCTCGGCGCCGGGGCACCTAAGGGCGTCCTACTGGTCGGCCCTCCCGGTACGGGCAAGACGCTGCTGGCCAAGGCGGTCGCCGGCGAGGCCGACGCCAACTTCTTCTCGCTCTCGGGTTCGGACTTCGTGGAGTCGCTGGTCGGCGTGGGCGCGGCCCGCGTGCGTGACCTGTTCAAAAAGGCGCGCGCCGCCGCTCCCGCAATCATCTTCATCGACGAACTCGACGCCGCCGGTCGCAAGCGCGGTGCCGGCATCGGGCAAGGCAACGACGAGCGCGAGCAGACGCTGAACGCACTGCTGGTGGAGATGGACGGTTTCGGAGGCGACGCCGGCCTCGTCGTCCTGGGCGCCACCAACCGCCCTGACGTGCTCGACGACGCACTGCTGCGACCTGGCCGGTTTGACCGCCAGGTCACGGTCGACACTCCTGACGTACACGGCCGCCTGGAGATCCTGCGGCTGCACGCCGGCGCCAAGCCGCTGGAGGCCGGTACCTCGCTGGAGCAGATCGCCAAGCTGACGCCCGGGTTCTCCGGTGCCGAGCTGGCCAACGTGATCAACGAGGCGGCGCTGCTCACCGTCCGTGAGGGGCGCAGCGAGCTCGATCAGAAGACGCTGGAGGAGGCGATCGACCGCGTCGTCGCCGGTCCGGCCAAGAAGCACCTGCTGACCGACCAAGAGCGCTGGATCATCTCCATCCACGAGGCCTCGCACGCCGTCGTCGCCCGGTCGATCGGCCAGTCCACGTCTGTCCAGAAGCTCTCGATCGTCGCCCGTGGACGCTCGATGGGCACGGCCGCCCACATGCTCACCAACCGCGACCTGCTCGTACAGCAGGAGCCTGATCTGCAGCGGCAACTGGTAGCCGTGACGGCCGGCGCCGCGGGCGAGCAGCTGGAGTTCGGCGTTCTCTCCACCGGCGTTCATGACGACCTGCACTCCGCAACCGGGCTGGCGCGCTCGATGGTCACCTCCTACGGGATGTCACCGCTGCTGGGGCCCGTCACGGTTGGAGAGGCCGCGGGTGAAGTCTTCCTCGGCGCCTCCCTCCAGGACCTCGGCTCAGTGGCACCCGACACGCTGAACATCATCGACGCTGAGACCGAGCGCCTGGTCGGCGACGCCAAGGCGCGCGCCGAGTTCGTGCTGGAGCACAACCGCACCGCACTCCATGAGGTGGCCAACGCGCTGCTCGAACACGAGAGCCTGTCCGGTCACGCCCTTGAGGCGCTGCTGTCAACCGTCACCGCCATCCCCATCGAGGATCTCGAGAACGTCCGTCGCCCGAACGCGAGCCGGGACTCCTCATGACCGCGCGCGCGGCTCTCGCCGTCGCGCTTGTCGCGCTGGTCTGCTCGGCCACCGGCCTGGCCGACGCCGCCGGAAACGCCGTCTCGGCCGCGGTGAGCTCGCGCACCACGGTGAAGCTGAGCAAGAACGGCAAGCTCTCCGCGGCGATCATCCCGACGGTCGCTCGCGCGCGCAACGCGTCAAAGCTCGGCGGCAGGTCGGCCACCGATCTCACGCTGACCTGCCCGGCCAACACAGTTGATCTGGGCACGTGGTGCCTGCTGAGCGGCTCCTACCCGGTCGACCCGAAGGACTCCGGCAAGAACGACTACTTCTTCGCGACCCAGGCGTGCGTGGCGCTGGGCGGTTACCTGCCCACCGCGGCCCAGCTGATCGGCGCCGCAAGCCGCGTGAAGTTGGCCTCCACCATCACCGACAACGACAGCGCCGCGGGGATCGACGAGGACGCCACCGACGGCTTGAAGGACAAGCGCGAGATGAGCGCCACGCTCGTCACGACAGCGGCCGGCTCCAGCGCGGCAGGTTCGGAAGGCGTCAGCACCGGCTCTCGCGGGGACCCACGCGCAGGCGAGCCCGACCCGACTCCCCAACCGGCCAACCCCGCGCCCGACACGCTCCAGTACGTGACCGTCTACGACAACGGTGACAAGGGCGGCTTCGCCGGCTCGCAGCCCGTCAGCGCCCCGCAGTCCTTCCGCTGCGCCTTTGACAAACAGCAGGGCGCGGCCACCAACGAAATCGGCTGACGCCGGAGCGGGGCGACGGGGCGCCCCCGAGCGCCCGGGCAGGCCCCCGGTGGCTCGCAAAGTTGCTCTATATGAACATGTTTGCGTGCCACCCCCAGCGATCCGGATCGTCAGAACCGGTCCCATGGCCACGGCTGGGCACTGCCGTGGCGCTCGATCGTCGGGCCTGTCGGCGCGGGGGCGCGGCCGAACAGACCGGGGCCGACCTGAACGATCCGCGCCCGCTCCACCCGCGCGAACGGGTCGTCACGCAGCATTGCGCTCGCCCCCGGGCTGCGCCGAACGGTCACGGCGCCCGCGAAGTGGCTGTCGTCGGTGAGCAGCGTGCTCACCACGTCGGCCGGCGGCGCGGCGAGGACGTCGCGGCGCGCCTGCGCCACGGCGCCGTCGTCGAACAGAAGGAACCCTGCGTCGAGAGGTGGCCACACCAGCGAGCACCACGCCTCCTCCCCCGCCGGGTCGATGACGCGCACGTCGACCCGCCGGGCCGAGCGCACGGGCTTTGAGGCGCGCACCCAGGCGGCCAACCAGCCTGCGTCGCGCCCGTCGGCGTCGTGCAGCGCGGCCTGGGCAAACGCTCCCTCAGCCGGGGCGTCGAGCAGCGCGAGCCAGCAGCGGTCGCTCACGCCGGCGGATCCCAGTCCGGGCGGATCGCTTGGGTGACGGCGCGCAGGTCGGCGCGCAGCTCCTCGGCCCCCGGCCGCCCCCAATACCAGTACCCGTTGTAGGCGCTGTGGACGACGAGGTCCGGCGTGAGGACGAACACGGCGGGGAGGTACGGGTCGTGCAAGGTGTCGGTCGTCTCCCGCAGTCCCAGCTCCTTCTGCGCGCTGCGCTCGGGGTCCGACAGGAACGTCCAGCGCGCGCCCGCACCGGCCCGAAACGCCGACGAGACCTCGGGCGAATCCACGCTCAGCGAGACGACGTTCGTATACGCCACCTCAACTTCGTCCTGGAAGGCGACGAGCCTGCGCAGGAACGCCTGCTCCTTCGGGCACCACCATCCGCGATAGGTCTGTAGGACGGTCGGGTCGCCGCCCACGAGGTCGGACAGGCGCCGCTCGCGCCCGGCGTGATCGGGCAGGACGAGGTCGGGGAAGACGTCACCGGGAACAGGGGGCATGGTCGTGCCGTCCCGCGAGTGCCGCGCGCGTTACGGCCGCGGGTGGGCCGCATTGACCATGACAGTCATGGGTTTTGCGTCCCCGGTCACCGCACCGCGGCTGTAACGCCCGGCGATCCGGCGGGACCATCAGCCCATGCCCCTCCCCGCCGCCCCCGCCGACCTACCCCACACCCGCGACGCCCTGCACCGCATCGCCGAGGAGGTGCTGTCGGCCCGTCGGGTCCAGGCGACCGGGAACGAGATCGCGCTCACCGTGCCGCCCGGGGGCGGCGTCGGTACTCCGGACTTTCCGAGCGGCGGCTGGGTCCACATCGTCGGCGCCGAGCTCGTCGTGGGCGCCCCCGACGGCGCCGTCACGCGTACGCCGATCACCTCCGTCAAAGCGGCGGCACTATCCGCCGGGCTCAACACCGCCGAGTCACTGGACGACAGCCCCTTGGCCGTCGACCAGGCCTCGGCCGCGTTTCTCACCACCGTGTTCGCGTTCGCGGCCGATGCCCTGGAGTCCCTGCGCACCGACGCCGACGCCGCCGCCTCCCCTGTCCGCCTGTGGCCCGAGCACTTCGACCTCGCCTACGAAGAAGGCGACGAGGCCACCGGGCGGCGAGCCGGGTATGGCGTCTCGCCCGGGGATGAGCACCACCCCGCGCCCTACGCGTACGTGACGCCATGGGTGGCGCCCGCGCCGGACCCCGTGCTGTGGCAGGCCACCGGCTTCACCGGGGCCGAGATCGGCTGGGCCGACCTGGCCGCAGCGGCCGATCCGCACGCCACCCTGCTGGCCTTCTGGAGCGATCGCCGGGCAGCGCTGCGGGCATGACGACGATCCACTTCACCAACCTGCTGATCGTCTTCGCCGTCGCGTTCCTGGCGCCTCTCACGCTGGGCCTGGCCCCGAACCTGCGCCTTCCTGCGGTGGTTCTGGAGATTGTCGCCGGCATCGTGATCGGCCCAGCCGGGCTGGGCTGGGTCACGGTCGACGAGCCGATCGCGGTGTTCGCGCTCGTCGGGCTGGCCGTGCTGCTGTTTCTCGCCGGCTTGGAAGTGGAGTTCGACCAGCTCCGCGGCCGCCTGCTGCGGCTCGCACTCGTGGGCTTCGCCATGTCGTTCGGTCTGGCGCTCCTCGTCGGGCTCGGGCTGCAGGCCTCCGGGGCGGTGCGCAACACGGTTTTCGTCGCGATCGTGCTGAGTGCCACCTCGCTCGGCGTCGTCATCCCGGTCCTGAAGGACGCCGGGCTGACCGGCTCGCCGTTCGGGCAGCTCGTGATCGCCGCCGCCTCGATCGCCGACGTGGCGACGATCCTGCTCCTCTCGCTCCTGTTCAGCGACGAAACCTCGGACCTGAGCGCCAAGCTCGTGCTCCTCGGGCTGCTGGCCGCCTTTGCGCTGGCCGTCGCCTTCACGGTGCTCGCTGCGCGACACTCGCGGCGCCTGTCCGAAACGCTCCAGCGCCTGCAGGACACCACCGCGCAGATCCGGGTCCGCGGGGCGTTCCTGCTGATGCTCGCGTTCGTCGCCCTGGCCCAGAACCTCGGGCTGGAGGTCATCCTCGGCGCTTTCATCGCCGGCGCACTGCTGTCGGTCTTGGACCCCGACCAGATGATGACCCACCCCGAGTTCCGCACGAAGCTGGAGGCCATCGGGTACGGCGTCTTCATCCCCGTCTTCTTCGTGACGAGCGGCCTGCGGTTCGACCTGAACGCGCTGACCCAGAGCGCCTCCACGGTCGCCCGGGTGCCCGTGTTCCTGCTCGCGCTGCTGCTGGTGCGCGGCCTGCCGGCTCTGCTGTACCGCTCCTACCTGGGCAACGACCGCCAAACCGCCGTCGCCGGCCTGCTCCAGGCGACGTCGCTGCCGTTCATCGTCGCCTCCACGCAGATCGGCCTGTCTCTGCACCTGCTGACCGCCGCCACGGCCGCCGGACTGGTGGCCGCCGGACTCCTGTCCGTGCTCATCTTCCCGCTGCTGGGCCTGACGATCCTGGGCCGCGCCCCGACCGAAGCCGAGCCTGCGGTGCCATGACCGCGTTGGGGCTTCGGGCCCACTACCCCCGCGTGCGAAGATGCACGTGCATGGCCGACGTCCTCGCGCACGCTCCCGACCCGGACGGCCCGCTGCTCGAGCGACTGCGCCGCGGCGACGAGCACGCCTTTACGACGCTGGTGGACCGCTACGCCACGTCGATGCTCCGGGTGGCGCTGCTCTACGTGCCCTCGCGGGCAGTGGCCGAAGAAGTGGTCCAGGAGACGTGGCTTGGGGTGCTTCGCGGGCTGCCGGCGTTCGAGCAGCGGTCGACGCTGCGCACCTGGCTGTTTCGCATCCTCACAAACCGGGCTCGCACGCGTGGCGTGCGCGAGCACCGGACGGTCCCCTTCGCGGCCCTCGCGGCGCGTGAGACGGAGGACGGTTACGCGGCGGTCGACGGCGACCGCTTTCTGCCCGCCGACGACGACCGCTGGCCCCACCACTGGGCTACGCCCCCGCGCCGTTGGGACGAGTCCCCCGAGCGCCACCTCGCCGCCCGCGAGACCGACATGCTCGTGCGCGGCGCGATCGAGGCGCTGCCGGAGACGCAGCGCATCGTCATCACCATGCGCGACCTGGAGGGCTGGGACGCACCCGACGTGTGCGACGCCCTCGAGATCAGTGCCGGCAACCAGCGCGTCCTCCTGCACCGCGCTCGCAGCACCATCCGCCGTGGCCTCGAACACCACTTCACCGATGACTGACCTGCTGCCCGAGATGCCGTGCCGTGAGTTCGTCGAGGTCGTCACCGACTATCTCGAAGGCGCGCTGTCGGCCGACGACCACGCTCGCTTCGTCGCGCACCTCGGGGTGTGCGAAGCGTGCGCTCTGTACATGGAGCAGCTGCGCCTGACCAAGGAGGCCGTGGGCCAGGTGGAGCTGTACACGCTCAGCCCGGCCGCTCGCGCCGAACTGCTGGGCGCCTTCCGCGGCTGGGCGACAACGACGTAACGAACCTGCCGCTCATCGGACTGGTGGGCATGTCCTCCACCGAACTCGTCTGGCAGAAGATCCTCGAACCCGACGTGTTGCCCGAAGGGCGCGTGACCACCGCCACCGCCGGCCATCGCACGCTCGCCGTCACGCACATCGACGGCGAGTACGGAGCGCTGGACAACCGCTGCCCCCACCAGGGCGGGCCGCTGGGCGAGGGCTCGATCGAGCAGGGCAAGCTGCGCTGCCCATGGCACGGGTACGACTACTGCCCGCTGAGCGGGGACTCCGCCTTCGGTGATGGTGTCGAGAGCTTCCCCGTCGAGGTGCGCGATGACGGCCTGTGGGTCGGCGTGCCGCCGGAGACGCCGCACGTGCGGACGGTGTCGGATCTGATGGCGGAGACGATGGTCGCCTGGGGCGTACAGCACGTGTTCGGGATGGTCGGCCACTCCAACCTCGGCCTGGCCGACGGACTGCGCCGCCGCGAGGAGGCCGGCGAGCTCACGTTCATCGGCATCCGCCACGAGGGCGCCGCCGCCTTCGCCGCCTCGGCCTACGGCAAGCTCACCGGCCGCCCGGCGGCCTGCCTGACGATCGCGGGCCCTGGCGCCACGAACCTGCTGACCGGCCTGTGGGACGCGAAGGTCGATCGCTCCCCGGTCATTGCGCTGACCGGCCAGGTGGACACCAAGGTGCTCGGCAAGGGCGCGTTCCAGGACGTGGACCTCGCCGGCGCGTTCGGCACGGTGGCGGCGTGGAGCGCCACGGCCCTGCCGGATTCCGACCATGCCGAGCTGATGGCGCTGGCCGTCAAGCACGCGCTGCTGGAGCATGGCGTGGCGCATCTGATCTTCCCCGACGAGGTGCAGAACCGGCCCGCGCCGGATGCCCCGGTGGCCGGGCCGGCCGGCCGACTGCCGGCGCTCGCGCTGGCGCCCAACGCCGAGGCGCTGGCCCAGGCGCGCGCACGGCTCGCGACCGCGCGGCGTCCGGTGATCATCGTCGGCCATGGCGCGCAGCCACATGCGGGCGCCGTGATTGAGCTGGCCGAGGCGCTGGGCGCACCGGTAATCACCACGTTCAAGGCCAAAGGCCTGATCGCCGACGACCATCCGCTGGCCTGCGGCGTGCTCGGCCGCAGCGGCACGCCGATCGCGTCGTGGTGCATGAACGAGGCCGACCTGCTGATCGTGCTGGGCGCGTCGTTCGCCAACCACACCGGCATCTATCCCGGCCATCCAATCATTCAGGTCGACAACGACCCGTTGCAGCTCGGGCGCTTCCACGCGGTCGAGATCCCGGTGCTCGGTGATGTGGGGCTGACCGCCGCGGCTCTGCTCCAGACCGCGCGGGCTGACGACGGTGTTGAACGGGCCGACCAGCGCGCCGACGTCACGGCGCGCCGGGCGCTGTGGACGGCTGAGAAGGCCAGTCGCGCCGGCGACGACCGCGGCCATGGCGTCGCCTCGGCAGCGGTGATGGCGGCGCTATCGGCCGCCGCGCCCGACAACGCGGTCCTGTGCGTCGACGTCGGCAACCACGCCTACTCGTTCGGCCGCTACCTGGAGACCAAGGCCGGGCAGGACGTGCTCATGTCGGGCTATCTGGGCTCGATCGGCTTCGCCTATCCGGCGGCGCTCGGCGCGTGGGCGGCCACCGGCGGCGAGCGCCCGATCATCGCCATCACCGGCGACGGCGGCTTTGCCCAGTACATGGCGGAGGTGACGACGGCGGTAAAGCACGGTATGAACATCACCCACGTGCTGCTCAACAACGGCCAGCTCGGCAAGATCGCCAAGGAGCAGCGCGCGGGCGAGTGGGACGTGTGGCAGACGTCGCTCCACAACCCCCACTTCTCCGCCTACGCGGAGGACTGCGGCGCGCTCGGCCTGCGCGTGACCCGCGCAGACGAACTGGCCGATGCCCTAGCGCGGGCGCTGGCCCACGAGGGCCCCGCGATGGTCGAGGTGATGACCGACGCCGACCTGATCTGAGTCGCGCGCCGTTCTTAGACGCTAGCCGCGGTACTCCGGGTTTGGGTGCTCCGGGTTGGACAGGTCCCAGTCGTTGGTGGTGGTGCCGTGGGCCGGGATGCCGCCGGCGTCCTTCAGCAGGCGCGCCATGTGCAGCATGTTCCAGGCCATGAAGGTCGTGTTGCGCGAGGTCCAGGCGTTGCGCTGCCCACCCTCATCCGGATCCAGGTAGGACGGGCCGGGGCCGGCCTCGCCGACCCAGTAGGCGTCGGACTGCGGCGGCACGGTCACGCCGATGTGCTGCAGCGCGTAGAGGACCTGGGCGCTGACGTGCTTGCCGCCGTCCTCGTTGCCGGTGGTGAGCGACCCGCCGACCTTGCCGTAGTAGGACCACTGGCCGCGGTCGTTGAGGTCGCCCGAGTACGCGTACAGGCGCTCGATGATCGTGCGGGTCTGGGAGCTCTGATCGCCCAGCCAGATCGGGCCGCTGATCAGGATGATGTCCGCGGGCTCAACGAGGTCGCGGTAGATCGCCGGGAAATCGTCGGCCTCGTACCCGTGCTCGCGCATGTCGGGCCACACGCCCGGCGGGATCGCATGGTCGACGGTGCGGATCTCGTCGACGCGGACGCCGACCCCCTCCCAGGCCCCGCGCACGATGGCCAGCAGGCCGTCCGTCTGGCTGGGTTCGGGCGAGCGCTTGAGCGTGCCGTTGAAGATCACGGCCCGCAGGTCGCCGTACTCGGCGGGCGGGGAGACGGCGAGGCCGTCGATGAAGGACTGGATGGCAGCGGGGATGGGCATGGGTGGTTCGTCCTTCGAGGTGCGATGGCGTTACAGGGCGTTGGGTGTGGTCCGGCGCCCGCGCGTTGCTACCGTCGAGTGATGCGCCTGAGCGTCCTCGACCAATCCCCGATCCCCGAAGGCCTGACGGGGACGGATGCGCTGCGCAACACGCTGGACCTCGCGCGGCTGACCGACATGCTCGGGTACCACCGCTACTGGGTGGCCGAACATCACGGCGGGCCGACGCTGGCCGGCGCCGCACCCGAGGTGCTGATCGGTCCGATAGCCGCGAACACCACGCGCATCCGCGTCGGCAGCGGCGGCGTGATGCTCCCCCACTACAGCCCGCTGAAGGTGGCCGAGGCGTTCAGCATCCTGGCCGGGCTGTACCCGGGGCGGATCGATCTGGGCCTGGGCCGCGCGTCGGGGACCGATCAGATCACCACGCTGGCCCTGCAACGCGATCGCAGCCGAGGGCTGGGCGACGACTTCCCCGCGCAGCTCGCCGAGCTGCTGGCGCTGCTGGAGAACCGCATGCCGGCCGACCATCCTTTCGCCCGCCTGGCGGCACTCCCGGGCGGCCCCGAGCGCCCCGAGCCGTGGCTGCTCGGCAGCTCGATGCAGAGCGCGCTGTGGGCCGGCGAGGCCGGGCTGCGGTACGCGTTCGCCGACTTCATCAACCCCGGCGGGGCGCAGATCGCGGCGACGTACCGTGAGCACTTTGTTCCGTCAGTCGGCGTGAATGCGCCGCGCCTTGCGGTGGCCGCGTGGGTGGTGTGCGCCGACTCGGACGAGGAGGCACAGCGTCTGGCCTCCAGCAGCCGCATGACCCTGGGGATGCTGAGGCGAGGGCAGCTGATCCCCGTACCGCCGGTGGAGAAGGCGCTGCGCTACCTGGAGGCCCAGGGCGAGCGCGTCGAAGCCCCGCCGACGGGCCGGCGGGCGATCATCGGCGGGCCGGAGAAGGTCCGCGCGGGCGTGGAGGAACTGGTGAGCGCTTACGGGGCCGAGGAGGCGATCATCGTCACGATCACGTTCGACCACGAAGCCCGCCGACGCTCCTATGAGCTGCTGGCGGAAGCGTTCGGGCTCGAGGCGGCCCCGTCGCCCGTCGCCGCGCCAGGCACCCCCGCCCCCGCGCCGGCCTGAGCCCGGCGGTGGGCCTGGCGCTTGCGGGGTCACGGTACGCGGCCCGGTGCCGGCCGACACGCCCCTAACACCCCCGCCCGCCCGCGGTGGCTCGCAAACGTGATCTATATGAACGAGTTTGCGTGCCACCCCAAGAAACCGCAACAGCTGACGCCCTGAGGATCTACAGTGGCCCTATGTCCCTGGCTCGCCGTGCAGCGCTCACGCTCGCTTTCCTGCTCGTAATCACCCCGGCGACGGCGAATGCGGCTCAGCCGAGCCAGGTTCACGGCATCACCGCTGAGGGCACCCGTGGGGTCCCGTTTTCACCGGTCAGCCCCGGCAGCACGCTCGGGCGCCCCTATCCGCTGGAGCAAATCGAGCCGGGCGAGCAGCCGCCGCGCCGGACCAATCCACACCCCAGCGCGGTCGTGCCTGGGCGCTCGCGGCGCACGGCTGGACCTAACGTCGCCGCCACGGCGGGGACGGCCTTCGATGGCCCCCGGGGCGCCGTGCTCGGTCAGGATTCGCTGTTCACGCCGCCGGACACCGAGATCGCCGTCGGCCCGACGCAGGTCGTGGCGATCGTCAACGGCCGCATCCGCTCGTACGCCAAGGCGACTGGGGCAGCGGACGGTGCGCTGGACAACGACCTCGACGCCTTCTTTTCGACGCTCACCGTGGCCGGCGTGTCGGACCCTCACATGGTGTTCGATCACGCCACCGGCCGCTGGTTCATCGTGATGATCGACGTCACCAACACGGGCAACAAGATCCTGTTCGCCGTCTCCAGCGGCCCCACCATCACGAGCCCGAGCAGCTTCACGTTCTTCTCGGTGAACGAGAACGTCGCCGGCGGTGGGAGTCACTTCGCCGATTACCCGACGCTCGGTATCGACGCGAATGCGCTGTACGTCGGCATGAACATGTTCCAGAGCAGCGTCGGGGCCCCCATCGGCTCAAACGTCTACGTGGTCAACAAGCAGTCCCTGCTCGGCGCAGGCCCGATGGTCGTCACCGGATTCGCCAACGTGAACGGCCCGTTCACGCCGCAAGGCGTCGTCAACCCCGATCCTGCGGCCACCACCGGGGCCTTCATCGGCGTCGATTCCAACCTGTTCTCCAAACTCGACGTGATCAAGGTCAACAACCCAGGCGGCACGCCCACGCTCGCCGCCACGCAGACGCTCACCGTCCCCACCACCACGGAGCCCGCAAGCGTCCCGCACCTCGGGAACACCGGCGGCAACCTCGACGGTCTTGACGACCGGCTGTACCAGGCGACCATGCGCAACGGCCACATCTTTACCGCGCACAACATCCGGGTCGACTCCGCCGGAGCAGCATCGGCAAGCGGCGGCCGGAACGGCTCGCGCTGGTACGACATCAACATGACCAGCGGGTCGCCGGTCCTCAGCCAGAGCGGCACGGTGTTCGACGGCACCGCTTCCGCTACCCCCAACAGCTACTGGATTCCCACGGTGACGACCAACGGTCAGGGGATCATGGCCATCGGCGGCAGCACGGCGTCAGCGGTCGCCCACGCCAACGCGTGGTTCTCCGCGCGTCGCCCGGGCGACGCCACCGGAGCCACGGACGCTCCGGTGTTGAGCACGAACAGCCCCAACGCGTACAACACAACCTTCGAATCCGGCGTCCGTCGCTGGGGTGACTACTCCGCCATGGTCGTGGATCCCAACGACGACCAGACGCTGTGGACAGCCCAGGAGTACGCCGCCGTGCTGAACGGCTGGGGCCTGCGGATCGTGCAGCTGCACGCCCCGGCACCCCCGGCGCCGACGACGGCCACCCCGACGCACGTCCCCTCGGGGCTCGCTTCCGTATCGATCGGCCTGACGACTACGCTGAACGGCGGCGTCGGCTGGTTTGACCCGGGCGCCGGATTCGCCAGCCGTCTCGCCGTGACCACGAGCTGCGGTGCCACCGCGAACCCGAACGGTGTGACGTTCGTCAACGCCGGCCAGATTGCCGTTACCCTCAACACCTCAGCGGCCACGCCGGGCCCGTGCGACGTGACGGTCATCAACCCCGACGGCCAGCAGGCGACCGCCACAGGGTTGCTGACGATCGGCGCCGCCGACCACGCGCCGGTCGCAGTGAACGACAGCGCGAACACGCCGTTCAACACGGCGCTCAACGGGCCGAGCGTGCTCGCCAACGACACAGACGCCGACGGCGATCCGCTCACGGCGACCATCGCCACACTGCCCGCACACGGCACCGTCGCGTTGGCCCCGGCCGGCACCTACCTCTACACCCCCAACGCCGGGTTCTCCGGCGCCGATGCGTTCACCTACACAGCGGACGACGGGGCGGCCGCCTCGGCGCCCGCGACGGTGTCCATCACCGTGGCCGCCGGGCCGCCGCCGCCCACGGTGACGACACCTACCACCACCACGACGCCCACAACGACCACCCCGACAACGACCACCCCCCTGCCGCCGCCCACCGTCAGCTGCGTCATCCCGCGGGTCAAGGGGCTGACCCTGGCCAAGGCCAAGCGTGCCCTCGTCCGCGCCCACTGCAAGCCCGGCCGGGTCCGCCATGCGCGCGGGTCCGGCGTGCGGCGCGGTCGCGTGATCAAGACCTCTCCCAAGGCCGGCACCAGGCTGCGCAGCGGCGCCAAGGTGTCCCTGACGCTCCGGCGCTGACCGCCCGCGCTGGCAGGATGCAGCGCGTGTCCCGCGCCCTCACCTTCACGCCCCTGTTCATGGAGCGTGTGTGGGGCGGACGGCGGTTGGCCACCGACTTGGGCAAGCCGCTCACCGACGGCACCGTGATCGGAGAGTCCTGGGAGATAGTCGACCGCCCCGAGGCACAGTCGGTGGTCTCCGACGGGCCCAGGGCGGGAGCCACGCTGCATGAATTGTGGAGCGGCGCCGACCGCGCGGCTCTGTTCGGCGGGCGAGCCGCGCGGCACACCTCGGACCGTTTCCCCCTGCTCATCAAGCTGCTCGACTGCGAGGACACGTTGTCGATCCAGGTCCATCCGCCTGCCGCTGTCGCGCCGTCGCTGGGCGGCGAGCCGAAGACGGAGAGGTGGGTGATCGCCGGCGCGCGGCCCGACGCCCACCTGTTCGCCGGCCTCGCGGCGGGCGTTACGCGCGAGCGTTTCGAGACTGCCTTGGCCGTTGGCGAGGACGTCTCGGCCCTGCTGCAGCGGCTCGACGTGCAGGTGGGTGACGTGATGTTCCTGCCCAGCGGGCGCGTCCACGCGATCGGGGCGGGCAACCTGATCGTCGAGGTCCAGCAGAACTCCGACACCACCTATCGCGTGTACGACTTCGACCGGCCTGGTCTGGACGGCCGGCCGCGGGCACTGCACGTCGACCAGTCGCTGGCCTCGATCGACTGGGACGACCACGAGCCGGAGCTGGTGACCCCAGCGGGCGACGTCCTGGTGAGCAACGAGATCTTCGACGTGCAGCGCTGGTCGCTGGACGCACCGCGTCGCGCCACCGATCCGGGGGAGTGCGCGATCGTCTGCCCGGTGGCCGGCACGGTGACGGTCGATGACCTGGAGCTTGAATCCGGCCACTTCGCCCTGCTCCCGGCCGACGCGGACGATCTGGTGCTGCACCCGGGCGCCGGAGCAGCCGCGACCGTGCTGCGCATCGCGCTGCCGGCCTGAACTCAGCACGGGCTGGCGCCAACTGGTCCAACCAGTTAGGATCGGCCCATGTCGTCACCTGCCCCCCGCCGGCCCGTCTCTCAATCCGTTTTCGAGCACCTGCGCACCGAGATCCTCGCCGGGCGCCTGGCCGCCGAAACCACGTTGCCCGGGGAGCGCTCGCTGAGCGCCACGTTCGCCTGCAACCGCCACGCCGTACGCGAAGCGATCAAGCGTTTGCAGCAAGCCGGCCTGATCACCGTCACCCATGGCGGCCCCACCCGCGTGTGCGACTGGCGACGGACCGGTGGGTTGGACCTCCTGGCCCACCTGCCGGAGGCGCTCGACGGCCCGATCGCCACCGAGGGCCTGCGCTCCGTTCTGGAGATGCGCCGCTCACTCGGTGTCGACGTGGCCCGCCTGGCCGCCCGCCGGGCCACCGCACCGGCCGTCGAGCGCCTGCGCGCGTATGCGGAGGATGACGCGCGCGCCGATGGGGACCTCGACAATCTCGCCGACCGCTACGAACGCCTCTGGCTCGAACTCGTGGCCGCCAGCGACAACCTGGCCTACAGCCTCGCGTACAACAGCCTCCTGGTCGGCACGTCGGCCGCCCCGGCGCTGTCCGACGAGGTCTTTGCCGCCGAGACCCGTGACATCCCAGCCCACGCGGCACTTCTCACCGCCGTCGCCGACGCGGACGAGGACGCCGCGGGCGCGGGCGCCGACGCCCTGCTCAGCCGCACGCTCGCCACCGCGTTCGGCGCCCCGACGACCACCTCCGAGGACGGCGCCCATGCATGACCTCGTCCTCTACGCCGTACCGTTCTTCGTCCTCTTCCTGGTGCTGGAAGCCGTCTCATTCCGGATCGCCGCGAACGAGCAGAAGGACCTCGTCGGATACGAGCGGCGCGACACCACCACGAGCCTGACCATGGGCGCCGGCAGCGTCGTCGTCGGGGCGGTGTGGGGCCTATTCGTGATCGTGATCTACGCGGCGCTCTACACGATCACCCCGCTGAAGATGCCGGCCGACGAATGGTGGACGTACGTCCTGCTCTTCTTCTGCGATGACCTTGCCTACTACTCCTATCACCGGTGCAGCCACGAGATGCGGGTGTTCTGGGCCAGCCACGTCGTTCACCATTCGAGCACGCACTACAACCTGTCGACGGCGCTGCGGCAGACGTGGGTGCCGATGACCGAGTTGCCGTTCTGGGCCGTGCTTGCCCTGCTCGGCTTCGCCCCCTGGATGATCTTCGCCATGCAGTCCGTGAGCCTCATCTATCAGTTCGGGCTGCACACCGAACGCGTCGGTCGCCTGCCCCGCCCGATCGAGTTCATCTTCAACACGCCCTCCCACCACCGCGTCCATCACGGGACCAACGACCAATATCTGGATCGCAACTACGCCGGCATCCTGATCATCTGGGATCGCATGTTCGGGACTTTCGAGGGTGAGGACGAACGCGTCGTCTACGGCCTGACGACGAACATCGAGACCCACCATCCGGTGCGTGTTGCATTCGGTGAATACGCGGCGCTGTGGCGCGATGTTCGCACGGCCGGCTCGCTACGAGACAGCGTCGGGTACCTGTTCGGTGGGCCGGGCTGGAAGCCGGAGGGCCGATGACGACCCCCGCGTCGCCTCTGCGCTAGAGGATCACGTCGAGCGACCACGTCGCCGTCGCCCCTCGGTCTGCTTCGCGGGCCAGTTCCACGCGGTGCCCGGCGCGCTGGACCACCGCCGCGATGGCCGCAGGATCGCCGGGCACGCCGCGCGCCTGCGCAAGGAGGCGGGCCACATCGCCGCGGGTGGCCTTGGCCATGTGGCTGACGACGGTGCGCCGACCTTCACGCTCGACAAACACGCGCACCGCGACGACCGTGCCCTGCGCCGGGCGCCAGGCGGCCGCGTAGGGCTGGGAGCGCAGATCCACCACGAGCGCATCCGCCGGCAGCGCGGCCGTCAGTGCTGGGCGCCACCACGAAGCCAGTGGCGCGAGGCGCGGTAAGCGTGCGCCCATCGACAACCGATAGGCGGGAATGCGATCGTCGAGGCCGACCACGCCCCACAACGCGCTGGCCACGAGCATCCTGTCGGCCGCCCGCGACCGCGCCGCCGGGGTGAGCGAGGCCAGATCGAGGTGCTGGTAGAGGACGCCGGTGTAGACCTCGGCGGCCGGGGCCGCGGGCGCGGCGAGCAGGTCGACGTCGAGCGCGATCTCGTCCGCCTGCCCGACGCTCAGGCCGAGGGTGCGCAGTGCGCCTTTGCGAGATCCCCGGGCCACCCGGCCCAGCACCGCGATCACTTTCGACCGCTGCGGAGTCAGCGCGGGGTGGGTCAGCGCCGCCAGATCCACGGGCGCCCCGGACGCTGGGGCGGTCTTGCCCTCCGAGGGCGGCAGCAGCACGAGCACGGCCGCGCAGGCTAGTGGAGAACCGCCCGAGAGATACCCTCCCGGCCGTGCCCGCCACCTCCAGAACTCTGCCGGTCGGCGACATCAACATGCATGTGACCGAGGCGGGCAGCGGGCCTGCGGTGCTGCTCGTCCACGGCTTCCCGGAACTGGCCCACTCCTGGCGCCATCAGGTCGCCGGATTGGAGGCCGCCGGTTACCGCGCCATAGCCCCGGATATGCGCGGGTTCGGCGGCACCAGCGCCCCAGACGACATCGCCGCTTACGACATCGAGCACCTCGCCGGAGACCTGATCGGGTTGCTCGATGCGCTCGCGCTCCCGAGCGCCGCCCTCGTCGGCCATGACTGGGGAGCGGACGTGGCCTGGAAGACCGCGCTGCTGCACCCTGACCGCGTCCGAGCGGTAGCGGGCTTGAGCGTGCCGTACGTGCCGCGCGCCCCGGCACCGCCGACGCCGATCATGCGCGAGCACCTGGGCGAGGACTTTTACATCGTCTGGTTTCAAACTCCCGGCCCCGCCGACACGGCGCTCGCCCAAGACGTGCGGCGCACCCTCGCCACTCGGGAGACGTGGACCCGTGAATGGTCTGAACGCCACGACGTCCCGCCTACCCCGCGCTGGCTGACCGAGGAGGACCTTGCGGTGTACGTCGACGCGTTCAACCGCACCGGATTCACCGGCGGACTGAACTGGTACCGCAACATCGACCGCAACTGGGAACTCCTCGCCGCCGTCGAGGGCCGCACGATCGACCAGCCGGCGCTGTTCATCACCGGCAGCCGCGATCCCGTGCGTGTGTTCATGCCGCACGAGGTGATGGCGGGCGTGGTCACCGACCTACGGGACGTCGTCCTCATCGACGGCGCCGGCCACTGGGTCCAGCAGGAGCGCCCGGACGAAGTCAACGCGGCGTTACTCGCCTGGCTCGGCGATCTACCCGCCGAGTGATCCGCCGGCGCGGGCGGCAGTGGCTCGCAAACCCGCTCCATATGAACAAGTTTGCGAGCCACCTCAGAGTGCTGGCTCCATTTTCGCCATTCCTGAGTGATCTATCCGTGCGTGTTTCCTGTTCTGTCATGGACGGGGCCCTGCACCACGCCGTAGCGTTCAGGTCCGAAAGCCGGTGAATCGCACCCGCTACCCTCATGAAGACCGGCGTTCGTATGGCCACATCACTGCACGCACCTGACACCACAGACCTGTGCGCCGAGCTCGCTGCGCAGCGTGCGCGCACGCTCGCCCTCGTCTCCCACCTCGACGAGGCGACGCTGCAGTCCGTCGTGGATCCCCTCATGAGCCCGCTGGTGTGGGACCTGGGCCACATAGCGGCCTACGAGGACCTCTGGCTCGTGCACCGCCACGGAGACCTGCCGCTGCTGCGCGACGACCTGATGGGCGTGTACGACGCGTTCGAAACCCCGCGGGCGGTACGCGGGGACATCGCGATCCTCGGCCCCGATGACGCCCGCGACTACCTCGCCGCCGTGCGCGCCCGCACCCTCTCCGTTATCGACTCCCACGGCGTGGACCCGGTGCTCCACGAACTCGTGCTGCGCCACGAGATGCAGCACACCGAGACGATGCGCCAGACCATGACGCTCGGCGGCCTGCTGCCCGAAGGCGAGCCGAGCCTGCGCCCAGTCACAGACGCCGACGGCGCATTCACCGCCATCCCCGCCGGCGTCTTGCCGATGGGCGCCGGCCCCGACCGCTTCTCCTACGACAACGAGCGCCCCCGGCACGACGTGCCCGTCGGCCCGTTCACCATCGCCCGCAGCCCCGTCACCAACGCCACCTGGCTCTCCTTCTCCGAAGGCGGCGGGTACGAGCGGCGCGAA
Source organism: Solirubrobacterales bacterium (assembly GCA_038319025.1). Lineage (GTDB taxonomy): Bacteria > Actinomycetota > Thermoleophilia > Solirubrobacterales > Solirubrobacteraceae > JBBQCW01. The sequence goes on from JBBQCW010000011.1 coordinate 38,195, forward strand.
TGGTGGTCGTCTGAGGGCTGGGCGTGGAAGGAGGAGTACGACATCTCCCGCCCCGCGGAGTGGGATCAGGACGGGCCACGGCGCGCTCACGACGAACCCGTGCAGCACGTCTCCTGGTTCGAGGCCGACGCTTTCGCCCGCGCCCATGGCGCGCGACTCCCCACCGAAGCAGAGTGGGAACGGGCGGCGACCTGGAACGACGGGACGAGCATCGCGGATGTCGGACAGGTGTGGGAGTGGACGACGAGCCCGTTCACCGGCTACCCCGGCTTCGTGGCGCACCCGTACCGCGAGTACTCCGAGGTGTTCTTCGGCGACGCCTACCGCGTACTGCGAGGCGGCTCGTGGGCCGCGGACAAGCGCGTGGCGACCGCCACGTTCCGCAACTGGGACCTGCCCCGGCGCCGTCAGATCTTTGCCGGCGTACGACTTGTCCGCGACGTGGAGGCATGATGGAACCGATCACCCTGGCGTCCGACGAGCGCATCGTGGTGCGCTCCTACTTGGGCGCGGGCGGCGAGCGCTCTCTGGCTGATGACGCCCTCGACGGGCTGACCCGCCCCGTCAAGGAGTTGCCGCCCAAGCACTTCTACGATGCGGTCGGCGCCGATCTCTTCGACCAGATCTGCGAGCTGCCTGAGTACTACCCCACGCGAGCTGAGCGGGCGATCCTCGAAGCTCGCTCGCACGAGATCGTCGCGCTCACGGGCGCCGCCGAGCTCGTGGAACTGGGCTCCGGCACGGCCGCCAAGACGCGGGTGCTGCTGGACGCAATGTCGGACGCAGGCACGCTGCGCCGCTACGTTCCGCTCGACGTCACCGAGACGATGGTCCGGCGCACGGCCGAAGAACTGATCGAGGAGTATCCCGGCCTTCACGTCCACGGCGTGGTCGGCGACTTCGAGCGCCATCTGGAAGAGGTGCCGCCCGCTGACGGACCACGCATCGTGGCGTTGCTCGGGGGCACAGTCGGGAACTTTGCCCCGGGCAGCCGACGCCGGTTGCTGCGGGCGATGGCGGCGCTGCTTCGCCCCGGCGACCACCTGCTGCTCGGCACCGACCTGGTCAAGGATCCAGCGGTCATCCAGGCGGCCTACGACGACAGCGCCGGGGTCACGGCAGCGTTCAACCGGAACGTCCTGCACGTGCTCAACCGTGAGCTGGGCGGCAACTTTGACCCTGACGCGTTCGACCATGTCGCCTTCTTCGACAGCCAGCAGGAATGGATCGAGATGCGCCTCCGCGCCCGGTCGCCGCAGCGAGTGACTCTGTCCGAGCTGGACCTCACCGTGGAGTTCGCCGCCGGCGAGGATCTGCGCACGGAGATCAGCGCCAAGTTCACTCCCGAGCGCCTTCGGGCCGACCTCGCAGCCGCCCACTTGGATCTGGTGGAGACGTACACCGATCCCGAGGATCGGTTCGCGCTCTCGCTGTCCACCCCGCAGGGCTGAGCAGGGCGGGCGGGCGCCACACGGATTGCCAACGTCCATCGCGGCCGTAAGGATGCTCGACATGCACCTGCCGTTGGCCGCGTCGGTGGTCGAACTGTCTCGCTGGCAGTTCGCGCTGACCACGCTGTTTCATTTCATATTCGTCCCGCTGACGCTCGGCCTGGCTCCGCTCGTGGCGATCCTGCAGACGGCCTGGTACCGCACCCGCGATGATCGCTGGCTGCAACTCACCCGGTTCTTCGGCACGCTCTTTGTCATCAACTTCGCCATCGGGGCGGCGACGGGCCTCGTGCAGGAGTTCCAGTTCGGCATGAACTGGTCGGAGTTCTCCAAGTTCGTGGGCAACGTGTTCGGAGCGCCTCTCGCCATGGAGGGCCTGGCGGCCTTCTTCCTGGAATCCACGTTCATCGGGCTGTGGCTCTTCGGGCGCGACCGGCTGAGCCCACGGGTTCACCTGATGACCGTGTGGCTGGTGGTCGCCGGGACTTGGCTGTCGTCCTCGTTCATCCTCGTGGCCAACTCCTGGATGCAGCATCCGGTCGGGTACTCCCAGTCAGGCCCGAGCGCGCGGCCCGTGATGACCAGCTTTACGGAGGTCCTCGGCAACGACTGGGCGTGGTGGGCGATCGGGCACACGTTGCTGGCCGCGCTGATGGTCGGCAGCTTCTTCATGCTCGGCGTAGCGGCCTGGCACATCGTCAAGGACCGCCAGGCGCAGATCTTCCGGCTGGCCGCCAAGGTGGCGCTCATCGTCGCGGTCCCCGCGACCTTCCTCAACCTCGCCGTGGGCAGCGAGTTCGGGGTGACGATCGACAACCACCAGCCGATGAAGATCGCCGCCGCCGAGGCGTTGTGGAACACGCAGAAGAGCGCGTCGTTCTCCCTCTTCCAGATAGGCGGCTTCACCGCGGACGATCCGGACCCGAGCTTCTCGATCGAGATCCCGGGGCTGCTGTCCTTCCTGGCCACCAACTCCTTCAAGGGAACGGTCCAGGGCCTCAACCAGGTCAACGCTTCCGAGCAGCAGGCCTACGGCCCGGGGAGCTATCTGCCCGATGTCCGACTGACTTACTGGTCGATCCGCGTGATGGCCTATCTGGGCACCATCTCGATGCTGATCGCCCTGGCCGGCTGGTGGCTGTGGCGGCGCGGCACATACATGACGAGTCGCCGCTTTCAGTGGATCGCCGTCGGGGGGATCGCGCTGCCCTTCCTGTCCGGCTTCGCCGGCTGGATCTTCACCGAGGCCGGCCGCCAGCCCTGGGTGGTGCAAGGGTTGCTGAAGACCGCCGACGCGGTCAGCCCCAGCATCACCGCCGGTCAGGTGATCATGAGCCTGACCGTGTTCCTGTCGCTGTACGCAGCGCTCGGGGTTCTCGATTTCATCCTCATGCGCCGCTACGCGCGGCTGGATCTGCCTGAGATCGAGGACGCCGGCAGCACGAGCGCCACACCACCCGCGGTGGCGTTCTGATGTCGCTCCCCGACCTGTGGTTCGGGCTCGTCGCCTTCTTCTGGATCGGCTACTTCGTGCTGGAGGGCTTTGATTTCGGGGTCGGAATGTTGCTCCCCTTGATCGGCCGCAGCGAGGACGACCGTTCGCAGATGCTGGAGACGATCGGGCCGGTGTGGGACGCCAACGAGGTGTGGCTGATAGTCGCGGGCGGCGCGACGTTCGCGGCTTTCCCCGTCTGGTACGCGACCCTGTTTTCTGGCGCTTACGTGTGGCTGGTGCTGGCGCTGCTGGCGCTGATCCTGCGCGCCATCTCCTTCGAGTGGGGCGGCAAGAGCGACCATCGCCACTGGGGCCGGTTCTGGATGTGGGCCAACGCCGCGGGCGGACTGCTGATCCCGCTGCTGTTCGGCGTTGCCTTGTCCGCGTTGCTGAAGGGCGTGCCGATCAACGACCAGCAGGACTTCTCGGGTTCGCCGATGGACTTTTTGTCCTGGTACTCGCTGCTGGCGGGGGTCGCCGTGGTCGGGATCTGCCTCGTGCACGGCGCGGTCTTCCTGAGCATTCGCACCAGCGGCGAGGTGCGCGAGCGGGCGACCGTGCTGGCCCGGCGCGTCGCCCCGGTGTCGGCGCTGCTGGCCATCGCCTTCGTGGTGGCCACGCTGGCCGTGGCCCACGACACGAACCAGGCGAGCCTCTTCCCGGCGGTCGTCCCCGCCGCACTGGCGGTGATCGCCGCGGTCGACGTCGTGGTGTTCACGCGGATCGGCCGGCAGGGTTGGGCGTTCGTCGCCACGGCAGCCACGATGGGCCTGGCGATCCTCACGCTGTTCTTCAGCCTGTATCCGCGGGTGATGGTCTCCTCCAGCACCTTCGCGAACAGCCTCACGGTGGACAACGCGTCCTCAGCGCACTACACGCTTCACGTGATGACGGTGGCTGCCGCCGTGCTCACGCCGGTCGTCCTCGGTTACCAGATCTGGACGTACTGGGTGTTTCGCAAACGCCTCACGGCGCCACCGGTCCCGGCGACGCCGGCAGGCTGAGCTACGGGGCGGTCGCGCCGCCCGAGGCCGGTGTGGTCACCGTCACCGTGGGCGTCGTGACGGTGATGGTGTTGGTGGTGGTGGTCGTGGTCGCCGGGGTGGTGATCGTCTTGTTCACGGTGGTCCGATGGTTGACCGTGGTCGCCGGCTTCTTGTCGTTGCTGTCCGTGATCAGGATTGCGGCGATGGCACCGGCCACCAGCAGGGCGACGATGCCCATCACCCACGGCCACGGGCTCTTCTTCGGCTCAGGCGGCTGCTGGTAGTAGCCCTGCTGCTGGGTGGGGTAACCCTCGCCGGGAGGCGGCGTAGCCCCCGGCTGTTGGGGATAGCGAGGATCGTTGGGCGGCGGGGTGGACATGGGCCGCAGATTAGGGGATTCACCGGCTGTTCGTGACGATTGCGCGCCGAAACCGAGCCGACTCCGTGACATCGGACAACGATCGTGCTCGGCGCCGGAATGGTGCGGGACATGAACAGCTCACGCACCCTCCTCCATCGGGGCCGACAGGCCGCTCTCGCGGTCCTCGCCATCGTGCTCCTGCACTCTGCTGCCCCCGCCCACGCTGACGGGGGCGTGATGGTCCGCCTGCGCGCCGGAACGCCGGCCTCGCGACTGACGGCGGCGGGCCTCTCCTCCGCCGGGGTAGTTGTCGCGGGAACGGGCGCCCGACTCGTCACTGCTCCCGGCGATCCGGCAGCCGCCGTCGCCCGCCTGCGACGCAAGCACGGTGTGCTCTGGGCCGAGCCCAACCGCACCGTCCGTGCGTTCGCCGCCACTCCGTCGGACCCGCGCTGGGGCGAGTTGTACGGGGTTCGGCGCATCGGCGCACCGGCGTTCTGGTCAGCGCACGGCCTCGGCTCCTTTCCGGCCACCGGCGGCGTACCGGTCGGGATCGTCGACACCGGGATCGACATCGCCCACGAGGATCTCCGTGGCCAGGTGGCGGCTTGCGGCGCCGCCCAGGACGGCCATGTTACCGAGGGCGAATGCGCGGACCATGAAGGACACGGCTCGCACGTCGCGGGCACGATCGGCGCGCTGGCCAACAACCATCTCGGTGTGGCCGGCGTGGCGTTCAACTCGCCACTGATCATCTGCCGTGCGCTGGGCGGCGCCGGCGGCTCAGGCACCGTCGCCGACGTGGCCGCGTGCGTGGCCTGGGCACACGACCGCGGCGCACGGGTCATCTCGATGAGCCTCGGCGGCCCCTACTCCCAGACGCTCGCCGAGGCGGCGAAGACCGCTTATGCACGCGGCGGGCGCGGCGGGTCGCTGCTGGTGGCCGCCGCCGGTAACGACGGGAACGGCGCCACCGAGTATCCCGCTGGGCTCTCGCAGGTGGTATCGGTCGGTGCCATCGACGCACGCGATGCCGTGGCCCCGTTCTCCAACGAGAATCTGGACGTCGAGGTGAGCGCGCCTGGCGTCAACGTCATGTCGGTGCGCGCGGGCGGTGGGTACGTCGCCGAGTCGGGTACCAGCATGGCCACCCCCCACGCCGCGGGCGCCGCCGCGCTGCTGTGGTCGGCCGACCCGTCGGCCTCAGTCGCCACCATCAGAGGGCGTTTGGACGCCGCCGTGGACGACCTCGGCGCTCCGGGCCGCGACCGGGCATACGGCTTCGGCGTGATCGACCTCGCGCGGGCAAGGTGAACAGACCGTGAGTCGGCCTTGACACCGCGCCGCATTGACGTAGCGTGCGCGCTGGTTCCGTCCGCCCGACCGTTAGGCACCAATGTCCCGTCGCTGTGTCCACTTGGTCGCCACGCTGTCCGTGCTGTTCACCAGCGTTCTCGTGGCGGCCGCGCAGGCCGACGTGTCCACGATGTCCTACGACAACCTGCGCACCGGGTGGGACCGCAACGAGGCGACTCTCACGCCCTCCCAGGTAGCGGCGTCGGACTTCGGCAAGCTCTTACGACAACGGTCGACGGTCAGGTCTACTCCGAGCCGCTCGTGCAGGGCCAGCGCGTGCTCGTCACCACCGAGAACGCAAAGGCGTACGCGATCGACAAGCTGTCGGGCGCGATCCGCTGGAGCCGTGATTTCGGGACTCCGTTCAGCGCCAACGACATCGGCTGCGGTGACCTCACGCCGAACCTCGGCTCCACCTCGACCCCCGTCGTAGACCCGGTCACGCAGACCGAGTACCTGACCACCAAGGTCGTCGAGGCCGGTCAGGCGAAGTGGTACCTACACGCAGTCTCGGTGGCCGATGGCACCGAGCGCACCGGCTGGCCGGTCGAGATCAAGGGTGCCCCCGAGTCCACACCAGGCCTGCCGTTCATCGCCCGCACCGCGATGCAGCGCCCAGGGCTGCTGCTCATGAACGGCGTCGTCTACGCGGCGTTTGCCTCCCACTGCGACATCGGCCCGTACCGCGGCTACATCGTCGGGGTCGACACCGCGGCCCACAACATCACCACGATGTGGACGAGCGAGTACGGCGTCGGCACCGATGAGGCGTCCGCGGCCGGCATCTGGCAGGGCGGCGGCGGGCTGATGTCCGATGGTCCAGGCCGCATGATCTTCTCGACCGGTAACGGCATCGCCCCGCCGGTCGGCCCCGGGCACTCCCCGGTGCCCACCACGTTGTCGGAGGCGGTGGTGCGCGCCGACGTCGGAGTCGACGGCATCTTGCGCACGCAAGACGTGTTTTCACCGTGGGATGCCCCCACCCTGGATCTGTACGACGCAGACCTCGGGTCCGGCGGCCCGGTCGGCCTCCCCGACAGCTTCGGCACGCCGAGCCATCCGCACCTCGCGGTGCAGACGGGCAAGGACGGGCGCGTCTACCTGCTCGATCGCGACGACCTCGGTGGGCGCGGACAAGGGGCAGGCGGGGGCGACAAGGTCGTCGACATCGCCGGCCCGTTCGGCGGCCAGTGGGGCCATCAGGCCGTCTACGGCGGCGAAGGCGGCTGGGTCTACCAGGTGGAGGCCAACGGTCCGCTGCGCGCTTTGGCCGGCGGCGTCACCGCCGGTGGCACGCCGACCCTCACGTCCACCGGGACGAGCACCGGGTCCTTCGGCTACACCTCTGGTTCACCGATCGTCACCAGCGACGGCACCACGGCCGGCAGTGCCCTGGTGTGGGTGGAGTACTCGACGGGCAGCACCGGTACGGGCGGTCAGCTGCGCGCCTATCGGGCGATCCCCTCGGGCGGCGTGCTCACGCAAGCCTTCTCGGCGGCGGTGGGCGCCGTCTCCAAGTTCGCCGTCCCGGTGGCCGATGGCGGCCGCGTGTACGTCGGTACCAGGGACGGCAAGCTGATCGGGTTCGGCCGTCCGGCCGCACCCGCGCTGCAGACGTCGTCCACCGACCTCGGCAACGTCGCGGTCGGCGGCACACCGGCCAGCGGCTCAACCACCATCACGGCCACCCGTGATGTGCAGATCACCGCATCGTCGGTGACCGGCCCGTTCGCCGCGACGCCCACGCTGCCCGCCACGCTGCACGCCGGCGACGTGCTCACCATCCCACTGACGTTCTCCCCGACCCGACCAGGTGACGCCTCCGGGCAGCTGTCCCTGACCACCGACGCCGGCACCGTCGCGATGGATCTCCACGGCTACGGCACGTCCCCGGTGCTTACGGGGACGCCAAACCCCGTCAACTACGGCCAGCTGGCGCTCGGGTACGGCGCCAAGACTCTCGCGGTGACGGTCAGCAACACATCCACGGTGGCGCGCACGATCACGGCGGTGACGGCCCCCGCGGCACCGTTCAGCGCGGCCAGCCTTCCGGCGGTCGGGCTCGTGGTCGCGTCCAAGGCCAGCATCAGCGTTCCCATCACCTACCTGCCGACCGCGGCGGCCTCCGACGCCGGCTCACTGATCATCACCAGCAGCCAAGACGGGCTCGCCGGTACCAGCACCCTCACCGTGCCGCTCACCGGATCGGCCGTTTCCGGCTCTCCTCATCTGACCATCAGCCCCGCGACGCTTGAGTTCGGCAGCGTGGGCGCCGGCGGGGCGAAGACGCTGAGCTTCGACGTGCGGAACACCGGCAACGTGCCGGTCACCATCACCAAGGCGAAGGCTCCGACGGGTGCCTTCTTCAGTGCGACGCCGCTGTCAGAGGGCCTCACGTTGCCGCCCGATGCCGTGATCCATCAGCAGGTGACGTTCAGCCCCACAGCCACCGGCGCCATCGCCGCCACGTACTCGATCACCGGGGACGACGGACAGGGTGCGCAAATCGTTCAGCTCCACGGCACCGGGATCAACGCTTTGCCCGTCGTGCGGGACTGGGTCCTCAACGGCGTGGCGGTGAAGAGCAAGAAGGGCGTGCTGCTCACCGCGGCCGACCAGTACGGCTCCGCCGGCTCGGCCGTCTCCCCGACCGTGGTCAAGAGCGACGGACTGGCCGCCAGCTTCCACCTGCGCGTAGGCGGTGGCTCTGACGCCGACGGGCTGACCTTTGCGCTACTCGACGGATCGTTGGGCACCGACGCGCTGGGCGCTCAGGGCGGCGGGCTGCGCTACTCCGGCCTCGACGGCCCGGTGATCGCGTTCGACACCTACCAGAACTGCACGGACCCGTCGACCAACTTCGTCGGCATCGCCCGGTCGGCCACCGGTGACTGCTTTGACTGGTTGGCCACCAACACCAGCATCGGTGACTTGCGCACCGGGACGCACTCGGTGTCCGTGCGGGTACGCGGCCAGCGGATCACCGTCCGGGTGGATGGGGCGACAGTGTTCAACCAGGTGACGACCATGCCCGCGATGGTGCGCCCGGCGTTCACCGCCGGCACGGGCGGCCTCACCGACGATCACGAGGTGTACGGCACGAAGGTCACGTACAAGCCGTAGTCGACTCCCGACTCCCTCACTCGCCGAAGGCAGCGCGAGCGACCTGCGCACCCGGGCCGGCCTGCGCCCAGAATCCGTAGGTGCCGTCGTCGAGCAACTCACGGCCGGCGGCCACCAATGCACCGATCGCGGCGAACGCGAACCCGCCGCCGACCGAGACGCGGGCCACCCCCACCGCAGCCAGTTCCGACACCGTCGGCGCACCGGGAAGGGCGAGCACGTTCACGGGGCGATCGACGGCGCCGACCACATCACGGATGTCCTCGATGCGGCGTAGCCCCGGCGCATACAGCACATCGGCGCCCGCCTCCTGATAGCGCTGCAGGCGGCCGATGGTGTCGGCGAGATCATCGATGCCGTGGAGGTGGTTCTCGGCCCGCGCGGTGAGTACCAGGTGCACCGGACCGGCATGCGCAACGTCGACGGCCGCCGCGATCCGCTCAGTGGCGAGGTCGACAGCGTAGATCGGGTCGTCCGCGCGGCCGGTGGAATCCTCGATCGAGCAGCCCGCCAGGCCGGCGAGCAGGGCGAGCCGCACTGTCTCGGCGACCCCCGCGGGATCATCGCCGAACCCGTTCTCCAGATCGGCGGAGACCGGCAGGTCCGTCGCGCCCACGATCTGCTCCGCATGCATGATCGCCTCCTCCCGCGTGATCCCATAATCCAGCCGGCCGAGCGTGGCGGCGAACCCGCTGCTCGTGGTGGCCAGGCCCTGGAAACCCAGCGAGGCGAGCAGACGCGCGGAGCCGACATCCCAGGGGTTGGGCAACAGGAGCGGCTGCGCGGCGGGATCGTGCAGCGCGAGGAAGCGACGGGCGAGCTCGGCGGGATCGGGCATGCGACCCATCATCGCGGCCCGCACCAGGCCGGCGCAACGCAGGCTCTCGGAGGAGGCCGTCGGCCGCGAACAGGATGATGGTCCATGTGCCCCGCGCCACGATCCGACGCCGGCGCCTCATCGCGCTGCTCAGCCTCATCGTCGGCGTGGCCCTCGTCGCCGGGGCCGTCGCCTTTGTAACCGGTTCGGGCTCGCGGGCCACGGCGACTCACCCAGCCGACACAACCTCCGGCACTACCAGTGGCGGCAAGCACGCGAAGAAGAAACACTCACCTGGCAAAGCCACCGCACCGCTGGATCGCAGCATCCAGGCGATCACGCCGCGTCGACCGGGACCAGCCGTCGTGATCTCCTCCGGTCCAACCACCGGGCACAAGGTCGCGTTGACTTTTGACGACGGCTTCTGCCCCGCGTGCGTGAAGCGCATCGTCGACGTTCTGGAACGCACGGGTGCGCACGCGACCTTTTTCCCGAACGGGCGGTACGGCGCCAGTTGGGACCCGCAGGCGGCGCGCATTCGAGCGCTCGTCCAACGCGGGCAGCTGACGCTCGGCAACCACACGTTCAGCCACGGCGTCTCCACGGTGATCGGCCCCGCCGCGCTCGGCGCCGACCTCCAACGCAATGAGGACTGGATCGAGCGCACGTTCCATCTCACCGGGCGTCCGTGGTTTCGCCCTCCGTACGGGGATTACAACGCCGGCACCCTGACCGCCGCCGGGCAACTCGGGTACACCAAGGTGATCATGTGGTCGGGAACGCTCGCCGACTCGAGCCTGCAGACCCCGGCGTACCTGCTGCGCGCGATCCACTACTGGGCGCGGCCGGGGAGAATCATCCTGATGCACGCCAACTACTTGCCGACGGCGCAGATCCTGCCCAAGATCCTGGCCGGCCTGGCGCGCAAGCACCTGACGCCGGTGACCATCGCCGAGCTTCTGCACCATGGCTGACCGCTGGCCACCCATCACCGAGCCGGAGCTGCTCCGCCGCCTCGCCCTCGACGATGGCGCGTTCGTCGAGCTGATGGGAAGCCTGCTGGCCTCCGTCGGCCCCCGCGATTTCACCGACCGTGAATACGACCTAGCGCTCGGGTATCCGTGGGCGCGACCGCCTTCATCCTTCCTCCTGGACGGGGAGGCGGTCACCCCGCTCGATGCGCTCCCCGCGCTCGACAGCACGCCGCGATTTGAGCTGCTGGCCTTCGGCTCCAACGGAGCACCCGAGGCGCTGACCCGCAAGTTCGCACACCTCCCTCGCGATGAGCGCCGTCTCCTGGTGCTCGCCGGCGAGCTACGCGATTTCGACGTGAGTGCCGCGGCTCATCCGACGGCTTACGGGTCGTTCCCGGCGACCATCTTCCCGAGCCCCGGCACCGCCCTCGTCGCCTCGGTGCTGTGGGTCACTGCGGCACAACTGACGGCCCTCACGTGGACGGAGATCAGCTACTTCCTCGGGCGCCTCGACGGCGTCCGTTTCACGCCGACGCTGCCGGGCGCCCCGCCGATCAGCAGCGTCATGGCCTTCGTCTCTCGTTGGGGATCGCACCACGTCGACGGCCGGCCCGCGGCGCTCGCGGCCCTGCCCGCCGATGGCCGTCTCGCCCCCGCCTACACGCAGGAGCAACTGCTCGACCGGATGGCCGGCGACGTCCTCGGCGCGGGAGCGGGCGCGCGGGATCTGGTGGCCTGGATCTTTGCCGACTTCAGCGCTGCGTCGGCGAGCATGGCGCCGCTGGCGCAGTCCTCGGCGTCAACGTTCGCGTCGGATCGGTGGACGCGGTACCCAGCCCGCTGACCAGCGCCGAAGGACTCAGAGGATGGTGCCCAGAGTGGAGAGGCCAAGCACGCTTGGCCGGTGGCTCGCATCCCAGTCGATCGGGACGTGAACATCCACGCCCGGACCCGCCGGGGGTTCAGGCGAAGTCGGAGAGACCACGCCGAGCTGCTCGAGGTACGGCGTCAGGTAACGGCTGACGACCTTGGCCGGCGGCCACCACAACGGATGCGCGTCGGCCTCGCTGTTGGTGGAGGACAGCGACCGGCGCATGAAACGGTCCTCGTGGCCGGCGAGCAAGCGCCCACGCAGCACGAGGACCGGTGGCCCGGCGTCGACATCGGCGCCCGCGGCGGAGGCGATCTGCGCGGCGACCGAGTCGGCCTGCTGGCATGCGAGACCACCCTGCTTGATCGGCTGCTGAGTGGCATCGCCGATGGCCCACACGTCGGCCAGGCCTGGTACCCGGCCGTACTCATCGGTGGCGATGAAACCCTGCGCGTCCGCCGGCACGCCCACCAGATGGGGGCCTTCCATCCGCGATAGCGCGACGATCCGATCTACCGTGATCGCCCGATCTGGACCCAGCTCGATCTGACCTGCCCGCGGTACCCGCGCGGCCGCCGACCCATGGAATGTGATGTGCGCCGCAGCCAGCAGCTCGCCAACCGCGGCGCTGGCTTCAGCGCCGAAAACGCCGAGGGGGCGCGCCTCCGGCGTCACGAGGTACAGCCGGGCGTCGTCGACTCCCATGCTCCACACGCGGTCCGCGGTCATAAGCGCGAGTTCGTAGAGCGGGAGTGACCAAGTGATCCCCTCCGGCGCCACGAAGGCGACCGAGTGAGACCAACCCTGCTCAAGGTCGGCCACCACCCCGCTGAGGGCATCGGCCTCATAAGGATCGAAGGTCAGACCGCGCTCGAAGGCGGGGACGGGCCGGGCGCCGGGCGCCAGCAGCAGGGTGTCGTACCCCAGCTCCTCGCCCCCAGCGCACACGACCACCCGTCGCAGTGAATCGACGGAAAGCACGGCGTCCTGTCGGAACTGCCCACCGTGGGCGCTGAGCACCTCCGGCAAGGACACGGTTCGGGCCACCGCGCCGCCGAACGGCACGACGACCGACAGGGGGCGCAGGGAGAAGTCGGGTTCAGGTGCGACCAACGTGACGCGGACCCGCGGACCGGCCAAGTCGTGCAAAGCGAGCACCGCTTCGAGGGCGGCGATGCCGCCGCCGACGATGACGACGTGCCGGGGGTCGCTGTGTCCGGTGGGAGGCATGGTGTGACTGTAGTGGCACCGTTCGCTCTCGTCATCCGTGCGCGACCCGCCCTGGCCTACGTGGTTTCTGCGGACGACGGAAAGCTCGGCGAACTTCGTGCCCACAAGCTCAAGCCACGCGAATCGTCAGATCCTCGGTCACCGAGGCCCCCTCAAGTTGCTCCGACAGCTCCGCCGCCCAGTCGGCCTGCCCCGGAAGCAGTACGAAGCGCACGAGCACTATGTCGTCGGCGGCCGCCCGCTCGAGCAGTTCGTGGAGCAGCCGTGTCGCGGCTGGTCGGCAGGCCACGTCTCGCAGCGCCACGACGCCCTCCACGTGGCGCCCGTACAGCGGCTCCCAAGCGGCAACACCATCAAGGCGCTCAGGACCCCGCACGACGATGCGTCGCCGGGGCGAGACCGCCGCTTCGCGCAGCACCCGCGGGTGACCGAGAACCGACGTCAATGCGAGATCCACGTGCTCCATCCCGACGACTTTCGCGCTCTGTGGCGACGCCCGCATCCGTACCCGACCGTAGTTTCAGAGCGCGGTACAGCCGCCCGCGGGTGTGGCTCAGTGTCGCGCTCGGTGCGGTGTCACCGCGGGGCACATCCGTAGTTCGCACCCTTGCCGGGTGCCAAGGCGGTCCCCGAAAATGCAGGCGTGACGACTCTCGATCTCGCCCGTGTCCAGTTCGGGGCCACCACGATCTTCCATTTCTGGTTCGTCCCCGTCTCCATCGGGCTGGCGTTCTACATCGCTGTCGCCCAGACGCTCCACTACCGCACCGGCAAAGAGGTGTACGCCCGCCAGGTCACGTTCTTCGGCCGCCTATTCCTGATCTCGTTCGCCGTCGGCGTCGTCACGGGGATCATCCAGGAGTTCCAGTTCGGGATGAACTGGTCGCAGTATTCGCGCTACGTCGGCGACATCTTCGGCGCGCCGCTGGCGATGGAGGGTCTGGCCGCGTTCTTCCTTGAGTCCACGTTCATCGGCCTGTGGATCTTCGGCAAGGACCGGTTGTCGCCCCGAATGCACCTCGTCACCATCTGGCTGGTCTCCTTCGGGAGCGCGCTTTCGGCCTGGTTCATCATCGCTGCAAACTCGTGGATGCAGGACCCGGTGGGGTACAAGATGGTCGGCGGCAAGCCGCAGCTCACGAACATCGCCGACGTGCTCTTCTCGGAGACGACGATGTGGGCGTACGCACACGTGCTCATGGCGGCCCTCATGACGGGGTCGCTCGTTGCGGTGGCCGTGGCCGCCTGGCAGTTGCGCAACGGTGGCGACCGGGACCTATTCGGCACCGCGCTGCGCGTCGCGTTGCCGATGGCGTGCGTCGCCATCGTCGGCTCGTTCGTGATCGGCGACGGCCTGGCCCGCAACCTCGTCCAGCGCCAGCCGATGAAGATGGCCGCGGCCGAGGCCCTGTTCAACACCGAGAAGCCGGCCTCGTTCAGCCTGTTCGCGACCGGTGACTTCACAAAAAACCCCGGTCATACGAACCGGGATCTGCGCGTTCCGCACGTGCTCTCGCTGCTTTCCACCCACACCTGGGGCGGCGAGGTCAAAGGGATCAACCAGTTGAACGCCCAGTACGTGGCTAAGTACGGACCGGGCGACTACACCCCGATCGTGGGCGTCGTCTACTGGTCCTTCCGAGTGATGGTCTACACGTGGGGGCTCCTGCTCCTGCTCGGTGGGGTCGGTCTTTTCCTGTGGCGCCGGGGCACGCTGGAGACGTCGCGACGCTGGCTGTGGTGCGCGGTCGCGGCCGGGATCGCCCCGTTCGTCGTGAACACGGCGGGCTGGGTGATGACCGAGATGGGCCGCCAGCCCTGGATCGTTCAGGGGCTGCTCAAGACGTCGGACGCCGTCAGCCCCCGGGTCACCACCGGCCAGATCCTCATCTCCCTGATCGGCTTTCTCACGCTGTTCACGGTGATCGGGGGGATCGCCCTGTGGCTGTTCCTGCGCGAGGCACGCCACGACGTCAGGAGCGAGCCGACCGCTGATCGCACCGATACGTCCTCCGACCTGTCGCTGGCGTATTAGGAGAACCGCGTGCAACACGTCGACTACACAACCCTGCAGGCCGTCTGGTTCATCCTGATCGCCGTCCTCTGGCTCGGCTACTTCGTGCTGGAGGGATTTGACTTCGGGGTCGGGATGCTCCTGCGCACCCTGGGCCATGACGACGCGGATCGCCGCGCAATCATCCACAGCATCGGCCCGGTGTGGGACGGCAACGAGGTGTGGCTGATCACCGCCGGGGGCGCCACCTTCGCCGCCTTCCCGGATTGGTACGCCACGCTCTTCTCGGGGTTCTACCTCGCGCTGTTCCTGATCTTGGTCGCGCTCATCGTGCGCGGCGTGTCCTTCGAGTTCTGGGGTAAATCCGACGACCGGCGCTGGCGCACCGGCTGGGAGTGGGCGACCGTCGTCTCCAGCTTCCTGGCCGCGCTGCTGTGGGGCGTTGCGTGGGCGAACATCGTGCACGGGGTTCCGATCAACGCGCACAAGGAGTTCACCGGCGACCTGTTCACGCTGCTCAACCCGTACGCGCTGCTCGGAGGCGTGACAACCGTCCTGCTCTTCTTGGCGCACGGCGCCATCTACCTCAACCTGCGCACCGGTGGGGACCTGCCCGAGCGAGCCCGCGCCGTCGCCCGGTGGGCGTCGCCGGCCGCCGCTGCGGCGGGCATCGGCTTCCTGGTGTGGACCGTGGTCAACATGTCCAACCACGGGGATGTGGAGGTCACCGTGGTGGTGCTCGCCGCGATTGCGGCCGTCCTTCTCGGCACAGCCGCTCTCTCCGAACTCACCAGCCGGCCGGGGTTGGCCTTCGGCCTGAGCGCCGGCGCCATCGCGGCGCTGTTCACGACGCTGTTCGTCGATCTGTTTCCTGAGGTGATGCCGTCGACCACGAACTCCCTGTACGACCTCACGATCGCCAACAGCTCGTCATCTCACTACACGCTCAGCGTGATGACCGTGGTGGCCGTGGTGCTCGTCCCGGTGGTGCTGGCCTATCAGTCCTGGACGTACTGGGTGTTTCGCAAACGCGTGTCCCCCGAAGAGTTCGACCTCACCAAGCGCAACCCACTGGACTTGATGCGCCGCGACGGTGCCGACGCGGCGGGCCCGAGCGCTACGCCGTAGAGCCGTTCGTATCGCTCAGCACCGGAAGCGTCAGCGACACGGTGGTCCCCGTGGCTCCGCCCTCCACCTGCACCTCGCCCCCGGCGAGCGCGGCCCGCTCACGCATACCCACGAGGCCGAGCCCGCCGGTCGGCGCGCCCTGTATCCCGCGGCCGTCGTCGGTCACCCGCAGCCGCAGGGTCTCGCCGTCGCAGCTGGCCGACAGCTCCACTCGGGTTGCCTCGGCATGCCGGACGATGTTGGTGAGCGCCTCCTGCGTGACGCGGTAGGCCGCCACCTCGACGTCCGGCGGAAGTCGGACAGGCCCGAGGTCCAACGACAGCTCCAGGGTCAGCTGCTCGCGCTCGGCGACGCGGCCGGCCAGCGTACGCAGCGCGGGCTCCAGGCCAAGTTCGTCCAGCGCTGCCGGGCGCAGGTCGGCGATGACCTCCCGTAACCCGGCGATCTCCTCCACGACAAGGTCGATCGTTCCTTCGACAATGGCCCGCGCGATCTCCGGGCCGGCGCGCAACGAGGAAGCCAGGGCGAGCTTGATTGCCCCGAGTCCCTGCAGCGTGTCGTCATGCAGATCCCTGGCCCAGCGCTTGCGTTCGGCTTCGGCGGCCGCCACCGAATCACGCAGACGCTGCTCCTCGACGGTGCGCGCACTGGATACCGCCGTCGCGGCGCTGGCCGCGAACGCACGCAGGGCGCGCTCATCGCCTTCATCGAATGATTTGCGGGCGCCGCCATGGTTGAACGCCGACAGAACGCCGAGCGCGCGGCCCCGGAACACGAGCGGAACGATCAGCGCGCTGTGCGCGTCGGGCAGGCCGAACACGTCAGCCGTGCTCGCGAGGCCCTCGCTCGCGTCATCCACCCGCTGCGGAGATTGCGTGGTGAAGGCCTGGCCAGACGTTGAGCCGTCCACCGGCACGGTCGACTCGGACATCGCGTGTACGTCACCTGCCTGGGCCATGACGCGCAGGTTGTCCCGGTCGTGCAGGAGGATCAGCAGGCTGTCGGCTCCGACGAGGACCAAGGCGCGCTCCGCGATCAGTTCGAGGATGTGCCCGAGGTCATTCTGGTCTCCGAGCGCCAAGGCGATCTCCGCCGAGACCTCCATCGCCCGCACCGCCCGCTCCAGCTCAAGCCGCCGTGCCTCGCTGTCCTCGAAGATCCGCGCGTTGCGGATGGCCACCGCGGCCCAGTCCGCCAGGGCGACGATCGCTCGCACGTCCTCGTCGTCGAAGTCCGCGCCACCCTCCTTCTCGGTGAGGTAGATGTTGCCCCAAGCCTCTCCTCGGATGCGAATCGGCGCCCCCAGAAAGCTGTGCATCGGCGGATGCCCTGGGGGAAAGCCGTACGAGCGCGGGTGCTCGGAAACGTCATGCAGGCGGATCGGCTCCGGCTGATCGATGAGCAGGCCGAGGATCCCATGACCTCGGGGCAGGTGCCCGATCGCTTCGGCCACCCGTGGCTCGACCCCGCTGGTGATGAACGCCGACAGTTCACGTCGACGTTCGTCGAGGATCCCGACCGCGGCGAAGCGAGCTCCGGTGAGCGCGCGCGCGGTTTCCAGGATCTGCTCGAGCACGGCGTCGAGCCGCAGCTCGGAGGTCAGCGCGTGGCCCAGATCCAGCAGCCGACGCAACCGCTCCTCGCGGGCCGGCGGGATCTCGCTCTCAGGCTCCGTAAGTGCTATTCGGCGATCATACGCGCCTGTCAGCGGTGGCCGGCAAGCGTGCGTCACGTACGCTGACGGTGTGACCGTGCGCATCGTCCTCGCCGATGACCACGCCCTTGTGCGTGCGGGCCTTCGACTGCTGCTCGATGCCGAGCCGGAAATGGAGGTCGTGGCCGAGGCCGGTGACACCGAGAGTGCGTTGCGTGCCGTGCTCGGGCACAAGCCGGATGTCCTCGTGCTGGACCTCAACATGCCGGGAGAACCGTCGTCGCTTGACGCACTCCCGGGCGTGCTCGAGCGGTCGCCGACCACCCACACCGTGATCCTCACGATGCAGGAGGACCCGGAGTACGCGCGACAGGCACTGCGCGCCGGCGCGGTCGGCTACGTCCTCAAGGAGGCAGCCGATCGCGAGCTCGTCGAGGCGGTGCGACGTGCTGCGCTCGGGGAGACCTATCTGAACCCTTCCCTGGGTGCCCGCCTGGCGGTCGCCCCGACGGAGTCGGCGAGCCGACCCGACGATCTGTCCGCGCGCGAGGTAGAGGTGTTGCGCCTCATCGCCCTGGGCCACACGAACGCCGAGATCGGCGAGCAGCTGTTCCTCTCGGTACGTACGGTCGAGACCCACCGTGCCCACGTGCAGCAGAAGCTCGGACGAACGAGCCGTGCGGAGCTGGTGCGTTACGCGATCGAACACGGATTGCTCGACGGCGCCTGAAGCGTCCGAACCGGCGCCGGCTCAGACCGCGAGCGGCTGCGCCGGCATGCTCACCGGCACCCCACCGCTGAATTCCAGTTCCTCATCGTTCAGAGTGCCGTACTGCAGCAGCGCTATATCGAGCGCGTAGTTCTGGTGCAGGCGCCACGGGGTCGTGAGCCCTTGCCGCGGGAACTGGTCGATGGCGCGCTTCACGTAGCCGGACTTCAGGTCGAGCATCGGCTGCGTCGGACGCCCGGGGTGATGGTCACGCGGTGTGACCTGGACGTACCCGTGGGCATCCATGTGGTTCAGCACGCGGCAGACGTACTCGCAGGTCAGATCGCACTTGAGTGTCCAAGAGGCGTTGGTGTACCCCAGCGCGATCGCCATGTTGGGCACGTCGCTGAGCATCATGCCCTTGTAGGCGAGCACGTCGGGCAGGTGGACCTCGCGGCCGTCCACCACGAGTTGCAGGCCGCCGAGCGCGAGCATGTTCAAGCCCGTCGCCGTCACCACGACGTCGGCTTGCAGCTGCGCGCCGGATTCCAGGGTGATCCCATGCTCGGTGAACGTCGCGATCTGGTCGGTGACGACCGAAGCGTCGCCGGCGCGAATGGTCGCGAACAGGTCGCCGTCGGGAACCAGGCAGACGCGCTGGTCCCAAGGGTTGTAGGTCGGCGTGAAATGCGCGTCGAGATACTCGACGGGGAGTTCCTTCTCGATGCCCTTGCGCAGCAGCTTCTTCGCGAGGGCCGGCGCGCGCCGGCTGAGCTGAAAGAAGAACGTCGTCATGAGCACGTTCTTCCATCGCACCACGGCGTACGCGGCCTTGGTCGGCAGGTAGCGGCGGATGAGATCGGCGAGCCGATCCTCGGTCGGCAGAGCCACGACGTAACTTGGTGAGCGTTGCAGCATCGTCACGTGCGCAGCCTTCTCCGCCAGGGCCGGGATGAGCGTCACGGCGGTCGCGCCGCTGCCGATCACAACGACTTGCTTGCCCGCGTAGTCGAGGTCCTGCGGCCAGTGCTGAGGATGGATGATCGGGCCGGCGAACCGCTCGGCCCCCGGGAAGGTGGGCGTGTAGGCCTCGTCGTAGCGGTAGTAGCCGGTGCAGGTGAAGAGGAACCCGCACGTCATCTGGACCGTCTCGTGAGTGTCAGTGCGTTCAAGATCGACCGTCCAGCGCGCGTCCGGCGTAGACCATTCGGCGCGCACCACGCGGTGCCCGAACCGGATGTGGCGATCGATGCCACCCTCACGCGCGGTGTCTCGGATGTAGGAGCGGATCGACGGGCCGTCGGCGATGGCCTTCGCTTCCTTCCACGGCCGGAAGGAGTAGCCCAGCGTGAACATGTCCGAATCCGAGCGGATGCCCGGGTAGCGAAAGAGGTCCCAGGTGCCACCGATCGCCTCGCGCGCCTCGACTACGGCGTACGTCTTCCCCGGACAGTTGGTCTGCAGGTGATGGGCCGCGCCGATGCCGGACAAGCCGGCTCCGACGATCAGGACGTCGACGTGTTCGATGCTCACCCTGGGGATCATCCTCCACGGACGCTGCCGGCGTCCGCCCGACCGCAGAAACCCGCGGAGCGTTGCGGCCTTTTGCGGATGCGTGGCCTACTGCGCCGGCACTACCGTTTGACCATGGAGAACGACCTGACGCCGGAGCAAACGCCCGAACGCAAACCGATCCGGTCCGACCAGCAGATTTTCGACGAGCAGATCGCCCACGCGACCGGCCGTTCGGTACTCATCTTCGGCGGGCTCGGGATCCTCGCCGCGGTGGTCATGTCCACGATCGCGCTGATCAACAGCAGCACGACGTCGACCACCACGGTGACCGTCTCGACGAAAGCCGCCGCGCCCGTCGCCGCCGCACCCGCGGTGGCCCTGACCGGCGACGCGCTCGGCAAGCAACTCTTCGTATCCGGCGACCCCTCGGTCGGAGCGATCTCCTGCGGGAGCTGTCACATCATGAGCGCGGCCGGCACGAGCGCAACGGTCGGCCCGAACCTGGACAAGGAGCTGACCGCCGACCCAGCCTCCGCGGCGCGCGTGTCGATCGTCGACCCCAACAAAGAGATAGCCAAGGGCTACATGGCCGACATCATGCCCAAGAACTACGGCACCGCCCTCACCAAGACACAGGTCGATGCGGTCGCCAACTACGTCTACCACAGCACTAACACCAAGGCCAAGGCCGCCGGCAGCGGCGGCACGCCGTAGCTCACTTCACGACGCGGACGCAGCAGCCTCAACGGCGTCGGGAGCTGGGAGCACCTTGTCGCCGGGGCGCAAGTCCATCCCCTTCGGCGGGATCAGGGACATGGCACGCTCCGCCAGCGCGGTGATGGTCAGTGACGGGTTGACGCCCACGTTGGCGGGAATCGCGGCGCCGTCGCACACGTACAGATTGTCGTATCCGAACACGCGATGCTCGCTGTCGATGACCCCGGTGGCGGCGCCGTCGCCGATCACCGCACCACCGAGTATGTGGGCGGTTGACGGGATGTTCGCCATCGCCTCCATGATCGAGCTCTGCGCGATGCCACCGGACTGCTCGGCGATCCACTCGGCGGCCTGGTTGGCCACCGGGATGAACGTCGGGTTCGGCTTGCTCACGTCCTGCTCGGTCTGTAGTCGTACGTTGCCGCCGCGGGTAGGCGTGGCCCTCAGCGAGATCGAGTTGTCCAGCGACTGCATTACGAGGATCACGAAACTGCGACGCGACCAGTGCCGGGCGGTCAGCAGCCTGAAGAACCGGCGCGGGTGCCGCGCGATCGCCCCCAGCAGCTTGAGCGGCCTGCTCACGCGGGTGCCGTCGCCGACCAGGAGCGTGTAGAGCGTGCGCATGGAGTCCCCCGCCTCACCGTACGAGCAGGTCTCGATGTGCGTGTTGGCGTCGGGATAGATCGAGCCGCTGATCGCCACGCGGCGGTTCTGCCCCGGCAGCTCCTTCGGCAGCGTCACGGCCAGGATCGCCTCGGAGTTCGTGCGCACCAGTTCGCCGAGCCGGTCGCTCACCGCGGGCAGCGAGCCGTTCAGCTTGCAGCGCGCCAGCAGCTTGTTCGTCCCCAGTGCGCCCGCGGCGACGATCACGTTGTGCGCGCGGAACGTGCGTCGGCGCTTACGCAGCCACGCGCCCGAGCGCTCAGTGGTGATCTCGTATCCGTCGCTGCCGTCCGGGGCGCCGATAGGACGGACGTCGACGACCTCCGTCTCGGCGTGCACCTTTACTCCACGACGCTCGGCCAACCAAAGGTAGTTCTTGACGAGCGTGTTCTTGGCGCCGTGCGGGCAGCCCACCATGCACCGCGCACAGCTCCGACAGCCAGTACGAGCCGGCCCCTCACCATCGAAGTAGGGATCCTCGCTGACCACGCCGGGACCATCTCCGAAGTACACGCCGACACGAGTCTTGGCGTACGTGTCGCCGACGCCGAGGTGCTCGCCGAACGCCTTCAGCAACTCGTCGACCGGGTCGTCCGTGGTAACCGTGGTGACGCCCAGCATCCGCTCAGCCTCGTCGTAGAACGGCTGTAGCGAAGCTCCCCAGTCCGCGTCCAAGTCGACCCACTGGGGGTCGCGGTAGAAGCGATCCATGGGGCGGTACAGCGTGTTCGCGTAGCCGAGCGAGCCGCCTCCCACTCCCGCACCCGAGACGATTGAAACGTCCTTGAAGGTGGACAGTCGGAAGATCCCGCGCAGGCCGATCCGAGGAGCGTAGAAGTAGCGCCGAACGTCCCACGTACTTTTGGGAAACTGATCGTCGGCAAACCGGCGACCGCTCTCCAGCATCGTCACCGAGTAGCCCTTCTCACTTAGGCGCAGCGCGGACACCGAACCGCCGAAGCCGGTGCCGATGATCGCGTAATCGATGATGTCGTCGGGCATGTCAGAAGCTCCTGAGCGGGGAACGGCACCGTGCACTTGACAGTCTGTCAAAGAGCGCGGCCCACGGCTCAGTAGCTCTTGGGCAACCCCAATGAATGCTCGGCCACGTAGTTGAGGATCATCTCGCGGCTGACCGGCGCGATCCGCGTAAGGCGCGCGCCCCACCACATGTCGCTGATGCCGTACTCCAGGGCGACGCCGTTGCCACCGTGGGTCTGGATGGCGTGGTCGACGCAGCGCACGACCGCCTCGGCGGCGGCGTACTTGCCCATGTTCGACGCCTCCCCCGCACCCTTCCAGCCGGCGTCGTAGAGCGCACACGCCTTACGGGTCATCAGTCGGGCGAGTTCGACCTCGACCTTGCACTCGGCCAGCGGGTGGGCGATGCCCTGGTGAGCGCCGATCGGCTGGCCCCATACCACACGCTCGCGGGCGTAGTCCGAGGCCATCTGCAGCGCGAGGTCGGCCGCGCCGAGCGCCCCGGACGCAGCCATGATGCGCTCGGGGTTAAGACCGTCGAACAGCGCTCCCATACCGCCGATCTCGCCGCCCAGCACCCGGTCGCCCGGCACGGTCAGCCCGTCGATGAAAAGCGTCCACTGGCGGTCGGGCACGCGCAGCGCCGTCGGGATCAGCTCGCGTTCGATGCCGGCCGCATCGACGTCGACGATGAACAAGAGCGGCAACCCGAGCGTGCCGTCCTTGAGTTCCGCTCGCGCCACGACGAGAATCGCGGTCGCGTGCTCCACCGCGGAGATGTAAGTCTTCTGACCGTTGATCTCCCAGTCGCCGCTCGGCAGGCGGCGGGCCCGCGTCGTGATCTTGTGAGTGTTGGTGCCGGCATCGGGCTCGGTCACGGCGAAGGCGATCCGCTCCGTTCCGTCGGCCAGGCCGGGCAGCCATCGGTCTTTCTGGTCGGGGGTGCCGTGGCGCATCAGGATCGAGCCGGCGATCGCCGGTGAGACGACGAGCAGCAGTTGCGTGCAGCCGTGGCGGGCCAGTTCCTCCTGCACGATCGCCAGGCCGGTCATTCCCATGCCGCCCCCGCCGTACTCCTCGGGCAGGTTGGCGCCGCAGTAGCCGTGTGAGGCCAGCTCGTCCCACATCTCGGTCGGCGGCACGCCGGCCTCGAAGCATTCGAGCATGTACTTGCGCCCGTAGCGTGCGGCGATCGCCCCCACCGACTCGCGCAGGAGCTTCTCCTCGGTGGTCGGTACCAGGCGGATGACCGGCTCGTCGGCGGTGACAGCGGACTCGGTGGTGCTCATCGGCCCATCCTTGTCGGTGGCGCGGTTGCGGTCAACGCGAGGCCCGCGCCGTCAGCGGTTCTGGAGCCCCACCAGCAGGCTGCGTTCCAGTTCGCCGATCTGCGCGCGCATCCGGGCCGGGGTGGCCAACACGCCCGGATCGTGGGCGCGCAACTGCGCGAGCCCCAGGTAGTGGCTGTAGGTCATGACCGCCCGGTGCTCGGCCAGCGCCCGCGTCGCGCCCAGCTGGCGAAATATCCGCCGCAACATCGTCAGCCGCGCGACTGACGACCGATGGAGCGCAGCGGATACATCGTGATCGTCCGCCGCCGCCATCAGCTGCAGGATCACCGTTGGCTTTTTGTCCATGCCGGCGTACACGAGCACCTCGTGCAATCGCCGGCGAGGATCCTCTATGGCGTCAAAGCGCTCCGACAACTCACTCACCTGCCGCGTTTCCCACAGGGCCAGTGCGGCCTGCACGAGCGCGCGACGATCGGCGTAGTGGTGGTACATCCCGCCCTTGCTCACGCCCAGGCGACGGGCCACGGACTGCACCGACAATGACCGCACGCCGGCGGCTTCGATCTCGTCCAGTGCCGCTTGTGCCCAGACCTCTGGCGTGGTCAGGGTCGGGCGGCCGGCCCGGCTCACACGAGGATGTCCGTCGGGGAGCCGGCGTCGAGCCAGCGGACGCGGTCGGCCATCGGCGAAGCGGCGAACACCGATTCGGCGGCACCGCGCCCCTGACGGAAGTGCTTCCAGCCCTCGTAGTGGATCGGCACGACCGTCATCGGATCCAGCAGCCCGCACAGTTCCACCGCTTCCTCGGCGGTCATGGTGTAGCGCAGCGGCCCGGAGACCGGGAACTTGACCCCGCCCAGATGGACGATCGCGGTGCTCACCTTGATGCGCTGCGCCACCTCGCGCACGCCGTCGTAGAGGACGGTGTCGCCGGATATCCACAGCGCGCCGTGTTCTTGGCCTTCCCACTTCAGGGCGAAGCCGATCACCTCGCCGACGAGCGGCTTGCTGCCGGGCGGGCCGTGGCGGCAAGGCGTGGCCGTGATCTCGATCGGCGGGCGCCCTTCGGCTTCAAGCTTCGTCGTCGCCCACGGGGCGAGGCCACGGGCACCCGCGCCCAGGCGCTTGGCGCCGGGCACCGTCGTTATCACCGTGCCCATGCGCGGAAGCAGCGCGCGGCCCGCGGGATCCAGGTTGTCGCCGTGGTGGTCGTGGGAGATCAGCACCGCGTCGATCGGACCGAGGTCGTCGAACGGTACGGCAGGGCCCTGAAGCTTGCGCGACGATGTCCCCAGGCCGAACGAATACCGCTGGCCAGGTGGATCGAACGTCGGATCGGTGAGCAGCCGCCACGGACCGATCTCGATCAGTGCGGTTGGGCCGCCGATGTAGGTCATGCGCACGTCGGACAAGGCAGGTCTCCTTCTGAGTTATGGCGTGTCGTACGCCATTTCATACGGGAGCGTATTCTATTTGGGCAATGCGCCTGCGTCCAGGTCGGCTTCGTGCCGACTCCGTAGTCCTCCCCGGCTGCCCCGATGCTAAATGCCGATGTGCAAACCCCCGGCCGGTGATCTCCTCCTCCTACTAGGACAAACAGTTCCGACGTAAGGAGCAGTTCGATGGCCACCACGGTCCAAAAGCCCACCACCTTCCCCCGCCCAGGATCCCCCGGCAGCCCTGTCACGGTCGCTGAGCGCTACGGCAACTTCATCGGCGGCGCCTTCATCGCCCCCACCGACGGCCGGTACCGCGAAAACCACACGCCGGTCAATGGCGAGCTGATTTGTGAGGTCGCCGACTCCACCCCGGCCGACATCGAGCTCGCACTCGACGCCGCGCATGCGGCCAAGGACGCTTGGGCGGCCAAGTCCCCGGCGGAGCGCGCCGAGGTGCTGAACGCGATCGCCGACGCGATGCAGGAGAACCTAGAGATGCTCGCGGTCGCCGAGAGCTGGGACAACGGCAAGCCGGTGCGCGAAACGCTCGCCGCCGACATCCCACTTGCGATCGATCACTTCCGCTACTTCGCCGCTGCGGCAAGGGCGGAGGAAGGCTCGATCTCCGAGATCGACGGGCAGACGTACGCCTACCACTTCCAGGAGCCGCTGGGCGTCGTCGGCCAGATCGTGCCGTTCAACTTCCCCCTGCTGATGGCGGCGTGGAAGCTGGCGCCTGCCCTGGCCGCGGGCAACTGCAGCGTCCTGAAGCCGGCCAGCCCTACGCCGTGGTCGATCCTCAAGTTCTGCGAGGTCATCGCGGATGTCGTCCCGGCCGGTGTGATCAACGTCGTCACCGGGCCAGGCAACGCGATCGGCAAGGCGCTGGCCACCAACCCGCGGATCGCGAAGATCGCGTTCACCGGGTCGACCGAGGTCGGCAAGCAGATCATGGGGTATGCGGCCGACCGCCTGATCCCGTCCACTACGGAGCTGGGCGGCAAGTCGCCCAACATCTTCTTCGCCGACGTGATGGACGAGGACGACGCGTTCCTGGACAAAGCCGTCGAGGGATTCGTGCTCTACGCATTCAATAAGGGTGAGGTCTGCACGGCTCCGTCCCGCGCTCTCATCCACGAGTCCATCTACGAGCCGTTCATGGCCCGCTGCCTGGCCCGCATCGGGGAAATCGTCCAGGGCGACCCGCTGGATCCGGCGACACAGGTCGGCCCGCAGGTCTCCGCCGGCCAGCGCGAGACGATCGAAGGCTACGTGCAGATCGGTCGTGACGAGGGCGCTGAAGTCCTGATCGGAGGCTCCCGCCCGGATCTGGGCGATGAGCTCAACGGCGGCTCCTTCTACGAGCCGACGGTGCTACGGGGCGAGAACTCCATGCGCGTCTTTCAGGAGGAGATCTTTGGCCCCGTGGTGTCGGTCACGACGTTCACCGACGAGGCCGACGCACTGCGGATTGCCAACGACTCGATGTATGGCTTGGGGGCCGGCGTATGGACCCGCGACGGCAGCCGAGCCTTCCGCATGGGTCGTGGAATTCAGGCCGGCAGGGTGTGGACCAACTGCTACCACCTGTACCCCGCGGGCGCGGCGTTCGGGGGCTACAAGGCCTCCGGCGTCGGCCGCGAGAATCACCGCATGATGCTTGACCACTACACGCAGACCAAGTGCCTGCTGGTCAGCTACGACGAGAACGCGATGGGACTGTTCTAGGGAGACGCCGGTCCTGCTTCATCGACACGCCGAAGCGCGCAGGGCACGTTGCCCAGCGCGCTTCTGGCGTCGCGCTTGCGTTCTGACGCATCGCGCGGATAGCGTCGGCGCAGTGCACGGTAGTCCCGCCGTGCCCGCTCTCTGGGAGGAGACGCTTTCATGCACCGCACGGTCCGACGCATCGCCCCTGCCCTCGTCGTCCTGGCTGCGCTCGCCGTGGCGGCGCCGGCGCAAGCCGACAACTACGTCGCCCTGGGCGACAGCTACTCCTCCGGCACGGGCACCCGCTCGTACACGCTGAACTCGACCTGCCAGCGCGGCGTATACGCGTACCCGTACCTCGTGGCGCAGGCCCGCGCCAATACGTCGCTCAACTTCGTCGCCTGCAGCGGGGCCACAACGACCGACGTGATGAACAGCCAGATCTCAGCCGTGGTCTCGAGCACCAACATCGTCACCATCACGATCGGCGGCAACGACGCAGGCTTCAGCAGCGTCGTGACCAAGTGCGCCGAACCGTTCGTCAGCTGCACCGGTGAGATCGCCACGGCGCAGAACTACATCGCGAACACCCTCCCCGGCAAATACAACACGGTCTTCAGCGCGATCAAGTCGCGTGCGGCCGCCGGGGCAAAGGTCGTCGTACTCGGGTATCCCCGCTTGTTCATGGGCGTGGACTGCAACGCGGGCACGTTCTTCAGCACCGATGAGATGACCAAGCTCAACGCCACCGCCGACCAGCTGAAGAACGTCGAGGCCGCCCGTGCGGCCGCGTACGGATTCACGTTCAAGGACGTCATCCCGGCGTTCACCGGGCACGCGGTCTGCTCCAGCACCGAGTGGCTGAACGGGCTCTCGAACCCGATCGGCGACAGTTACCACCCCAATCGCACCGGCCATTCCTCCGGCTACGCGCCGTTGGTGCGTGCGGTCATCGGCTGAGCGGCCACACAACACCCGGATGCAGGACGTCGACATCGTGGCCGGGGAGAACGGTGACGCCCGCATCGCGCAACCCGCGCAGCCGGTCGGCCGACCGCGCCTGCGCGGGGTGGTCGCCGAAGATCGGGAAGCGATGATCGTCCAGGCCGCTCGCAAAGTGCACCACGTCACCGCCGAGCACCACGTCCCCGACCCGCACAGACTGGTGGCCGGGCGTATGCCCAGGGGTGAGCAGCAGCTCGACTGAACCATCGCCGAGCAGGTCGTGATCTCCGTCGACCAGGACGATGCGGGCCTCGTCGCCGGCGTAGTCACGCGGCCCGTAGCCGTTGGTCTGCACCATCGTCCGATCGTGTCCGGCAGCCCACTCGGTGCGCTGGATCGCGACCGGGACCGAGGTGGGAACCTGCGGAAGGCCGCCGACGTGGTCCCAGTGCAGGTGGGTGAGGACGACCATCGTCACGGTGCCGAGGTCGACCTGGTCGGCGAGGGTCAACTCCTGCTCGAACCCGAACAGGCTGAGCGCATCGGATGGCCCGTAGTGCGCGGCCGGGTCGGCGACCGCGGCCGGGTTCAGCCCGGTGTCGATCAGTATCCGATGTTCGCCCGTCTCCACCAGGTAGGCCGGCACGGGAAAGCGGATCGTTTCCCTTTGCGGCTCACCCTTGCGAATGAGCGCTGCGGGTGCGGTCAACCAACCGACGTTGAACAGCTCGATGCGTGTCATGCGTAACAGGTACCAGCGCCGGTGCTGTCTCACGGCGACGTGGCCGGATCCGAGGGATAGATGGCCTTGTGGCCACGACCAGAACGCGCCACCATGTCGTCCATGCCATCCCGCAGAAAGAGTGTCGTGTTCGTGGCCTTCGAACACATGCAGATACTCAACGTCGTCGGCCCGGCCGAGATGCTCAACGCCGCCACACAGCTGCTCGGAGGCGACGGCGGCTACGAGATCAGCATCGCGACGGTGGACGGCAAGCCCGCCCGCGGCTCGTCGGGCATCCGCGTGGAGGCCGACATCGCGCTTGCGCACGTCCGGCCGAGGAGCGTCGACACGCTGATCGTCGGGGGCGGGATGCGGTTTGAGCAGGTGGCCGCCGACGCGCTTCTTCGTGCCGCCATCGAACGTGTTTCGTACGGCGCGCGGCGCACGTGCTCGGTCTGCACCGGAGCGTTCCTGCTCGCCGGCGCGGGCCTCCTTGACGGCAGGGAGGCCACGACCCACTGGGCGTTCTGCGATCAGCTGAGCCGACAGCACCCGAGCATCCGCGTGATCCCCGATCGGATCTTTGTGCGCGACGGGCACGTGATGACCTCCGCCGGACTGACCGCCGGTATGGACCTCGCCCTCGCGCTCATCGAAGAGGACCACGGGCCTGAGATCGCCCGCAGCGTCGCGCGGTGGACGGTCATGTTTCTGCAGCGCCCCGGCGGGCAGTCGCAGTTTTCTGAGCGCCTCGCGATCCCGCCTGACGTCGCGGCGCCCGTGCGCCATGTGCTCGACGAGATCGTCGCCGACCCGGCCGGCGACCACCGCCTCGCCGAACTCGCCCGGCGCACGTCGCTGTCCGAGCGTCACTTTCGCCGACTGTTCGCCGACCAGACGCAGACCACCCCGGCCCGCTTTGTGGAAGGCGTCCGTGTGGAGGCAGCGCGCGACCTCCTGGAACGCACGGCAGCGCCCATCGACGTGGTGGCCAAGCGGTGCGGGTTCGGAAGCACGGAGACCATGCGCCGCGCTTTCCTGCGCCAGCTCGGCGTCGGTCCGGCCGACTACCGGCGGCGGTTTCACTCCACCGCGATCCAGTCGCTCGCGGCCTGACGGACCGTGGAAGACTCACGCGCATGATCATCGAACACGCTCGCTTGTCGATCACGCCCGGCCAGGAGGACGCTTTCGAGGCCGCGTTTGCCCAGGCGCCGGCGATCTTCGCCCAGGCCGAAGGGTCGGCCGGCATCGAATTGCGCCGCAGCGTCGAGGACCCGCACGTCTACCTGCTGCTCGCCAACTGGGCGACGCTCGAGGATCACACCGTCGGCTTCCGCGAATCCCCCCTCTTCGCCGAGTGGCGGGCGCTGGTCGGTCCGTTCTTCGCCGCACCACCGGACATCGAGCATTTTGCCGTCCTCCCCGGCCCGGCCGGCGACCGATGAGGGCCGTCGTCTGCACGAACGCCGAACTGACCGTCGAGGATCGGCCAGAGCCTGATCCGGGCCGCGGGCAGGTGCGCATTCGGACGCTGCGCTGCGGGATCTGCGGATCCGATCTGCACGCCCGCCACGGGATCGACAGCTGGGCCGACGTGGTCGCGACGATGGGGTATGACCGGCTCGGGCGTTCGACGGAGTCGCTCGTCTTCGGGCACGAGTTCTGTGGCGAGGTGGCCGAGTACGGACCCGGCTGCCGCAAGAGTTCGCCGACCGGGACGCATGTCGTCGCCTTGCCGTTGCTGCGCGACGGTGGTCGTGGCGGCGTCGTCGACACGACCGGGCTGTGCACCCACGCGCCGGGCGCGTACGCCGATCAGCTGCTCGTAGAGGAGTCGCTGATGCTGCCGGTGACCAACGGCCTGTCGCCGGACATCTCCGCGCTGACCGAGCCGATGGCCGTCGCATGGCACGCGGTGCGCCGCGGCGAAGTCGGCAAGCGCACGGTCGCGGTCGTCGTCGGCTGCGGACCCGTCGGGCTGGCCGTCATCCTGCTGCTCAAGGCCCAGGGCGTACGCACCGTCGTCGCCAGCGACTTCTCCCCCAAGCGCCGCGCGCTGGCCTCCGCGTGCGGCGCCGACATCGTGATCGACCCCGCGCAGCATTCGCCCTACACCGCGGCGGGCACCGACAAGCACCTCACCGACCTCCCGGCCGCGCTCGACCTTGCCGTCGGAGCGGTGGAAAAGCTCCAGCGTCTGCCGGGCGGCTGGTGGCATGCCTGGCGCCTGGGGGACCGGCTCGGCGTCACCACGCCGAAGCATCCCGTGATCTTCGAGTGCGTCGGGGTGCCGGGCATTATCGACGACATCATCAGCGGGGCCCCGCTGTTCTCCCGCGTCGTCGTCGTGGGCGTCTGCGTCGGGAAGGACACGATCACGCCGGCGATGGCGATCAATAAGGAACTCGACCTGCGGTTCTCGATCGGGTACACGCCGCTGGAGTTCCGCGACACCCTGCACATGCTCGTCGAGGGCGAGTTGGACCCGAGCCCGCTCGTCACCGGCACGGTGGGCTTGGACGGTGTCGAGGCGGCGTTCGCCGCGCTCGGTGACCCAGAGGTCCACGCGAAGATCCTGATCGATCCGCAGAGCCAGGCGACGGAGCCGGTCGCGCGGTAGCCGCCGACCCGATCGTCGGGTACGGTCGTCCTCCGAGCGAACGATCAGGAGAAGGTCATGGGTTTCGACGGATCAGGCATCGACGGGCTGCTGAGCGCGGCGGTCGCAGACGGCGTCTTCACCGGAGTCGTGGCCATGGTGGTCGATCGCGACGGCATCCTCTACGAGGGTTCCGCGGGCGCGGCGGGCAGCGACACGATCTTCCGCAACGCGTCGATGACCAAGGCACTGGCCACCACCGGGGCGCTGCAACTGTTGGAGCAGGGCCGCATCGATCTCGACCAGACGGTCGAGTCGATCCTCCCCGAGTTCGGCGAGTTGCAGGTGCTGGACGGCTACGACGGCGACACGCCGATCCTGAACCCGCCTGCGAGCAAGGCGACGATCCGCCAGCTGATGACGCACACCGCCGGCTGCGGCTACTCGTTCACCAATGCCGACCTGCACCGGTTTTGCACGGAGACTGGATTCCCGGAGCCGTTCACCGGTCTGAAGCAGTCGCTGTCGGCCCCGATGACCAAGCACCCGGGGACGATGTGGGATTACGGCGTGAACACCGACTGGCTGGGTCTCGTGGTCGAGAAGGTGTCCGGGCAGAGCCTGTCCACCTACCTCGCCGAGCATCTCTTCGGCCCGCTGGGAATGACCGACACGACGTTCGCCCCGACCGATGAGCAGCGGGGACGGGTGCTCGAACTCACTCATCGCGGACCGGACGGCGACCTGGAGCCGGTGGACATGGACCTGCCGACGGACCCGGAGTGGGACGCGGCCGGCCACGGCTCCTACGGGACGGCGCGTGACTACGCCCGCTTCATCAGGACGATGCTCAACGACGGTGAACTGGACGGCACGCGCGTGCTGCAGGCGGACACGGTGACGCTCGCGTTCAGCGATCACATCGAGGGAATCCCGATGCCGGAGGTCATGTACTCGGCCGACCCGATGCTCTCGCTCGACGTACCTGCGCCGCCGGTCCCGCAGGGGTGGGGACTGGGGTTCCACCTCATGAAGGTGGACCTGCCGGGGATGCGCAGCAACGGGACGGGCGGCTGGTCCGGGCTCTTCAACACCTACTACTGGATCGATCGCGCGGCGGGTGTCGGCGCGGTGATCATGACCCAGGTGCTGCCGTTCTTCGACCCGAAGATCGTGGAGACGGTGCTGGGCTTCGAGCTGGCGGTGTACGCGGAGGTCGGGGCGGCGGCAGCAGCGTAGACGTTGATTTTGGACCGGATGATATCGGCTGATATCATCCGGTCGTATGCCTGACCTCTTGATCCGTGACGTACCACCGGAGGATCTGGCGCGCATAGACGCACATGCTGCCCGACAAGGCCTTTCCCGTTCCGAATACCTCAAACGCCGACTGCACCAGGATGCCGCTCAACCGGCCACCCGAGTGACGGTCGCTGACCTTGAAGCGTTCGCCACCCGGTTCGGCGACCTCGGCGACCCTGAAGTGATGCGCGGCGCCTGGTCGTGAGCGACGCTGAATGGCTGATCGACAAGTCGGCGCTCGTCCGCCTCGCCACCAGGGACAACGCGGCCACATGGGCCGAGCGCATCGAGCGCGGCGTCGTGCGCATAACCACGGTCACGCTTCTGGAAGTCGGCTACTCAGCCCGTGACGTGCGCGATCTGGACACCGGCCTGCGCCAACCTCCCATCGGCTCGATGCCCGTCCAGTACGCCACACCGGCCGCCGAGGACCGCGCCGTCCAAGTGCTTCGCCTCTTGGCCGAGCGCGGCCACCACCGCGCACCGTCGGTACCTGACCTCATCGTCGCCGCTACCGCCGAGAACGCCGGCCTTGTCGTGCTCCACGACGACAAGGACTTCGACCTGATCGCTCAGGTCACCGGCCAGCGCGTCGAGCGGCTGGCCTGAGAAGTAGTCTGCGACGATTAGTCTCGGGACGATGAAGCTCCGCCCGGCCACCGACAACGACCGCGACGCGGTGTGTGAGCTCGGTGTAGTCGAGGAGACCTTCTGGTTCGGCGAATCGGAGGTCAGCGCCGCCGAGGTCGGGGAGTGGGTCGACGAGGAGGGCGGCGTGACGCGGGGCGTCGTGGCCGTCGACGACGACGGGCGCGTGCGCGGGTTCGCCTCCCCCGGCCATCTCGGCTCGGTGCTTCTCGCCGACCCCACCCAGATCGGCGCGCTGATCGACGAGCTGCTCCCGTGGTTGGTCGAGCAGGGGGAAGTCATGGAGCTGATGACGTTCGGGGCTGACACCGCGCGCGTCGCGGCGTTCGAGCGCCACGGGCTGCGCCACCTGCGATCGACGTTCACGATGGCGCGTCCGGAAAGCGCTGGCCCGTCGGATCCAGCCGTGTTCCCGAGCGGGATCGACCTCGCTCCCTATCGGCTCGGTGACGATGATACGGCCGTCCATCGGCTCATCTATGTCGACGCCGCGTGGGCCTCGGTGCCGGGGCACGCTGACCGCGACCTCGACTCGTGGCGGGAGAAGGAGCGGCCCTGCCGGTCGCTGTTTCTCGCCCGTCGCGAGGGCCGACCGGTCGGCTGGGTTGCCGGCCGCGTACTGGACAGCGGCCGCGGCTACATCAGCTCGCTCGCCGTCGCTCAGAGCGAGCGCGGCCGCGGCCTCGGACGAGCTCTGCTGCTGCACGCGTTCGCCGATCTTCTGCAAGCAGGAGCCCGCGACCTCACCCTTGGTGTCGAGGGGCGCAACGACACCGCGTTGGGGCTCTACCGCTCCGTCGGCCTCCAAGTCGAGCGTGAGTGGCGGATCTACGCCGCGGCGTCCTGACGGTCCGCCCGGCTACTTGGGTCCCATCCAGTGCATGTAGACCTGCGTCGCGGGCGACAGAGTGTCGCCGGGAAATGGAGGTGGCGCGAGGTAACCGGCGCTCAGCGGCCGGCTGCTGGCGGCACTGATGTCCGTCGTGTCGAACAGCAGATAGTTACCTTGGGCGCTCATGCGCACGCGATGCACGTCCCGGGCCATCGCCCGCCCGTCGGTCGCAAAAGACACCACGTTGGTCGCTCCGTCGTGCACGGTGTACAGGTAGGCATCGCGCACGCCGTTGCGGTCAGGGTTGCGGGCCGTCCGGGTGCGGTCGGACTCGTAGGAGATCCAGATGCCCGGTGCCGTGAGGGACGGGCCGAAGCTGCCGCCGCCGCTGGTGATGGGGGTCCGCCGCCACCCGCTTCCGACGGCGACCGCCCAGGAGATGTTTCCGCCGGACGTTTCGTAGGCCACCTGGTCTCCGGCCGCGTCAAGGGCCGGATGATCGCCTGGCGCGACGAGCGTCGTGCGCAGACGGTAGGCATCACGGTGCAGGTCGAGCATCGTCGTTCTCACCATTCCCCCGCAGGCGTAGGCGACCACGCGTTTGTGGCCGCGCGAAAGGGCCAGCGATGTCGTCCCACACGACAGCGCCCGCGACCCGGACCGTGAGGCCAGCAGGGTGAGACCGACCTGCCCGCCATGACTGGTCTCAAAGCGGGTGAGTGTGCGGACGTACGCCGCGGGTTGCCCGCTCGCACGGCCACTGACCGATCCGCGCCACTTGGGGTTGGACGTATGGGTCAACGCGAGGTTGCGAGCGGCGGAGATGAACGCCACGTGGGAACAATCGCCGTCGACGACGACCGAGGTGGTGGGACCCAGCGCCTGCCGACCGACGGAGTTCACGGAGACGCGAGTAATCCGACCCTGCCCAATGTGGCGCGACCAGCGATACAGGAACGCATCCGTCGCGCCGTTGGTGTCGCCGGGCACCAGGTTGCTGGCGTCCGACAGGAATGCGACGCACCTGGGCGAGTGATGAACATCGCCGCTCACGCTCGACCCCCACGACGGCCCGTTCGCGCCGGCGCCCCCGCGGCCGCGGGAGATCAGCACGGTTGGCGCAGCCCGCCACGCGGTGCCGTTGCCTGCAAACGGGGAGGCGCGCGGCACCGCGAAGACATCGCTCACGCGCCCGTTTGGGTCACCGGGCACGAGGTCGGTCGCCGTCGACGTGAACGCGACGACGGAGGCGTTCCTTTCGTCAAGGGCGATTCGGCCATCCCACGAGGGCCCGTTCGGTAGGCCCCCGGTGGGCGTGGCGCTCATCAACCACGTCGGAAACCCTGTGGGGTTGAGCGCGGACGCCGGCGCGGCGACCAGGACCGCAGTGAGCAAGGCCGTCGCGAAGGTGCACACGCCCGCACGGGCGTGAAACCTGACTTCGCTTCGAGCGGAGGCCAAGCGATTCACGACATCGACGTTACGCCCGCACGCATGAACAGCGACTGAGCGACTTCGGTGAGCCGCACCCCGCTGAACCGGACCGAATCAGCCGGAACGCGCGAATAATTTGATTGGAAATGCCCAGCAGGAGAATCCGACATATCGGCGGTATGTTGCATTCTGTCGCTGAGAGGTCTACGGTCGGCTCTCGTCCCTCGATCCAGGAGGCCACCGTGTCGCCCGTTCCTTTCCGCCCCGCCGCCGTGGCCATGCTGAGCTCCATGCTCGCGCTCACCCTGCTTTTCGCCCCCAGCGCTGGGGCGGCATCTTCGGGCCCCAAGCTGACCGTGCCGGCCGGCACGCTGTCGTCAGCGCTGAAATGCCCCAAGTCGCTCCACAGGATCCACCGTGATCCGGTGTTGCTCGTGCCCGCCACTGCAGCCGACCCGAAGACCACCTACGCGTGGAATTACGAGATCACCCTGCCCAAGGCCGGCTATCGCTTCTGCACGGTGACGCTGCCGGCGGTCTCGCTGAGCGATGCTCAGATCGGGGCGCAGTACGTCGTATCAGCGGTGCGCACGATGGCGGCCAAGAGCGGCCGCAAGGTCGCGATCATCGGTATGAGCCAAGGTGGCCTGCAGCCGCGCTGGGCGCTGCGCTTCTGGCCGGATCTACGCAAGAAGGTCTCCGACTACATCGGCTTGGCGACCCCCCAGCACGGCGCCGCTCTGGTGACCGCGCTGTGCGCAAGTGGCTGCGCCGACTCCCTCTGGCAGATGAAGCCCGACTCGAACTTCCTTGGCGCCCTCAATCGTGGCGCCGAGATCTTCAAGGGTCCGGATTGGTCGGCCATCTATTCGCGGACGGACGACGTGGTGACGCCGCAGGCCGACCCGTCGCCGAGTTCCGCCCTCGCGCCGGCCAAGGGCGTGAAGTCCTCGACGACCGCCCTACAGTCGATCTGCCCGCAGGACGCCGCGACGCACATCGGGACGCTGTCTGACCCGGTGGCCACCGCCCTCGTCTACGACGCGCTCAGCCATCCTGGTCCGGCGAAGCCCTCGCGGCTGAGCAGCGGGATCTGCAGCCAGACGCTGGTGCCCGGGCTGAACAAGTCCGTGGTCGATGACACCATCGCCCACGCACTGACCGGGCTGTTGGCCACGGTCAACGCCGCGACGAAGGCAACCGCCGAGCCGCCGCTTGCCTCCTACGCGACCCGCTGAGACCGACCGGGCGCCGCGGGCCAAGGTCCGCGGCGCCTCGGCTCGTCCGACTCCAGATGACGCCGTACGCTGCGCGCGCCGCGTGTTCCTGCGCAGCGAGCGGGTGGAGATGGGCCTCGTCGCCGAGGAACTCGGACTGAACCGCACGACTTTGCACCGGTGGTTCGCAAGTCGCGACGACCTCTTGGGCCAGGTGCTGTCCGACCTGAGTCGCATCGAGTTCGCGAGGGCGTTGGCCGGCACCCGAGCGCCACGCGGAACGGCCGACCGCGTGATCAGCGTGCTCGAGCGATTCCTGCGCTCCCAGCACGAGTCGGCTGCGTTCCAGGCGTTTCTCGCTCGCGAACCGGCCACCGCGGCCCGGGTCCTCATGACCGCCGCCGGTGGGGTCGAGCAGCGCAGCCGCGGAATGGTGGAGGCGCTGCTGGAGGAGGAAGCCGCCGCCGGCCTGGCGCTGACTGCCCCCGTCGATGTGCTGTCAGTGGCGCTGATCCGGGTGGGCGAGGCGTTCCTCTACGCGGACATCATCAGCGAGGGCGAGCCCGACGTGTCGCGGGCCGTCACGATCTTTCGCCTGCTGCTGCGCTAACCGAGCTGTGCCCGCACCGCGCCGGCGGCGATCGCTTCACGGCCCTCACGTGTGAGCTCCATCCAGCCGCCCCCTCGCTGCACCGTGCGGACTGCGAGCCCGGAGGTTTCGAGTGCCTGAAGCGCAGCCCTGATCGGTTCGCGCAGCGCAATCGTGTCGCTCGTCTTGGACTTGAAGTCCTTGAGCGCCCACATCGCGAACTGCAGTTCGTTGACGCCGACCGACTTCGACGCATCGTCGGGGAAAGCCCCAATGAGCTCAGCCGCAAGGTCCGCCGCCGGGAGCGCGCACAGGCGCTCGACCTCCGCCTTGGCGGCGGCCCGCTCTGCGGCCTTCTCGTCGCTCTTGCCGAATAGGGACATGATCGATCAGCCTAGACCGCGCGCGCTCGGAGGAGGACGAGGTCGCGCACGGCGGCGGGCTGGGAGAGGAACGGGTGGTGTCCGGTGTCGAGTTCCACGACGCTGCCCGCCCGGCCGGCGAACTCGCGTTGCCGTGCCGCGGGCGTGCCGCGATCGTCGGAGCACACGAGGTACGTCGAGGCGATCTGCTGCCAGGCCGCGGACTGCACCGGCTGCTCAAGCACAGCGAGGCTCTGCCGAGCCAGCTTGCCCAATGCGGCGCGTTGGATCGCTGGATCGCAGTCCTGCAGAAACGTCTCGGCCAGGGCATCCGGTCGTACGGTGAACGCCCCGCCCGCAGGATCGATGTCGAGAAACGGCGCGGGCTCCTCACCGCCGAACGAGGACAGGCTCTGCCCCACCTCGGGCAGATAGCTGGACACGAGCAGCAGATGGCGCACCGAGTCGACGCCCGCCGCCGCCTCAGCGGTGACGATGCCGCCGTAGCTATGAGCGACCACCACGGTCGGCTCGTCGCTCGCGGTCAATACCTCCCGGACCGCGGCCACATCTTCGGTCAGCCCCGGCCCTCCCGCATCGGCCGGCTCACCCGTCTCCCCGCAGCTCGGCAGCGCAGGAGCCTCGCTGGCCACTCCGCGCTGGGCCAGCAGCTCAGCGGTTGCGTGCCACCACCAAGATCCGTCCTTGACGCATGCGCCGTGCACGAAAACGACCCTCA
This sequence comes from Solirubrobacterales bacterium, assembly GCA_038319025.1. GTDB lineage: Bacteria > Actinomycetota > Thermoleophilia > Solirubrobacterales > Solirubrobacteraceae > JBBQCW01. Next base: position 76,075 of record JBBQCW010000011.1, read on the forward strand.
TGTTGACCTCTTCGTCTGGTTTGGATGCAGGCCTTCGACGATATCCTTAGGGCTCCGGGCGCAGCGCAGCGACGGGCGCGGCACCGTCCTCAGGCAGCAGTGCCAGCGCGTCGAGGTCGATGATCTGATCACAGCAGCGGGCGGTGACGGTGAGGAACAGCTCATCGCCGCGCTCGGTGCGCTCGACGACCATCGCGGCGATCACGCCCATGAGCACGCCGTGGAACGCCTGGCGGCGGTACTCCTCCCAGCACGCCTCCCAGCTCAGCGCGTGGGCACCTGCAGCGACAAGCGCCTCGTAATATCCACGGACCAGGTCGTGCTCGTGAGCGCGGCGGTCCGGCACCGTGAGGCTCCCACCGAGGAAGTAGGAGACGTCGAGCAAGGCCGAACCCCAGGACACGGTCTGCCAGTCAACGACGACGCAGCGGTCGGTATCGAAGAGCAGGTTGTCCAGGCGGAAGTCGCCGTGTGCCAGCCCGAGCGGTGCGCGGCGATCGGCCGCCCACGCGTCAACGCGGCCGGCGAACGCCTCCAGCACCGCAGCGTGCTCGGGCGCGAACTGGCCCGCGTAGCGCTCGAGGAACCCGGGCAGCATCGCGCCGTAGAGCGGCTGGTTCAGCGGGCTGACGTGGTTGAGCCATCCCGCGCTGCCAAGCACCGGGTCGCCGAGGGTGGGCGCTTGGATGGCGGCCAGCACCTGCAGTGCACGGTGCGCCTGCTCAGCCGAGCAGCCGGCGATCTGATCGCCCTGGCGCGCCGGCGACGCGTCGGCGATCACGATCGTGAACGATCCGTCGGCCGGGTCAAACTCGGCCATGTGACAGGTCGGCACCGCACCTTCAAGCTCGCCGCTGAGCCGTTCGTAGAAGGCCGTCTCGCGGGCGTACGCGCCGAGGCCCACACCGGTCGCCCGGCTCGCTGGGTCATCGGACGGGATCTTCACCACCACGCTCCCCGCCCCCGAATGGGTCTGGTAGCTCGCCCGCAGGCTGCGGCTCATCTGCCCTGTCCCGATCGCCGCCACCTCCACGTCGCTGGCAGCGTCAAGGCCGAGCACGGCCGCCAGCCAGTCGGCGGTGATCTGGTTCTCGTTCTCGATCAACTGCGGCACATGACCCTCCATTCGATGACGTTAGTGATTATATTGACAGCTGTGTCAAGATCATCACTTATGGCGAGCTTTGCGAGACTCCAGCCCATGCCCGACACACCCGTACCCCCGCGTGTTCGCCGGACCCAGGCCGAGCGGGCGGCCGAGTCCTCCCAGCGGCTGCTGCGGGCGGCTATCGAGCTGTTTGCCGAGCAGGGTTATGAGCGCACCAGCACCGAGCAGATCGCCGCTCGGGCCGGGTACAGCCGGTCGATGGTCAGCGCGCGCTACGGGTCCAAGCGGGGCCTGCTCGAGGCCGTGACCGGCCCCGAGTGGGAACAGCGTCTGGTGACCGCCGCGTCGACGCCCGGGGCAACGGGCCGCGACCGAATCGCTGCGGTCGTGGACACCGTTCGACACCTCGCCACCAGCGACCCCGTCGCGTTGCGCGCCTTCCTGGTCGTCAGCTTCGAAGCCGCCGGCCCGAACACCGAGCTTCGTAGCCTGGTCAATGCCCGTCTGCGCTTGATCGAAACGGCCTTCGCCCAGGCCCTGGCCGCCGGCGTCCAGGACGGATCGATCCGCCCGGACATCGACCCCGTCGTGGAAGCGCGCGAACTCGTCCACAACGCCCTCGGCGCCATGTACCGATGGATCATCGACCCCGACGGCTTTGACTACCCCGCGTACCTCAACGCCACGCAAGACCGGACAGCGCTTTGGATAGAGAGCTGACGAAGTCAGCAAGCCGGCTGCGGCGGTCACGTGTCGCGGCGGCGCACAAGCACGACGGCGGCCACGAGCGCGATGGCCACCCAGGCGGCGAACTCCGCTATCCCGGCCCATGGGGTGAGCAGATCCGGGTTGGGGACAGTCGATATACCGCTTCTGCCCCACGCGGCTCAGTCGCTTTGCGGCTGCCCCTTGAGGATCTCTTCGATCTTGCTCGCCAACTCGCGCGCCTATGCTCGCGGCGTATGGTTGGCGTGCACGCCATCCGACCACAGGAGCCAGCGCATGTCGACCATCGAGCACGACGTCACGACGGGCACCGAGGACGCCTCCGCCATCGCGGAACTCCACGAGATCGTCGAGCGCCAGCGCGCTGCGTTCCTGGCCGATCCGTTCCCCTCCCTGGAGGAGCGTCAGTCGCTGCTCATCGCCCTCGCCGGGATGGTGATGGGCAACCGCACCCGGATCGAAGAGGCCATGAGCGCCGACTTCGGCGTGCACCCCACGCTCGCCACCGACCTGATCGAGGTGCTCGGCGTGGCCGGCCGCGCCGCGTACGCGGCCGAGCAGCTCGAGGGGTGGATGGCGCCCGAACCCCGCTACTCGGACCCAGCGCTGTTCGGCACCGGTCGTGCGTTCGTGCAGCCCCAGCCGAAGGGCGTGGTGGGCAACATCAGTCCGTGGAACTTTCCCTTCGACCTCTCCCTCGGCCCGCTGGTGGAGATGCTGGCCGCGGGCAACCGAGTCGTACTGAAGCCCTCCGAGCACACTCCCGCCTGTTCTGAACTGCTGCGCGACATGGTCCGTTCGACGTTCGATCGCGACCGCGTCGATGTAGCGGTCGGCGGACTAGGACTGGCCAAGGCGTTCCCGCGCGTGCGTTGGGATCATCTGCTCTACACGGGAAGCCCCGAGATCGGCCGACAGATCTCGATGGCCGCCGCCGAGCAGTTGGTGCCCGTCACGCTGGAGCTGGGAGGTAAGTGCCCGGCCATCCTGACCAGCGATTCGATCGACGCCGAGTCGGTGAAACAGGTGCTCGGGACCAAGGCGCTCAAGAACGGCCAGATGTGCATCTCGGTGGACTACTGCCTGGTCCCCCGTGAGCAGATGGAGGAGTTCACACGGCTGGCCGTCGCGCACGTGAGCGAGCACATGCCCGGGTTCTGCGCGTCGGACAGCAACACCGGCATCATCACCGCGCGCCACCTCGATCGCATCCAGAGTCTGCTCGACGAAGCGCGGTCACACGGGTGCGACGTGCGGTCTCTGGAGGAGGCCGGGGACATCGATCCGCAGACGCGTCAGCTCCCGATGTCGCTGGTGCTGGACCCGCCCGACGAACTCACCCTCATGCAGGAGGAGATCTTCGGGCCGGTACTCCCGGTGAAGCCCTACGACGATCTCGACGAGGCCATCGAATACGTGAACGCGGGGGAGCGACCGCTCGCGCTGTACGTGTTCGCCCAAGACCCACAGGTGGCCGACGACGTGTTGCGGCGCACAACATCCGGCGGCGCCTGTGTGAACGCGGCCGCCGTGCACGGCGCGTTGCCGTCACTGCCCTTCGGCGGCACCGGGCAGAGCGGCTCGGGACGGCATCACGGCATCGAGGGCTTTCGCGAGTTCTCCAACCCTCGCGCTGTCTTCGTGCGCGGCGAGGGTGACCTCATCGAAGCGTTCGCCCCGCCGTACGGTCCCATCGCGCAAGCCGTTGTGGAGGCGGCGTTCGCAGCGGCCGAGGCGTAGCCGCCGGAGTTCTGGCTCGCGCCACGACCCACCCTCAGCGCAGCGGCGCTCCCCACTCGGTGTCCTCGCGCAGCTGCTTCTTGAGGACCTTGCCGCCCGGATTGCGAGGCAAGGGCTCGGTCCGCACGGCGACGTACTGGGGCACCTTGAAGTCGGCGATCAGTTCGCGGACGTGGGCGATCACGGCCGCCACGTCAAGCTCACCCGAAGCCGGAACGATCACTGCGCCGACCTTCTCGCCCATCATGTCGTCGGGCACCGGGATCACCGCCGCCTCCCCCACGCCCGGGGCGCCGGCGAGCGCCGACTCGACCTCGATCGAGTAGATGTTCTCCCCGCCGCGATTGATCATGTCCTTCGCCCGGTCGACGATGTGCAGCAGGCCGTCATCGTCGATGCGGGCCAGGTCGCCGGTGCGCAGCCAACCGTCGACGAACGCCTCGTCCGTGGCCTCGGATTTGTTCCAGTAGCCCTGCACGACGTTCTGTCCCCGAACAAGCAACTCGCCGACCCCCGTGGCCGGATCCGGCTGATCGAGAGCGATGTCGACGACCGGCATCGCGAAGCCGACGCTGTCGGCATGGTCGACCGCCTCCTCGTGAGGCAGGAACGAGGTCAGTGACGCCGTCTCCGTCAGCCCGAAGCCGTTGCCCACCCGGGCCGCCGGAAACGCCTGCTGAATCACGTGCACGGCCGACGCCGCGATCGGCGCGCCACCGTAGGAGACCCAGCGCACATGTGAGAGATCGGTCTGCGCGAACAGCGGGTGACGGGTGAGGGCGTGGTAGATGGCCGGGACCGAAGTCAGCATCTGCACGCGCTCCTCGCGGACCGTGCGCAGGAAGCCCTCGATGTCCAGCGGGTTGGCGAGTATGAACGCGCGGCCGCCCAGGGCGTTGAGCACGAGCAGCTGACTGTTGCATCCGGTCACGTGGAAGAGCGGCACGTTGATCAGCGTGGCCAGGGACGGCCCTTCGGCGCGGTCGACGCCGATACACCGGAACGCGTTCTCGATGTTCGCCAGGAAGTTGGCGTGCGAGGTCATCGCTCCCTTCGGAAAGCCGGTGGTGCCGCTGGTGTAGAAGATCGCCGCCAGCTCTTCAGGTTCCAGGTCCTCGACGACGAACGGCTCACCTTCCGGCAGCGCCACGTCGGGGGCGAAGACGTGGGCGGCGCCGGAGTCCGATACGACGTAGTCGACCTCGGACTCCTTGAAGCGAGTGTTTACGGGAACGACGACGGCGCCCGCCAGCTGTGTGCCCCAGAACGCCAGCACCCAATCCAGACCGTTGGGCAGTCGGATGGCCACGCGGTCGCCGCGCCCGACGCCCGCGGAGCGCAGCCCGCCGGCCACGCGCGCAGCGCGGCTCCACAGCTGCGAAAACGTCAGCGCTTCACCGCCGACCTCGACCACCGCGACGGCGTCCGGGTCGCGGTCGACGCTCGCGCGCAGCATCGCCACGAGAGAGCGCGGCAGATCGTCGTACCGAGCTATCCCGTCGGCCCCGCGCGTGACACCGGTGTGGTCAAACGGATTGCGCCCTCGATCAGCGGACTGAACCGGCATGCCTGCTCCTCTCGTTGCTCATGTTTTTGCCTGCCCCAGATACCAGCGAGCGTGCTCGACCAGTCGTTCTGGCCCGAACGCCTCTGGATCGGTCAGCACGAGCCGGGCGTACTCGTCGGAGATCGCTGACAACACCCGGGCGGTCAACTCCGCGTCGGGCTGCCGGCGGTCGTGCAGCAGCGCCGGCTCCACCGCCTGCGTGAGTCGCTGCAGGACCAGCGCCCGACCGCTCGCGATGCTCTCGCGCAGCAGCGCCGGGGCACCTTCGGGCGCCATCAGCACGAGGCGCCACGTCGTCGGGTGATCTCGCACTGCGTACAGATAGGCGCGCAGGCTCTCGAGCATCAGCTCGACCGGGTCACCGTCACTGAGGTCGGCCAGCGTCGTCTCGGAAACTTGTGCGGCCGCGCGCGTCGTCTCCCGCTCGATGACCGCCTCCAACAGCCCGTGCAGGTCACCGAAGTGCTCGTAGACAATCGGCCGGGAGATCCCCGCCGCCCGCGACACCGATTCGATCGACACGGCCGGAAAGCCGTCATCGGCGACGAGCTTGGCCGTCACGTCGATGATCTGCTCCCGCCGGGCAGCGGCGGTCATGCGAGGTGACGAGCGGACGGGCGCGGGCATCGTGGGACCGGATGCTACCCCATGTGTTACGGTGGCGTAACTTACGACGCTGTAACCCAATCTGGAGACCGCACATGGAGTCGTCAACCGAGCACGCGAAGGTGATCATCGTCGGCGGAGGGTTCTCCGGCTTGGCGATGGCGATCCGCCTCCAGCAGGAGGGCATCGACGACTTCCTCGTCCTTGAACGCGCCGAGGATGTCGGCGGTACGTGGCAAGCCAATACCTACCCCGGCTGCATGTGCGATGTCCCCTCACACCTGTACTCGCTGTCGTTCGCGCCGAACCCCGACTGGTCGCACACCTACTCCCCCCAGCCGGAGATCCGCGACTACCTGCGCGCGACCGCCGACCACTTCGGCCTGCGCCGACACCTGCGCACCGGCGTTTGTGTGACGGCGGCGGCCTGGCAGGAGGACGACGGGGTTTGGGAGATTGAGACGAACGCGGGCGCGTTCACGGGCACCGTCCTGGTCAGCGCGATGGGCCCGCTGACCGAGCCGCTGATCCCCGACCTACCTGGCCTCGATCGCTTCGAGGGCAAGACGATGCACTCGGCCCGGTGGGATCACGACTACGACCTCAAGGGCAGGCGTGTCGCGTCGATTGGCACCGGCGCATCGGCGATCCAGTACGTGCCGGAGATCTGCGGCGACGTGGACCAACTCCACGTCTTCCAGCGCACGGCGCCGTGGGTGATGCCGCACAGCGACCGGCCGATCACCGACGCCGAGCGCACCCTGTATCGCCGGGTCCCGCTCGCCCAGCGTGCGGTGCGCGCAGCCGTCTACGCCGGCCGCGAACTACTCGTCCTCGGGTTCGTCAAAGAGCCCAGGCTGATGAAGCTGCTCGAACGACTCGCACGTTCGCACATCGACAAGCAGATCTCCGACCCGGGGCTGCGCCGACAGGTCACGCCCGACTACGCGCTCGGCTGCAAGCGCATGTTGCCCTCCAATCGCTGGTACCCCGCGCTCGGCGAGCCGAACGTGGAGCTGGTGACCGCCGGCATCCGGGAGATCCGTGAACACTCGATCGTCGACATGGATGGCGTAGAGCGCGAGGTCGACGCCATCATCCTCGGCACCGGCTTCCATGTGACCGACACGCCGTATGCCCATCAGCTGCGCGGACGTGACGGCAGGCTCATGAGCGAGATCTGGCAGGGCAGTCCGCGGGCCTACCTCGGCACGTCGGTCCCCGGATTCCCGAACCACTTCCTGCTGCTGGGCCCGAACACCGGGCTCGGGCACAGCTCGATGCCGTACATGATCGAATCCCAGGTCGAGCACGTGCTCGGGGCAATCCAGTCGATGGAGCGCCGGGGTGCCGACACAATCGAGGTGCGCCCCGAAGCGACGGCCGCTTACAACGCACTGATCGACGAGAAGATGCTCGGCACAGTGTGGGACAAGGGCGGCTGCACGAGTTTCTACATCGACGCGGCCGGGCGTAACGCGACGCTGTGGCCCGACTGGACGTGGCGCTTTCGGCAGCTCACCGCCAAGGTCGACCCCGGCGCCTACGTGCTCGGTACCCGCACCCGTGAGAAGGTGGCGGCATGAGGGCCGTGGTCTGCCAGCACACTGAGCTCGGAGTCGTCGAGCAGCCGGAGCCGACGCTCGGCCCCGGCCAGGTGCGGCTGAAGGTGCTGCGGTGCGGTATCTGCGGCTCGGACCTGCACGCCCGCCATGCGATGGATGAGCTAGCCGACCAGATTGCGCGGACCGGTTATGAGCGCATGGGCCGCGCGTCCGAGCCCGTCGTCTTCGGGCACGAGTTCTCCGGTGAGATCGCCGAGTACGGGCCGAAGTGCAAGCGTGATCTGCCCACGGGAACCCCGGTGGTCGCTCTGCCGCTGATCCGCTCCGGCCAGGGCATCGATGCGGTCGGATTGTCGGCCCATGCCCCGGGCGCCTACGCCGAGCAGGTCGCCGTTCAGGAGTCGCTCATGCTGGCTGTCCCGAACGGGCTCGCCCCCGACGTAGCCGCACTGACGGAACCGATGGCCATCGCCTGGCATGCGGTGCGCCGCGGTGACGTGGGCAAGAAGCAGGTGGCAATCGTGATCGGCTGCGGGCCGATCGGCCTCGGGGTCATCCTGATGCTCAAGGCCGCCGGGGTTCGCACCGTCGTGGCCAGCGACTTCTCCGTTGGCCGCCGCGCGCTGGCGCAGGCATGCGGGGCCGACGTCGTCGTCGACCCGGGACAGTCCTCGCCGTACTCCGCCGCCGGCGACCGCGGTTTTCTCACCGACGTCCCTTCTGCGGTCGAGATGCTCGTCGGCACGCGTGAGAAGCTCGGTCGACTGCCGATCGGCTGGTGGCACACGTGGCGCCTGGTCGAGGCGCTAGGAGTCGAGCCCAAGTACCCGGTGATCTTCGAGTGCGTCGGTGTTCCCGGCATCATCGAGGACATCATCGATGGTGCGCCGCTCCTCTCCCGCGTCGTCGTGGCCGGCGTCTGCATCGCCCCGGATACGTTCCGCCCGGCGATGGCCATCAACAAGGAGATCGACCTGCGGTTCGTCGTCGGCTACACGCCGCTCGAGTTCCGAGACACGCTCCACATGCTGGCCGAAGGCAAGGTCGACCCGCGAAAGCTCATCACCGGCGAGGTGGGGCTGGACGGCGTCGATGCCGCCTTCACGGCGCTCGGCGACCCGGAAACGCACGCCAAGATCCTCATCGATCCGCAGAGCGCGGTGACCGAGCCGGCGATGGCCTGACGAGGCGTACCGGCGCTACTGCGCGTCCAGGACCAACGTCACGTGCAGGTGCGCCTGGCCTTTGATCATTCCCATCTTGCTCCAGCCGACTCCGGCCGCCGCGCGGTCGACATCGAGCGTCGTGCTGAGTTCGAGGCGGCCCGTGTCTGTGAGGAGCGCCTGCAGCGGGGTGACGATCTCAAGCTGCGTATCGCGAATCTGCAGCACTCCGTTCATGGAGAGTGCGCCGCTTGAGGAGTCGACTCCCGTCAGGGTGAAGTTCACTTCCGGACTCTCCTCCACGGCGAAGAAATCGTCGCCGCGCAGGTGATCGTCCCGCTTCTGGTTGCCGGTATCGAGGCTGGCAGCGCGGATGCGCAGGTCGCCCTTCACGCCTTCCTCCTTCACGCTCACGTTGCCCTCAAACTCGGCGAATGCTCCCTTGACGGGCACGAGGCCGAACATCCCGCGAGAGGCAAACGTGACCTCGCCGGCCTGGGGGTCGACCTTCCAGGTACCGGTGGGAAGGGCGGTGAGCTGAGGCTGCGTAGTCGTGGTGGACATCGTAAGGCTCCTCGGTGGTCGTAAGCGGACCGTTGATCTATTTCTTGGCCAACCGTAGCACAAGCGGACCGTCGGTCCGCTTGGCTAGACTCACTCCATGGGTGCCGTTCCTCACCAACCGCTCCCGATCGCGGAGCAGCGAGCCGAACGCGGAGACGCCGCCGCCAACAGGGTGCGCATCCTAGCTGCGGCCCGCCGACTGCTGGAGGAGGAAGGTCCGGCCCACCTTTCGATGGACGCCGTGGCGGTGGCCGCAGGAGTCGGCAAGGGCACGATCTTTCGGCGCTTTGGCGACCGACCGGGGCTGATGGAGCAGCTGATCAACGCCCACATGCAGGACTTCCAAGACGCATTCCTCACCGGCCCTCCTCCGCTCGGACCGGGAGCGCCGCCGGCCGCGCGACTCGAGGCTTTCTTCGTCGCGCTGGTCCAGATGCAGGGCCGGCATCTGCCGCTGGCTCTCGCCGCCGAGATGCGGCCCCCGGCCGAGCCAGCGCGCGGCGCGTTCGCCCCCCTCCTGCTGCACGTGCGAATCCTTCTGGGGGCACTGGACCCAACGCTCAACGCACCGGTCATCGCCCCGATGCTTCTGGGCATGATCGCCCCACCGGTTCTCGACTCGCTGCAACGGGAAGGGCACGACGGCGGCGCACTCGAGGCCGCCGTGATCATGGCGCTGCGCGGGGTCACCGCCCATCCCGGATAGGCTCGATCGGCATGAGCGATATCGAAGAGATCGCCCGCCTCCAGCACGCCTGGATGGACGCTTGGCTGGCCGGCGACATGACCACTTGCGGGGCGCTGCTGGCTCCCGAGTTTCGGCTGCGGAGCGTTGCCACTGACCATGTTGTGGGCCGCGATGAATGGCTTGAGCAAGCTGGGAGCGGCCGCATCGCCGGGACGGCGTTTGACTACGAAGAACTGGACGTGGTCGTCGTCGGCGACACGGCGGTGGCGATGTCACGTACCCGGCAGGAGGCGACGATCGCCGGTAACGACTGGTCGGCGACGCTCCACGTCACCGACGTCTGGGTCCGTCGCGACGGCGCGTGGACGGTCATCGCCCGCCACGCCAGTCCGCTGGTGGGGCACTTGGGCGCCCAGGCAGCGTCAAGCAGCGACTGACCGGACAACAGCGGCGCCGTCAGAGGCCGATGGTGATGCTGACCCTGCGACCGGCCGCGGCCCGTGTACCGGCCGGCGAGGACTGCGCGATCACTCGGCCCCGGCTGCGCCGGGTGGAGGCCCGTCGATGACCGGCGCGTCCGAACACGCAGTGGGCCTGGGCGAGCTTGGCGCGGGCCGATGACAGATTGAGGCCGCGGAGCTTGGGGACGATGCAGCGGGCCGACGCAAGCGGGGTCGCCGCAGGCGTCGTCGTGCTCGCAGGCGTCGTAGCGGCGGCGGGGGTGACCGGGTGGCTCGGCGCGTGCGGGGTCACGGCGGGAGTGGTCGCCACCGTGGTCACCGGCGGTGTGGTGATCGGCGGCGTGGTGATCGGGCCGGTCGGCAGCGCGTCACTTACCGGAGGTGGATCAGCGAGGTAGTGCTGGAAGACGCGGCCGGACGTGAGGGCAATGTCGTAGTAGGCGACTTCGTCGATCGAGCCCTTGAACCAGGGACGCAGCTCTCCGTAGCCAACGTAAAAAGTGCTGACCGAGCTCGGCCGCTTCGTCGCCTCGACGCTGCCATGCAGCGCGCCATCGACGTAGATCTGGATGCTCACGCCGTCCCACACGCCGACAACCTGGCTCCAGTGGCCGGGGCTGGGGCCGATGTCGGCGATAACGGTCCGGTCCATGTGACGGAACGCGAATAGACCGCCCGTGATGAACAGTTCGCCGGCGTCGCCATGCCCGATGATCGACGCGTCGCGCAGGTCGTCCGGGTTCACCCACGCCTCTATGGTGGCCTGGAACCGCGGGGCCGTGATGCCGTTGATGTAGCCGTAGCCGCCGGCGCCGAAGAACCGGCGGGCATGGTCGCCGTCGCCGGCGATCCCGACGGGGCCGGAGTCCTGGTCGTTCTTGTACTCGCCGTCCCGCCCGTTCCCGGAGCCGTCCGCCATCGTGGTCCCGGACGGGTCGCCGAGCCGGTAGTAGGCGACGGGGGAGTCGGTGCGGATGATGTCCGCGAACGGCTTGACGGTGTAGGTGTGCGTGTGTACGTAGGTGAGACCGGCCTGATCGACGGCCGTCACCACGAACGCATGTGACCCAAGGCCGTCCGGCAACCGGGCGCCCGACAGGATCGGATTGCCGTCCACCGTCGCGGTGCACGAAGCGACATCGGCGGCACCGTCAGGGTCATCGCAGGAGAACTGCGCGTTCGGCGTCTTCCCGGGCGCGTACAGCCCGTTGTTGGACGGTGAATCTGGATCCACACTCGGCCGCGCGGTATCCAGATCCCCGGTGCCGGGGGACGGATGGTCAAACGCGGTGCCGATCAGGAAGTGGTTGCGCAGCTTGCCGACCGGAACGGCACTGTCGTAGTAGGCGACCTCATCCAGCGTGCCGTGGAACCACGGTGCCTGATCGCCATAGCCCACGTAAAACGTGCTCGCCCCGGACGGCGGCTTGTTCGCATTGGTCGAACTCGCGACCTGGATGCCGTTGACGAACAACCGGGTGGTGTGGCCGTCCCAGCTCGCTGCGACATGCCACCACGACCCAGCGCCAAGCGTGGGGCCCGGAGCGACGATGGTGTCCTGGGTCTGCCGCAACGCGAGATGGCCGCCGGTGATGAACAGCTGGCCGCCACCGCCCTGCCCGACGATGCTCATGTCCCCGCCGTCCGCCGGCTTCACCCACGCTTCCAGCGTGTACGCATCCTGCGGCGCGTCGATGCCGTTGGTGAACCCATAACCGTCACGCGCCGGGAAAAACGCGGCGAAATCCTGCGGGTCGTTCGCGCTCTCGCACGCCGCCGGCGGATGCGGACGACGGTGGCACGCGATCGCCGCCGGGCGACGCAAAGCGATCCCGTTCTTGTACTCCCCATCGTGGCCGTGCCCGGACGTGTCGGCCATCGAATCCGAACCCAGCGGATCACCGAGGCGGTAGTACGCGATCGGGTGATCGTTCAGCAGATAGTCGGCGTACTTCGGCGGATCGACCACGTACGCCTGCGTCCCGGTGTAGGTGTTACCTGCGTTGTCGGTCGCGACCACGTGGAACACGTGCGGGCCAAGCGTGGAGGTATCGATCGGGCTGCCGGCCGGCACATCACCGACGCAACTGGCGACCCCGGAGGCCACGCCGTTGCTCAGCGGGTCATCGCACGTGAAGCTCGCCGGCACGTTCTCGTCAAGCACGTAGTGACCGCGCTTGGCCGGAGTCACGATGTTCACCGTCGGCTTCGTCGTGTCCAACACCCACGACGATGTCGCAGGAGTCGAGTCCGTGTTCCCCGCCTTGTCTACGGCGCGGACCGCAAAGCTGTGATTGCCCTCGGTCAGCGTCGGCGTCACGTAGGGAGAGGCGCACGTGGCGAACGTGCCGCCGTCGACGGAGCACTCGAAACGACCGACGCCGGACGGATCGGTGTTGCCGCCGCCCGGCTTGACCGAGTCGGTCCCGCTGAACGTGAACGTCCGGGTCGTGGCGTTGGTCGGCGAAGGCGGCGTGGCCGAGTCGACGGTGGTGTCGGGTGCCCACGAGTCGAGCCAGAAGTGGTGCGTGACGACGTCGCTTCCGGGGCCGGGGATGCCCAACAGGTCGAAGGCGCAGCCCAGCGCACAGAGCTGGGTCGCCTCGACCGAGTAGTAGCCGTCGTACCAGTCGCCCAGCGGGCGGCCGGTCGCGAAGTAGGAGTCGTTGCGGTACAAGTCGCCGCCCGACGTGTTCCAGTCGCCGTCGATGTCGACGTAGTCGCCCGGAAAGTGGTTGTACAACGTGGCGATGTCCACGTTCGTGGCCGGGTTGGCCGCACGGATGACCAGCGTGATGCGCAGGTCGAAGACGAAGAAGTTCAGGCTGCCGGTCCCGGCGTAGGACCCAGGTGGCGACTGCAGGTAGGCACCATCGCCGGGGGAGGCCATCGTCAGCGCCTGCGCCGATGAGGCAGAGACCGTCAAGACCGCCGCGGCCGCTGCGCACACAACGGCGAATCGGCGAGCCTGGTGGCGAAAGCGCCTGTATGCAGGGAAAGAAGTCATAGCGGACCGGCGGGGTGCGACCCCGCATCGCTGAACAGCGTTCGGTGATGTTCCAACGTACCTCAGCACCGGGTACAGGTCAACGGATGGGCCAGGGCACCGAAAACGATCCGAGCCATCCTCCTCGAACTCGGCAGACTTGACATGCAGCCATATGGCTGCTTATTATGGCCGACGAAATGTCCGCCCGACCCACGATCGACGATGCATTCAAGGCGCTGGCCGACCCCAGCCGGCGCCTACTGCTCGACACGCTGAACGACCGCAACGGCCAAACCCTCGGCGAACTGTGTTCGCACCTGGAGATGGCCCGCCAGTCCGTCAGCAAGCACCTAGCGGTGCTCGAGGCCGCCAACCTCATCACGACCGTCCGCCGCGGCCGGGAGAAGCTGCATTACCTCAACGCGGCACCGATCAACGAGATCGCCGACCGCTGGATCAACCACTACGAGCGAGACCGCGTCCACGCACTCGCAAACCTCAAGACCGCCTTGGAGGCAACCCCCATGGACAAGCCCACGTTCGTCTACACCACGTTCATCAGGACCACACCCGAGCGACTCTGGCAAGGCCTCACCGACCCCTCGTTCACGATGCAGTACTGGGACACCGCCTTTGAGACCGATTGGAAGACGGGGTCCGTGATGACCTGGAAGCAGCGCGACGTCACCGTCGTCGGCGACGGTCAGCGCGTCGTCGAGGCCGACCCATTCACCCGCCTGTCGTACACCTGGCACACGTTCACGGCCGAGTGGGCCCAGACGGTCGGCATCGATGAAGAACAGCGCGCAACCATGGCTGCCGAGCGGCGCTCAAAAGTCACGTTCGAGATCGACGACGTCGACGGCGAGCAGGTCAAGCTCACCGTTATTCACGACGACCTCGAGCCCGACGGGGTGCTCGTGGGCATGATCTCCAACGGCTGGCCGCGCGTGATCGCCAACCTCAAGACCCTGCTCGAGACCGGCGAGCCGCTCCCCGATATGCGCGGCCCGCGATGACTCTGAGCCCCCATCCCACGACCGCCCGCGAACAATGACACCGGCGTAGAAGAACTCACGCGATGACCGAGGAGCCGGTTCCGACGATCTTCGAATGGGGTGGCGGCCGCGACGCGTTCGCCCGTTGGCTCAACCGCTTCTACGATCTCGTCGAGGCCGATCCGCTACTGGGACCCGCGTTCGGCGGAACCGTCAGCGCCAAGCACCGCGAGCAGGCGACCGACTGGTGGTGTGAGGTCATGGGCGGCCCGACCGTGTACACCGAGGCGCACGGCGGCTACGAGGTGATGCTCCATCACCACATCGGGCTGGGCATCAGCGGCGAGCAACGACTGCGGTTCGTCACTCTCCTGAGCCAGGCGGCCGACGACGTCTCCCTCCCGCACGACCCCGAGTTCCGAGCGGCGATCATGGGGTATGCGGAGTGGGGCACGCGCCTCGCCGTCGGCAACTCCGCACCGGGCGCCGCGCCGGCCGAGCACGCACCCGTCCCGCGCTGGGGCTGGGGCGTCGCGCCGCCGTACGTCGGATGACATGCTCGCCGTCATGGCGACGGCACAAGCCCGTGATCTGACCGACCCGGCGGAGAATCAGTCGGTGCTGGAGGCGGCGTCGGCGCTCGCCGCCAGGGCCGCCACCGTCGGCGAGGTCGCGCAGGCGCACGGTGCTGCGGTGATGGCCGAGGCCGCCGCCGCGTGCCGATCCCGCGAGCGACTAATCGCCGCGGGAACCGATTTGCACCTGAGCGTCGTCTGGGCCATGTACGGCGAGACAGGGCGGATGGTGACCCGGGAGGAGCATCCCCACGGGGAGGATTTCGTCCGGGTGAAGGCGCGTCAGCTCGACTGGCTCACCGCGGGAACGGACGTGACGTGGAGCGTCGTGGCGGTGGACGACGGCTGTCCCGACACGCCCCCGAGCGCCGACGTGATGCGCCGCATCGTCGCGGCCGAGAGGTATCCCCCCGTGGGGCACCGCAGCATGACGGTGCTGCGGTTGGCGGACGTCATCGCCGACGGGCCTTCGATCGGCACGGCGTTCGACCAGCTCACCTCGCCGGAGCAGTCGCGCAAGGGCGGCTCGATCCTCGCCGGCCTCGCCCACATGCTGCGCGCGCCCGTCCCCGGGCGCGGGCGCCATCTCGTGGCCTACACCGACGCGGACCTCTCCGCCAACCTGGCTCAGCTCGGCGCGCTCGCCGCACCGATCCTACGGCCCGAATCTGGCAGCGCGGGCGCGGCGGTCGCCGGGCTGGGCCAGCGGTACGGAATGCCCGGCGCGGTGCTGGTCAAGCCCGACGGACCGATGAGCGAGCCCCGCAGCACCGGCGAGAAGCCGGACAAGGTCATCGTGCTGTTTCGCCACGCGATCCGGGCGGCGCTGATCCCGCAGCTCGCCCACGTGCTCGACACGCAGGCCGGGCTGAAGGCATTTGACGCACACGCGCTACGGCCGATGCTCGCCCAAATGTCTTCCTTCGACGAGACGTTCGACGTGGAGCTGCTGATCCACCTGGCACAGCGCCACGGGCCGACCGGCCTGGCGGTCGCGCCGATCGTGTTCACCGAGGACTTCGCCGCGACCAACTTCCCGTCAGTGGACCCGGGCGCGCGACACCTGGCGATGGTCGAGCAGGTCGTTGCGCTCTACGACCGATTCGTCGCCCCGTCGCAGCCGGCGACCGGCGAGAACGCAGCGCTGCTGGAGCTCGTTCGCGGGCTCGACCTGTCGTCCTACATCCGGCTGATCGACGGCTTACGGGCCGAGGACGCTGGAGACGATCGTCTATTTGACCGGCGCTGGCCGGCCGCGCATCTGCAGAGCCTTCTCGAAGCCTGAGCATCGCGGCCCTGTGCGGGCCACTAACTGCCGGTGCGCTCGCGGTGCTTGCATCCCGGCCAGCAACACGGCCGGCGCTGGCCTTCTTCCAGCTCCTCCTGGGTGCGGCGGATCCGGCGCTCTCGAGTCGTCTGTTTCTTGGCTTCCTCGACCCAGCAGATGAACTCGTTGCGGGCCAGAGGCGTGATGTCCTTCCAAGCTTCAAGTGCTGCCGCGTTGGCGATCAGCGCGACACGTAGATCGGGAGGCATGTCATGCACCACTCCGCCGGGCACTCGCTGGCCGCTCACAGGTCCGCCAGTGCCGCGCGCGTAGCCTCGTCGACCGGCGTGAACTGCGTCAGCCGCAGGTCAGGATGCTCGGTCGGGATCGACTGCAGATGGCGCAGGCGCAGCCTGCCGAGCTCGGGGTGTTCGATGACCTTCGTCCCGAGCTGGCCGGCCAGGACCTCGTGCTCAGGCCACAGCTCACGGAACATCGCGCTCTCCGTCTCGAGCGCTTCGATCAGTGCGGTGAAGTCCTCATCGCCGATGCGCCGGGCGTGCTCGGCGCGAAACCGCGCCAGGGTGTTGCGGGCCGTCTCATCGTGCTGAGCGCTGCGCGGACCTGGGCGGGTGAACAGCCACCAGAGCATGTTGGGGCGCCCGTCGGGGGCGGCCGTGGGCGTTCCGAGCATCGCCGTGGCACCGCGGTTCCAGGCCAGTACGTCCGTGCGCGGCCCGAGCAGGTAAGCGGGATGTGGCGCCAGCTCGTCCACGAGCGCAACCAGTTCCGGGGGCGGGCGGTCCGAGTAGCCCCGGTCCGGTAATGGCAGTTCGACACGGGCGAGATGGAAGAGATGGGCACGCTCGCCGGCGTCCAAGCGCAGGACACCCGCCAGGGCATCGAGCACCGAGGCGGAAGGCTTGATGTCGCGCCCCTGCTCCAGCCACGTGTACCAGGACAGGCCGACCCCCGCGAGCTGCGCGACCTCCTCGCGCCGCAGGCCTGGTGTGCGCCGACGGCCGACGGACACGATCCCCGCCTGCTCGGGCGAAACCTGCGCCCGGCGCGAGCGCAGGAAATCGGTGAGCTCCGCGCGGCGTTGTTCTGAAGGTGGTGGTGCGACTCCCACGATACGTAGCCCTCTTGTCGGGGAGTCCAGGCTAGCGCAGGCTGTTGGCATGACCACCAACCAGACCGCACCTCTCGGCCCCCACTCCGTCCGTCGCATGGGCTTCGGCGCCATGCAGCTCGCCGGCCCCGGCGTCTTCGGCCCGCCTCGTAACCGCGATGAGGCCCTGGCCGTACTCCGTCGCGCGATCGAGCTCGGCGTCGATCACATCGACACCTCGCAGTTCTATGGCCCCGCCGTCGTCAACGAACTCATCCGCGAGGCGCTGTACCCGTACCCGGCCGGCCTGCGACTGGTCTCCAAGGTCGGGGCGCGGCGTGACGCGGCGGGCGGCTGGCTGCCGGCGCTGCGACCGGACGAGCTGCGAGCGGGCGTCGAGGAGAACCTGGCGACGCTCGGCGTCGAGTCGCTCGCCTTGGTCAACCTGCGGCTGATGGTCGGAGACGAGACCCCGGACATCCCGCTGGCCGACCAGCTCGGCGCGATGGAGGACATGCGCCGGGAGGGCAAGATCGAGTCGATCGGAATCAGCAACGCCTCCGTCGGGCAGGTCGAAGCTGCGCTCCAGCTCGTGGAGCTCGGCCAGGTACAGAACGCCTACAGCATCGTTTTCCGCAAGCACGAGGACGAACTTCAGCTGTGCGCCGACCAGGTAATCGCGTTTGTGCCGTTCTTCCCGCTCGGCTCCGCGTTCACCGGCGGCCCGCAGGCGATCGCGGCGGACCCGACGGTCAGCTCGGTCGCCATCAAGCACGGCGTCACCACGTCGCAGGTCGCGCTTGCGTGGTTGCTGCACCGCGGCGACCACGTCCTGCTCATCCCGGGCACCTCATCGGTCGCTCACCTTGAGGAGAACGTCGGAGCCGCTGACGTCTCCCTCGACGCTGCAGACCTCGCCGCGCTCGAAGACGTGACGCAGGCCAAGGACCCGATGGAAGCGCTCGCCGAGCGCTAATCGATGACGGCTAGGGCGGCGCAGCTGACGCCTCAGGCGTTGTAAGCCTGCGTCGCGACCCTAGGCGATGCCCAGCGTCAACGGCGGCCCACGAGCACGGCAAAGCGCCCATCGGCGAAGTGCACCGACACGTCCGCAAAGCCGGCCGCCTCGAGGAGCTCGACGTTCGTATCGACCGTCGCGCAGCAGTCGTGCGTCATGCGCTCCACGGCGGCGGCCCACTGCTCGTCGGTCGCGCCGAGCGCGCGAGCCTCCCGCTCGTGCCAGCGGCACAGCACTGCGTCCAGCGCCGGCGTGGCGCCGAGCACCTGCTCCGCGTTGATGAAGACGCCGCCCGGACGCAGCACCTGGAAGGCCCTGGCGTAGAGCGAGGCCTTACCTGCATCGTCCAGGTGGTGGATCGCCAACGAGGAGACAACCGCGTCGAACGGGCCGACGGGCAAAGGGTCGGCGAAGTCCTGCACCAGGGAGGCCGCTGCCCGCGCGCCGAGCGCGGCCGCGGCTTGCTCCACCATCGCCGGCGCCCCGTCGAGCAGCGTGAGCCGCGCTTCGGGGTAGGCGTCGGCAACCATCGCCGCAAGGGCGCCGGTGCCCGTTCCGAGGTCAAGGACATCCCGGACCGGACCAGGTTCGACCAACTCGAGCGCCCGCACCGCGCAGCCGTAGAACGCGTCAAAGCAAGGCACGAGGCGGCGGCGCGAGTATCCAGCCTCGGCCTCGGCGTTGAACATGGCAGTCGTGATGTTCGTCATAACGTACAAGTGTACGTTATGACTTAGACACCAACGTTCCGCTCCGCCCCGTCCCGAGGGTGTAACGTCGTCAGAGCACTCATGTACTGGACAGGACGCAAGCCTGGGGTCAGATTCGCTGCTGCGGTCTACGTCGCGCTCGTCGCCACATTGGCCCTGACCCCCACGCCGCTGGCCGGGAGTACGAGCGGGCCAAGGACGCAGAAGATCGCAGCGCAGTTCGTCTACGAGTCCAACAACTCCGACGCGAACTGCGCGTGGGGCATCGGGGTGCAGTTCCAGTCGGTGCCAGGCGCCACGTCGTACGTCGTTGATTACTACGACCGCGAGTACAAGAGGGTGATCTCGACACCAGCGACTCCCAAACAGCTCACCATCGACCCCGCCGGCCGGGGAGCGCTGGTCCTCGGGGTGACCGGCGGTACGTACAGCCCGCCCTGCCAGGATGGTGACGGGGACCCCACCGAGAGCGGACGGTTCAGCAAAGGCGCGACCGTCACGGCCATCTTCCCGCGCAAATCGCTCTTGGTGTCTGGACACGTCACAAAATGCTCGCCAGGGCCGTTCGGGTGTGTCGACGCACGCCCACGATCAGGGGTCAGCATCACCGCCCGCCGCAAGGGCGGAGGTGGCGCGACGGCGTACAGCGGGTCCGACGGTGCCTACCGGATGGCGCTGAGCAAAAAGGGCGCCTACCTGTTCACGCCTCATGACGTGGGCATCGGCGACAAAGGCGCGATCACCGACTACCTATCCGGCCCGCGCACGATCCAGATCGCCGGCAACCGGGCGGGCGTGGACTTCTCGGGATATAACCACGCCGACCTAGCCCCTCCGCCCGCCTCGCTGTTTCACAACGCCCCGCCGGGGACGATCATGGTCGTCTCGGTGACCAGCGCCCTCGACCCGTCACGCCCGGCGGTCACCTACGTGAAGCGCGGCGGCACCGGGCCGGCGACGCCGCTCAAGCAAGGGGACTTCCTGCAGAAGGGCGACATCGTGGGAACCAACGACAGCACCGGCGTGGTGCTCGAGTCGGCTCTCGGCGAGCGCATCGGCTTGAACAAGAGCTCGCAGATTGAGCTGGACGGGGTCCGAAGCGTGAACTCGACAACCCCCCAACATGTCACGGTCGACACAGGCGGACTGTGGGCAAAGTGCGGCGCTCTCAAGGAACCCATCGAGATCCAGACCAACGGCGGCACCATGGGTATCAAGGGATGAGCACGCGACGCCTCTGCGCTGTGATCGCCCTGGCCGCCACGGTCAGCGTCCCCCTCGCCACGGCCGCGTCGCAACCGGGAGGGCCACACGCGCACGCCGCTGCCGCCCCCGTCAAGGTCGCCGTCGTCGAGTCGGCCTCCCCGAACCTCTCGGTCATGCGCAAGGCCACGGGCAAGGTGGTCCGCCTCAACACCGGCGACACGATCTACTTCGACGAAGTCGTGCACGCAGGTCCCGGCGCCAGCGGGAAGTTCAAGGTCACGGTCCCCAAGGGGCACTCCCCTGACGAGGAGTTGTTGTTCATCAAGCCGACCGGCGGGGCGCACCCCACCACGACGCTGCGTGGTACCGGCAACATCACCGAGGTCACGCTGCGTCCGTAAACGGAGTGACCTTCGCAGCCTCCGCGACGAGCTTCTACCCGGTCGGGCAACAGCTGTGGGCCGTGTCGTCGCACGGATAGACGCACGGGATGTAGCCCTGGATGACACCCGGACACGGGCAGCAGTTGTCTTGCACCCCCGCGCACGGCCCGTTCTCGCCCTTGGGATCGAACCCGGGACAGCCGGGTTGCCGGCAGTCGGCGTTCGCGGCCTTTGCGCTGGCCGCGACCCTGTCGTTGCAGGGAACCTGCACTTTCAGCCCCTCGTAGGTCGCCTTCGCGAACGGACCAAGCCACCCGAGCCCGATCGGCCCGCCGTATCCGTAATACAACAGGCCGGTGATCGTGCCGGCGGTTGAGCACCGGTCAAATCCATGCTCCGCGGTCTGGTGCGAGGTCCAGAGGCAGCCCTGGCGACAGGCGTGTGGGTCCGCCGCCACGGCGGGCGCGCTGCGTAACAGCGGGAAGGCCGCCAGCGCGGCGCCGGCGGCCGCCGACTGCAGCGCCTGACGCCGCGTGAAGCGGACGGCGAGGCGGTCAAGCCAATGCGCGTTGGGGTCACTCACAGTCCCAGGCTCCCTTTGGTCCTTAGGTACGGACCGACGTGCTTACCCTCGGAGATCGCCCGATCAACGTGCCGGGAGATGTCCGCGACGAAGCCCTCGACGTCCGGCTTGCCCGGGTCACGCCACATCGCCCCGCGAACGGTCCATGACTTGGCCTCCGCGTCGAGCGCGGCCATCAGATGCTGCTTGTCGGCCGCCGGGAAGCTGACCTGTCCCACGTCATGGCGGATCGCCCGCAGCGTCGTCGCGACCGTGTCGCACGCGCGGGCGGCCTCGAGCACGTGCGGGTCGACTTCGCCGGTGGCCGGAAGGAACCAGAGCGGGCCGGACCCGGGTGGGTTGCGGACGTCGTTGTCCGCCAGTGGCGCCGCTGGGTCAAAGTTCATCAGCCTGGCGATATCCCGGGCAAGACGCTTGAGCGCGTTCAACCGGTCACGCCGGTACAGGGCCTTGTGAACCGCGCGGATCTCGCTCTTGGTCGGACCGTGGCTCACGCGCGTGACCGCCCCACGACGGACAGGACCGCCGCGTCTCCGTGACCGACGGGGTCGGCGAGCAGGGCGGCGACGGGCCCGAGCCCGGCGACCACGTGACCGTCGATGAGGCCCGTGGATGAGATCAGCACGGCAGCCGGAGCGCTGGGTGCGCCGTAGCTGAGGTTCACCGCGCGCGACGGTGCTACGCCGACGTGCCGCAGGGCGTGCGCGGCCCAGGCCGTCTCGCTCTCAGGGGTTGCACCGGCTGAGAGAAGCGCGATCGTGACCTTGTCGCGCCAGACCCGCTGCGCCCGGGCGACCAGCGGCACGAGCTCCTGGCAGGCACCACACTGGGCGTCGCTGAAGGTCAGCACCACCGGATCACCGGCGGCCAGAAGGTCAGCCAGGGTCAGCGGGGCGCCGTCGGGCCCGGACAGGGCGAACGCCGGCGCCGGGCTGCCGACCGCCGGTCCACGGCCGGGCCGCCCCTGCTCCAGCGCATCGAGCCGCACGAGCAGCCGCCCGTGCTGGCGCAGCAGTTCCACGCCGAACCAGGTCGCCGCGGCGAGCACGCACGCGAGAACGAGCCCGAGCCAAAACGCCACGCGATCGGCGGCCGTAAGATCACCGAGCCACGCAGCGACGCCGGGACCCGGCGCTCCGGGCGCCGCGACGACAAAAACTGCCAACACCGCCAGGATCCCGTTGCGCAGCAGGCTGCCCGGCCCAGCGGGCTCCGTGCTGAGCTGCCCGAAGCAGTGGCACGCCACCTCGTCTCCACGCGCGAGGGCTCGCACGACAGCGGCGCTGAACGTGCCCAGGAGTACGAGCATCGCGATCGCCGCCGCGCGCGCGCTTACGCCGCCGAGCAGACCGGCGGCAATCACGAGCTCAGCTGGCGGCAGCAGCGTTGCCGCCGGACCCGCCACGGCACTGGGGACTCCGAAGGCGGTCAGCGATGACTTCGAGCCGGCACGATCCGCCAGTTTTGCGACCGCCGAGACGGCGAGGACCGACGCCAGCAGCAGGCGAGTGATGATGAGCGTCGCAGTCACGAGCCGCCCCCCGGGGCGCCCTGATGCCTGGCCTTGCTTGGAGCGGTGTCGGGTTCGAGCATGCCCTTGTCGGTGTGGCTAATCACCTCGCGCAGGTACGCGTCCTGCCTGGGGCAACGGTGTCACAGCCGGTTGGCAGTGTCAACGCCCGGCACCACGGTGACTGCGAGGCGCTCGGCGATTGGACCGCTTGCGGCCAGACGGGTCCCTTCATGGGCGCAGTCGGCGAGAGCGCACCGCACGACGCGCCGTAAAGAACAGCCACACCGACGTGGTGGTACCTGGTCCGGGACCCGCCTCCTAGCATCGGCCCTCTATCGCACCGAGCGAAGCCGCGATCTGATGACAGCAGCAAGTTCGCCGGGCGAGGTGCCCGCGCTCAAGCTGACGATCCAGCCGGCAAGCTCGGGATCCGATGCCTCCGCCCGAGCGCTGTTGACCTCCAGAAAGGTGAGCATCGCGACGAGCGCGAGCCGCTTGTTGCCGTCGGCGAATGTCTGCCCTTCGGCGATGCCGTGGGCGAGCACCGCGGCTTGCAGCGCGAGGTCCGCCGACTGGTAGCTCGCGTAGCTGAGCGGGCGCCCGAGCGCGCCCTCAAGACCGCCCTGGTCGCGAAGCTGATCGCGCGCTTGCTGAACGGAGCCATCGATGATCGCCGCGTACAACTCCAACGCGTCGGCCAGCTCTAGGTAGACGAGATCGGCCTCCACCTCGGGGCGCTACTCGGTCACGCGCGCGACGTCCGGGTCGTGCTCGGCAAGGAGCTTCAGCGCCTCAGGGTGATCGGCGACGACGCGCCGCCCGACATCCCGGATCCGCTCACGGACCTGGTCGGTCGGCATGAGCCGCAGCCCGCCATCCTCCAGCTCCTCCACCAGCACCGACGATCCCGGCACATATCCGAGCGCCTCAAGCTCACGCGGGATCGACACCACGTTGCTGTTGCCCACCCGGCGAACCTTGACGATCTTCATACCGTCAGTATATACACGGATGTCCCGGCTTGGGACTTCAGGGGCAGAACTGAGCTGAGTGCGCCCGAGAGGATTCGAACCTCTGACCTTCGGTTCCGTAGACCGCAAAATCCCCGCTGGATGGCTCTGGTAGACGGAGGTTAGCGGGGGAAGTGGACCGTTCGACGGGGTTCGCGGCGGTGGTTGTGGTACCTGGTTCGGGACCCGTTTCGCCGGCCGCCGGGCCTCAGCCCCAGAAGATGTAGGTCGGGTCACTGTCGACCTCGTCGAGCAGCGCGAGGATGTCGACGGACGGGGGGATCCGGTCGTACTTGTGCCAGCGCTGGTTGCGGTCGCTCCAGTAGAGCGTCCAGCGGGCGTGCTTGGCGACGTAGCGAAAGCGCGCGATCGCGCGCCGGGTCCAGTCCGGTCCGAAGTCCTCGCGCCAGGGCGGCCGGCACTCCATGATCGTGACGGCGGTCGCGCTCACGTCGGCCTCCATCCGGATCTGATCAATGGCGTGCGGCGGCACCCGCTGCTCGCAGAAGTGCCTGATCGCCGCTACGTCAAGACCGGGGAGCACGACTTCAAGGTTGCCGCTTGCGTGGTGACCGAGGTTCTCGGTAGGGCATGTAGCGCACCATGAACTCGCCGAACCGGGGGACCGTGAAGTCCACGTGGCCGTAGTCCTCGGTCGCGTAGACCAAGCCCTTGTCGAGCAATCGCTGGCGGATCATCGAGACGTCGGTGGTCTTGCGGCCGAGCTTGACTGCGACATCCCCGGACTTGTACGGCCCCTCGCCGAGTTGTGCCATCGCTCGCATGTACCGCCGCTCTTGATCGGTGGCGCGCTGAACGCGCACCTCGTAAATGCTGGCGTCCAATGCCGCCTGAGCTGCGGGCATCGCTGCTGCAACGTTCGCAGCCGTGATCGGGGAGCTGTCGGCCAGGTTCCAGGCGTGCTTGCCGAGCTGCTGGATGAAGAACGGGTATCCCCCTGTCCAGGCGAGCGCGCGCGTCACGGCGTCAGGCTCAAACTCGACTCCCTGTTGCCGCGCCGGCTCGACCAGCGCGGCTCGAGCGTCGTCGTCAGCGAGGCTTGCGATGTTCGGGAACGTGAACAACCGCTCGGCATAGGATCGCGCCTCACCGGTCAACCTCGGGATCTGCGGCAGCCCAGCTGCGGCCAAGGTGATCGGCATGCTCTTCTGCGTTGATCGGTGCAACGCCGTGATCACCGCTCGATATTCGATCTCGCTGGCGAACTGAATCTCGTCGAGCAGAAAGACGACCCCAGAGCCCTTGCTGGCGGCCGCGGCACCGAGTTGCAGAAAGAGCTCAGAAAGGTCGCTCGCGATCGTGCCTTCGTCGGCTTTGCGCAGATCAACCGACAGCTCGATGCCTTCGGGGCCTACGACCTTGATGGTCCCGAGGTGGCCGAGGCCTTCGCGAACCGCCTTGACCGCGCGGGCACTGAGCTTCAGCCGCGTCAACGCGGTCTGCGCATCGCGCGCGATGTCTGCGACGAGGCTGCTGTCCGGAGTGAGCTCGTGGTAGAAGCTCAAGAAGCCTTCGGACTCGGCTCGATCCTCAAAGGCGTTCAGCAAAACGGTCTTGCCGACGCCCCGCAGACCGCGGATCACCATGCTCTGCTCGGTGGCACCTCGCTTGAGTCTTCCGATGAGCACCCGGAACTGTTCAAGCTCCTGATCGCGCCCTGCGAGTTCAGAAGGACGCGAGCCGGCGTTAGGCGTGTAGGGGTTCTTGATCGGGTCCACCTCTACAGAGTTATAGCAAGGTATACGTGAACTCGTTATAAGTGCGTAGAACTCCTTAGAGACGCTGCCTTTCGGCCGTGATCATTGCGGCTCACGGACCTCACGGCACGGGCTGCGCAAGCTCGATGGCGAGGTCCAGTGCGGGTCCGAGGTGTCCGTCGATGAGGTGCCCGTACGCCTCGAGGGTGTAGGCGGCGGAGTGGTGGCCCATCCAGCGTTGAAGTTGGAGTGGGCTGGCGCCTGCCGCGATGAGCAGTGCAGCGCACGTGTGACGGAACGTGTGCAGCCCGCACGGCGGGACCCCGGCGCGGAGAGCGGCGGGCTTGAGGACGTGGGCGCGCAGATAGTCCGGCCGGACGGGTTGCCCGCCGGGCCGGGAGAAGACCAGGTCATCCTCGTCCGCTCCTTCGGGTCGGCGGCCGGCGAGGGCGGCGGCGAGGACAGGGGTGATCGGGATCGCGCGTACGCCGTGCCGGGACTTCGGTGACCCGACAACACCGCTGACGATCGCCCGCCGAACGAACAACCTCGGTGCCGGCGTGTCGAGGGTGAGGTCTGACCATCGCAGCGCGATCGCCTCTGAGATCCGTAGGCCGGTCGCGGCGAGCAGGTCGAAGAGCACCTGCCAGTCGTCGGGAATCTCGGCCAGCAGTCGGCGTAGTTCGTTGCGGGTCAGGAACCGTCGTTCCTCACGGGCGCGCCATGGGCCGCCGGCCCTTCGGCGCGGCAGCACCAGCCCGAACGCCGGGTTCTCGGTGAGCAGTCCGTCGGAGATCGCTGTGTCCAGGCACCGGCGCAACGGTGTGAGCGCGTTGTGGATCGACTGGTCTGAGAGCCGCGAGCAACGGCGGCCGGGGCGCCGGGCGAGCCACTGCACGAACGCCTGGACCGCATCACGGTCCACGTCGCCGACCGCAAGGTCGCTGGGGAAGTACTTCAAGACAAATGTGCTCAGCAGCCGGTGATACTCAACGCGGGTGTGTTGGCCGATCGCGTCGTGCCCACAGCCCGGGTAGCCGGCCACCCAGTCCAGGGCGTAGGCGTGCAGCATCGGACCAGCAGCCTGCTCACGAGCTTCGACTTCGCGGGCGAGTTTGATCGCGCGGGCCTGCGCAAACGTGGGCGCGGATTCCTTGTGTTGGCGCCCTTCGACGCGGTAGACCGCGACGTAACGGGTGCCGCGCCGGTAAACACCGGGGTGCGACGTGCGACGCATTGCCGGGGTGGTGGGTTGCCGTGTTGCCAGTGGTGTTGCCATCGCCTCATCTCAACTGCCTCCAGCGAGACGTGCGATTTGCAGGGACAACCCGGTCCCGAAAAGTGCGCCCGAGAGGATTCGAACCTCTGACCTTCGGTTCCGTAGCCGGATTTTAGAACGCCGACACGAGTAGATATAAGCGACACCGGAAGCTAGTAAGGCGTTAAAAGGCAGTCCATATGGCTCGTTTGGTACTCCCGGTGGTACTCCCGGACCGAAGCCCGTACAGCGTGGTACTCCCGTGGTACTCCCGCCGAAAGAGGTCGTAGGATGTAACGATGGCCGCCGCACCACAGCAACGATCAGCCGCTCTTCCTGACGGCATCTTGGTCGTCGAGGCCGGGAAAGGCCCCAAGGCTGAGCAAGCGTTTTACGCAGCAAAGTGGCGTGCCTCCAGGGATCAGCGACAGGTCAAGCGTCGGCTCGGACCGGCCTGGCTCGACGCCAACCCTGAAGGCGGTTGGAAGCCACGCCGCGGCCGCGTCAAGGATGGCTTCCTCGATGAGCGCCGTGCACACGCCGAGATGGCCCGCGTGATCGAGATGGTGGAGCTCGAGGACGAGACCGCGGTCGAGCGAGGTCTAGACGCCGAGCGCGCGAAGCTCACGTTCCGAGCACTCACTCAGGCCTGGCTGCACCACCAGGAGCACGTCCGGCGCGTCAAGCCATCAACGTTGCGCGACCTCCGAAGCGTGCTCGCCGATCCAGGCGTTGCACACAAGCGCGGCGGCGGAACAACAAAGGGACGCGTGCTCGCACGGTTCGGTGACCAGCCGGCCGGTTCCATCACCGTCGAGGAAGTCGACGAGTTCCTCGACAAGCTCAGCCGCGACACCGTCAGTACCAGGACCGTCAACCGCTACCGGGAGGTCATGCGCGCGGTCTTCAACTTCGGAGCGACCCGTCGCTCGACCTTCGGCCTCACCGACAACCCTGCGGCGGCGTCTACCTACCGCCGCCAAGAGACCGCTGCTCGCCTTGAGGTTTTCGACGTCGAACAGATCGAAGACCTCGCCCGTACTGCCGCCTCCGGCCTCTGGCGCGCCCGCACCAGCGAGGACGGCACCGACCGCCGCAAATCTTCCGCTGCCTGGAACCGCGACGAAGCAACGCTCGCCCTCGAAGCCCAGGAAAACGAGCAGCTCGCAGAGACGCTCAGAATCGCCTGCTACACCGGTCTGCGTCGCGGCGAACTCGTCACGCTGCGCTGGAAAGACATCCGCTGGAACGAACGCGTCCTCGTGGTCGAGCGCGCTCTCTCCCACGGCCAGGAACTCACCCCGAAGTCCGGGCGCATCCGCTACGTCCCGCTCGCAGACCAACCGCTTGCCGCACTCGAACGACTGTCCCGCCGCGAGAACTTCACCGGCCCCGACGACTACGTCCTGTGCAACGCCGCCGGCGATCGAATCGATCCGACCGCGCTCCGCCGCCGATACGTCCGTGCCCGCAACACCGCCAAACTCCCGCCGCTTCGCTTCCACGACCTCAGGCACACCGCCGGGTCACTGCTCGTCCGGCAACTCGACCCCGCAAGCGTCAAAGACATCCTCGGCCACGCCGACCTCAAGACCACCGAGCGCTACCTGCACGCCCAACGCGCGAGCGCGCTCGCAGACGCCGCCACCCGCGCCTTCCAGCCCGCCGCCCCGGACGAGCCGACGTCACAACTCGACGAGGTCAAGGCGATGCTCGCCAAGCTCGCCCCCGAAGACCGCGACCTGCTGCTGGCCCAGTCCAGCGGCCTGCCCGCGTCCTCTACACCACCTGGTCGCGGATAACCCAGCGCTCAATCTCAGAACGCAGAAACCGGCGGGGCCGGCCCAACTTGCGCGACGAACCCAGGCCGCGGCCCGTCCAATGACGAACGGTTGACAACGACACCGCGAGCAATGCGGCGACCTCATCGGGCGTCATCATTCTGCTCTCCGGCTGAACCCCGCAGGCTGCTGGCTCGATCTACTGGCTCGCATGCCGCGCACCCAGCGGCGCGAGCCGGGCCGCCTCTGCACCCGCTTGCGCCGGGCAGTGCTACGGGGTACGCTGGGATAGTGACAGGCTGTTCTGCTGTCTCGTCGCTCCAGACCCTGGTGACGCCAGTCACCGATCGGGATGGAGTGAGAAATGCTGTCTGGACAACATCAGAGCGTGACTGCCCCGGCACTTGCTGTCGCAGAGCGGCCTCTGCTCTCTGCGGCCGCGAGGCGTGTGCCCCAGTCTTTTTACGTCGAGACTCATGAGGAGCCCGACGCGTTCCGGGTGGCGCCGGTCGGGGAGCTCGACATTTCAACCGTCGACCTGGTCGACATGAAGCTTGTCGAGGCGTGCGAGGCTGGCGTCAAAAACTTGGTCCTCGATCTGCGGCAGCTGAGCTTCATGGATTCCAGCGGGCTACACCTCGCGCGTCGCTGGGCCGATACCACCGCGGCGATGGGCGTCACGTTCACCATCATCGACGGACCGCCCCAAGTCCAGCGGGTCTTCCGGATCCTGGCAACCCACCACCTGCTGCCGATCGGCGAGCAGTGAGCGGCTGCCGGTTGCCGCTGCCTGGGCCATAGCGTGCCGGCCGACCCTATCGATCGACTAAGCCTCGTCCTCAGCGCGATGGCCGACGTCGACGGCGATCGCTCGTACTCAATGATCGACCGCGTGTGCCTGGCGGCCGCGTCGCTGCTGTCCCTAAAGGGTGCCGGCCTTTCGTTGATGACTGACGGCGAATTACAGGGCACCGCCGGGGTGTCCGAGCCCGGGATCGCGGCAGTACAAGAGCTGCAACTGAGCCTCGGAGAGGGGCCGTGCGTGGACGCATGGGCCAGCGGTGAACCTGTGCTAGAGCCGGATCTCGCTGCTCCCATGAGGCCGCGCTGGCCGGCATTCGCCCACGCCGGGGTGGAGGCGGGCGTGTTGGCAGTATTCGCGCTGCCGCTGCACATGGGCGCGATTCGCATCGGGGTGCTGGTGCTGTACCGCGACCGTGTCGGCGGCTTGAGTCAGGAGGAGCTGGCGCAGGGCCTGGTGCTCGCTGAAATGGCAACGCAGATCGTAATGGGGTTACAGGCCGGCGCACCACCGGACAGGGTGCATGAGCTGTTGGCAAACGAACCCCCCCATTGGGCTGAAGTTCATCAAGCGACCGGCATGCTGTCAGTACAGCTCGCGGTCTCACTGGATGATGCGTTTGTTCGGCTGCGCGCCCACGCGTTCGCCCACGAGCGTTCATTGCGCGAAATCTCCGCAGACGTGATCGGTCGCCGTCTGCGTCTGGAGCCGTCGACATGAAGGAACCAACTGTGATACTCCGTACACGAGACTGGATCGAGGTCGGACCATGACACGAGAAAAGCGCATAGTCGAAACGTTCGTCGAGCTTGCCGACACGATGGTCGACGAGTTCGACGTCATCGAGTTCCTGCACCGCGTGGCGGAGCGCTCTGTGGAGTTGCTCGATTGCGCGGAAGTGGGAGTACTACTGGCTGATGCCACCGGCTCGCTGCGGGTCATGGCCTCTTCCAGCGAGCGTGCAGAGGCGCTTGAGCTGCTCCAATCTCAGAACGAGGAGGGGCCGTGCTTCGAGTGCATTCAACGCGGGATCGTCGTCTTCAGCTCAGATCTCGACAAAGATTCCGACCGCTGGCCAACGTTCGCACCCGCGGCGACCGCGCACGGTTTCCGGTCGGTGCAAGCGGTCCCGATGCGCGTCCGAGGTGAAACGGTCGGCGCGCTCAACCTCTTCCGCGCAACCCTTGGACGAATCGACGACCGCGACGTCCCGCTCAGTCAGGGCCTCGCAGACATCTCAGCCGTCGCACTGCTGCAGGAGCGCGCCAATCGCCAATCGCGCGGCGTCTTGGAACAGCTGCACGGCGCGCTTAGTAGCCGGGTCGTCATCGAGCAGGCCAAGGGCGTGCTCGCCGAACGCTGCGATATCGGCGTCGACGCCGCATTTGGCCTGATGCGCAGCTACGCACGGGCGCACAACCGGCGCCTGAGTGACGTCGCGCGTGAGCTAATCGACGGCAACCTCGATGCCGACACGATCGCCGCCCGCAGATCCGACGCGTCGCGCGCAGCCGACTAACTCCGTCGTGGCGACGGGCTGTCGTCAGATTCCCCGGTTTTGGAATGCCGAGATCGGGTAAACCTTCAATGCAGGTACAGTTCGCGTCGCTCCAGACCCCGGTTGCGCACCTTGATTTCGATAACGGACTGGAGCAGAGATGCGCATCGCGGCGGGGCCCAACGAGCTACTTGAGGATGAGCGCCTAACGGACGCGATCTCGGCATCGATGGTTGAGCTCTACGCGCGCCATTACGGTCATAACCGCACGACCGCCACGACGTATATAAACGACAACGTGGTCGTCTGCATCTTGGAGGGCATTCTCAGCACCGCTGAGGACTCGCTCGTTGCGAGTGGCGATTCCAGCGAGGTCATCGACGGGCGGGTCGGGTTCCAGACCGGGATGGAGGACGAGTTCACGGCCGAGATCGAACGGCTCACCGGGCGCGAGGTGGTCGCCTTCCTGAGCGCGAACCAGACGGACCCCGGCGTCGCATCCGAACTGTTCTTCCTCGACGCCACGCCCGGCTCGAACCCGAAAGCCGTTGACGGATGACCTCGATCAGCGTTGCCACGGTCAGTTCAGATGCCGAGCTCATGCGTCGTGTTCAGAGCGACGACGCGGACGCGTTTGAAGAGCTGTACGACCGCCACGCCGCTCGAGCTCTGCGGATCGCGTCGTCGGTGTGCCGTAACCCGAAGCGCGCCGAGGACGCCGTCCAAGAGGGGTTCCTGTCGGCCTGGCGAAGCCGCGCGAACTATCGACCGGAGGCTGGCGAGGTCTGTGCATGGGTGATGGTCGTCGTGCGCAATCGAGCGATTGACATCGCCCGCCGTAACGTCAACCACGACACCAACGTGGTCAGCGACCACACACTCGACGCCCTAGCCGCGAGCGATGACGTTCCAGCACAGGTGATCGCCAACGAGCGCGCCGCCGCGATCAGGCAGCTGCTCGACGAGCTACCCGAGACCCAGCGCGAAGTGATTCAGCTCGCGTTCTACGGCGGCCTCACACACTCCGAAATCGCACAGCAGCTGAACCTTCCCGCCGGAACCGTCAAAGGACGCATGCGGCTCGGACTCAACAAACTCCGGCCAATTGTGCGCTGAGCCACACAGCGATCGGTTGATCGCGCGGGCTGGCCCAACGACAACTCGACCCCGCGAGCGTCAAAGACCTTCTCGGGCACGCCGCCTCAAGACCACCGAGCGCTACCTCCATGCCCAGCGCGCAAGCGCCCTCGCCGACGCCGCCACGCGGGCGTTCCAGCCGGTCGCGCCGCAGCAGCCGACCTCGCAGCTCGATGAGAACAAAGCAATGCTCGCCAAACTCGCGCCTGAAGACCGCGAAGCGCTGCTGGCACCATCAGCCAGGTAGCCGACCAACGGTCCCTGCGAACAAAAGCTCACCACATGCCGCAAAAGTGGTTAGGATCTGTTGCATGATTGAGGCGCTCAGAGAGCAGTTCGGCAGTCGGCCCTTCCGCGTCCGTGACGCCGTTACGGCTGGCGTGCCGCGTCACGTGGTCTATCGGCTTCGCGATGAGGGGATGTTGGTAAGCGTGTCGCGCGGCGTGATGCAGTGGGCTGACAGTGACCCGGCGATGCACGCCGAGTTCGCCACGGTCGCGGCGCGCGCACCGAAGGCGACTATCTGCCTGAACTCCGGCCTGTCGTACTGGGACCTGTCCGACGAGCTTCCCGCGAGCATCCACCTCGCGGTGGCTCGCGGCGCTCACTGGCCGAAGATCGACACGCCCGCCACGACACTTCACCGGTTCGCGGCGGCGACGTTCGGACTCGACCGGATCAAGCAAACAACCGACGCGGAGGAGCCATTCTGGATCTACTCCGCAGAGCGCTGCGTGGTCGACGCCATGCGCCTGCAGCACCTGACCGGTCGCGACGTCGCGCTGTCGGCACTGCGGCGGTATATGCGCCGTGATGACGCCAACCCGCTTCGCCTGACCGAGCTAGGGCGCAGCCTCGGCGGCGGCGCGCAGCTCGGGCGAGCGCTCGAGCTGATCCTCGCGTGAGCGACCAGCATGCACGCGCGGTCTACCGCCAGCTCCAGGCACCCTGCTCCGTGTCTGACCTCTTCTCTATCTAGGCCACCTCTGGTTCCTTCCCTCCCCCGACCCTGTTGTTGCTGTTGCTTTTTCTGACCACCACTGACCGACGTTGGGCGGGGGTGGTTTATGTACGGCGGCTACGCGGCCCACCCTGCGCCGGCCCGCCACTGACCGGTCACAGCAGCACCGTCGAGAACCGGGTCAAAGAGGGTGCATGCGATCAGGTAGCCCTCGTTGAGGTCGTC
>JBBQCW010000012.1:0-99123 GCA_038319025.1 Solirubrobacterales bacterium
TGGGGCTGCCCGGGATGCTCAAGACCTTCGACCTGCGCGGACGCGAGCAGCCGCTCGCCGTCCATGGGCCTGGGGGCCTCAAGGAGATCCTCTCGGTCATCCGACGCGCCTATGGTCGCGTCTCCTATGAGCTCGAGCTCGTCGAGCTCGAGCCGGGCGCCAACGTGCGCCGGGACGGCTACACGATCGCGGCGCTCGCCGTCGAGCACCGCGGGCCGGCACTCGGCTACGCCCTGTTCGAGGATCAACGGCCAGGCCAGTTCGACCCAGTCGAAGCCCGGCGGCTCGGCGTCGCGCCCGGACCGGACTTCGGCCGCCTCCAGCGCGGGGAGGCGCTGGACGGCGTGAGCCCGGCACAGGTCGTCGGCTCGCCGCGCCCGGGGCGCAAGGTCGTCGTGTCCGGCGACACGGCACCGTGCGAGGCGCTGGCCGTGGCGGCCCACGAAGCCGACGTGCTCGTGCACGAGGCGACCTTCACCGAGCCCGAGCGCGAGCGCGCGGCGCAGACCGGTCACAGCACCGCCGCCCAAGTCGCGGCGCTGGCACGAGACGCTCATGTGCGCCTGCTCGCGCTGAACCATCTCTCGACGCGCTACGGCGGTCGCGAGGTGCGCGAGGAGGCACGTGCCATCTTCGAGCGCACGGAGGTGCCGCGGGATTTCGACACGATCGAGCTTCCGCTGCCCGAGCGCGGCGAGCCCCGGCTCGTGCGCTGGAGGGAGCCCGTGGCTTCATAGCCGCGTCGGACCTCGCTGCTACGCTCTGGCGCGGCGGTTCCTTTAACCGGGTCCAGCGAGGCCAGGAAGGATCACGGAGATGGAAGCGAAGGTCGTCCTCGACCGCGATGACATGCGGCGCACGCTCGTGCGGATCGCGCACGAGATCACGGAGCACAACCCCGCGCACGACGTCGCGCTCGTGGGAATCCATCGGCGCGGCGCGCTCCTGGCCGCTCGGCTCCAGCCGCTCGTCGACGAGCTCGCCCGTTCCGAGGTGCCGCTCGGCGACCTGGACATCGCCTTCTATCGCGACGACCTCGCCACCCGTCCGCCGGCCCCGGTCGTCCACTCCTCGCACCTGGAATTTCCGGTCGACGGCCGCACGATGGTCATCGTCGACGACGTGCTCTTCACCGGACGTACGGTTCGGGCGGCGATCGAGGCCCTGTTCGCCTACGGTCGCCCTGCGCGGGTGCAGCTCGCCGTCCTCGTCGATCGTGGCCACCGCGAGCTGCCGATCCGGCCCGACTACGTCGGCAAGAACCTCCCCACGGCTCACGACGAGCGGGTCAACGTGCGCGTCGAGGAGCTCGATGGGGTCGACGAGGTGAGCATCTCCACCCTCCAGGAGGCCGCGGCATGAAGCATCTGCTTTCCATGGAGGACCTTTCGCGAGCAGACATCGAGCGGCTGCTGGACCTGGCGGCGTCGTTCGCGGAGGTGGCCGGGCGCCCCGTCAAGAAGGTGCCCGCCCTCCAGGGCCGGACCGTGGTGAGCCTGTTCTATGAGGCCTCCACCCGCACCAGCGCCTCCTTCGAGCTCGCGGCCAAGCGGCTGTCCGCCGATGTGGTGACGATCCGCTCCACGGGGTCCTCGGTCGACAAGGGCGAGTCGCTCAAGGACACGGTGCAGACGCTGAGCGCGTATGACCCGACGGTCATCGTCATCCGCTCTCCGCACGTCGGCGCCGCCGCCCTCGTCGCGGGATGGAGCTCGGCGGGCGTGATCAACGCAGGCGACGGCAAGCACGAGCACCCGACGCAGGCGCTGCTCGACGTGTACACGATGCGCCGTGAGCTCGGCGACCTCGACGGCGTGCGGGTGTGGATCGTGGGCGACGTGCTGCATTCGCGGGTCGCGCGATCCAACGTGCTCGCGCTGCGCCACATGGGGGCTGCGGTGACCGTGTGTGGGCCGCCGACCTTGATCCCCCGCGGCATCGAGTCGCTCGGCTGCAGCGTCGCCTATTCGCTCGAGGGCATCGACGAGGCCGACGTCGTCTACGTCCTGCGTATGCAGCGAGAGCGCATGCAGGAAGCCTTCGTCCCCTCGCTGCGCGAGTACGCCGCCCGGTTTCAGATCGACTCCCGGCGACTCCGCGCCGGACAGGTTGTCATGCACCCCGGCCCAGTGAACCGGGGGGTCGAGCTGGCCGGCGACGTGATCGACGGCCCCCAGGCCGTGATCACCTCCCAGGTCGAGGCCGGCGTGGTGGTCCGCATGGCGGTGCTCTACGAGCTCACGGTCGGCGGGGTTCAGCGTGAGGCAGCGGCGGTCGCGGCATGATCGAGCCGCTGGTCGGGGCCCCCCAACCGCCCGCGGAGATGCTGATCCGCTCGGCGCACGTGCTCGATCCCCGCCGCGGGATCGACGAGCCCCACGACGTGCTCGTGCGCGGCGGCATCGTGGCGGAGATCGGCTCACCCGGCTCGCTCGAATGCCCGGACGGCGCCGAGATCGTCGACGGGGCCGCACGCTACCTGCTCCCCGCCTTCGTGGACCCACACGTGCATCTGCGCACGCCCGGGCAGGAGCACAAGGAGGATCTCGCGAGCGGCACGGCGGCGGCGGCGGCGGGCGGCTACTGCGCCGTGGTCGCGATGCCCAACACCGACCCGACCGTGGACTCCGCGCCGGTCCTGCGCTCGCTGCGCGACGACGCGGCGACCACCGCGCGGGTGCCCGTCGGCTTCATGGCGTCAGTCACCCGTGGCCTGCGCGGGGAGCAGCTCACCGAGATGGCCGAGCTGCGCGATGCCGGCGCGCTCGGCTTCACCGACGACGGCAAGCCCGTCGTCGACGCCGGCCTTCTGCGCCGGGCCCTGCAGTACCAGCGCCTGTGCGGCGGGGTGGTCGCGCTGCACGAGGAGGACCCGTCGCTGTCGGGGCAGGGGACGATGCACGAGGGCGAGGTCTCCGCCGTCCTGGGCCTGGCCGGGATCCCCTCGATCTCCGAGTCGACCATGATCGCCCGCGACACCGCCATCGCCGGCTATGAGGACGCGCGGATTCACGCTCAGCACCTGTCCTGCGGCGAGTCGGTCAGGGCGCTGGCCGCCGCGAAGGCGGCCGGTGTACGGGTCAGTGCCGAGGTGTCGCCGCATCACCTCACCCTCACCGACGAGGCACTGCGCGGGTCCTTGGACACCGCGCTGAAGATGAACCCCCCGCTGCGCACGGAGTCCGACCGCCAGGCGCTCGTGGCTGCGCTGCGCGACGGCACCATCGACTGCGTCGCCACCGATCACGCCCCCCATGCTCCCGACGAGAAGGAGGTCGTCTTCGAAGAGGCGCCGATGGGGACCATCGGCCTCGAGACGGCGTTCTCGATCCTCAACACCGCACTGGTCTCGGCCGGCCTCATCTCGCTCGGACTGCTGGTGGCGCGCATGACTGCGGGGGCGGAGGCCCTCGGGCTGGCACCGCCCACCATCACGCCCGGTGCGGCCGCCAACCTGTGTCTCGTAGACCTCGACGCCCCCTGGACGGTGGGGGAGTCCGGGTACCACAGCCGCTCGCAGCACTGCGCCTTCCACGGGAAGCGTGTGCGGGGCGCGGTGCTGCTGACGGTCGCGGATGGCGGCGTCGCCCACCGTTGCACAGCGCTGCGCCCGGTGGCTGCGTGAGAGACGCGACGGCCTACGTGCTGCTCGAGGATGGCGCGCGCTTCGACGGCGACGCCTGCGCGGCGACGGGACCGGTCACGGGTGAGGTGGTCTTCAACACGGCGATGTCGGGGTATCAGGAGGCGGTCACCGACCCCTCCTACGCCGGTCAGCTGCTCACCTTCACCTACCCGCACATCGGCAACTACGGCGTCTCTGCGGGCGCGATGGAGTCCGACCGGGTCCACGTCCGCGCGGCGATCATGCGCGCGGCCGTCAACCGCGAGGACGCGCCGAGCGCGGAGCGGGGGTGGCTGGACTGGCTGGAGGACTGCGGCGTTCCCGCGATCACCGGGGTCGACACTCGCTCGCTCGTCCGCCACATCCGCGCCCGCGGCGCCATGCGAGGCGGGGTGTTCCCGGCCGACATGCCAGCGGCACAGGCGCGCGAGCGCATCGAGGCGGAGCCGGCGATGACCGGCCGCGATCTGGCGCGCGAGGTCACCCCGATCGAGGCCGCGACGCTGGGCCCTACGGGCGGAGCCGACGGAGGGGGGGGCGGGCCGCGGATCGTGGCCATCGACACGGGGATCAAGGCGTCGATCGTCGCCAACCTGCGCCGGCGCGGAGCCACCGTCGAGCTGCACCCGTGCACGACGTCGGCATCCGAGCTGCTCGCTCGCGAGCCCGACGCGTACTTCTTGGCCAATGGCCCCGGCGACCCGGCGGCCCTCGAGTACGTCGTCGACACGGTGCGGGCGCTCCTGGGGACCCGGCCGGTGTTCGGCATCTGCCTTGGCCATCAGCTGCTCTCACGGGCGGTCGGGCTCGAGACCTTCAAGCTGCCCTTCGGCCATCGCGGGGCCAACCACCCGGTCAAGGACCTGACCACCGGCGCGATCGAGATCACCAGCCAGAACCACGGGTTCGCGGTGCTCGGGCCCAACGGGGAACGCACGATCGACGTCGATGAACCGGTGCGCTGGGAGACCGACTTCGGCGCCGCGCAGCTCAGCCACATCAATCTCTACGACCGCACCGTCGAAGGGCTGACGCTCCTCGACGTTCCCGGAGGCACCGTGCAGTACCACCCTGAGGCCGGTCCCGGCCCGCATGACTCGCTGTACCTGTTCGACCGCTTTCTGGATCAGATCAACGCGGCGGCGAGCGCGTAATGCCGCGGCGCGACGACATCCACAAGATCCTGATCCTCGGCTCCGGACCGATCGTGATCGGCCAGGCGGCCGAGTTTGACTACTCCGGCGTTCAGGCCTGCAAGGTCCTCAAAGAGGAGGGCTACGAGATCGTCCTGGTCAACTCCAACCCGGCGACGATCATGACCGACCCGGAGTTCGCCGACGCAACCTACGTCGAACCACTGCTGCCGGGCCCGGTCGCCCAGGTGATCGAGAAGGAGCGCCCGGACGCGTTGCTGCCCACGCTCGGGGGCCAGACGGCGCTGAACCTGGCCAAGGCGTTGCAGGAGGACGGCACGCTGGAGAAGTACGGCGTGGAGCTGATCGGGGCCAACTACGACGCGATCAACTGCGCCGAGGACCGTGACCTCTTCAAGCAGACCATGGAGGCCGCCGGGCTCAAGATGCCCCGCAGCGGCATCGCCACGAACGTCGCCCAGGCCATGGGGACGCTGAAGGAGATCGGACTCCCCGCCATCATCCGCCCTGCGTTCACCCTCGGTGGTCGGGGCGGCGGGATCGCCCGCAGCGAGGAGGAGTTCCGCACGATCGTCCAGCGGGGTATCGACGCCTCGCCGATCGGCCAGGTGCTGCTGGACCAGTCGGTACTCGGTTGGGGCGAGTTCGAGCTGGAGGTGATGCGCGACCACAACGACAACGTCGTGATCGTCTGCTCGATCGAGAACATCGACCCCATGGGCGTCCACACCGGTGATTCGGTGACGGTCGCCCCGCAACAGACGCTGACCGACCGGCTCTACCAGCAGCTGCGCGACCAGGCCATCACCGTTATCCGCGCGGTGGGCGTGGAGACGGGTGGCTCGAATGTGCAGTTCGCCGTCAACCCGGAGACGGAGGAGATCCTGGTCATCGAGATGAACCCGCGCGTGTCGCGTTCCTCGGCACTGGCCTCCAAGGCCACCGGCTTCCCGATCGCCAAGATCGCCGCTCGTCTGGCCGTCGGGTACTCGCTCGATGAGATCGACAACGACATCACCGGGGTGACGCCGGCCAGCTTTGAGCCGGCGATCGACTACGTGGTCGTCAAGTGGCCCCGGTTCGCATTTGAGAAGTTCGCCGGCGTCGACGCCCGGCTTTCGACCCACATGAAGTCGGTGGGCGAGGCAATGGCAATGGGTCGGACGTTCAAGCAGGCGTTCGGGAAGGCGCTACGCAGCCGGGAGCTGGACGTGGAGCCTTCCTTCGACGGAGACGACACCGCGACGCTGCTGGCCGGCTTGGAACAGCCTGCGTCCGATCGCTTCGATGTGATCCTCGAATGCTTCCGCCGCGGGACCGAGGTGGCCGAGATCCACGCCCTGACCTCGATCGACCCGTGGTACCTGCGCGAGCTGCGGGACTTCGCCCGGGATCCCGAGGCGCCGTTCGCCGGTGAGCGCTCCTTCAAGGCGGTCGACACCTGCGCGGCGGAGTTCGCCGCTCGCACTCCGTATTTCTACTCGGGCTGGGAGCGTGAACGAGCCGACGAGGTCGTCCGCGGCGACCGGCCCAGCGTCGTGATCTTGGGCGCAGGCCCCAATCGCATCGGCCAGGGCATCGAGTTCGACTACTGCTGCGTACACGCCGCCATGACCGTGCGAGCGGCCGGCCGGGATGCGGTGATGGTCAATTGCAACCCTGAGACGGTGTCCACCGATTACGACACATCCGATCGCCTGTACTTCGAGCCGTTGACGCTGGAAGACGTGCTGGGCGTGTGCGAGATCGAGAAGCCGGAAGGCTTGATCGTCCAGTTCGGTGGCCAGACTCCCTTGAAGCTCGCCGCTGGACTTGTCGCGGCCGGCGTGCCGCTGCTGGGCACCAGCGTGGATGCGATCGATCTGGCCGAAGACCGGGGGCGGTTCGGCACGCTGCTGGCCGAACTCGGCTTCCAGGCGCCTCCGTACGCGACCGCGCTGTCGGTCGCCGAAGCACTTGTCGCCTCTGAGCAAGTTGGCTTCCCGCTGTTGGTTCGGCCGAACTACGTCCTTGGCGGCCGCGCGATGGAGATCGTCTACTCGCGCGACGGCTTGGAGGACTATCTGGCGCGTCACGCGCCGGCGCCGGGCGTGGCCCGCGCGGAGATTTTCCTGGACCGGTTCTTGGAGAACGCCATCGAGGTCGATGTCGACGCGCTGTGCGATGGCGAGGACGTGTGGGTCGGCGGCATCATGCAACACGTCGAGGAAGCCGGCATCCATTCGGGGGACAGCGCCTGCGTGCTCCCGCCGCACTCGCTCGGCCCCGAGATGCTCGACCAGATCCGCGCGCATACGCGCGGCATCGCGCTCGGCCTCGGTGTCGTCGGCTTGATGAACGCCCAGTACGCCGTCCAGGACGGGCGGCTGTACGTGATCGAGGCCAACCCGCGCGCCTCGCGGACAGTCCCGTTCGTGTCAAAGGCGATCGGCATCCCGCTGGCCAAGCTGGCCTGCCGGATCATGCTCGGAGAGCGAATCGCCGACATGGACCTGCCCGCGAACCCGATGGCCGGCCAGCACGTCTCGGTGAAGGAGGCGGTCCTGCCGTTCGACCGCTTCGACGGCTCCGACGCAGTACTTGGCCCGGAGATGCGCTCTACCGGTGAGGTGATGGGCGTGGCCCGTGACTTCCCGACGGCCTTCGCCAAGGCTCAGGCGGCCGCGGGCGCGGCGCTCCCCACCGGCGGCACGGTGTTCATCACGGTCACCGACAACGACAAGCCGGCCGCATACGCCATTGCTCAGGTGCTGCACGATCTGGGCTTCGCGATCGTCGCCACCCGAGGCACCGCCGAGGCGATCGAGCGGATGGGCATCCCCGTCGAGGTTCTCAACAAGATCGGCGAAGGCTCCCCTCACGTGGTTGATCGGATCGAGGGTGGGCATGTCGATCTGGTCGTCAACACCCCGACCGGCTCGGGGGCACGCACCGACGGTTGGGAGATCCGCCGCGCTGCTGTGGCCCGCGGCATCCCGTGCCTGACGACGCTGGCTGGCGGCTTGGCCGCGGCCCGCGCGATCGCCGCGGCGCGTCAGGGCGATGGGCCGGCGCCGGTCATTTCCCTCCAGGAGTTGCATCGCAGCATCCCCGAGGTGGCGCGGTGAGCGACCTCGCTCCGGCGCCATTCGGGCGCCGTCGACTGCGGGTTAGTGACCGGCGTACCGAGGGGCCGTACGTGGTGTTGACGGCACCGGACGCAGACGGCCCGCCGCCGCGAGCGGGGCAGTTCTACATGCTGGCGGCCGTCGAAGGCTGGGGCGCGGGCGAGGATGAGCGCCCGTTTCTGCCGCGGGCTTTCTCGGTGCTGCACGCCGGTCCCGCAGGACTCGAGTTCATGTTGGAGGACGTGGGGCCTGGGACAAGTCGGCTCTGCGGGCTCGCGGTCGGCGACCAGCTGTGGGTTTTGGGACCGCTCGGCCAAGGCTTCACGCCCCCGCCGGTCGGCGCGCGGGCGCTGTTGTGCGGCGGCGGAGTAGGGGTCGCGCCGCTCGCGCTCTGGCAGGACGAGCTGGAGCGATCGCAGACTCCGGTGTCCGTGGTACTGGGATTTCGCGACGCCCCGCACGCCCAAGGCGCCGCGCTGCTGCGCGCCGCACAGGTGGCCACCGACGACGGCAGCGTCGGCCACCATGGGCTCGTCACCACCCTGCTCGACGCCGAACTTGACGCCGACACCGCCGCAGTCGTGTACGCATGCGGGCCACCGGCGATGTTGGAAGCGGTTCGCGAACGGTGCCTCGCTCGCGGGGTGCCGACCCAGCTCGCGCTGGAGTCAGGCATGGCCTGCGGGTACGGCGCGTGTTACGGGTGCGTCGTGCCGCTCGCGGCCGGCGGTTACGCACGAGTTTGCGTAGACGGACCCGTGTTCGCGGGTGAGCTGCTCCCGGCCGGCGCCTTGCTCGCCGCCCACGGGGAGAGCGCATGATCAGCTTCTGCGGTCTCGAGCTCGCCCACCCGATCATCAATGGCTCCGGCACGTTTGACGCGCTGGCCGCCCGACGGGTCTTCGGCGATGCGGTCGGTGGAGCGTTCCCCTTCAGTGCTTTTGTCTCCAAGACCATCACCGCAGAGCCGCGGGTGGGCAACGCGCCGCCGCGCCTGTGGGAGACGCCCGCGGGAATGGTCAATTCAATCGGTCTGCCCAACCGGGGACTCCTCGCGTATCTGGAGCACGACCTTCCTGCTCTGGCTCGGCTCCCCGTCCCGCTGATCACCAACGTTATGGGCTCCTCCGGGGAGGAGGTGGCCGAACTCGTCGGCGCGCTGGACGATCGGGCAGAGGTGGCGGCTGTTGAGCTGAACGTGTCGTGCCCGAACGTCAAGACGGGCCTGGACATCGGCGCCGACCCGGTGGAACTGCTCGCCTTCATGACCCTGGTGCGGCCGGCCACGACCAAGCCGCTGATCGTGAAGCTCACCCCCAACACCGCCGACGTGGCGCGCTGCGCGGTGGCCGCGCAGGAAGGCGGCGCCGACGCCGTGTCGCTGATCAACACCCTGCGGGCGACCGCGATGGCACCGGGCACCGACCGGCCTTGGCTGGGCGGCGGCACCGGTGGTCTCAGCGGTCCGGCCATCCGGGCCGTTGCGTTGGCCCAGGTCGCGGCCGTCTGCCGGGGCGTCGATATCCCGGTGGTGGGGATGGGCGGCGTGCAAAGTGGCCATCACGCTGCTGATCTGATCGCCGTCGGCGCCACGCTGGTCGCGGTGGGCACCGAAAACTTCCGCGACCCCGCGGTAGCCGCGAAGATCGCCGAAGAGCTCGCGAAAAACACGCAAATAGCGGGGTTGTGACCAGCTCCTCCAGGCGATAGCCGGTAGTAGAGCCTGAAAAGCCCTGCAAATGGGCGCAAGACGCTCAAGCAGGGTTCAGCATCCTCAACCTCAAGTGGAGGTGGAGGCGAATTAGTCGGTTTTCCCTTGTCGAGGCTCCTCAACTCTGTAGAGTCACGCGCCGTGCCGCCGGTTGCCAACACCTCACAGAAGTCCACTGCGGCACCGGAGAGATCGTTGAACCAGCGCATGGACGCATTGGCCCGCGCAAACGACATTCGTACGCGCCGCGCGCAGCTCAAGCGGGATCTGAAAGCCGGCCGTACGACGATCCAGTCGCTGCTGCAGAACCCGCCCGAGTACGTCGAGACAGCCAAAGTCTTCGACATGCTCCTTGCCGTCCCCAAGTACGGCCGTGTGAAGGTGAACAAGATGCTCACGACGTGCCGCATCTCGCCGAGCAAGACCATCGGCGGCCTCTCCGAGCGTCAGCGCACCGAGCTCGTCTCGCTGCTGCGCCCGTAAGCACCTCCCGCCGCCGCGCCGACTACCGTCCGCCGCATGGCCCGCGTCTTCGTCATCACCGGTCCGTCCGGCGTGGGCAAGGGAACGCTGATCCGTACTTTGCGCGACCGCGTCCCGCAGCTTGGGCTCAGCGTGTCGGCTACGACACGATCGCCTCGGCCCGGGGAGCATGACGGCGTCGATTACCACTTTCTGAGCGACGACGAATTCGCCCGACGCGTTGACGCCGGCGACTTTGTCGAGCACGCCACCTACTCCGGGCGCCGGTACGGAACCCTGCGCAGCGAGTTGGATGCCCGGTTGGCCGCAGGTGAGCCGATAGTCCTGGAGATCGAGGTGCAGGGTGCCCGGCAGGTCCGCGAGACCATGCCCGAGGCCTTGCAGGTATTCATCGCCCCGCCGTCAGCCGAGGCGCTGCGCACGAGGCTGATCGGGCGCGGTACCGACGGTCCCGCGGAGATCGATCGCCGGCTCGCCGTGGCCAGTGAGGAGCTGTCCGCGCAGCACGAGTTCGCCCGTGTGGTCGTCAACGACGATCTGCAGGCAGCGGCTGAAGAGCTCGTCCAGATCGTGCAGTCTGCGCTGCCGCCCGCGTAAGGCCCGCTCAGCCCGCTACAGTGGGTGGTTCTGCCCGGCCCGACCAAGGATGGCCACGCACGTGATCTCCCCTCGCATCGACAAGCTGCTCGACAACGTCGACTCCAACTACGCCAGCGTGATCGTCGCCGCCAAGCGCGCGCGTCAGATCAACTCGTACTACCAGTCGCTGGGCGAGGGCACGTTCGACGAGTTTCCGCCGCCGATGGTCGAGACCGCGTCCAAGAACTACCTGACGATCGCCCTTGAGGAGATCCAGGCCGGCAAGATCAAGTACGAGTACCGGTAGGTAACAGGCCCGGCCGCGAGCCCGCCCGCCCGCCATGGCTCGCATTCTCCTCGGTGTCAGTGGCGGGATCGCTGCCTACAAGGCGCTTGAGTTCATCCGGCTGGCGACGGGCGCGGGCCATGCGGTCCGCGTCATCCAGACGCCCTCCTCCCAGCGCTTCGTCGGTGCCGCCTCTTTCGCGGCGCTGACCGGCGCCCCGGTTCTCACGCAGGAGTGGGAGCGGGATCCGATGCGTGGGGCGTTCCCAGGTCAGTCGCCTCCGGAGCATGATCCACTGAGCCATCTTGAGCTGGTCCGGAACGCCGACGTGTTCCTCGTCGCCCCAGCGACGGCCAACACCCT
Organism: Solirubrobacterales bacterium; assembly: GCA_038319025.1. Lineage (GTDB taxonomy): Bacteria > Actinomycetota > Thermoleophilia > Solirubrobacterales > Solirubrobacteraceae > JBBQCW01. Next base: position 11,309 of record JBBQCW010000012.1, read on the forward strand.
CGCGCGGTTGGCCGGCGGATTGGCCGACAACCTGCTCGGCAGCGCGGCGCTCGCCGCCACGTGCCCGCTGGTGCTGGCCCCGGCCATGAACGACAAGATGTGGGCTCACCCGGCCACGCAGGCCAACGTTCGGCTGCTCAGCGAGCGGGGAGCGCGGATCGTGGCCCCCGGGGTCGGGCGCCTGGCGTCGGCCGGCGAGGCGGGCGCGGGGCGCCTGGCCGAGCCGCAGGAGCTTCTGGACGCCGTCGAGGCGCTCGTGGGCCGCGGGCCGCGTCCGTGGGACGGCCTGCGGGTGCTGATCAGCGCCGGTGGCACTCGTGAGCCGATCGACAGCGTGCGCTTCGTCGGCAACCGCTCATCCGGGCGGATGGGATTCGCGCTGGCCGCCGCTGCGGCGGCACGTGGGGCTGAGGTGGCCGTAGTGGCCGCCAACGTCGCACTCCTCACACCGGCCGGCGTCACGCGCCATGACGTGGAGACGGCGGCTGAACTTCAAGTCGCGCTCGAGCAGGCCTTTGAGGCTTGCGACGTCCTCATCATGTCCGCCGCGGTCGCTGACTTCCGGCCCGTCGACCCACCGGAGGACAAGCTGAAAAAGGCTGGGCGTGAAGGGCTGACGATCCACATGGAATCGACCGTCGATGTGCTCAGCCTGCTCTCCGCTCAGCGCCGCGATGGTCAGACCCTCGTGGGCTTCGCGGCCGAGCACGGCCACGATGCGGTGCGCAACGGCGCCGCGAAGCGCGAGCGCAAAGGGTTGGACGCTGTCGTGGTCAACGACATCTCGCGGGCCGACATCGGTTTTGACAGCACCGACAACGAAGTCACGATCCTCACGGCGGCCGGGGAACAGGGCGTGGCGCGCGCCGGCAAGGACGCTATCGCGGTGGCCATCCTGGACACCGTTGATGTTCTGCGCGCCCTCCATGTGACCTCGGTGGCGCCCTGATGATGGGCCCCGTCGACGAGGGGCGTGTGCAGGACGTCGAGCTGGACGGGGCCCGTGCGATGGCGGCTCGCGTTCGCGAGGCTGTCGCCGGAGCGGCACAAGTCCGCGAGGGGCTGATCGACGACCTGCTCGTCTGCATCGCCGCCGAGGGCCACGTCCTGATCGAGGATCTACCGGGAGTGGGGAAGACGACCCTGGCCCGAGCCATCGCCCGCGCCTTCGACCTACAGTTCGCCCGCATTCAGTGCACCGCCGACCTGTTGCCGGCCGACGTGGTCGGGGTCAGCGTGTTCGAGCGCCGGGAGGAGCAGTTCACCTTTCGGCCAGGCCCCATCTTCGCCAACGTCGTGCTGGTCGACGAGATCAACCGTGCGTCGCCCCGTACCCAGTCGGGACTGCTCGAGTGCATGCAGGAGCGGCGGGTCACGGTCGATGTCCACACCCACGAACTCGCGCGCCCGTTCCTGGTCCTCGCCACACAGAACCCGATCGAGTTCGAGGGCACCTACCCGCTGCCCGAGGCTCAGGTCGACCGTTTCATGGCCCGCGTCTCCCTGGGGTATCCCAGTGCGGCGGCGGAGGCCCAGATGCTGGCCCGCCACGAGCGAGGCGACCGGGTCTCCGCGATCGAGCCCGTCGCGACCGCCGCCGATCTGCTGGCGGTGCAGGATGCCGCGATGCGCATCTACGCCTCGGACGCGCTGCGGGCGTACGTCGTCGCGCTGCTGGCCCGGACCCGCTTGGACGACCGGGTGGAACTCGGCGCCAGTCCACGGGCGGGCTTGCTGCTCCTGCGCGCCGCCAAGGCCCGTGCCCTGCTCCAAGGCCGAGACCACGCGCTTCCCGATGACGTGCAGGCCCTCGCGGAGGTCGTGCTGTCACATCGGATCGTGCTGGCCCCGGAGGCAATGGACGCGACGGGCGCGGGCATCGTCGCCGATGCGCTGATCGCCACGCCGGCGCTCTAGCGCGATGGCCGGCGCCGCCCGCACCGCGTTTGCCGGGGCGGTCGTGCTGCTGGCGGCCGCCGCCTTCGACCTGGAGCCGCTTTACGCCGCCGGCATCGTGCTACTCGTCCTCGGCGGCTGCGCGGCGCTGTGGGTACGGGTCGGCGTGCGCGGGATCGAGGTCGCCCGGACGGTGGCGGGCCGCCGCGTGGAGGAAGAGGACCCGTTTCGCGTAACTATCGACGTGCGCTCGACTCGGGCGTTGCTGCCGGCCGGGGAGATCCGGGATCCGTTGTTGCCCTCACCCGCGCCGCTCGCCGCCGGCCGACGCCGCACGCGGGTGACCATCGACGTGCGCTTCGCGCGTCGCGGGCCACGGACGATCTCCGCCCCTTCGGTGGTGGTGCGCGATCCGGTCGGGCTCGCGGCCCGCGAGGTTCGGATGTCGCTGGACACGGTCGAGGTGCTCGTGCTGCCGCGGGTCACCGACGTGGTCGCCTCGGGCGACGGCGGCGGCGACGGGCGGCTGGCGGGTCAAGGGTTGCGAGCGTTCGTCGCGGCCGAGGTCGAGCTTGATGGGTTGCGACCCCATCGCCAGGGCTCACCGGCATCGCGCATCCATTGGCCGGCCTACGCCCGTGGGGCAGGACTTGTGGAGCGCCGGCTGCGAGCCGACACCGATGCCCTTCCGCTGATCGTGCTGGATCCCCGGCACGCCAGATCGCTCGATGATCTCGATGCCGCGGTGCGCGCCGCCGCCTCACTGACCGTCCACCTGGCCCGACACGGCGGATGCGCGGTGCTTCTGCCTCGCGATCGCCGGCCGACCCATGTCGATTCGTCATTGGCGTCGTGGCCGCATCTGCACGCTCGGCTGGCGGTCGTCGATGGCAGCCACGCCCCGGCCGTCTCGGCTATCGCGGCCCGGCACGGGACCATCGTGTACGTCTGCGCGCACCGCGGTGGTCCCGTTCCCCGGGTGTTGGCCCAAGCCCCGGGCGACGGGCGGATACTGGTCATTCCCGGCGGCGTCACCGGCCGGCAGGCAGCGTTCGTCGTCGCGGGTTGTGAGGGAGTGCTGCTGGGCCAGCGCCGACGCAGGACGGTCGCGGCGTGAGCGCCGTCGCCCCCGATCCGCGCGTCATCCTCGGAGTCCCGGCGACCGGCGAGCAGGTGACGCGGCGTGCCTGGCGCTTGGTCGCCGCGTTGCCCGTGACGGTGATCGCTGCGCTGCAGTGGGGGGCGCTTGTACGTCCTGGAGGCGCCGGGTCAATGATGGCCGCGCTCCTGATCGGTGCGGCGCTGGGGTGGGGACTCCTGGAGCTCGAAGCTCGCACCAGCGGGCGGACGCGGGCCCACTGGTGTGCTGCCGCGGTGCTGGGCGGCCTGGTCGGTGCCGCTCTCTGTGCCGGCGTACCGGTGCGCGACCTGCTCCCGGACCGCTGGGACGTGCTCGCCACGGGTATCTCGGACGGCGTCGCCTCGATCCCCGACCTCCTGGTTCCCTATCGGGGGCCCGAGGTGTGGACACGTCGAACGATCCTGCTGGGCGGTACCGCCCTGACGATCGCCGTGCTGCTGCTCGCCTGCTGGCCTGCCGGGAAGCGGACGACCGCGCTGCGATGGGCCGCCGCGACGGCGGTCGGGGTGCTGTACGTGGCCGCCGTGATCCCGCACACCCCGAGCCTCCCTTTCCTGTCGGGAAGCCTCTTCGCGCTGGCGTTCCTCGGATTCGTCCGGGCCGAGAGGATCCCGCAAGAGCAGTGGCGGGCAGGCGTGGCGCTCGCCGCCGGTGCGCTGCTCATCGCGGTGGTCCTGGCACCCCGGCTTGATGGCTCGCGCCCTTGGATCGATCTGCAACACCTCAGCGAGAACGCAGACCGCACGCACGCCGAGACGTTCAGCTGGAACCATCGCTACGGGCCGCTGGACTGGCCGCGCACCGGGCGTCAGATGCTGACCGTGAGCGCCTCCACTCCCGATTACTGGAAGGCCGCCACGCTCGATGAGTTCGACGGCAAGGTTTGGCGGGAGGATGCGGGAAATATCTTCCGGGTGCCCGACACAGAGCTCGACCGGACACACCCGGAGTGGTTTCAGCGCATCGCGGTACAGGTGCATGGGTTGCGCTCAGACCGTTACATCGGCGCCGGCACGCTGCTCAGCATCGCCGACTCCTCGACTACCGCCGTTCCGGCCGGACCCGGTGTGTTTGAGCCCAGTGGCGCGCCGTTGAGGGCTGGTGACTCCTATGTCGCCAACGTCTATCTGCCCCGCCCGACACCGGCCGAGCTCAGCGCCGCCGGCGTCGACTACCCGGATCAGGTGGGCGCCGACCTGCTGATCGACCTGCCGCGCGCAGCCGGCGGGCCGTCGGTGATCGACTCATCATCCGGCCGTCGCGTCGACGCCAGGGCGACCATCGCGATCGGTACGTTCGGTGATCCGGGTTCACCCGTGGCGATCATGCCGGGGGCCGGCGGCAACGTGCGCATCGGCGGTCGGCTGCTGCTCGCCTCCGACTACGGCCGTATGTACCGGCTCGCGCGACGTCTGCGGGCGGCTTCTTCTACTCCGTACGCATTCCTGCGGGCCGTCCAGTCCCGCGTCCAACAGGGCGCGGTCTACTCGGAGACGCCAGGGGTCCATCGCAACCCGCTGGACGCCTTCCTTTTTGACGATCGGCAGGGGTACTGCCAGCAGTTCTCCGGAGCGATGGCCCTGTTGCTGCGGATGGGCGGGGTGCCCGCGCGGGTCGCGGCGGGCTTTGCCCCTGGGACTCCGCTAGGGCACGGCCGGTATTCGGTGCGCGACTCGGACGCGCATTCGTGGGTCGAGGCGTACTTCCCGCGGATCGGCTGGGTGACCTTCGATCCGACGCCCTCGGCGTCGCCGGCGCGCTCGCAGGCCGGTGACCGGCCAGGGGACGGTGCCGGAGGCGCACGCGCCCAGAAGCCCGCGACCACCCGGCCGGCCGTCGGTGCGGATGAGGGCGTCCACTGGCCGGCGTTGTTCGGGCTTCTCGCTGCGGGCGCGCTGCTTGTCCTAACCGTCGCCGTCGTGCTCCGCGCGCGCCGCCGCCGCCGGGCTCACCGCCCGCACGCTGATCCGATGCTGGAAGAACTGCAGCGTGCGCTGCGGCGCTCGGGCCGTGAACCCGCTCGCGCGACGACGCTGCAGCGCTTGGAGTCGGCGCTCGGCTCCTCAGCCGGTGCGGGTTCCTACGTGCGCGCGGTACGCGATGCTCGATTCGCGGGGACCGGGGGTGGGCCGACGCGCAGTGATCGTCGCGCACTGCGGGCGGCGCTGGCCCACGGTCTTGGTCTGCGTGGGCGCGTTCGCGCCTGGTGGGCCGTGCCGCCGGCGTTCGGTGATCGGCCGCGCCGCGCGGCGTCGTAGGATCAGGACGGTGCACAGCGCACAACCGCATGATCCGTACGAGCTTTACCGCAGCGGGAGCGCCCTGCTCGCCCGCGGCGACCATCACGCAGCCATCGTCCCGCTGTCGCGCGCCTGTGCCCTGGAGCCCGATCAGGCGTCGATCCAAGAAGCTCTCGGGCGGGCGTTGTTCCTCACCGGTCGGTTCGGTGAGGCCGCCCGGGAGTTCGAGGCGGTCGTCGCGCGGTCGCCGACCAATGACTACGCACTGTTCTGTCTTGGCCGGTGCCTGCAACAGCTCGGGCGTCACCACGAGGCGCGCCGTCCACTGGCGCTCGCATCGTGCTTGGCACCCGAACGGGCCGACTACCGGCTCTATCGCGACCGCGCCCGCGCCGCCGACACCGCCTGAGCGAAAGGGTCTGGTCGGGCCGCTGCTGCTAGTGTCAGGGAACAGCTTTCGCATCGGCGCAGCAAGCCGGTGGCTGTATGGAAGTGGGCGATCGCCCGCTTTTTTTATTGTCTGAGGGAGCATTGTGAGCACCATCCAAAACGAAATCGAGGCCCGGCTCGCTGTCGCGCTGCCCGATGTCGAGGTGCTCCTCGCTGATGTCTCCGGTGGTCGTGTCGTACGGCTGTACATCGACCATCCGGACGGTGTTTCGCTCGGACTCTGCGAGCAGGTCACGCTGGAACTGGCTGAATTGCGCGAGCGGTACGCGCTCGAGGTCAGCTCGCCCGGGCGTGAGCGGCCGCTCACCAAGCCCGATCACTACCGGCGGTTCGTCGGCAGGCGTGCCCGTGTCCGCACGCGTGAAGCTTTGGAGGGCCACCGGTCGTTCACCGGAGAGCTCGTCGGCGCATCGGACCGTGAGGTCACGATCGCCGCTGCGGACGGCGTTGTCGCCATTCCGTACGACCGCATCACCCGATCCCACCTCGTCGAGGAGTAGTCGCATGTCACGAGACATCCTGGAGGCCATGAGCGCCCTGGCGCGCGAGAAGGGCATCGAGGAAGAGAAGCTGATGGTCGCCCTCGAGGACGCGCTGCTGTCGGCGTACAAGAAGCAGCCAGATTCAGCTCCGTACGCCCGCGTCGAGGTTGATCGTGAGACGGCCGACTTCCGGGTCATCGAGTTGCTGATCCCCGAGCGCCTGGAGGCGCAGCTGATCGTCGAGACGATCGACGAGGGCACCGTCGTCGACCCCGAGACGGGCGAGATGGTCGAGCCGGCCGAGCCGGAGATCGACCCGGTCAAGTTCGAGCAGTACCGCGACCAGATCGAGGAGCGCGACGTCACGCCCGACGACTTCGGTCGCATCGCCGCGCAGACGGCCAAGCAGGTCATCCTGCAGCGCATCCGTGAGGCCGAGCGGGACATGATGTTCGAGGAGTACCGCGACCGCGTGGGCGAGCTGATCACCGGCATCGTCCAGCAGAAGGACTCCCGGTACACCCTCATCCAGCTGCGGGAGCGCGTCGAGGCGCTGCTGCCCAAGTCTGAGCAGGTCGAAGGCGAGCGCTACGAGCATTCCCAGCGCATCAAGGCCGTCATCAAGGAAGTCTCGGCCGACGCCAAGGGGCCGTCGATCATCGTCAGCCGTCGCGACACCGAGCTGATCAAGAAGCTGTTCGAGCTTGAGGTCCCGGAGATCGCCGACGGCCTCGTCGAGATCGCCGGTGTGGCCCGCGAGCCTGGTTACCGCTCGAAGATCGCCGTCATCTCACACGCCGACGGCGTGGACCCGGTCGGCGCCTGCGTCGGCCCGCGCGGGTCCCGCGTACGGATGGTCGTCTCCGAGTTGCGCGGCGAGAAGATCGACATCATTCCTTACAACGACGAGCCTGCTCGCTTCGTGGCCAAGGCGCTTTCGCCCGCCCGCGTGCGCGAGGTCCTCGTCGACGACGAGGGGCGCCAGGCGACGGTCATCGTTCCCGACGATCAGCTCTCGCTGGCCATCGGCCGTGAGGGCCAGAACGCTCGGCTGGCCGCCCGTCTGACGGGTTGGCGCATCGACATCAAGTCTGAGTCCGAGTTCGCCAACGAGGATCAGGGTGGCGAGTTCCCGCTCGAGGAGGAGACGGGTGGTCGTTGCGCCGCGGTCCTCTCCAACGGCCGGCGCTGCCCGAACCAGGCGGTGCCGATGTCTCACTACTGTGGTCTCGCCGTCCACCAGGCGTTGGCGCGCATCGACGGCACCAACGCGGTCACCGTCCTCAACGGGCTGACCGACGAGGACCTGGCGATCATGGCCGACCCGAACGCCGACGAGGCTGCGCTGGAACCGCTGGTCTCTCACGCGATCGCCCAGGCCGAAGAGGAAGCTGAAGCACAGGCCGCTCGCGAACTGGAAGAAGCTGCCGCCGAGATCATCGAAGGAGACGTCGCAGTGATAGCGGCCGTCGAAGGCGAGATCGCGGTCGTCGAAGAACTGATCGCCACCGATCTGGTCGTCGAAGCGCTCGCGGTGCAGGAGATCGAGGCGATCGAAGAGATCGTTGCCCAGGACGTCGCTGAGGGTACGGCGACGCCGGAGGAGCTCAGCGCCGCAGCGGCGATCATCGCCGCCGACCTGGACATCATCGAGGAGGCTGAGGCGGAGATTGCCGTGGCCGAAGCGATTCTTGTCGAGGATGTCATCGTCGAGGCGGTTGCCGAAGCTGAGATCGTCGGCGTCATCGAGGTCGTGGCCGAGGCCGAGGCCGAAGCGGAGCCTCGTCCCGAGTCCGACGAGGGAGCGCAGTCGTAGACGCTGGTCCCATCCGTCGCTGCGTCGGATGCGGTGAGCGGCGGCCTGCGGCCTCGCTCCTGCGCCTCGCCCTCGACGGTGACCAGGTGGTGTGGGATCCGGCGCGCCGCCGCCCCGGGCGCGGAGCCTGGGTGTGCGACGAGGAGTGCCTGCAGACCGCGATCACCCGCAAAAGCCTGTCCCGCGCCTTCCGGCGCGCCGTGTCGGCGGCCCCCGACGCCGTAAACTCTGGAGTCTGATGGCCAAGAAGCGCGTACACGAGATCGCCAAGGCGCATGACCTCGCATCCAAGGATGTGCTGGACAAGCTCCGGGCGGCCGGGATCGAGGTCAAGACGGCGTCCTCATCGGTCGATGAAGGCGACGCGGCGCGCGCGCTCGGCCTATCCAACGGCAAGGCGCCGACAGCCAAGGCGCCGGCCCCCAAGACTTCGACGGCCAAGCCCGCTGCTGCGAAGCCGAAGACACCTGCAGCCAAGGCGGCTGCACCGGCTGCCCCTGCTGCGACTGAGGCTCCAGCGGCTCCCGAGGCGACCGGTGCCCCGGCCGCCTCCGCTGCGGCACCTGCAGCTACGGCTGCGGCGGCTGCCGCACCGCCCGCCGACGGTGGCCCGATCCAGCCGGCTCCCGGTGCTCCGCGGGTGCTCAAGCGCCCCGTCGCGCCTCGGGCCGACGGTCTGGTTCCCGGCACCGGCCCGAAGATCATCGCCCAGGCTCCGACCCCGGCCAAGAAGGACGAGAAGGCGCGGCCCACACGCGGTGGCGTGACGGGCGAACGCGGTGCTGGAGCGGCCGCCCCCGGCGGTCGCCGCCGTGTCGTGATCGACTCCCAAGCGTCGCGCCGGGCTCCCGGCACCGGTGGCCCGATGCAGCAGCCGCCGCGTCGCCAGCGTCGCGGTCGTCGTCGTCGCGGAACCTACGACGACACCGTCCAGCCCCTTGATGCCGAGGCGCTAACCACCACTGACGAGATCAAGGTCAACTCCGGGTCGACCGTCAAGGACGTCGCGGAGTACCTCGGCGTTCCGGTGCCGGACATCATCAAGAAGCTGATGGTGCTCGGCGAGATGGCGACGCTGACGCAGACCCTCACCGACGACGCCATCGGGGTGATCGCGGCGGAGTTCGACAAGGAAGTGATCATCGTCCACGTGGGCGATGAAGCCGACGCGGACCCGATCTTCGAGGACGACGACGCCGACCTCGTGTACCGCCCGCCGGTGGTCACGATCATGGGTCATGTGGACCACGGCAAGACGTCCCTGCTGGACGCCATGCGCGAGGCCGATGTGGTGGCCGGCGAGGCCGGCGGCATCACCCAGCACATCGGCGCCTACCAGGTGCATCACGCCGGCAAGGTCATCACCTTCCTGGACACGCCGGGCCATGAGGCCTTCACGGCGATGCGTGCCCGTGGCGCCAAGGTCACCGATATCGCCGTGATCGTGGTGGCGGCCGACGACGGCGCCAAGCCGCAGACCAATGAGGCGATCGACCACGCCCGCGCCGCCGGCGTGCCGATGATCGTGGCGGTCAACAAGATCGACAAGGAGGGCGCGGACCCGACGCGCGTGCGCACCGAGCTCACGCAGCGTGACCTGCAGCCCGCCGAATGGGGCGGCGAGACCGAATACGTCGACGTCTCCGCCAAGACCCACGAAGGGCTGGACAGCCTTCTGGACACCATCCAGGTGGTCGCCGAGCTTCAGGAGCTCACGGCCAACCCGGACACGGACGCCTCCGGCTTCGTAATCGAGTCCAAGCTCGATCCCGGCCGCGGCCCCGTGGTCACCGTGCTCGTCCAGCGCGGCACGCTGCGCATCGGCGACGCCCTGGTGGCCGGCCCACAGTGGGGCAAGGTCAAGGCGATGCACGACTACACCGGCGCCCGCGTACAGGAAGCGTTCCCCGGCGACCCGGTCGAGGTGCTCGGCTACAACGGCGTTCCGGACGCCGGCGAGTTCGTGCACGTGGTCCCGAGCGAGAAGGACGCGCGCCGCCAGGCCGCCGAGCGGGAGAACAGGCTCAAGACCGAAGCGCTGGCGCGCAAGTCTGGCCGCAAGGTGTCCTTCGAGGAGGTCTTCCGGCTCGCGCAGGAGGGCTCGGCCAAGGAGCTCAACCTTGTGCTCAAGGCGGATGTATCCGGTTCGCTGGAGGCCTTTGAGGATGAGATCGCCAAGCTGCCACAGGACGAGATCACCGTCAACATCATCCGCAGCGGCGTGGGCGGGATCAACGAGTCCGACGTCATGCTGGCCACGGCCTCCGACGCGGTCATCCTCGGCTTCAACGTGAGGCCGGTCGGCGACGCCCGCGCGGCCGCCGACCGCGAAGCGGTCGAGATCCGTTCCTACTCGATCATCTACAAGGCGCTCGACGATCTGCGCGACGCCATGACGGGCATGCTGGAGCCCGAAGAGGTCGAGGAGGAGGTCGGTCGCATCGAGATTCGGACCACCTTCCGCGCCTCCAAGATCGGCGTCATCGCCGGTTGCTACGTGCTGGAGGGCAAGGTCACCCGTGGCGCCAAGGCCCGGCTCGTCCGAGACGGCACGGTCGTCTATGACGGCCGAGTTTCCACGCTGCGGCGCTTCAACGATGACGCTCGCGAGGTTCAGGCCGGGTACGAGTGCGGCATCACGCTGGAGAACTTCCAGGACGTCAAGGAAGGCGACATCGTCGAGGCGTACGCGACCAAGCAGGTCGAGCGCGCGCTGTCGTAGCTCGTGCTCGTTCGCGGTCACATCAGGCGGAGGGTGGGATGACTGGCCGTATGCGCAGGGTCGACGAGGCCCTGCGGGAAGTGCTGGGGGAGACCATCGCCCAGGGACTGAAGGATCCTCGGATCGGATTCGTTACCGTGACTGATGTGCAGACCAGCGCCGACATCTCCCAAGCTCGCGTGTACGTGAGCCTGCTCGGAACCGATGAGGAGCGCGCCGCGAGCCTTGACGGGCTCGAGTCCGCCCACGGGATGCTTCAGCGATCGCTGGCCACACAGCTGCGGATGAAACGCACGCCGACCCTCACCTTCGTGGAGGACACCACCGCCCGCAACGCGGCTCGGATCGAGCGCATCCTCGTAGACGAGCCCCCGGCATGACTGCGCGCCATTTCTCGTCGACGGTGGGGAAGGACTCTCAAGGGGGTCGCTCGCGATGACCGTCGAGAACGCGGTCGACGCGCGCGAGCAGGTGCTCAAGGAGATCGAGGCCGGTGAGAAGTTCGTCCTCGTGACCCATGTGAACCCCGATGGCGATGCCCTGGGTTCGCTGGTCGCCATGCACAACATCCTGCAGTCGCTCGGCAAGGACTCGGTCATGTTCATGGCCGCTGACGAGTTTCCGCTGCCCTACGAGTACCGGTTCTTTTCCTTCGACGGCCTGGTCAGCATCCCGCCCGCCGACATCGCTGAGCGCACCGTCATCTTCCTGGACTGCGGGAACATCGATCGGCTGGGCGAAGACGTCTTCAAGGACGACGGCCGCCACATCATCAACATCGATCATCACCACGACAACACGCGCTTTGGCACCGTGGATCTTGTCGTGGTGGACGCCTCGTGCACCGCCGAGATCGTCTGGGACCTGATGCAGGATCTGGCCGTCACGCTGACCCCGACGATCGCTGATGCGCTCTACGTCGGACTCGTCACCGACACCGGCAAGTTCATGTACGAGAACACCGGATCGCGGGCCCACATCATGGCCGCCGAACTGGTGGATGCCGGAGTGGATGTCCACGAGATCAACCGTCGCCTGTACGAGGACATGCCGTTCGCCAAGCTCGTGCTGCTGGCGCGCGGCCTGGCCAACGTGCAGCGCTACGACGACGGGGCCCTCACCTGCGCCCGACTGTCGCGCGAGGACTTCCAGATCTCGGGTGCCGAGGAGAGCTACAGCGAAGGCATCATCGACAACTTACGGTCGGTGGCCGGCACGAAGGTCGCGGCCCTGTGGCGCGACCTCGGAGACCCAGGCCGGGAGGGGCTGCGCAAGGTCTCGCTGCGCGCCACCGGTGCTGATGTCGACGTCTCCGCGATCGCCCGGGCGGGCGGCGGCGGCGGGCATCGTCAGGCGGCGGGCTTCACGACGGTCCTCGACGACGACGCACTCATCGCCTTCCTGCGCGAGCAGATCGCCGGCCAAATGGCCGACGCCCGCGCCTGAGGAGGCCGGCCTGAGAACGATGGACGGCGTCGTCCTCTACGACAAGCCCGCTGGCTGCACGTCCCACGACATCGTGGCGCGAGTGCGGCGCGAGCTTCCCCGTGGGGTCAAGGTCGGGCACGCCGGAACCCTGGATCCGTTCGCCACCGGGTTGCTCCTCGTCCTGGTGGGGCGCGCCACGCGGGTGCAGCGTTGGCTCATGGGCCTCGACAAGACGTACGAGACGGTTGCGCGCCTGGGGGCCACGTCGACCACCGGCGATCCGGAGGGCGAGATCACGGTCACCGGTGTGCTTCCCACCGATCCGCTCCCGCTGCCGACCGGCCTGGTGCGCCAGCGCCCGCCGGCCCACAGCGCGGTGCACGTCGACGGGGAGCGGGCGTACGTACGGGCCCGTCGAGGTGAGACCGTCCAGATTCCCGAGCGGGAGGTGCAGGTGAGCCGGTTCACCCAGGATTGGCGCCGCGAAGATCGGGCTGCGTTCACGATCGAGTGCTCGTCGGGCACGTATATCCGCTCGCTGATCGCCGACCTCGGCGACGCGTATTGCGTCGAGCTGCGGCGGACATACATCGGCCCGTTCTCCGTCGCCGACGCCGACGCGGCGGTCACGGTGCCGCTGGCGCAGGCGTTGGGCCAAGTGATGCCCGTCATCACGCTGTCGGCCGAGGACGCGCGACGTGCCGGCCACGGCGTCGTCGTCCCGGGCACCGCGGACAGCGCCGTACTGCTGGTCGACGATGACGGGCCGGTCGCGGTGGCCGAGCCGACGCAACCAGGCCACCTGCGCCCCGTCGTAGGCTTCCGCGCATGAGGATCACGCCGCTCCCCGACGCCCAGCCGCGTGCACGACGTATCGCGCTGGGCACGTTCGACGGTGTGCACCTTGGCCATCGAGCCGTGATGGAGAGCGCCGACACGGTGCTCACGTTCGACCCGCACCCGACCTCGGTGATCGCCCCGGACGCCACACCCCGCCTGCTGACCACGCTCGCGCGCAAAGCGGAGCTGATGGGGAGCATCGGAGTCCAGGAGTTGGTGGTGATCCCGTTCGACCGCGCATTCGCCTCACGCAGCGCCCAAGAGTTCATCGACGATGTACTGGTCGGTGCGCTTGGCGCCACTCACGTCAGCGTGGGCGAGAACTTCCGCTTCGGTGCGCGCGCGCAGGGCACACCAGAGCTGCTGCAGGCCGATCCGCGTTTCGTCACCCGGGTCGTCCCACTGTTGGAGATCGACGGCGAGATCGTCTCCTCCAGCCACATTCGCGGCCTGATCGCCGGGGGCGCGGTGGAGTACGCCGATCAGCTGCTGGGGGCACCGTTCGTGGTGGACGGGGTCGTGGAGCACGGCGAGAAGCGGGGGCGGGAGCTGGGGTATCCCACCGCGAACCTCGTCCCGCGGCCGGGCTTCGTGGTGCCGGCCCACGGTGTTTACGCGTGTCGCGCCGATGGGCGCGCAGCTGCCGTGAACGTCGGTGTGCGGCCCACATTCGTCACCGGACTCGGCGAGCTGATCGAGGCGTACGTGATCGACTGGAGTGGGGACCTGTACGGCACCGAGCTGCGGATCGAGTTCCTGCGCCGGCTGCGCGGGGAGAAGCGCTTTGACAGTGCCGAGACTCTGGTCGAGCAGATGGTCCGCGACGTGGAGGACGCACGGGCAGTCGTCGCTGCGGCCGCCGGCTCGGCGTAGGCCGTGCCACCCAGACTCAGGCGTGCGGCGGCCTCCGCTGTCCCTTTGCTACCGTCCCTCGCCGCATGACGACCCTTTCCGCTGAACGCAAGACCGAGATCATCACGAAGTTCGGGGAATCCCCGACCGACACGGGGAACACGCGCGTGCAGGTCGCGCTTCTCTCCGCTCGGATCAGTGATCTCACCGAGCACCTGCGTGATCACAAGAAGGATCACCACTCGCGCCGCGGTCTGCTCATGCTCGTCGGTCGTCGTCGTCGCCTGCTGAACTACCTGCAGAAGCACGACCTCACCGCGTACCGCGGGCTTGTAGCCGAGCTCGGCCTGCGCAAGTAGCGCCGCGATGACCGTCATCGCCGCAGGCTCGCCGGTCCCGCAGTTCACGCTGCGCAACGCCGAGGGTGAGGAGTTCACCCAGGAGCAGCTGCTCGGGCGTACGTCGATCCTGGTCTTCTATCCGTTCGCGTTCAGCCCGACCTGCACGGATCAGCTGCAGATCTACGAAGAGGTGCTCACGGACCTGCGCGAGCAGGACGTCGACCTGTACGGGGTCTCCTGCGACGCCATATACAGCCAGCGCGCGTTCGCAGAGTCCCTCGGCGTGACGATTCCACAGCTCAGCGACTTCGAGCCCAAGGGCGCGGCCTCCCGGGCCTTCGGCGCCTACTTCGAGCCTGCCGGCTTCAGCATGCGGGCGCTCGTGCTCACGGCCCCTGACGGCAAGGTCGGCTGGAGCTACGAAGCCGACTCACCGGGCGATCTGCCGGGTGCAAACCTGCTGTTCGACGGCATCGCCGCCGCCCGCGCGGCCTAAAGGTACGGCTCAGCCACGACGGGTCGCGATATCCGCGGCCAGCAGCGGCGCGATGACGCTCGCGCGGTACTCGAAGATCGAGGCGACGTCCCGCGCTACGACGAGCCGATTCGCCAGCTCGCCCACTACCCCGAAGCCGACCGCGTAGCGCACCGTGTCGCGCATCCGTGTGCGATCGGCGCCTATCGGCTCGAAAGTATGTGTGTGGTGCCACAGCGCGTATGGCCCGCGCAGCTGGGTGTCGACGAAGCGCACGCCCGGCGTCCAGTCCTGGATCAACGTCTGCCAGCGGATGGGTAGACCGTGGACACGCAGCCGGTACTCGATCAGCGTGCCGACCTGCATCGGGATCGGTCGTGGCGTGATGACGGTGAACCGCAGCAGCGGCGGCGTGATCGCCTCCAGGTTGTGCGCATCGGCAAAGAACGGGAAGACTTCGGCGGGCGTGCCGACGAGATCCTGTTCACGAGTGAGGGTGTGGACGTGCATACCCTTCGTCTACGGCGAGCTACGGTGTGGGGGATGACCGACCTGCGTTCGGCGCCGGTGCCCGGCCCACGGCCCGACGATCACATCAGAGGCCAGGTGGTGCATCCGCTCGTCCTCTTCTACGGGGATTTCGCCTGCCCACGGTGCGTGGTCGCCGATGCGCGCCTTCGCGCCGCGCCGGTGCGGGTGCTGTTCCGCCACTACGCGCTGCGCGCCAAGCATCCCCGAGCGCTGGCGCTCGCCTACGCCGCTGAGGCAGCCGGGCTCCAAGGGGCGTTCTGGGCCTTCCACGATCTGCTCTACGACGATCCGGGGCACACCGACGACCCGCATCTGTGGTCGCGTTGCGAGACCCTCGCGCTGGACCTGGAGCGCTTTGAGGCCGACCGGCGCAGTGACCTGGTGGCCGACCGCGTGTCCCGCGATGTGCGGGAGGCGCTGCGGGCCGGGGCGACCGCCACACCGACCGTCTGGATCGCAGGCGTCCGCTACGACGGACCGCCGCCGTCGGAGGCGCTCGCCGCGTCCTGACCCCACCGCCGCGGACACGCCCTTCCGCTACCCTGGATCGGTTCGATAAGCGAATAAAGACACGGCCGCCCACCGACGGGCCGCCCAGAAAGGCAGTTCCATATGAGCAGCGACACCGTCACTACGGTGACCGTCGAGATCGCCGGCAAGGAGATCTCCTTCGAGACGGGCCGCATGGCCAAGCAGGCCTCCGGCGCCGTCGTCGTCCGCAGCGGCGACACCATGGTCCTCTGTACCGCGACCATGGGCAACAAGCGCGACGTCGACTTCCTCCCCCTCACGGTGGATGTCGAAGAGCGAATGTACGCCGCGGGCAAGATCCCCGGTTCCTTCTTCAAGCGTGAAGGTCGCGGTGGCGACAAGGCCACGCTGACCGCACGCATGATCGACCGTCCGATGCGCCCGCTCTTCCCCAAGGGCTGGAGCTTTGAGACGCAGCTTGTCGCGATGCCGCTGTCCATCGACCATGTGAATCCGTACGACATGCTGGCGATGAACGGTGCGAGCGCCGCGCTGATGATCTCCCCGGTCCCCGTGCCGGTGCCCGTGGGCGCCGTGCGGATCGGCAAGATCGACGGCAACTTCGTCATCAACCCGGACGAGCAGGATCTCTTCGACAACTGCGACCTTGACCTCGTCGTGGCCGGTACCGAAGAGGCCATCCTGATGGTCGAGGCCGGCGCCAACGAGATCCCCGAAGCGGAGATCCTCGACGCGTTGGACATCGCGCACGACGCCATCAAGAAGCTGTGCGCCGCTCAGCACGAGCTGCGTGAGAAGGCCGGTAAGGCCAAGTACGACCACGTCGCGCCGGAGCTCGACGAGGCCCTGGTGGCCGAGGTCAAGGCCTCCCACCAGTCCGCGCTCGACGCCGCCACCCAGGTGGAGGACAAGACCGAGCGTCAGGACGCCACGAGCGCCGTGAAGGACGCCGTCGTCGCGCAGTACGCGCCCGACGCCGACGACGCCGGCCGTGTGGCCGAGGTCAAGGCCGTGTTCGGCAAGCTCGAGAAGGCCACGATCCGCGAGCGCATCGCCGTCCACAAGAAGCGCCCGGACGGCCGTGCCGAGAAGGAGATCCGCAAGATCACCATCGAGGTTGGGGTCACCCCGCGCACGCACGGCTCCGCGCTGTTCACGCGTGGTCAGACGCAGGCTCTCTCCACGGTTGCCCTGGGCACCCTTAAGGAAGAGATGCGCCTGGACACGCTGGGACTGGAGACCAAGAAGTACTACTGGCACCACTACAACTTCCCGCCTTACTCGGTGGGTGAGGCCGGCTTCATGCGCGGCCCCAAGCGTCGCGACATCGGGCACGGTGCCCTCGCGGAGCGCGCCCTGGCGCCGATGGTTCCGTCGATCGAGGACTTCCCGTACTCGGTCCGCGTGGTCTCCGACATCCTGGAGTCCAACGGCTCCTCGTCGATGGCCTCGGTGTGCGGTTCCTCGCTGTCGCTGATGCAGGCCGGTGTCCCCCTGAAGAAGCCGGTGGCGGGTATCGCCATGGGTCTCATCAAGGAGGGTGACGACTACACGGTCCTCACCGACATCGCCGGCGTCGAGGATCACCTCGGCGACATGGACTTCAAGGTCGCCGGTACGAAGGACGGCATCACCGCCCTCCAGATGGACATCAAGATCACGGGCGTCACGTTTGACATCCTGCGCGATGCACTTGCTCAGGCCCAGGACGCACGCAACGACATCCTCGGCCAGATGGATGCGGTCATTTCCGCGCCCAGCGAGGAACTGTCGGAGTTCGCTCCGCGCATCCTGACGCTGCAGATCGACCCCTCGCAGATCGGCCTGCTGATCGGCAAGGGCGGCGAGACCATTCGCGGCCTGTCCGAGGAGTACGAGTCCCAGATCGACGTAAACGACGAGGGCCAGGTCCTGGTCTACTCGGCCAGTGGCACGCTGGGCGAGGCGCTGGCGGACCGCATCCGGACGATGATGAAGGAGGTCGAGGTCGGGGACGCGTTCACCGGCAAGGTCGTGAAGACGACGACCTTCGGCGCTTTCGTCGAGCTGTCCAAGGGCACCGATGGCCTGCTGCACATCTCCAACGTGAAGCCCGGCGAGCGGGTCGATGCGGTGGAGGACGTGCTCAACAAGGGCGACGAGATCGAGGTGCGCGTGGTCGAGGTCGACCGCGAGCGCGGTCGGATCGGCCTTCGTATGGCTGACGATCCGGATGTCGCCGGCAAGACGGCCGAAGAACTGGCGTCCGTCGGCTCCGGTGGCGGCGGTGGCGCTCCGCGCCGCGAGCGCTCCGGCGGCGATCGTCCGAGTGGTGGCCGCAACGGCGGCGGCGATCGTGGCTCGGGCCGTCCGCGGCACCGCAGCTAAGGCAGCATCAGACGTGGCCGAGACGCATCGGCTGACCGAGCTGGACTCGGGCGTGCGGGTCGTGACGGAGGCAATGCCCTCCGTCCGATCCGCCGCGCTCGGGTTCTGGATCGGCACAGGCAGCGCGGCGGAGGATGACGCCCACGCCGGGCTGTCACACCTCGTGGAGCACATGCTCTTCAGGGGCACCGATCGGTTCGCCTCGGTGGAGATCGACGAGATGTTCGACGGGATGGGTGCGGAGCTCAACGCCGGCACCGGCAAAGAGAACACCAACGTGTACTCCCGCATGCTGGACGGTCACCTGCCCCAAGCCTTCGACGTGATGGCCGACATCGTGTGGCGCCCGCGGATGGACGCTGAGCTGCTGGAGGTCGAGCGCGAGATCGTGCTGGAGGAGATCGCCATGTACGACGACGATCCCCAGGACATGGTCTTTGACCTGCTCGGCAAGGCATCGTTCGGCGACCACCCGCTCGGACGGCCGGTCATCGGTCACGCGGCGGTCGTGGCCGGTACGTCAGCAACGGACCTGGCCGCGTTTCACGGGGGACGCTACGTACCGTCGAACGTCGTCATCGCCGCCGCGGGTTCGGTCGATCACGACGCGATCGTCGCCCTGGCGCTGGCGGGGGAGGCGCGCGGCACCGCCCCGGACGCGCCGGCCCCGGTTTTGTCTGCACCCGAGCAGCAGTTCTCCCGCGTGCAGTTCGTGACGAAAGAGACCGAGCAGTACCACGTGACGCTGGGCTGGCCGGGCATCACTCGCTTTGACGAGCGGCGCTTCGCACTCAGAGTCCTGGACAACATCTTGGGCGGCACCTCATCCTCGCGGTTGTTCCAGGAGGTGCGTGAGCGTCGAGGCCTCGCCTATTCAGTGTCGTCGTTCACCTCGCAGTACGCCAAGGCCGGCCAGGTGGGGCTGTACCTCGGAACGCGGCCGGAGAATCTTGACGAGGCGATGTCGGTGGTCGCGCGGGAGATGGACCGCTTCCGCGAGCAGTCCGCCACCCCCGCGGAACTAGCGCGCTCGCAGGAGAATCTCAAGGGCCGCATCGTCCTGGGCCTGGAGTCGACGACGGCGCGCATGAGCCGGCTCGGTTCAGCGGTGCTGGGGGAGATGCCGATCCTGTCGGTGGACGAGATCATCGAACTCATCGATGCTGTGACCTTGGACGACGTTCAGGCCCTTGCCGTCGAGCTGTTTGCGCCCGAGCGGCTGGCTACAGCAGGCGTTGGTGCTGATGAGGCAGCGTTCCGCGCTGCGGTGGAGCCCATGAGCAGCAGATCAGCGCAGGTGGCGTGAGATGAGCATTGATGTCGTGGTGGCCGGGGCCGACGGGCGCATGGGGCGCGCTGTCGTGGCGGCCGTCGAGGGCGCCGGCGACGACGTTCTGCTCGCCGGCCGGGCCGATCCTGCGCTGGGCACCTCCCTCGCGGATCTTCTCCCCCGTGCAGACGTCGTGGTCGACTTCACGAGGCCTGACACCGCGCTGGAGAACGCGCTGGCCTGCGTGGCCGCCGGGGTCCACTGTGTGGTGGGAACGACAGGGTTCGACCTGGGGCCGTTGCAGGCTGCGTTGGAGCCCGAAGGTCCGGCCAACGTCTTCATCGCCCCGAACTTCGCGATCGGCGCCGTTCTCATGATGCGCTTCGCCGCCGAGGCTGCCCGCCACATGCCCCAAGCGGAGATCATCGAACTGCATCACGACCGCAAGCTGGATGCGCCCAGCGGGACGGCCGCACGGACCGCGGCGCTGATGGGCGAGGCGACCGACGGTCGCGCGGTGCCCATCCATTCAGTTCGTCTGCCGGGCCTCGTCGCCCACCAAGAGGTGATCCTCGGTGGCGTGGGAGAGACGCTCACCATCCGCCATGATTCGTTGGATCGCTCCTCGTTCATGCCTGGGGTGCTGCTCGCCGTCCGGCGTGTCGGTGCGCTGCCCGATCGGCTGACGATCGGGCTCGAGCACCTCCTGTTCCCGTGAGGATCCGCCCGGCCGGGCCGCAGGACGCGCAGGAGATCCTCGCGGTGCACGTTCGCTCGCGGCGCCTGGCCTACGAAGACTTCCTGCCCTATGAGGAGCTGTTCGGCGACGAGGATGAACGGCGCGCCGAATGGGCGGCTGCCCTGGCGCCCGGAAGCCTCGTGGACGTCCTGGTGGCGGAGCGCGACGACGGCGCGATCTGCGCGGTCGCCTCGGTCGGCGCGGCCCGTGACGAGGATCGGACCGGCGACGGTGAGCTGTACACGTTGTACGTCGACACACCGGCTCAGGGTGCCGGCGTGGGCACGCTCCTGCACGTCAAGGCGCTGGAAGCGCTGGCTGCGGGTGATTATGCCCGCGCGATCGTGTGGTGTTACGCACAGAACCTCCACGCCCAGCGGTTCTACGAGGCACGTGGTTGGTGGGCTGATCCCGCCCCGGCCGACCACCCGTACGGATGCGATACGCGGCTGCGGATCGTGTTGGAGCCATGAGCATCCTCGTCGCCGTCACCGACCACGCCGCCGAACGGTTCCGTCAGCGCGTCGGGTCGCGCACCGGGGCGCTGGACGTCAAGCCGGAGATCGTCAGCCGCGTGGCGACGGCGTGGGCCGCCGGCCGGGTGAGCGAGGAGGCGCCGCCCGGCGCCACCGGCGCGCGCGGGTCGCTGTTCGTCGACGACCTCGTGGACCGAGGCGTGGTGTTCGTTTGCCGGCCCGGTGAGAGCTCGGGCGAGGTCATCGTGATCACGCTTTGGGAGCGCGCCGGTGCCGTCGGTGGCGCCCGTGTGCCGCAGCGGTACACCAACGCTCTGAAGGCCGACGACGAACGCCGTCGGGAGCCGTAGTCATCGTCCGTTGAACACTGTACGGTGTCGCCATGCGCACTCTCCTCGCCGTGACCGTCGCCACCGCCCTGCTGGCCACCGCCGGCGTCAATATCGCGTCGGCCGTTCCGCCGTCCAACGCGACCGTGGACTGCGGGTCCAAGAGCGAGGGTTACAAGTCGTGGGTCTCCATCACGTCCAAGAACCTCTCCTGTGAGCACGCCAAGCATCTCGCCGTGCACTGGTCCAAGAGCTGCGCGAGCCCGAAGCCCGGCAAGACGGAGACGTGCCACCCCTCGCAGGTGTACAACAACCAGCACATCACGTTCGCATGCTCCAGCCTGGGCAAGAGCGGGCCGAACCATTACGTCGTGACGTGCGCGGCTCCGTATCACCACGTCACTTTCGTGTACTACCCGTACGGCTTCTGAGCCGGCCGCTGCTACCTTCGGTCCCATGACGCGAACGTTGCTGCGGGCCAAGATCCACCGGGCCACCGTCACCGACAGTGACCTGAGCTACGTCGGTTCGCTGACCATCGACCCTGACCTCCTGGATGCGGCCGGCATCGTGGAGCACGAACTGGTGCAGGTCGTCGACATCAACAACGGCGCCCGGTTCGAGACGTACGCCATCGTGGGGGTGCGCGGCAGCGGCGCGATGTGCGTGAACGGCGCCGCCGCCCGACTGGTCCACACCGGCGACCTGATCATCGTGCTCACGTACGGCCAGTTCACGGAGACAGAGGTCGCTGCCCATCGGCCGCGCATCGTCTTCGTGGACGAGGCCAACCGTGTGACGGGTACCGCCGATCACGCGGCGGCCACCCACTCCGTCGCCTGACGGTCTCGCGGCTCAGCCGCCGATGAGTTCCGCCAGGCGTGTGTGCCGGCGGTGGGATTCGCGTTTGCCGAGGGCGATCCCGATCGCCTCAGGTCGCCCGGCGAGCACGCAGAGCCGCTCAGCGCGAGTGATCGCGGTGTACAGCAGATTGCGCGTCAGCATGATCGCGTGGCCGGGGAAGAGGGGCATCACGACCGCTGGGACCTGTGAGCCCTGGGCCTTGTGCACGGACATGGCGTAGGCCAGCCGGAGCGTGTCGGCGGCGGCCACCGGTAGTCGGAGGCGGCGCTCGTCGTCGGTGCCCAGCAAGATGATCTCCCGCTCGGCGTCGTGGTGAAGCACCACGCCGCGCTCGCCGTTCATCAACTCGTGCTCGTAGTCATTGCGGGTCTGGACCACCCGATCGCCCACCCGCAGTGTGGTGCCCGGCACCGCAGCGCCATCGGGGTTGAGGGCGGCCCGAAGTTCGGTGTTGAGGACCTCGATCCCCAGCGGGCCCTTGTGCATCGGCGCCAATACCTGGATATCGGCCACCGGATCCAGGTCGTAGTGCGCAGGCAGCCGGTCGGTCACGAGGCTGACGATCTCCTCCACGATCAGCCGCGTCTCGTCGCGCCCGACGATGAAGAAGTCGCGCAGGTCGTCCGGCTCGGGCACGGTGGGCGGATGGCGGCCCTCGTTGACGGCGTGGGCCGCCCTGACGATCATCGAACGCGCGGCCTGCCGGAAGATCTCGTGGAGCCGCACCGCGGGCACCGCCTCAGAGGCCAGCAGGTCCTCGAGGACGCGGCCCGGACCGACCGGAGCAAGTTGATCCACGTCTCCCACCAGGAGCACATGAGTCTTGGGACCGACCGCACTGATGAGTGCGTCGGCCAGATGTACGTCGAGCATGCTTGCTTCGTCCACGATGAGCACATCGGCCCCCGGGATCGGGTCCTCTGGGCCGCGCACGAACCCCTCACCTGGCAACCACTCAAGCAGGCGATGGATAGTGGTCGCTTCGGCGCCGGTGGTCTCCGAAAGACGGCGCGCCGCCTTGCCGGTGGGTGCGCAGAGACGTACCCGGCGGCCCTGGGCGCGAAGCAGGTCAACCAGCGTGCGCATCGTCGCGGTCTTGCCGGTTCCCGGGCCACCGGTGAGGATCGCCAGCCGGTGCTCGACCACCTGCATCACCCCGGCCCACTGGTCGTCGCTGGGGACGAACTCACCCTCCTCGTCACGCGTCGGTGCCTTCTTGAGATCCAGCGCGGGGGCACCCTCGATCAGCGCGCGCACGTTGCGCGCCAGGCGGCGCTCGACCGCGTCCATGCGTGCGTCGGCCACCCGCGCTTCGTCATCGATGATGAGTTCACCGCGGGCGGCCAGGTCGTCGATGCGATCGTCGGCGTCAGCACCCAGCAACCGCCGCGCCGCCTGCTCCAGATCGGCGCGGGGGAGCAGACAGTGCCCGTCGCGCTCGGCCTCGCTCAGCACGTGGCGCACACCGGCATCCAGACGACCGTCGGAATCCGGGGGAGTTCCCAGCGCCTGGGCCAATGCATCGGCGGTGGCGAAGCCCACACCGTCCAGGGTGGTCAGCGCGTACGGATCCGCCTGCAGGCGCTCGATGGCGCCCGTCCCGAACGCGCGCTGGACGCGCCCGGCCACCGCCGCGGGGACCCCGTGCTCGTCCAGGAACAGCCGCAGCGCCCGTTGTGCGCGCTGATCGGTCCACGAGCGCACCGCCGGATCGATCCGCGAAGGACCGATCCCGGGCACGGCCCGCAGCGCGCGGGCGGGATCGGCATCGATGATGGTGAGCACTTGCGGTCCGTGTCGCTCCAGGAGGAATGACGCTCCCTGGAGGCCGACGTGCTTGACCGCCCGCAAGGCGCCGAGCAGCGCAGCTTCACTGATCGCCTCGCGCACACGGACGCGACTCACCTGGATCCGCTCGCCGTGCCGGGCGTGGACCGTCTCCCGGCCCCAGATCTCGGCGCCATCGCCCTCGTTAAGGTGGGCCAGCGGGCCGACGAGCACGACCTCTCGGTGATCGTCGTCGAGCGCGTCGACGACCGCGAAGTCTCCGTCCGGCGCACGCCAGCGGACGCCGATCACCTCGACGGTGAGAGCCACGGTGCCGGGAGCGCTAGTCTCGGGGTCGAAGGACACACCGCGACGCTACCGGGGGCAGACGATGGGCTTCATGGACAAGGCAAAGAAGCTGG
The DNA here is from genome assembly GCA_038319025.1 of Solirubrobacterales bacterium. Classification (GTDB taxonomy): domain Bacteria; phylum Actinomycetota; class Thermoleophilia; order Solirubrobacterales; family Solirubrobacteraceae; genus JBBQCW01. The sequence continues at coordinate 35,249 of JBBQCW010000012.1, forward strand.
CCGAGCAGGCCGCCGTACAGGGCAAGACGCTGGCCGATCAGGCACAGACCAAGATCGATCAGGTTCAGAACGACTTCAACGAGAAGCAGACGGCCAACCAGCAGCAGGGCGGCACCGTCACGGAGTTCGACAAGCACGGCCGGCCTGTCGGCGAGTCCGAATCCGCTCCGGTCGCCCCGTCGACCGCACCGACGCCCTCCGAGGCGGAGTTCGCCTCCGACGGAGGCGACCCGCTTGCCGCGACTCCGGAGCCCGCAGCTTCTGCGCCGCCGCCGGCGCCCGCGCCGCCCGCTGCCCCGCCGACCCCGCCTGCGGCCGGCGGCGGCATGACGTCGGGCGATCCGCTCGCCGGCTGACCTGCCGCCCGGTCCCCGTATACGCCTGACTGAGATACTCGACAGCATGCTCGGCCTCGGCGCCATCTTGACGGCGATTGTCACTCCGTTCGACGCGGATCTGCGCGTGGACGAGACGGCGTTCGTGGCCCTCATGCAGCACCTGGCCGCCAACGGCTCTGATGGCTTCGTCGTGGTCGGCACCACGGGTGAGGCGGCGACCCTGACCGACGAGGAGCATCTGAGCCTGATCGGCCTCGCCGTGGCCGAACGGCCGGCGGGCATGAGCATCGTGGCCGGGGTGGGGTCCAACGACACCCGCCACGCCGTGCATCTGACCGAACAGGCCTGCGCCCTCGGCGCGGACGCGTTGCTGTCGGTCAACCCCTATTACAACCGCCCCAACCGCCGGGGAATCGTCGCGCACTACCGCGCCGTCTCAGCGGCCGCGGATCGCCCGATCGTGCTTTACAACATCCCTCAGCGCACGGGCTCGGACATGCCCAACGACCTGCTCGCGGAGCTTGCGCAGCTCGACCACATCGCCGGGATCAAGCAAGCCAACAACGACAACTTGGCGCTCGTCGACGGGCTGGAGCTCTACGCCGGCAATGACGATGTCCTCGCCGCCGTGCTGGACATGGGCGGAGCGGGCGGCATCCTGGTCGCCAGCCACATCGTCGGCCCGCAGATGCGCCGCATGGTCGACGAGCCCGGCGAGCGGGCCAACATAGATATCGCGCTGCAGGACCTTTACGCCGCTCTCGGCGTCGGTCCCGCAGCCATGACAACGAAGGCGGCGCTTGCGCTCCTCGGCCATCCCGTGGGCGGGCCTCGCCTGCCCCTGGTGGAAGCCGACCAGCAAGAGCTCGCCATGATCCGGGGCGCGCTCACGCGCCTCGGTCTGCTCACAGGCTCGGAGGCCTGACCCATATGACCGGAACGCTGCGTGTCCTGCCCCTCGGTGGGCTGGGAGAGATCGGCAAGAACATGACGGTCTTCGAGTACGAGGATCGGATCGTCGTTGTCGACGTCGGCTTGCGGTTCCCGACGCCCGAACAGACGGGCATCGACCTCGTGCTGCCCGACTTCTCCTACCTGCGCGAGCGGGCCAAGGACATCGAGGCGATCGTGGTGACGCACGGTCACGAGGATCACCTGGGCGCCCTGCCGTTCGTGATGCGCGCCCTGGGCGCCGACAAGCCGCCCGTTTACGGCGGGCCGCTGACTATGGCCATGGCGCGCTCCAAGTTGGACGAACACAAGATCAAGGATGCGCGGCTGATCGACGTGGAGGATGGCGAGGAGCTCAACCTCGGCCCGTTTACCGGTGAGTTGATCCACATGACGCACTCGATCCCCGACGCCAGCGCCGTGGCGCTCACGTGTGAGTTGGGGACGACGCTGATCACCGGCGACTACAAGTTCGATCAGACCCCGGTCGACGGCATCTCCGCTGACGTCTCACGCCTGGCGGAGCTGGGGCGCGACGGCCTGCTTCTTCTCTGTGGCGATTCCACCAACGCGGACCGCCCCGGCTTCTCGCCGAGCGAGTCGATCGTCGGGCCGCACCTGGAGCGCGTTTTCTCCGAGTGTGAGGGCCGCATCGTCGTCACCTGTTTCGCCTCCAACATCCACCGGGTCCAGCAGGTTGTCGATGCCGCTGCTTCCCTCGGGCGCAAGGTTGCGCTCGTCGGCAGGTCGATGAAGAAGAACGTGAACATCGGCCGTTCGCTCGGGCATATCGACGTGCCCGAAGGGATCCTGATCCAGCCGCGGGAGATCGACAAGTTCCCCGACGAAAAGGTGGTCATCATCTCGACGGGGTCACAGGGAGAGCCGCTCAGCGCGCTGCGCCGGATGGCCCACCGCGACCACCCGCTGGTGGAGCTGCGCAGTGGCGACACGATCGTGTTCTCCGCCACGTCGATCCCCGGTAACGAGCGCGCCGTCAACGAGACGGTCGACCGGCTCTACCACATCGGCTGCAACGTGATCACCACCCAGGACGCTCCGATCCATGCCTCCGGGCACGGCTACGCCGAAGAGCTCAAGCTGATGCTCAACCTCACCAAGCCGCGGTACGTGATGCCGTTCCACGGTGACTTCAAGCGCATCCGGCTGCACGGTCGCCTGGCCGAGTCCGTCGGGGTGCCCGCCGACAACATCTTCAGCGGGGAGAACGGCATGCCGCTGGCCTTGAACGCCAAGGGCGCACGCTGGGCTTCGCGGGAGCAGAGTGGTCTGATCTTCGTAGACGGAATGGACATCGGCGACGTGACGGATGTTGCGATGCGCGACCGCCGCACGCTGTCGGCCGACGGCATCTTCGTGGTGGTCGCCACGATCAGCGAGCAGACTGGCCTGCCGGTCGCCGATACGGAAATCATCTTCCGCGGCGTTCCGTTCCGCGACGAGGCGGACAAGTTGATCGACGACATCCGCGACGCCGTCGAGGTGTCTTTGGAGCGGGCCGCCGGTGAGGAGATCCGGGAGATCGACCTGCTTCAGGAGATCCTCCACGACGATCTCGCCAAGTTCGTCTACGGCCGCCTGCGTCGCCGGCCGATGGTGCTGCCGGTCGTCGTCGAGGTGTAGCGATGGAGGCGCCGTCCGCGGCCGCGCGCTGGTGGTTCGGTGTGACGGCAGCGGTGGCGCTGTCGGGCGTGCTGCTGCAGATGTACGCCGTCACCGACAACCGCGTGGGGCACTTCACGACCCCGGCGGCGCGGGCGTTCAACATCCTGTTCTTCTTCACCGTCGCCTCTAACGTGATCGTCGGGGTGACGTGCGCGATGCTGGCCCGCGGGCGCCGCACGGAGGGACGGGCGTTCGCGGTAGCGCGCCTGACGGGTGTCGTGGCCATCACCGTGACCGGCGTCGTCTACCACGGCATCCTGGCCGACCTGACCGACCTCAAGGGCCTCGACGTGATCTGCAACGAGATGCTCCACACGATCGTCCCGGTGTTGGCGGTCGCCGGCTGGCTGATCTTCGGGCCCCGGGGCGGGACGTCGAACCGCATCGCCGTGCTGACCCTGATCTTCCCGATCCTCTGGCTCACCGTCACGCTCGTGCGGGGTGAGATAGTCGACTGGTATCCGTACCCCTTCGTTGACGTCGGTGACCTGGGCTATGCCCGCGTGCTGCTCAACTGCGCGCTCGTCGCCGTGCTGTTCATCGGCCTGGCGTTCGGGGCGATGGGGTTGGACCGCTGGCTTACCGCCAGAGCAGGCGGGGGAAGTACGCCTGGCCCTCGCGCACGAAGCGACCGGTGATCTGACTCAGCTCAAACCATTCGGTGTCGTCGGCGGTCTGCACCAGCAGTCGACGCTCGTCCACCGTCACGATGCGGCCTGCCTTCTCGGTGCCCAGAAATTGCACGGTCACCACGTCGCCGACGTGCGGCAGCGGCCGCGAGGGGCCCATGGCCCCCATCAGGTCGGGTCGGAGGCGGTGAGCGGATGACCGGACTCGGTGGCCCGCGACGCAGGTTCCACCGGCGGCTCGAACGGCGCCCGGATCCGAGGTAGACGCACCACGAAGCGTGCGCCCGGGGCGGCGTCCTCAATGGTCACAGTGCCGCCGTGCGTCTCGGCCACGGCTCGCACGATGGCCAGGCCCAGCCCGAAGGAGCGGCCGCTGTCGCCCTTGGCGCGCACGAAGCGCTCGAACACGCGCTCGCGCATGTCCGGCGGGATTCCCGGCCCGTCGTCAGCGACCGTGAGCACGATGTCGGCATCGGCGCGCGCGACCGCGGCCCGGATCGTGGTGCCGGGCGGGGTGTGGCGTACGGCGTTCTCCATCAGGTTGAGGGCGAGACGATGCAGATCGTCGCGGGCCCCTTCCACCCAGGCCCCGCGCGGGGCGTCGATGGTCAGGTGATGCTCCCCGGCCACCGGCTCCAGTTCGGCCGCTGCTTCGATCAGTACAGCTGCCAGGTCCGTCGGGGCATGGACCACCTCGCGCCGGGCGTCGGCCCGTGCGAGCAGCAGCAGGTCCGCGACCAGTCGGCGCATCCGCTGCGAGGAGCGCAGCGCCGAGCGGGCGGCCTCTCCGCGTTCGCCGTCCAGCACGTCGGCCAGCAGTTCCAGGTTGGCGAGCACGCTCGTGAGCGGCGTACGCAGTTCGTGCGAGGCGTCGGCCACGAACTGGCGCTGTCGGGTCAGCATCGCCTCGCTCGCCTGCCGTGATGCCTCCAACGCCTGCAGCATCTCGTCCAGCGTCGACGCCAACTCGGCGATCTCATCGTCAGCGCGGGGCTGGGGGATGCGTCGGCTCGTGTCCCGGGTGCGACCGATCTCACGGGCGGCGGAAGTGAGGTCCTCGATCGGTCGCATGGCGCGACGGGCCAGCCACAGGCCGGCGACCAGGGCCAGGAGGGAGCCGCCGAGCACGCCCACGATCAGGAAGGTCTGTACGCGCGCGGCAGTGGCATCGACATCGGAGATCCGCCGCCCGTACTGCAGTGTGATGGGGCCGGCGACGCCCTGGAGCAACACCGTCCGCTGGGCCACGCTGTAGCCGTCGGCCTGGAAGAAGCTCTCGCCGGGGGGCACGCCGAAGTTGGGTGCCCGCGGCTTCTTGGTCTGCGCCAGGATGATCCCGTCACCGCGCAACACACGGATCGCCGCGTGCTCGTTGGCCCCGTACTCCTGCAGGTTGGGGTCGGTGAGGATCTTGCCGGTGTTCGGATTCTGGAAGACGTTGAGCCGCGACTGCAGGTCGTCGGCGGCGGTGGCAAGTTGGCCGTTGAAGTCCGAACGGATCCGGCTGGTCGTCAACTCTCCGACCGCGACCGCGAACACGAGCAGGATGAAGAACGTGAGCGCTGCACTGATCAGCCCGAGACGCCAGCGAATCGGCAGCGATCTACGCCCGGAGGACATACCCCGCTCCGCGGATGGTGTGCAGCAGACGCGCCTCGCCACCGGATTCCAGTTTCCGACGCAGGTTGGAGACGAACACCTCGATGGTGTTGGTGGTCGCGAACGGGTCGTAGCCCCAGACCTCTTCCAGGAGCCGCTGGCGAGGCACCACGATGCGCTCGTTGCGCATCAGGTATTCGAGCAGTTCGAACTCGCGCTGGGTCAGTTCTACTGAGCGGTCACCGCGACGGACCTCGTGCGTGTCAGGGTTGAGCAGCAGGTCGCCGACCACCACGGCGGCGGCGCCGCGGGGCGGCCGGCGGCGCAGCAGCGCCCGCAGCCGGGCCAGGAGCTCCTGTCGCTCAAAGGGTTTGACCAGGTAGTCGTCGGCGCCGGAGTCCAGCCCTTCGACCCGCGACTCCAGGCCGTCACGGGCGGTCAGGATGAGGATCGGGGTGTCGTCGACCCCGCGTAACCGCCGGGCCACCTCGACGCCGTCGAGCTTCGGCAGGCCGAGGTCGAGGATCACGAGGTCGGGGACAAACGAGACCGCATCCTCAAGCGCACTCTCGCCGTCCGGGGCCAGCCGTACCTCGTAGCCCTCCATGCGCAGGGAGCGGGCGAGCGCCTGGGCGATGTCGTCGTCGTCCTCGACAACGAGGACACGGGGAGCGCGGTCATTCATGGTCCCGATGGTACGGGGCCGGGTACGCGGTCGGCATCGTTGGCAAGGGAAACGGCGGGCCACGTCGAAGAGCGCGCAGACCTCTATGCCTGCCACCCGACCCCGCAAGCCGGCCGCCTCCGGGCCCGCCAAGAGCCAGAAGAACGCCAAGAGCGCCAGTCCGCGCTCCAGCGCTGCCGCGCGCCGACCGGCGCCGCGCAAGCCTGCTGCGCGGCCGCGCGCACGGCGCTCCGGCGATTGGCGTCGCAGCATCCCCGTGCTCGAGCAGCACCACCTCGACGTAGCCGGCCTGGCGCTCATCGCCCTGGGCATCCTCCTGGCGTTCCCGCTGTGGCTCGGTGGAGAAGGTGGCACCGCGGGCCGTGCGCTCGACAGTGGCCTGCATTGGATCGTCGGCGCGGCGGCGGTGCTGGCCCCGGCCGTGCTGATGCTCGGCGGCCTGCTGCTCATCCTGCGGCCCATGCTCCCTTCGGTGCGGCCGGTGCGCACCGGCGCGATCCTGCTGGGAGCGGCGATCGCCCTGGCGCTGGCCGCCGGCACGTTCGGCCTGGCCGATCCAGTTGCGCGCCCGTCCGCCTTCGCACCGCGCGCGATCTTCCAACAGCGTGGCGGCGCGGTGGGTGAGTCCCTCTACTGGGCCACCTCACAGTTGTTCTCCGCGGCCGGGGCCCATGTATTCGCCGTCTTCCTGCTGATCGCCGGCCTGCTGCTGCTGACGGGCGCCTCGGTGGCCGGCGTTCTGCGAGCCGCCGGAACGGGCGTCGCGGACACCACGCGCGGGCTGCGGCCCCGGGACACCGCGCCGGAACAGCAGCCGGAGCGTGAGCGCCGTCGTACACCCATGGCCCACGATGAAGAGGAGCTCGCACCGCCGGTCGTCCCGCCGGAACCGGAGGAGCGCGAGCTCGTCATCCGCGCCACCCATGTGGAGGCACCATCGCTGGACGGCGCCGTCCGCTACCCGGACCTGTTCGGCGGCGAGGGTGACATCACCCTTGAACCGACGATCATCGACGGGCGGCCCGCCGAGCGGGAACCTGACGTCCCCGACGACGACGTTGAGGTGGGCGAGCAGACCCAGCTGCCCCGCATGCCCGCTCCCGTGCCGAGCGCCGAGCGCCGCGTCCGAAAGGGCCCACCGGCTGCCGACGATCCGGATTTCCAGTGGACGCTCCCGACCGCGTCGCTGCTCAAGCGCTCCACCGCAGATCAGACGCGCCCTGACACCGCAGGCCAGGAGAAGACGGCGGCCGCGTTGCTCGAGGCCCTCAGCCACTTTGGTGTGGAGGCCAAGGTCGTGGCCACGGTTTCCGGGCCGCACATCACCCGCTACGAGCTGCGTCTCGCACCGGGTATCAAGATGAGCAAGGTCGCCCAGCTCAAGGACGACTTGGCCTACGCGCTGGCCGCCACCGACATACGGATCCTCGCTCCGATCCCCGGCAAGCAGGCCGTCGGCGTCGAGGTGCCCAACGCTCGTCGGCGCATCGTTCACCTGGGCGATGTCTTCCAGGATCCGCCCAAGGACTGGTCACCGATCACCGTGTGGCTGGGCAAAGACGTGTCCGGTAAGGCCATCGGAGCCGATCTGGCCAAGATGCCTCACCTGCTTGTCGCCGGTACGACGGGCGCCGGCAAGTCCGGCGCGGTCAACGCCATGCTGTCCTCGATCCTGCTGCGAGCTACGCCCCAGGAGGTTCGGCTGGTCCTCGTCGATCCCAAGCAGGTCGAGCTCAACCACTACGAGGCGATCCCGCATCTCCTGACGCCGGTCATCACGTCGCCGAAGATGGCGGCCAACGCACTGCAGAACCTGGTTCGTGAGATGGAATGGCGCTATGGCGTGATGTCCGTCGCCCGCACGCGCTCGCTGATCGAACTGAACGCTCACCGCGAGCGTGAAGGCGACGCCCCGCTGCCCTACATCCTTTGCGTGATCGACGAACTCGCGGACCTGATGATGGTCGCTCCCGCCGACGTGGAGGATTCGATCATCCGCCTGGCCCAGAAGGCCCGCGCCGTCGGGATCCACCTCGTGCTGGCCACGCAGAGCCCGCGGGTCGACGTGATCACCGGGATGATCAAGGCGAACGTGCCGTCTCGCATCGCCTTCGCGGTCTCCAGCCAGACCGACTCGCGCGTGATCCTCGACCAGAACGGCGCCGAGTCGCTGTTGGGCCAGGGCGACATGCTGTTTTCCCCGGTCGGCACCTCGCGGCTGGAGCGCATCCAGGGCGCCTACATCGACGAGGCGCAGATCGCCGCGATCACCGACTTCTGGGCCCAGCAGGGTGAACCAGAGCTCCGTGAGGACCTGCTGCAGGAGGTTGAGCCGGTCGTCACCGAGACCGGGGGAGACGACGATGGCTTTGATCCCGACGAGGATCCGCTCCTCAGCGACGCCATCGAACTCGTGGTGGAGATGGGGACGGCGTCCACATCCATGCTGCAGCGCCGCCTGCGGCTGGGGTACACGAGAGCCGGCCGCCTGATCGACATGCTTGAGCGCCGTGGAGTCATCTCCGGGTACGAGGGTTCCAAGCCTCGGCAGGTCCTGGTCACCGCCTCAGACTTGCCGCGGGTCTTGGCCGCACTGGCCGAGCGCACGCCGGGGGCAGCGGCCGCCGCCGCGCCGGTCGTTGATGAGGCCGAGGCCGCCGCGCCCGAACCCCCCGCACCGGACGACTGAGTCCCCATCTATACCCTGCGTTGATGCCCGATATCGGTGCCACGCTGCGAGAGACGCGAATGCGCGAGGGACTGGACATCTCTGACATCGAGGCGTCCACCAAGATCCGCGCCAAGTATCTGCGCGCGCTGGAGAACGAGGAGTGGGATCTGCTTCCCGGTCCGACCTTCGTCAAGAGCTTTCTGCGCACCTACGCCGAAGCGCTCGGCCTGGACTCCCGGATGCTGCTGGAGGAGTACAAGCTGCGCTACGAGCGCTTTGAGGATTACGACACCCGGGCGGCGTCGCAGCGCACCCCCGGCCCGGCGGCGGGCCGGGAGCGGCGGCCTCCGCGCCGCCGCAACCCGGCGCGGTGGATCTTCATCGCCGCCGCCGTGATGGTGGTGATCATCGTCATCGCGCTGCTGGACAGTGGCAGCAGCCCGAAGAAGGACACGACGACGACCGTGGGCGCTGGAGCGCCGCAGACAACGACCTCGAATGCGAGCACGACCACCGCGACGACCGCGAGCATCACCAAGGTGAGTACGGCGGGCGGCGGGCGCTCTGTAACCCTGCAGGTAGTTCCCACCGGCTCGGTCTACGTGTGCCTGATTTCTCACGGCAAGCGCTTGATAAACGGCCAGGTACTCGAGGTCGGCCATCCCTCTGCGTCCTATCACAGCACGTCGTACCTGCTTTCGCTGGGGAACGGAAACGCGCGTCTGCGCGTCGGGTCCACCAACGTCGCCGTCCCGGACAACGGCAAGCCGATCGGCTACTCCATCAGCCGCAAGGGCGCTCGCGTGCTGGCGGCAGCCAACCGCCCCAACTGCGGATGAGCGCCCGTGCCGGCATCGTGGTCACCGGCACAGAGGTGCTGACCGGCCGCGTCACGGATCGTAACGGCCCTTGGATGTCAGACCGCCTGCGCGAGATCGGGGTGGACCTGGCGCAGATCGTGATCGTCGGTGATCGCCCAGAGGACATGACCGACGCGCTGGCGTTCTTCGCCCGCTCGGGCGTCGACCTCATCTTCACCAGCGGCGGTCTCGGCCCGACGGCCGACGATCTCACCGCCGATGTGGTCGGCCGCTTCCAGGGCCGCGAAATGGTCCTCGACGAGCCGCTCGAAGGGCGCATCTGGAAGATCTTGGAGCCGCTGATGACGCGCTGGCCCGACCTGGATCCGGCCGCCATCCGGGCCGCCAACCGCAAGCAGGCGATCGTGCCGCGGGGTGCCACCGTGTTGGAGCCAGTCGGTACCGCCCCGGGTCTTGTCGTGCCGCCCATCGACGGACGCGACGGGCCGACGGTCGTCGTTCTGCCCGGTCCGCCGCGCGAGTTACAGCCGATGTGGGCGACGGCGGTCGCCACCGAAGCGTTTGCCGCCGCCGCGGCCGGTGCGACCTCCTACCGGCAGACCATGCTGCGGCTTTTCGGCATCCCTGAGTCGGAGATTGCCGAGACGCTGCGCGTCGCGGAGGAGGCCAACGGCCTGGATGGATTGGAGATCACGACCTGCCTGCGCCGCGGCGAAGTGGAGGTGGTGACTCGTTTCGAGCCGGAGTACCAGAGCGTGTACGACGCCTTTGAAGCCACCGTCCGAAGCCGGCACGCCGACACGCTCTTCTCCGATGACGGGACGACGGTCGATCAGCAGATCGCGGCGGCACTGCGCGCTCGTGGGTGGACGCTGTCCACGGCGGAGTCGTGCACCGGCGGCCTGATCGCCGGTCGGCTCACCGATCTGCCCGGCTCCAGCGACTACCTCGCGGGCGGGGTCGTGGTCTACACCAACGCGGCCAAGACGTCGTTGGCCGGAGTGCCCGAGGAGCTCATCCGGGTGCATGGCGCAGTCTCGGAGGAGGTCGCCGTCGCGTTGGCCGACGGTGCCCGGATGGCGCTGGGCGCCGACGTCGGGGTCGGGATCACCGGTATCGCGGGCCCTGGTGGGGGGAGCGAGGAGAAGCCGGTCGGCACCGTCTGGTTCTCCGTCACCGGCCCGGACGGGGAGCGCATCACTCGCGGTCTCCAGCTACCCGGAGCTCGGTTTGACGTCCGCGATCGCAGCACCACCGTCGCCCTGCATCTCGTGCGACGTCTGCTCCTGGGCGCCGGCCTGCCGCCTGTCTGAGCGGGTCATGCCGGCTCATCACAGGCCGGCGCGCCGTACCGTTGGCGCGATGCGGTGCCGGCTTCTGCTCTCCCTGTTCGCGATCGCGAGCCTGATCTTCGGCTTGGGCACTGTGGCCGCTGCGCAAGCGGTCACCAGGTCGCTGCCCTCGGGCCGGACGACCTTCCGCCATCTCGCGCAGTACGACGCCGACATCGACGAGCTGGTGGCGGCGCGACCGGATCTGGCCCGGCGCATCACGCTCACCGCGTCGAGTACCGAGGGGCGACGCATCCCGGTCGTGGAGATCTCGGCCGGGGTCGATCGCCGCGACGACGGGCGCCCCACGTTCATCGTCACCGGGCTCACGCACGCCCGCGAGTGGGCCAGCGGCGAGGTGGCGATGGAGTTCGCCCAGGACCTTGCCCTCCGCTATGGGCGCGACCGAACGATCACGCGTCTCCTGCGCCGCGTGAGGATCGTCGTGGTGCCCGTGGTCAACCCTGACGGCTTTGTGGTGTCCCGCGATGGATTGACCGCCAAGGCAAAAGCGCACCGGACCAACTGCGCTGTGGCCGACGCCGCCGAGGCGGCGCAACCCTGTGCCCTGCGCTCCGGGGTCGATCTGAACCGCAACGGCGGGTTTGCCTGGGGTGGGGCAGGGGCATCCGCACAGTTGGGCAGCGAGCTGTACCGTGGCCCCGCGCCGTGGTCAGAGCCCGAGAGTCAGGCGATCCACGCGCTGATGGCCGGCCGCCAGCTCACCGGCATGGTCGCTCTTCATTCCTTCGGTGGGCAGGTGCTGCGCCAGCCGGGCTTCCGCGGATTCGGCACGCTGCCCGATGAGCGCCGCCAAGCGCGCCTGGGCCGGGCCATGGCGGCGGCCGCCGGCTACAGCTCTGAGCGGGCGGACGCTCTTTACGACGCCACCGGTGCGCAGGAGGACTGGAGCTACGTGGCCCAGGATGCGTTGGCGTACACGATCGAGCTGGGCGGTGCCGGTTTCCAAGGGGCCCACACCTCGCTCGTGACCGACCAGTACTTCGGACATCCGCGAGGCGGTGGCGGGGTTCGCGCGGCGCTGCTGCTCGCCGCAAGTGCGGCCGCCGACCCGGCGGGGCATGCCGTGATCAGCGGGATCGCACCGGGCGTGCGGATTCTCAAGCTGGAACGCTCATTCGTCACACAGACCAGCCCCGTCTGCACTGCTGGGTTCACGCTGGATCCGTGTCCTTCCCCAATGGCACCGACATCTCTGGCGGACGGAGTGCACAGTGAGATGGTGGTGCCCTTCAACGGAATCGTCCGCTGGGATGTGGCTCCGTCGACGGGCCCACAAGACGAGCGGGCTGGGCGCCACACCTCGTGGACGCTTCGCTGCGAAGCCCCCGAGGGCTTTCTGTTGCGCGAGCAGACCGTCACGATCGCGCGCGGTCAGCGACGCAATTTGGGTGATCTCTGCCGGTAGTCCGGTAGGGCACGCCGTGCCCGTTCGACACACCTTTGGCGCGTCCCCGTCACATAAGAAGCACGGAGCGCGTCTGGAGCTGTGACACGCCTGCCACGAGCATGCCGTTCTGTCCGCAACAGAGCGTACGTTCGTGCACTCAGAAGCAGAGAAAGGGAAGTGACGACACCATGGCCGCATCCGAGCAAGAGAAGGCCGCCCAGGCCCGCGATACCGCTCTCCAGGGCGCGTTGACGCAGATCGAACGCCAGTTCGGCAAGGGCAGCCTGATGCGTATGGGCGATCCGGGCAGCCGGGTGGCCATCGAGGGCATCCCGACGGGCGCACTGTCGCTCGACCTCGCATTGGGCATCGGCGGGGTCCCGCGGGGGCGCATCGTTGAGATCTTCGGCCCGGAGTCCTCGGGTAAGACGACGCTCGCCTACCACATCATGGCCGAGGCCCAGAAGCTCGGCGGCGTCTGTGCGTTCATCGACGCCGAGCACGCGATGGACCCGCTGTACGCCCAGAACATCGGCGTCGACATCGACGAACTGCTGGTCTCCCAGCCCGACTACGGCGAGCAGGGCCTGGAGATCGCCGACATGCTCGTGCGCTCCGGCGCGGTCGACGTGATCGTCGTGGACTCCGTCGCGGCGCTGACGCCTCGCGCTGAGCTGGAGGGTCAGATGGGCGACCAGACGGTCGGCCTGCAGGCCCGCATGATGTCCCAGGCGATGCGCAAGCTCGCCGGTAACCTGAACCGCACGCAGACGCTGTGCATCTTCGTGAACCAGATTCGCGAGAAGATCGGCGTGATGTTCGGCTCCCCGGAGACGCAGCCGGGTGGGCGCGCGCTCAAGTTCTATTCCTCCCAGCGCCTGGACATTCGTCGCATCGAGACCCTCAAGGAGGGCACCGAGGCGGTCGGCAACCGGGTGCGCGTGAAGGTGGTCAAGAACAAGGTGGCCCCGCCGTTCCGCCAGGCGGAATTCGATATCGAGTTCGGCAAGGGGATCTCGACGTCGGGCTGCATCCTGGATCTCGGGATCGAGCACAACATCGTCACCAAGTCCGGATCGTTCTTCTCCTACGGCGATGAGCGGCTGGGCCAGGGGCGCAACAACGCCAAGGGCTACCTGGATGAGCACCAGGAAGTGGCCAAGGAGATCGAGGCCAAGATCTACACGGCGCTGAACATCGATCTGGACGTCGTGCCGGCTCCCGACCTCGCTGTGGCCGACGGCGAGGCTGAGAAGGCAGCGTGACGTCCGAGGAGCGCGCTTTGGACCCGCAAGCGCGGCTCCAAGACGCGCTGGACGCGGCGTACCGACACCTGTCCCGCCGTGAGCGGACTGAGGCTGAGCTGCGTCGGCACCTTGAGCATCGGCGGGTGGAACCGTCGACCATCGAGGAGGCGCTCGCCGCTCTGCGCGAGCAGGGCTACGCCGACGACATCGGGTACGCACGGCGTTTCGCGGAGGACAGGCGCAAGCTCGACGGTTGGGGTGCGGACCGCATCGAGCGTCGCCTGGCCACGCTCGGTGTGGCGCCTGAACACATCTCGGCGGCGATTTCCGCGCAGGATGCTGATGGTGAACTGGCCGCTGCGTTGTCAGTGCTTGAGCAACGCCTCGCCGCTGCTCCCGCCGACGACCGCGAACGGGGCAAGGCGCTGGGGCTCCTCGTGCGCCGCGGCTACGACCTGACTATCGCTCACGATGCGATCCGGGCCTTCGAGCGCGGCCGCCAGGCCGCCTGATGTCCAGCCGCCACGGTAGCGGCACCGCCCCGCGACATTTCGTCGCGACGGTAGAGTGCCGGTCAGGAACAGAAACCGGCCCGATCGGGTCGTTGAAACCGCAGCTCACCAAGTCGTTCTGATCACATGACCGCGTCCAGGACTCCTCACCATTCCGACGGTCCACGCGCTGCCGCCGAGGACGGCGGCGCTCCGTCAGCCGTACGCCTGCAACCAGACTCCTGACGCGACGGCGCCCCGAGCGTCGCCCCAATATCCGCCTGCTGCGCGGACCGGTTTCTCGCTCCGAACCATTTGGAGAGTTCGGCTCGGTCAAGGTGACCTGGCCAAGGGAGAGGACTGGCTATGGACGTGGTGCTCGGAGCAGCGCTTCTGGCGATAGGAGTAGTGATCGCCGCATTGGTGGTCAGCCGCGGTCGCGCGGCGCGTTCGCCAAACCCACAGGGCGCAGCGGCGCCCGTCGACGCCGAGGAACGCCGTCGGCAAGACGAGCGCGCCGCTGACGTCCAACGACGCGAGGGTGATGTTGCCCGCCGCGAACAGGAGATCATCGTCCGCGTCGACGAGCTCCAGGCCGAGCGTGAGACGCTCGCCGCCCGTCGCGCTGACCTGGATCGTGAGCTTGAGCGCGTCTCGGGGCTATCGGCCGGGCAGGCTCGTCAAGCGCTGCTCAAGGAGGTAGAAGACACCGCACGCCATGACGCAGTCCGGGTCATGCGCCAGGTGGAGGAAGAGACCAAACGAGACGCCGAGCGCCGCGTGCGCTCCATCCTCTCCGTCGCGATGCAGCGTCTCGCCGCCGGCCACGCCGTCGAAACGACCGTGACCGTGGTGGCGCTGCCCAGCGACGACATGAAGGGGCGGATCATTGGCAAGGAGGGCCGTAACATCCGCGCGCTGGAGACGCTTACCGGCGTCGACTTCATCATCGACGACACGCCCAATGCGGTGGTGCTCAGCGCGTTCGACGGCGTCCGGCGCGAACTTGCTCGCATGACCCTCGAACGATTGCTGGCTGACGGCCGAATCCATCCTGCCCGCATCGAGGAGACCTACTACCAGGCCAAGTCTGACCTGGATTCACATCTACAGGAACTGGGTGAACAGGCTGCTTTTGACGCGGGGGTAACGGGTTTGGACCCCGAACTCGTCAAATACCTGGGGAGGCTGCGGTTCCGCACCAGCTACGGACAGAACGTCCTCGCGCATTCTGTGGAGTGCGCGCAACTCGCCGCGATGATGGCCGAAGAATTGGGTGCCGGCGCCAAGACGGCTCGCCGCGCAGCGCTGCTCCATGACATCGGCAAAGCCGTGTCCCACGAGGTGGAGGGGCCGCACGCGCTGGTCGGCGGGGACCTCGCCCGGCGCCACGGGGAGACCGAGGCCGTCGCCCACGCGATGGAGGCTCACCACAACGAGGTCGTGCCACAGACCGTCGAAGCCGTGATCGTTCAGACCGCCGACGCCCTCTCCGGCGCCCGGCCCGGTGCTCGCGGTGAGTCGCTGGAGTCCTACGTGAAGCGGCTCCGCGAGCTGGAGCAGATCGCGGCGCGTCATCCCGGCGTCGACAAGGTCTACGCGATGCAGGCGGGGCGGGAGATCCGCGTGATCGTGGCTCCGAGCAGCATCGACGACGATGCGGCCGTCGGCCTGTCGCGCGCCATCGCCCGGGAGATCGAGCAGGAACTCGAGTACCCCGGCCAGATCAAGATCACGGTGATCCGCGAGTCACGGTCGGTCGACTACGCCAAGTGAAGGACGGCACCTCCAGCCGCGTCGCGGTGATCGGACTCGGGCGCGTGGGGCTGCCGCTGGCGCTGGCTTTCGCCGATTGCGGCCTGTCGGTCATCGGGGTCGACCGTGACGCTGACCGGGTCGAGGCGGTACGCGCTGGTCGGATGCCGTTCGCCGAGCCCGGCGCGGACACCGTGCTGGCCCGTGTACTGAGCGCCGGATGCCTCACGGTCACGACTTCACTGCGGGACTGTGCCGATGCGAACTACATCGTGGTGTGCGTGCCGACGGCGCGGACGGGAGGCCTCGAGATGGACCTCAGCGCGGTTTGGGGCACCTTCGATGACATCGCGCCCGGGATGCGAGCCGGCCAGACGCTCATCTTGCGGTCGACCGTCGCCCCGGGGACCACAGACCTGATCGCCGCCCGTCTGGCCGCTGATCACGGGAAGCAGGTCGGGGACGACGTGTACGTCGCCCACGTCCCCGAGCGGATCGCGTCAGGTCGCTTCTTTGCCGAGGTACACACGCTGCCCTGCATAGTCGGCGGCGTCGGGGAGCGGTCGACGCGATCGGCCGGCACCTTGTTCGCTCACCTGGACGCGCCCATCATCTCGACCTCTCCGATCGAAGCGGAGTTGGCCAAGATCTGGGGCAATACGTTCCGCTACGCGATGTTCGCCCTGCCCAACTTGCTGATGATGGATTGCGAGCAGTATGGGGCCAACGTGTTCTCGGTGATCGAACTGATCAACCGCGACTATTCACGAGGTGGAATGCCGCCACCGGGCCTCACCGGCGGCACCTGTCTACGCAAGGACTTCGCATTCGTAGAAGCCCGGACCACGGTGCCGGGAATGCTGGCGGGCGCCGCCCGCGTCAACGAAGCCGTCCCTGCCTTCCTGGCCGCCGGGCTCCGGCGCCGACTGGCCGGGTGCCAGGACATCCGCGTCACCGTCTTGGGGACGGCGTTCAAGGCCGACGTCGACGACGAACGCGACTCGCTCTCCTTGGTCCTGATCGACCAGTTGCGGACCGAGGGCATGGTCGTCCGCGTGCACGATCCGAACGTGGACACGACGTCGGGCTGGAGCGAGGCGCTGGAGGGCGCTCACGCGGTGGTGATCGGCGCGGCGCACCAGCAGTTCCGGCGCCCCGACACACTGTCGCGGATCGTCGAGGCTGCGCACGGGGAGCCGCTGATCGTTGATCCGTGGAACGTGCTCGGGTCCGGGCAGGTGTTTGCGTTCGCGGGCGAACTAGGTGCCGAACCCGACGCGAACATCGCCGCTTCGCCGGTTGCCGGCCGAACCGCGTAGTGGCAGCCGGGGTCAACCTCGTCGGCTATCTCAACCATGTCGTGGGGCAGGGAGAGTCAGCCCGGCGCGCCCGTGACGCGCTGCGTGGTGCGGGTGTGGAGGTGGCCGGTGCGGCGCTGACGCTGCCGGTGGGCCGCGTCGACGGGGAGTACAGCGAGGCGCCCGACATTGCTGAGCTCCCGCACGACGTGACTGTGCTGTGGTGCAACCCGGATCGGTACGGGCTCGATGTGGACCCGGCACCGCTGCGTCCGGCCGGCGGGCGCCTGATCGGCCGTTGGGCGTGGGAGCTCGCCCAGCTTCCGGCGGGCTGGGCGCAGTGTGCCCGATGCCTTGATGAGCTGTGGGTGCCATCCACGTTCGTCCGGGACGCCGTCGTCGACGCCGTCGACATTCCCGTGCAGGTGATTCCCAACGTCGTCAGCGCCCCGCAGCACGCATCATTGGACCGCGCCGCGTGGGGGATCGCCCCCGATGCGTTTCTCGTCTCATTCCTGTTCGACCATCACTCAACGAGGGAGCGCAAGAACCCCGACGGCGCGATCGACGCGTTCACGCGGGCGTTTGTGCCGACCGACGGTGCGGCGCTTTTGATCAAGAGCGTCAACGCCGGGAGTCGGCCGGAATCGCACGCTGCGCTGTTGCGCCGTGCGGCCCACCGAGCCGACGTGCAGGTGATCGACCGAACGGTGACCCCGCGTGGGCGCGACGCGGTGATCGGGGGTGCTGACGCCTACCTTTCGCTGCACCGCGCAGAGGGTTTCGGCAACACGATTGCCGAAGCGATGGCCGCCGGCCGACCCGTGGTGAGCACGGGATACGGCGGTCACCGTGACTTCGCGGGGCCCGAAAACTCGCGGATCGTGGCGTGGAAGCCGGCCGCCGTGGGCCCTGGGGTGCCTCCGTATCCGCCCGACGCGTGGTGGGCGGAGCCGGACATCGAGGCGGCCGCCACGGCGCTTCGCGACTTGGCCGCCGATCGCGCCGGTGGTGCTGCTCTCGGCGCCCGGGCACGGCGCGAGGTCCTCCAGTTGCTCGGTCCAGAAGCCGTCGGCCGGGTGCTGACGGATGCCCTCAGTGGTCCGACCGCTTCCGTGTGAACGACGCCGGTACCGGCGGCGGACTACCCTTCGCGACGCCGATGCCCGAAGCCAAGCGCTATCACGTGACCACCTTCGGGTGCCAGATGAACGAGCACGACTCCGAGCGCATGAAGGGCATGCTCGAGACGCTCGGCTACCGGCCGGCGGAGGCGATGCCCGACGCCGACCTCATCCTGTTCAATACCTGCTCCATCCGTGAGTCCGCGGACTCACGCTTTGTCGCCCACCTGGGGCACGCCAAACGTGAGAAGACGTTGCGGCCGGACGTCGTGATCGGAGTGGGCGGATGCTGGGCGCAGTCGGTCAAGGAGGAGGTCTTCCAGCGCTTCCCGTTCGTGGACGTCGCCTTCGGCCCCGGCCAGGTGCACCGCTTGGCGGAGTTCCTAACGTCCGACTCGCTGACCGCGCAGGGGTATTTCGAGTTCGAAGGGTTCGCCGGTCATCTTCCGAGTAAGCGTGCTCGCGACGTGCAAGCCTGGGTGCAGATCTCCGTCGGCTGTAACTGCAATTGCTCGTACTGCATCGTCCCCTCCACGCGCGGCCGCGAGGTCAGCCGGCCGTTCGAAGAACTTCTCGACGAAACGCGTGCGCTCGCCGCTGACGGCGTGCGCGAGGTGACGCTGCTCGGGCAGAACGTCAACGCCTACGGCCGAGACCTTCGTGGTGAGGGTGGTCGGCGCACGTTCGCCGAACTGCTTCATGCGGTGGACGGGATCGACGGCATCGACCGCATCCGGTACACGAGTCCGCACCCGAAGGACATGCGCGAGGACGTCATCCTGGCGCACGCCACGCTCCCCTCGGTCTGCGAGCACATCCATCTCCCACTGCAGGCAGGTTCGAGCCGCATCCTCAAGGCGATGCGCCGCACCTACGACCGCGAGCGCTACCTGGATCGCGTCGCCCTGATCCGGGAGCACCTGCCCGATGTCGCCCTCACGACCGACATCATCGTCGGCTTCCCGGGGGAGACCGAGGAGGATTTCGCTCAGACGCTCGAAATCGTCGAGAGCGTCGGCTACGACGGTGCCTTCACCTTCATCTTCTCTCCACGCCGTGGGACGGCGGCCGCAGACATCACCGAGGGAATCGTGCCGCACCCGGTCAAGGTCGAACGCATGTCGCGACTTGTGGAAGCAGTGCAACGGCGGGCGCGCGAGCGTGCGCAGCGATTCGTCGGGCGCACGATGGAGGTCCTGGTGGAGGGTGCCTCGCGCACCGATCCGGACCGCCTGCGCGGCCGCACCCGCCACAACAAGGCCGTCAATTTCGACGGGGTCGCCCGGCCCGGAGAATTCGTGATGGTCCAGATCAGCAGCGCCAGCTCGCAGACGCTGCGCGGCGAGGTGTCTCTGCTGGCCAGCGCTGGCGCCGGGTCGCGCGGCTGAGAAACCGTCCGCTCAGCGTTTGTCTCGCTGAGCGTCGCCGACCGACTCCGAGAGCTTGCCGCCGCCCACCCGGCGGGTGAAGGCGGCCGCTGACGAAGGGGCGATGCTGCTTAACGTCGCGCCCAGGCGCATGCCCAGCGGCGCCACGTCGACCTCACCGCGGTCGTCGGTGATCGCACGAATGACACCGGCCGCGACCTCCTCCGGCGTGCTGGTCTTCACGTACGAGGGAAGCTCCACCTGAGCATCGGCGAACATCCCCGCATCGCTGACAAACCCGGGGAACACGGCGGATACGCCGACTCCGGTTCCGTGAAGATCGGCGCGCAGGCCTTGCGCGAACCCTCGAAGCCCGAACTTCGTCGCGCTGTAGATCGACGTACCGGGCGACCCCGTCTTGCCGGCCAGCGACGAGATGTAGAGCAAGTGCCCGCGGCCGCGCTTCACCATGGCGGGTGAGAGCAGATGGCTGAGCACGATGGGCGCGTGGAGGTTGACCTCAAGGGCACGGTCGATCTGCTCTTCGGTGAAGGAGTCCAGCGGCCCCGAAGCGGGCAATGCGGCGTTGGCGACCAGGATGTCAACACCCTCACACTCCGCGACCAGCTTGTGGAGGGCGGCGCGATCGCTGAGGTCGACCGCGATCGAGCGGGCTCCCAGCTCGGCGGCGAGCGGCTCAAGGACCTCCGTACGCCGGCCGGTGAGGATCAGGTCGCTACCGGAGGCGTGGAGAGCGCGGGCGATTGCGTGGCCGATGCCGCCCGTGGCACCGGTGAGGAGTGTGGTCGTTCCGTGGAGGTTCACGGCCCCAACATTGCCAGAGCCGATCGTCGCGTGGGGTCGCGCGGCGATACTCCTGAACGTGGCCGCCTCGATGATCGCGATCTTCGGCCCCACCTCGGTGGGCAAGACGTCGCTCGCATTGGCCATCGCCGAGGAGTTGCGGCGGGAAGGCAAGCGACCCGTTGCCGTCTCTGCGGATGCCCTTGCCGTGTACCGGGGTCTGGAGATCATCACCGGGGCACCCACGGCCGAGGAGCAGGCCTTGCTCGAGCACCGCCTCGTCTCCGTGCTCGACGTGCAGGAGACGTGTACAGCAGGGCGTTACGCTCGGATGGCGCACGCGGAGATCGACGGACTGCTCGCCGAGGGCGCCACGCCGATCGTTGTGGGCGGCACCGGCCTCTACCTGCGTGCCGCGCTGGCCGACCTCGAACTGCGGCCGCCCGTGGCCCCGGCGACGCGAGCGCGCTGGATGGAGCGCCTGGCCCGCGAGGGGGGGCCGGCGCTGCATGCCGAGCTGGCCGTCCGCGACGCCGACGCCGCTGACCGCATCCACCCCCACGACACGCAGCGCATCGTCCGCGCGCATGAGCTGTTGGACGAAGGCGCAGGCCTGCCGGCCGGCCCGGGGCGGGACGAACTGTGGACCGAGAAGACACGGCATCCCACCCGGCTGATCGCCCTCACCCGCCAACGCGAGGAGCTGTACGCCCGGGCCGACGAGCGTGTGGACGCCATGGTCGCAGCGGGCGCTGAGGCACAGGTGCGAGCCGCCGATCAGGCCGGCGCTTCCGTCACTGCACGGGCGGCAGTGGGCTTCCAGGAGTTGCTGACGGGCGATGTGGACGCGATGCGTGCGCGGACCCGCCGCCTCGCCAAGCGCCAGCTCACGTGGCTGCGGCGGCTGGAAGGCGTTGAGCACTGCGATCTGACGGGGCGCGAGCCCGCCGAGGTGGCCCGCACCCTCCTCGACTGAGGGCCGGCGGCGTACCGTCGCCCACAGGCGCGACACTACGAACCCATGCATTTTGAGAAATGGCAAGCACTGGGCAACGACTACGCGATCGTGGAGAGCGGCGCGCTCCCGTTCGCGCTGACCCCGGCGCGGGTGCGCCTCCTTTGCGACCGCCATTTCGGCCTCGGCGCGGACGGCATCCTGGAGCTGTCGCCGCCTGATGCGGCCGGGTTCGTGGCACGGCTGCGGATCCACAATCCCGACGGCTCAGAGGCGGAGCTGTCCGGCAACGGTGCTCGCGAGGCGGTGCTCTACCTGCGACGCGCCGGATGGACGGACGCAGACCAGTTCTCGATCCAGACGATCGCCGGGGAGATTCGCCCCACGATCACCTCGCCGACCACCGCCAAGGTCGACATGGGGCGAGCCTCGCTGCGCTCCGACGATTGGCCGAACGGCACCGATGACGGTCGCGGCGAGATCGTCGGTCGCGCCTTTCAGCACGTGTCGATCGGGAACCCGCAGTGCTCGATCCGGGTGGGTTCGATCGACGAGCTCGAGGCGCTCGACGTCCGAGGTCTCGGCGCGGTCATCGAGCACGATCCGTGGTTCCCGCGGCGCACCAACGTCTCGTTCTGGACGGAGCTTGGTGCCGACCGGATCCGTGCACGCATCTTCGAGCGCGGGGCGGGCGAGACTCATTCCAGCGGCACCGGGGCCTGCGGAGCCGCCGTCAACCACGTGCTTCGCGGCGGTGACTCACCGGTGACGGTGGTCCTGGACGGCGGGGAACTGCAGGTCGACGTGGGGGAGGATCTGCACGTGGACCTGGCGGGCTGGGCGGTCCCGGTGTTCGCCGGGGACGTCAGCGCGCAGTTGCTGGCCGACCTTCAGGCCCTGGGCTAGCAACTTGGGCGATCGGCTCACACGCTGACGTCGTGCTCGCGCAGCGCGTCGTTGAGCGAGGTCTTGAGGTCGGTCGCGGCGCTGCGGCGGCCGATGATGAGCGCGGCGGGCAGGTGGAACTCGCCCGCCGGGAAGGTGCGGGGTCGCATGCCGGGGACGACCACGGCGCCTGCGGGCACGGCGCCCTTCGTGACCACGGGTTCGGAACCGGTCACATCGATGATCTGGGTGGAGGCGGTGAGCACGACGTTGGCGCCCAGCACAGCCCGTTCGCCGACGCGGACGCCCTCCACGATGATGCAGCGAGAGCCGACGAACGCGCCGTCCTCCACGATCACCGGATCGGCCTGTAGCGGTTCGAGCACCCCGCCGATCCCGACGCCCCCGGAAAGGTGCACGTCCGCGCCGATCTGCGCGCAGGACCCGACCGTCGCCCAGGTGTCCACCATCGTGCCGGAGCCCACGTAAGCACCCACGTTCACGTACGACGGCATGAGCACGGCGCCGGGAGCGATGTAGGCGCCGTGGCGCGCGGTGGCCGGCGGCACGACGCGCACCCCGGCCGCGGCCCAACCGGACTTCAGCGCCATCTTGTCGTGGTACTCGTACGGCCCCAGCTCGATCGTCTCCATCGGCCGAGTACGAAACGACAGGAGGATCGCCTGTTTGGCCCACTGGTTGACCTGCCAACCGCCCTCGACCGGCTCGGCGACGCGGAGCACGCCGGTGTCGAGCAGGTCCAACACCTCCTCCACCTTGGCGGCCGCCTCGGGCGGAAGCTCGGGCGCGCCGTACAGCGCTTCGATGCGGGCCTGCAGTGCAACGAGATCGGTCATGGCCGGATCCTCGCCGATCAGCCCAGCAGGCGGCTCGCCGCCTGCCGGCAAAGCGCCAGAGTGGGCACCAGCGCCGCCCGGACGTGGCCTTCTCCGCCGGGTCCGAACGCGGTGCCGGGGGCCAGGGCGACGCCACGCTCCAGCCATTGCGCCACAAACGCCGCCTCATCGCCGCCCGGGACTTCCATCCACAGGAAGAAGCTTGCATCACCGCCGGCCCGACGCAGCCCCGCCGCCTCGAGGGCAGGCAGCATCACCTCACGCTTGGCCGCATATCGCGCCCGCGTGGCGACGACGTGCGTCTCATCACGCCAAGCGGCGATCGCCGCCCGTTGGACGAAAGTCTGCGGGGCCGTACCCATCGACGGGCGCAACCGTTTGAGCAGCGCGATGATCTCGCGGTCGCCCGCGACAAAGCCGCTGCGGTAGCCCGGCATCGACGAACGCTTGGAGAGGGTGTTGACGGCGACGACGTTCGTCAGGTCGGGTACGCCGAGTACCGACCCCGGCGCGTCACCGGCGAACCACAGCTCGCTGTAAGCCTCATCGCTGGCCAACACGACGCCGTGCTCCTGACAGCGACGGGCCAGCCTTTCAAACTCCTCGGCGGTCACCACGGTGCCGGTGGGATTGTGGGGCGACGTGACCCACAGCAGCGCCAGCCGGTCCCACGGCAGCATGTCCAGTGCCTCGGGGGAAGGCAGGGCGCTCCCGGATGCGAGGGGTACAGGTTGGGCACGCGCTCCGGCCATGACGGCGCCGCGCTCGTACACCGGATAACTGGGGGTGGGGATGGCGACGGTGTCCCGGCCGCCGTCACGATCCACGAGAACGGACGCGAGCGAGTACACGAGTTCCTTGGCGCCGAGCGTGGGAATCACCTGGGTGTCGGGATCGAGCCTCGCTCCCGTTCGCAGCGTGACCCAGTCGGCGATCGCGGCCCGCAACTCCGCGAGGCCCAGAGCGGAGGGGTACGCGGACACCGGCTCGGCGCGCAGCGCAGCGATCAGCGTTTCGGCGATGAACGCCGGCGTCTCCTCCTGCGGCTCGCCGAGCGTGAAGTCGATCACGTCTATCCCGCGCGCACGGGCGGCATCCCGCGCTTGGCTCATCAGGACGAACGGGTACACGCCTCCCGCCTCGACGGCCGGGTTTCGGGAGAACGTGCTCATACGGCGACGAAGGAGGCGAGCGTCTCGTACGCGTGTACCAGCGCCTCGATGCTGACCTGCTCGCTGACCTGATGGGCGTGGACGGGGTCACCAGGGCCGAAGTTGATGGCGTCCACGCCGGCCGCGGCAAATTCTGCGACCGGGGTCCACGCTTGTTTGGGCGCGACAGCGAACGCACCCGCCGCGTGGAGACGGCCGACGAGTGGGTTGCCGGTGGCGACTGGGGCCGAGGGAGCGTTGCTGTCGATCCTGAGCGTGCCGAAGGGGTCGCACAGGCCGTGGAGCCACGCGTCGGCCTCCAGGGCGCTGCGGCCCGGCGCGTAGCGGTAGTTGACGTGAGCGCTCGCCTCCGCGGGGATGACGTTCGCGGCGATCCCACCCGAGACTTTGGTGACCGAGACGACCTCGGTGAACTCAAGACCGTCGAAGATCCGCGGCGCTGGGGCGACAGCGGTGAGTGCGCCGATGCCCTCGGCCGCACGGTGGATCGCGTTGTCGGCCTGCCACGGGCGCGCGGAGTGCCCACTGCGGCCGTGGAACGTCCATGTGGCGTTCACGTTCCCCAAGCATCCGGCCTGGATCTGGCCCGCCGTCGGCTCCATCATCACGGCGAGGTCCGCGGTGGCCAACCCGGGTTCGCGGGCGAAAAGCGGGGTCAGCGCACTGTCGGCGAGCGGCAGCTCCTCTCGGCCGAAAAAGACATAGCCGAGGTCGATGGCACCGCCGGCCCGTGCAAGCGCCAGTTCGATCATCACCGCGCACGCACCTTTCATGTCTGACGCACCGAGTCCGTGGACGCCACCATCCACGATCCGGCCTGGGATGTTGCCCTGCGCCGGGACGGTGTCCAAGTGGCCACCGAGCAGCACCAGGGGTTTGTCGCCCCGCTCGGTTACCCCGGCGAGCACGCACGTGTCGCCCGCATCGCGCGCGTCAACGCCTCCGGCCTGCAGGGTGGCCAGGACGCTCGCGCATAGCTCCACCTCACCCCGAGACTCCGACGGCGCGTCGACAAGCTGGAGCGTGCGTTGAGCCAGCCGCTCACCGAGATTCATTCGCCGGACTCTATTCGGGCGCCGATCGACGCCGCGAAGGAAACGGGACGGGGGTGGCACGCAAAGGTGCTCATAGTGGGTGTGTCTGCGAGCCACCAGATGGCCCGACGGGCACCAGATGTACCTCCCCGGGCGCCGCAGTTACCCGCACGCGGCGACCGGCGACAATCGCCAACCGGGTGGCCTCCGTCGCCGAGCAGACGGCCACCAGATCGCCCATCCGCACACGCACGCCATTTCCCTCTGGTGCGGCCGATGTCACCGTCAGGACCGGGCCTGTTCCACGCTCGTCGCCGTCTGTGAGCGTCAGCGCCCAGGGTTGGACCACAGCCACCGTTCGTCCAGTGGCCGGAGTGTGGCTCACGAGCGCGGCTCCGCCGTCGAGGTGGACGGTCGTCAGCCCCTCGGCTGAGGGGACGGCTACCCCGGGCAGGGCGTTGGCACCCGTGAACCTGCCGACCTGAGCGTCGGCCGGCGACCGCACGAGCTCGGCCAGGGTGTCGACCTGACGGATCTCCCCGTCGACCAGGACGGCGATGCGATCGGCCAGGGCCGCGGCGTCGGCCACGTCGTGGGTGACCAGCACGGTCGGGAGCGCCAGCCTCCGCAGCAGGTCGCTGAGCTCGTCGCGGACGTGGCCGCGGGTGTCAGCGTCCAGGGCCGAAAGGGGCTCATCGAGAAGCAGCACGTCCGGGTCGCGGGCCAGCGCGCGCGCCAGGGCAACGCGCTGGCGCTCACCACCCGACAGCGTCGCGGGTCGCTGCTCGGCTACTTCGGTAAGTCGCAGGCGCTCCAGCAACTCGTCCACACGGTCCTTGCCGCCGAACCCGACGTTCCTTCGCACCGTGAGGTGCGGGAACAACGCGTACTCCTGGAATACGAATCCGACCGAACGCATCTCCGGGGCGATGTCGACACCGTCATCGCGGGAGAACCAGGTGTCGCTCCCAAGTCCGATGCGCCCGTCGTCGGGCCGCGCCAAACCGGCAATGCAGCGCAGGACCGTCGACTTCCCCGCTCCGGACGGCCCGACGAGCGCGACCGTCTCCGGCCCTACGCTCAGACGCGCGCGAAGGGTGAAGCGCGCAAGTGCCCTCGTGATGTCGAGCTCGAGGGTCTCCATACCAGGACCAGTTTGTAGGACAACAGGACAACCGCGCTCATACATACGAGCAGCACCCCTACGGCCAGGGCCACGTCAAAGCTCGCGTCGAGCTGGTCGTAGATCGTCAGGCTGAGCGTCTGCGTGACGCCACGCACGCTGCCGGCAAACACGATTGTGGCGCCAAACTCGCCCAGTCCGCGGGCGAACGCCAGGACCCAGCCGGCCGTCAACCCGCCGGCGGCCACCGGAAGGGCGACCCGGCCAAACGTTCTCGCCGGGGAGGCCCCGAGGGTGCGAGCGGCGTCGGTCAGCGACCGGTCAACTCCCGCGAACGAGGCGATCCCTTGGCGTACGTAGAAAGGCGAGGCGACGAACACGATCGCCAGGATCACCGCCCATTCCGTGAAGGGGAGGATGACGCCGGACTGGGCCAACTGATCGCCGAGCAGGCCGCCGGTCCCGAACGCCGCCAGGAGGCCGATCCCGGCGACCGCCGGAGGCAGGACAAGGGGCAGCTCGACGAGGGTGATGAGCAAGGCTCGGCCCGGGACGGCGCGTGTGGCCAGCAGGTAGGCCGTCGGCGTGCCCAGGCCCAGGATCAACACGTTGGCCACCAGCGTTGTCTCGGCCGTCACCCGGAGCGCGTCGAGAACCTGGGGGCTGGTCAGCAGATCCGGCACGCTCCCCAACGGGGCCTGCGTGAACAACGCGATCAACGGGATGGCGAGGAAGGTGAGCAGGATCGCGCTGCAGCCCGCCAGGACGGCGGTGAACCACGCCGTTCTCCACCGCAACCGTCGGCGGGTGGTCCGCATCGTCACCCGCGGGGCGGGAGGCCGAAGCCGTAGCGCGCCAGGACGGCCCGCCCGGCCGACGAGCGCACGCGGGCGATGAACGAAGATGCGCCCTTGGCGTCGACACCGGGCCGACGGACGGCGCACATCTGGTAGCGCACAGGAGGTTGCGCATACCTCGGGAGCCGGATGGCGCGAACCCGACCAGGAGCCGTCCGGCCGTCGGTCAGGTAGGTGAAGCCGGCGTCCGCCGAGCCGAGCGCCACCTTCGCCACGATCGCCCCGACGTTCGGCTCAGAGCTGACGGTGTTGCGCGTGAGGATGCTGCTCAGGCCCAGGCGACGCAGCAGCTTGCGGGTGTAGTCGCCGATCGGCACGGCCGGGGACCCGACGGCGATGCGGTGGCCACCGCCGCGCAGCGAGTACACAGAACGCAGATGGCCGGGGTTGGACTTCGGCACCAACAGCACCAACGTGTTGGTGGCAAAGGTCACCGGTCGAGAGCACCGGCCCTCGTTGAAGAGCGCTTGCGCCTCACGAGGGCTCGCCGAGGCGAAGACGTCAGCTGGAGCGCCTCGCTCTATCTGCAACTGCAGCTGGTTGGAGCCGGCAAAGTTGTAGGTGGGCGTGCCCGCCACCGCCGGGAACGCCTCTCGCAAAGACGACGCGGCGTACACGGTGACGGCCTGAGCGCCCGCGGGAACGGCGAGGCCGAGAATGACCACGCTCGTGAGGGAGGCGAGCGTGGCGCGCCGGCGGCGACGTGGGTGGGCGCAGGACGACATGTGGGGTTTGGTCATGGGGAGGCCGGGGTTCGTAGGTAGCGGTCGAAAGTTCGGCCCGCACTCTCAAGCCCGCCAACGCCAGGCAGACCGGACGGGGATGGCATCCCCGCCATCGACTGCAGCGCCTGGAGCTGTTGCGCGCATGATGCGAGTAATCGAGCCAGCAAGATCCGGGTGGCGGGGTCTGCGGTACCGCCGAGCCCGCGGACGTACGCTCCCTGCAGGGTGCCCTCCAGTTCTTGCCCGAGCCGCAGCACGCGGCCGCGCGTGTGCAGCGCACTGCGCGGGATGTCGACCACCAAGCCGGCCAGGTCGCTGGCCGGGGTCTCGGCGAGCGCCATGAGGATCCGGCGGACGTTCTCGCGCCTCAGCGATCCGGTGGCCGCGAGGCGGCGCCGTTCGCCAGCCGTGAAACCGGGGGCGTGCGCCGCCCGGGAGTAGAAGGAGGCGAGGATCCGTTCGCCGGTCAGCCCCACCTGCAGGTACCCCTCGTCGTCGCCGGTCGGATGCGGGACTGCCGCCGGAGCGGTGGAGGGGCGGGCGAGCAGGCCGAGAGCCGTGACACCTGAGATGGCGCCGAGCCCAAGGAAGCGCGCACGGGAGATGGCCGCGGTATCGAGATCGGTGTGCATGGGCATTGCATTGGCATGAATACCACACCGCGGGGCGTCCCGGGTACTGTGCGCCCGGTGCCTATACGTGTCATCACTGCCGCGCTTGCTTCTTGCGCCCTCGCGTTCGGCGCGCTCGCCTGCGGAAGCAAAGCATCCAGCCCGACGGTGCCGGTGGCGAACGGCCGTGTTCCCGCGCTGGCCCGGACGCCCGCGGGCGCGGGAGAGGTGCTCGTGCGAGCGCAGGCCTCGCCCGTGGCGCGAGGTCCGTACGCGCTGCACGGCACCTACCGGGCACAGTTCGTCCAGTACGACCCGACCGATCCGACGGTCGACTTCCGCCAGCAGACGTCGTTCGTGGCCGCGCTGCACGGCCCGGGTGGCAAGCGCGTCCCGCTGTTCCGGACCGCGGCCCCTCATGGCGAGACCTCAATCACCATTGACGGCCGCTTCACGTTAGAGGTGAGCTTCGGCGACTTTCCGTTCGCTCTGCGCCTGACCCCGGCCCGCTGAGAACCGACCCTCAGTCGCGCTCGACGACGACCGTCGTGGCCTTGACGACAGCCGACGCCGCGACGCCCGGGGCGAGGCCGAGTTCGTCGGCCGCTTCGCGACTCATCAGCGAAACGATGCGGAAGGCCCCGCAGACGAGGTCGACCTTCGCCATCACGCCATCACGCTCGACGGCCACCACGACGCCACTGAGGCGGTTGCGCGCACTGGTGCGCCCAGAGGGCGCGCGCTCTCGCACCAATCGAGCCAATTCCTCGGCGGGCATCGTGCGTCGCCCACCCACGCGATCGAAGTGCACCCGACCGGCACGTTCCCACCGCCGCAGCGTGTCCGGGCTGACGCCCAGCGCCTGGGCGGCAGCGCCGATCTGCACACCGGTCTCCGACAACTTGGTCATGACCACGAGCGTACCTCTCTAGACTCCCTCCCTGATGGATCTCAGCCGCCACGGGCGCACCGCGCCCACGCATTCCGAGCCCGACGGGGAGCCGACGACACGCGCCAAACAGCGCGCGTGGTGCATCGCCGCGCTGCAGGAGGGCGACGATCTCAGCGAGCTGCACGAACTGCTGCTGACCGCCGGAGTCGCGGTCGTGGGGCAGACGGTCCAGCACCGCGACCTGCCGCACCCCAACACGTATTTGGGAGAGGGCAAGCTGGCAGAGGTCAAAGAGCTGGCCAAGGCCGCCGACGCGAACGTGATCGCCTGCGACGACGAGCTGAGCCCACGCCAGGAGCGCAACCTTGAGAAGGCACTCGGCATTCCGGTGGTCGATCGCACCACGGTGATCCTGGACATCTTCGCCGGCCACGCCCACAGCGCCGAGGGCAAGCTGCAGGTCGAGCTGGCGCAACTGCAGTACAACCTCGCCCGCATGCGAGGGCTGTGGACCCATCTCGAGCGGCTCGGTGGCGGCATCGGCACACGAGGCCCGGGGGAGAGCCAGATCGAGACCGACCGTCGGCTGGCCCGCGACCGCATCTCCGCCCTCAAGCGCCGCCTCTCGGGAGTCAAGGACCACCGGGCGACGATGCGGGCTGAACGCGAGCGCGCGGCACTGCCGCAGATCGCTCTCGCCGGTTACACAAACGCCGGCAAGTCGACCCTGCTCAACCAGCTCACCGGCAGTGACGTCGGGGTCCGCGACCGCCTGTTCCACACGCTGGACCCCACCACCCGCGCCACCCGTCTGCGCGGCCGGCCCTACCTGCTCACCGACACCGTTGGCTTTATCCGCAAGCTGCCGCACCAGTTGGTCGACGCTTTCGGCGCCACGCTCGACGAGACGCGCCTCTCAGATCTGATCCTGCACATCGTTGATGCGTCCGTCGATGAGGAGGAGATGGCCGAGATGACCCGTGCCGTCGACGACGTCCTGGAGAACATCGGTGCTGGTGATCGTCCCCGGTTACTGGTCCTCAACAAGGCGGACGCGCTGGATGCTGATCGCCGTAATGAGCTCGGTTTCCGCCACCCCGAGGGCGTGCTGGTCAGCGCCGCCACCGGTGGGGGGATGGACTTGCTGTGCGAGCGCATCGAGGAGATGGTGATGCGCCGGTTGACCGTGGTTGACCTCCTCCTCCCGTACACCGAGGGCGCTCGACTGGCTGAGCTGCACGAGATCGCCGGCGATCTGGAACGCGAGGACACCGCCGACGGCGTCCGCATCCACGCCCGCTTGCCTGCCCTGGCGGCGGAGCGGTTCGCTCGCTTCCAGGTCTCCGACCCGATAGTGGCCCCGGCAATGGATCCGCCGCCTGAAGTTGCTGCTCCGGCCGATGATGTCGCCGCGCCGGCGCCGCCCGCCGCCGCGACCCACGCGGCCTGACCGATGCGCCTGCTCGTCCGCCGGGTCGACCCGCGCGCCGTGCTGCCGACCCGCGCTCACGACGGCGACGCCGGATATGACTTGCGCGCTCTGGACGCCGTCACGCTGGCGCCGGGCGAGCGCGCGGCCGTGCCGACGGGCATTTCGATCGCCCTTCCGCCGGGTTTTGCAGGGCTGGTAATCCCACGGTCGGGCACCGCGCTCGCTCACGGGATAACGCTCGTCAACGCCCCCGGGCTCGTGGACGAGGGCTACCGGGGAGAGCTGAAGGTGCTCCTGCTCAACACCGATCGCGTGGCGTCCTTCACGGTCGCCGCAGGCGACCGGATCGCGCAACTGGTGCTCATCGCCCCGGGCGTGGCCGAGGTCATCGAGGTCGACTCACTCGACACCACGCAGCGCGGCGAGGGTGGGTTCGGATCCAGCGGTCGCTGAGCTCGGAGTAGGCCGCAAGTCCCCGCTCGGTAGATTCTCGGCGTGGCCGATCCCGTTCGTCAGGTGCTCTCTGAATCGCAGATCGAGATGCTGGCCCGGCACGGCGAGGAGCGCACGGCTGCGGTTGGCGACGTGCTCTTCCGCGTGGGCGATCGCACCTATCCGTTCATCGCGATCATCGAAGGCGAAGCGTCCGTGCGCGACAGTGCCGGCCTGGAGATCGTGCTCCACGGACCCTCGGCGTTCCTCGGTGAGATGAACCTGCTTTCCGGCCAGACGGTGTTCCTCACCGCCGTCGTCACCCAGCCGATGCGGTACATCGCCGTGGATCGCGACGTGCTGCGCTCGCTGCTGTTCGAGGACGGGCCGCTGTCAGACCTCCTGCTCTCCGCGTTCATGTCTCGTCGCGAGGCGCTGCAGCAGCGCCACGGCGTCGGCCTCGAGATCATCGGACCACGCTCCTCGCCGGCTACCCTCGCCATGCTCAATGTGGTCCGGCGCAACCGGTTCCCGCACACCTGGCGCGACCCCGATCACGGTGAAGACCCTGAGGCGGCGGCGCTGGTGGCGGACCTTGGTCCGGGCGAGTTGCCCCTTGTGCGCCTGCCTGGCGGCCTTGAGTTGCGCAACCCGTCGGGCGGCGAGGTGGCGCGCGCGCTGGGAATCGGCGCGGAACTCTCGCCGCACGAAAAGGTCGATCTGCTGGTGGTGGGCGGAGGGCCCGCCGGTCTGGGCGCGGCGGTATACGGCGCTTCGGAGGGATTGAGCACCCTGGTCGTGGAAGGCGTTGCCCTCGGCGGGCAGGCCGGCACCTCCCGGCGCATTGAGAACTACCTTGGTTTTCCCGCCGGCATCAGTGGGTCCGAGCTGACCACGCGTGCTGTCACCCAGGCCCGCAAGTTCCACGCGCGGACAGCCACGCCCTACCGCGCCACCGCGCTGCGGCCCGGCTCGAACGGACGCCACGTGGTTGTGCTGGACGGTGAACATGAGGTGTCTGCGCGGGCGGTCGTACTCGCGACGGGCGCGGAGTACCGGCGCCTGCCGGTCGACGGGCTCGACGCCTACGAGGGCGTGAGCGTGTTCTACGCGGCCGGACCAACTGAGGCGCAGCGATGCGGCGGCACGCGAGTGGGTGTGGTCGGCGGGGGCAACTCCGCGGCGCAGGCCGCCGTGTGGCTCGCCCGTGGTGGAGCCCTAGTGACACTTCTGCACCGTCGGGCTGACCTGCGGGAGACGATGTCCGACTACCTGATCCTCGAGCTGGAGCGCTACGGGGTTGAGGTCCGCGACCGCAGCGAGATTGCCGAACTGCACGGCACCGACGGTGAGCTGGAGTCCGTCACGCTCACCGACGGCACGCAGCTACCTTTCGGGACGCTGTTCCTGTTCCTCGGCGCTTCACCGTGCACCGACTGGTTGGGAGACACCGTCGCTCGCGACGAAAAGGGCTTCGTTCTCACCGGCACCGAGGCCGGCGCCGAGGGGTTGCTGCAAACCAGTGTGCCCGGCATCTACGCAGCCGGCGACGTGCGCTCGGGCTCGATCAAGCGCTGTGCCACGGCCGTCGGGGAGGGCGCGATGGTTGTTCAGCTCGTACACCAGCGGCTGGCAGCGCAACGAGCCTGACCGGATCAGCGCCCGCTCATGCGTCGCCGAGACCGGCCGCGCGCCGCGCACCGGCGTGTGCCGCCCGCTCCAGCTCATCGTCCAGCGGAGCCAACTCGTCGCGACCCGTAGCCGTAGCGATCAGCCAGTCGGCGAACCAGGAGTTCTTGGGCAGCAGCGGACCGTGCAGGTAGGTGCCGATCACGTTGCCGCGGACCACACCTTCGAAGCCCGTGTCACCGGTGTTGCCGTGGCCCTTGAGCACGCGGCCCAACGGCGATTCCGTAGCACCCAGGTGGGTCCGGCCGCCGTGGTTCTCAAAACCGGCCAGTACGCCGCGGCCGGCAACGGCGCCGGCGGCCGGCAGGTCGATCTCGATCGCCACGTTCCCGATCAGCCGCGGCGCGTTCGAGCGTACGGTCCGCAGGTCCACGAGCCCGACCCCTGGCACCGAGCGCTCGCCGAATTCGTATTCGTGCCCCAGCAGCTGGTACCCGCCGCACACACCGAGCACGATCGCGCCGCGACCGGCGGCCGCGTGCAACGCGTCGCGCTTGGTGTCCACGAGGTCCTGCGCACATAGTTCCTGGTCGCGGTCCTGCCCGCCGCCGAGGTAGAAGAGGTCGTGGGCGTCGGGATCGACTGCGTCACCGAAGCCCGCCGCCGTCACCGTGAAGCCGAGTCCGCGCCAGGCGCAGCGGCGCTCCAGCAGCAACAGGTTCCCGCGATCGGCGTAGATGTTCATCACGTCGGGGTACAGAGCGCACACCCGCAAAGTCGCCTCAGGCACCGAACATCACCACCAGCGAGCGCACGTACTCTTTGGTCTCAGGCACCTCACGCGCCGGGAGAACTTGAAGGCCCACCGACATGCCCTCGCTCTGCAGCGTCGGACCGTCGAGGCGGTCGAGGTGGATTACGTCCAGCCCGACATCTCGCGAGCCGTCGGCACCGATGACCTCGCGGATGCGCTCCAGCGCGATCCGGTCGCCCAGGTCTCGGACCGCCGTCGCGCGCGAGGAGTAGACCACTCCGTCGATCTCCCGGATGTCCGGGATCTGCGGGACGACCTCCCACGTGTCGTCGTACGCGTCCATCTCGTCCGCGACGGCGATGGCCACGCCGCCGCCGGGCAGCAGGTGGCGGCGCGCGGCGCTCAGAAAGGCGACGCGCTGCTCAGCGCCTCCGAGCAGCTGGATGGTCTGCATGGGGACCAGGATCAGCGGGAACCGGGCGTCACCCAGATCGAGCGCCGCCGCGTCCGCCGCGTGCGTGCGGACGGGGGCCCTGCCCGCACGCCGGTCGAGCTCGGACAGCAGGTCGGGCTCGATATCGACGGCGACGACCTCGTACCCATGAGCGGCGAGGTGGAGGCTGACCCGGCCCGTACCCGCGCCCACGTCGAGGACGGGGCCTCCGAACTCGTCCGCCAGCGACCGCCACAACGGCAGATCCTCGGCGTACCCACCGCACTCCACGTCGTGCCAGACCGCCGCGCTCATCCGAACGAACTCCCGGCGGCGCCGCGAGCAACGAGTTCCTCGCGCAAAGCCAGCATCGCGGTATACGTGGGGAGCGCAAACAGGCGGCCCTCGCCATCCAGGGCGCGGTCCAGACCTTCTGCCAAGGCGTTGCAGACTTCGATCCGCTGGACCGGTACGCCCGCATACTTGAGTCGCAACGCCATCTCGGCGGCCCGAGTGCCTGAGCACACAGCTCGCCCCACGCGAGGCGCGAGAAGGTCGAAGTCCGCATCCCAGATCCAGGACACATCGCGCCCATCAGCAATGTTGTCGTTGAGCACACAGAACACGTCGTGCTCGCCGGGCTCCAGCGCGAGCGTCCGCAGTACCTCGTTGGCACCCGCCGGGTTCTTCACCAACATGATCGACAGTTCGCGCTCAGCGATCATCACCGTCTCCGCCCGGCCAAA
Organism: Solirubrobacterales bacterium; assembly: GCA_038319025.1. Taxonomy (GTDB): domain Bacteria; phylum Actinomycetota; class Thermoleophilia; order Solirubrobacterales; family Solirubrobacteraceae; genus JBBQCW01. Next base: position 69,994 of record JBBQCW010000012.1, read on the forward strand.
CGCCGCGGTGGCCTCCTGCAGGCCCGCGACGACATCAGTGAACGGCGCATCCAGAGCCAGCGCCAACGTCGCCGCCCCGAGCGCGTTGTAGACGTTGTAGAGCCCGGGGAGGGGGAGTGCAACACGTGCGTCACCGGCCGGTGTGTGGAGCATGAAGGAGGCGCCGCGCACGCCGTCGAGCACCACGTCGGTGGCCCGCACGGCCGGCTCAGGTCGCCGTGCCCCGCACGCCTCGCAGTGGTAGTGCCCCAAGTGGCCCATGTAGATCGCGTCGTACACGTACGGCGCGCCGCAGCGCCGGCAGTGCTTGGAGTCGGCCGCGTGCTGCATCCCGGCTGAGGCCATCGCGGGGTCGTCGACGCCGAAGTACAACGCGTCCGCGGCGTCACGGCCGAGATCGGCGACGAGTGGATCGTCGGCGTTGAGAACCAGCCGCGTGCCCGGCACGGAGGCCACGACATTCGCCCACCGCTCGGCAATGGTTTCCAGTTCTCCGTACCGGTCAAGCTGGTCGCGGAACAGGTTGGCGAGGAGCATGGCCCGCGGGCTGAGCTCCTCCACAACGTCGCCCAGCCAGAACTCGTCCACCTCGAACAGCCCGGTGTCGCCGTCACCGTCGAGCAGCGCCGCGGCTATCCCTCCGGACATGTTGGCGCCGGCGCTGTTGTGCACCAGGTGCGCGCCGCCGCGGCGCAGGATGCCGGAGACCATGGCCGCCGTCGTGGTCTTTCCGTTGGTCGCGGAGATGACGCTGCTGCCGTGGGGCAGACGACGGGACAGTCGCCCGATCGCGTGCGCGTCCAGCCGCAACAGGACCTTGCCCGGCAGTGAGGTACCCCCGCGCCCGGAAGCACGCGACAGCCGTCCGGCCGAGCGGGCGGCGGTGCCCTTCCAGCCGGCCTTCACGATCCGTCGACCGACGGTTCCGGCCCAGCGGGCACCAGGACCCGCACCGCCGCCGGCAACGTACGCACCGTGACCGGGAGTTCGCCTATCGGGTCGCCGTCGGCGTACACGGTGAACGGCCGATCGGCGGCGATCCGGATCTCGACACCGCGGTGCTCGTGGACACGCCGGTCCTCGAGGTGCTTGCCCTTGAACACCTGGGGGAGGCGCCGCAGGAAGCTCAGCTTCGAGCAGGCCTCGCTGAAGATCACGTCGAGCTTGCCGTCGTGCAGGTCCGCATGGGGCGCCACGAACATCCCCCCGCCGTATGCGCGCGAGTTGGCCACGGCCACCGACCAGCCGGTGAAGGTGTGGGCTTTTCCATCAATGTGAACGGTGAAGGTGGCGTGCTTCCACGTCACGAGCGCGCGCAACGCCGCGTAGGCGTAGACCAGTTCGCCCAACCGTGCGGGCGCCTCGTTGGCGATGCGGTTGGCCACCGAGTCAAAGCCCAAGGAGGCGATGCCGATGAACGGTGCCTCACCGACCAAGCCCAGATCGAACGCGCGAGCCTCACCGGTCCCCAGCACGTCACAGGCCGCGACCGGCTCCAGGGGTATGCCGACGCAGCGCGCAAAGTCGTTGCCGCGGCCGCCGGGCAGAACGCCCATCACCGCGTCCGGCAGCGAGGCCAACTCGGCGGCGACAGCTCCGACCAGCCCGTCACCGCTGAGAACGACCGGGATCTCACCGGCCGCCACGGCTTCGCGGGCCTGATCGCGTCCGTCCGCCAGGCTGGTGGTGGTGCCGGTGCGGTGAACGAGGCCGAGGGCGGTCAGGCGCTCCTGTACGGACTCCAGTGCGGCGGCAGCCGTGCCACCACCAGCAGCAGGATTCACCAGAAGGGCGATGCGCCGGTCAGCCATGGCGACCATCATGCCCCGGCACGCAGAACGATGTCGGCGAGGCTCTCGCCCACACGGGTCGGAGGAGGTGACCAAGCTGCCGCCTGCGCCGCCGAGGTCGCTCCGCTCAGGACGAGCGCACAGTCCAGGCCGGCGGCCTGGGCACCAGCTATATCGGAGTCCAGGCGGTCGCCGATCACCAGGGCGCGGCCGGGGCCAAGTCGGTCAAGTGCGGTATGGAACAGCTGCGGAGACGGCTTGCCCACGACCTCTGCGGTCGCTCCGGTCGCCGTCTCCAGCGCGGCCAGGATCGCGCCGGACCCCGGGTGAGGGCCGTCGGCCATCGGATAGGAGGCGTCGCGGTCTGAACAGATGATCTGTGCGCCGCGCGCGACGGCCAGTGTCGCGGTGAGCAGTTCGTCGTAGTCAAAACGCGGGTGGCCGGCGAGAACGACTACGTCAACCCGATCAGCCAGATCGGTGCCGTTCATGACCCGAACACCTGCGTGGTCGACGTGTCGGTGCAGCGCCTCGGCGCCGATCACGAATGCCTTGCGCCACCCGGGGCGCTCGGCGAGTACGTGCTGGATCGCTCCACCTACCGTCACGACCTCCTCCAGCGAAGCTCGGAAGCCCAGCCGCCAGAGGCGCCGCACAAAATCTTCGCCCGGATGCATGGCGTTGTTGGTCACGAACGCAATGCCCTTCCCGGCCTCGCGGAGGGCATCGACCGCGGCGACCGCGCCGGGCGTCGGCTTCTCGCCGATCCACACGCAGCCGTCGAGGTCGAGCAGCACGTGATCGTAGGACTGGATGAAGGGGGAGAGGGACACCGCCGCTCGATTATCCTGCTCAGCCCATGCGCCTTCCCGCCGCCCTGATCACCGCTGCCGCTCTTGCGGCCGCCATCGCCGGCTGCGGAAGTAGCTCAGGCTCTTCCAGTGCGACATCCGCGTCGACGCCCGCACCCGCGACCGCGACGACTCCCGTGAGCACGCCCACGGCCACGGCCACCGCCTGCAGGGCCCTGAAACCTGCGGCGGCGGGCAAGCGCGACGTCCCGAAACCGACCGCCAAGGACCTACTGCCCAAGGGGTCGACGGCGACCGTGCTGCTGAATACGGCCTGTGGTCCCATCACCATCCAATTGGACAACACGACCGCGCCCAAGACCGCTTCGTCCTTTGCCTATCTCGTGAGCAAGCACTTCTACGACGGGCTCACGTTTCACCGCGTCTCGGGGACGGCGGATCAGCCGTTCGTAGTCCAAGGCGGCGATCCGCTTGGTAGCGGACAGGGTGGCCCAGGGTGGACGATCACCGAGAAGCCGCCGGCGTCCGCCACCTACAAACGCGGCACGGTCGCGATGGCCAAGACGGGCACCGAAGCGCCCGGGACGTCTGGCAGCCAGTTCTTCATCGTCACCGCGGCCGATGCGGGCCTTCCGCCCGATTACGCGGTGGCCGGCAAGCTGATCGACGGCGATCAGACCGTCACGCGCATCGCGGCGGTTCCCACCGACCCGTCCACCGAGCAGCCGCTGAAGCCGGTGGTCATCGTCGACGCGAAGCTGACGGTCAAGGGCTGAAAAGCGTAGGCGGTGGCTCATCCGCCACCGATGGCATGTCCAAGCAGTCCGGCGCATCGTGGCGCGCGTCGTTGACGGCAAACCCCACGGGCCGCGCGGTCGTCACGTTGTCGCCGGCGGGCACCATCAGGTCGCGAAGCACCGGTTCCGGAGTATCGGCGGCCAGCCACAGGTCCTCGGACTCGGAGGCCAAGATCACCGGCATCCGGTCGTGGAGTGCCTTGACCGAGGCGCTGGCTGCGGTGGTCACGATGGTGCACGAGCGCAGCACCGGGCCGTCCTCATGCTCCCGCCAGGTGGCCCACAGCCCGGCGAACGCAAAAGGAGCGTGGTCAGCGCGGGTGATCCACCATGGCTGTTTGCGCGCCCCTGCGCGGGTCTGCCACTCATAGAAGCCGTCGGCGAGAATCAGGCAGCGCCGGGCCCGGAAGGCGTCGCGATAGGCAGGGCGCTCCGCGACCGACTCCGCCCTGGCGTTGATCATGCGAAACCCCGTCGAGGGATCCTTGGCCCAGTGCGGCACAAGGCCCCAGCGCAGGCGGTCCGGGCGGGCAGCCCCGTCGCGATCAGTCCTCACGGCGAGGACGTCATCTCCGGGCGCCACGTTGAACCGCGGGGCGATCACCACCGATTCATCGAGCCCGAACCGGCTCCGCAGCCCGGCCGGGTCTGATGCGGTCAGGGTGAAGCGCCCGCACATCAGCCGCGTGGGGCGGCCGCCATCTTCTTCTGCCGTCGGCGGCCCACGACGATCAGTACGCCGAGCGAGATGCCGAGCAACAGGATGCTCCCGAAGATCGCAGTCCCCAACTTGGCGCCGCCGAACGGCAAGGCGATCAGTTGCACGATCCCGAAGGCGAGTGCGAGCAGCCCCACGACGATCAAGATGAGTACCAGCACGCCCCGGATGCGAGCCAGCGTTCCCGCGCTCTTGGGCGGCGCGATCAGGCCCATCATTCGCAGCAGGAAGAGCTGACGGTTGCTCGGCGGGGTCTGCCCGAGGCGGGTGACGGCTTCCTTCAGATCGTCCGGGCGACGTTCGGCGAGCGCCAATGATGCGTCGGCCATCCGGCGAATCTGCATGCGCTCCTGGGGGCGGGCCGCGGCGATCGCGCGCTGGAAGTAGGCGCGAGAGGCATCGGCGTCGTACTTCTCCGCGGCCCGTGCGCCAAGGATCGCCATGGCGGCGGACTTGTACTTCTGCTCGCGCTCAAGCTCCTCGTTGGGCTTGGTCTGGAGGGCCTCGATGGCCGCCTGAGCGCCACGCTGTTCGATACGGATCTGCCGCTGCTTGGGAGCCATGCCAACCAATCTAGCGACCGCGCCGCCACACGGACCCCTCCGGCCCTGACATCATGCCCGCGCCTATGCGTATCGCCCGCCTGCTCACCGTCGCCTACGTCCTTCTGGTTCTCGCCGGAGCACCTGCGGGCGCCATGGCCCAGTCGAGTCCGTTCCAGCCGTTACCGTCGGCGGCACCGGCGCAGACCACGACCACCGCCCCGGTGCGGACGACCACGCCGATCGACAACGGCAACATCGATACGACGCTGGCGGTCGGAATCTTCGCCGTCGCCATCCTGCTGCTCGGCGGTATCGGTTTCGCGATCTACCGCGACGCCAAGCGGCGCGCGCCCGTGGCCGCCGGGCACACCGCTCACGACGAGGCGCCGGCCACCGCGCCGCACCACAAGAAGCGTCAAGCGCGCGCCAAGGGCCGCAGCGCCAAGGCTGCACGCCGCCGTAACCGCTAGACCGGAGGCGCGAGCCCGCCGCATTAGTTGCGATGCTCAACTATTGTGCGCTACAATCAATCACGTGCCGACGGACGCCCCAGAAGAGAAGACCGACCTACGCCGCATCGCACGGCTGTTCCGGCCGTACCGTCGCCGCCTGATTGCCGTCCTGCTGTTGATCGTCCTTTCGGCGGGGCTGAGCATGTTGTCGCCGTTCATGCTCCGCGGCATCCTGGATACGGCCATCCCGGACAAGAACACGACTCTGCTGACGCTGCTCGTGCTCGGCATGATCGCGGTGTCGATTGCCACCGGCGCGCTCGGGGTGGCCCAGACGTGGATCTCCAACGTCGTCGGCCAGCGGGTCATGCACGACCTGCGGGCGTCCGTGTACCGCCACCTTCAGCGCATGTCGCTGGCCTTCTTCACCCGGACGCGTACCGGTGAGGTGCAGTCCCGCATCGCCAACGACATCGGGGGCGTGCAGAACGTCGTGACCAGCACGGCGACCTCGATCGTCTCCAACATCACCACGGTCATCGCCACCGTCGCCGCGATGATCCTGCTCGATTGGCGGCTGGCCGCATTCTCGCTGATCCTGCTCCCGTTCTTCGTGTGGCTCACGCGCCGCGTCGGCTCCGAGCGGCGCCGCATCAGCGCCATGCGTCAAGGTCGCATGGCGGACATGAGCTCGCTGATCGAGGAGTCGCTCTCGGTGTCGGGGATCCTGCTCGGCAAGACGATGGGCCGATCCGACGAACTGGCCGAACGGTTCACCCGTGAGTCCGGCGAACTTGCCGACCTCGAGGTCAGCGCGCGGATGGCCGGTCGCTGGCGCATGGCGACCGTGCAGATGAGCTTCGCCGTGATGCCGGCGCTCGTCTACTGGTTCGCCGGTCAGTCGCTCGCCGCCGGCTCGACGACGATCAGCATCGGCACCCTGGTCGCGTTCACCACGCTGCAGACCCGCGTCTTCTTTCCGATTCAGTCGCTGCTGTCGGTCGCGGTGGACGTGCAGAGTTCGCTGGCGCTCTTCCAACGGATCTTTGAGTACCTCGATCTGCCGGTGGACATTCGCGAAGCCGAGCACCCCACAACGCTGCCGGTCACGGGCCGGCGCGGTGAAGTGCGGTTCGAGGGCGTCGACTTTGCCTACGAGTCTGCTCGGCCCACGCTCCACGGCGTGAGCTTCACGGTCGCCCCAGGTACGCGGACGGCGATCGTGGGGGAGACCGGCTCGGGCAAAACGACCCTCGGCTACCTGGTGGCGCGCCTTTACGACGTGACCGGCGGGAGCATCACCATCGATGGGGTGGACGTGCGGGATCTCTCGTTCGACGACCTCGCCGATACCGTCGGCATCGTCGCTCAGGAGACTTACCTGTTCCACGCCACCGTTCGCGAGAACCTGCGCTTCGCCCACCCGGACGCGACGGACGAGGACATCGAGAAGGCAGGGCGGGCAGCACGTATTCACGATCTGATCGCCGCGCTCCCCGACGGCTACGACACGATGGTGGGCGAGCGTGGGTATCGCTTTTCGGGCGGGGAGAAGCAGCGTATGGCGATTGCTCGCACGATCCTGCGCAACCCACCGGTGCTGATCCTCGACGAGGCCACGAGCGCGTTGGACACCGAAACCGAGCGCGCCGTTCAGGAGGCGCTTGACCGCTTGAGTGAGGGGCGCACGACGATCGCCATCGCCCACCGGTTGTCGACGGTACGCGACGCCGATCAGATCGTCGTTCTGGATGCCGGTGAGATCGTCGAGCGAGGAACGCACGACGAATTGCTCCAGCACGCCGGTCGCTATGCAGATCTGACGGCCGTGAGCGGCGACCGTGACTCCGTCCTATTGGCTCCATGAGTCCGGATGCAGGCCGCCCGGCGGTGGCTGAACTGCGGGTGGGGGATGACCCCGCCGTCTGGGAACGACTGGGTTTCACACTCCACGACGGTGTCGCCCATGTCGGAGCGGTGGGTATCCGGCCGGTGGGGGATGGGGACGGGCCGGGTCTGCGCGGTTGGACGCTGCGAGACACGCGGACCACCGAGCTGGACGGCTTACCCACGGAACTCACGGCCGAGGCCGTCGCGCCCGCCGGCAAGCACGCCAACGGCGCGACGCTGATCGACCACGTCGTGGTGTTCACCCCGGATCGCTCAAGGACTTCAGCCGTTCTGGACGCAGCAGGGCTCGGGTTGCGACGGGTACGGACCAGCACGCGCGCTCCCGCGTCCGAGGAACGCCCTGTCGAGCAGGCGTTCCACCGCGCCGGGGAGGTGATCGTCGAGGTCGTCGGACCACCAACACCGTCCGGCGATGGACCAGCCACGTTCTGGGGACTCGTGTGCTGCGTTCCAGACCTGGATGTGTTGGCCGAGCTGCTCGGCGAGGACCTGGGTGCTCCACGCGACGCGGTGCAGGCCGGACACCAGATCGTCACCGTTCGACGCACGGCCGGAAGCAGCGTTCCACTTGCGTTCATCAATTCGCAGACATGATGCAAGTTTCCGGCAAACCTGACATACTCGCGCGATGAGCCGCTTCGTCACCGCGCTCGGCGCGATTCTTGCTGTGCTTTTGGCCGTGAGTGCACCGGCCTTCGCAGCCCACCACGGCGCCAAGACGCCCAAGCGCACCAGTGCGAAGTTGAAGCTGGCGACGAAGACGACGATGACCCGCGGCGCCGACGGCGTCGAGCACTTCCACTTCGTCTACGGGCCGATCCACATCAGCCCGGGGCAGAACTCGATCTTCGCGGACCCGAACGGCCTGGACAAGGGCGCCCGACCCAAGCAGGACGGCTACATCCTGAGCTTCAAGCCGAACCTGATCGAAGAGGACGGCACCGTCCCGCGGGTCGACGTCATCCACCTGCACCATGCCGTGTGGCTGATCAACGGTTATCCCACCTTCGCCGCCGGCGAAGAAAAGACGAAGTCAGAAGCCCCAGCGGGCTACGGCTGGACGTACAAGACGACTGACAACTGGCTCATGAACCACATGATCCACAACCTCACAGCGTCGCCCGATGTCGTCTACATCACGTACGACATCGACTTCCTGCCGGCGACTGCTCCCCAAGCGGCCAGCATCATCCCCGTTCACACTCAGTGGCTCGATGTGGAGGGCGGCAGCGGCTACCCGGTGTTCGACGCGATCAAGGGCACGGGCCACGACACGTCCAAGGGCAAGCAGTTCACATTCCCGGACGACAATCCGAACGCCTACCCCGGCGGCTACCAGCGCAACGAGTGGCACGTGACCAAGCCCGAGACGCTCGTGGGCACGGCAGGCCACCTTCATCCGGGTGGCCTCTATACGGACCTGACTTTGACCCGCGATGGCGTCACCAAGTTGCTCTTCCGATCTACCGCGCACTACTGGGAGCCAGCCGGGGCCGTGTCATGGGATGTCTCCATGACCAACACGCCCGCCGACTGGCGCATCAACGTGAAGCCCGGAGACGTCGTCGCGGTTCACGCGACCTACGACACCTCCCACGCCTCGTGGTATGAGTCGATGGGGATCATGCCCATGGAGGTTGCCGACGGGCAGTTGGGCGTAGATCCGTTCACGGGCAAGTACGCGACGCGCGGCCCCATCAACCACGGGCCGCTGGCGGAGAACCGCAATCACGGCGGTGCCCCGGCCACCAACATCTACCCCGATCCGATCAAGCTGCTCGACGGACCTGTGTCGGACAACGGGCTGGTCACGATCGACGACTTCTTCTACTCGCAGGGCAACATGACGGGCAGCGGCTTCCCGTCGCGGCCGCCGGTGTTGCACCAGGGCCAGACGCTCACCTTCAAGAACAACGACGCCCCGGCCGGCAAGATCGGGCAGGTCTTCGGCGGCTCTGGCACCGACTTGCCCATCTACCACACGATCACTGACTGCAAGGCCCCTTGTAACCGGTCGAGCGGGATCGCGTATCCGCTGGCCAACGGCAAGGTCACGTTCGACTCCGGGGAGCTTGGCTACGGCCCCGGCAGCCTTACGGCCTCTGCCCAGCGGCAGACGTGGACGGTCCCGAAGAATCTGTCACCGGGCACGTACACCTACTTCTGCCGCGTTCATCCATTCATGCGCGGGTCCTTCCGCGTGATCAAGGCGGCGTAGCTCGATGTCCACCATGCTTGCCCGCCTGCCCCTGACCCTCGCTGCCGCGGCGATCTCCTTGGGGGCGTTCGCGGGCGTCACGGCTGCGGCCCCGGCCAAAAAGCATGTGACACCCACGGTCAAGCGCACGAGCGCGAAGCTCAAGCTGGCGACGAAGACCACGATGACGCGCGGGGCCGACGGGGTGGAGCACTTCCACTACGTCTACGGGCCGATCCATATCAGCCCAGGCCAGAACTCTCAGTTCCTCGATCCCGCCACCGTCGCCATGGGCGTACGCCCGAACGAGAACGGCTACATCCTCAGCTTCAACCCGAACCTCATCGAGGCCGACGGGTCGATCCCGCGGGTTGACGTGATCCACCTGCACCACGCCGTATGGGCCGTCAACGGCGCGCCGACCTTCGGCGCCGGCGAAGAGAAGACGATCGCGCGGGCGCCTGCCGGCTACGGCTGGCGCTACAAGACGACCGACAGTTGGGTCATCGATCACATGATTCACAACCTCACGGCGTCGCCCGATGTCGTCTACATGACGTACGACATCGACTTCCTGCCCGACACCGCGCCGCAGGCCGCCTCGCTCATCCCGATCCGGACGCAGTGGATGGATGTCGAAGGCGGCAAGGGGTATCCGGTATTTGACGCGCTCAAGGGCACCGGCCACGACACTTCAAAGGGCAAGCAGTACACCTACCCTGACGACGACCCGACCGCCTATCCGGGCGGTTACCGGCGCAACGAGTGGCACGTGACCAAGGCCGAGACGCTGGTCGGCACCGCCGGGCACTTGCATCCCGGCGGCCTGAACACCCAGCTGACGATCACCCGTAACGGGGTCACGAAGTTGCTCTTCCAGTCGGACGCCAAGTACTGGGAGCCGGCGGGCGCGGTCTCCTGGGACGTGTCGATGACCACCACCACCCCGAAGTGGAAGATCAACGTGGAGCCCGGCGATGTGGTCGCGGTACACGCCACCTATGACACGTCCAAGGCCTCTTGGTATGAGTCGATGGGAATCATGGGCACGCAGGTGGCCGATGGTCATCAAGGCGTCGATCCCTTCACGTCGTCCTACCCGACCCGCGGCCCGGTCAGCCATGGCCCGCTGGCGGAGAACCGCAACCACGGCGACAAGACGACGCAGATCTACCCGGATCCGATCAAGCTCCTCGACGGCCCGGTGAGCGATGGCGGGCAGGTCACGATCGACGACTTCTTCTACTCGCAGGGCAACCTGGCCGGCGGCGGCTTCCCCGCCCGTCCGCCCGTGCTGCACCAGGGGCAGACGCTCACCTTCAAGAACAACGACGCGGCACCGGGGGTCATCGGGCGCGTCTTCGGCGGCTCGGGCGGCACCGACCTCCCCGCTTACCACACGATCACCGACTGCAAGGCGCCTTGTAACCGGTCGAGCGGGATCGCGTATCCGCTGGCCAACGGCAAGGTGACCTTCGACTCCGGTGAGCTCGGCTACGGCCCCACAGGGCTGACGGCCTCTGCCCAGCGGCAGACGTGGACGGTCCCGAAGAATCTGTCGCCGGGCACCTATACGTACTTCTGCCGGGTCCATCCATTCATGCGCGGGTCCTTCCGCGTGATCAAAGCGGCCTGACCGGTCGCACTTCCGGTCCTTCAGCCCCACCCCGAAAGAAACTCGCCATGCCCCGTCGTCTGCTTCTCGCCCTCACTGCCGGTGCCCTCGTCTTCGGGGTCGTCGCGTCGCCGGCTGGGGCAAAGTCATCGTCCCAGCATGCGACGGCCAAGGTCAAGCGCACGAGTCCGCTGTTGAAGCTGGCCACCAAGTCGACGGTCACCATGGGCGCCGGCGGCGTGAAGCACATGCACTTCGTCTACGGGCCGGTGCACATCAACCCGGGCGCGAACAACATCTACTTCGATCCCACGGATGTGCGCCCGAAGGAAGACGGCTACATCCTCAGCTTCGCGCCGAACCTGGTCGAGCAGAACGGTCTGATCCCGCGCGTCGACGTGATCCATCTCCACCACGCGGTGTGGATCATCAACGGCTATCCGACGTTCGCCTCCGGTGAGGAGAAGACGGTCTTCCGGATGCCGAGCGGGTTCGGCTACCCGTACAAGACGAGCGACAAATGGATCATGAACCACATGATCCACAACCTGACCCCATCGCCCGACGTGGTCTACATCACGTACGACATGGACTTCCTCCCCGCCACAGCGCCGCAGGCGGCGAAGATCACGCCCGTCCACACCCAGTGGATGGACGTCATGGGCATCTCCGGGTACCCGGTGTTCGACGTGCACCACGGCGTCGGGACGATGGGCACCGACGGTGTGCGCCGCTACACCTACCCCGACCAGGACACCAGCCTGAGGGCCGGATACCGGCGCAACCAGTGGCGGGTCACCAAGCCGGAGACGCTCGTCGCCACCGCAGGCCACCTGCATCCCGGCGGTCTCTACGACGATCTTGAAGTGACCCGCAACGGCGTCACGAAACTGCTGTTCCACTCGGTCGCCAAGTACTGGGAGCCGGCAGGTGCCGTGTCATGGGATGTCGCCATGACGGCCACGCCCAAGGACTGGCGCATCAGCCTGCAGCCTGGTGATGTGGTCTCGGTTCACGCGACCTACGACACGACCAAGGCTTCGTGGTACGAGTCGATGGGCATCATGGCCACCTCAGTCGCCGACGGCGCGTTCGGCGTCGATCCGTTCAGCGGCGCCAAGTACGCCACCACCGGCAAGGTCACGCACGGAGCTCTGGCCGAGAACCGCAACCACGGTGGGACCGCCGCCGGTCTACCCGACCCGGTGAAACTGCTGGACGGGCCGGTCAACAACGGTGGCAAGCAGGTATTGGTGAATGGCTTCGTCTACTCCCAAGGCAACCTGTCGGCCACGGGCATGCCCGGCCGCCCGCCGGTTGTGGTCCAGGGGAGCTCCATCAGCTTCCTCAACTCGGACGCCAAGAACGACATTCAGCACACCATCACCGCGTGCAAGTCACCGTGTAACCGTTCCACCGGCGTCGCGTACCCGATTGCCAACGGTCCCGTCGATTTCGACTCGGGAACGCTCGGCTTTGCCCAGCCGGGTGCGCTGGCGACCGCAGCAGCCGGCCGAGACACGTGGACTACGCCGACCCAGCTGTCACCCGGCACGTACACGTACTTCTGCCGTATCCATCCGTTCATGCGCGGCTCATTCCGCGTGATCAAGCCGAAGGTCTGAAGCCATGTCTCGCCGATTGATCGCCCTGGGCGCGTGCGCGCTGATGAGTTCGCTGGTGCTCGTAGGCCCGGCAGGTGCCTCGTCGAGTACTCACAGCAAGAGCAAGACGCACCACAAGGCGCCCAAGGTCCGGCGGACGAGCCCCAACCTCAAGTTGTCGACCAAGACGACGATGACCCAGAGCGCCGACGGGGTTCAGCACTACCACTTCGTCTACGGCCCGATTCACATCAACCCGGGCCAGAACAACATCGCTCTGGAGCCCAACGGCCTGGACAAGAACGCGCGTCCGCCGGTGGACGGCTACATCCTCAACTTCGCGCCGAACCTGGTGGAGGAGGACGGCCGCATCCCGGGCGTGGACGTGATCCATCTGCACCACGCTGTCTGGCTTTCGAACTCGTACCCCGCCTGGGCTTCGGGCGAGGAGAAGACGACCGCCAAGCTGCCGCCCGGTTACGGCTGGCGTTACAAGACCACGGACAGCTGGATCATGAACCACATGATCCACAACCTGACGCCCACGCCAGATGTGGTCTACGTCACGTACGACATGGACTTTGTGCCCGACTCATCGCCCCAGGCGGCGAGCATCATTCCTGTCCACACGCAGTGGATGGACGTTGAGGGAATCAAGGCCTGGCCCGTGTTCGACGCGCTGCGCGGCACCGGTAAGAAGACGAAGGCCGGTCGGCGCTTTACGTTCCCCGACGATGATCCGAACGCCTACAGCGCACCCGGCGAGTTCCCGCGCAACCTGTGGACGGTCACCAAGGAGCAGACGCTCGTCTCCACGTTCAGCCACCTGCATCCGGGTGGCCTGTACGGCGACTTGAAGATCACGCGCGACGGGGTCACGAAGACCTTGTTCCGCTCTGAGGCCCACTACTGGGAGCCCGCCGGCGCAGTCTCCTGGGACGTGGCGATGTCCATTACGCCGCCGGACTGGAAGATCAACGTCAAGCCCGGCGACGTCATCAGCGTCAGCGGCACCTACGACACGACGAAGGCTTCGTGGTACGAGTCGATGGCGATCGACCCGGTCGCCGTGGCCGATGGCTGGCACGGGGTGGACCCGTTCGTGGCCAAGTTCCCATCGACGAGCAAGATCCTCACCCACGGCCCGCTGGCCGAGAACCGCAACCACGGCGGCGAACTCTCAGGGCTGCCGAACCCGGTGAAGCTGCTCGACGGCCCGGTGATGACCGGCGGCAAGCAGGTTCTCGTCAACGGATTCGTGTACTCGCAGGGGAACCTGTCCGCCACCGGATTCCCCGGCCGCCCTGCCGTGGTGCGCCAGGGCCAGCCCCTCTCGTTCCTCAACCAGGACTCGACTGACTCCGCGTGGAACGTCAATACAAATATTTTCCACACCATCACCGCCTGCCGGGCGCCGTGCAACCGCACGACCGGGATCGCCTACCCGCTGGCCGACGGCAACGTGAACTTCGACTCCGGCGAACTCGGCTACGGCCCGGCGGGCCTCTCGCCGGCGGCGAACCGCAACGAGTGGTCGACCCCTGTCAACCTGCCGACCGGCACGTACACCTACTTCTGCCGCATCCACCCGTTCATGCGCGGGTCCTTCCGGGTGCTTCCGGCGCTGGCCGCCAAGAAGCGCTCCTGAGCTCGACCGTCGCTGCCCGACCCGAAGTCAGCGGGTAACGCGTCGCGCGGTGAAGCGGAACGTGGGGGAGGAGCAGGGATCGCCGGTGCCGATCGTCCCGTGGGCGCGTAGCGTGCCGCGCACGGTGCGGTGGGCGCCGAACGTGGCACGCATGGCCAACGACTCGGGCATGGAGCCAGCGTCGAAGGCGAACCGGCCCGCGGTGATCGGCGCGGCGGGGTGTACCTGGACGCTCATCGGCCCGATCGAGCCTTCCGGCTTGCAGACGTAGCGCCCGACGATGACGGTCGCGAGCTGTACATGTCCATCAGCTACGACGATCCGTACGGCCCCACCTTCGGAGGTCTTGCCACGATAGGTCCGTGACGGTGACGCCGCCGCAGAATGTGGGGCAGGCGTGGGTGCGGTGATGGCCGCCGGGGCCGTCGCGATGGTGCTCGCGGCCAGCGCGGCGATCAACAACATGCTCATGAAGGTAGCGACGGACCCGGGCACATGCGCAGCTTGCCGCGGGCCGGCGGGACTAGAAAGCGGCGGGCACGCCGGTGCGGTCGACCACGGGCGACGCCGTGGGCATCGCTCCAGCGACCGCAGGGGCCTCGCCGCGCTTCTTCGGGCGACGGACCCGCATGTGCTCGGCCAAGAAGTAGGAGCCGATCACGAATATGGCCGCCAGCAACTGACAAAGCAACGCCTCGACCGTGGGCCGCAGTTCGAACCACGTTGCCATCCACGGCGGGAAGCTGATGCCCAGGGGCGTGGAAGGCAACCAGCCAAGATCTTGGAGCGTAAGAGCGGTGCCGCCCACCATCACCACGAGCACGAAGCCGATCAGCACGCCCGTGAGGATCAGCATGCGTTTGTAGGGCAGCTTGCGGTGCAGCATGAAGGTGAGGACGCCGACGACGGCCGTGCCGACCAGCCCCAGCACGACGCCTTCGACAACGGCCGGCGTGCCGGCCTTGACCTGCAGTGTCTGCAGGAAGAGCACCACCTCAAAACCCTCGCGGTAGACGCTGGTGAAGCCGAGCATCATGAAGCCGATGACCTGGCCGGACAGGATTCCGGTGCCCGCAGCCTGGAGAAGGCGCTTACGCTCCTGGTGATGGCGTGAGATCCAGTTGGTCCAGTAGACCTTGTGCAGGAACCAGTTCAGGATCACCAGAAGCACGCCGATGGCGAGTAGTCCGGTGATGGCCTGCACCTGATCGGCGTACTGGCGGAAGGGGTTGATGATGGCCTGGGCGATGAACCATGTGCCGATCGCCGCCACGAACGCGAAGCCCGCGCCGACGATGACCGGCTTCTTGTGGACCTTGTTCACGCCGACGAAGCTGGCAATCACCGCGGCGAAGATGAGAACGGCCTCGAGACCCTCACGGAACACGATCACTGAGCTGTTGACGATCACTTGGGCCTGCGTCTGACTCTGTCCGGGGTCAGATGGATCGCTGATGCCGCTGATCGCCGCGATGGCCACAATGCCCAGCAGAACGGCTGAGAATGCGAGGAAGAACCACTTGAACGTCCGGGAGTGGATGAGTCGCGAGGGGGATACCCGTGTGCTGAGGTCGGACATGATTAGGGGAACCTAACACAACGCCTGTGCGGGTAGACGCCACGCGCTCAACGGAGGAGGGGAGGGTCGCCCAGACGGCCCGGATCTCTACTGTCTGGCCCATGCCTGCCCGCTCGGATGTCCGCAACGTAGCCATTGTCGCCCACGTCGATCACGGCAAGACGACGCTCGTCGACGCCATGCTCCGCCAGACGGGGACGTTCTCCGATCATGAGGCGCTGACCGATCGAGTGATGGATTCGATGGACCAGGAGCGCGAACGCGGCATCACGATTCTGGCCAAGAACGCCGCGGTCCGCTACACCACGCCGGGTGGCGAAGAAGTCAAGCTGAACCTCGTCGACACGCCCGGGCACGCAGACTTCGGCGGTGAGGTTGAGCGCGGCCTGACCATGGTCGACGGTGTGATGCTCCTCGTCGACGCCTCCGAGGGCCCACTGCCACAGACCCGTTTCGTACTGCGCAAGGCGCTCGAGCGTCGCCTCCCGGTGATCTTGTGCGTCAACAAGGTCGACCGGCCTGACGCCCGCATCGCCGAAGTGGTCGACGAGGTATACGAACTGTTTCTGGACCTCGACGCGGATGAGGAGCAGATCGAATTCCCGATCGTCTTCACCAACGCCAAGAAGGGCTGGGCCAAGGTCGACTTCGATCCCGAGAACCCCGTCGACGGTACCGACCTGCGCCCGCTGTTCGAACTCCTGATGGAGCACATCCCGGCTCCGACCTACGAGGAGGGCGCGCCGCTTCAGGCGCTCGTGACCAACCTCGACGCGTCGTCCTACGTCGGCCGCTTGGCGCTCTGCCGGATCCACAACGGGACCATCAAAAAGGGCGCGACCGTAGCGTGGTGCCAACGCGGGGGCACCGTCGTGCCCGGCAAGATCGCCGAGCTGTACTCCAACGAAGGCTTGCAGCGCGTGGCGGTCGACGAAGCCGGCCCAGGCGACATCGTCGCGGTCGCCGGCATCCCGGAAATCACCATCGGCGAGACGATCGCCGACCTCGAGGATCCACGCCCGCTGCCCGTCATCGCCGTCGAGGAACCCGCACTGGGCATGACCATCGGCATCAACACCTCGCCGCTCGCGGGCCAGTCAGGAAAGAAGCTGACCGCGCGCCAGGTGCTGGATCGTTTGGAGGCCGAACTGGTCGGCAACGTGTCGATCCGCGTGTTGGAGACCGAGCGCCCGGACACCTGGGAGGTGCAGGGCCGCGGCGAGTTGCAGCTCGCCGTCCTCGTCGAGGCTATGCGCCGCGAGGACTACGAACTCACGGTGGGTAAGCCGCAGGTGGTGACCCGCGAGGTCGACGGCAAGATCCACGAGCCGATCGAGCGCCTTGCCATCGACGTACCCGAGGACTACCTGGGGGTCGTCACGCAGATGCTGGCCTTGCGCAAGGGCAAGCTGGAGCAGATGGTCAACCACGGCACGGGCTGGGTGCGCCTTGAGTTCCTGGTTCCCGCTCGTGGGCTGATCGGGTTTCGCACCGAGTTCATGACGGAGACCCGCGGCTCCGGCGTTCTGCACGCCGTCTTTGAGAAGTACGCGCCGTGGATGGGGGACATTCTGACCCGGCCGACCGGCTCACTGGTCGCGGACCGCCGCGGCCAGACCGGGCAGTTTGCGTTGCACAAGATGCAGGAGCGTGGTCAGCTCTTCGTCGGCCCCGGCGAGGATGTGTACGAAGGGATGATCGTGGGCGAGAACGCTCGTGCTGACGATCTCGACGTCAATGCGGTGCGCGAGAAGCAGCAGACCAACATGCGCGCTTCCGGGTCAGACAACACCGTTCGCCTCGTGCCCCATCACCGGCTCTCGCTCGATCAGGCCCTGGAGTTCATCCGGGTCGACGAGTGCGTCGAAGTGACGCCGGCGGCGATCCGGCTGCGCAAGACACATCTGGCTGCGGTGGACCGCGTCCGCGCCGCCCGCTCCAAGAAGAGCTGACCGAAGGGGTAGTCGGTCAGCGTCAGGCGCCGTGGCGGCGCTGGGCACGCAGGAAGGCCAGCGCGGTCCGCGGATTGGCCAGGCCGATGCGTGCACGCGCAATGAGGCTGGAGGAAGGGCGGACGTCGAAGAACGTCCACATCACATGGTCCGCCACCCGGCCGTCGGCGTCAAAGCGCCAGCGCTCTATGCCCTGAGCGCCCCGGGCAGGCCCGAACCCGCCGACCCACTCGTTGACGATCACGTCACCCTCGACGGCCGTCAGCGTCTTGCGTAGCCAGAACTCGCGTGCGTCCATGCCGTCGAGGTATCCAGCCCATGACGACCTCAGTGCGGCAGCGCCGACGATCTCCTCCAGCGCTCCGTCGGTGATCGACGTCAGCCGGCCGTCAAGGGCGTACACGCCGACGGTGGCCTCCAGGTCACGTTCGTTGATCCCGCGCTCGGCGGCGGCCACGAATGCGGCCGGATCCCGGGGCACGGTCATGTGCCCTCCTTTGCGGTCGCGCGCTCGTCAGGCCCGTGAGCGATCAGCGCCAGAAGCTCATCTCCCGATGTCCGTGCGCGCTGGCGAGCCGCGGAGCTGTTCTCCACCAGGATCAAGCCGACGAGCACGCTGGCGACGAACACCGAAAGCACGATCGCCGACACCACGCCGTGCAGCACGCCCAGCGCCAGGATCACCGCCGCCGCGCCGAGGCGACGGTAGTTGACCGATCCCGCCATCCGCAGCCGGAACAGCACATGCCCGATCAGGTACAGCGCCGGGCCCACTACGTACACGGCGGCCTGCGCCGTCGTCAGATGATGCTCAGGATGCGCGATTACCAGTTCGTCACCGACGGCGGCGAGGATGACGCCGGCCACGATGGGAAGGTGGAGGTACGTGTATCCGTCTCGCGCCAGGGCGCCCGGATCATCGGCGACCTGCAGCCGCATCGTGGCGATGCGGGCCACATAGTCGAAGTACAGCCACCACAGCGCGGCGCTGGAGACGAAGGCCACTGACAACGCCACCACGGTGATCGTGTCGAGGTGCAGACCGGATGCGGTGGCTCCGGCGACAACGATCGACTCGCCGAGAGCAATGATCACAAAGAGCTGGAACCGCTCGGAGAAGTGCCCGGCATTGATGGCCCAGTCCCGCGTGGACACCTTCCCGCGACCTGGCACCCAGTATCTGGCGGCCGGCCCCGCGCAATCGATCAGGAGCGCGACGAGCCACACCACCGTCAGCCAGGGAGTGGTGAGCAGCGCGCCGCTGATCCAGAACACCCCGGCGCAGACCGACCAGATGGTGATGTGGACGAACGTCCTGCGCTGTGTCCCGTCCGGAGGGAAGCCCCGCATGGCAAACGTGTTGCGTCCGACCTGCAGGGCCACGTAGCCCCCGGCGAAGAGCAGGGACCGATCTCCGAACGCATCGGGGATGCCGATCGACATGAGGAGGCTGGCCAGCATCGCGCCGATCAGGACCAGCCTCACAGCGTTGGTCTCCGGGTCAAACCAGTTGGTCATCCACGTGGTGTACGTCCAGGCCCACCACACCACGAGGAGCAGAAACATCGTCTGCCCGAGCCCGGCCCACGACAGGTTCTGCAGCAACAGGTGAGAGAGTTGGGTGACCGCGAACACGAAAACGAGGTCGAAGAACAGCTCAAGTGGTGTGGTCTCCTGCTTCTCTCCCTCGGGTACGTCGCGCATGTGCCGGGTCCGCGCGGGCGTGTCGTGCGCGCCAGGAGCAGAAGGAACCATGTCGGTCATCGGCGGCAGGTCAACTCGGCGGTTGCGGCGCCGGGGCCAGCTCATCGGCGCGGTCCAGGATGCCCAACAGCTCACCGACCCGACAGACGAGCAGGCGCTCCTCGTCGACCTCGATCCACACGCCCGCAGAGGCAGGGAAGACGACGTGGTCGCCGGGCTGCACCGGCATCCGCACGCCGGCGGATTGCCACCAGTCGATCCCAGGGCCGATGTCGAGCACGATCCCGTGCTGGGGCGGCGGCTCATGGCTCCCCGGAGGCACCAGCAATCCGGAACCCCGCAGGCGGTCGGGCTCCAGTTCCTTGATGACCACGCGGTCAAACAGTGGGCGCAGGTGATGGCGCATGTCGGGCGAGGATACGGCGGCGGACGGCGGTCCGGTCGCGAGGACCGGACCGCCGGGCGCTGCGGCTACTTCACGTAGCCGGACTCCTTCAGGTACTGCGTGGCCACTGCGGCCGGGGTCTGCTTGTCGAGATCAACGCGCGAGTTGAGCTCCTGCATGACCGGCGTGGTGAGCCCGGTCTGCACCTTCTCGATGGTCTGTGCCATATCCGGCCCCGCCGCCGCGATCGTCTGATCGCGGGTCAGCAGCGTCACGTTGTAGGGCGGCAGGAACTTCAGGTCGTCCTCCAGCAGCGCAAGGTTGTCGGCTTTGATCTGGCCGTCCGTGGTGAAGACCACCGACACGTCCGCCTGCCCGTCGGTCAGGACCGAGTGGCGCTTGGCCAGGTCGACCGGCAGATAGCTCTTGAACTTCAGGCCGTACGTCTTCTCCAGGCCGAGCTTGCAGTCCGTGCGCTGACGGCACTCCGGCGAGCCGCTGAGGATCAGTTTCTCGGACTTGCCCTTCAAGTCCGACAGCTTCGTGATTCCCAGTTCCTTCGCCTTGGCTGATGTCATGGCGAAGCCGTTTGAGTCCGTGAACGGGGTGGGGGGCAGGGCGGTGATCTGGTCCTTGGCGGCGAACGTCTTGACCTGCTCAAAAGCCTGCTGGGGGTCCTTGGGCACAGCATCGGGCTTGACGCCGTAGAAGGACGTCAGCGCGGTCCCCGTGTACTCCGGATAGGCATCGACCTGGCCGCCCTTGAGTGCCTTGTAAGCGATCTGCTCGGAGCCCAGGTTGAGCTGCTTCTTGACTTTGTAACCGGCGGCCTGCAGTGACTGCGCGTAGATCTCGCCGAGGATGAACTCTTCGGTGAAATTCTTGGAACCGATCGTGATCGGACCCTTGCTGGCGTTGTCGGGGTTGGCGACGATGAGCTTGCCGGTCGATCCCGGAGCGGCGTTGGCCGCCGCGGTGGATGTGGTGTCCTTCTTGTCGCTGGAGCCACACGCCGCGAAGGCGACGGTGACAAGAGCGGCGCCGATGAGCGCCAGGATGGAACGGAACCTCATGGTGTGCTTCCTCCTCAGGGAGCTGATGTGACGGACGGAACGGTTGTGGTGCGTGACGCAGCGCGAAACCGCGGGGCGCGCACGACTTTGAGCCCGCGGGGCGTGGCCGCTCGCTGCAGCAACGCAAACGCCACTTCGGCAGTTACGGCCAGCACGGCCACGAGGATCGCGCCGGCCAGGCGACCTTCGGGCCCATATACGCTGGCGTTGATGATCGCATCGCCGAGGGTCAGCACCCCGACCAGCGGTCCCAGGGTGGCCGTGGCGATGACGTTCACCGTAGACGTCCGCATCCCCCCGAAGATCAACGGCAGGGCCAGCGGGAGCTCGACGCGGCGCACGATCTGCGGTCCCGACATGCCGACTCCGCGGGCCGCATCCACCGCGTCACGGTCGACCTGGCGGATCCCCACGTAGGTGTTGGTGAAGATCGGCGGGATGGCCAGCAGGACCATGGCGAAGATCAGATTCGTGTCGCCCAGCCCGAGGTAGGCACTGAAGAACACCAGGACCGCGATCGACGGGACCGCGCGGCCGACGTTGGCCGCACTAGCTGCTGCGAACTGCCCCTTCCCGCGATGCCCCAGCCACAGGGCGAAGGGAATCGCGAGCGCGCAGGCGATGAACATCGAGATCACCGTCACCCGGATGTGCGTCTCGAGCAGCGGGAGCAGCGTGGCTCCGCCGACCCGGACACCGCCCGACACCGCGTCGCGCTGGTGAAAGATGAAGTCCAACGCGCCCGAGAAGTCGTCGGTGATCGAGGCGGGCATCATCGGCCGACGAACTCCCAGCGCACGGTGAGTCGCTCTGCGCCCAGCAGCACCAGGTCGAGCACCACGGCCAGCACGACGCATAGACCGCCGGCGAGGACGATGTTGGACTTGAAGTTGATGTCGGTCATGAGCTGCGCCCCGAGCCCGCCGGCTCCGGCGAAGAAGGCCAGGGCCGCCAGGCCCACGGTGGTCGTGGTGGCGATCCGCAATCCGGCGTAGATCTCCGGCAGCGCCAGGGGAACCTCGACCCGCCACAGCCGCTGACGCTGCGTGAGACCCATGCCGCGTCCGGCCTCGAGAGCGTCGGCCGGAACGTTGGCCAGGCCGGTCACGACGTTGCGAAAGATGATCAGCAGGGTGTAGGAGGTCAGCGCGATGACGGCGGTCCTGAACCCAAACCCGGTGATAGGCAGGAGAAGCGTGAACAGCGCGATGGACGGAATCGTGTACAGCACACCGGTAAAGCCGGTTATCGGGCCCACGAGCCACCGTCGGCGATGGGCCATCACCCCGAGGGTGAACCCGATCACGAATCCGAAGGCGACGGAGACGACGACGAGCTGCAGGTGCTGCCACATCGGGTCGAGGTAGTCGGTCCAGTGTTTGGCGATCCAGTCGGGACAGAAACCGTTCTGGGTCTCGCACGTGGCGGTTCGCGTGCGGATCGTGACGGCGGCCAGGAGCCCCATCATGCGGGCAGGACCCTGTCGGCGGCAGCGGGCGCCTCCTCGACATCGCCGGCGGCCTGACCACCCAGGAACTGCGTTATCAATTCGAGCGACAGGATCCCGGTCACGGCTCCGTCCGGGCCGACCACGGGGGCGTACTGGACGCCGTGCTGCAGCAGCGCCGACAGCGCGTCGCGCAGGATGTCGTCGGCGTCGACACAGAACGGGGTGGTGCCGGAGGCCTCGGGCACAGTGTCGCCGGCGACCTGCTCCGCCGTGAGCCAGCGCAGCGGGCGCGCCACTTCGTCGACGAGCAGCACGAGCGGCAGATCATGCTCGCGGGCGCGCCCGCTCAGCGCCGCCACCGACTCGCCAACTTGCGCGAGCGGCGCGCGCCACAGGTCGACGTCGCGAACGCGCTGTAGCGCGAGTCGTTTGAGCGCACGGTCGGCCCCGACGAAATCAGCCACGAACGGGCTCGCGGGCCTCATCAGGAGCTCCGCGGGCGTGGCGTACTGGGCCAGAACGCCGCCCTTCTCCAGGATCGCGATGCGATCGCCCATCTTGATCGCCTCGTCGATGTCGTGGGTGACGAACACGACCGTCTTGCGCAGTTCACCCTGCAGCCGCAGGAACTCATTCTGCAGACGGTCGCGCGTGATCGGGTCGATGGCGCCGAAAGGCTCGTCCATCAGCATGAGCGGCGGATCAGCAGCGAGCGCCCGGGCGACGCCGACGCGTTGGCGCTGCCCACCGGACAACTGGGACGGGTACCGGCCCGCCATGTCTGACGGGTTAAGTCCGATCAGCTCGAGCAACTCGTTCACGCGGGCAGCGATGCGGTCCTTGGGCCAGCCGAGGAGCTTGGGCACCGTGGCGATGTTCTCGCCGACGGAGAGATGGGGGAAGAGACCGACTTGCTGGATGGCGTAACCGATTTCCCGCCGCAACTCCGCGGTGTTTCGGTCGCGCACGGTGTGGCCGTCGAGAAGAATGTCCCCGCTGCTCATCTCGATCATCCGATTGACCAAGCGCATGGCGGTGGTCTTGCCACAGCCTGAAGGGCCGACCAGCACACAGATCTCGCCGGCCGCCACCGACAAGCTGAGATCCTCGATGGCCGGCTCACCAGCGCCGGCGTAAGTCTTGGCGACGTGCTGGAACTCAAGCGTCGCCGCGGTGACACCGGAAGCTCTCGGGGCTTGGAAGTGGGGAGGTTCGTTCACAACGGCCCCGTTCGACCGGGTGCCGAGAACCCTATCGATCACGATGGCCGTCCTGCGGTCGAAGAGGTGGCCCAGGTCGTGCCGCTTGGGGTGAGGATCGGGACCTCAGCGGCGCGGAAGAAGAAGCCTCCCGACGCTGAGCGGCTTCTGAGCAGTCAACGTGACCACCGACCACGCCTTTACGCGGGCGCGCCGCTTGAGCAGGCGTTGCGTGGCGTGGGTCAGTGTCAGGCTGACGGCGGTGGTCCGGGCCGCCGCGATTCTCAGCGGCGCCGTCCCGTAGATGGTGAGTGGCTTTCGCGAGCCTGGGCTCAAGTCCCGGGAGGTAAGCCGAAGAGTGCCGAAGCACGCCGTCCCGGCTGCACACGTGACCCTGAGAGCGATACGGCCGCGGCGCAGACCCCCGTGGATGACGACGGCGCTGACACGGGCCGCCGGCGCAGGTGGGGGAGGCCGCGGGAGTGTCGTGGTCGGGGTCGTCTCGGTGGGCGGCGGCGGGACAACCGCGGGGGGCGGATCGATGACGCAGGCGGGGAACGTGGGGCGGACAGTCGCATCCGGGCTCACCGGATCGACGGTGACGGTCACGCCCGTGCCGGGAGCGCCGTCGCTGACTACGGTGAGCAGGTCGGCGTCCGGGGCCGAGGTGGCATGGCCACCGGTCACGCTGACGTGATAGCCACCAGGGTATTGCGGGTGCGGTGTGACGATGACCGTGGGACCCGTCGCGTCGGCCCGCGTCGTGTAGGTCATAGCGAAGTGACCGGTCCGTACATCGAAGCCGTAGCTGTCGGCGTCACCCGCGATGGCCCTCGGGTAGGTACGCGCCACCACCATTTCCTTGAAGGGAACGGTGCCGTCCGGGGCGCTCTCGGTGTGCAGGTTCCGCAGTTCCTTGTTGGAGCCGCTCCAGCTCAGGCCGTAGGTGTAACCGGTCTGGAAGGCGTCGGCGCGCTCGAAGAGGCAGTTCAACTCCTGTGCGTCGGAGTCGGTGGTTCCCGCCACCTCCGTCATCAGCGGCGGACCGCCCAGGCGCGCGGCGACGTCATCGGCCTGGTGCATCACCTTCGCCTCCTGGGGCGGGCACACCTCATGGCCCTGGGCGATCAGGGCTGGGTCCGGCGCCACCTGGTACTGCGCGCGGGTCGAGCACTGGTTGTGGAACGAGAGGCCCGCCGGCGCCACATCGGCGGGTGGGGTGGTGTAGCCGTTGGGCGTGCCGGAGTTGAAGAAGAACGTGGGTTCGTAGAACACCGTGCGCAGCGGATCCACGGTGCGAATCGCCCGCGCCACATGAGTCTGGAACGGCTCCAGGACGTTCTGGTCGTAGGCGGCGCAACCGTCCGCCCCGCTGCAGCTCGTGTCGTAACCGGGCTCGGAGAGGTTGCCGGGGAAGGGCTCGTTGATCAGGTCGTATCCGGCAACCATGGGGTCGTCCTTGAACCGGTCGACCACGTGCTTCCAGGCGTTGCCGTAGGCGTCCTGGAGACTGACGCCGGCGACCATCGTGTTTGGGTCATAGAGGTTGGCGAAGGCCGCGCCGGTGGAGGGGTGGAAGTAGCCGAGCGGGAACTTCCAATTCTTGTACGCGGGATCCGTTGATAGCGGTGCCAGCGGCAAGCCGCCGTCAACCGACGCCCACACGGGGAACCCGGGCTTGTTGCCGTAGCGCCGGTTGAACTGATCCTGGTGGCTGTCCAGCACCGTGTAGACCCCGCGTTCGGAGAGCTTGCTCACGGCCGCCGCAACTCCATCCAGGTACGTGGAGGAGTACGTGCCCTGAGTCGGCTCGAGGCCTTCCCAGTACCAAGTCAGCCTGGCGGCATCCACGCCCAGTTCCTGAACGAGATCGGCATCGCCGGTGGTGAAGCTGGGGCCGTTGCCAGACCCGTCGGTGTCGGCCGGGTAGAGCGGGTCCTGCTTCCAGACGGCAAACAGTCCATGCAGGATGACGGTGCGGCCGTCGGCGTCACGAAACACACGTCCGTGTACCGCGAGCGGAGGCTCGGGGGTGAAGGCGGCCGCCGGGGAGGTGGTGATGCACAGCGCCAGTGCACACGCCGCGAGCGCGGCAAGTCTGGGCCGTCGTGCGGGACGTCGACGGGACATGCGCCAATCATCCCGATCCTCGCCACATCGTGTCGCATTTCTTTGGCGACCATGCCGGTTGAACCGGCAGGGCTTTGAGCCGGGGGGCACGCGTTTCTCGCGCTCGACGCCTTTTGTCAACGCGCGGGCCGTGCGTACCTGGCGACTGACGGCTCCTGGGTCGACGTGTCGGCGGCGTTGCGCTGAGCGAACAGCGCGAGGAAAGCGCCAGCGGCTTGCAGGACGGCCGAGTTGGCCAGGGGCATGTAGAGGCGAGAGCAGATTCCATGCGCCAGACGCGCGGGGTCGGCGGGCCCTGCGTGATGGATTGCGTCAAGGAACAGCTCGTAACCCACGTTGTCGGCCAGCGCGGCGAAATGGTCGACCTTGCGACCAGGACACACGTCTTGCAGGACCACGTTGCGGGCACCGCGCAACCGACTCGCCGCCGGCTCGGGGGTAATCAGAGCGTCGTCTTTCGAGGCGATAGACGTGATCGCCGGGCCGCGCGGGCGCCTCCCCTTGCGCAATGCGGTGAGGAAGCGCGAGCCCTTGGTGATCTGACGCAGTGCCGGTGTGCAGTGCCCGGGCGGGGCACATAGCGTGATCGACGAGGTGGTGCCGTTGTACGGCGTCTCGAGCGAGACGAGATCGCTCACCCGGCGGGCGATGTCCGGCCAGAATGTGAGGGCCCAAAGTTCGTCCAAGGCGCCGTGTTGATGGCCGAGCAGAATAACTTTCCGCCCGCTCATGCGGGCCATACGACGGACGGCGTACACCACATACTCGGCGGTCTTCTGCAAGTCGCCGTACCCGTCGTCGGAGACCGAGATGGAGCAAGTGGGGATGCCATCAGCGCGCAGCTGCGGGAGATAGTTCCAGCCATAAGACGTAGCCGCCGATGAGAAGGCGGGCGTCAAAAGAACCGGGCTGCGGCGAGCATTCCTGACCGACGGGTCGCAGCTCAGCGCGGACGCCAGCATGGCGGTGGGTACCGTGAGCCGCGGGCTGGCACCGGCCGTCGACGCACCGCAACCTGCGGCCAGGGTGGTCCCCAACGCGAACGCAGCCACGGAGCGCGCCAGCCGTGGACGAGACGCGGGCAATCGGGTGCGCATGGGACACGACTGTACCGGCGCGCATGCCTGGTACGGCGTGGCTACGCTGGGCCGATGCGTGCCCTGACGTACCACGATCCCCGCGATATCCGGTACGAGGATGTGCCCGACCCGACACCGACCGATCGCGACGGCGCGGTCGTACAGGTGCACCTGTGTGGCATATGCGGGAGTGATCTGCACATCTACGGGGGCGAGGGTTTCAGCCCCGATATCGGGTACTGCGTCGGGCACGAAGCCGTGGGGGAGGTCGTGGAGGTGGGAAGTGCAGTCTCCACATTCAAAGTCGGCGATCGCGTTCTTGTTCCCGCGTCCGTCGGGTGCGGCACCTGTGCCATGTGCGCCCGGGGCCTCGTCGCGCGTTGTGAACGTGAGGAATTCAACTGTTACGGGCTCAGCCACGCCCTGCCCGGCTCCCAAGCCGAAGCCGTCGCTGTCCCGTACGCCGACGGAAATTTGATCGCCGTGCCCGAGGGCGTCAGCGACGAGGCCGCGGTGGTGCTCACCGACAACGCGGCAACCGCGTGGTACGGGGCACGCAGAGCGCAGGTGGCGCCCGGGGACACAGTGGCGGTCATCGGTCTTGGGCCGGTCGGATTGATGGCCGTGGCCGCCGCGCAGCTGATGGGAGCAGCCCATGTGTTGGGTATCGATCTGATTGCCGGGCGTCGCGAGGCCGCGCAGCTTCTCGGTGCGGACCCGATCGACGACGTAGACGTACGAGCCGACGTGCTCGAGCGCACCGGCGGCAAGGGCGTGGATGTCGTGATCGAGGCTGCTGGCCCCGACTCGACCATCGGGCTGGCCTTCGACCTCGTCCGCCGTGCGGGTCGGGTCAGTGTGGTGGGGGTGAACCAGAACATGAAGTTCTCATTCCCGATGGCGCTCGCGCAGTGGAAGGAACTGGAGTTCCACATTGGCCTGTGCTCGGTCCAGCACGAACTCCCGGCGCTCCTGGCCCTGACGGCAGCGGGAAGGCTGCAGCCGGAGACGGTGGTGTCGCACCGACTGCGGCTCAGCGACGGTCCCGAGGCCTACCGGCTCTACGACAGTCGCGAGGGCGGCGTCAGCAAGGTCGTCATGGATCCGCGGGTGTGATGAACGGCAGTCGGCCGCGAGCGGCTCTGGCCGGGCAACGGGCCTCGGTACAGTCCGGCGCATGAGCTCAGAGCCGCTGGCCACCGTCGTTCTCGCCACCGCATTCGGTGGCCCGGAGGTCCTCGAGGTCGTTCAGCGACCACTCCGCGAGCCCGGTGCGGGAGAGGTGCTCTTGGACGTCCGGGGCGCCGGCATCAACCCGATCGACTGGAAGCTGTACAGCGGAATGATGGGCGCTGACCCTGCCGCGCTGCCGATGCCCGTTGGCTTTGAGGCCGCGGGCGTGGTGGCGGCAGTCGGGGACGACGCCGTCGGGCCGGCCGGGCCGATCGCCGTCGGTGATGAGGTCATCGCGTACCAGATCACCGGCGCCTACGCAGACCGTGTGGTGGTGCCGGCAGGTGCACTGGTGCCCAAGCCCGACGGTCTCGGGTTCCCGGAGGCAGCCGGCTTGATGCTGGTCGGCGCGACGGCCATACATGCTCTCATCGCCACAGCCGTTGGCGACGGTGACACGGTGCTCGTACACGCTGCCTCGGGCGGCGTCGGCCTGCTGACCGTGCAACTCGCGCGGCTTCGTGGTGCCCATGTGATCGGTACCGCCAGCGAGCGCAACCACGAGGCGCTCCGGGCGCTCGGCGTGGAGCCGGTGGCCTACGGGGATGGACTGCTCGAGCGGGTTAGTGCCTTGGCGCCCGATGGTGTCGACGCGGTGATCGATGCGGCCGGCACAGACGAGGCGCTCGAGGTTTCGCTGGCGCTGGTGGCTGACCGCGACCGAATCGCCACCGTGGCCAACTTTGGCACCGCCGCTGAAGCGGGAATCAAGCTGCTTGGCGGCGGGCCCGGTTCTGATCCCGGCACCGACATCCGCAACGCGGCTCGGCTGACGCTCGCCGAACTGGCGGGCGCTGGAAGCCTCACGCTGCCCACAACGACCATGCCGCTGGCCGAGGCTGCCGACGCTCATCGCAGGGCGATGGCGGGCGGGCTGTCGGGCAAACTCGTGCTCGTACCCTGACGCATCTCGTCGCTGGTTTACATAACCGACATTATCGGGCATTGAGAACCACAGAACCGCCCGACGCTGGTCATCGCTACTGCACGACGCGAAAGCAGCAGCGCCATCCGTCCATGATCTGTGCGCTACGCTGGCTCTCCGAACGACGAGGAGGTCCCGGTGCGCTTTCGCCTTCCCAGCCCTGCCATGGTCGTAGCCCTTGCGGCACTAGTCCTCGCCCTCACAGGTAGTGCTTTGCCGCGCTCGCGGCCCAGCCCAACCTGATAACGGCGACGCCACCGAACTCGCCCCACGTGCGCAAAAAGATCCACCGAGCCCCCCGGACGACCCGCGCCCCACGCCCACCGGGCCCG
>JBBQCW010000013.1:0-87473 GCA_038319025.1 Solirubrobacterales bacterium
AACGGCCGGCGGGAACGGGGCGGCGGCGGACGCGGTGAGTCATTGCTGCCTCCTGCGAGCCTGGCGTTGGAAGCCAAGCGACTGGCGAGCCAGATTTCGGCCAGCCAGCCGGCGGCAACCCTGGTCGCGCCGAGTATTGCACAGGCAGGTCGAATCGCAGGCGGCCTCGTCGGGCACGTGCGCGCAGGTCAGCGGTGTGATCGCCCGCAGCTCCGCCAGATCGGTCAAGACGCAGAATTCGCCGTGCGCCCGTCGCATCACGTCTTGAAAGAGCGCATGGGGGTTGCCCCCGGGCGCGCTCTGCTGCTTCCGCCTTTCGCGCGGAGGAGAAGCACGGCTCCAGGCTGAACTTTGGTGATTCATGGACCGAGGAGGTCCAGAACTGACCAAGGTTCGCGGGGCGCCGAAGGTTGGTCAGTTACCCCCGCTGTGCGGGGTAATCGACCACGGTTCGCGCGATCCGGGCGGGCGAGCCCCCGCGTGCCGCATCCGCGTGAAACCAGACGCGCCCGCCGAAGGGCACACCCGCCGTAGCGACCGCTCAGTGCTGAACGGGCGCGGCGGCGGGTGCCGCGTCAGGCGCGGCGTGCTGGGGTGTCGGCCGCCCGACACCAGACTGCTGCTGCTCGCCTACCCAGTCGTCCAGCGCCTGCCAGCGAGCGTAGAGCCAGGCGATGCGCTCCTCCTCGGTCTCGGGCACCTCCGAGCGGGCGTGACGCCAGAAACGGACCCGCACGGCCTTCCCGACGAGGTCGCCCGTCCATACGTCGCTGATGTGCTCGAACCCGTCGAGGCCCACGTGGCCGCAGACGACGACGTCCGCGTTGGAGGCGGCGTCGAGCAGGGTCAGCGGCCCGCCGAGCCGTGGGGGCAGCAGGTGCTGCAGGCCGTCGGCCAACGCCGCCACGGACGGGTCGCTCTCGCGGATCTTCGCCTTGGCGCGGGCGAGCTTCGCCGGGGTGAACCGCGTGCCCTCGGGGTATACGAGCACGCCGTCGCCTGGGCCAAGGTCCTCCCCGAGCGTGCGTACGCGCGCCACCTGGCGGCCGGCGTCGTCAGAACCACGGCGCACGAAGCAGGTGGGAATCCAGTGGCCGCCGATGTCGAGCGTCGGGATCGACTGCAGCTCGTGCTTGAGCACGTACCGCAGGCTGATCGCGTGCGGGCGGCTGATGAACGTGGCCGGGACGGTGTTGTCGATGATGCTGGCGTGGCGGATGAGCACCAGTACGGGCGACGGCTCGATCAGCTCATCGCCTTCAACCTCGAACTTGAGCCCCATGATCACGCGGATCCCGGCCAGGTGACCAGCAGCCCAGGAGGCCTGGAGCGCGAACACACGCCGGCGACGCTGCGGCGAATCGCCGCGCCACGGCCCCGACAAGAGCCAGGCGAAGAAGAGCCCGGCCAGGCCGCGCAGCTCGCCGGCCAGGAACCACCAAAGGAAGGCGAGCAGCCTGATGGCCATCCACGGCTTGCGGCGTTTGAGCCACAGGGCCGTGTCGACCACGACGGCCACGATCGCGAGCGGCAGGAAGAGCACGGTGACCAGCACGAAGGCGAGCACCTCGCCCAGCGCGATACCCATGATGCGCCCGACGCGGCGGGCGGTCGAGCCCTCCGGGGCCAGGAGCGCGCCCGACAGGCCGGGGACGGACGCGGACAGGTGGTCGGTCATCTCCGCGCAAACGGTACTCCCTTGCGCCGAGGGCGCGAACTTGCGGCCTCAGCGGATCGGCGTATCGGCGAGTCGATCGGCGAGCGCTTGCTCGGCCGGCCGGACCGCCCGCGGGCCGCTGGTCAGCAGCGACCAGCCTTCGGCGTCGTGCAGCGCGCCGTCGATCCGGGCGCGGACCTCAGCCTCGTCGGCTTCGGAGGCGAGGAAGACGGTACGGAACCGCACCCCGTCGCCGTCGGCGGGCGCAGCGTTGTTGTGCGGCCACGGGCACGGGCCGGGATGCCGAAGGCGACCACACAGCGCCACCGTTACGGCGGCGCCCGGCTCGGTCACATCGACGCCGTCGTGCAGGCGCAGATGCGCCTCGTGAACGTGGGCATGACGGGCCACGGCGCTCGCGACACCGGAGGTGATCGGGTCCGCGCTCATCGCACGCTGAAGCTCACCGTGCGCGAGGCACCCTTGTTGCCCGCGGCATCCCGCGGCGTGATCACGGCCCGGTAGGACCCACGGTGCAACGTCTTCTTGCCGATCTTGTGCCCGATGGTGATCGTCGTCGTGCCGGCGGCGGCGGGCTTCACGAAGGATGCAAACGTCGCCCAATGCGTGCATGACTTCGCGTGCTTCTTGCGGCCCGCCTTGCACGACTTCCCGGAGCGATGCCCGGCCCCGGCCTTCTGAACGGTGATGCTCAGCGAGCCGGCCTCCGACAGCCCGGTGGTGATGGCGGTGCCGCCCTTGACCTTCTTGGCCACGGGCTTGCCGAGGGTCGGTGGCGTGGTGTCGGGAGTAGGCCCGGGTCCAGGCCCGGGTCCAGGTCCAGGACCAGGATCGGGCCCCGGTGGGTGAGCGATGACGGCGCTCATCGGCGTGTAGACGTCGACGGAGTGCGGCAGTTTGTAGGACTCGTTCACGTCGGCGGTGACTCGCAGGCGGATCCGCTGGCCGACATCCTGAGCGCGGGGCACGTACCCCGGCCCGGTCTCCCCGAAGATCGAATTGCAGCCGGTGCCGTCCGCGTCGCAGCTCTCCCATTGGCGGTCCCAGTTGGTCTTGGGGCTCTTCCACGAGCCGACCCCACCGACGAGGCTCGAGCCGACGTACGGATCGCCGACGAGCGTCGCCGGGGTGAGCTGCGTAGCCGGGTCCGGGATGATCGTGTTCGTCGCGCCGCTGTCCTGCAGGACCGCCGTACCGAAGGCGTTGGAGCCCGAGACCCGCACCCGCAGGCGCACCTCGGCGTCCGCCGTCTTGGTTACGTAATCCTGACCGACCGCACCCGGGATGACCACACACGCGTTGCCGTTCTCATCGCACCGCAGCCACTGGAAGTAGGTGTGCGAGCCGACCGGGGCGCTGACGGCTGGGTTGAAAAGCCAGTTCTGCGCGTGCAGCGTGTCGCCGACGACCGGCAGCGACGGATCGCCTGGGGCCAGTGTCGTGATTGACGCGGCGCTCTGCTGAACGCCACCGGGCAGCATGCCGGCAGCCGCCGTGACCTGCCCGCTGCTGGCGCTGGCTTTGGTGGGCGCCAGCGGTCCCGGGGTCGGGAAGTCGTTCTTGGCGGTGATCACGAACCGCAGGTACTTGTTCAGATCCGCGGCCACGATGGTGTACCCGAGCTGGTCCTGACCGACGATGTCCGCGCAGCCGGTGCCGTTACCGGTGCACCGCTGCCACTGTCGTTCGTAGCTGATGGTGTCCGTGCCGGTCCACGTGCCCACGCTGGTGCCTAGCAGTGTCTGGCCGATCTCCGCGGTGCCCAGTGGCGCGCTCGGCGCCACCGTGTTGACGGGCGGCGCAAAGGTGAGCGCGAATCCGCCGTCGCCCTGCGTGCCGACCAGCAACGTGCCGGGCGTGGTGAGGAAGTTGGTGACCGTCCACATGATCGTGTGCCCGCCGAGCCCGGCCTGCGTCACCTGGCGCCAGCTGACCGGCCCGGGCAGCGCTCCGTTGCCGGTGGTGCCGGTCCACAGACCGTTGTCGGTGGCGGCGTACAACCGCGTGACCGCACCGCTGGTGAACTGCTGCAGCCCGCGCACGGTCCCGCCGCCGAGATCCTGCGTTCCCGGGCCGTCGCCGGCGTCCGCCCACGTGAGCCCCAGGTTGATCGAGCGGTAGAGCCCACTGGCCGTACCGGCGTAGAGGATGTTCGGGTTGGACCCGTCCTGAATCACGCGCAGAGTGGTCGTGAACGGGATGCCGTCACTGGACAGAGCCCAGGTGGAGCCGAAGTCGATCGAGCGGTAGATGCCGCTGCCCGTTGCCGCGAACACCAGCGGGGTGCCCACCGGCCCGAACGTGGCCAACGCCCAGACCGTCTCCCCGGCCGGCATCCCGTCGTTGGCCGGTGGCGGCGTCCACGTGTTGCCGCCGTCCGGGCTCTTGTAGACGCCATGGAAAGCGGTGCCGGCGAGCAAGTTGCCGGGTACGCTCGCAACGGCCTGTACCGAGGCGTTGAGCTTGGTGGGGTGGTTGGGGTCGGCCTCGGGCCCCTGCGCTTCAGGCTGCCACGCCCCGCCTGCGGTGGAAGCAAACAGGCCGTTGTCGGTACCGGCGTACACCTTGCCGTTGCCGGTGAAGATCGCCCGCACGCTGGTGTTGCCCGGAAGCCCGGCGCTGAACGGTGACCATGACACGCCGTCGGTCACGCTCTTGAAGACCCCGTCGCCCTCGGTGCCCGCGTAGATGGTGGTCGGGATGGAGTCTGTCGCGTAGGTGCGAACCCAGTTGGCACCGCTGATCGCGTTCAGCCCGATCAGCCCCGTCCAGCTGTTCAGGGCAGCCGACGCGCTGGGCGCGAGGACGAGGACGGCGACGATGGTGGCGGTCAGCACCGGAAGAGCCCGGCGAGCGGTTTGGGTGCCCATGACCAGAAGGTAGGCGCGGGCCGCGCCGCTGTCAGTGCCAGATGCGTCTCACGAAGTACCGACTAGGCGGAGACGGGGGCGATTCCGCGGATCAGGTCCGCGGCCTTCTCCGCCACCATGATCGTCGGCGCGTTGGTGTTTCCGCCCGGGATCAGCGGCATCACCGACGCATCGACCACCCTCAGGCCTTCGACGCCGCGGACCCGCAACTGGGGATCGAGCACGGCCTCGTCGTCGGAGCCCATGCGGCAGGTCCCGACGGGGTGGTAGATCAGCTCGACGCGCCGGCGAATGTCGTCCTCGATGTCGGCGTCGCTCTGGGCTGCCGCGCCGGGGAAGATCTCCCGCCCGACTACGGCCTGCATCGGCCCGGTGGCCGCGATCTGTCGGGCAAGCTTGATGCCGGCCACCATCGAGGCAATGTCCTCGGGCTCCGACAACGAGTTGGTGAGGATGCGCGGCTTGTCGGCGGGGTCGGCGGAACGCAGGCGCACGTGCCCGCGACTGCGCGGCGACACGAGTACGGGAGCGATCGTGAGGGCATGGCCGTCGTACTCACCGGCGCCGTGATCGACGAAGTAGGCCGGGGCAAAGTGGAACTGAATGTCGGCCGCGGGCAGACCAGGGCGGGTCCGCACGAACGCGAACGCCTCGGCCACACTGGAGCTCAACGGGCCGGTGCGGCGCAGCAGCCATTCGACCATCGCCGCAGGCTTTTCGGCATCCGCCAGGGATCCACCGCCGGGGACGTCCCACACGCCCACCACGTACGGATGGTCCTGAAGGTTGCCGCCCACGCCGACGGAGTCCACTGCGACCGGGATCCCGTGCTCGCGTAGCTGTTCGGCCGGGCCGATGCCGGACAGCATCAGAAGCTGAGGCGAGCCGATCGAGCCGGCGGAGATGATGATCTCGCGTCCGGCCCGGACGACCTGCTCACGCCCCTTGCCGTCGAGGTAACGGACCGCCGTCGCGCGCCCGTCGTCGAGCTCGACGCGCAGCACCTGAGCGCCGGTGATGACCGTCAGGTTCGGACGCTTGGCGGCCGGCCGCAAATAGCCGTCGGCCGTGCTCCAACGCCGCCCTTTGCGCTGGGTGACCTGCACCATCGCGGCGCCGTCCTGCTCGGGGCCGTTGTAGTCAGACACTCGCGGGATGCCGGCGGCCTCGGCGCCGGCCAGGAACGCCTGGGTCATCGGCCGGGGCGAGCGGGGATCCTCCACGCGCTGGGGACCGCCCGCGTCATGGTCGGCTGACGCACCGCGCGAGTTGTCCTCCGAGCGCAGGAAGTAGGGCAGCACGTCGCCCCAGCCCCAGCCGGGGCAGCCGGCGTTCTCCCACAGGTCGTAGTCGAGCGGGCGCCCGCGCACGTAGAGCATCGCGTTCATCGCACTGCACCCGCCGAGGCCTTTGCCTCGCGGCACGTACAGTTCACGCCCGTCGCAGGCGGGCTCGGGGTCGGTGGCCAGATCCCAATCGCGTTCGGAATGGAACTGCTGGGCGAAAGCCGCGGGGATCACCACACTGGGGTGCCGGTTCTTGCCACCTGCCTCCAGCAGCAGGACGCGGTTGGACGCGACCTCGGTCAGCCGGTTGGCCAGAACGCATCCGGCCGACCCAGCACCGACAACGATGTAGTCGTACGTGCTCATGCTCCGGACCCTACCCCGCACACACCCGCCACCTGCGCGCCACATCCGACAAACGGGCAGACTGTCACCGTTCACAACGTTCCCACAGGAGCACACATGCGTTCTCGCACCACCATCTCGCGGCTGACCGCCGTCCTGGCGCTCACCGCGTTCGCCGCGGCGCTGCCCGCCTCATCGGCCCTCGCGGCCAAGAAGCCGGCCAAGGCGCCGGCCGGGTCCAAGTTCTACACGCCGCCCAAGAAGCTCACGGGCGCCCACGGCGACCTGATCTGGGCCCGCAAGCAGACGGGCCCCGACGTCCTGACGGGCGCGGCCAAGAACTATCTGGTGCTTTACCGCTCCACCTCCGTCAGCGGCAAGGCCGTCGCCGTCTCCGGCTCGGTATCGATCCCCAAGGGCAAGGCACCCAAGGGCGGCTGGCCGGTCATCAGCTACGCGCACGGCACCACCGGTGTGGCCGATATCTGCGCCCCCACTCGTGACACGGTGGTCAGCTCCGATCACGGGTACGTCGCCTACATCTACCCCGAGCTCAACGCCTGGCTCGCCGCCGGTTACGCCGTCGCGCGGACGGACTATGAGGGCCTCGGCACTCCCGGTCCGCACCCCTACCTGATCGGCACGTCCGAGGGTCGCGGTGTCGTCGACATCGTTACCGCCGCCGGCCAGGCCGACAAGACCGTCGGCCGCAACTGGGTCGCCTCCGGTCACTCGCAGGGTGGTCACGCCGCATTGTTCGCCGCCGCCATCGGCCCGAAGTGGGCGCCGAAGCTGCACCTGAAGGGCGTCGATGCGTTCGCTCCTGCGTCGCACGTCAAGACCGAGGTCGAACTGGCCAAGTCGCTGACCGCTCCGAGCGGCCTGTCGGGCCTGGGTTCGCTGTTGGTTGCCGGTGCCGTCGCGGCGTCGCCGTCGACGATCAAGACCGCTGACCTGCTCACGCCCGCGGCGCAGGCGCTTTACCCGCAGGTGGAGACCAAGTGCCTGGGGGATCTGAGCAAGACGGATTCGTGGGGTGCCATTGCGCCCTCGCAGATCGTTCGCGACGGCTATGACCGCACGAACCTCTACAAGATCCTCGACGCCAGCGATCCGACGAACCTGACGATCAACGTGCCCACGCTGATCCAGCAGGGCGACGCCGACAGCACGGTGTTCAAGTCGTTCACCGATCCGCTGGTGGACGGCCTGAAGGCCAAGGGCGCTGCCGTCGATTACAAGGTCTACCCCGGGATCGATCACGGTGGCGTGGTCGCCGCCGGCCTCACCGATGCGACGGCTTGGCTCAAGACCGTCCTGAAGTAGCGCTTACGACTCGCCGTTGCTGACGCCGGCTGCCCCCACGGGCGGCCGGCGTTCGGCCTCGGCCTCGGCGGCGGTGCCGATCACGTGTTCCATGGTGACTGGGTCGCTGGTGATGCGATCGACGGCCGCGAGCACTTGATCAGCCAGGCGCCAGCCGTCCTCCGGATCGACCGGAACGGCGCTGATCCGCACCACGACCGCGTCGTCGTCCATCGACTTCAGCTCGATGTCCGGTGCACCGCGCGTGGGAACGTCCACGGCTTCGGCCAGCAGGTCCTGCACGTCGCCGATCCGCATGCCCGAGCGCAGGGTCGCCACGAAATCGACCGCCGCGGGTTCGCGCAGCGGGACGACGGCGCACCCGAGCGCCACGGAGTTGGGCACCATGATCCGGTCGGCGCCGCTTCCGAGGGTGACGTAGAGCAGGCCGAGACTCAGGACGGTGCCTTCAATCTGCCCGGCCAGACCGCCGCCCTGAAAGCGCACGCGTTCCCCGACGCGGAATGGGCGGGCGCTGAGCATGACCGTGCCCGCGAACAGGTTGCCGAGGGTCTGCTGGGCGGCGAGGCCGACGATGATCGCGGTGAACGCGCTGCCGACAGCCAAGGTCCGAGCGGGCAACCCAGCGATGCGCAGGGCGATCAGCAGGGCCAGGCCCACGCCGACCAGGCGGATGAGGAATCCGACGGTGCCCGCGGTCGCCGGGTCGAGGCGCCCGAGTAGCGCCGGGCCGAGCGCACGGCCGATGTCGCGGGCCAGTCCCCACCCGATGATGGCCAGTGCGACCACCGTGAAGATCTGGATGTAGGGCCCCAGCCCTGGGGCGATCTGGTTGCGGTGGGCGTGCAGCACGAGCACGCCGATGAACAGCGGACCCAGAACGAGCGCCTCGCGCCGCGCGTGACTAGCCGCAGTAGCTGTCTCCTGGCGCAGCCGTTGGGCGCGAGGGCCCTCGGCGATGCGGTGGACGGAGGTGCGGGTCAAGCGTGGACGAATGGACACACTCCAGTAGTGCCACGAACGCCTATGCGCCAAACCCCAGGACTCACTCCGGGTCTGTGAACTGCGGTGTCTGTTTGGCCAGACCGGCGGTGACGGCGGCCAGTTGGTTCGGAGACCCGATCAGCCCTACTTGCAACTCGGTTTCCAGCAGCAGATCGGCGGCCGGGTCCGTGCCCCAAGCCTCGTTGTAGAGGCGCTTGGCGGCGCGGATCGCGTCCGGAGACCTTTGTGCGATGTCGGCGGCCAGCGCGAGCGCAGCAGCGAGAGGATCGGCCGCGACGCTGGTGACGAGCCCCGCCGTGCGAGCTTCCTCGCCGTCCAGCATGCGCCCGGTGAACGTGAGTTCCTTGGCCACGTCGGCGCGCATCAGCTGGGGCAAGGTCTGCGTGATCCCCATGTCGGGCACGAGGCCCCAGCGGATCTCCATGATCGATAGCCGAGCATCCGGGGCGGCGATGCGAATGTCGGCGCCGAGCGCGATCTGCATCCCGCCGCCGAAGCAGTTGCCGTGCACCGCAGCGATGACGGGCACGGGGACGCGGGCCCAGTCGATCGCCACCCGCTGGGCGAGGTTTCCGATCTCCCCGGCCTCGCGCTCACCCAACTGCTCCATGCTGATCGGCCCGCTCATCATCCCGACGACATCAAGGCCCGAGCAGAAGCTCGGGCCGTCGCCGCACAACACCACGGCGCGGACGACGGGCTCGGTGCGCAACCTCAGCGCGGCAGCCTGGACGGCGAGGAACATCGCGCCGTCGAGGGCGTTGTGCTTCTCCGGACGGGTCAGCCGCACCACGGCGACGTGGTCGGTGATCTCGATGCTGACACGGTCTTCGCTCATGGGGTGCAGGATATGCAGGTCGGCGGCATGGCCGAAATGTGGGCTACATCAGCTCCTTTTTCGACCAGGCCGATAGCCTCACCACGCCGCCATGTCCGCCACCCCGCACACCATCGCTGACACCACACACGACGGTTACGCCACCGTCACGCTGCGGTCGCCGGACGGGCTCGCCGCCGCTTTTGCGCCCGGTGAAGGCATGGTCGGCTGCTCGCTGACCCACAAGGGCGACGAACTCCTCGGCCAGCGTGGCGGCCTGGCCACTTACGCCGATCACGGGTCGACGTTCGGTATCCCGCTGCTGCATCCGTGGGCCAACCGCCTCCCCGGTTGGACGTACACGGCCGCCGGCCACACTGTCGTCCTCGATCACGAGTCAGCCCTGATCCACTGTGACGAGCACGACCTGCCGATCCACGGCGTGCTCGCCGCCGCTCCAGACTGGGAGGTGACCGAGCGACACGCTGACGAGCACCGGGCGCGACTTCAGGCCCGCCTGAACTTTGGAGCGCAGCCCGCGCGGCTGGCCGCCTTCCCGTTCCCGCACGACATCGAGTTGACCGTGGAACTGCGGGGCACCACGCTCACGATCACCACGACGATCCGAGCGCACGCCGACGGACCGGTGCCGATCTCCTTTGGCTGGCACCCCTACTTCGCGCTGCCCGGCGCGCCGCGGGCCTTATGGGAGTTGGCGGCCCCGGTCCACCAACGCCTCATCCTCGACGCGCAGATGATCCCCACCGGCGAGCGTGAACCGATCACCATCGCCGGCAGCGCGCTCGGGGCAACCACCTACGACGACGGCTACCTCGCGCCTACGGCACCGTTCGTCCTGGAGGCAGGCGGTCGGCGCATCACGGTTGCTTTCGGCGAGCATTACCCGTTCGCACAGGTCTACGCGCCGGCCGACCTTGACGTCGTGTGCCTGGAGCCGATGACGGCGCCGACAGCAGCGCTCGCGTCCGGTGAGGACCTGCCGATCATCCCCGCCGGCGGAGAGTTCGCCGCCACGTTCTCGATCGAGGTGGCGCCGGCCTCACCGCCGCCCAGCGCCCGCGAGTTCAGTCCTCGCGCGGCGGGAAGCTGAAGACGATGCGCTTCAGTTCGGTGATCGTGCTGCCGCCCAGCCGCATCGCGGTCTGAAAGCCCTCGGCGCCCAGGTCGCCGGCGTCCAGCGCGCTGCGCAGGTCGTTCAGAGTGCCGCGATCGTCTTCTTCGACGTTGTCGCGGGCGACTTCGAGAAAGATCATGTGGCGAGGGCGCTTGAGGCCGTGTGCCATGCGAACGATGTGCTCGCGCTCGACCACGTCGATCCCGTCGGCGGCGATCACCACCGTCTCCCCCGCTCCGAGTCGCTTGGCCACGGCGCTGTCCAAGATCTGGGCGGCGCGGGCCTCCAGTTCGGCGGGCTCGACGCGGCCGGCGAGCAGGCCGCGGACCTTGTCGAGCGACAACAGCGAAGCCTTGTCCTCGATCAGGCGGTCGGTGAACCGGTCACGCTCGATCTTTGAAGCACACACGATCACGAGCAGGCTGCCGGGTGAATAGCGCTGGCGCCCGGACGGTGTCAGGACGCGGCACCGCACCGAGATGTCGATGGGCCGGTTGGGACCGCCGTCCCGGCGCGGACGATCCGACG
The DNA here is from genome assembly GCA_038319025.1 of Solirubrobacterales bacterium. Taxonomy (GTDB): domain Bacteria; phylum Actinomycetota; class Thermoleophilia; order Solirubrobacterales; family Solirubrobacteraceae; genus JBBQCW01. The sequence goes on from JBBQCW010000013.1 coordinate 10,991, forward strand.
ACCAGCCCGTGCGCTCGTCGTCGGAGATCTTCACGGAGCGCGAGGTGGGAGGGGTCGACATACCCCCATCCTGCCGTACCCGGGCGCTCGGCGACGCACGGTAGCCGCGGCCGCTGGCCATCCGTCAGCGAAATCAGCCTGCCGCAGCATCCGACTCACCGACCTCCTGGATTTCTGTACGCTCGCCCGATGAGAGATGTGACACCGCGTCACCGACTCCTGGTGGCGGGCCTTCTGTGCCTGGCGACTGGTCTGTTGGCCGCCCCCAGCCCTGCTCAGGCCCGAACGGCGCCGGCCTGCAAGGCAGCGTCCGCCGCATTCACCGCGAAGAAGTGCGATACCCGGCCCAACATCTTGGTCGTCATGACCGACGACGAGGCTTTGGCCGATCAGCAGCACATGCCGAACGTGCGCAAGCTACTGGGCCAGCAGGGCACGACATTCGCCAACGCGGTCGACTCTTTTCCGCTCTGCTGCCCCGCGCGGGCGACGTTCATCACCGGCCAGTACGCCCACAACCACGGCGTGAACGGCAACTTCTTCCCGTACGGCTGGTACGGGATGAAGGACCGGGGCAACATCCTTCCGCGGTGGCTGCAGAAGAGCGGCTACACGACCGCGCTGTTCGGCAAATGGCTCAACGGCTACGGCGCAATGGACGCGCATGGCGAGATACCAGTCGGCTTTGACATATGGGGCGGCCTGCTCGATCCATCGGCCTACGACTACTTCAACTTCGAGATGAACCTGAACGGCGAGTTGCGCACCTGGGGCGACGCGACCTTCGCCAAGCAACTCGTCCAGTTCGGAAACGTTCAGGTCAAGCCGGTCTACCCTCGACCTTCTCTTTCCGACGTCATCAACCTCGCCCACTCGATCTTCACCCCAGGGGACTTCGGCACCACGGTGACGCCGACTTCCCCGTATTCGCCGGACGTCACCGGCAAGATGACCGAGTCGCTGGTGAAGGACCAGGCGAAGTCCAAGAAGCCGTTCTTCATCTGGTGGGCCCCTGCGTCCGCCCATCGCGAGGACGTCGCCACGTCCTTCCTCGGTCGCCCCGGTCAGGACCCCCGGCCGTCACCGAAGTACGAGGCCAAGAGCAAGACGTTCACGTTGCCTACGCCACCGTCCTTCGACGACGCGAACGTCGGCAAGCCGTCGAAGATCGCCGATCTACCGCCGCTCACCGACGCCAAGAAAGCGCAGCTCCAGCTCGACTATGAGGGCCGTATCGGCTCGCTGCAGACGGTCGACGAGCATGTCGCCACGCTGGTCAAGACGCTCAAGGCCACGCACCAGCTCAAGAACACGATGATCGTGTTCGTTTCCGACAACGGCTGGGTACAGGGGCAACACCGGATCCCCGGGGACAAGTTCGTGCCCTATGAGGAGTCGCTCAAGGTGCCGTTTATCCTTCGCGGCCCCAGCATCCCGGTCGGCCGCACGGTGAAGAACCAGGTGTCCAACATCGACTTTGCCTCGACCATCCTCGCCGCCGCCCAGACCAAGCCCGGCCGCGTCCAGGACGGCATCAACCTGCTGCCCGTCGCTCGTGATCCGAAGAAGACGCCGGCTCGTGCCATCGGGATCGAGGCCACCAGCCCGCTGTTCATCGGCGAAGGCTTCCCGATGCAGTACGACCAGCCGTACACCGGCGTGCGCACCGACTCCTGGAAGTACGTGGAGTGGAACTACGGGCCCAAGGAGTTGTACGACCTGAAGGCCGACCCGTACGAGTTGCACAACCTCGCCGACCTCCCGGCGGATGCCGGCATCCAAGCCGCCCTGGCCGCGAAGGTGCGCAAGCTCGAACACTGCAAGGGCGGGCAGTGCCACATCTCGGGCAAGGTCGCGCCGCTCAGCTGAGAGTGAGAACGACGGCGAGCAGCAGCGCCGCAGCCTGCAGCACGATCGTGACCGCTCCGAGCCAGTAGGCCACCTGGGCGCGGCGCGACCGTTGCGGGCGAGCGATCTGCATCGCGGCCGCCGACATCAGGAACGGCACCGGGCAGATCACCCCGCCCAATGCCACCGCGAGGGCCGTGTCCGCGCCGCGCGGGTCGGTCGCGCCGTCGGGAAGGTGGGTTGAGGATCGAGCCACACGGGCTACTGCGCGCCGAGCGTCGCGTCGGATCACCTGATGGACCGCCTGCTGGGCTGAGCCGTGAGCAGTCTCAGCGTGCCAGCCACGCGAGTTCTGCTCGAGCCTGCTGAGCCCGCTGGTTCACGATGCGCAGCACGTTCGCCAGGAACTGGGAGCGCACCCGCGGGTCAATGTCATCGAGAGCGTTCAGCCCCTCGCGCGTGAGCACGGCACATTCCACATCGGTGTCGGCGCGCACGTCGCTGGTGCGCTGCTGGCGGTCGATGAAGGACATCTCACCGAGCAGCATCCCGGCGCGCAGGGTGGCGACCCGCCGGCTCGTGCCGTCCGCCAGACTCAACAAGACGCTCAACTCGCCCTCCATCACGAGGATCACCTCGTCGGCATCCGCACCGCGCTCGAGCACCAGGTCGCCGGCGGCAAAGCGACGGGTCTGGACCAGCAGCGACACCTGCGCCAGGGCGGCTTGGCTGAGTCCGGCGAGCGCCTCGTGTTCAGCGAGCGGGACGCGCATCGGCTCCAACGCCACTCCGGCCGCCTCCAGGAGCCGATCCTCACACCATTCCAGCGCCAGGTCGAGCTCCCCGAAGGCGGTCAGGCCGTGACTTAGCGAGGCAGGTAGATCGTCGGCGCCGGTCAGCAGAAGTTCCCCTCCGCCGGCCGCAAACTGTTGCCGCAGGCCGTGGATCAGCGCGATGACCGCGTTGTCGATCCGGCGTACTCGACGCAGGTCCAACACGACGAGGTCAAGATCGGCATCCAGGACGGCACGGGCCAGCTCCTCGCCTTCGCTGAAGGCCAGCTCGCCCTGCAGCTCGAACGCACCTGCCCGGTCGGCGAGGGCCACGAGCGCTTCGGCCTGGGGCTCACCGCGTAGCCGCTTGGATCCTCGCTGCGCCAGCGTCAGGGACGAACGGATTGCTGAGGCGGGGCGACGTCCCGGCTGAATCAGATGCAACTGTAGGTCGCGAGAGAGGTCCTCACACACGCGCACGGCGCGAACGCTGTTGCCGGCCTCATCCAACGGTGGCGAGAACACGCCGATACCCAATCGGCCGGGCAGCACGGCGATCAACCCACCCGACACGCCGCTCTTGGCGGGCAGCCCGACGGTGAACAACCACTCGCCCGCTCCGTCGTACATGCCACAACTGGTCATCACACTGAGCACAGAGCGAACGGTCTCCTCCGAAGCGGCGCGCACGCCGGTCATCGGGTTGATGCCACCGTTGGCCAGCGTGGCGGCGATCGCGGCGAGATCGTGCGCCGTTACCAATCGTGAGCATTGTTCGAAATAGACCTCGGCGATGTCGTCCGGCTCACCCGTGATCACGTCGGACGCGCGCAGCAGATGGGCGATCGCCCGATTGCGGTGCCCGGTCTCACTCTCAGAGGCGCGCACCGCCTCGTCAACGCCGAGCGGGCGTCCGGCGAACGCGGCGTAGGCGTCGGCGATCCGCTGGGCCGGCGATGCCTGGGCGGGGTCTTCGGCCAACAAACCGACGGCGGCGATCGCCCCCGCGTTCACCATGGGGTTCAGCGGCGCGCCACTGGCGGGATCAAGCGCGATGGAGTTGAACGCCTCCCCTGTGGGCTCGACGCCGACATGGGCGCGAACAAAGTCCTCTCCGCGCTCCTCGAGCAGCAGCGCGAACGTGAGCGGCTTGGAAATCGACTGGATCGTGAACGGCTGAGCCGTCTCCCCGACTTCGTAAGTGGCTCCGCCCACCGTGATGAGCGAAATCCCGAACCACGCCGGATCGGCGCAGGCGAGCGGCGGTATGTAGGACGCGACATTGCCCTCGACCACGCGGCGGTGGCGCTCATGCAGCATCGCGAGATAGTCCTGAACGGGGGACGTCATGGCCGTCATGGCCGGGACCGTACGAGGTCCGGACGCAGCTTGCTACCGGCGCGCCACCACGGCGACCGACGCGTCGCTCGTGGCCGGGGCGCTGTCGCCGGCCGGCGTGTGGGCGACCACCCGGACCCGAAGCGTGTGGCCGACGTCCGCGGCCACCGCCCGGTACGCCGGACGGGTCGCCCCGCCGATATCTACGCAGCCCGACGCGCCGTCGGCGTCACAGCGCACCCAGGCGTAGGTGTACGACGCAGGTTTCGGCGTCCACGTGCCATGCCCAGCCGCCCAGTGGTTACCGACCTGGGGTGCGACGGGCGCGATCACAGTCGGCAAGGTCGTGCGGGTGGGTATACACCCAACCGCCGGCGCCTCATAGGCACCCATGTCGACCCTGGGGCCGTACGGACAGGTGGCTGAGGCGCCGGTCTGGATCCGCTTGGTCCCGTTCAGATCGAAGGCCGAGAACGTGGCGGGCAGCGTCCCCGGTCGGCCGGCGTCGATCGCCGGGGAGCCGGGCGCCAGTTGCCAGCTGTACGGCGCTCCACCCACGAACAGGCCCGCGGCTGAGGAGCTCGTGTTAGTCGTCCCCGCACCGGTGTCGCAGTCCGTGGTCCAATCGACGACCGGGTCCAAGGTGGGCACGTCGGAGTACCGGCAGGTGATAGTCCCCATCCCCTGGAAGACCTGCATGCCGTCCACCAGGATCGAGCTCTCGATCGCCACGTTCGCGGGACTCCCGACAAGGAAAAAGCCGATGGCCGGCGTGCCGGGGTCGTATCCCGGCTCGCCGGCGTCGAGTGTGCTGTTGCGGATCGTCCAGGTGGTCCCGCCGACGAACATGACCATGGCTACCCCGCCGCCGGTCACGAGCGAGGAGTCGACGGTGGTGGGGCCAGTCGTGAGGATCGTGGCGGTACTCGATGCCCCTGAGGAGATCGTCGAACGGAGCACGACCAGGCGCAGGCTGCTCCTTAGCCCCGGCGCGTTCTGAAGGATCGCCGGGCTGTCGGTGCTCGTGATCGTGCTGTTGCGCACCGCGAGTCGCTGGTGGACCATCACACCGGTGTCGCCGTCGCCGGCGACGACCACGGACCGGTCGATGTGCGGGCTGCCCTTGCATGAGTTCACCACGCTGCCGGCCGTCGATCCGGCCTGGTTCTCCGCATGAACGTTGATCAGCCGGGAGTCCCCATCGACCCCGATCGCACTGACGCCGAGATCGGCTCCCTGGGTGTCGACATCGACATCGCGCAGGGTCGCGCCGACGCTTCCGCACACACCGATGATCGCCGTGAGGCCCTCATGGAAGATCCCGTCACCCAGCGCACGCAGCGTGGTCTGATGGGTGCTGCCGCTGAGCGTGCCCTGGATCGTGAGGCCGCCGTCGGCCGTGTCGTCAGCGGCAAAGCCCTCGAAGATCCCAGGGCCGACGTCAATCACGTCGTCGGCCGCAGGCGCGACCCGGTGCGCGGTGAGCGCGTCCTCGACCGTTGCGCACGGAGCGGCTTGCGTGCAGTCGGCCCCTGACCCCCCGGCCACCACGTGGAACGTGGTCGCGTGAGCGACGGTGGCCGTTGCGCACAGCGCGAGGGCGACAACGACGGGGACGACAGGCAACCGAGCGGACACGGGGTCTCCTTCCGGGGAGGCCCTGACAGTACCGTTCAGCGCTCGGTAATGCGACCCGTCCTACCCGCCGAGCCGGTGCGCATTGCGCCCGCTCAAGCCGGCCGTGTACAGCGTGCCGTCCGAGCGGAACGCTGACCAGGTCTTCGTGGCGGCCAAAAGCACGGCGTACGTCAGCTGGTTGGCCGCTCGGGTGCTGCCATTGCGCACGGCTTCAGACATCCTCTGTGGAGCGGCAGCATTGATTTGCGACCACCGCAACCCGGCGCTCCGCGGTCCGCCCGGCGAGGTTGAGAGGACAGTGGCCTTTGCGTCCCATGGCCGCTGCAGATTGCGGATCGTCCCGTCGCGACCGATCGTCTGCACGTCGACCCTGAGCGCCTCCACGCGCACGAACGTGGGCGTGCTGCCGTTGGCCAGCCGTCGGATCTCCCGCAGCGCCGGTGCGAGGTTCGCCCGCCGCAACATTGACTCGTGGCTGAGGTCCGTCGGCGGCTCGGGCGGGGCCGGCGAGGTGGACGTGGTGAAACTCGAACTCGACGTGGTGAAGCTGCGCGACAGGCTGCGGGTCACCGAGTTGATGGTGTCACTCACCTGGGAGAAGGCCAGTACACCGATGGCGATCGGAACCCCGACCGTCAGCAGCAGGAGGGCCAGTGCGACGGCGCACCCCATCCGCGTGCCGCGCGCGCGCCTGGGCGTGGACGCGGGGCCGAACCCGGTCGGCGACTGAATGGGCGTCGGGGTCGACGGCGACGACGACCCCGAGTCCTTCGCGATCGGGCGTCCGAAAGCGTCGAACTCGCTCATCGTTCATCGGAGGGACGCATGCTGTTGAGCATCGCAGACATTGCCCCGCCAAATTGAAGCGTGACCACTATGTGGCTAGCTTGCGGTAGGCCGCGATCACTTCATCCGGCCAGCCGAACATATGGTCCTGACCGAGCAGGTCGGTGAGCCCGTCCCGGTCAAACTCCGCCCGCACCTCGGGCATGAGGCTGCACGTGACGAGCGTGACGTTACGCGTACGCAGATCGCTGTACAGGGTCCGTAGCGTCGCCGACGCCGAGTAGTCCAGGTCACCGATCGCCCCGCCGGCCAGGCACAACCACTGCAGCTTGGGCTGCGCGGTATCCGCCAGCGCGAGGATCTCCGCCCGGAACCGGTCGGCGTTGGCGTAGTACAGCCCGGCGCCAAAGTGGTAGATCACGAGGCCCGGCTCCGCTTGGGCCGCGCCGGCGAGCGGGGTGCTTCGCAACGCACCTGTCTGCGGGTCCGTCACGACCAGGAGATCATGAGGGCGGTAGCTGTGACGCAGGTGGAAGATGATCGACAGCACCATGGCGGCGATGATGCCTTCCTTGACGCCGATGCCGACGACGACACCAGCGGTGATGACGGCGACGACAAACTCAGACGGCCGCCGATGACGTACATCACGCATGGCGCGAATATCGATCAGCCGGAGCGCGATGATGAAAACGACCGAGGACAGCACGGCGCTCGGCATGTAGGAAAGGGGAGCAGTGAGAAACAGCAGGACGATCACCACACACACGGCCATGGTGAGCTGTGCCAGCTGGTTGCGACCGCCGGCGCTGTCCACCATCTCGGTCTTGGTGGGGCTGCCGTTCACCACGAAGGTCCCCGTCAGCCCCGCGCCGACACTCGCCGCGCTGAGGCCCACGAGATCCACGTTCTCATCGAACACGTCGCCGAACTTGGCGGCATAGGCACGAGAGGTCGCGGCACTTTGCGCGAGGATCACAATGAAGATCGATGCCGCGGCGCCGAGCAGCTCGGGCACGTCGCTCAACGGCACGTCGGGGAACCCCAGGGTCGGCAGCCCGCTCGGCACCGTCCCGATCGTGGCCACGCCATGGGCGGCGAGGTCGACGGCCTCGCTGACCACGATGGACCCGATGACCGCGAACAGCGCCCACGGGACTTTGGGTGCGAGGTACCCGCCGCCGATGACGAGGAGCAACACCCCCACCGATACCGCCACCGTCTGAGCCTGGGCGTTGGGGATGTTCTTCAGCGCGTCGACCAACTGCTCGATGGGTTTACCGTCGCCTTTGGATACCCCGAGCATTCCCGCCACCTGCTCGCAGGAGACCTGGATACCCACCCCGGTGAGAAACCCGATCAGCACCGTGCGCGACAGGAAGTTCGCCAGAAAGCCGAGCCGCGCGAGCCGCGCGATCAGCAGCAGCAAGCCGGCCACGAGCGCCATCAGTCCGGCAAGGGCGACGTACTTCGACGATCCTGCGGCGGCCAAGCCGGCCAGCGCTGCGGCCATAATCGCGGCGGTGGCCGAGTCGGCGCCGACCACGAGGTGGCGCGAGGAGCCCAGCAACGCGAACAGCAAGACCGGGACGAGCAGCGTGTACAGACCGGTGACCACCGGCATGCCGGCGATCGACGTGTAGCCCATGACCTCCGGGATCGCCAGTGCCGCGAGCGTCGTGCCCGCGATGATCTCCGCCGGAAGGCTCGCCCGGTCGATCGGGAGAACGCCCTGCAGGAACGGGCTACGCCGGTGTGCGACGGCCATCGGTATTGCTCATCGCCTTGCTCATGAGGGTCGCTGTTCGGGAAGGGCGTTGATCGCGAACACAGTAGCGCCCCGCTCATCGCCTAAGAAGCCCTCGCGCGCGGACTCAGGGGGCGGTTTCACTGCCGGCGGCCGGCGGGCGATCCAGCGAAGTGCCCACCCAGTGGGAGACCAAGCGGGCCTTCCGGCGCGCCGTGACGTCACCGGTCAGCGCCCCCCAGTAGGAGAGAGCGCGTTCGATCGCGATATACGACGGACCTTTGCGTGGCCCGCTCGTTCGTGTGTCGCCCGTGTGGTTGAGCTTGCCGTTCGAGGTGATGCGGCTCTTCAGCCACGACATCGCCCGGTCGGTCGTCGCCAGCATGCGCCGGGCGAGAGGCTGGGTCCAGTCCGACCGCAGTTGCAACCACTCCTCGGCAAACATGATGCCCACCGATTCGTAAGAAGCGTCCCAGCCGTGGAGTTCAGGGTTGACGCCGTTGGGCCACTGCCGCCCCATACCCACCGTCAGCGTGTCCGCCTCGGCGGTCGCGAACTGTGCGGGCTTGCCGAGCACGCGCGCCAGCTCGTCGGTGAACGCGAACGCCGCGCCCGTCGCGTAGTCGCGGTGGTTGAAGCGGGTCTCCTGGTAGACGGCGCGCGCCACCACATCCGGCAGCAGCATCCACCGGCAGGCTGACTGCAGCTTTGGCAGTACCGCCTCGACCCTCGCTCGGTCGGTCGAGGCGTAGGAGGAGCGCAGCAGCATGAGGGCCGATCGAGCCTGGGACACGATGAAAAAGGCGACGCTGAAGCGATGCGCCGCCGGGAACCCGCCGTCAGAGGTCTGCTGCTTCCACCCCCAACTGAAGATCTTCCAGCCCGCGTTCACCTGGCTGCGGCTGTGATTCATGATCCCCGCCGCGACGTATGGGGCACCGGCCCGCTGCGGCCCGATGGCAAGCTTTACTTTGGGATCGATGCCGAGTTGCGCGTTGGTCCCGACCGCGCCGGTCTTGGCCACCGAACCCGTGGGCAGGTGTACGTGGGAGTAGATGCTGCGAACCATGCGCGGTACGGACTCCAGTGCGATGGGCGTCGTCGACAGTCGGGGCGACTGCAGCTTCGAATAGTGGGTGAGTGGCTGGGTCGGGATCGGTGCGGCCGCACCGGCCGGCGCGGCCATCGCAAGCGAGGCGGAGAGCAGCGCGGCGGGCAAGTAAGGCGAGAAAGAAAGGGGACGCATTGGGTGTAGTTTGCCCATTCGCCGAGCGAGCCAAACGGGCGCGTCCCCGCTCGGGCCGGACGAGACATTGCTCGCCCGGCCCGACGGGACGGACTAGCGGCGCGAGCGCGCCGCCTTGACGGCCACCGAACCGGCAGCGGTCGTGACCTGCACCGAGCGGATGCGGCCGCTGCGGATCAGCGAGCGGTACTTGCGGGCGATCTTCACCTTCACGGACCCGGTGCTGCCCGCGTTGACCCAATACCCAGCGGTTCCGATCACGACACGACGGACCTTGGCGCTGTGAGCCCGCGAGGACGGCAGCGCGATCGACAGCTTGACCGTTCCGGCGCACGTGCCGGGGCCCGCGCAGCGAACCGGCATCGTGGCCAACGACCCCGAGGACGCCAGCGTGATGCGGCTCAACCGCAGGACCGCCGGCCCAGCCGGAGCCACCGGCGTCGTGGCGATGTGCGCGGGGATCGCTACGTGCGAACCCGCGGCGCTGTCGACCGCGATCGAGGCACTGGAGCTGTTGTTGGCACCGTTCGTGTCGGTCGTGGTGGTGCCGACCGTCGCCGTGTTGGTCACGGTGCGGTGATCAGCGGCCGCCATCGTCGTCTCGATCCCGATGCACTCAAGATCGAGTGTTACGACGACCGAGTGGTCATTGGTGTTGTAGAGATCGAAATCCCGGTTGATCGGCTCGGGCACGCTGCCCAAGGAGAACACGCCGGCGGGCAGGTCGTACGTCCCGACGATGCCTTTGTACCCGACCGGGCAGCTGACGCGCAGCTGGTTTGTCCGGCCCGGACCAATGGTCACCGTGCGCATGATGTGCAGGAACGAGAACGGCTTGCCGCCCGTGCTGTTGCTGAGCAGACGCAAGCTCAGGTTCACGTTCGCCGTCTGCTGGACGTCGACCGTGAACTGCCAACCGCCGGCGACGGGCTCGCTACCGACCAGGCTGGCGAGGCCCGAAAGGACCTCGATGCCAGGTGCGATCGCGTGATGAGCTGCGTCCACGGGGATCGTGAACGTGTACCGACCCGGCGTGAGCGATCCGGTGTTCTGCGTCTGCAGTGCACCGACGACCAACGGGTGCACCGTGGTGTCCGCGTCGGTCGTGGACGGCAGGCAGGTGATCTGCGGCCGCACCTGTGCCTGGCCGCTGGACGTGTTCTTCGCGATGAACCGGTACGTGCTCAGCGAGATCGAGGACGCCTGCTGCACCTGCACGTCGACGGGAGTCCCGTGACCGGAGTCCACATCAACGATCTGCAGCGTGCCGTCAGCGGCGATGCCGTCCGGGCAGCTGATGTCCATCGTGCGCGTCTCACCGGGCGCCAGGCTCCAGTACTGCTCCTGCTTGGACACGGTGATCTTGTACGTGGTGGTGTCACCACCGCTCGTGGGAGCACCTTGGGCGCGCGTCACGATCGTGACTGTGCGGTCGGCGCCCGGCGCCAGCGACGCCAGGTCGCAGTGCACGTGGCCGGCGACCTGCGAGCAGGTCGGCGCCCCGGGCGTGACCGACACGAAGTCGAGCGTCGCCGGAATGTCGTCGTCCACGGTGACGTTCTGCGCCGTGGACGGACCGCCATTGTGAGCGACCAAAGTCCAGGTGACGAGATCGCCGCCCTGATATGTCGCGTGGTCTGAGGTCTTCACGATCGAGACGTCGGCCCTCGGTGTGACATGGCTGTCCACCCCTGAGGTGTTGTTGCCGGGCGTGCCGTCGGGGGTCGTGGAACTGACCGTTGCGTCGTTGCGGAACGTGACGGTCTGCGACGGATCCACCGTGACGGTGGCGTGCACGGTACGGGAGTCCCCGTTGGCCAGCGTTCCGTAGGAGCAGCTGACCGTCTGGCCGGCATGGGTGCAGTTGGCCGGATCGTCAGTGGAGACGAACGTCACTGCGTTGGGCAGGACGTCGGTCATCGCCGCGTTCAGTGCCGCTGCGGGCCCGTTGTTGGTGGTGACGATCGTGTAGATGACGTTGTTGCCCGAGATGATCGGATCAACGCTCGCCGTCTTGGTCACCTGCAGGTCCGCGGAGGCGACGATGTTTGCGTCCGCCGTGGCGGTGTCGTTGGAGGAATCGGAGTCGTGCTCCGCCGCCGATGCGCTGGCGATGTTCGTGATGGTGCCGGTCGCGGTCGCACGGACCTGACCGACGATATGGACCGTGATCGAGGCCCCCGCGGCGAGCGTCGGCGCGTTACAGATCACTTCGGTGGCGGTGACGGTGCACGTCGCGGCACCGCTCGTGACGGTGGCCACCGGAGCGGGCGTGGTCTCCAACTCGGGCGGGAGCGCGTCGCGCAACACGACGTGTGTGGCGCCGGACGGACCGAGGTTCGTCAGTCCGACGGTGTAGTCGAGCGAACCGCCCGCTGACGGGCTGGCCGGGGTCACCGTCTTGGTGACGGCGAGGTCGATGGCGCCGACGTCGACCGAAGCCGTGTCGGTGTTGTTGGACGGGTCCGGATCCGTAACGTCGGACGAGACGACGGCGGTGTTGTCCAGGCGCTTACCGGCCGACTGCGAAGTGGCCAGCACCTTGACGGTCACGGTCGCTGTCGCGCCGGACACCAGCGAGCCCAGGTCACACGTGACGGCGGCCGTGCACGTGCCCTGGCTCGGGACGGCCGAGATGAGCGTGAAGCCGGCCGGGAGAGCGTCGAAGGACGAAACGCCCGTCGCGATGGAGTTGCTCGGGCCGTTGTTCTTGACCAGCAGCGTGTAGGTGATCGTGTCTCCGGCCACGTACGGGCCGGCCGGCACAGTCTTCTTCACCGACAGGTCGGCCGACGGCGAAGCCGGGGCCGGGTCGCTGGAGCTGTTGTTGGCCGGGTTGCTGTCGCCGCCGCCCGAGACGGTGGCGGTGTTGCCGATCGTGCCCGTGGCGCTCGGATCGATGGTCACCGCGAGATGGATGACCGGGTAGGCGCCGCCTTGTACCAGCGAGTCGCTGCGCGTGCAGCTCACGTGCTGAAGGACAATGGAGCAGGTCCAGCCGGAACCGGTCGCTGACGTCGCGGTCAGGGCCGCCGGCAGGTCGTCGGAGACCGTCACGATTCCCTGAGAAGCTGCTGCGCCGACGTTGCTGACGATGATGTTGTACGTGGCCGAGCCGCCCGGAACGATGGCGCCGGTGTGCGTCTTGGCGATCGTCAGGTCCGGGGACTTGACGGTACTGCTCGCGCTGCTGACAGCGGTGAGCGGCGTATTGAGCGAGGCCGAGAAGAAGTTCGCCGTGGCCGTGTTGTCGATGCTGGTGCCGGTCGGCAGGCCGCCGTTGACCGTCACGCGGAAGCGCAGGTCGTAGCTTGCGCCGACGGCGATGCGTCCACCGACGGTCGCGTTGGCCCCGCTGCCGGCGCGGATGACCACCCGATGGCCCACGACGGAGGTGTCGAGGTCGCCCCGGTCGTCACCAGCTGCGTCGGTGAGCGTTCCGGCCGGGCCTCCGGCGCCGTTGACGATGTTCATCGAGCTCGGCACGTAACTCGTGCCGTTCGGGATCGGGTCGCGCAGCGTGAAGTTGACCGCGTCGTCCTGGCCGGTGTTCGTGCCCGTGATGCGGTATTCGAGCGTGTCGCCCGGTTCGACGTTCCCGCCGTTGAGGTCCACGACCGTCTTGGTCTGGTTGATTCTCGGTGCGTACAGCTCGGTCGCGAAGGTGATCACGCCCGGCAGGTACTGATCACCGGAGGTCGTCACCTTGATGTTCGCGCTCGTCGCCCCGTTGGGCAGGACGCCGTCCGCGTTGATGAAGTCGGCGTCGTACCCGAGTTGGTTGTTGAAGCTCGGGTTCCTTGACGTGTTCGACGTACCGTTGGTGGCGGTCGACGAGTTGAAGAAGTTCGTTGCCGGGTTCTTTGCGTCGGTGAGCACCGTGGAGTTGAGGCTGGCGGTGTCGCCGACGATGCCCAGGTCACCCTCGTAGGTGATGAAGCCGAGGGTCGTCTTGACGGCGCCTGCGGGCGGTGTCTGGAAGCCGCTGACCGGAATCGTGGTGGGCGGGTCGCTGGCGCGGATCGTGACCAAGCCGTCGAAGACGCTGAGGTTGCGCGCGGGCTGTGCGGTGTCGCGGTAGACGACGACAAGCGACCAGCCGGCGTAGTGGTCGGAGCCTTGGCCGGCCTGGACGTTGGCGACGGAGTACGACCCCACGCCCGCGGCCTGCACACGGCTCGTGACGTCAGCGAAGCCCTGGTAGCGGCCGACGTTCAAAGCTGAGTCGTCCAGCACTGATGCGGTGATCGGGCTGTAGGCCGCCGCGCCGGGGGCCTTGAACTGGACGGTGTTGCGCGCACTCGCGTTGGGGGCCGCATTCGCGCCGCTGCCACTCCAATCGCCGCCCCAGTAGAGCCCGGCGAAGAGAACACTCGAGCCCGCGGGCAGGGCGAGCGTGGAACTGGAGGAGTCGAACGTCGTACCCACTGCGTCCGTGTCGATGTAGGTCATCGCCCAGTTGTTGTTGTTCAGGTTGTTGTCGCTGACCGTGTTGGTCGAGGCGGCGCTCTGCGCAGCCGCACAGCCCGAAGCGGAGGTCGGGCAGGTCATCAGCGAGTTCGCGGCCATCGTGATGTTGCCCGTGTCGTTGGTCGCGTAGCGGACGGTGAACGCGCGATCGGCCGAGGCGAACGCGGGGAAGACGACAGCCATGACACCAACGATGGCGAAGGCCGCGACCACGCGACGACGAACGGCAAACGGAACCTGCGACAGACGGGACATGTGACCTCTGAAGGGTTGCGGACGAGACGTTGGACCGGGCGTCGTAGCCTCAAGTCGGTTGTCGCACACCCCTGCCCGACAACCGTGTTGGGCGACCCTGCAGATCCTTCAGCGGATTGTCAATGATTCCGATGCACTTTGCGCCACCAACGCTGTCCAACCCCCACCAGACCTCATCAACGCGCACGAAATCCGGTGCAGAAGTTGCGCATGAGCGCTCAGGCAAATCGATTCCGATCTGGACGCGCGGCGCAGCGGCCCGCTTCCGTAGGGTGGCCCTTCCACCGACGAAAGACGACCGACCATGCTCCGTGCTCGCACCGCCGCCGTCATCGCAATCTCCCTGCCGGCGGCTTTTCTCGTCACCGCATGCGGCGACTCCTCAGTCTCGGCGAGCGACGTTGAGTCCCAGATCGAGAAGCAGCTCGGCCCCAAGCTGCCCCAGCCGATCGACTCAATGTCCTGCCCCGGCAGCATCAAGACCAAGGTCGGCGAGACGGAGAACTGTGCGCTGACCTACAAGAGCGGTGACAAGGTCGAGGTCCGCGTGACGATAACCAAGGTCACCGACAGCAAGGCCTCGTTCGACCTGTTGGTCACCAAACGATTGGCCTGACCGCGCGGGCCGCGCCGCTCAGGTGCGGCCGGGGGTTCTGGGCGCGTCGCCCTTCGGCGAGGCGTGAAGGTCGTCCGGGACGCTCTGCGCACGCCCGTCGAGCACTGCGGCCCACAGCAGACCTCCAAACGCGAAAAACACAATGAGCGAGATGATCGCTCCGACGATGAAGATGCCCGTGTCGCTCATGAGTCCTCGCGATCAGCGCGCAGGGCGAGCAGGGCAAAGGCACCAAAGGCCAGGATCGACGGCACCCAGATGCCTACGAACATGCCCTCGGGCTTGTGCCCGCTGAACCACAGCGAAATGGAGAAGACGAACGAGGCGAACGCCGCGATCAGAACTAGTACAACGGCCCGTCTTTGGGAGGACATGTAGCTCACTTCCATCGATTGTTTCTGTCAGCTGCACTACGGCGCGTCGCCGCTCTGAGACCAATGGCCACGTACGGGTCGGCATCCGTATGCCTGCCGGCCGACCATTTTGTCCTCACGGCCAGGGAGATTCACGTGTCAAACCTTTTGCAATCCTCCAGTCAGCAGACCTGGCTTACGATCGGCGCGATCGGCATGGCGCTCGGCGCCATCGCGATTCTCGCGCTCGGTCGCGGGTTGGGTCGCCACAGCCATCACGCCGTCGCGAGCTTTTTCGTATGCGCGATCGCGGCCTGCCTTTACCTGCTCATGGCCCAAGGCCAGGGTGATGTCATTGTCACCAAGACCGAGGTGGTCATCTCGCCCGCCGGCCTGGTGGCGCTTACCGGGGCCAAGCTCGTCTACTTCGCACGGTACGTCGACTGGATCTTCACCACGCCGCTACTGCTCATCGGCCTGCTCGGCGTCGGATTGGCCGCGGTCAAGCAGGGTGGCGAGGATGTCCGGTCGCGCAACGGTCTCATCGGGGGCGTCATCGGCGCGGACATCCTGATGATCCTCACCGGTCTGTTCGGGGCGCTGTCGCTCGACAGCACCCACAAGTACGTGTGGTTCGCTGTGAGCTGTGCGTTCTTCCTCGGCGTGCTCGCCGTGATCTGGGGTCCGGTGCGTTCGGCGGCCGCGGCGCAGGGCGGTGGGGTCGCCGCGCTGTACAACCGCCTGTTGGGCATCCTGACCGTCCTGTGGTTCATCTACCCGGTGCTTTGGCTGCTCGGCACAGAGGGCGGCAGCACCATCAGCCTCAACAGCGAGGTGGTCGTGTTCACGGTGATCGACCTCCTGGCCAAGGTCGGGTTCGGCCTGGTCCTGGTAACCGGGATCAAGCGCCTGTCCGCCCAGGAGACGGTGCCGGCCGCCGCCGCGCCGTCCGCCGCCACGGCCTGACCCGATGGAGCCGGCGCCGACGGTCATCCTCGGCGCCGGTCTGTCGGGCCTATCGGTCGCCCGGGCGCTGCTGCGGCAGCGCCCGGACGCGTCGATTGTCCTGGTCGACCGGCGTACGAACTGGGAGCGGGACCGCACGTGGTGCTTCTGGTCCACGCCGGGTCTGCCCGATGCCGATCTGGCCACCGAGCGGTGGACGCGCTGGCGCACCATCGGCGCCGACGGGGCGGTCGAGCAGCGCAGCGACCGCCACCCCTATCTGCATCTGCCCGCTGACCGCTTCTACGAAGCGTCGCTCACGGCACTGCGAGACGCCCCCAACGTGGAGATCCATCCCGGCACCGCCGTTCTGTCGGTCGGGCGCGGCCCAGGGAACGCCACCGTGGTCCGGACCAGCGCCGGCGAACTGCATGCCGGCGCGGTGGTGGATGCCATGGGCGGTCGAGGTCCGCTGCTGCGCGACCGTGCGCCCGGCGCCATCGAGGCACGCCAGCGGTTTCTGGGGTGGGAGGTGGAGACTGAGCGGCCCGTCTTCGATCCGGCGGTCGCCACGCTGATGGACTTCCAGCCGGGCGGCCACGGCGACGGCGTGCGCTTCATGTACGTCCTACCGTTCTCCCCGACGCGGGCGCTGCTTGAGGACACGTCGATCGGCGGATCCGCGATTCCTGCGGCCGACCGACGCGCCGCAATCACCGTTTACCTAGAGGAGCGCCTCCGGGCCGGTGCGATTGACGTCGTGCGCACCGAACGAGGCTCGCTTCCGATGACGACGTTCGCCTTCCCGGCGACGCACGGACGCGGGCTGTTCACCGCCGGCCAAGCGGCCGGCACTGCGCGGCCGTCGAGCGGCTACGCCTTTGCTCGCACCCAGCGCCACGCGACGGAGCTCGCACGGTGCCTGCTGGCGGGCGGTTCGGCGCCGTCGGCGCTGGGTCCGCGGCGCCGGCGCGCCCTCGACGCCCAGTTCCTACGTGCCCTCCAATCAGCGCCGGAGCAGGCTCCTGGATGGTTTACCGCGCTGGCCCGCGGCGTCTCCGGTGACGTCTTCGCGCGGTTCATGTCGGACGCCAGTTCGGCCGCCGACGAGACGCGGGTGATGGCGGCACTGGCCAAGCCCGGGTTCCTGGCCGCCATGGCCGGGCGCTCGGCGGTGGCGCCCGCGCATGGAGGCGACGACCTGCGGGGCGCACGGTTCACCGAGCCGGTGCCAGGATCGTGAGCACGCTGCAGCGATCCATCGCCCGGCCGGGGTACGCCGCCCTCGTGGGCGCCATCGTGCTTGCGCTCGCCTGGCCGGCCGGCGTGGAGGCGATGCGCTTCTGGCCGCTGCTCGCCAGCCTCCTCTTGCTCGGACTGTCCCACGGCGCCGTCGATCACCACGTACCCGCGCGGCTGGGCGTCGCCGGACACCGGGGGTTGTTCCTGCTCGCCTACGTGGGCCTTGCGCTGGCCGGGATCGTGGCCTGGTTCGTAGCGCCTGGGGCCGCACTTGCCCTGTTCCTCCTGGTGGCCGTCCTCCACTGGGGTACCGCCGACGTCTGGTTCGCGCGCAACGTGTCAGGCCGTGCGCCCTTCGGGCGGCCGTGGCGAGCGGCTGCCTTCATCGCCGCCCGCGGCCTGGTGCCGGTGCTGCTCCCGCTGCTGATTTTTCCTGCGGCCGCTGCGGAGGGCACCGGCGCAATCCTGCACGCCGTCGGGGCCGGAGGCGAAGGTTGGGCTCCAGCGGGTGGGTGGCGCGACGGGGGCTTCGTGCTGGTCGGCGCCGCAGTCCTCCTCGCCGTCCTCGCCGCCTGGCTAGATCACCGCGGTTCAGACCGCCGTGGTGCGGCCCGGATCGACGTCGGCGAAGTGGCGCTGCTCACCCTCACGATGCTGGTCGTCACGCCGGTGTTCGCCGTGGGCGTCTACTTCGTCGCGTGGCACGCCGCACGTCACGTCGGCCGGCTGATGGCCACCTCCCCCGATCAGGCCCGTCGCCTCGACGATGGGCGGCCGGGAGCCGCGCTGCTGGCGTGGCACGGTGAGGCGGCACCGCTGACCATCGTGAGCCTGGCCGGGCTGGCACTGCTGGTCCTTTTGGCCTGGCGGCTCCCCGCCGCAGGCGACGCCCTGACCGGCGGTGCCCTGGCGATGATCGCGGCTCTCACCCTCCCGCACGCCGTGGTGGTCGCGTGGATGGACAAGGTCCAGCTCGCCGGGGTGTGGCGTGCTCAGCCCGACGACAGCGAACGCCGAGCGGGTGGGCCGTCCGTGGCCGACCCCCAGACCGACCGACCGGCGACCAGCAGTTTGCGCGGCCCGGGGACGATCGCGCGCCCCGCCGTCGCCCCGTAGCCGTCACGCTCGATTTGGCGGAGGATCTCGCGGTACATCACCGCCGCCGAGCGGACGGCCGTCCGGCCGCTTCGCAACATGGGGATGCCGGCCAAGCCTTCCTCGTACCAGGCGTCGGCCCGCCCGATCTGGTCGCGCAGCAGCGGCTCTCGCCGGCCCGGTCGTAGGTCGCCGCCGAAGCGGTCCAGCGTGTGCTGGGGCACGTAACAGCGGCCCGCGGCGCGATCCTCGTCAAGGTCGCGCAGGATGTTCGTGCGCTGCATGGCCACGCCCAGCGCCGCTGCGTGATGGTCGGCGCGGGGGTCGCGGCGCCCGAGCAGCGCCGTCATCACCACGCCCACGGTGCCGGCCACTCGGTAGCAGTAGACGTCGAGGTCGGCTTCGGTCCGCAGCCGACCTCCGGCTAGGTCGTCGCGCATCCCCTGGCAGAAGTCCTCCAACGCAGCGCGGGGCAGCTGGTGACGCGCGACCAGGCCGTCCAGGATCGCGCTCTCAGGCGAGGTGACGGCGCCACCTTCGCACCATCGCTCGACCGCGGCCAGTGCGTCAGGAGCGCTCGGGTCACCCTGATCCACGAGATCGTCGAGGGTGCGAAAGACTAGGTAGAGAAGGTAGACGTCGTCGCGCACCGCGCGGGGCAGGACCCGGCACGCGAGGGCGAATGTGCGACCGATCGAGCGGGTCGTGGCGCGAGCCTGGGCCACCTGCGCCCGCTGGGCCCCGGCCTTACCGGGCGCCAGCAGCATGCGCCCTCCTCAAGGTGCCGACGGGGCGCGGGGTATCGGCAGTAACGAGGCCGGCGGTGACCTGCGCGCCCAGCAATACTCCGGGGATCCCCGCGCCCGGATGGGTGCCGGCCCCCACGTGGTAGAGCCCACGCACCCGGGGGTCGCGGTTGTGGGTGCGAAACCAGGCGCTCTGGTGCAGGGTCGGTTCGGTGGCGAACGCGTTGCCGGCCACGGCGCCCAGGTCGTCGGCGAAGTCCGCGGGCGTCATCCGGTGCTCGACCACGATCGACGAGCGCAGCCCGTCCAGCCCGAAGTCGCGCTCCAGCTGGTCGAGCAGTTCGTCGCGGATCCGGTCCCCATCGGCCGCCCAATCTCGCGCGTCGACGGCGAGGTTGGCCACGGGCAGCAGGATCGCGATCGAGTCGCCGCCGGGCGCGGCCATCGCCGCCTCCGTGCGCGCCGGCGCATGGATGTACGTCGACCATTGGCCTGCCGCTCGCCCCGTGCGGGTGACCGACCGGATGAACTCGCGGTAGCCACTCCCCACGGTGAGGGTGTGGTGCTGCAGACGCTCGATCGGCCGGTCGGTCCCGAGGTAGAGCAGGAAGCAGGACATCGTCGGCCGCAGCCGCCGTCGCGGTGGGCGGCGCCCGAGCAGCTCGTGCGTGCGCAGTACGTCGGCGTTGGAGATCACCACGTCGGCGGCGATGCGCTCGCCGCCTTCCAGCACCACGCCGTTGACGGCAGCGCGAACCCGTTCGATCCGGCTCACCGGTTCGCCGTACCGCACGTCGAGCGGCGCCGCGAGCGCCTCGACCATCGAATACACGCCGCCCTTCGCGTACCAGACGGCGTCCAGGAACTGCAGGTAGACGAGAGCGCCGTAGATGGCCGGCACTCGGAACGGGTCGCCGCCGACGAACAGCGAGTGGAACGAGAACGCTTCACGGATGCGCTCGTCGGAGAAGTGGGAGGCGACGAACCCGTAGAGCGTCCGCAGCGCCCCCATACGGGCCAGCCCAGGTGTGATGCGCGCCAGGTCGCCGGGACGCTGGAAGGACCGCCGACCGGCCGCCAGGATCCCATCCTCGTAGATCGGCTTCAGCGCAGCCATGAAGCCATCGAAGGCCGCCGCGTCGCGGGTCGAGAACTTGGCGATCTCGGCCTTCATCCGCTCGGGTTCGGCCACGAAGTCCAGGTGGCGATCCTCACCCTCCCAAAAGATCCGGTAGAAGGGATCTAGACGGGTCAGTTCGAGTTCCTGGTGAACGTCCAGGCCACCGGCGGCGAAGACGTCCTCCAGGACCCAGGGCATGGTGATCAGGGACGGCCCGGTGTCCCAGGTGAAGCCTTGGTCGCGCAGTTGGTAAGCGCGGCCGCCTGGCCGCCCGCGCGCCTCGACGACGGTGACGTCGTGACCTTGGCCCTGCAGGCGCAGCGCAACGCCCAGGCCGCCCAGTCCGGCGCCGATGACGACAACCCGACTCACCGGCGCTCCGTCTCGCGCAGGTGGCGATGTTCGAGCGCCGCGGTCGACGGCGCACCAACTGCCCACGTGGCGATCCGCAACTGGTCCAGGACCACCCCCAGTGCCTCATCCAACCGGTCGGCCTGCGCCGCTTGGAGCAGCGGGCGGGCCATGCCCACCGCGGTCGCCCCGAGGGCTAGGCACACAGCCGCCTCCACGCCGTTCCGGATGCCGCCGCTGGCCAGGATGGTGGTGCCGGGCGCGGCCGCGCGGGCTTCGAGCAGGGCGGTCGCCGTGGGAACGCCCCAGTCGGCAAAGGCGCCCGCCACCGCCGCGGCGCGGCTGTCGCGGCGGCCCTCGACGAGCGCCCAGTTGGTTCCGCCAGCGCCGGCGATGTCGACGGCGACGACGCCGGTCTGCGCGAGCAGTCGCACGTCCTCGCCGTCCATGCCGAACCCGACTTCCTTGACGACTACCGGGCATGGCGCAAGGCGCTGCACCGTCGCGCTGATGGCGGCCAGCACCCCGGCGAAGTTCGGTCCGCCCTCAGGCTGCACGGCCTCCTGGATGGGGTTGAGGTGGATCGATAGACCGTCGGCGTCCAGCAGCTCGACCAGCGCCGCGGCGCGGGCCGGCCCGTCAAGACTGGTCAGCTGGGCCGCTCCGAGATTGGCGAGCAGGAGCGGCGGCCTGTCCCCACCGCCGTAGGTCGGCGCAAGAGCAGGGTCCTCCAGCAGGGCGCGCCCGGAGCCCAGCACCATGGCGACGCCGTGCTCAGCGGCCGCGCGCGCGAGGCGCTCGTTGATCACTTTCGCGGCGGGAGTCCCTCCGGTCATCGCCGACACGATCAGAGGGGCCCGCAGGTCCACGCCGGCGAGGCGACAATCAAGGCGCACGTCGGCCAGATCCCGCTCGGGCAGCGCCCGATGACGCAGCGCAAAATGCTCCAGGCCGGTTCCGCTCGTGTGCAGAACACCGGGCCCGGCGGCGATGCTCAGATGGTCGGCTTTGCGATCGGGGGCGACGGCGGGCGCATCAGCGAAGGTCATCGCCTGGGGTACGGCGCTCGGTGCGCGGCTGGTTCTCCTCGAACGCTCTGCCCTTTTGACGTCACCGTCAGGCTGAACCCGCTTGACGGAATCGACGGTGCGAGCGACTTCGACAGAAGCCGCCGAGCCTTGAGCGCCTGGATGCCCTCGCCACCAGCTAGTCAAAGGATGTCGCCGGATGTAGCCGGCGGGGCGGTGAGGCCAAGTCCCGCCTCGGGAGCGGACAGCACCGTTTCATCGGCCGTCAACCGAACCGCGGCAGGGATCGCGCTGTACTTCTGTGTAGCGGGGATCGCCGCGTTGCCCTCGGCACGGCATCGCTCGGACGTAGCGCGTTAGTCCCAAGTCCGTCCCAGATCCTGCTCCCTGCCTGGTTTTGCGGAGAACGGACGCTAGCCGGGGACCTCGTCTGGGTCTCACCAGAGATCACCATGGGACCCGAGCAATCCGGCCGCCGTCCGGCCCTCATTGTCGCCGGTACCGACTACCTCGCGACGGTCGACACGCTGGCTACCCTCGTCCCCGTCACCAGCGTCGACCGCGGATGGCCCAACCACATACCTATCGCCGGCGGCACCCCGACCGAGACTAGGCAGTGGTGGGCAGTATGCCGCAGCCGGACGTGTTTCCAGACGAGTCCCACGCCCGGGCGCTGAACGTCGGCACCACATGCAAGGGGGTGGGAACGAGGAGGCCCGCGGCGCCCAGCAGAGCGGACGACAGCCGGCGCAGCGCTCGACCGGAACAGTCCGCCGTGGCGTACACCTTCACGTTGGAGCCGGCCTCAGCGGAGCCCGTCAGCCGGGACCTGTTGGGCGGGAGTCCAGGAGACGAGGACAGGACCAGCGTGGGCGTACCGGGCGGCGCGCTGTCGTTGGTGTAAGTGAAGGCATCCGTCGAACACGATGATGTCGTTCCCGCCGCGTCGATCGCCCGCGCGCGGAACGTGACGGAACTGTTCGGCGGCACCGCGACCTTCAGTCCGCCCGAGGCAAACTGCCTGACCGAACCCGTCGTCACCGCGCGGCCCGAGCAGTCCCCCGTCGTGTAGAGGCTGACGTGGGACCCGGCGGCCGAAGCGCCGGACAAGTAGGTCGTCGGGTACCGCGACAACGACCCGTGCCGTGAGCCGGAAAACATCGGCGCCGATGAGAGCGCGGGCGGAACCAGCCGCCCGATCCGGTTGCCGTCGTACTCATCGTTCTCGGTGAACCACAGGTTGCCGTCCGGGCCGGCGGTGACCTTTGTGGGATAGGAGCCGGTTGTGATGCCGTCGCCAAACTCGGTGATGCGGCCGGTGGGGGTGATGCGCCCGATTCGCCCTCCGTTCTGCTCGGCGAACCACACGTTGCCGTCGGGGCCTGCGGCGATGCCGAGGGGTACGGCGCCCATGGTGATGCCGGCACTGAATTGGGTGACCTGGCCCAGCGGGGTCATCCGCCCCACCCGGTCGTTGTCCGGGCTGGTGAACCACAAGTTGCCGTCCGGCCCGGCCGTGATCGCGTACGGGTTGCTCCCGTCGGTACCGCCGACGGGAAACTCCGTGATCACTCCGTCGGGCGTGATGCGCCCGATGCTGTCGCTGCCCTGGTCGGTGAACCACAAATTGCCGTCCGGGCCTGCGGTGATGTCCTCCAGGTATGAGTCCGTGATGCCGTCGCTGAACTCCGTCACGACTCCGGCCGGAGTGATGCGCCCGATCCGCCCTCGGTTCGGCTCGGTGAACCACAGGTTGCCGTCCGGGCCGGCCGTGATATTCCACGGGTTCGAGCCTGCCGTGATGCCGGCGGTGAACAGCGTGCTCACGCCGGCCGGCGTGATCCGGCCAATGGAATCGGTGCCCGGTTCGGTGAACCACACGTTGCCGTCCGGCCCGGCAGTCACCCCGTGGAGGTACCAATTCGTGTCACCCGGGCTGAACTGGGTGACCACGCCGGTCGGCGTGATGCGACTGATCCGGCCGTACTCCCCGGTGAACCACAGGTTGCCATCGGCGCCCGCGGCGATGCCATCGGGCTGCGTGCGGTTCGCGATGCCGTCGGCGAACTCGGTGATCGTCGCGCCCGGAGGCACGGCCTCGGCCGACCCGGCCGGCCCGGCGAACGTCACGACCAACCCGACCACAACACATCCCGCGAACCTGCGCATACCCGGCTCCACTCCGGCGGGGCGGCGCCGTTCAGTGTGATCCCGGCGACCAAGCCCGGCAATGCGCCGCACCTTACAGCATGTCCGCGAACTCATCGCGCTGAGCGCCCCGACGCGTGCAGGTCGGCGAGCTTGGCAAGAACCTGCGACCTTCGGGTTATGAGCCGTACACCCTGATGTAATCACAATCCGCCGGGCGGCTAGTCACAAACTGCCCGGACCTTATTCACAATCTGTCCCCTCGTTACGATACGGTCGTTTGCATGGCCGAGAGTCTGTTCCCCCGTCACATCCGTGGCGATCTCCTGGAGGCATTGAGCGATAGTCGCGCCGTCGCGCTGCTGGGGGCGCGACAGGTCGGCAAGAGCACGCTGGTCGCCGATCTCGTCACGAGGGAGTATCCGGCGCGCTTGATCAGCCTGGACGATGAGGCGACGGCAAGCGCAGCACGCGCCGATCCGACGGGTTTCATTGCTGACATCACCGGGCCGGTCGCCATCGACGAGATCCAGCGGGCGCCTGAATTGCTCTTGGCCATCAAGCGGCGCCTGGATGCAGACCAGACGCGAGGCCAGTTCCTGCTCACGGGATCAGCAAACATCCTCTCCTTGCCGACGGTGGCCGACGCGCTACCGGGGCGGGTCGAGTACCTCACGCTATGGCCGTTCTCCCAGGGCGAGCTGGGCGGTGCTCGGGAGAGCTTCATCGACGGGCTGTTCGAGGGCCGGTTTCCCAAGGTGTCCGGGCGGCCAGTCGGACGTGCGGCCACCGCCCCGATGTTGGTGACCGGAGGCTACCCCGAGCTACAGGGCCGCAGCCCTCGCGGGCGGACGCGATTCTTCTCAAGCTATCTCGCGTCGATCATCGGCCGCGACTTGAACGACGTCGCCAACGTGCGCAATGTCGAGAACATCGAGCGCCTGCTCTTCGTTATCGCCGCGCGATCCGGCGGTCTAACCAGTTTCCACGGGATCGGCAACGACCTAGGGCTGGACGCCAACACCGTCCGAGCCCACACCAAGATTCTCAAGGACCTGTTCCTCGTCTGCGACATCAAGCCGTGGCACGTCAACCTCGGGAGCCGCCAGATCAAGAGCTCCAAGCTCTACATCGTTGACAGCGGCTTCCTCGCCTACCTGATCGGAGCCAACGAGCAACGGATCGCGGAGGACGGCGGTGTCGCGGGAACGATGCTCGAGAGCTTCGTGGCCATGGAGCTGCTGCGCCAAGCCCACTGGACCCAGCAGCGCGTGCAGCTCTTCCACTACCGCGACAAACAGCAACGCGAGGTCGACATCGTGCTTGAGCGTCACGATGGCGAGATCGTTGGCATCGAGGTCAAGGCGAGCGCGACACCGGGAATCAACGACTTCGCGGGCCTCCGGTATCTACGCGACAAGCTCGGCGACCGCTTCCAGTACGGCATCGTGCTGCACACCGGTGCCGACAGCCTTCCGTTCGGTGATCGCCTGGCAGCGGTTCCGATCAGCGGGCTCTGGAGCTGATCGCGAGAGACCGGCCCTGCAGTTTTCGGGACACATCCGGGACACGCTCCCCAAAACCGAGCTCACCCCAGAAAGAGCAAAAGCCGCCTGGCGAGAGGCGGCTTCTGCATAGCGGGGGCAGGATTCGAACCTGCGACCTTCGGGTTATGAGCCCGACGAGCTACCAGACTGCTCCACCCCGCGGCGTGAGAAGGAGTCTAGCAACGATTCGGTGTCCAAACGCCGCCGGCCGCCCTACGTGGGCGGCGTTTCACCCCACGGGTGTGGTGAAACGCCGCCCACGTCCCGCACGCCTGGCACGCGCACGACAGAATCAACGCCCATGTCCCGCGTCTTCGTCACCCGCCTGCTACCCGGACCGGCTCTCGACCGCCTCGCGCAGGCCGGCCACGAAGTGGACGTATGGCCCGAGGCGTTGCCGCCGGTGCCCGCCGTCCTGCGCGAGCGCACGGCCCAGGCCGACGGCCTGCTCTGCCTGCTCACCGACCGGGTGGATCAAGCGCTCCTTGATGGCGCGCCGCACCTGAAAGCGATCGCCAACTACGCCGTGGGCACCGACAACGTCGACCTCGCTGCGACATCCGCGCGCGGCATCCCTGTCGGCAACACACCTGACGTGCTCACCGAGGCGACCGCCGACCTCACGTTCGCCCTGCTGCTCGCGGCGGCGCGACAACTCATCCCGGCTGCGCGTGCTGTGCAGCAAGGCGACTGGACCACGTGGGATCCGTCCGGTTTCCTCGGCGCGGATGTGCACGGTGCCACGTTGGGCATCGTCGGCTTTGGGCGGATCGGCCGCGCGGTGGCCAGACGCTCAGAAGGGTTCGACATGCGGGTGCTCCACACTCGCGAGACTCCTCTGGCCGACCTGCTCGCGCAATCCGACTTCGTCACGCTCCACACGCCGCTCACCGAGGCCACCCACCACCTCATCGATGCCGCCGCCCTCAAGGCCATGAAGGCCACTGCCATCCTCATCAACACCGCCCGGGGAGGAATCATCGACGAGCGCGCTCTGGACACCGCGCTCCACGAGCGGTGGATCGCCGGCGCGGCACTCGATGTGACCGACCCCGAACCGCCGGAGCCCGACGACGCGATCCTCGATGCACCCAACCTGCTGATCGCCCCGCATATCGGCTCGGCCACCCACACCGCCCGCGAGCGCATGGCCCAGATGGCGGTCGACAACCTGCTCGCCGGGCTGGCAGGTCAGGCCATGCCGTACGCCGTCGCGTAGCCTGCTCGCCATGCGGATCGGCGTAGTGGACATCGGGACCAACTCAACGCGACTGCTCATCGCCGATGTCACGCCCGAGGGGCAGGTCACCGAGCTCGACCGCCGGTCGACCGTCACGCGCCTAGGTCAGGGCGTGGACGCCACGGGTCGATTGGCACCCGAGGCGATGGACCGCGTGTTCGCCGCGTTGGCTGAGTACCGCGCCGCGATGGACGACCTCCACGTCGAGCGCACCGGCGGCGTGCTCACCAGCGCCGTGCGGGATGCGGCCAACGGCGCCGAGTTCCAGGCCGAGATCCGCAGCCGGTTCGCCATCGAGGCCAGCACGATCAGCGGCGACCGCGAAGCACAACTCACCTACTTGGGCGCGACCAGTGAGCGCGACCCCGCGGCGGTGGACGGCGCCATCGTGGTGATCGACATCGGCGGCGGCTCCACCGAGTTCGTGATCGGGCGAGGTACCGAGGTCACGTTCCATGTCTCCACGCAGATCGGCGTCGTACGGCAGACCGAGCGCCACATCACGCACGACCCGCCCCACCATCACGAGCTTGAGGCGATGGCCGACGAGGTACGCAACGTCTTTGCCCAGGAACTGCCGGCCGACATCCGCGACCAGGCCGGCTGGGCCATCGCCGTCGCCGGCACCGCCACCTCCGCCTCCGCGATGCTCCTCGAACTTGAGCCCTACGACCCGACGCGCGTCCACGGCCACGTGATTGCGCGGGCCGAGGTGGAAATGCTGCTCGCCCGCCTCGCGGAGATGACCGAGGCCCAGCGACGCGAAGTCCCTGGGCTGCACCCCGACCGAGCGCCGACGATCATCGCGGGAATGCTGGTTCTAGCGGAGGCCTTGCGGGCGTTCGGACTCGACGAGGCCGAAGTCTCCGAGCACGATGTGCTGCGCGGCGCGGTGCTCACCACCGCGCTGTAGGCAGGCCACCAAACCTACGCAATATGCGAATCGACACTTGCGCGTTACGGCGCAGTGGGAAATACTTACGGAGCAGTACAGGACTCGATGTGGCACGCAACCCCTGCCCGTCCTGTCGGGACCTGAACCGGAGACGCCGTCCTTTGAACCGGGCGGCGTTCCCGTTTCCGGGGTCAGACGCCTCAGCGGCAGAGTCGGCCGCCGCGCAGCTTGCCGACCCCGCCAGACGCCTTCCGCGGCTTGATCGTTGCTGCGCTGCTGCGTCCTGGCACGCCGTCGGCCCCGATGGCGGCGATGGCCACCTTGACCGTCGTACCACGCGGCACGCGCGTCACCCGCAGGGCACCGCACCGGCCAGCGAGGAAGCGCGAAAGCGGACTCCGGCCCGCAACCTGCACGGTCGCGCCGTACTGCTGCGCGCCCACCGTCGCGGCCCAGCGCACCGTCACAGTGGACCCACTCCGCCGCAGGGAAACGCGCGGGCGTGCGGTACGCGCCTTCGCCTTGGCCCGGAACCGGGCCACGATCGCGCCGTCGGTGGGCAGGCCTCCGCGGGTGACCTCGGCCTCGATCGCCCGCGATCCGCCAGGCCCGTCGGCGGGCGTGAAGGCAACCGATGCACAGCGACGGGTGCCGCCCTCGATCTTGACCTGCCGACCGGGGCACGCGCGGCCGCGCAGCTTGGGCGCGACGACGTGGCGCACGGCATCCTGGCCGCCGCCGCCGGCCGCCGTCTCGACCAGTGCGACCGCGCCGCCGTGCGGCACGACATACGAGACATCCAACCGCTTGCGCGCGCCGCCCGCGTTCCGTATCCGCCCACGGGCGCTGAACCGCGCCAATGCCTTCGCGGTGTCCAGGCCGGTGATCGGGTTGCCCTCGTCCAGGGCGGTTACGGTGTAGGCGCCGGGCCGCAGGTCACCGAGGGCGACGTTGGTCGAGTTGTCCTGCGGGTTGCGAATGACGACACGGGTGGCCGTGCGCTCGAGCGGAACGTCCGCCGGGAGACTGATGTCGAAGCCGCCCGGGCCGGTGATGCGTATTCCAGGCGGCGCATGGGCTCCCACGGCCCGCAGGCCGATGGCCCGAGCGCCGGCGGGCACCGTGACCAGCGACGGGCCCCCGCTCGCAGCGGCACGAGCAACGATGGTCGGCCGGTAGGCGTCAAACGAGCATGTACCTCCGAGCACCTCGAGCTTCTTGGTATCCCAGGTGTAGCCAAAGCCGGCGCCGAACCAGGAGGTGGCAGTCACGCACGCGGCCACGCCGGTGTTTGACACGATCGCCTTGCCGCCGGCGCAGAATGTGTCGCTGCCGTCCGGCGGGCACAGAGTCACGCCACCTTCGACGAAGAACTCCTTGGTCTTCGGTGCGTAAGCGCCGGCCACCGAGCCCTTGAGGATGAGGAATCCCGCCACACGGGCGTTGACAGCGACGCTGGCTCCAAATGTGCCGCTGGAGAATACCTGCACGCCACCAGAGCCGATGCGTCCGAAGTCCTTGATGGAGACATCCCCGTCGAAGCCCAGGCTCCATTTTTCGGGGGTCCGGGTGTTCACACGGTAGGAGATGCTTCCGTCGACCGTGACCAGTGAGCCACTGCCCACCGGCACCAAGCCGATGCCGACCGTGCCCTTGATGGCGAACTCCGGGTTGGCGGTCGTCGGCAGGCAGAGGCCCGCGCCCAGCGTCTCGAGGCTCACTCCGTCGGCGATCGGGATCCCCAGCTGCGCGCCGAAACCGCCCAGCGACCGTAGCTCCGGTCCGGTCCCGCTGCCGTAGACCCCGATCTGCGTTCTCGCTGGCGTCGGCAACTGGAGCGCCACGGCCGTCGACCAATGCGCCCCGCTGGGCTCGTCGTCGGGCTTGCAGGTCAGGTAGCCCTCGTTGCCGGATTGCGTCGCGTTCAGCGGCCCTTTCTTGAACTCGTAGGGGGTCGGCTGCGCGCACTCCTGCACGGCTGTGCTGCCGCCGGGGATGAGGGCGAAGCAGGCGCGGTTGACCTTGAGCGGGCCGAGGTACAGATCCTCCACGGTGAAGTTCACGCCGTTGGAGTTGACCGCGCCCGTCTCGTCGACCTTCACGGCCACGGCGGCCGAGACGCCGCCATCGCCGGACGCGAACTTAAACACCTCGGGCAGTGCCACCTTGAGCGCGAACGAGGCGTAGTAGGGGCCGTCCTTCCCACTGCGTCCCAGGCTCAGGCCGAAGTTGCCCGCGAGCTTGAGCCCGTACACCGAGCCTTTGGCCCCGAGGCTGACCAGGCTCTTCTCGTCGACCGGGTTGTCGGCCGTGGGCAGCTTGAGGTTCAGCGGGCCCTGGTAGACCACCACGCCATCCAGGCTCAGCTGCCCCGCCCCTTCGTCCTGGACCTTGAGCGACGGGCTCTTGGCATTGGGGTCCACGATGAACTTCTTGCCGAAGGTCTGCAGCGGCACGCCGTTGAGGCGCAGGACCGTTCCGGTCTGCGAACCGTAGGTCCCGGTGACCAGCCGGGTCAGGCACCCCGTCACTTTGGCCAGGCCGGCAACCACCGAGATGGGGGCCGTGTTGCCTGCGCACGGCTGGACAGGCTCAGCGCCGCCGCCGCCCGTACCGCCGCCGTTCTCCGGTGGGGGTGGCGGAGGCGGCGCCGGGACCACCGTCCGGAAGACCTGGATGCGATCGTTGCCGGTGTCGGCCACATAGACGTTGCCGTCGCGCGGGTCCACCGCGATCCCGTGGGGGTCGTCGAGCTGCCCGTTGCCGGCCCCCGGCACGCCGAACTGGGTTAGGTAGTGGCCGGCCAGGTCGAAGGCCTGCACGCGCGCGTTCCCCTGATCGACGACGTAGAGGACCCGGCGGACCTGGTCAAGCGCGATGCCCGACGGGTCGTCGAACCGGCCGTCATACGCGCTGTTGCCGCACGGCGGACTTGGCGGACTTGGGGCATCGGCGCAGCGCCCAGGCGTGCCGATGTCGCGCACGAAGGCGCCATCGGCACCATATACGCGTACCCGGCCGTTGCCCTGGTCCGCGACGAAGATGGTGCCCGCCCGGCTGACGGCGATCCCATCGGCGCCCTGACCGGCCATCGGGCCGGCAAAGCCGCTGCCGAGCTGGCGCAGGAAGCCGCCGGCGGCGTCGTACTCCTGCACGGATTTGAACGGCGCGTCGGTGACGTACAGGTGTCCGTTAAACGGGCTGACGGCCACGTCTCGCGGGTGGTTTGTGCTGCCCGGGAAGTTCACGGACCCGTCCTGGGCAAACTGGAAGGCGTACGTGGGCGGAGCCGTCAAGGTGTCGTAGGCCTGTACGCGCGGACCGAGCTGCGCACCGGTGTCAACGACGAACGCCCGACGATTGCGAAGCGCCAAGCCGGCGGGATTGCGCAGCTCACCGGCGCCGCTGCCGTAGGTGCCCACCTTGGTGACGAAGCCACCCTGTAAAAAGGTTTCCAGTCGGCTGTTGCCGAAGTCGCTGACGAGCACGTACGGCGGGGAGTTGCTCTGGTCCACGGCCACATCCCACGGCTTGTCGAACTGGCCGTCGGCCGACCCGTGCGATCCCCACTGAGACTGGTACTGGTAGATCGGGGTGCGCGCCGGCGGGCTCTCATCGTCAGCCCTCGGAGTCACCTCGAGGGTCACGGTGTCACTGTCATCCTCACCGGCCACCCCGTTGTCAGGCGTGCTGTTGGGGTCGACCACGTCGCTGCGCGTGATCTCGTACCCGGCGGTCGGCTGGCTGTAGCCGTTCCCGAACGCGACGGTCAGCGAGAGGGTGTAGCTCTGCCCTGCCCCGATCGACACGCCGATCGACCAGACGGATGTGGCAGGGTTGTACAGGCCGGTGCCGGCGACCGAGTTCTGCAGGGCGGTGCCACCGGGGACCGGCGCACGCACCGTGATCGGGCCGGTGGCGGTCGCCGGCCCGTCGTTGGTTACCTTCACGGTGATGGCCGCCGACCCGCCCTCCTGGACTTGGCTCGCGCTCGGTGTGACCGTGAGCCGCAGGTTCGCCGCGCTGGTGCGCAGATCGGCTGGCAGCAGCACGTTGGCGGCGCCCGCCATCGAGCCGGCGCTGTCGCCCACGGACCCTGAGGCGTCGTTGCCCAGCCTCCCGAACAGGCCTCGGCCCCAGCACCGGACCTTCCCGGTGACGAGCAGCGCGCACGCGAAGTCGCCGCCCGCGGTGACGGTCAGCGCGTCGGCCGGCAGGATCACGTCGCCGGCCGCTGCCATGGATCCGGGCGTAGTGCCGATGTCGTCCTGGCTGTCGCGGCCGTTGGCGCCCGAGTACCCGAATCCCCAGCAGCGCACCTTGCCGGTGACGAGCACGGCACAGGTGTTCGAGTCGCCCGCGCTCACCACCTTGACGGCCGCCGGGAGAGGCACATCCTGGGCCGCGGCCATCGAACCGGGCGCGTCGCCGATCGTGTCCGTGGAGTCGGCGCCGAGCTGGCCGCCCCCGTTGTACCCCCAACAGCGCAGCCGGCCGGTCTGTGCCGGGCTGGTGGTGTCGAAGACGGCGCAGGCGTGCAGGCTGCCCATCGCGATCGCGCGGACCTTGGCGGTGGGCGGGAGGATCACGTCGGGCGTATCCTCCACCGAACCTGGCGAATCGCCTGTGTTGCCCACGGAATCGTGGCCCAGTCTGCCGTTCTGGCCGTCGCCCCAGCAGCGCGCTTTGCCCGTCGTCATGATGGCGCAGGTGGCGCCACCACCAGTGGCTACGGCCGTTGCGGGGTCGGGCAGCGGGACTTCGACCGTATCCTCCCCGCGCGTGACATCCAGGGTGTCGTCGCTGCCCAGGGCGCCGTAGGTTCCCCTGCCCCAGCAGCGCACCTTGCCCGTGACCATCAGGGCGCACGAGTGGGTACCGTCCGTGCTGACCGCGCGGGCCGGACCCGGCAGCCCAACGTCGGCCGCGTCCTCGATCCGATGGTTCGTCCCATTGTCACCCACGTTGTGCGCGGGGAGGCCCTGGCCCAGGGCCCCGAAACTCCCGCCCCCCCCAACACACCACCCGGCGGGTCGTGCGCAGGGCGCACGTTGCCGTACCGCCGGTCGACACCGCGGCCAACGTGGTGGGCGACGGGACGCTGACGTTGCCGGCCGCCGCCATGGACCCGGCCGTGGCGCCGATGTCTCCCGTGCCGTTCTGGCCGAGCTGACCGTTGAACCCATAGCCCCAGCAGCGCACGCTGCGGCCCGGCAGCACGGCGCAGGCATGGTCGAGGCCGCTGTCCAAGGTGCCGCTGGTGAAGGAGCCGTCGACCGCCTCCCCGACATCGGCCTGGGCCGGCGTGGCCGACATGGCGCCCGCGACAAGGATCACGCCGACGGCGAGACGCCCAGATGCCTGGAAGAGCGACATCTGCCGATTATAGGGCGCTCGACACGGTGGGGCAATCCTGTTGCGGAGACACCCTCAGGCGAGACGCCCTCAGGCCAGATTCGACTTGCGCGGGTACACCACCGTCGGATCGGTCAGCACGTTGACGAGCGCAGGCTTCCCGGATGAGAACGCCGCCGCCAGCGCGGGCTTGACCTCTTCGGGGGTGCGCACCAGCGCGCCGTGCCCGCCGAGCGCCTCGACCACCGTGTCGTAGCGCAGCTCAGGCTGCAGGTCGGCGGCGACCGAGTATCCGTAGAGGAACTCCATCGGGTGCTTCTCCAGAGCCCAGATCCCGTTGTTGCCCATGACGCCGACCACGTTCACGCCGTGCCGCACGAGCGTGTCGAACTCCATCGCGCTGAACCCGAAAGCTCCGTCGCCGAGCATCAGGACCACCTGGCGCTCGGGGTGGGCCAGCTTGGCCGCCAGCGCGTAGCCGGGGCCACTGCCCAGGCAGCCGAACGGCCCGGGATCCAGCCAACAGCCGGGCTGGTAGGTGTTCATCACACGACCGGCGAAGGAGACGAAGTCGCCGCCGTCGCCGATCACGATCGCGTCGCGGTCGAGAATCTCGTCCAACTCCGCGTAAAGGCGCATCGGATGCAGCGGACCGCGCGGGTCGTTGCGGTCGGCCGCCTCGCCGGCGAGCTTCTCGGTCTCCACGTTGCGCAGCTGTTCCACCCAGGGTGCCGTCGACGGGCCGTCCGCGGCGCCGTCACGCAGTGCGCGCAGAATGGTGGGGATCGAGCCGTACAGCTCGGCGGCGACCGGGCGCGGGTGGGCGCGCAGCGGCTCGGCGCGATCGATCACGACGAGCTCAGTGTTCTCACCGAACGAGCCGCCGAAGCCCAGGCGGAAGTCCATCGGCACGCCGATCACCAGGGCGACGTCGGCGTCGGTCAGGCCTGCCCCGCGCGCGCGGGAAAAGAACAGTTCGTGGTCGGCGGGCACGCAACCGCGAGCCAGGCCGTTGAGAAACACCGGGATCCCGAGTTCCTGGGCCAGATGCAGAAGCTCGACCTCGCCGTGGCCCCAGTACATGTTGGTGCCGGCCATGATGACGGGCCGCGTCGCGTTCTTCAGGAGGGCGATCGCGCGTTCCAGTGCACCGCCGTCCGGGTCAGGCCCGTCGCCGCCGGCGGGAAGCGCGACACCCTCGCCGGGCACCTCGGCCTCCATGAACACGTGGTCGAGCGGCAGGTCCACGAACGTCGGACCCGAGTGCGGCGTGACCGCTATCCGCAGCGCTTCGTCCACCAACGCGGGGATCGCCTCGGTGCTGTGCGCCGTGACCGCAGACTTCGTCAGCGGCTCGACAAACGGCACGTGATCGATCTCCTGCAATGAGCCCTGCCCCCAACGCATATCCGGGGCGCGGCCGCCGAGCACGACCATCGGGGAGTTGTTGGCCTGGGCCGAGCCCATTGCGCTCATGCCGTTCGTCACCCCGGGGCCGGCCGTCAGCGCGGCCACGCCTGGCTCACGGGTGACCTTTGCCCAGCCCTCGGCGGCGAAAGCGGCCGCCGATTCGTGGCGCACGTCGACGATGTCGATGCCCTCCTTCAGGCAACCGTCGTAAAGCGAGAACAGGTGTCCGCCCGACAACGTGAACAGCTTCGTCACCCCGTGGCGTTTCAGCCGCTTGGCGATCAGGTGGCCGCCATGGATCTGCGTGCTCTGCTCAGAATCGGTGCTCATGGCCGCGACCCTACTGACACCGTGTCATCTCCTCGGCGCCGCCCTATGCCCGGGGAGGGTCTCGAACCCCCACGCCCTTGCGGGCAGCCGATTTTAAGTCGGCCGCGTCTACCCGTTCCGCCACCCGGGCTGGGTGGGCGGCGCAAGCGTAGATCAGGGATTGCCAGAGCGCACGGGCGGGCACACTCATTCATGCCTAGTTCATTCCTGCGCGAGCTACCCTGAAGACCGCAACTTCACCGTCCTCCAGGGGTTCTCACGCCTGAGAGCACGCTTTCCACTATGGAAGTCTCCACACTCGATACCACCGGCGCTTCTGGCCTACGCGGCCCGACACCACTCCTCCGACTCCAGTCGGATGAGCGTCTCGTCACGCTCACGCGGCGCGGCAATCAGGCCGCCTATGAGGCCCTTGTCTCCCGGTACCAGTCGCGTCTGCTCGCATTCTGCCGGCACATGCTCGGCAGCAAGGAAGACGCCGAAGACGTGCTTCAGGAGGTCTTTGCGGCCTCCTACTCGGCGCTGCTCGCCGACGACCGTGCGATCAATGTTCGGCCGTGGTTCTACCGGATCGCCCGCAACCGCTCGCTGAACCACCTGCGCCGCAAGACGGCTATCGGCGTGGATTCGATGGACATCCATCTGGCCGACCACGGCGCCACGACGGCCGACCGCGTACACCAGCGCGAAGAGTTCCGGCTGCTTATGGGCGACGTACAGGAGCTCGCCGAGACGCAGCGCACCGCGCTCCTCCTGCGGGAGATCGACAACCTTTCCTACGAGCAGATAGCCGAAGCGATGGACACCACGGTGCCGTCGGTCAAGTCGCTGCTGGTACGTGCCCGCGTGGGCCTGGCCGAAGCCTCCGAGGCCCGCGCCCTGAGCTGCGACGAGGTTCGCGTCGAACTGGGCGAAGTGGCCGAGGGCCTGAAGAAGCTCTCCCAGCCCGCCCGCCGTCACTGCCGTTCCTGCGAGCGCTGCGGCACGTTCCGCGATCACCTCAAGGACACGAACAAGACGCTGGCCCTGATCTTCCCGGTCGCGCCGTTCCTCCTCTTCAAGAAGTTCGTGCTCGCCCAGCTCGGTACCACCGCCAGCGCCAGCACCGCCACGACCGTGGCCACCAGCGCCGGTAGCGCGGGTGCCGGCAGCGCGCTCTCGGCCACCGTGACCGCCGTCGCCTCCAAGGCCGTCGCCGGCCTGGCCGCCGCCGCGATCGTCACGGCAGGTGCCGTCGAGGTCAACCACGCTCGCAGCGCACCGACCCGCCACGCGACGCCGGTCGCCTCGGTCATTACGCCCGCAGCCATCGTCCCGGTCGCCCTGAGCTCCAAGCCTCAGCCCGAGGTCGCCACCGTCGCCGCCAAGCCGGCCGACGACGTGGCCAAGGCCGCCGCGGCCGCCGCCGCCGCTGATGCTGCGGCCAAGAAGCCGGTCGTCACCACACCGGCCGTCGCTGTCGCCCCGGCCGCCCCCGTCGTCCCCGCCGTTCCGGTACCGCCGGTCAGCGGCGGTACGCAGACCGGCGGCGACACCACGGTGCTGCCGGTCGGTCCGGGCACCGCGCCGACCGAACCGGTGATTGCGGGCTCCCCGGATGTAGCCTCCCCGGCCGTGCCGACCGACACGACGCCGACCAACCCCGTCGTGCCCACTCCCCCGGTAGACATCACGCCGGATCCGGTCGTCACGCCCGAGGTTCCCCCGGCGACGGGCTCTGGCATCGTCCCCGGCGACGCCGCTCCCGGCAGCACGGGCACGGGCAGCGAGCCCGTCTCGCCGCCGCCCGCTCCGTAACCGGCGCTTCCTGCGAGCATCTCCCGGATGAGTGGGGAGATCACGTTCGATGACTTCGCCGTGGTCGACATGCGCGTCGGCCGCATCACCGACGTGGATGCGTTTCCCGAGGCACGTAAACCCGCGTGGAAGCTCACGATCGACTTCGGCCCTGAGCTCGGCACGCGACGCTCGTCGGCGCAGATCACCAACTACTCCGCCGACGAGCTCCGCGACCGTCTCATCGTCGCGGTGATCAATTTCCCGCCCCGTCAGATCGGCCCGTTCATGAGCGAGGTGCTCGTGCTCGGCACCTATTCCCGCGCTGGCGTCCTGCTGCTGGCACCTGAACCTGACGCAGCGCTCGGCGACCAGGTGGGCTAGGGGACGCTAGGGGCGCTCGGTACCGAAGCGGAACGAGCGCAGGGGGAGCTTCAGCGGGCCACTGTGGCCGACGGCGTCCGGGTTGGGCACGGCCACCGAGCGTGACGCCTGCAGGTCCACGGTCACGCCACGGCGCGGGGAAGGCACGTCGGGATAGAGCAGGTAGCGCCGGCCGTACCACGTCTCCCCGCCCCGCTGGAATTGGTAGGCGATCACGTAGCCCGGGTTGAGGTTGATCCGGGCGCGCCCTTCCGAGCGCAGCACGAACCCACGAAACGTGTGGCTCATCTGCGTGATCACGCC
Source organism: Solirubrobacterales bacterium (assembly GCA_038319025.1). GTDB lineage: Bacteria > Actinomycetota > Thermoleophilia > Solirubrobacterales > Solirubrobacteraceae > JBBQCW01. The sequence continues at coordinate 47,976 of JBBQCW010000013.1, forward strand.
GCCGGCGTAGAGCGGGATCGCTCCCCCTGGGTCGGTGCCGGTGTACGGCGGCAGCGTCCACGGCGTCACGCTCAACCCCTGATGCAGCGCGGCGCCCGGCGGGGTGTTCAGCCGCAACTCCTGCGGGGCGACCGGCGCCAGGCGACGCAGCCCGTGGTCGTGCAGCAGGTTGAAGGCCACCGGGGTCGCAACGACGATTCCCTTTTGCCCCGCGCCGGGGGCGACGAGTAGCCGGTAACCGCTGAACAGCGCCACGAGAACGGCGAAGGCGATCAGAGCCAGCCGCAACCGGGGCCAGCGCGGGCCGGCCACCTCGGCCAGGGTGGGGCCGTATTCGGGCCGGACGATCGAAGACACGCCAGCCAGGGTACGCGACCTACTCCCCGATGGAGAAGAGCGCTTCGAGGTCGTGCTTGGAGAACACCTCGAACGCGACCATCGTCTGCGTGCGCACCACTCCGTTCAGGGTCAACAGCTTGCCGGTGACGACATCGGACAGCAGCTCGTGGCGCGGAACCCGGACGATGGCCACGAAATCCCACTCGCCGGTGACCGAATAGGCCTCGGCCACGCCGTCGATGTCGGCCAGCTCGCCGCCGAGCGTGCCCATCGCGTCACGTTCGCATTCGATCAGGACCACGGCGTGCGTCATGAGGACCACGTCTCCCCGGGATCGAGCACGGCGACCGTGGCCACGCCGGCTGCTTCCACGTCGGCCTTGTAGGCCTGCGCGTCGGTCTCGATGGCCGGGAACGTGTTGTAGTGGCACGGGATCACGGTGGTGGCGCCGACGAAGCGGGCCGCTTCCACGGCGTCGTGGCGATCCATCGTGTAGTGCCCACCGATCGGGATGATGGCCACGTCGATCGGGTCGCGACGACCTGGGAGCGTCAGATCGCTGAACAGCGCGGTATCCCCCAGGTGGTAGATCACGAGCCCGCCGAAGCCGATCACGAGGCCGGCGGCGGGCGTTACGGTGCCCTTCGGCGTCGTGGACGTGTGGAACGCGGGCACCAAGCGGGCCCAGCCCCAGTCGTAGGTGGCCGTGCCACCGATGTTGGTGTCGATGGCCGACACGCCCTCTTCGCCGAGCTCCCCGGCGATCTCGGTGATCGCCTGCACCGTCGCGCCTGTTCGTTTGGCGATCGGCACGGCGTCGCCGATGTGGTCGGCGTGACCGTGCGTCAGCAGGATCGCGTGGGCATCGAGCGAGTCCGCCGTCACGGTCGCCTTGGGGTTGCCCGTGAGAAACGGGTCGATCAAGACGCTCGTGGTCCCGTCGGTGAGCTGGAAGGCGGCGTGGCCCAGGTATCGGATATCCATGGCGGCGGTCAGTCCTCAGGGGTCGTGGGGGTGGTCGAAGCAGGATCCTGCAGTTCGCGCGCCAACTGGAATCCGACGGCGACGCCGACCAGCATGCCCAAACGGACCTCTTCGGCCACCAGGACCCTCACACGCTGCAGGCGTTCGGCCTCATCGGCCGTCCGCGCGACGTCGGCCACATGCTGGTTGTGGGCGTTCTCAAAGTATTCGTCCTCGTGCAACGCCTCGGTGAGGATGCGCTGCAGCCCCGGGGCGGCGTGCACCACGACCTCCCGCGCGTGTTCGAGCCGTTCAGGGTCGGTCATGCGCTCGACAGCGGCGTCGACCTCCGCAGCGGTGTAAACGGGCTGGTCGGTCATCGGTTGGGCACCCGGTCGAGCAGCAGGCCGACAAGGAACCCGACGAGCAGCCCGACGCCCGCCACCACGGGACTGGCCTCAGGCACGACGAAGCTCAGCGCGATCAGCACCAGGCCGTAAACGAACGCTCCGATGATGTCGTCGTCCTCATCCCCGTCGCCGCGGCGGTGGGCGAGAAGCGGCGGCACGGCCCACGCGCAGAGCAGGGCGAGCGCAAACCCGTTCGGGCCGATGATCAGCGCTTGATCAGGGGTGATGGCCAACGCGGCGGCGATTCCCCCCACGCCGCCGAGCAGATAGAGGAGCACGACCACGGCGTGACCATTGCGCCGCTCGACGAGCGTGCCGAACAGCGCGGCCGCGAACAGGGCCACGAGCGCGTACCAGCCGTTGGCGGTGACCAGCGGGGCGAGCAGCAGCTTCCACGGGTCCGTCCCCAGCACCGTGGGGACCAGATCGCGAACCGGGATCGCACTGATCAGCGGAACCGCGAGCGCGCCGAACCCGACGAGGACGATCGTCGCGTACGGGCGCCGCGTGATGTCCGGCGCGATGCCGGGGATCTCGTCGGGACGCAGCTTCGGGAGCTTGGCGCGGCGCGGCGGCGCGACGCGTGCCTCGCCGCCTTCCCGCTGGATCTCCGGCGCGCGTTTGCGTAGACGGTTGCCGCAGTACGGGCACTCGGTGATGTAGGGGCTGACCTCTGCGCCGCAGCTCTTGCACACCACGAACAGATCAGGACCGCCGCTCACCCCTCCAAGTGTACGAGCGCCCGTCGTCCGCCGCTGGCGATTGGTCCGCTACCCGCCGCTGGCGGCCACGATCTCGGCCATCACTTCGTGCAGATCGTGGTTGGCCTCGTAGACGACCACCTGGCGTTCAGCTCCGCTGCCGCGGTCGATCAGGTCCTGTACGGCGCCCAAGTCGTTACCGGAGCCCAGGTCCTCTGCGTGCCCTCGCAGGCGATCCAGCAGGCGCTGGGCCAGCAGCTTGGACTGGATCTTGTCCGAGGTGGGCAGATCGACCAGTTCGCCCTGCATCCCATGGCGAGCCGCCAGCCACTTGTTCTCGTCGAGCATCGGCCACGGATAAGGCGTGAGGGGCTTACCGGCGTCGTGGTGCTCCCCCAGCTCCTTGACCATCGCCTGGATCAGGGCGGTGAGGCCAAGCGTGTGCTCCACCCGGGTCTGCGCGTCGCAGGCGCGAATCTCGACCGTGCCGAACCGTGGGTGAGGTCGCACGTCGTACCAGAGGTAGGTGTAGTCCTCCATCACCCCGCTGGCGACCATGAAGTCGATCTCACGGACGTAGTCGTCCCAGTCGGCGTACAGCGGCGGGATGCCCACGCGCGGGAACGCCCGGAAGATCGGCGTGCGGATCGAGGCCAGGTGGGTGCGATCGGCCCGCCAGAACGGGGAGTTGGCGCTCAGTGCGAGAAGGATAGGCACGTGGACGCGCATGCCGTTGGCGATGTGGATCGCCTTCTCGGGATCGTCTACGCCCACATGGACGTGCAATCCGAAGATCAGCTCTTGGCGGGCCACGAACCGCAACGCGGAGATGAGATCGCGATAGCGGGGCCGGGCCACGATCCGCTGGTCCTCCCAGAGGGCGAACGGGTGGGTGCCCGCGGAGCCGATGGCCAGGTCGCGCTTGGCCGCGGTCGCCCGAACCTGATTGCGCAGGGCGCGCAGCTGTACGGAGGCCTCCGCGGTGTTCGCACACGGCTCGGTGGCGATCTCCAACACCGACTCCATCAGCTCCGGTTTGATCTCCCCGTCCGGCGCATCCTCCAGGAGCGACTCGATCGCGTTCACCAGGTTGTAGTCCTCGGCGCTCACGATCATCAGCTCTTCTTCGATGCCGATCGTGTACTCGCGGGCCCTCGGTGAGAACGCGTGCTCCATTAGCGCGCAGGCTACCCGGCGCGCGAGCCGACTACCCTGAGGACCTGCACACCGGCGCCTGTGCGCCCGCCCACCCGATCACTTGGAGAATTTCGCGATGAGCACCGATCGTTCGACCACCGACGTCGAAGCCCTTCTCGGCGACGACGCCGAGAACCTGCTCGGCTTCGATGCCCCCAAGATCGACCGCGACACCTTGCACCTGCCCGGTCCGGACTTCGTGGAGCGCGTGGTGCTCCCCACCGACCGCAACGCACAGACGGTCGCCCAGCTGACCCGCCTGTTCGACCACGGCCGTTTGGGCGGCACCGGCTACGTGAGCATCCTGCCGGTCGACCAGGGCATCGAGCACAGCGCGGCGGCCAGCTTTGCGCCCAACCCCGCCTACTTCGATCCATCGTCGATCGTGGAGCTGGCCATCGAGGGTGGCTGTAACGCGGTCGCTTCGACCGTAGGCGTGCTCGGCGCCGTCAGTCGCACGTACACCCACCGCATCCCGTTCATCGTGAAGCTCAACCACAACGAGCTGCTGACCTACCCCAACACGTTCGACCAGACGATGTACGCGTCGGTGGACCGGGCGTGGAACCTGGGCGCGGCCGGCGTGGGCGCCACTATCTACTTCGGCAGCACCGAGTCACGCCGGCAGATTTGGGAGATCGCCCAAGCCTTCGAGGCCGCCCACGCGCGCGGCATGTTCACGGTGCTGTGGTGCTACCTGCGCAGCGACGGCTTCAAGCGTGACGGTCAGGACTTCCACGCCGCCGCCGATCTGACCGGCCAGGCCAACCACCTGGGCGTGACCATCGAGGCCGACATCATCAAGCAGAAGCTGCCCGAGAACAACGGCGGCTTCACCGCGATCGCCGCCGACGGCGAGTCCTACGGCAAGACGAGCCCGCTGGTCTACACCGAGCTCAGCTCCGACCACCCGATCGACCTGTGCCGCTACCAGTTGCTCAACTGCTACGCGGGCCGCAGCGGCCTGATCAACAGCGGCGGCGCCTCCTCCGGTGCGACCGACAAGGCCGAGGCCGTCCGCACCGCCGTGATCAACAAGCGCGCCGGCGGCACCGGGCTGATCAGCGGCCGCAAGGCCTTCCAGCGTCCGATGGTCGAAGGCATCGACCTGCTGAACGCCATCCAGGACGTGTACCTGGATGAGGGGATCTCAGTCGCATAAGGGTGGGCATGTCACGACTTCGTGACGCTTTGCGTCGGTCGTGCCTCTTCCTGCGCCCGTCGGCTCGGCGGGCGCATACGTTCGACCGATGCGCTCTGCTCCCTGGATCCTCGCCGGTGTCATCGCCGTGCTGCTCCTCGTCACACTGACCCGCGGCTCCGGGGGTGGCACGTCGGACGGCGTCGGCGCCGGCACCGCGCAGGTCGTCCGAATAGTCGACGGCGACACGATCGTCGTCCGGCAGGGCGGGCACACCGACAAGGTGCGCTACATCGGTATCGACACGCCGGAGACGGTCAAGCCCAACACGCCGGTGCAGTGTTATGGGCACGCGGCGAGTCGCCGCAACACGCGCCTCCTGGCCGGCCGGGCCGTACGCCTGGTTCCGGGCGCTGAATCGCGCGACCGGTACGGCCGCCTGCTGGCCTACGTCTACCGCGAACCGGATGGGCTGTTCGTCAACGAGTCGTTGGTGCGCGAGGGCTACGCGCGCACCATGACGATCGCGCCGAACAACCGCTTTGCCCCGCGATTTGCAGCGCTCAGCGCCCACGCTCAGGAAACGGGTGCCGGGCTCTGGGGCTCGTGCTGAGAAGGTCGCTGTCTCCCGTTCCGGCCTGCCCGAGTACCCTTGACGGGTAATGAAGATGCGTCAGAGCATCGCCGAGATCGAGCGTCAGTTCGTCGAGGAGGCCGTCGAGGACCGCGAGCGCCGTGAGGAACTGCGCCGCCAAGCGACGCTCCGCACGCGCAAACGCAACGTCGACAAGGCGCACAAACACGGGTCGCTTCGGTTCCTGCTGCTCATGTGCATCCTGCTGGGCACCGCCGCGCTTGTGACCGTGGCGATGTTCCAGACGCTGTACCTCGTGATGGGCTGAGCCGGGCGCGCACGCTCGCGCGCCCGACCTGCCCGAGGATCAACCTTCGGGCTCGCCGCCCGTCTCCTTGACGGCGTTCGGGCCGGCGGGCGGCGGCACGGACTTCCAGCCGTGCACGGACTTCCACAGCATCGAGTCCTCGACGCGACGGGAGATCTGGTCCAGCCCCGTCGGCTGACGAGCGGCCAGTCGTGCACCAGCCGTGCCCGCCGGGTTCAGGGCCGTCAGGTCCACCTTGGACGGGATGAACGTGTACGGCGCCGCGTTCGTGGCCTTCGGCCCGAAGGCGTCGTACATCGGGGTGGCCACCGCGTCGAACAGACCCAGCGGCTTCAGGCCGAGGATCAGCTCCAGCGAGCGCACCATGCTGACCTGGTCGTACCGGGTGTGCACGACCTTGCCCTTGGGCGCGAACGGGCTGATGACGAATGCGGGCATCCGGTGGGCGTCCACGTGGTCGGGGCCGTCCTGCGAGTCGTCCTCGACCACGAAGATCGCCGACGACTTCCAGATGCTCGAGTGGGAGATCCGGTCGACGATGCGGCCGACCGCCTCATCGTTGTCGGCGATCATGGCCTGCGGCGTGCGCTTGCCGGCCGACAGCGTCTGCGTGTGGTCGTTCGTGAGGACCAGGTAGTTGAACTTGGGCACCGCGTTCGCGGCCAACTGCTTCGTGAGGCGGCCGTTGAAGCAGTCGAACCGCGACGTTGTCTTCTTGCGACCGGCCGGTACGTCCGCGTTCGCCCAGGCGGCGGGCACGGCGGAGTCGAACACCTCGGTGCCCAGGATCGAGTCCTGGCCGATCGAGGAGTCGTTCGCGTAGCAGTCGCTGTCGTGACCTGGGTAGGTGGTCACGAACGCCGCGTTGACATCGGTCGACTTGTAGTTGACCAGCACGCCCGCTGTCTGAGCAGCGGTGCGCTCGGTGTCCTCGATGATGCCGGGGACGTTCGGGAGCACACCTGCGAGCGCCTCCCCGTAGTTGAAGAACGACACGCCCTGGCGGCGGGCCTGGTCGAACAGGAAGCCGTTCGCCGGCCACGTGACTGAGAACACCCCGTAGTCGTAGGGGCGCTTGCGGCCCCCGTAGTTCTGAAACCACGACTTGTTCACGTAGTCGGACACCTTCGCGGCGCTCGTCCAGAAGTGGCCGTCGATCGAGGCCTCGGAGTTGCCGTACAGGTGATCGACCAGAGGGAAGCGCTTGACCAGCGCGTGGGCGTTCGGCGTGTTGTTCGCCCCGAACAGCGCGAGCTTCTTGTCGCCATCCCCGCGCGGGTCGTCACCCAGGACCTGGTCGTACGTCCGGTTTTCCTTGACGATGTAGAAGACGTGCTTGATCGGCCCGTTCTTGCGCAGCGGCGTGCCCTTGGGGGCCTTCTGCGCGTTCGTGGGCATGATCTCGCGCGCCGCGACGGGCGTGATCTTCGCCAGGCGTTTGGCGTCCGGCAGGTCGGCGATGCCGGCCTGACCGATGTTCAGAAGCGGCAGATACTGGGTCTTGGCGATCCCGGCGTCCGAGTCGTTGCCGCCGTTCGGCTGCGGCCCGTTCAGGTTCGGCCCGACTCCCACACCCTTGCCCGTGACGTACACCACCTTCATGCACTTCTTCGCGCCGGCGGAACCGGTCTTGCCGCACGAGGCGACAGCGGTCGGCGTGACATCCACGGCCGTCGGGTACAGCGAGGTCGGGATGCGGCCCGTGGTCTTCCACATGCCCTTTTTCCTGCCTGCCGGCAACCCGATGTTCACGAGCTCGTCGGTGCCCGCGTTGGCCACCAGCAGGCGCTTGCCGTCCGGCGTGACGGCGGCATCCACGGGAGACGCGCCGAGGCCCTGCGGCCGCTCGACCGACAGCGTGCGCTGCACGTTCATCGCGCCGGTGTCGATCACGGCGACCTGATCGGAGTTGGCCAGCGGCACATAGGCGCGCGCGGCCTTGGGGTCGAGCACGATCGCCTCGGGATGCGAGAACGGCGGGCCGACCTGGATGTCCTTTGTCTTCGTGCCAGCGGCCATATCGATGACAGACACGGTGCCGCTCGTCTCATTGGAGACGAGGCCGGTCTTGCCGTCGGGCAGGATCGCAGCGCCATACGGGTAGCCGCCCGTGTTCACGTAGCGCACAGCCTGCGTGGCGGTGTCGATGATCGCGGCGGCCTTGGCCAAGTTCAGCGGGACGAGCAGCGTGCCGCCGTCGGCCGAGACCGCGAGGCGGTCGGGCCAGGACTGGGGCGCCTGCGTCGTCGGGAAATTGGCGACCCTGGGTGCGTCGGCGGGCGGAGGCACCGGCAGCACCTTGTCGAAGGTGGCCTGGCCGCTCCCGGCGTCGTACCGGTACACGTGGATCACGTCACCGTTCTTGCCGGGCGTGCCGTCGGGCATGGCCTCTGAGCTGATCGACGAGTCATGGACGCCGGAGATGTAGGCGACCGGGTGCGCCGGGTCCATCGCGATGCCGCCGGATGCGCCGGGGATCTGGATTACCTGAACGACCTTGCCGCTCGCCACCGAGACGATGCGGATGTCGTTCAGCCCGCGTCCCGCCGACACCGTCCACAGAAACTTGCCGTCCGGCGTCAACCGGCCGCCGGTGGGGAAGTTGCCCAGGCGTGTCAGCGACCCCTCGGGATGTAGCGCACGCCCGCTGTTCAGCAGCCCCAGCTTCGGGCCTACACGGCCGATCGTCATGGACGAGGCCGCCCACACGACGCCACCCACGAGCGTCAGGCTCAGAATCGCGACAAGAACACTGAACGGAAGCGACCGGCGGGGCATGCGCATGGGGCTCAACCTTTGGACGGGTTCAAACACGGACAGGGGCGAACGTACGTCACGACGGGTCCGACTGGGTGACCGGAGCGTTACCGGTCCCACTCTGCTCGGCCTGGATCTCCAGGTAGACCTCTTTGCGGAACACCGGGATGTCGCGCGGGGCCTGGATGCCGATGCGGACCTTCTCGCCCATCACGGACAGCACCGACACCTCGATGTCGTCACCGATCATGATGCTTTGATTGGACTTCCGGGTCAGGACCAGCAATGCGCACGACTCCCTTCGGGCGATGGCCACTCTGACATAAAGCGGTAGACCGCGCGCAGGTAGTACGCGCGGGAGACGAAGACGAGGATCGTTCCTATAGGCTCCGCGCCCTCTTATGGCACGACGCTCTCTTCGCCCCCAGTTCAACCAGATTCGGCTTTGGGTCCAGCAGGGCCGCACCGACGCGTGGATCGCGCACCAGCTTGAGGTCACGGTCCAGCAGATCGAGACCTTCAAGCGGGAGAACGATCTCCTGCCCGAGGGCGAGGGCGTAGACACCCCTGGCCCCTCCGGTGATTTTGACGACGAGATCGACCTGCGCGCTGAAGATGACGCGAGAATCGCCGAGGAACTCGAAGCCGAGGCTGAGACGCGTCGCATCGAGGAGGAAGAGGCTGCCGCCGCTCGCGAGAAGGCTGAGGCAGAGGCCGCCGCCCGCCGTGAAGCCGGTGAGGACGAGCCCGAATCCGAGGACGACGAGGACGCCAAGCCGCGTCGCCGCCGCGGTCGCCGCGGAGGCCGGGGTCGAGGCCGCGCCTCGACCGGCCCGTACGAAGGCACGTTCGACCACGGCGAAGAGGGCTACGGCCTATGGCTCGACCCGGGCGTCGCCGATGATGGCGTGTACGCCGAGCACTGGGCCGGGCACCGCGCGGTCGAGGTGGTCGTCGAAGCCGATCAGATCATCATCCGTCGCGCCGGCGACGACGCCGGCGACGACGAGGCCTAGACCCGCCGAAGCTCGCGGTCAGCGCATCGTTTCGGTGCGCCGACCACCTGCGTAGTCCAGCGCCTCGCGTACGTAACGGGCGAATGCGGCGTCCGCGACCGTGCGTGAGTCCCACGCCCAGGGTGCGTCTGGAGCGACGCGCGCAGCCAGATCCAGGCACCAGTCGGTGCCGAGCTCGTATAGGTCGACCAGCTCCGCGGTGGTGAACGCCCCGCCCAGCCGGCGGCGCAGTTCAGCGTGGATGGCCTCAGTCACGCGTCCCATGGCCTCGGCCATGGCCGGGTCGGCGTCGACGAGGCGTCGCTCACCTTCACGCCATTGCTGGACCGCCGTCTCGAAGTGCACGCCGGGAGGGTAGCGAGCCGGTCCCGCCGGCCTCTGGCGCCGCGGACGCTCCGGATCCGGGCCACCGTCATTTTGAAAGCCGTTCTAAGGGAGTTGACGAACGACGAACGCACGCTCGCCGGGCTTGACCATGCCGGCACGGCGAGCTTGGATCTCGATTGCCCCCGGCTTGCTCAGCTCGGCGCGTCGGGCGGCGAGCGTGGCGTGCTCGGCCTTCAGTGAGCGCAACTGGGCGCTCTGGCTCGCCGACCGGTCGCGCGTCGCCAAGAACGAGCGCACCGGCGCGACATACATCAGGAGAAGAACCCCGACCAGGCCGAGCAGCGCCCAACGGGTGATCCTGTCCCAGCGCAATCCTCCACCGGTCCGGGCCGCGCGCGAGCCTGCGGCGGTACGACGGGCAGCGCGGGCGGCGGCGGTGGCGGAAACAGCCATCGGACCCGTGTTCGCCCCCTGAGGGCCGGTTCCTTCTCCGCGCAAGCTGATTGCCGAAAACCTGCAACGCCCTGCCCAGGCGGTCGGGACCGCCGTTCTAAGAGCGGAAGACCGACCGCCCCGGGAAGGTCGCGGCGGACCCCAGCTCTTCTTCAATCCGTAGGAGTTGGTTGTACTTCGCCACGCGATCAGAGCGCGACGGGGCGCCTGTCTTGATCTGCCCGCAGCCGGTGGCCACGGCAAGGTCGGCGATCGTAACGTCCTCCGTCTCCCCCGAACGATGAGACATGACCGCCGTGTAGCCGGCAGCGCGCGCCATGGCGATCGCCTCCATCGTCTCGGTGAGCGTGCCGATCTGGTTGACCTTGATGAGGATTGAGTTCCCCACCCCGAGGTCGATGCCCCGCTGCAGGCGCTCGGTATTGGTGACGAACAGGTCGTCCCCCACCAGCTGAACGCGATCGCCGACGGCGTCGGTGAGGGTCTTCCAGCCGGCCCAGTCCTCCTCGTCCATACCGTCCTCGAGCGACACGATGGGGTAACGGGCGGTCAGGTCGGCCCAGTAGGCCGCCATCTCGTCCGCGGTCAGGGAACGGTTCTCGTGCTCCAGGACGTAGGCGCCATTGTGGTACAGCTCGCTTACGGCCGGATCCAGCGCGATGCACACGTCCTGCCCCGGGGTGTAGCCGGCAGCTTCGATGCCGGAGATTACGACCTGCAGCGCCTCCTCGTTGGAGGCGAGGTCCGGCGCAAAGCCGCCTTCGTCGCCGACGGAGGTCGCGCCGCCGCGGTCGTGGATCGTCTTCTTCAGGTGGTGGAAGACCTCAGTGCCGATGCGCAGCGCCTGCGCGAACGAGTCGGCTCCGCAAGGCACGATCATGAACTCCTGGAAGTCGACGGAGTTGTCCGCGTGCGCGCCGCCGTTGAGGACGTTCATCATCGGTACCGGCAGCACGTGGGCGTCTTCACCGCCCAGGTGGCGCCACAGGGGCATCCCGGCCTCGGCGGCAGCGGCCTGCGCGCCGGCGAGCGAGACGCCGAGGATCGCGTTGGCGCCCAGCCGGGACTTGTTCGGCGTGCCGTCCAGATCGATCAGCGCTCGGTCCAAGCCGGCCTGATCGTCGATGTCGCGCCCACGGACGGCGGCAGCGATCTCGGTGTTCACGTTGGCCACCGCATGAGTCACGCCCTTGCCCAGATAGGCGTCGCCGCCGTCGCGGAGCTCCGTGGCCTCAAACTCACCGGTGGATGCGCCGGAAGGCACCGCCGCACGCCCCTTGGCGCCGGAGGCGAGCGTGACATCCACCTCGACGGTGGGGTTACCACGGCTGTCGAGGATCTGCCGGGCGTGGACGTGCTCGATCTGGCTCATGCGGCCTCCATTCGGATCAATGCGTAGTACTGAAGCTTGCGGTCGGTGGCGAGGTCGGCCCAGGCGTGGCCGTCGGCGGTGGCGCGCGCCTCGGCTGCCTCGACAGTGCCCTGGAAGCGCCCTGAGGCGCCGCGCAGGGCCAGCTCCGGGTCGACCTTCAGCAGGCGGGCCACGTTGGCCGCGGCGAACAGCAAGTCGCCGACCCGCGCAAAGGCGGCGTCGCGATCGGCTCCGGACGTGGCACCCGTGAGCTCCTCGGCGTGCGCCTGCACACCGTGCAGCACAGCATCCACGTCGCGCATGTCCAGCCCGCTCGACGCGGCGCGGCGTTGAACCTTGCGCGCGTGCAGCAGCGCGGGAAGGTTCTCGGGGACCTCACCGAAGATGCCCGGCTCGCGGCCGGGCTCGGTGGCCTTGATCTGATCCCAGTTGCTAAGCACCTCCGAGGCATCCGTCACCTCGGTCTCGCCGAACACGTGGGGATGGCGACGGATCAGCTTCTGGCGGGTGTGCTCAGCGACCTGGGCCATGTCCCCCGCGCCGCGCTCCTCCAACAGGAGCGACAGGAAGTGGACCTGAAAGAGCACGTCGCCAAGCTCGTCCAGCAGTTTTGCATCGTCGCCCGAATACGCGGCGTCCGCCAGCTCGTACGCTTCTTCCACGGTGTGCGGGACGATCGAGCGCTCATCCTGCTCGCGGTCCCACGGGCACTCGACCCGCAACTGGCGGGTGAGTGCGTCGAGCCGCCCGATGGCGCCCGAAACGTCAGGGTCGCTCACCGGGCGGGTGGAACTACGGGGTCGTGGCGGTGGTCGGCGGAGCAGCCGGGGTGGCCGGCGGAGCCGAGGTCGGCGGAGCGGTCGGAGCGGCCGTGGTGGCCGCAGCCGCCTTGACCTTCGGTGCGTTCTTGCACTGAGCGACGATGTAGCCCGTACGGCACTGCGTGTCGGCCTTCCAGCGCTTCTGGAAGTCCTTGACGAACGCATCCAGCGCCTTCTGCTGGCCCTGGGACTTGAGCGCCGTCGTGATCTGGGGTGTCGCCTGCAGCAGCGTCTGCTGCACCTTGGGCGTCACCTTGGTGACCGAGAAGACGTAGTAGCCGAACTGCGTCTTGACGGGGCCGAGAACCTTGCCCGTGGGGGCGGCGAAGACGGCCGCGTCGAGCGACGCTTCCTGCTGGCCCTTGGTCACGCCGGCCATTACACCGCCGGTGCTCTTGGTGGCCTGGTCGATCGAGTACTTCTTGGCCACCGCCTTGAACGACTGCCCGGCCTCAAGGGCCTTCTTGGCGGCATTCGCCTGCGGCAGGGTCTTGGTCAGCACGATCTTGATGTCGCGCTTCTCCGGCGTACCGAACTGCGCCAGATTCTTGGTGTAGTACGCCTTGATCGCGGCGGGGGTCGGCGCGGCGCCGCCCTTGGTGATCTTGTCGCGCAGCTTGGTGGAGAGCTGGTCGACCCTCACGCGGAAGAGCAGATCATCCTGGTTCATCCCTGAGGTCTTCAGGAACTTCTGAAAGTCAGCTTCCTTCGGGAAGGACTGCTTCTTCTGCTTCAGGAAGGCGGCCTGTGCCTGCGCGTCGGTCAGCTTGACGCCCTGGTTGGAGGCCTCACCCTGAATCCACGCGGCGGAGATCAGGAACTGCATGACCTGGTCGCGGAGCGCGTTGTACTGCTGCTGGCACTGGGCCTTCAGCTGCGTCGCGGTCGGCACGGCCTGGCCCTTGGGGGTGTTCTTGGGCAGCGCGGCCTGGGCGGCGATGACGCACGCCTTGAAGTCCGGCGGGACCGGAACGGTGGCCTTCACGGTCGCGCCCGGGGTCGTCTGGCTCTGCTGGGAGATGGACGCGATATCCGCCCAGTGGTTGAACTGATCCTTGGTGATCGAGTCGTTCTTGACGCGAGCGACGGCGTTGCCCGGAATGGAGCTGTCACCGCAGGCGCTGAGCAGCGCGGCAGAGGCGATGAGCAGGGCGAGAAGCGCGGAAGTACGGCGAAGTTGTGACATATCGCGGCGGACAGTAGCGATTCAGGCGCGGACCTGCGTCACAACGGCCAGTATCGCGTCGGCCGCATGAATCACGGCGGGGAAGCGCTGCTCCGGGTCCTCGGGGACCTGCAGCGAGACTTGACTGCGGCCCGGCTCGTACCGGGCCTCGGGCAGCGCCTCGCGCAGACGCGCTGCACCGTCCTCGTCGAAGTCCATCGGCGTAACGCTCAACCGCCCGCCGCGGAACGTGACGTTGCGGGCCCCCGCCCGCCCCAGCTTGATCCGCGCCTGCTGCAGGCTCAGCAGGTTGGCCAGGGGCGCGGGCACCGGACCAAAGCGATCTTCGATCTCCTCCTGCAGCGCCCCGAGGTCTGACACCTCACGCGCGCCGGCGATGCGGCGGTGCACGTCGATCTTGGCTTGCTCGTACGGGATGTAGTCAGCCGGGATGTAGGCGTCCACGTTGATGTCCAGCCGCACGGGCTCGGGATCGTCGTCCCCGGTGTCGCCCTCGGCCGCACGCACGGCCTCGTCCAGCATCGAGAGGTAGAGCTCGAACCCCAGCGCGGCCACGTGGCCGGATTGCTCGTCGCCGAGCAGGTTGCCGGCGCCGCGGATCTCCAGGTCGCGCATGGCCACTTTGAAGCCCGCGCCGAGCTCGGTGTAGTCCGACAATGCCGTCAGACGCTTGGTCGCCTCCTCGGTGAGTGCGGCGGCGGCCGGATACAGCATGTACGCGTAGGCACGCTCTCGAGAGCGGCCGACCCGTCCACGGATCTGGTAGAGCTGAGCGAGGCCGAACATGTCGGCGCGCTCGATGATGAGCGTGTTGGCCTGCGGAATGTCGATGCCCGACTCGATGATGCTGGTGGAGACGAGCACGTCGGCGTCGCCGCGCAGGAACGAGAGCATGCGCGCTTCCAGGTCACCCTCGTCGAGCTGGCCGTGCGCGACCTCGAACGTCATGCCGGGACACAGCCCGCGCAGGCGCTCGGCCGTCTGCTCGATGCTCTCCACGCGGTTGTGCAGAAAGAACGCCTGGCCGCCGCGGGCCTTCTCGCGCTCGAGTGCCTGTTTGACGAGTCCTTCGTCGTACTCGCCGATGAACGTCTTGACCGGTCGTCGGCCCTCAGGCGGCGTCTCGATGACGCTGATGTCGCGCATCCCCGCCAGCGACATCTGCAGGGTGCGCGGGATCGGCGTGGCCGACATGGCGATCACGTCAACCCGCAACTTGATCTGGCGCAGCAGTTCCTTCTGCTTGACCCCGAAGCGCTGCTCCTCGTCGACGATCAGCAGCCCCAGGTCCTTGGGGCGCATGTCGCGGCCCAACAGGCGGTGCGTACCGATCAGGATGTCGGTGCGGCCCTCGTTGAAGGCGGCGACAGCGTCCTTCTGCTCCTTCGGCGTACGGAACCGCGATACGTGATCGACGATGAACGGGTAGTCCTTCAAGCGCTCGGAGAAGGTGCCCATGTGCTGCTGGGCAAGGATCGTCGTCGGCGCCAGCATGAGGACCTGTTTGCCCCCGGCGGCCGCCTTGAACGCGGCTCTCAGCGCCACCTCCGTCTTGCCGTAGCCCACGTCGCCGCAGATCAGGCGATCCATCGGGCGGGGCGTCTCCATGTCGGCTTTGACCTGCTCGATCGCCTCACGCTGATCGGCCGTCTCCTGCCACGGGAACTTGGCCTCGAACTCGCGCTGCCACTCGCCGTCCTCCTCGAACGCCACACCGGTCCGGCGACGGCGCTCGGCGTACAGGTTCAGCAGTTCCCCGGCGAGCTCCTGCGCGGCCCGGCGAGCGCGCGCCTTGAGCTTGTCCCACGAGGCCCCGCCCAGTTTGGACAGCGGCGGATGCTCCCCACCGGCCCCCACGTAGCGGCTGATCTTCTGCAGCTGGTCGACCGGCAGGAATACGCGGTCGGTGCCGGCGTATTCCAGCTGCAGGTAGTCGCGGGTGACCCCGCCGACCGTCTTGGTGTCAAACCCGGCGAAGCGCGCCACACCGTGGTCCTCGTGGACCACGATGTCCCCGCCGCGCAATTCCGAGAACGACCGCAGCACACCGCGGCGGCGGGACGCCGAGCCCCCCTGCCCCTTGCGCTCGCTGCGGCGGCGGCGAAACAGGCGATGGTCGGGGATCACGGCGAGGCGCAGTTGGGCGGAGACGAATCCGTCGCGCAACGCGGCCACCGCGAAGCGCAGCGCCATCGGGTCCTCGTCACCGGAGCGAGCACCGGCCCCTGCCCCGTCCCCCAGCCACCGTGCCTTGAGCCGGGCCAGGTTGTACGCCGCGCGCTCACCATCGCCGCGGCGCGCCCAGGCCACCACTGTCCGATAGTCGCCGCGCACCAGCTGTTCGAGCTGCCCCTCGGCCTCCAACAACGAGCGAGCGGCGGTGTCCGCGCTCGAGGCGTGGAAGTTGATTTCCTGGTCGGAGGACAGCGCGGAGAGCCGCACGACGGCCTGCGCGTCGAGCGCGGCGATGACGTCGTCGGGCTTGACGTACAACTGGTGGGCGTCCTCGTCGTGGAACGCCGCGGTCACGTCCTGCCAGTGGTCGCTGAGCGCCGGGGCCACCTCCTCCTCGGCTGCGAGCAGGACGACCGCATCGGTGGGAATGAGGTCCAGCACGTTCCGGAACCGATCGGTGGGCAGCAGCTCGGCGATGTCCGGGCGATCCTCGGCGTCAGTCAGCGCCGCGATCTCCGCCAGCTCGCGGTGCTCAGCGGTGAGCTCGGCGGCCGGCGCGATCTCCACCGACTCCAAGTCGCCCAGCGAGCGCTGGGTGAAAGTTGAGAACTGGCGCAGCGACTCGATCTCGATGTCGAACAGATCCACTCGCACCGGGTGATCCTCGGTCGCCGGGAACACGTCCAGCAGGCCGCCGCGCACCGCGAACTGGCCGCGATCGTCAACCTGATCGACCCGCTCATATCCGGCCGCCACCAACTCCACCGCCACCTCGTCTAGGTCCAGCAGCTCACCCTTGGCGAGCGTGAAGGCATGAGGGCGCAGCGCCGGGTCAGGCACCTTCTCCGACAGGGCCACAGCGGAGATGACCACAACGGGCGGCTCGGCGCCGCCGGCCTCGGCTCCCGGCTCGCCGGAGGCCAGCAGCGCGTCGAGAGCGGCAACGCGCAGGCCGATCAGGTGGGCAGGCGGGGACAGGTGGGACTCATAGGTGACGCCGCGACTGGGATAGAAGCGCACCGGCCGCGGCGCGAGCCAGGTGGACAGGTCAGCGGCCAACTCCCGTGCCTGGCGGTCGTCGCCCGCGATGACCACGGCCGGCCGGCCGGTCAGGGGGCCGTCGACGCCGTCCAGCAACGCCGCCACGAGATACGGGCGCATGGAGGCCGATACGAACGCACGCCCGCCGTCGCGGGCGAGTCGGGCGCCGTCATCGTCGACGGCGAGGAGGTTCAGAAGGGGGCGCAGAGACACGGTCGGAGAACGCAGAACGACCGCGCTGACGCGCGGCCGGAGTGCTGTTCGAAGATAGCTGGTCTCCTCGTTCGCCCTGGGTGCGGTCAGAGCGTGTCGGCGCCGGTCACGATTCGCTCGGCCGCGTCGGCGGCGCGCTCGACCAACTCGCGAACCTCGTCCGGGGATTGCCCCCAGGCGCCGAGCACGTAGGCCGAGACGATCTCGCGGTCCGAGGTGTCCGGGCGGCCCACGCCCACGCGAACCCGCGCGAAATCCGTCGTGCCCAGGCCCACCTTGAGCGACTTGAGCCCGTTGTGGCCCGCCAGACCACCGCCGAGCCGCGTGCGGATGTCGCCGAACGCCAAGTCAAGCTCGTCGTGGACGGCGAGCACGTGGTCAGGTTCGACCTTGTACGCCCCGCGAGCGGGGCCGACCGAGCGCCCAGCCTCATTCATGAACGTCAAAGGTCGCAGCACCGCCACGCGCGGGCCATCGGGGCCCGTGCGCCCGTCGCAGACCTCGCCCGCGAACTTCTTCCGTGGGCGGCCGAGCCCCCAGCGGCGGGCCAACTCATCCGCCACGAGGAACCCCACGTTGTGCGGGGTCCGGGCGTACTGCGGGCCTGGGTTGCCCAGGCCCGCGATCAGCCAATCGACAGGAGCGACGGCGCCGGGAAGGCGCATCGCCGAGGGTTACTCTCCGGCGTCGCCGGAGCCCGCTTCGGCGGCGGCCTCGCCGACCACCTGCGTCTCCTGCTCGATCCCGTCGGCCTCTTCGGTCTCGTTGGCCATGCGGGGGGCGGAGATCGTGGCGACCACAATCTCGGCGGGATCGTCGGTGAGCGTGACGCCCGTCGGCAGAGCGATGCCCTCCATCGTGATCGTCGCACCGAGTTCACCGGCCGACACGTCGACCTGGATGTGCTCGGGAATGTCCGACGGCAGTGCGTCGATGGTCACTTCACGCGTGACGTGCTCGAGGATGCCGCCGTCGGCCTTGATGCCGGGCGCATCCTCGGCGCCGATGAGTTCGATGAGGACGGTGGTGGTGATCGACTGCGTGAGATCGACCCGGAGCAGGTCGATGTGCGTGATCTCCATGCGCACCGGATGACGTTGGGTGTCCTTGAGCACGGCCGGCTGCGCGGACTCGCCGTCGATGCTCAGGTCGAGCACGGCGCCACTGCCGTGCAGGGCCAGACGCAGGTCGCGGGCGTCCACCGAAAAGCTGATCGGATCGAGGCCGCCGCCGTACACGACACCGGGCACGCGGCCCTCGCGCCGCAAGCGGCGAGTGTCACGAGAATGCCCCGGCTGGCGGGAGCTGACGGCGATCTGAGTGGAGGTCGACTGGGCCATAGGACGGGCGATGGTAGCAACGGGAAGGCCGCTCGCGTCGCGTGCCATGGGGGCACGCGCCAACGTGCTCACCCGCCGGGAGCCGGGTACTGCTTCGTCGCCTTGTACCAACGCTGCACATCGGCGAACGCCGGTTTGCGCACGCCGGCAACGGTGATCAGGCCCTTGGTATGAACCGGGGCCGTCGGGTACGGGTTGCCACCGTTCCAACCCGGCCGCACCCAGAACTCCTCCAATGCCCAATAGTCCGCGCCGCTCAGCCAGGGCTTGGTGGCGAACACGGACAGGTTGGCGTTCACGAACGCCTGCTGGAAGGCGTAGGTGCCCTTCTCCTCGACCGGCCCCTCACGGTTGGCCTCCGCACCGAACTCGGTTACGGCGATCGCCTTGTCCGGATAGCACGCGCGGACGCTGTCCAGATAGTCGGACAGCACCGAAGCGTCCGCGCTCTGCCCGCCCGGGCCGGGATACCACCCGAAGTACTCGTTCAGCCCGATGATGTCGAGGGGGTCGTACTCCTTCTGGCAGTCCACCGACGGGCGCGAAGCGAGCGCGTAGCCGACCGGCCGGGTGGGATCGACCGTATGAGCGGTGGTCGCGGCCCTGCGGATGTACTGCGCCTGCACGGCTCCGGGCGTGGCGGCCAGCTCATTGCCGATCGACCAGACGATCACGGAAGGATGGTTTTGATTGGTCTCGATGTTGTGCTGCAGCTCCTTGGCCGCCAGCACGCGAACGGTGCTCTGCGCCAGGTACTGAGTCTGGACGGAGTACACCGGGATCTCCGACCACTGCATGATCCCCAAGGCGTCGGCACGCTCCTGGAAATACGGGTGCAGCGGATAGTGTGACCGCACGAAAGTGGCCCCGATCTCCTTGATCTCCGCCAACTGGCGATCCCGGACCTGATTGTTGATCGCCGAGCCGTAGCGTTGATCGAACTCGTGAACGGCGACGCCGCGGAAGTTCAGCGGCTTGAAGTTCAACGACAGCCGGCCGTTGATCACCTTGATCGAGCGGATCCCCGTGCGCAGCGCGTACCGGGCGGCGACCTTCTTGCCCACCGAGGCCTGCAACGGCGCGTCGTAGAGGTTGGGGGCATCGGGAGACCACAGCCGAGGATGGGGAACGACGAGGTTCTTGAGGTAGATCGCGGTCGCTCCCGCTGCGACCGTCTTGGTCCCCAGATTCACCGTGGCGGCACCGAACTTGCCCTGCAGCGCAATCTTCGCGGCGTGGGCGGAGGCGTTGCGCGCGAGGACCCGATAGGCGACCCTCGCGGCGCACGTGCGGCAGGCCAACAACGGCCGGACCTGCACCTGGGCGAAGTCCGCGGTATCAACGCGCCGCAGATACACCTCGCGGTCCAGCCCGCCGAAGTTCCACCAGCCGCCGGCCACGGTGCCCGTGGTCGTATCGACGGCCGACGGCGGAAAGTCGGTGGGCTTGCGGCGACTGTCGACGCGCACGATCAGACGATTGACCCCGGCTCTGCGCAGGGCGCTGGGCGGGATCTGCACTTCGAACGGCAGGAAGACTCCAGCGTTCTGACCGATCTGGCGGCCGTTGAGCCATACGGTGGCGCGGTAGTTTGCGGACTCAAAGCGCAGCACCCAACTCAACGCGGGGCGCGCGTCGGGCAGGCGGAAGTCCTTGCGGTACCAGCCGACGCTCCCGGCCATGGAGGCATCCGAGGCGTCGCCGGCGTTCCACACGTTAGGCACCGTCACTGCACTCCAGCCGAGGGTGTCGGTGGTGTTCTGCCACTTGCCGGTCAGCCCTTGATCGGCGCCGTCGAGCCGGAACAGCCAAGCCCCGCCGAGCAGGTACCGACCGTCCGGGCCGTCGTGGTATAGGGCCTTAAGCGGGGGCGTGTCCGCCTGGTAGGAGGGCGCTGCCGAAGCCTGCGCATGCGCGCTCGGCGCGGCCATGGCGAAGGCCATCACCCCCACGAGGATGCCGAGGAGGAGCGCTGAGCGAGAGGATCGATGTGGGACGGCGGGCAAGGGCAGACTCCACAGCTTGCCGGGCACGGCCGCTGTATGCGTCAGCACGCGCCGTCACCCACGATCGGAAGCGAGATGCGCTGCAACACGATCTTGCGGCCCACCAGAGCGTTCCCGGCCCGGTGCACCGTGAGGCACTGCACGACTGGCAGGCTGTCGTCGATCACCGACCAGGCGACCCGGGAGCGACCGGTCGACTCCCCCAGCGCGTAGGCCGTGGGGGATTGCAGTGACAAGATCTTGACGTCACCGGGGCGGCGGGTCGCCGCGACCGCCCGCGTCACCTGTGAGCGGCACGCAGGGTCTGCCGAGCAGCCCTGCAACTGGCGGATGACGGCCGCCGAGTCGCCTCGCGCCTCAGCGCGCACCAGGCCCAGCGCAGCATCGCGCTCGCGACCTTCCGTGGTCAGCCAGCGGGCCACGAGGACGCTGACGCCCAGGAAGGCGACGACGCCGAGGACGATGATGAGGCGACGGGACACGACGCCGGAGGGTAGAGCGCCCGGTGGCCGGGTACGATTGTGGGCGTGTCCGTCGTCGGCAAGATCCTCTACCAGCCGCTCGCCACTGCGATCAGCATCACCGCCGGCATCGCGGCCAACAAGGCCGTCGACGTCATGTGGGAGCGCATCGAGCCCGGGACCGACCGGCGGCCGCTGCCCGGCGACGAGGACGCCCCGATCGCGAAGGTCGCGGCCGGCGCGGTGCTGGGAGCCGCGACGTTCGCCGTGACGAAGGTGGTCGCGGACCGCTTGGGCCGCCGCTTCTTCAAGCACATCACTGGTTTCTGGCCCGGCGATGCCGCTCCGCAGCTGACCAGCGGCGACGCCTCCGCACTCGACGGCGCCTGAGCACCATGGAGTCGCCCGCCGTCGCGCTGATGACGCGGCTGGGATTGACCGATGACGAGCTGTGCGCCGTGCTCGACGTTGACCCGCTCACCGTCATAACCGGCGAGCTCGATCATCGGCCGGAACTGGGGATCCTGCTCGATCTGACCGGCGAGGCGGAGGAGACGGTCGGCGCCACGACTCTGCGCCGCTGGGTGCGCACCAGCGGCCCCGAAGGTCGGCCGATCGAATTCCTGCTCGCCCGCGACTTCCCCGCCTTCGAAGCCGCGGTAACCACGCTCGCCGAGCGCGGCTACGTGATTCGAGCCAACCGCGACTAGAAGAGCTGGTTCTCTCCGCCGAACACTTCGCTGACGGAGTCGTCGGTGAAGATGCGGCGGATCGAGTCGGTGAGCAGCTCTGCGCAGCTCAGGACGCGGATGTTGTCGGGCGCCCCAGGGCGCAGCGGCACGGTGTCGGTGACGACGATCTGTTCGAAGGAGGAGCGCGCCAGGTTCTCGTAGGCGTTGCCGGAGAGGATCGGGTGCGTGGCGGCGGCGTAAACGCGCGCCGCGCCTTCGTCGAGCACCGTCTGCCCGGCAGCGACCAACGTCCCCGCCGTATCGATCATGTCGTCGACGATCACCGCCGTCTTCCCGCGCACATCACCGATCACGGAGCCGATCTCGGCGACCAGCTGAGCAGGGCGCTCCTTGTCCAGGATCGCCAGCTCCGCGCCGACCTTGGAGGCGAACTTTTTGTTCAGCTTCACGCGGCCGGCGTCTGGCGCGACGACGACGAGATCGGTCAGGCCGAGGTCGTCGAAGTACTGCGTCAGCATCATCAGCGCGGTCATGTGGTCGACGGGAATCGTGAAGAACCCCTGGACCTGGCCCGCGTGCAGATCCATCGTGAGCACGCGATCGGCGCCGGCGGCCTCCAGCATGTGCGCCACGAGCCGGGCGCTGATCGGCTCACGCGGGGCAGATTTTTTGTCCTGCCGGGAGTAGGCGAACCACGGCGTGACCGCGATCACGCGGTGGGCGGACGCGCCGACGGCCGCATCGATCATGACCAGCAGTTCCATCAGCGCGTCGTTGGCGGTGATGCCGGTGTCCGGGTTGCTGCAGATGGGCTGAACGATGAAGACATCCGCCCCGCGGATCGATTCCTCGTAGCGGCAGTAGACCTCTCCGTTGGAGAAAGTCTTCAGCGTTACGGGGGCCATTTCCACCCCGAGTTTGTCGGCGATCTTCGCCGACAGCTCCGGGTTCGCACGACCGGAGAAGAGCATGAGCCGCTTGTCGTACGCGGTGGGCAGGTAAGTGGACATCAGCGGCTCCGTCTCGGTGGTCGCCATGCTACGGCTCGCGGTCGACAGCTTCCCGTACGCGGTCGGCGTACCCCTCGATGTTGCGCTGGCGACTGCGGGCCATCGCGAGCGCGCCATCCGGCACATCTTCGGTGATCACCGAGCCGGCGGCCGTCCAGGCGTCGTCGCCGACCGTCACCGGGGCGACGAACGCGGTGTCCACCCCACCCTTCACGCGCGCGCCGATAGTCGTGCGGTGTTTGTGTCGCCCGTCGTAGTTGGCGGTGATGGTGCCCGCGCCCAGGTTGCTCTGCTCACCGACGTCGGCGTCACCGATGTAGCTCAGATGCGGGACCTTGGTGCCCTCGCCGATGTCCGAATTCTTGATTTCGACGAACGTTCCCACCTTCGACCCGTCCCGCAACACGGTCCCGGGGCGCAGGTAGGCGAAGGGGCCGATCGAGACGCCGTCGTGCAGCGTGGCGTTGACCGCGTAGCTGTGGGGCGCCGCGCACCCGTCGCCGACCGTTACGTCGATCAGTGTGGTCAGCGGCCCGATGCGCGAGCCCGATCCGACGTTGGTGCTGCCACGCAGGAAGCTTGACGGCTCGATGACGGTGTCCTGGCCGATCTGCACGTCCGCCTCGATCAGCGTCGAGGCCGGATCGATCACCGTGACGCCGGCGCGCTGGTGGGCTTCGATGATGCGGGCCTGCGCGATGGCCCGGACTTGAGCGAGATGAACCCGGTCGTTGACGCCGAGCACGAGGCCCGGGTCGTCGGCCACGAACGCACCGACGCGGCCGCCGTCGGCCCGCAGGATCGGCAGAACGTCGGGCAGATAGCGCTCGCCTTGGGCGTTGTCGGTGCCGACGCGCGCCAGGGCATCCAGCAGCGCCCCGCCGGCAAAACAGAAGATGCCCGTGTTGACCTCGTGCAGGGCCAGCTCCGCCTCGGTGGCGTCACCGGCGGCCTTGGTCTCCACCACCCGCTCCACGGAGCCGCCCTCCGCGCGGACGACGCGGCCGTAACCGGTCGGATCGTCCAGCACCGTGGTGACCATGGTGGCGACCGCGCTGTCGGCCTCGTGGGCGGCGACGAGCGCGGCGATGGTGGCGGCCGTGATCAGTGGTACGTCACCGCTGAGGACGACGACCGGTGCGTCTCGGTCCAGGTGCTCAGCGGCGGCGAGGACGGCGCCACCCGTGCCATCGGCGACAGCCTGCACGGCGAGGATGACCCCGTCGGGCAGGTGGCCGGCGAGCACCCCATCCGCGCCTCCGACCACCACGACGCGAGCAGCACCGGCCTCGGTGGCAGCCGCAACCGGCCAGCCGACCATCGGGCGGCCGCAGATCTCATGGAGCACCTTCGGAGTACTCGAACGCATCCGGGTGCCCTGGCCGGCGGCCATCACGACGACGACGGGGGCGTTCACACGGCGCATCGTAGTCCTAAGGGCACGAACGGCGTGCACGCGGGCAGCGGTGACGCGGATTTGTACGACTGAGCCCGACATTTCCGCGCCGCGTCGTCCGAGCGACGCGGCATGCGGCCCAATCCGCTCCTCGACCAGCACTTAGGGCAGTCGGGGAGCACATCGGTCCCGGCGATCACGCGCGTTGCCGTCTATCCAGGCTGGGTTGCGTTGATCGAGGCGTCGAGCTTGGCCAGTAGTTGCTCCAGTTGTGCCCGCTCGGTTCCCGACAGTCCGGCGAGCAGGCGTTCCTCGTTGGCGAGGTGCGCCTCGACGGCGCGGTCCACGAGGCGCCTGCCCTTCGACGTCAGGCCGACGAGAACGCCGCGGCGGTCGTCGGGATCGGGGAGACGCTGAAGCAGGCCGGCGGCCTCCATGCGGTCCAATCGCTTGGTCATCCCTCCACTGGAAAGCATCACCGAGCGCGACAGGCGCCCGGGCGTAAGGCGGAACGGTGCCCCGGACCGCCGTAACGCGGACAGCACGTCAAACCACCCGGGCGCCAGGCCGAGCGTCGAGAGCGTGGCCTCCACAGCCCCGTCGGCAGCACGAGCCGCGCGCAGTAGGCGGGCGATAGTCGCCATCGGCGCCGGGTCAAGGTCGGGACGCTCCCGGCGCCAGTCGTCGGTAAGGCGGGCGATCGGGTCGTCCGGGTGCTGTGTGGAAGCCACAGCGCCATAGTATCTCGCCAGCAAGATACTTGCCAGACAGTCGGTCCTGGGTTATGTTTACTGCGAAGTCTCTTTCCCGCAAGATACATTGAATCGGAGACCCAGACCATGAAGCTGTACGTCTGCTGGGGCACCTTCCAGGTGCCCGGCGCCCGCTCCCATCCGTGTCGAAACGCCGAACGCGCGCTCCGCGACGCCGGCCACGCCCCCGAGATCAGCAAGGCCCGCGGCTTCGGGGCCTTGCCCGACCTGACCGCGGGCCGCAAGGAGGTCAAAGCGCTCAGCGGCCAGTCCTGGGTGCCACTGCTCCTCACCGACGACGGTGAGGTGGTTCAGGGATCAGAGGCGATCATCGCCTGGGCGAGCGACTCAGGACCGGCCGGCGACTCAGAACAGGCCGGCGGGTGAGGGCGCGCCGGGGCGCAGCGCGGAACCGCGACGAGGCCTCGCCGAGATCCGGTGACTCCACGAATGTCACCTTGACCGGCCCGAACCCGACCTAAGTGACTCTCGTCAGACCGGGGCGACCCGGCAGCGGCGCGCGAGGGCGGGCGCTTCACGAATGTCACCTTGAGTGACGCGCGGCTCAGAACTGGGGAGCCAGGATTCGAACCCGGACCTCACGGCGCCAAAGGCCGTCGTGCTGCCATTACACCACTCCCCATCGTGCCCTCTCCGGCGACGTGGGGCGCGGCCGGGCGGGGTGCTGCTACCAGTCTTGATCGGAGGCCGGTTGCTCCTCGGACGACCGCTCATGATCAGCGGTGTCGTGCTCGACCGTGCCCTGTTCCTCGGAGGGGAACGCGTCGTGCATCGGCGAACGACCCTCCCAGTTCTGGCTGCGGTCGATCAGCTCGGCCTCGGATTGCTCGAATCCTTCGGCCACGCCTCCGCCGGCTTCGTCGACCGCCTGGAAGGCCGGGTCATGTTCTCTATCCATCGCCCTGCTCCCTTCGGTCGTCGTGGACTGATGCCAACGAGCCTAGCGCGCCGCCATGCCGCAGACCGGTCAAATCTCAGTCCCACTCGAAGAAGTGCCCGTTGACGGGCACCTCGCCGAGAGCCACCACTCGCGGCAGAGTCGCCGCGAGGACGTCGGCGAACACCCCGCTGCTGCGACCGACCAACTCGATCAGCGTGTCGACGGGCGTCGGGCTCGCCGGGACCCCATTGGCGTAGTCGGTCGCGTAGCCCAGCAGCGCGTACGGAATCTTGGCCTCACCGGCGAGCACCGTCTCCGGGCCGGCCGTCTGGCTGACCACGGTCACGCCGGCCGCCTGCAACTGAGCTATCTCACTCCGCGTATTGAACCGCGGACCGTCCACGTGGCCGTAGGTGCCGCCGTCGCGCACGGGATGCCCGGCCTGCAGTGCGGCCGCCAGGAGCTCAGTGCGCAAGGGGGCGCTGAACGGGGAGTCGAAGATCCAGTGGCCGCGCCCGGCCGCGCCCGGCTCGGTATGCATCGAGCACAGCGACCCGTCACCCAAGCGGTTGGTCGGAAAGTGCAGATCGTCGAAGACCACAAGGGAGCCCAGCGGCAGGTCGGGATCCAGCGCACCGCAGACCGTGACCGCGATGATGGCGTCTGCCCCCAGGTCTCGTAGCGCCGCGATGTTCGCCCGGTGATCGACCTGGCTGGACAGCCGCGCATGGCCGTCGCCGTGGCGGGCGATGTGCAGCACCTCGGTGCCGTTCCACGACCCGACGTTCAGCTCGGCGTCGCCGTGCTCGGTGTGCACCGTCTCGCGAGATGCCCCCTCGATGCCGGGCAGCGCGTAGGTGCCCGAGCCCGTGATGATCGCGAGCTTCACGAGCGTCGCCGCACCCGGCCGCCCGAGGTGCCCGCCTCACTGGCGGGCCCGCCGCGATGGGCGATCCCAAGCACCCGCATGGCCTTCAATCCCAGGCTGAGCTTCTCGCGCCCGTCCGTGGAACCGACGTCAAGCCCTGAGAGGTCGCGCACGCGCTCAAGTCGGTAGCGGATCGTGTGGCGGTGGGTGAAAAGACGCTGCGCGGTGCCGGCGACGTTGCCGTCGCAATCCAAAAACGCTTCGACCGTCGTGACCAGGTCCGTGTCGTACTGCTCGTCGTAGGCGACAAGGGGTTCCACCGTCTCCGCGTAGAAGCGCTGCAGCTCGGCGGGTTCGTCGCTCATCGCCGACAGGAGCAGCCGGTAGGCGCCGGTGTCGTCAAAGGCCAGGACTCGGTGTTGGCCGTCCTCGTCGCCCTCGGTGACGTTGGCGGCCAGCAGCGCCTCGTTGGCGGCGCGAGCAAGATCGGCTACGTCGACGGCGGCACGGCTTCGCCCGACCGAGCACGTATGCCCCGGCAGGCCCGCCTGCAGTTCACGCAACACGCTCTCGGCGGTGCGCTGCGCTTCGCCGTCATCGCCACCGGGCACGATCACCACCACCTCGCCGGCCGTCCCGCCGCGGTCACTGAGGACGGCGGCAGCACCAGGTGCAGCCGCGCGGGCACCTCGTTCGGCCGCCGAGAGCATGCGGTTGCGCCACCCGTCGTCGGAGGTCACATGGGGATGGGCGCGCGCTACGAGGACCGAGGCGCCGTTCTCCAACGCAAGGTTGAGCTCCTCGGCTCGGGCCAGAATCTCATCGTGGCCGGTGAGTCTGCGCTCGATGACGGCGGCCACAAAAGCCTCAAGGGCCACGGCGGAGGCTCTGTCCGGCGCCCGGAGCCGTTCGACCTCGGAGGCGATCAGCGTGACCACAAGACGCAGGACGACGGCGCTCGGCTGCTGCCCGGAGTGCGGTCGCACCAAGAGCGTGCCAACGGTGTCATCGGCGACGCGCAGGTCGATCCGTTCCACCCCGTCGACCCCCGTATGCAGAGATTGCTCGTCGGCGGGCGACCTCGCCGCCACGGCCAGAACGGCACCGCCGCGATCCGACAGGACCAGGCTGGCACCGAGCGCGCGCGACGCGGCGCGTACGACGTCGGGGAGGCCGGAACCGGACTCCACGGCATCGGTCATCTCATCCAGAGCCGAAAGGTCCGGGCCCACCGGCGTGCTCGGGGGAGGGGCGGACACCGGTCGATTGTACGTCGCGGGGCCCTTCCAGCACGCAGCGGGCGAGCCGAGCGCAGGGCGTCAGCCCTGAATTCGGTCCCAGAACCAGATGACGGCCACACCGAGCCCAACACCCACGACCAGGGCTGCGGCCAGCACATAGAGCGTCAGAAACGCGGCGCCGATCCGCTCCTTGGTGGTCGAGTACGCCGTCCACGCAGGGACCAGCACCAACCCCAGGTAGGCGGCGATCGCGAAGACCCCGCAGATGGCGGAGATCATGTAGATGACGGTCTGGGTGCTCATGGCGTTGACGGAGTCTGGCGCAGGTGCACGGCGAACAGCGCCGCCATGCCGACCAATGCGAAGACCATCGCCGCCACACCGTATCCACCGAGTACGTCGGAGAGGTAGTGCACGCCGAGGTAGCAGCGGGTCGCGCCGATCACGGTAGCCAGTGCGATCGCCCCCGCCACCGCGACGAACCTGGCGTGGCGCGACATCAGCCTGGTGACCACGATGGCGATGGCCACGTAGGCCATCGAATTCGCCGCGTGACCGGACGGATAGGACAGGCCGATCGCGTCGTAGGAGGCGATCGACGGGCGCGGCCGACCCACCAACTCCTTGGTGGCCGTCACGATCGCCCAGGTCAGAAGGAACCCGGCCACCAACACGATCGCCTCCGGTACACGGCGACCGCGCGCGCACCACAGGGCGGCCAGCAATACCGCGAACGCCACGCTGGGAAAGGCGCCCAAGTGACTCACCGCACGGGCAACGCTGAGCCCCGTGTCGGTGCGCAAGTCCAGCGCCCAACCCAGCACACGCTGATCACCGACGATGTGGACGGTGCCGCCGTCCAACACCAGGATGAAGCCGAAGAAGATGAGCCCGCCGACGAGCGCGATCGCCGCCAGCGCGCGGATCGCCTCGCGGCCTTCGGATCCGGGTGACGAGGCTGCGGGCGTCATGTCACCTGACCTGCGCCGGGACCGACCGGCGTCGCGACGATCGGCGCTGGATCGCGGCCGGCGAGTGCCTGCGCGGCGGCCTGGGCCTCCTCCACGACCGAGAACAGGCCCACGACGGTGGGGCCGGAGCCGGACACGAAAGCACGGTCGGCGCCCGCACCCACGGCTTCCACGAGTGCCTGCCCTATCTCCGGCAGCAGCGATCGGGCGGCGGCCTCGAGGTCGTTGTGGATCAGCGCATCCGGCAGGTCACCGGCGAACTCCTGGATGTCTTTGAGGATCGCTTCGAGCTCCTCGGCGCTCCGTGCCACCCCGATGCGATCGGCCTCGCGGTACACGTCAGCCGTCGACAGTGCGTGGCGCGACGGCAGGATCAGCACGCCGTACGGCTCGGGAGGGCCGAGCGGCTCCAGCACCTCGCCGGCTCCCGTGGCCAACACTCGCCCTGGTTGCACCTGGGCCGGAACGTCGGCGCCCAACGCGGCCGCGAGCTCGTACAGCAGAGCGAGATCGCCCAGACCAGAGTCAGCCTGGGCCAGGCGCAGTGCGGCGGCCGCGTCGCCGGACCCGCCGCCCATTCCGGCCGCCACCGGGACCCGCTTGTCGATGGTCAAGCGCCGCGGCGGCGCGTCCCACCCGGTTGCGGCGCGGAAGGCACGCAGGGCACTGAGCGCAAGGTTCTCCCCTTCGACCCCCGGGCACTGCACCTCGTCCTGCGCAGCGCCGGCCGGCGCTGGTCCCAGCGTGATGGCGTCGGCCACCGTGAGCGATTGCATGACGGTGACGAGCTCGTGACGCCCGTCGGAGCGCGTCGGCCCCAGGTACAGGCAGACGTTCGTCTTTCCGGGGGCGTCGGCTCGCAGCACGCTCACGCCAGCGCCTCCCCGAGCGCGCGGAAGTCATCCGGGCTCAGGCGTTCGGCCCGCACATCGGCCGGGTGCCCCAGCGCCAGGAGCGCCACGCGGGCCCGCTCCCGAACGTCGGGGGCCGCATCCGGGGCCAAAGAGAGCGACCGCGTGACCGCCTTGCGGCGGTGCGCGAACGCCGCACCTACGAGGCGGCGCAGCTCAGGCGGCGCGGCCGGTCCTCGGCGTTCCAGGACGATCAGTACCGAGTCCACGTTGGGCACGGGCGCGAAGACCGTCCGACTGACCGAACGCAGCACACGAACATCACAGGCAAGTTGAGCGAGGACCGACGGCACGCCGTAGGAACCGGTGCCCGGCGAAGCCGCGAACCGCTCCCCCACTTCCTTCTGCACCATCGCCACCCAACGGGTGACCTCGTCCAAGTCCTCGATGGTGCGCAGGATGGCGCCGGCCGCGATCCCGTACGGCAGGTTGGCGATGACCCGTGTCGGTGCGGGATCCAACGCGCGTAGGTCCAGCCGCATGGCGTCGGCGATATGCAGGGTCACGTTCGGGAACGGTGCGATCGCCTCGCGCAGCGGCGCTTCGAGCCCAGGGTCGACCTCCACCACGTGCACGTGCGCACAGCATGGGGCGAGGTGCTCCGTCAGCACCCCGAGACCGCCGCCGATCTCCAGGGCGACTGCCGTGGCGACCTGCCCATCCTCCGGGGCGATATCGGCGGCGCGCTCGATGACACCGAGAATGTT
Organism: Solirubrobacterales bacterium; assembly: GCA_038319025.1. Taxonomy (GTDB): domain Bacteria; phylum Actinomycetota; class Thermoleophilia; order Solirubrobacterales; family Solirubrobacteraceae; genus JBBQCW01. The sequence goes on from JBBQCW010000013.1 coordinate 78,246, forward strand.
GGAGTCCACCAGGAAGTTCTGGCCCAGGTCACGGCGCGGACGAATGTCGTGCTCGCGCATCCGACGCAGGCTCGGCTGGACGGGGAGCGTGAGCTCCTGCGGAGCGGTGTCTTCGTCTCGCTTCCGGGCGCTCACCACCCGAACACCCGCGCGGCGTTGGCGTCGACGATCGCCTCCAACTCCGTGTAGCTCTGGCCCCGCGCGTCGGCGATGAAACGGGCCGTCTCGGTAACGAAGGCCGGCTGGTTGCGTTCTTTGCGCAGCGCCTGCGGAGTCAGGTAGGGCGCGTCCGTTTCGACGAGCAAGCGGTCGTCGGGCACGCGGACGGCGGCCGCCGCCAGATCGGTGTTCGTCGGGTAGGTGACGTTGCCCGCGAAGGAGATCCACCAGCCCTCAGCCAGACACTCCTCGATCCGGTCAGGCATCGAGAAGCAGTGCAGGATCACATCGAGTCCTACGGCGCGCTCCTGCAGCGTGGCGATCGTCGCGTCCTCAGCGGCGCGGCTGTGGATGATGAGCGGCTTGTTCGCCTCGCGGGCCAAGTCGATGTGGCCGTGAAAGGCAGCGAGCTGGTCCTCGTAGGGCGTGTGTTCACGGAAGCGGTCGAGCCCGGTCTCCCCGATCGCCACGCATCGCTCATCGGCGGAGAGGGTGCGCAGATCCGCCAGGACGTCGTCGTCAAACCCGGTGGCGCTGTTGGGGTGCCGACCGACGGCCGCGAAGACATCGTCGAACGCGTGGGCCGCGGCTAGTGCGGTGCGACAGGAGCCGGCGTCCATGCCGACGGTGAGGATCCTCGTCACTCCGGCCGTCCGGGCGTCGGCGACAAGCTCGTCGTTCGGCGGCTTGCACGAATCCAGGTGGGTGTGGCTGTCAATCATGCGCGTTTGGGGAACAGCGGCTCGATCGGAGCGATAGCCGCGAGGGTGCCCGCGCCCAGCCGCGCGTGGTCAAGCGAAGTGTCGGGTGCGGCCAGCGCGGTGAGCAGCTGTTCGGTCGCGGTCGGCAGGTAGGGCACGAGCAGCACAGTCAGGACGCGTAGCCCGTCGGTAAGGGTGGCGAGCACCTCGTCGAGCTCGCCGGCTCGAGCCTCATCCTTGGCCAGCGTCCATGGTGCCCGCTCTTCCACAAACCGGTTCAGGCGGCGCACGCGCTGCCAGATCTCCTCGAGCGCCATGCTGATCTGGGCGCCGTCGAGCAGCTCGGAAACGCGCCCGGCCAACCCTTCGAAGTCGGCGGCGATCCCGGCGTCCGGCGGCGCGCTGGGCACGACGCCATCGCGGTAGCGGTGGACCATCGCGATCGTCCGGCTGGCGAGGTTGCCGTATTCGTTAGCCAGCTCGCCGTTGTACCGGGCCTCAAAGCCCTCCAGCGAAATCGAACCGTCGGCACCGAACCCAACCTCACGGAAGCAGTAGAAGCGCAGCGCGTCGGATCCGTGACTCTCGATCAGCGCGAACGGGTCGAGCACGTTCCCCAGCGACTTGCTGGATTTCGTTGCCTCTTCCTCGCCCTCCACCTTCATCAGCAGGAACCCGTGGACGAAGACGTGGTGGGGCAACTCCTCGCCGGCGGCCATCAGCATCGCGGGCCAGAACACCGTGTGGAACTTGAGGATGTCCTTGCCGATGAGGTGGTGGTTGGCGGGCCAGAACGTGCTCGTGAGGTCCCGCTCGGGATCGGCGAACGAGAGCGCGGACCAGTAGTTGAGCAGCGCGTCAAACCACACGTAGAAGACGTGGCTGGAATCCCACGGCACGGGGACGCCCCAGGTGAGCTTGGCGCGGCTGAGCGATACGTCGTTGAGCCCGGACTTGATGAACGACAACGCCTCGTTGTAGCGAGCCTGCGGCTGGACAAAATCCGGGTGCTCGGCGTACAGCGCTTCGAGCCGCTCTTGGAACGCCGACAGCTTGAAGAAGTAGTTCTCCTCATGCTCGCGGGTCAGTTCGATGCGGTGGATCGGGCACGTGTTGCCCTCCGCGATCTCTGACTCGGTCTTGAAGTCGGCGCAGCGCGGGCAATACCAACCTTCGTACGTGCCCTCGTAGACGTAGCCGTTGTCCTTCACCCGGGTGAGGAACTCCTGCACCTTCGCAACGTGCCGCGGGTCCGACGTGCGGATGAAGAAGTCGTTGGTCGCATTGAGCTGGGGGGCAAGCGCCTTGAACCGCTCGGCGTTGCGATCAGCGAGTTCCTTGGGCGTGACGCCCTCACGCTCGGCGGCGAGCGCGACCGGCTCCCCGTGCTCGTCGGTCCCCGTGAGGAAGAACACCTCCTCACCCCGCTGGCGCATGTGCCGGGCCAGGATGTCGGCAGCGATCGTCGTGTAGGCGTGCCCTAGGTGGGGCGCCGCGTTGACGTAGTAGATCGGCGTGGTGACGTAATAGGACACGGATCGTTGAGGGTATCGACCGCCTGCCGGTCGCCCGGGCCGGCTCTTCTTCGCAGGCTCAGAGGTCGACCGGTTCAACTGCCGCCACAGGCGCGCTACGTCTCGGACGCCTTCGGCGCCACACCCCGACGTGAACCCCGAGGCCGACGGCGAGCAGGAGCAAGCCGGCCCACAGGACCGCTGACAGCGACCGGGCTTCCGGGCCGGTGACTGTGCCCGCCGGCTGCGGTGCCACGCGCGGTGGGGCCACCGGCCGAGACCGTCCGGCCCGCGGAGCCCAAACGGGCACGAGGGCGGGAGGTGGATCGGGATCTGCGCCGATCAGTCCGAGCGGGTCCACGTAGCCGCGGCGCCGCGCCGCGATCCTCGCCCCGAGACGGACGATGCCCGTCGCACCCACGGTACCCAACCGCTGGCCCGGGAGGACGATCGAGCCCCGCCGGACGGCGATCGATCCCAGGCCGAGATGAGTGGCCGCGTAAGGGCCGCAGCGCACGGTGATGCCGAGCCCATCACGGCCTGGGGTGCGCCCCGCATACGTTACGTGCCCACCGCAGGCTGACCGCACGGGGCCACCGGCTCCTGCTCGCAGATCGATACCGCGGCGCTGGCCGGGCGCAAACGGCCGGGCGGGCGTCAGACGGAAGGCACCCACGAGCCGCGCATGCGGAACGGGCATGACCCACGCTCCCGAAGCCGGCGATGCAGACAGCAACGAGAGCAGCAGGAGTGGAAGCAGGACGATCACGCGCTCGACCCTAGGCGCCTGGTGGAGGCCGAACTGCATCCGGTCACGGAGTCGTAACGAAGCGGCACACCGTCGTCACGATCCGGCGCGGGCGACCGCCGCGGGCGCTTACACTCGCGCCGTGGCCTGCCGCTTCCCCACTGCCCGCCGCGCCGGACTCGGTGCCCTCGCGGCACTAACGGCCCTTCTGGCCGCGGCCACCCCCGCGGGCGCCACCGCGACCGACCGCGCGGCCGCCCGTGATGCCTACGTGTACGGCTACCCGCTCCTGCAGGAACGAGCCACCATCGGTCGGTTCCCGGTCAACGGCCTGGTAAACATCGGAGGGCTGGCGACCCCGTCCTCGCGCCTGGTCGTTCTGCCCAACAACGACACGACGTACTCCGTATCCCACCTGGATCTGCGCGCCGAGCCGATGGTTCTGCACGTCCCGGCGCTACCCGACCGCTACTACACGATGCAGTTCCTCGACGCCTACACCAACACGTTCGCCTACGTGGGCCGACGGGCCACCGGGCCGGGCGCCGGGGACTTCGCGATCGCGGGGCCGGGGTGGCACGGCGACGTGCCGCGTGGTGTCCACCTGATCCGCTCGCCCACCCCGGACGTGTGGCTGCTCGGGCGCACGCTTGTCTCCGGCCCCGGTGACATCCCGGCGCTGCGCGCCGTCCTCGGGACCTACGGCCTCACCCCGCTGAGTTCGGTAGCCGCAGGGTCCGCGCCCCATCCGGGACTCCTGCTTGAAGCGCAGCCCGCGCTGGCGCCGCCGGTGCTCCCGACGGGGCTCGCCTTCCTGGATCTTCTGGGCCGCGCGCTGGTGGAGGATCCTCCACCGACCGCTGACCGGCCGCTGCTCGCGCGCCTGGCGAAGGCGGGCATCGGCGCCGGCCGCACCCCTTCTTCGGAGATCACCGACACGTCCCGGCTTACCGACCTCGCGGCCGGCGTGGCCGACGGCGCCCCCGCCGTCGCCGCCCGGGCGCGTCGTGTGGTCCAGCGGGGCGAGCGCACGGGCAACGGCTGGTCGTCTCTGGGCACGAACGTGGGCGGCCCCTACGGCACCGACTACCTCGGGCGGGCAGTGGTTACGGCCAAGGGCCTCGGCGCCAACCAAGCGGCCGAAGCGATCTACCTGCAGGCCTCCAACGACCATCACTGCGCCGCACTGACCGGAGCCCGCAACTACCGCGTGCACTTCGCCGCCGGACAACTGCCGCCGGTCAAGGCGTTCTGGTCGCTGACGATGTACGGCCCGGACCTGTTCCTCGTCGATAACCCGCTCGGCCGGTACTCGATCGGCGATCGCACGCCCGGCCTGCTGCGCAACCGCGACGGGTCCCTCGACCTTTGGCTCGGCCACGAAGCGCCGACGGGAACCCACGCCGCGAACTGGCTGCCGGCGCCCGGCGGGAAGTTCTCGCTCAGCCTACGGCTCTACCAGCCGCGGGCGAGCGTTCTGCGCCGGCGCTGGACGGCGCCGGCCATCAGTCGCGTTCGGTGAGCCCGCGGTAGAGCTCGTTCGCACCCACGCCCGTGAGCGAAGCCACCACCTGGGCAGCCGGGCGGGCCCGTGCCCCTGCGTCCACCAATGCCACCAAGGCTGCCAGCGCACGGGCGGTGTCGGCTTCCTCCGCGTCGGCCCCGCCGAACACGAGCACCACTTCGCCGCGGGGTGCCGCCTCCGCATAGCGCGCAGCCAGATCACCGGCGAGGCCGCGGACGACCTCCTCGTGAACCTTGGTCAATTCGCGACACACCGCCACCGGCCGCAACGGATCCACAGCCGCCAGCACCGCCAGCGATGCCGCCACACGCCCAGGCGACTCAAACGCCACCAGCGTCTCGGGCGAGGTCAGGAGCGCCCGCAGCTCGCCCGCCTTCCGAGGCAGGAAACCGACGAAGCGCCAAGTGTCGGCCGGGAGCGCCGAGGCGACCAGGGCCGACAGTACGGCGCTCGGCCCCGGCAGCACCTCGACGGCCAATCCCGCCGCCACGCAGGCGCGGACCAGCACGTACCCAGGGTCGCTCACCAGCGGCATTCCGGCGTCGCTGACCAGCGCCACCGTCTGCCCCGCTTGCATCCGGCCGACCAGATCGTTGGCCCGCGCCGGCTCGTTGTGCTCGTGGTAGCTGACCATCTTGGCCGACACCCCGTGGCGATCGAGCAGGATGCGGGTGCGCCGCGTGTCCTCGCAGGCGACCACGTCGGCGTCACGCAAAGCGCCGAGAACCCGCAGCGTGATGTCTTCCAGGTTCCCGATCGGTGTCGGGCAAACGATCAGGCGGCCAGGGCGCGTGCTCATGCCACCGCTCCCACTGCGTCCAGGGCGAGCACCGCGGCTCCGAGCATCCCGGACTCGACCCCGAACCGGGCCGGCACGATGCGCACGACATCACGTGACGGGCGCAGCGCCCGCTCGGCCACGATGGCTCGCGCCGGATCGAGCAGAAGGTCACCGGCGGCGATCACACCGCCGCCGATCACGATGACCTCCGGGTTGAGCAGATTCACCAGTCCCGTGAGGCCGACCCCGAGCTTTTCACCCATGCGGGTGACCGCGGCGAGCGCGTGCGGGTCCCCGTCGAAAGCCATCTCGGTTACGAGCGCCCCGGTGATCTCCCGACCTGACGCCCACACCACGCCGAGGGGCGATACCGGGTCGGCGAACGCGGCCCGCTCGCCGGCGAGGGCCAACGCGGTGCCGGAGACGTAGGCCTCCAGGCAGCCACGGTTGGGACAGGTGCCGTGGCACGGCGGCCCGTCGGGGTCGATCGACATGTGGCCCGGCTCACCCGCCGCACCCGTCGCTCCCCGCACGAGGTGGCCATCGACGATCAGCCCGCCCCCGATACCGGTGCCGATCGTCAGCAGCACGGCATGGTTGGTGCCCTGCGCAGCACCGAAACGATGCTCGGCGAGCATTGCGCAGTTGGCATCGTTGTCGGCGACGACCGGCATCCCGACACGGTCCGCCATGACATCGGCAAAGGCCAGGTCGGCGATCGGGAGGTGGACGGTACTCACTGCCATTCCTCGCGCCGTATCCATCAGACTCGGGATGCCGAATCCGACGCCGCGGGCGCCGCCGACGGCGTCGGCGGCTTCCAACACGGCTTCCGCCGCTGTCTGCAGGAGCGCTTCCCGGCCGAGGTCGGAGACCGCGCGATGCGTACGGTGGTGGACGTTCAACTCGTCGTCGACGGCGCCGACCAGCAGCTTGGTCCCGCCCAGATCTACCCCGATGACGCACTCCGCGACCATGTTCGGCCACCATACCCACCGATGACCGATGACCCCGAGCGGGGGCCGGCCCCCTCCGAGGCCCCGCCCCCTTACACGCGCTACCGCGCCCGACCGCAGTTCCGCCGCGCACCGACGGACGGCCGCAGCATGCTCGGAGACCTACGCCAGGAGAGCGGGCGATCGGCATCGGGCCATAAGCCCATCACCGCGGGCCGCGTGTTCAAGTGGATCGCACTCGCCGTCGGTGGCTGGCTGGCGCTGTCGCTCATGCTTTTCCTGATCAGCGCCCAGATTCGCGCGGGCGACGTGAACACCGGCGGGACCCTGGACTCCGCCGGGCCGATGCCGTTCAGCGCGAACACCACCCTCGTGCTCGGCTCCGATCAGCGACCCAAGGGATCCAAGGAGGCAGGCGCGAACGTCGGCCCAAGCCGCGCCGACTCGATCATGCTCATGCGTGTGGGTGGTGGACAGTCCTCGGCTCTATCAATCCCTCGGGACACGGTCGTGAACATCCCCGGCCACGGGTTGAACAAGATCAACGCAGCGTTCGCGATCGGTGGCGTCCCGCTGATGATCTCAACGGTCAAGGCCTACCTGGGCGTCTCCATCAACCATGTGATCCTCGTGGACTTCGCCAACTTCCCCGGCCTCGTCGACGCGATGGGCGGGGTGGACTACACCGGTCCCTGCGTGTTCGCCAAGATCAACGGCGGCTACGCCAACGGCGGGGTGACGCTGCACATCAAACGCGGCACGACCCACCTGGACGGCAAGCAGGCCCTGGCACTCGCCCGCGTGCGCAAGAACACCTGCCACCCCAGCCAGGACGACCTGGACCGCGCCAAGCGTCAGCAACTGCTGGTCGGGGCGATGAAGTCCCAGGTCCTCTCGATCGGCGGGTTCATCCGCCTGCCGCTGATCGCCTGGAACACGCCCACCGCGCTGAAGACCGATATGGGCGGCCCGACCCTGTTAGGGCTGTTCACCTCCCTCGGGCTCTTCGGCACCCCGGCCCAGAAGGTCCTCAAGCCCGACGGTGCCATCACGCTGCCCGACGGCGGGGCCGGCCTGACGGTGTCTCCGGCCAGTAAGCGGCGCCAGGTCAAGCAGTTTGAGAACGGCTGAGGAGCCGCCGGCGGAACCCTCGCGCCCGGCACCGGTGCGTGCAAAAATGAACGTCATGGCCACCGCCACGCACCCCGACGACATCCTCATCGACGAGATGAACGCCCCGCTGCCGCTGACGGATGCGCGTGAGGCGCTGGCCTTCTGGTTGCACCGGCGCGACACGCTTCCGCTCCGGCGCGTGCGGGCCCGGCGCGAGGCGCGGGACATGGCGCTGCGCTGGGAGGACCGTGTGCGCCACGCCGAGATCGCCGAGGGGGCGCGCAGCCTGTGGCGACAGCTCCTTGACGCCTTCGGCCTACGGCCACCGTCGCGGGCCACGCTGCCGGCACCGCGCTCGGTCGCGCTCGCCGTCGGATCGGGATTCGTGGCGCTGACCGTCCTGCTGATGACGCTGGCGATCGTTCTGGCGGCCGTCGCCTACGAGGTCCTCGCCCACCTGCTGTAGCTGCGGCGCCGGAGCGCCGGAGCGGCTAGTCCTTCTTCTTGGCCGGCTTCTTGGCGTCGCCCGACGACGATGACGAACTCGAGGATGACGACGAGGAGTCTGCGCTTGAAGAGGACGATGACGCAGCTGTCTCGGTCTTCTTCTCCGCCTTCTTCTCGGCGGTCTTCGCGTCGTTCTTGTCCGCCCCGTCCTTGGCCGCCCGCTCGCTCTCGCGATTGCGGTTGCGCGTGCCGTAGTCGGTGTTATGGAAGCCCTTGCCCTTGAAGTGCACGGCGGGAGCGTGAAAGACGCGCTCCACTGGGACCCCGGTCTCGGGGTCCACCGTCAGCGCATCTTCAGACATCTTCTGGACGATCTCGAACGTGGTGCCGTTCGGTCGACGGTATTCATAGGTCGGCATGGCACTCTGAGTATAGGAGTGCCAGTGGCCCGATCGCCCTGCCGCGTGGGCGCATCCCACGCTGATCATCTCTAGCCTGCGATCGATGAGCACCGGCGACGTCGTGACCATGGACAAGATCGTCGCGCTGTGCAAGCGGCGAGGCTTCATCTTCCCCTCGTCGGAGATCTACGGTGGGATCGGTTCGACGTACGACTACGGCCACTACGGCGTGCTGCTCAAGACGAACGTCAAGAACGCCTGGTGGGACGCGATGCTCAGCGAGCGCGACGACGTGGTCGCCATCGACTCCGCGATCCTGCAGCACCCCAAGGTGTGGGAGGCCAGTGGTCACCTCGACGGCTTCACCGATCCGCTGATCGACTGCCGCACATGCAAGCAGCGATTTCGCGCCGATCACATCGGCGAGTTGCAATGTGGGCAAAAGCCTTCCAAGCACCCCGGCGAGGCCGAGGCCTGCGACCTCACCGGCGCACGCGACTTCAACCTCATGTTCGAGACGCATGTCGGCCCGGTGAAGGACACCGCGTCGACCGCCTATCTGCGCCCTGAGACGGCGCAGGGGATCTTCATCAACTTCAAAAACTTTCTGCAGTTCTCCCGCCACAAACCCCCGTTCGGCATCGCCCAGGTCGGCAAGTCCTTTCGCAACGAGATCACGCCCGGCAACTTCATCTTCAGGACACGAGAGTTCGAGCAGATGGAGATGGAGTACTTCGTCCCCCCGCCCGACGCCGAGCGCTGGTTCGAGCACTGGCTCGGGGAGCGGATGCGCTGGTACACCGAACTCGGCATACGCCCGGACCACCTGCGTCTGCGCCCGCACGACACCGACGAGCTCTCTCACTACTCGAGCGCCACCAGC
>JBBQCW010000014.1:0-80093 GCA_038319025.1 Solirubrobacterales bacterium
AAATGAACTCGCCGCCATAAGGAAACGGAGGACGCACCGCCGAAAGCAGTGTCTTCCCCGTCAAAATCATCATGTCCCCAACCTCTTCCAACACGTTCCTAGCCGGCAGAAACGCCCGATCAGCACTATTACGAACCACGGCCCTCTCTCCTCTCGGTCCAGCGCTCGGGCCCTCCTCAGAGCCCTGCGGGCGGGAGCCTACGCGAACAGACGGACTGGTGCCAACGCTTGGCGCAAGAGAGTCGGTTCCTGCGAGCCCGTGTGGTACGTTCGCGCTCGTGGAGCGGAGCGTCTCGATTGTCCCCGCCGTCCTTGTGACGGCCCTCTTGCTCACCGCAGGCTCCCTCGGCGCGTGCGGAAGCAGCACCAACCAGGCCTCCGGTGAACCCGCCGCCGTGTACAAGGTGTCGGTGCTCGCCGCGTTTCCCCGCGTGCAGCAGCTCGCGACAAACGCGCACCTCGTGATCAGCGTCGTCAACCGCTCGGTGAAGACCATCCCGAACGTCACCGCCACCGTGGACGGGTTCTACGACCGCAGCACCCAGCCGGGAGAGGCCGACCCGCGGCAGCCCGTGTGGATTCTCAACCGAGGCCCGGTCGGGGGCGTCACCGCGCTGACCAACACGTGGGCGCTGGGTTCGATACGGCCGGGGGCACGCCGGACTTTCATCTGGAACGTCACGCCTATCCGGGGCGGGCTGCATCCTCTGAGCTACCGCGTCAACGCTTCCCTCTACGGAAAGTCCAAGGCCGTGCTGGCCTCGGGCGGCCTCCCGGAGGGCACGGTCAACGTGCTCGTCTCGGGCAAGGCTTCGAGGACGGTCGTCGATCCGAAGACCGGGCAGGTCGTCGTGACCGGCGTCATTCCCAAGTCCTGACCCGCTGACCTCACCCTGAGGTCCAGGTTGAACCCAAGCTGACCGGACGGGCTACCGCGGGAGGCGCGGGGCGATGATGCGGTACGCCTTCAGACCGAGCCCCAATCGCTCCCGATCCTCCGACAGCATCGGATCCAGCGACGTGAGTTCGCGCACGCGGTCCAGCCGATAGGCCACCGTGTGACGGTGTGCGTAGATCGCGGCGGCCGTGGCGTTCATGTTGCAGTTCTGCTCCAAGTAGGACTCCAACGTCCCCACCAGATCGGTGCGGTACTGCTCGTCGTAGCGCACCAGCGGCGCCACCGTGTCCTCGTAGAAGGATCGAACCTCCTCCGGATGAGAGGCGAGAACTCGGAAGAGCAGGCGGTAGGTCCCCGTACCGATGTCCTGGATGGGATGCGCGCCGTTGTCGGATTGGCGCAGCACGTCCAGCACCAGTTCGGCTTCCTGGATCGCCCGGGAGAACTCACCGGGGTCGGCGTAGAAGGAGGACAACCCGACCGTGCCGTGCCGTTGCAGCCGGCCTGCGAGGCGCCGCGCCGCTTCCAGCGTGGCCTCGGGCGCCTCATCGGCCCCGGTGGCGGGCAGCAGCGCATACACGCGCCCGGCAGCGCCCGGGCCTGAAGTCTCGCCGGCGTCCATGTGCTGCGCCAACGCGCCGGGGTACTCCCCGCCGATGGTGGCGACCACGTGGCGCGGACGATCGGTCGTCAACTCCGCACACAGGACGACCGCACCGCGCGAAAGGTCGCAACCCAAGCGGCCGGCGCGGCGCACGATCTCCCTGGGTTCCAGATCCGTGCGCGAGCGCAGATCCTCCAGGAAGGAGCCCCGCAGGTTCAGCTCCACCTCCTCGCGAGCCTCCTGGATCGCCAACTCGGTCAGCGAGGCGACGGCGGCCAGATGCAAAAACTCGGCGGCTTCGGGCGAGGCGTCCTCGCGACCGGCCAGCAACAGGACGGCGCCGACCATCTCGTCCCCCGACATGATCGGCACCTCGGCGCTGACCACCGCGGGCGCCTGTGCCGGGCGGTCGCGGGTGCGGTCGGTGGCATAGAGCGTCACATCCTCCACCACCGCGGGCGTCGCGTCGGGCGATGAGGCGCTCACTCCGAGCCGCGGGACGCAGATCGCCACCGGCGCGCCGGCGGCGTCGGCGGCGAGGGTGGCGACCGTGCCCAAACCCTCACCCCCCAACACCGCGTCCACCATCTTCAGGTGGACGGCCCGCAGGCGCTCGACGAGGCCTACAGGCGCGGCCGGAGCGGAATCGGATCCTGCCTGTTCCGCTCCGGCCGTCTTGCCCATGCGCTATCCGTCGACCGATGCAGACGCGTCCGGGTGCGCCTGCAGCGTGTCTTCACCCTGCTCGCCGGTACGGATCCGGTAGGACTCCTCAACGTTGAGGATGAACACCTTGCCGTCACCGACCGAACCGGTCCGTGCGAACTTCAGCACCGTCTCCACGACCGCCGGGACGTCTCCATCGGAGACGACGCACTCGATCTTGATCTTCGGGCGCAGGTAGTTCGTCAGGGTGGCGCCACGGTAATGCTCCGTGATGCCCTTCTGACGTCCCGATCCCTTCACCTCGGTGATCGTGATGGACGGGAATCCGAGATCCAGGAGCTCCGTCCTGATCGGCTCGAACGCTTCGTGCCTGATGTAAGCCACAACCATCTTCATGATGCTGTCTCCTTGCTTGCGAACGAGGTGCCGGCCGGTGCAGCTCCGTAGCCCATGAGCTCAGCTGATGGGATGAACTGCTCCGGGTACCCGTACATCCCGTGTTCGGAAATGTCGAGACCGGCATCTTCCTCTTCCTCGGTCACGCGAAGCCCGTAGGTCTTCTTGATCACCCAGAATGTTGCGAAGCTCAGGATGAAGACGAAGGCGAACACGACCACCACGCCCTCCGCCTGCTTGAGCAGCTGGCTGAACGAGCCGGTGTACACGAGGCCGGCCGAGCCGACGCCGTTCGAGGTGGCCAATGCCGCGGTCGTGAAGAGGCCGCAGGACAACGTCCCCCAAATACCGCACAGGCCGTGCGCGGTGAGCGCGCCCACCGGATCGTCGAGCCTCTTGTCGATCGCGTAGACGCCGAACGGGATGATGATGCCGGCGATGAGGCCGATCACCACGCCGGCCCATGGATCCACATAACCAGACGGGGCTGTGACCGCCACCAGCGCGCCGATCGCGCCGTTGCCCGCCATGCCGATGTCCATCTTCTTCGTGATCGCGTAGTTGGTGAACAACGCGCCGATCACGCCCGCCGCCGCCGCCACCTGGGTGACGAGCAACACCTTGGTGAAGCCGCCGCCCACCGCGGTCAGCGCCGAGCCCGGGTTGAACCCGAACCAGCCGAACCAGAGGATCAGGACGCCCAGACCGAACAGAGGCATGTTGTGCCCCGGGATGGCTCTTGGCTTGCCGTCCGGCCCGTACTTGCCCTTCCTCGGCCCGAGCAGCAGCAGGACGGCGAGGGCGCCCGTGGCGCCGATCAGGTGCACCGCCGTCGAACCGGCGAAGTCCTGCATTCCGACGTTGACCTGCAACCAACCGCCACCGAACACCCAGCCGGATGCGATCGGGTAGATCACGGAGGCGAAGATGATGGCGTAGATGATGTAGACGCCAAACTTGATCCGCTCCAGGGTCGTGCCCCAGACGATCGCGAGCGAGACGCCGCAGAACACGAACTGGAACCACCACTTGGCCTGGATCGTCGCGTCGGAGAAGCCCATGATCGGGAACGTCTTGAGCGGGTCACCGTAGTTCGACAGGAAGAACCCGTGAGTCCCGATGACCTTGCCCAGCGGCCCGCCGAAGGCGAACGCAAACCCGACCGCCCAGTAACAGATGGTGGCGATCGAGAAGTTGGTCAGGATCTTGGCGATCACCGTGCCGGCGTTCTTCCCGCGGGAGAAGCCGATCTCCAGGAAGGCGAACCCTGCCTGCATGAACATGACGAAACACGCGGCGACGATCACCCACGTCGAGTTGACCGCCGACGAGAGATCGAACGCCGTGGGCGCGTCGGCCGCTTGGGCCGCCCCCGGTAGTACCAGCATTGCGAGCACGCCGGCAAAGGCGGCTCGGACGAACGTGGACCTGCGCATACATCCTCCTGGGTCGAAGTACCGCGATCAGTGTCCGCCCAGGCCGTCGGATCCTCTTTAGCCGGATGTCGAAGATTCCCGCGGTGCCTTTCGCCACTCGGTCGGGGGCCGACTCCAGGGCGAAGCACCACCACGGCGGTTTGGACACCGGGATAAGGTGGCATCGGCCCTGTGCCCATACCGTTTCGTCACTGTCGCAGTACTTCGTCATTGAGCAGGAGGACCGAAAGATCCCATGAGCAGAACCCGCCAGCAGAACGTGACCGCCGCCCAGTGGGCGCCCAACGGCGACAGCCTGGGCGCCTCCGACCTGAACCGAGCCGGCAGCCACGGCTACTACGCCTCCAACGTCTTCAGCGTGGAGGTCCAGCGCACCCGGCTGCCCAAGCCTGTCTTCAAGAAGCTGCAGGCCACGCTGGCCAGCGGCGAGGCGCTCGACCCTTCGCTCGCCGATGCGGTCGCGCAGGCGATGAAGGAATGGGCGATGGAAAAGGGGGCTACGCACTACACCCACTGGTTCCAGCCGCTCACCAACCTGACCGCCGAGAAGCACGACTCTTTCTTCAACCCGGACGGCACCGAGCACACCGTCGCCGAGTTCTCGGGTAAGGAACTGATCCAGGGCGAGCCGGACGCGTCCTCGTTCCCTTCCGGTGGTCTGCGGGCAACCTTCGAGGCCCGCGGGTATACGGCGTGGGACCCGACGTCCCCTGCCTTCATCATCGAGAACCCGAACGGAACGTTCCTCTGCATCCCTACGGCCTTCGTGTCGTGGACGGGCGAGGCACTGGATCAGAAGATCCCGCTCTTGCGGTCCATGGACGCCCTCAGCGGCGCCGCGGTGCGAGCGCTGCGGCTGTTCGGTGACGAAGAGTCCAAGCGCGTGTTCACCACGGTCGGCCCGGAGCAGGAGTACTTCCTGATCGACGAGCAGTACTACTTCGAGCGCCCTGACCTCTACACCACGGGCCGCACGCTCTTCGGGGCCAAGCCGCCGATGGGCCAGGAGCTGGACGAGCACTACTTCGGCTCAATCCCTGAGCGCGTGCTCGCCTTCATGATGGAGTCCGAGCGCGAGCTGCAGAAGCTCGGCGTCCCGATCAAGACGCGTCACAACGAGGTCGCGCCCGGCCAGTACGAGCTGGCGCCCACGTTTGAGAACTCGAACATCGGCTCCGATCACCAGCAGCTCACCATGCAGGTGCTGCAGAACGTCGCCCGTCGCTACGGCATGGTGTGTCTGCTGCACGAGAAGCCGTTCGCCGGCCTCAACGGCTCGGGCAAGCACAACAACTGGTCGATGGGGACCGACACCGGCAGCAACCTCATGGACCCAGGCGACACTCCGGCCACGAACCTGCAGTTCATGTTCTTCTGCGCCGCTGTGATCAAGGCGGTCAACAAGCACCAGGCGTTGCTGCGCGCGTCGGTGGCCAACGTCGGCCAGGACCATCGCCTGGGAGCCAACGAAGCCCCGCCCGCGATCATCTCCATCTTCCTCGGTAAGGAGCTGGAGGCCGCGTTCGGGCAGATCGAGACGGGCGCCGATGGCGGCACGTTCGGTGGCACGCTGGCCTTGGCCAACGTCCTGCCTCCGCTCCCGCTGCATGGTGGTGATCGCAACCGTACGTCACCGTTCGCCTTCACGGGCAACCGGTTCGAGTTCCGCGCCCTGGGGTCCAGCATGTCGCTGGGCTTCGTCAACACGGTGCTGAACACCATCGCCGCGCAGTCGATCAACGAGATGACCGAACTCGTCGACGCCGCGGTTGCGTCGGGCACGGATCTGGATGAGGCCATCGTGGCCGTCATCAAGGACACCTGGGTGGCCAACAAGGCCATCGTGTTCGACGGTGACGGGTACTCGGAGGCCTGGCACGCTGAGGCCGCCGAGCGCGGGCTGCTCAACCTGCCGACCACGCCAGACGCGCTGCCCTGGTACGTGGAGAAGCAGACGATCGAGCTGTTCGAACAGTTCAAGGTGCTTTCCGAGCGGGAACTCGAATCGCGCTTTGAGGTCGCCGTGGAGCAGTACACGACGAAGCTCAACATCGAGGCGGAGACGGCGTCGTCGATGGCTCGCACCATGCTCCTGCCGGCGGCGCTGCGGCACATCGACATCATCGAGGAGGCGGACATCGACGTGCTCATGCACGAGATCAAGCCGCTGGTGAAGGACTTCGTCAAGGCGATCCATCACCTCGAGAAGGTCAACGCCGAGCACCCCGCGGTCGAAGGTCTGGAGTTGGCCAAGTACATGCGCGACGTCGTCATCCCCGCGATGGACGGCACCCGGGCGGTGGCCGACAAGCTGGAGCGCATCGTCGCGGACGACCTCTGGCCGATCCCGAAGTACTCGGAGATGCTGTTCATCAGGTAGGACTTCGCCTACGCAGGAGGTTGTACGGAAGCCCTGCCGACGCAGGGCTTCCGTCGTTTCCGACCCACCCTCGGTTGAAAGGCACGCCCGATGGCCAAGAAGAAGCACGGCAAGAAGAGCAAGAGCAAGGCCCATAACGAGAAGGGGGCCGGAAAGCTCGACCGGGCGATCTTCGACTACGAACTGGCGCGACTGCAGGGGGAACTGGTGCTGCTGCAGGAGTTCGTCAAGGCCCGCGGCCTGAAGGTGGTGGTCGTGTTCGAGGGCCGAGACGCCGCCGGCAAGGGCGGCGTGATCAAACGCATCTTGGAGAGGACCAACGCTCGCGTCTGCCGCGTCGTGGCGCTGGGCACGCCGACCGAACGCGAAAAGACGCAGTGGTATTTCCAGCGGTACGTCGCGCACATGCCCGCTGCCGGTGAGATCGTCCTGTTCGATCGCAGTTGGTACAACCGCGCGGGCGTCGAGCGCGTCATGGGCTTCTGCACCGATGAGGAGTACGCGGAGTTCATGCGCTCCTGCCCGGAGTTCGAGCAGATGCTGCAGCGGTCGGGGATCGTGCTCGTGAAGTACTGGTTCTCGGTCAGTGACGACGAGCAGGAGCGCCGGTTCCAAGCTCGTGTTCACGACCCGATGCGCCGCTGGAAGCTCTCCCCCATGGACCTGAAGTCGCGCGGCAAGTGGATCGAATACTCCCGCGCCAAGGACGAGATGCTCGCCGCCACCGACACCGAGGAATCCCCTTGGTGGGTCGTCGAGGCCGACGACAAGCGCCGCGCCCGCCTGAACTGCATCACCCATCTGCTGGCGCAGATCCCCTACGAGGACCTGACGCCGCCCCCGCTGAAGCTGCCACCGCGCCAGAAGGACTCCGGCTACGTACGGCCTCCGCTGGACTCACAGCGGTTCGTGCCTGAGGTGTGGTGAGGGCCGGGGGTTTTGCGCGGGCGTCCGGAGTCTGCGCGAGCGTCCGGGGTTTTGCGCGGGCGTCCGTGACATCCGTGTGACGCCGGCGTGACGTAAGCGCCCCGGCGCGCCCGGTGGCGCGTATGCCGTGCCACCTTGGGCGCCGGTGGCACGCAAACTCGATCACTATGAGCATGAACGCGACCCACTGTCTCGCGAGCGGGCCCTCGCGACACTGGCCACCGCGCAGGGCGGCGTCGTCGCTCGGCGGCAGATGGCCGGGCTGGGGTTCGGGGATGGCGCGATCGCGCGGCGCCAGTCGAGCGGCCGGCTGCTGGCCGTACACCGCGGCGTCTACGCCGTCGGCCACTCCGCGCTCACCGAGGAAGGGCGGTGGCATGCCGCGCTCCTGGCGTGCGGGCGCGTCTCGGTGATCAGCCACCTCTCGGCGGCGATCGCCTGGCGGATGGTCCGGCGAACCGGGCATCTCGTCGACGTGACCACGAGCGACCGCGGCCGCCGCGACCGGGCCGGCCTCACCGTCCACCGTGTCCGCACCCTGCACCACGCTGACTCCACGACCCACCGGGGCGTGCGCGTCACCACCCGCTGCGCACGCTGATCGACATCGCTCCTGACCTCGCACAGCACGCCCTCGCGAGCGCCATCCGCGAGGCCGAATACCTCAAGCTCTTCACCGAGACAGATGTGCGCCACGCGATGGCTCGGGCACGCGCCGGGCCTGGCACCGACCGGCTACGGCATCACTTCGCCCCTGACGCTCCCCGAACGAGGACCGATCTGGAAGACGCGTTCCTGCCGATCTGCGAGGCCGCCGGCGTCCCGCGGCCCCGGGTCAACGCCAAGGTGCTGGGTTGGGAGGTCGACTTCACATGGTCCGAACAGCGTCTCGCCATCGAGACCGACGGCCGGGACGCGCACCTGACTCGCTCCGCATTCGAGGAGGACCGGCGGCGCGATGCGGCGCTCACCGCCGCCGGCTGGCGCGTCGTGCGGTTCACCTGGCGCCAGGTGAGCCAGGAGCCCAGGTACGTCGCGCGAATGCTGGGGCGCCTACTCATCACACCCCCTTGACACACTCGTGTCAAGGTTGCTCACGGATGCGCTAGAATCCCCTGTCCATGCGCGATTACCTCAAAGCCACCCGTTCCCAGATCGTTGTTTTCGACGGAGGGATGGGCGCCACGCTCGAGCAGTTCGACCTCACCACCGAGGACTACATGGGCCTCCCGGGCAAGTGCCACGAGGCACTCGTCCTCCAGCGCCCCGACGTGATCGAGGGCGTCCACACCGCCATGATCGACGCCGGCGCACAGGTCCTGGAGACGGACACCTTCCAGGCCAGCCGCATCAAGCTCGACGAGTGGGGTCTCGCCGAGCACACGATGGAGATCAACGTCAAAGCGGCCCAGATCGCCCGGCGCGCCGCCGGCGAGGACCGATTCGTGGCCGGTTCGATCGGCCCCACGGGCAACCTGCCCGCGTCCGACGACCCGACGCTCGGCGCCATCACCTTCCGCGAGCTGCGCGACGTCTTCACCGAGCAGGCCCATGGCCTGCTCGAGGGTGGCGTGGACCTCATCATCATCGAGACTGCCCAGGACATCCTGGAGGTCAAAGCCGCCATCTTCGGCGCCCGCGCAGCCTTCAAGCTCGCCGGCCGCAGCGTGCCGATCCAGACGTCCGTCTCGCTGCTGCCCAACGGCGGCAAGATGCTCCTTGGCACCGACGTCGACGCTGTCCTGACGACGCTCGAGGCGCTGAAGGTCGACGTGATCGGCCTGAACTGCTCGACCGGCCCCGAGGACATGCGCGACGCGATCCGCTTCCTCGGCGAATACGCGCCCATGCCCGTCCACTGCATCCCGAACGCCGGCCTGCCCCTGCAGGGCCCGGACGGCGAGACGATCTTCCCCGAGGAGCCAGGCCCGCTGGCCGAGGCGCTGGGCGAGTTCGTCGAGCGCTACGGCGTCAGCATCGTGGGCGGCTGCTGCGGCACCACGCCCGAGCACATCCGCGCGATCGTCGAGCGCTGCGGGCATCTGAAGCCTTCCGCCCGGCCGGCCCCACGCCCGCCCCAGATCAGCTCCATGATCGCGGCGGCCACGCTCGTGCAGGAGCCGCGCCCGACCCTCGTGGGTGAGCGGGTGAACTCGCAGGGTTCCCGCAAGGCCAAGGAGATGCTGCTGGCCGACGACTACGACGGCCTCGTCGTGATCGCCGAGGACCAGGTGGAGGGCGGCGCCCACGTGCTCGACCTGTGCGTGGCGCTGACCGAGCGTCAGGACGAGGACGAGCAGATGCGGATGGTGGCCAAGCGCGTGTCGCTGGCCCAGCCCGCGCCGATCCAGATCGACTCCACCGAGCCCGATGTGATCAAGCTCGCCCTTGAGCAGATCCCCGGCCGTGCGATCGTCAACTCCATCAACCTCGAGGCCGGTCGCGCCAAGGCCGACGTCGTCGTGCCGCTCGCGATCGAACATGGCGCCGCGCTGATCGCGCTGACGATCGACGAGGTCGGCATGGCCAAGACGGCCGAGCGCAAGGTTGAGATCGCCAAGCGCCTCGTGGAGATCTGCTGCGACGAGCACGGACTGGACCGCGAGGTCCTGATCTTCGACGTCCTCACCTTCACGCTCACCACGGGCGATGCGGAGTGGCGCCCGTCCGCCGTGGAGACCATCAAGGGCATCCGTGACGTGAAGGCCGCGCTGCCCGGCGTGAAGACGTCGCTCGGCGTGTCCAACGTGTCCTTCGGGGTCTCCCCGCCCGCGCGCGCCGTCCTCAACTCCGTCTTCCTGCACCACTGCGTGGAAGCTGGGCTGGACTTGGCGATGGTCAACCCGAACCACATCACCCCGTACGGCGAGATCCCGCAATTCGAGCGCGACCTGGCCGACGACCTCGTTTTCAACCGTCGTGAAGACGCGCTGGAACTTTTCATCCAGCATTTTGAATCCAAGGGCGAAGAGGCCGAGGACGAGAAGGTCAACCCCACCGAGGGCATGGAGCCCGAGGAGGCCCTGCACTTCCACATCTTGCGCCGCAAGAAGGAGGGCGTGGAGGCCTGGATCGACGCTTCGGTCGAAAAGATCGGTGCTGTTCCCACGCTGAACACGGTGCTGTTGCCCGCCATGAAGGAGGTCGGCGACAAGTTCGGCGCCGGCGAGCTGATCCTCCCCTTCGTGCTGCAGAGCGCCGAGGTCATGAAGAAGGCAGTCGCCCAGCTTGAGCAGTATCTGGACAAGCTCGAGGGGTACACCAAGGGCACGGTCGTATTGGCGACCGTGTTCGGTGACGTGCACGACATCGGCAAATCGCTCGTCAACACCATCCTTACCAACAACGGCTACACCGTCGTGGACCTCGGCAAGCAGGTCCCGATCGGCACGATCCTCGAGGCGGCCAAGGAGCACGACGCCACGGCGATCGGCCTCAGCGCCCTGCTCGTGTCGACCTCCAAGCAGATGCCGCTGTGCATCCAGGAACTGCACAACCAGGGCCTCCATTACCCCGTGCTGATCGGCGGTGCGGCCATCAACCGCGACTTCAGCCTGCGCGCGCTGTACCCCGGCGGGCGCGACTCCGACGAGGTCTATGCCCCCGGGGTGTTCTTCTGCAAGGACGCCTTTGAAGGCCTGGCTCGCATGGATGAACTCGTGGACGACAAGGCGCGGGCCGCCCTGATCGCCAAGATCCAGGCCGACGCCACCCGGCTGCGGGAGAAAGGCCCCGAGCCGGCGCCACTCAAGACCGATGACGACACCGTGCGTTCCGCCGCGCGGACCGACGTACCGGTGCCCACGCCGCCGTGGTGGGGCGTGCGCGAGATCCCCGTCGACATGGACGAGCTGTTCCACCACCTCGACACGCATGTGCTGTTCAAGCTCCACTGGGGCGGGCGCGGCGTGAAGGGCGAGGCTTGGGACACGCTGATCCGCGAGGACTTCCAGCCCCGGCTGGAGCGCATGTGGGCCGAGCAGGATTACCTGCGCCCCCGCGCGCTGCTGGGCTACTTCCCGTGTTACTCGGAGGGCAACGACATCGTCGTGCTCGACCCGGAGGACCGCGAGACCATCCTCACCCGCTTCGTCAACCCGCGTCAGCCGGGCCACGACCGCATCTGTCTGGCCGACTTCTACCGTTCGAAGGAGAGCGGGGAGCTGGATGTCGTCGCCCTGCAAGCGGTCACGGCCGGCGGCCAGGTCACCGACCTGATGGCCAAGCTCGAGGAGGAAGGCGAGTTCGCTGAGCAGCTTTTCGTACACGGCATGGGTGTGCAGACGGCCGAAGGCCTGGCCGAGTGGCTGCACGCGAAGGTCCGCGACGATTGGGGCATCGAGCGCACGCAGGGTCGCCGCTACTCCTGGGGCTACCCCGCGGTGCCCGAGCAGTCCGAGCACGCGAAGGTCGACCTGCTGCTGGGCCTGGACAAGATCGACATGAAGATGACCGAGGGCTGGGCACCCGAGCCCGAGCAGTCCACGCTCGCCATCGTCGCCCACCATCCTCAGGCCATGTACTTCGGCATGAAGTCCGGCTTCCTGCCCAAGGAGGCGGACGGCGCACCGGATGACGTGGTCGCCGGCTCCGACCGCGACCCCGCGGTCAACACCCGCGCCTGAGCCGGGCGCCACGGCGTCAAAGATCCGCCAGAGGATGGCGCGCGTACCCAAGCCCGTGAGCACCGACCAAGCACCCCCGCTCGGCCCGCCCGGGCCGTTCACGACGCTCGGCGAAGCCACGAGCATGCTCGAATTCGGGCGGCTCGGGGCCCAGGCGATCTCCTTGGCGCGGACGCCCCGCGGCAGCGGGGAGCCAGTGCGTGTCCTCCCAGGATTCGGCGCTTCAGACCCGTCCACATTTGCGCTGCGGCGATTCCTCATCAGCCGCGGCTACGCGGCGCAGGGCTGGGGCCTGGGCCGCAACGCCGGGGACGTGCGTGCCCTGGGCGACCAGGTCGTGCAGCAGGCCGAGCGTGATGTGGATCAGGCCGGTGAGCGCCTTCACCTGATCGGCTGGAGCCTCGGCGGCGTGATCGCCCGGGAGATCGCCCGCGAGCGGCCTGATCTCATCGCGCAGGTGATCACCTTCGGGTCACCCATCATCGGCGGCCCGCGGCACACCACGCTCGCCCGCCTTTACGGCGCAGACCGCATCCAGGCGATCGAGGCAGCGATCGGCACGGCCGAGCGGACGCCCATCACCGTCCCGGTGACCGCGATCTACAGCCGCCGCGACGGCATCGTCAACTGGCGCGCCTGCGTCGATACGGTGACGCCAGGCGCGGTGAACGTAGAGGTCCGCAGCACGCACCTCGGCATGGGCGTCGACCCGGACGTGTGGCGAACGGTCATCGAGCGACTTGCCGCGTACCGACGAAACACGGCCTAGTACGCCCGGCGACCGCTGCTAGCCCGTCGAGCGGTCAGGTATCCCCCACTCGCGCACGAGATCGAGCTTGCGCGGGCGCGTCAAGCGTTTGATGCGGGCTTCCTCACGCATTGCCGTGGACCTGTCGGGCATCGCACGGGCAGCCGCCAGCGCGACGGGCTGACGGCTTGACGTGTAGCGACTGGCCTTTCCGGCCTCGTGGCGGCTGACCCTGGCCTCCAGATCCACCGTCCACCCCGTATAGAGAGAACCGTCGCCGCAGCGTAGGAGGTACACCCACGCCACCGGTACGGGCCCCGCAGCGCTACTTGGCGAGGACGTAGGAGAACTTGCCGTTGTCGCTCTGGAGCGTGACGTGCGCCTTCACCGTGGAGCCGTTGGGCAGCGTGACCGTGCAGGTGGCGATGGTGCCCTTCTTGGCCTTGATGTCACCTGGGCACTTCACCTTGACCGTCTGACCCACCTGCGTCTTGATGTTGGTCGCGATCTTCGACTGCAGATCGCCGCTGTCCAACGTCTTGTCGCACCCCGCCAGCACAACGGCTGCAGGGAGTACGGCGGCCAGCGAGATCCAACGCAGGGGCAGGTTCATGGCCCGCAAACTACATCAGCGACCGGCGCAGAGCGACCTGCGACCGGCGCGGAGCGCTCAGGCCGCCTCGGCCGAATCGGTGCGGCGAGCAGTACGCAGCTGTACCGGTGACGTCTGCATCGCCCGCATCCGCACGTCCTTCCAGGTCAACCCCTCGGTGAGCAGGGCCGGCACGCCCATGATCACGGCGGTGGCGACCTCAACGGCCTGCAGCACGATGCCGTACCCAAGCGCGTCGGCGGAAGAGACGCCATAGGCGCCCGTGAGCACGGCGACACACGCAGCCTGGAAGACCCCGAGGTTGGACGGCGTGGCCGGCAGGACGGCGGTGACGTTGACGGCGAACAACACCGCAGCGGCAGCACCCATGCCGGCCTGAGAATCCAGTCCGAAGGCGACCAGGAGCAGATAGCAGGACATCCACTGCAGGCCCCAGGCGCCCAACTGGGCCGCGGCGGCCGCGGCGCCCTTGCGCGGGGAGCGGAAGACGAGCAGGCCGTCGCGCACCTGGGCGAGCGCGCGCCGCGCCTTCTCCAAGAAAGTGTGTAGCCGGCTGGATCGGGAGATCGTGCCGGGGCGCAACATCACCGGCAGTACGAGTACGGCCACCAGGATCAGCAGAGGCGCGGCGGCGAAGAGCAGCAATGCGCCGTGATGTCCGCTGAAGTAGTCGACCGTGCTGAACATCACGACACCGAGGATCAACAGAGCCAGCAGGTTGAGAATGGTCTGCGAGACGAGCGTGCCCAGCACGACAGCGAAGCGGCCGCGCACATCGCCCAGTCGCCGGGCCACCACGAAGGCGCGGGAGGGCTCCCCGAGACGCGCGGGCAGCGTGGCCGACATGAGGACGCCGATGAACGTTCCCTGCCAGGCGTCCACGTAACGCACCTTCACCCCCGGTAGCGCAGCGCGGAGGATCACCGTCCAGGAGATGCCGCGCATGATCATCGACGCGCACATCAGGCCGAGCGCGGCGAGGACCCAGGGCGGCGAGGAGTGCAGGAGGCTGGCGACCACACGGTCGACGCCGATCTGCTCCAGCGCGAGCGCGGCCAATGCCAGCGCGGCCAGCATGAAAAGGAAGAAAGCGACGCGGCGCAGAGTCGTGCGCAAGGTGCGGGGCGCACGGTGCGCCGGCGGCTCCATGCTCGGCAGGCGGCGTGCGTACACCTTTGGCTGCAGGTCAGCCGGCGTCACGCCGACGCGCACGGCAGTGCGCGCCACCAGGCCGGCAGGAGCGGGCACGGCGATCGCGTCCTGGTAAGCCCCGGTGATCTGGGCAGCGATCCGCGGCCACGCGTAGGTCGGAGCGTGGTCGGCCGCCTCGATCGCCATCGCCCGGCGGCGCGGGACGTCGTAGGCCAGGTCGTGAAGAGCCTGGGCGAGCGCCGTGGCGTCGCCACGAGGCACCAGAACGCCGTCCACGCCGTCACGGACCACGTCGCGGTAGCCGGCGATGTCGGAGGCAACAACGGGCGTGCCGGCAGCGAACGCCTCGGTGAGCACCATGCCAAAGCTCTCCCCGCCCAGTGATGGGGCGGCCAGGATGTCAGCAGCGGCGAGGGCTCGGAACTTGGTCTCATCGTCGGCGCGGCCGAGGACCTCGATGCCGCGGTCGTCGAGCACCAGGGCCGCGACCTCCTCAGCAGTGGCGCCGACAATCGTCAGCCGCGCGTCTACGTGCTCCCGCAGCGCCTCGAAGGCGCGCAGCAGGACGCCCAGCCCTTTGCGCTCGACGGCTTGGCCGACAAAGACGATCGACAGCGCGCCGTCGGGGGACGGCTCCGCACTGTGACGGCCCGGCTCGACAGGTAGGTCCACGCCGTTCGGGATCACGCGGTAGTGGCCCCCGTAGAAGCGCCGGCCCGTCCAGGCGGCGGCCTCGGAGACGGCGATGCGCACCTTCAGCTGGTTCAGGCGCCAGCGAGCGCCCGCCATGTTGCCGGCGTTGTTGGAGATGACGTTCTCCGAGAAGCAGTGGAAGGTGCCGACGAGCGGGATGTCCGTTGACCGCAGGACATCCCAGCCGATCAGCGGCGCCACCGGCTCGTGCACATGCACGACATCGAAGCGGCCGGTGCGCAGCTCGCGACGCATCGTGCTGACTCCCCACGGAGACAGCGCCACGTTGGACACGGCGCCGTTGGCGGGAATCCCCACTGTGCGGCCCAGCGGGACCACGTATTCGGGCATGGGGCGATCCTGCGGCGAGACGCCGCGATGCAGGCGCGTGGAACGCGTACCCGGAGGGTCGTACGGCGTGAAGACGCGAACGTCGTGGCCTGCCGAGAGATGCTGCTCGGCCAGAGCCTCGATGTGCCGCGTCACGCCACCCGGATACGTCCACGAGTACGGGGACACGAGCGCAATGCGCATTCGAGGCATTCTAGCGGGCTTCTGGACGGTTCGGAGATATCGACTCCGATTCGGCTGGACACGGCGCGGCGACCATCGACGGCGCCACGACCGCGAGCCGGGGATCCCCTCGCACGTACGCGGTCACAAACGCCACGGTGGCGAACCCGATCACGATCAGTACCGGGCCCGAATCATTGGCCAGCGCACCCGCCAGCGAGCTCGCCACCGCGCCGGTCAGCGCGGCCGTCCACCCCGCCCGACCCTCGAGCGGCCAGTAGATACGGGTGCGAAACCGCAGGCCGTAAGCGAGCGCGAGCAAGGCGATCGCCGCAGCAAAGGGCATGAAGCCGCGGAACAGGACGCGATAGGCCAATTGGTAGCGGTCCACAACGATGTTCTCGATCGCGCTGCCGCCTTTCGCGTGCAGGACGGTGCGCGTGAAGTGGCCGTTGCCGCCGCTGACCGTGTCGAGTACGGCGAGCAGCACCAGGGCCAAGACGGGCGTCAGGATGGCGACGAAGACGGCCTTGCGGGTGATGCCACCGGGCAGGGCGAACAGCACTGCGACCGCGGTCCCGGCTCCGATCGTGATCACACCTCCGACGTCGGCGCCCAGGCGCCCGGAGCCGACGACGACACCTAGCGCGAGGCCGCTGAGGGCAAACCACGCCACCATCGACCGCGAGCGTGGCCGTCGATCGAGCGCCGCCGCCAGCCCGATGAACAGGATCACCGGGAGCGCCGCCTCGAGTTCGTTACCGATCCCGTAGAAGCGCGATCCGAACAGCGGATTGGATCCGAGCAGTGATCGGATGATGAGCGGACTGCCGAGCGCGAGATCGATGGTGTAGGCGGCGATCGTGACGGCGCACGGCACGAGCGGCCCACGCGGCCAGGCGAGGAAACGGTCGGTGACGGCCCCGAGCACGATCCCGCCCAAGGCTACGATCAGTATCTCCAGCCCCTTGCTGGGAGACAACGCCGCGGTGAACAGCAGCAGCGGCAGGATCCACAGCGTGCTCAGCGCACCGATGCGCATCGCGGCCCGATAGCCGCGCCGATCGGCGATGAGTCCGCCGACAAGCAGGAGCGCGACCCAGGCGAGCATGACCGCCTGGAGAGTCGGGAACCGTTGAGGGCCGACCACCTTCAGACGGGCGATCAACTCTTCCAGACCACCCTGGTCGCGAGGCCCATCGACCCGGATCGGCTGACCCTTGACGTTGTCGGGCACCTTCACGCCCAGGTGGCCCAGGATCGTGGGCAGCAGGTCGATCCCGGCGATCACGCCGTCCAGGTGCGTGCTGGCGGAGGTGAGCGCTCCGACGGCGCCCAGCCCGGCCACGCCCGTGGGGAGCAGCTGTGGCGAGGCTGCGGCTGGCGGAGACTCCATGACGATCAGCAGCGAACCCGCAGGACGCGCCCTGAGCAGAAGCCGCAGTTGCACGTCGCCGAGCTGCGCCGACGGGAGACCCGCGACCACCAGCGCGTGGTCGTGAAGGAGCGCCAGGGTCCGACGGGCCACCGTGTGTGCGGAGCCGATGGACACGCGCGCGATGCGACCGGCCTCGTTGACGCCGGCCAGTGCCTCGATCTGGGTGCGGCCGTCGTTGCCGGCATAGGCCACGCCGCCGGGAATGTTCTGGCCCAGTTGCCCTGGGTGCAGGTCCGCGGGGGCGGTCGCTGCACGAGCGCGCGCGTCGAGCCACCCCTGAAACAGGCCGCCGTTGTTCTCGGGATAGAACGTCAAGACCGGGGCTGTGCGGGGCGAGTAGGCGGCCGTCGAGACCCGCGTGCCCTGCGTCATGTCCAGATAGGCCTGCTGGGACTGATATCGACCCTGCGTGGCACTACTCACGCCGAGGGCGAGCTCGGGCTGGCTGCTCAGGACCGACAGCAAGGGGAGTTGGTAGTAGCGAGGGTCGCCGGGTTGCGGCGCATCGGGCCCACCACGTGGCCCGGGGATGAAGGCCAGGATCACGTGCGACGGCGTCGCCGCCGTCGCCATCGAAGGCGCAGCACCGAACAGGAGGGCGAGGCTCAGCACGGCGAGCATGAGCGCCACCGGGCGAGGGCGGGACATCTGGACCCCTATTCTTCCCCGTACGCCCGTTGCCTGCCTCGCCGGGCCAATCCCATGAGCGATCGTCACTTCGTCAAATACACCTTCCTGAGCATGGACCCCGCGTGGCGCCGCCTGGACGCTGACGTGCGCGCCGTCCACAAACAGGAGTTTCTGGCGGCGTGCGAGAACTTCGGCGAGGACCATCTGCTCCAGGCGTTCTCCCTCGTAGGCACCCGCGCGGACGCAGACCTGATGCTGGTCATGGAGGCCGAGAATCTGGATCGCATCCACGAGTTCCATGTGGTGCTCGCCCAGAGCGGGCTGATGGGCTGGGCCACGCAGCCCCACTCCTTCCTGGGCATGCGCAAGGCGTCTGAGTACTCCGACGACGAGCGAACGATCCCGCGGCGCTTCAAGGGCAAATACCTCTTTGTCTACCCGTTCGTCAAGACGCGCGACTGGTACGCGCTTGCTCCCGACGAGCGCTGGCGCATCATGCAGGGTCACATCACGGTCGGCCGCGAGTACCCGACGGTCGACAACCACACGACGTACTCCTTCGGCCTCGACGATCAGGAGTTCGTCGTGGCCTTCGACACGGATGACGTCGGAGCATTCCTCGATCTGGTGCAGCGCCTGCGCACCACTGAGGCCTCAGCGTTCACCAAGCGCGATACCCCGTCGTTCACGTGTGTCGCCGCATCGGTGGAGCGTGCGTTGATCGCCCTCGACGGTGAGCCGTTGACCGTCGGTACGTCAGCGGCGGGTTAGGCCGTCGCGATGGCGCGGCGGCCCGGAGCCGGTACCCGAACGCGGGTGATCGCCGACGCTGACGCGATCGCCTACCTGACGGCCGCGGATCCGGTGCTGGCGCTGCTGGTGAAGACGCACGGCGCCCCGGAGCTGGAGCCGGACCCGACGCGACGTCGACCTGTCGATCACTACGGCGCGCTGCTGCGTGCGATCACCGGCCAACAGCTGTCGACCAAGGCGGCGCGGACGATCTACGGCCGCCTGCTCGATCATTTCGGCGGGCACACCCCGACGCCCGAGCAGGTTCTGGCCGCCGATCCGGAGGAGATGCGTGCCGCGGCCGGGCTGTCGCGGGCGAAGGTCTTGTACCTGCGGTCGCTGGCCGAGCATGTGATCAGCGGGCAGCTCGAGTTGGAGCGGATGCCGCAGCTCGACGACACGACCGTGATCGCCGAACTCACCGCCGTGAAGGGCATCGGCGAGTGGTCGGCGCAGATGTTCCTGATGTTCCAGCTAGACCGCCCCGATGTGCTGGCCGTCGGCGACCTGGGCGTCCGACGCGGGGCGCAGCTGGCCTACGGCATGGAAGAGCTGCCCACGCCCGAAGAGCTGCGCAAACTGGCCGTGCCGTGGACCCCGCAACGGTCCATGGCCTGCCGGATCCTGTGGCGGTCGCTGGACAACGAGCCGAGCTGATGCGGCAGCGCCGCTCGAGTCCCGGTAAGCGGCGCGACGCTTATTGCGCGGGGCTTGGGTTTCGCTTGTTGGCGAGTCGCATCTCGCGTGCGAGCGGACGGCTGGCGTAAGGCCCATCGTCTTCTAGTTGGTCGATGACCGCGTCGACGATCTGCGCTGACTGGTTCTGGCTCATCTTGCGCTTGGCGACGACACGTGTAGGCGTCAGGCGAAGCCCGACGGTGCCCCTCATGTCCCGCTCGGCATTATCGGCATCGGCTTGTGTGCCATCGAGTAGGCGTGGGTTCTCCACCCGACTCTCAAAGCGTTCGACGAGTCGGTGCAGGACGAGTGAGTTCTCCTCGGGACGGAGGATCTCCGGAACGCCGGAGAGGTGCGCGGCGAGAAAGTTCCACGTGGGAACTTCGACGTGCTCTCCGTACCAGCTTGACGAGATGTAGCCGTGTGGTCCCTGAACGATGATCATCAGTTCGTGTTTCGGCAGCTCATGGATGCGGTCGTCTGGCCGGCCCAGGTGCGTCACCACCGAAAGCCCTTTGTAGTCGGGGTCCACGAGGATCGGGTAGTGCGACGCGATAAGGCCCGTCGACGTCTGCGAGACGAGCGTGGCCCATGGGTTCTCATCGATCATCCGCTTGATCTCTTCGACGTCGTCGAGCAGGTAGGCGGGGTTCTTACGCATCTTCGATGAGGAGTCGTTCGCTGGTGCACGTCGGCCAGCCGCTGCGCAGGCGACCCTCGAGATCGTCGACTGCCGCCTCCAGCTCCCGGAGCGACAGCCCGCTGAGACGGTCGAAGATGAAGAACGCGCGGTCGCTACTCTCCTCCAACCGCGTTCGGCTGCCCTGTCGCCAATTCCAGCGCCGGCACGTCACGCCGACGTCGTCGCGCCACACGACCTCGCCAGGCCTGGGTGGCTCGGGGATGCCGTCGGCGGTGGTCGCGAACGGCTCGTCGCCGACGGCGACCATCAGTCGCAGTGAACCGCTCAACCGATCCAGGTCTTCTCCGCCGATAGGGATCAGGTGCGTGACGCTCACAGCGTTATAGGTGTCGACCAAGCGATTGATCTCGGGGAGCTGGTCCCCTTTGAGTACGCG
This sequence comes from Solirubrobacterales bacterium, assembly GCA_038319025.1. Classification (GTDB taxonomy): domain Bacteria; phylum Actinomycetota; class Thermoleophilia; order Solirubrobacterales; family Solirubrobacteraceae; genus JBBQCW01. The sequence continues at coordinate 20,269 of JBBQCW010000014.1, forward strand.
AGCCGCGAGCGCTTCAGCCGAGCAGGGGTATTTGCTCGGCTTCGCACCGAACGCGCTGAACGCGCTGCGCCACGAGGCTATGTGAGGGTGATCTGCCGGGCGCGCAAGCCCCCGTACGCGCAGGTGCTCCTCAGCATCCCGAAGGGCGCGACGCGAGCCCTCATCGCTGGGGCCGTTGGGAATGCCTGCCACCACCAGCACCGATGCCACGTAATCCGGGTGACGACCGACGATCTCAGAGGCGATGAGGGCCTTCACGGCGGCCTCGGTCATGGTGAAGTGGATCCCGGGGAGAGCTCTGAAGGAGAGCGCTCAGACGGCGCTGACCTGCTCTTCGTCCGCGACGCGGAACGAAGAACCGCACCCGCACGCCGCTGTGACGTTCGGGTTGTTCACCTGGAAGCCCGCGCCCTGGAGGGAGTCGACATAGTCGATCGTCGAGCCGTCGACGTAGGGAAGGCTCGGGCCGTCGACCAAGAGCTTGAGACCGTGCGTCTCAAACACGATGTCCCCGTCGCGGCACTCGTCGAAGGCGAGCTGGTACTGGAATCCTGAGCAGCCGCCGCCCTTGACGCCGACGCGCAGCCCCGCCGTCTCGGCGTCCGCCTGCTGGGCGGTGAGGAACTCGTGGACCTTGACGGCACCGTGATCGGTGATGTCGATGCCCTTGGCGTGGTAGGTGACTTGGGTGCTCATAACTTCAGGAAGTATAGCGGGTCGGCCAGGACGGCTAATCTGTAGGACATGCCGTCCGCCGAAGACGTTCGCCAACGTATCGAGACCGGGATTCCGGGGGCTCGCGCACAGGTCCAGACCGACGACGAGGTGCACTTCAGCGCCCAAGTCGTGGCCGAGGCCTTCACGGGCCTGAGCCGGGTCGCGCAGCACCAGCTCGTCTACACGGTGTTTGCGCCGGGCGAACTCGGCGGCACCATCCACGCACTTGCTCTCAAGACGGAGACCCCATGACCGACGCACCTGAGAACCAGATCCATACAGCCCTCACCGAGGCCATCGCCGAGAACCCGACGATCCTCTTCATGAAGGGCACGCCCGATCAGCCGGCGTGCGGATTCTCCGCGCGCACCGTTGGCGCACTGCAGTCGATGAACGCGCCGTTCGCCTCCGTCGACATCCTTCCCGACCCGCGGATCCGCCAAGAGCTGTCGGCGATCTCGGGCTGGCCGACCATCCCCCAGCTGTTCGTCAACGGCGAACTGCTCGGCGGCTGCGACATCGTCATGGAGATGTACGAGTCCGGCGAACTGGCCGAGGCGCTCGGCGTCGACGCCCCCGCCGAAGTTGAGCCCGTGACCGCCCCCGCGGTCACCTCGGGCGCAGCCCCGATGGGCATCGAGAACCTGCTCGGCTAACGCACCTCGACGCGCAGGCGCACGCGGCCGCTGAAGCGCAGCGTCGCGTCGTGCAGCACCACGCGCGAGCGCTGAGCGACGCCTTCAGCGCCGCCGGGCAGATGATCCGGCGGCGCGGCCCGCGGCGGCAAGAAGCTCGCGTACACGGCGTCCTCGCGGCGGATCCCTGAGATCTGGCCGGCGAGCGCCGCGACCGTCCGAGCGCCAGGCGAGTCAGCGGTGTTGCCGCCGTCTCCGAGGGTGATGTTCAGCACGCTCGCCGTGTCCGTGGGCGAGGCGGCGCCGCCGATGTCCGCCGGGGTTCCGTCGAGCACGAGATCGCGGCGGCCCGGCGGCATCCCCTTGGGGATCTTCACGCGGATCGTTCGCCCGACGTCTGGGCCGAGCACGTTGCGAGCGTGGATGCGGACCGAGACGGTGCTGCCCCGACGAACCGCGCGCGGCCCGGAAGCGCTGAGCATGTACGCCTGGTGCAGCCCGCGGCGCAACGTCATGGTGACCGACATCGCGGTGATCTTGGGCGGGCCGAAGCGGTAGGCGTCCAGCGCGCCGACGGCGTTGCTGACGTCGGCCATGATCGGGCTACCGGACAGTCCACCCTGCCCGCCGAGGGCTCCGACGTAGCGGTTGCAGAACCCGGCGGGCGCAGACCGGCCCTCGATGGTCATGCTCAGACACATCGATCCCGACTGAGCCGACGGATTGCCCAACAGCACGCGATAGGCGGCTTCGATCGTGGAGATCGGCGCGACCAGCGACAGCGGCGAACCGCCGGCCGGAAGCCCCAGCGCACGCTCGTCCGCGACCATCGAGTGCAACACGACGGTCGTGCCCAAGTCGGCGTTGTGCGCGGTCACGGTGAGCGGGATGCGCACCGGTGCGGGGCCGATGCGCCCAGTGACCGCGTCGGGGCCGTCGTCGGTGAACGTGCCGACATCGTGGCCCGGTGCCGCGAGCTTGTAGGAAGTGGCGTCGGGCGTGCCGATCGGGTTGCCGATCACCGTGTAGACGTATGCATCGCTCAGGATCAGCGACCGCGCCCCAGCGCCGTCGAGCGGGTGCCCGAAAGCCCAGATCGCGTCACCGTCGGTGTAGGTGACGGTGCCGATCGCGCCGAGGCCGATATCGCCGCTGGAATATCCGACGCTCATCGCCGCGCCTGGTACCAACTGCTGGACCGGGAAGCTGGCGCGAGGCCGTGACGGCACGGTCAGCAGCGGTCGGCCGACGGCCGCACCGGCGCGACGCACCAGGTCGGCGACGGGGCCGGAGAGCCCGCTGAAGGTGAGCGGCGTGGCCAGCGGCCTCGCGCGGCGCAGCAGCGCCGCGTCGCGGCGCGCAGAACGCGGCGGGTCGACGGGGGTCTGCAGCATCGCCTCGATCGGCGTGGCCAGGGCGACGTCGTTGCCGTAGTCGCCGATGCCCTCGGAGATGGCGCCGATGATGCGCTGCACCCCGTCACCGTCCGGGCAGGAGATGGGCGAGCCGGAGAACCCGGGGCCGATCCCCGTGGCCGCGACGGCCGGACCGGAGGCGCGGAACAGGATCCGAGCGTTGTTCGTGCCGTCCGTCCCCGTGACCACATCGAGGATGTCGATGTCGAAGGTGGCGATGTCGGTGCCCTGGACCACGCTGGCCGCGGTGCAATGCATGCCGGCCGTGACCTGCGACAAGGGCATGATCGGCGGCCCCTGTGCGACAGCAGGTGCGACGCTGAGCGCCGAGGCGAGGATGGTGAAGGCAAGGAGTCGACGCACGGATCGCGAGGCTAGAGCATCCGGGGGCGTCCGCGGAGCACCGGTGGCGGCCGCTGCCGCCTTCCAGTCTGTACGACCGCGGGTACTAGCATCCGTCGCCATGACCGCTCCCGCCGCCTCGTCGGCTCCCACGGCGCTGCGCTGGGACGGACGTGCCCTGCATCTGCTGGACCAGACCGCGCTGCCGTTCATCGAGCGCTGGGTCACCCTGGGCGGCTCCGCGGACACTGCCGATGCGATCCGCCGGCTCGTGGTGCGCGGCGCACCCTTGATCGGCATCGCGGCCGCCTACGGCCTCGCCATGGAGGTGGCGGCCCAGCCGGGGCTTGGGTCACTGGAGCGCGGCAGTGAGGAGTTACGTGCCGCCCGGCCGACAGCCGTCAATCTGGCCGCCGCCGTCGACCGCGTCCGGGATGCCTGCCTGGCCTCCGGCCCGTCCACCATCGCCGGGGTCGCCCGGGCCACCGCGCAGTCGGTGCACGCCGAGGAGGATGCCGCCAGCGCGGCGCTCGCCACCCTCGGCGCCGACCGATTGGCGGGGTGCCGGCGCGTCCTGACGATCTGCAACACCGGCGCGCTGGCCACCGGCGGCGAGGGATCCGCGCTTGCTGTCGTGCGCGAACTGCATCGCCGCGGCGAGGTGTCCGTCCTGGCCTGCGAGACGCGCCCGCTGCTGCAGGGCTCTCGCCTGACGACGTGGGAGCTCAGCCATTCCGGGATCGCGTGCGAGCTGATCGTCGACGGTGCGGCCGCCGGGTTACTGGCCCGCGGCGCCGCCGACGTCGTGATCGTCGGCTGCGACCGTGTGGCCGCCAACGGAGACGTGGCGAACAAGGTCGGCACGTACGGCTTGGCGTTGGCCGCCCAAGCGGCGGGCATCCCGTTCGTGGTCGCCGGGCCATGCTCGACGCTCGATGCGGCGACCCCGACGGGGGCGGAGATCGAGATCGAAGAGCGTGATGGTGACGAGGTCCGGACCGTACTCGGGACGCCGATCGCGGCGGCCGGAACCATGGTGCGCAACCCCGCGTTCGATGTGACCCCGGCGGCGCTCATCACCGCGCTCGTGACGGAGCGCGGCATTGCCGAACCGGTCAACATGGCCTCCGTGGCTGCGCTGCTCCAGGGCTGATCAGGCTTCCAGGCCGGGAACGAGAAAGCGAAGGTGTTCGACGATCCGGCGGCTGTCGCAGATCGCCTCGCCGTCGATCAGGAGCAACGGCACATGCTCCTGCCCCGAGAGCGCTCGGACCTCGGCCCGTTCCGCCTCGCCCCGAGAAACCTGCTCCTCCTCGAACGCGATCCCCACGGAACGTAGCTCACGCGCCACACGCCCACACGGGCACAGATGATCCGTCGGTGTGCGACATCGGTAGAGCCGTGCACTCACGGGGTCAGCCGCCCGACCGCTCCCGCGATCTGACGTACGCCTCGCCCGGCCAGGCGCAACGCCAACGGTTGCCGAGCCCCGTCGGCGACCTGGGCGCCGACGTCGCGTTCGCGGTACCAATCGATGGTGGTCACGAGCGTGTCCTCGTGGTGGGAAGGCTTCCAGCCGAGTTCGCGCTTGGCCTTGGTGGAGCGGTACGCCCACCATTGGGAAGCCGCCCGCACCTCCGCGGCGGTGATTGTCGTGCGACCGGGCAGCAGCTCCATCGCTTCCGCCAGGGCCAAGGCCGCCGGTGCCGGCAGTTTGATCGGCGGCGGCTCGACGCCGGAAAGGCGAGCAAGGTCGGCGAAGAGTCGGTCGAACGTGAAGTTACGGTTGCCCAGGATGTAGCGCTCCCCCGGGCGCCCAAGTTCGTCGGCGAGCAGGTGGCCGCGAGCCACATCGTCCACGTCGACGATGTTCAGTGCGCCGTCGACGTAGACCGGGAGTTGCCGGCGTAGGAACCGCCGTACGATCTGCGTGGACGAGCGGTACACGTCACCACCACCGAAGACATGCGTGGGATTGACGATCACCAGCGGCAGCCCGGCGGCGGCGACCCGCAGCGCTTGGACCTCGGCTTCGCGTTTGCTGTCCACATACGCCAACCCCAGCCCACCTGCGCGGAACGGTTGCGTCTCATCCGCAGTGGAGCCCCACGGGGCCGGGCCGACGGCCGCAGCGGCCGAAGAGGTGTAGATCACGCGGGCAACACCGGCCCGCAGCGCCTCCTCGCAGACCACCTGCGTCCCGAGAGCGTTGATGCGAAACATCTCATCCGGATGCGCGCGAACATCGGTCATCCCCGCGCAATGGAACACGCGGTCGACGCCCACCAACGCCCGACGCAACGCCCGTCGGTCGAGGATGTCGCAAGGCACGCGCTGCGCTTCGAGGTCCTGCACGTTGTCCAGCCGCGAGCCCTGGCGTACCGCGAGCCGGACCGTATCGCCGCGGGCGACGAGCAGATGCGCCACGCGGGAGCCGACGAGCCCGGTCGCTCCCGTGACGAGTGTTGTGCCCACCAGATGAGTGTACGAATGCGCGTCGGGAGTTCGTCAGCTTGTCCTCGTTAGGCTCCGGGTATGTCACCCGTCGCCGTCGTCACCGACACCACGCACTACCTGCCATCGGAACTCACCACCGCCGCCGGTATCCACCAGGTGAGCCTGTGGGTCAACGACGGCGAGACCCACGTGCGCGAGTCCGACATGCCGGACTACCACGCGTACTACGAGCGGCTGCGTCGGTCAGAAACGATGCCCACGACCTCGCAGCCATCGATCGGCGACTTCCTCGCCGTGTACGAGCCGCTCGTGCAGCAGGGGTGCGACATCGTGTCCGTCCATCTGGCTGGCGGGGTCTCCGGCACCGTCGAGTCCGCGCGCCAGGCCGCCGCCGAGGCGGTCGGCTCAGGGCAGCGCCGGATTGAAGTGATCGACTCCAACACCGCAGCGGCCGGCCTCGGTGTGGTGGCCCTCGCGGCAGCGACCGTGGCCAACGCCGGCGGCGACATCGATGCCGTCACTGCACGAGCCAACCTCGCGGCCGCCAACGTGAAGATCTGGTTCGCCGTCGACACGCTCGAATATCTGCGCCGCGGCGGCCGCATCGGCAGCGCGCAGGCCTGGCTCGGCGGCGCGCTGAAGATCAAGCCGATCCTGACCTGCGAGCACGAGATCACACCGATCGAGCGGGTCCGCACCAGCGGGCGGGCGTTCGAGCGTCTCGCCGCCTACCTGCAGGCCCGCATGGACGACGGCGCGGACGCCTGGCTCGTGCAGCACATCGAAGCCCACGACCAAGCCGAGGCGATGGTCGAGCGTGGGCGAGAGATCTTCGGCACCGACCCTGTCGCCGTGTCCCAAGTGGGACCGGTCATCGGCACCTACGTCGGCCCGGGCCTGCTGGGCGTCTGCGCGGCGCCGTCCTCGCTGATGCGCTGAGGGTGGCGCAAGCGCCGCTCAGGCGGACGACAGCGCGCGGGACCGTCGACGGCGCGAGAAGACTCCGCCGACCGCGGCCAGGCCGCCCGCCAGCACGAAGCCGGCGACAGCGGCACCGACGAGCACCTGCGGCTGATGGCGCGTGATCTGCTTGCGCCAATTCGTCAGCTCGGCGACCTCGCCCTTGAGGCTGGCCAGAGAGCCGGCCAACTCGTTGCGGTTGGCCTCGATCGAAGCACGGATCTCGTCGGCCGTGCGCTGGGGGCGCGGCGGGATGTAGGGCTGGGGCTCGGTCATGATCAGCTCGGGGAGGTGGAGTCCGTGGGCGGGGACAGGTCCGGCGGGGGCGGGACCGGCGGGACGGGTGCGGCAGGCGGAACGCTGACGTCGACCGGGATCGGCACCGATGCGGGCATGACCAGCGGGTCGTGCGGCGCGATCGTCTCGCGAATGAGCTGCGCCTCAGCGATCGCCATGTCCGGCGTCGGCTTGGTCTGCAGCGCACGGTAGGCGAAGAACCCGGCGAGAGCGGCAACCACCAGCAAGATTCCGGCGACCAGGAAGAAGCCCCAGAAGAACTCGCTGTCGGGGAACAACTCATACCAAGCCAGCCAGGCCAGGCCCTCCAGCAGCAGCATCGTCGAGAAGAAGAGGAATCCACCCGCCGCGGCGGCGACAGCGGCCCCGATACCGAGCGTCTTGGCCTTGCCGGTCACCTCAAGCTTGGCGAGGTCAATCTCATCGCGGATCAGCGTCTGTGCGCGCTCGGTGATCTGGGCGATCGCCGCGGAGATCTCCTGCGTGGAGCCCGTGGGCGCAGGATCAGGAGACACGGCCGGCCCGCTTGAGCAGAAGGGCGAACGCGAGACCGCCGACGAAGGCAGCGCCGACGAGGATCTCAGGACGATCGTTGGCCGGCGCCGGCGCTGCCGCGGGCGGCGGGGTGGCGCTCGGCGGCGTGAAGGCCGCAGGTGAGGGGGTGCCGAATCCGGAGGCGTCGACGCTCATCATCGGGGCGGCTCCTCGTCGTAGACGCGGCTCCAGATCAAGGCGGCAAGCCGCGCGGTGGCCAGGGCCGCAGCGAGCTCCAGGCCCCAGAGGAGCCCGGCCCAGGTGAGGCGCTTGACGAGTTCGTTGTCCTTCATGGGTCCGTGATCCTATTCAGAAGCGGGTTCGGAGAGGAGAGGGCGCGCTGCGCCTGCCTTCAGGCCGTCGCAGATCGTGCCGACGATAAAGCCCTTCGCCTCGTCATACCCATCTTCAGACTCGGGCAACAAATCGAAGATCCAGCCGGTTAGCACCTGCTCGATCGCCCCGTAGAAGGCCATGGCGGCAAACTGCGGCGTGACGTCATCGCGGAACTCGCCGCGGTCTTGGGCCTCCTCCACGATGTCGGCGATGGCCTGGTACGCCTCGCGGATCTTGCCCAGGTGCGTTCGCCCGAACGTGTTGGCCGCGCGCGTGACCTCCACGATGATGACCTTCATCAGATCGGGGTCATAGCGGTAGGAATCGACGATGAAGGAAGCGATCGCGTACAGCTTGTCCGGAGCCGCGCCAGGCTGCTCGTCCACCTCGTGAATCAGGTCCAGGAGCACGTTCCAGCGCTCCAGGAACATCGTGTCCAGGATCTCGTCCTTGCTGCGAAAGTAGTGGTAGACGAGGCCGTAGGCGACACCGGCCTCGTCGGCGATGTCCGACACGCGGCAGCCGCCGTAGCCCTGCCGCGCGAAGACGCGCACGGCGGCATCGAGAATCAGCCGGCGCTTGTCGGCAGCGGCCGCGCCACGCGGTGTGGAGGCCATCAGACGTTCGTCTCGATCGGCCACGAATACAGATCCGGCCGACGATGAGCGAGCGCCGGTAGCTCGCGGCGGATGCGGTCCTGCGCAGCGAAATCAAGCTCCGCGATGATGTGACCCTCCCCGTCGGCGCACTGGGCCAGCACGACGCCCCACGGGTCGACGATCATCGACCGGCCCCCGGACCGCATCCCGCCGCCGTGATCGCCGATCTGATTGGCGGCTATGACGAAGGCCTGGTTCTCTATCGCGCGGGCGCGCAGCAGCGGCTCCCAGTGGCCGCGCGTGGTGGCAAGCGTGAACGCGGCGGGAACCAGCAGGACACGTGCGCCCCGCAAGGTGAGGATGCGGTACAGCTCGGGAAAGCGCACGTCGTAACAGATGGAGAGGCCGAGCTCGACGCCGTCGGCCGTCCGGCTCACGACGATCTCCTCACCTGCCGTCTGGGTCTCGGACTCGCGGTAGGCAGTGCCGTCGACGTCGACGTCGAACAGATGGATTTTGCGGTAGGCGGCATGAACCTCCCCATCCGGACCGATATGGACGGAGGTGTTGCGCAGGTGATCCTCACCGGGGATCCGTTCGTTGATCGAGCCGGCGACGAGATCGACGCCCAGCTCGGCCGCAACCGCACGGGCCCAGGTGATCGCCGGTCCATCCAGCGGCTCGGCGTGAGAGCGCTGCGCCGCGTCAGAGCCCAGGACGGTCCACTTCTCCGGCAGGAGGATCAGCTGGGCGCCGTCCGCAGCGGCGGCGCGCACGAGCCGATCCGCCACCGAACGGTTGCGGTGGACGTCCTCGGTGGCGGTGAGCTGTAGAGCGGCGACGCGGATGAGATATCTCCCTGCGGGACGGGACAACGGACCGATGGCCCCGTGGGTGGGAGGATACCCCCGATGCCCTCCGGCCTTCCCCTTCGCCGCCAGGGCGCGGACACCGTGCCGTACGACCCGTCCCGCCCGGTTCCGCCTGCACCGATGAGCCTCCAGCGCGGCGGGCGGCCCCGAAAGACGTGGCGGTACGTAGGCGCGTACGGCGCCGACCTGATGGTCTGCGCGGCCACGGTGCGCATCGGTCCGTTCGGCCAGTCGTTCCTGGCGGTATGGGATCGCGAGCGCGGCGAACTCGTCGACGCGTTCTCCTTGCGCGCCGCGACGGTCGACGTCAGCCTCGGGTTCGTGCGCGCCCGCACCCGGCGCGTGACGCTCGATCTGCGCACCGACGAAGCGGACAGTTCGAGCGATCCGGTCGAGGTCGTGAGCCCCCACGGTGAGCACTACATCTGGACGCGCAAGCTGCCGGTGCGCGTGCGCGGGACGGTGTCGTTGGACGGGGTGCCGCGTGCGTTCGACGCCGCGGGACTGATCGACGATTCAGCCGGTTACCACGCTCGTGCCACCGACTGGGAATGGTCGGCGGGTGTCGGTGTCGACGACGCGGGGCGCTCCATCGTCTGGAACCTCGTGCACGGCGTCCACGACGGCGTGGCCGCCTCCGAGCGGACGGTTTGGGTCGACGGGCGGGCCCACGAGGTCGGCCCGGTGGAGTTCCTCGACGGCTTGGCCGGCTGCGCGTTCGCCGAGGGCGGCGAGCTTCGCTGCGCAGCGGAAGCCGAGCGCGCCCGTGACGACAACCTGCTCGTCATCTCCAGCCGTTACCGCCAGCCTTTCGGGACGTTCACGGGCGCCTTGCCGGGTACCGGCGCGTTGATGGAGGGATACGGCGTGATGGAGGAGCACCGGGCGCGCTGGTAGGGCGGGACTACTCGGCGAGCCAGGCCATTACGGCCAGCACGCGCCGGTGGTCGTCGGCGTCGGGCGGCAGGCCGAGCTTTCCGAAGATGCTGGAGACATGCTTCTCCACGGCGCCGTCGGTGACCACCAGCGCCCGGCCGATGCCGGCGTTGGAGCGACCTTCGGCCATGAGGGACAGCACGTCGCGTTCGCGCGGGGTCAGCTCCTCCAGGCGGGCGGGCCCGCGGCCGGTGACGAGCTGGGCGACCACCTCCGGGTCCATCGCCGTCCCGCCGCCGGCCACGCGACGAACCGCGTCGACGAATTCGTCCACGTCCCCCACGCGATCCTTGAGCAGGTAGCCGACGCCGCCGCTGCCGTCGGCCAGCAGCTCCTTGGCGAACACGCGCTCGACGTACTGCGACAGCACCAGGACGGGTAGCCCTGGGATCCGACGGCGAGCTTCCAACGCCGCTCGTATCCCTTCGTCGCGAAAGTCCGGGGGCAACCGGACGTCGACCACGCAGACGTCGGGCGTCTCACGTTCGATCGCCTCCAGCAGCGCGTCCCCGTCGGCCACCGCGGCGACCACCTTGAAACCGTTGTCCTCCAGCAGCCGGGAGATGCCGTCGCGCAGCAGCGCAAGATCCTCGGCGATCACGACCCGCATGGCAGCTCCGCGCGCAGGATCGTGGGGCCGCCGGCGGGACTGGACAAGAACAACGTGCCGTCCAGCGCTCCGACCCGCCGGCGCAGGCCGCTCAGCCCGCCACCGTCCGCGTCAGCGCCGCCTCGCCCGTCGTCGCGCACCTCGACCTCCAGGCGATCACCGCGGCGCTCCACGCGGACGGCCGCGCTGGAGGCCTGCGCGTGCTTGGCCACGTTCGTGAGCGCTTCGGCCACCACGAAGTACGTTGCGGTCTCCACGGCGGCGGGCAGCCGGCGGGAGATGTCGCACTCCACCGTGGTCGGCACGACCGCCCGAGCCGCGAGCGAGGTGACGGCCTCGTCCAGCCCGCGCTCACTCAGCAGTGCCGGCCGGATCCCCCGCGCCAGGTCGCGCAGTTCGGTCAGCGCGGTCTGCGTATCGACGCGCGCCTGGCCGAGCAGTTCGCCGGCCGCCTCCGTGTCCCCGGCGCGCAGCTTCTGCTCGGCGCGGCCGAGTTCCATCGCCACCGCGACCAGCCGCGCCTGCGCGCCGTCGTGCAGGTCGCGCTCCACTCGCTCCAGCTCCACGCGAGCGGCATCGACGGCGCCCGCGCGCGTCTCCTCCAGGTGCTCGACCCGCTCGGCTAGCTCATCCCCTTCTCGGTACAGCAGGCTGCGCGCCGCTGCGGCGGACGCGGCTGAGGTGCCGCGCACCAGAGCCAGCGTGACCGGGATGCAGATGAGGCCCAGCCCGAAAGCGACCAACGCCTGACCCCAGCTGTCGAGGGCGAGGCCGCCGACGACCTGAATGTCGTGAGGCACCGCAAGCGCGTGATGAGGGATCCACCACCAGGCGGGAACCGTGAGCAGCGCCAGCGTGACGGCCCACATCGTCGTGGCGATCGTGAACCCGAAGATGCCGATGGGCAGCAGGAGGATCGCGTAGGCCGTGTCGCGCCAGGTCTGGGCGTCGGCCAGGATCGCCTTGAATCGGTCCCATAGTCGGCGCCGATCACGCCAGTCGTCGCGCTGGAGTGGAAGCCGGGTGCGGTAGCGCCTGGCGATCGGCTCGCCCAGGACGAGCGCGGCGCGACGGCGCTCGAGGTCAGCCATCCCTCGCGTGGCGAACAGTGTGAGCACCCAGACAGGAATCCCGATCAACGTGATCAGCGAGCTGAAGCCGGTGGACCAGCCGGTGACGACGACCGTGAACGTGATGGTTCCCGCGATTAGGCCGGTGAGCAGGTAGAGGGTGTCGCGGGCGATGACCCCCGGGAACGAGCGTCGACGCTCGGCCGGCGGTTCGTCCACGATGGGGATGGTCGCGGTGGGCATGGTGGCCGTCGTGGCGGTGCTCGTGGACATGGACATCATGGTGACCTTCTGCGGCGCAGATTCCCATACGGCGAGCGGGCGAACGGCACGGGGGTTTCCCCCCGTGTTGTTGGCGGTCACGAACCCCCGTGCTGTCGGCGCAACTCGGCCAGGAGCAGCTTCGAGTGCATCGCCCCGATGAGCTCCCGCAAGGGCTCGGTGCCGGAGACGATGATCTCCACCGCGCGCTCCTCATCGACCTCGCCGGCCAGGCGATCGAGCAGAACGCGCACCTCCTCTTCGACCAGTGGCTGGAGCGCCTCGCGGTAGCGCAGCGTCTCGTAGACGGTGAACCCCAGCGTCTCGTCATAGCCCCCGGCACGGAAACGCGACAGCGATTCGATGATCGCCACATCGTTCTCGTCGTACCCGCGCGCGGCGGGCGTCAGCACGCCCAATTCAGCCAGACGATCGAGCGCGTCCTGCGGCACGTCGTAGCGTCGCCGGGCCTCGGCCCTGCTCATCCGCTCGCCCCGCTCGCCCCGCTCCAGCGCCCGTTCGATGATCCTGTCCTCCAGATCGACCATCGCCTGTGCCCGCTCGGGATCGTCTTCCAGCACCTCGCGGATGAGACGCAGCGGCATGAAGCGCTCCTCCTGCAGACGTTTGATGAGCTTGATGCGCTCGACGAACCCCGGCGGGTAGTACGCCATGTTGCGGCTCGTGCGCACGACCTCCTCGGGCCGGCCGAGCAGCCCCTCGCGCAGGTAGTGCTTGATGGTGCCCGCCGAGACTCCGGAGGAGTCCGCCAGCTCACTCATCTTCAGGAAGCCTTCGTCGTTCATCGCGGCGTACCGCTCAGGCCATGAAGCTGCCCTGAGCGCCCTCCGCGGGGCCGGCGACGGCGCCAGATTCGGTCAGCGCCGCGATGTCCTCTTCGCTGTAACCGGCGGCCCGCAGGATCCCCTCGGTGTGCTCGCCCAGGGCGGGGCCGGGGAGGCGGTTCGTGTCGGCCGGCGTGCGGGAGAACTTGACCGGCGCGCCCAGCAGCCGCACGGGCTTCTCGGCGCCCGGCTGATCCAGGCCCACCACCATTGCCCGCGCGCATACGAGTTCGGAATCCAGCGCCTCGTCCAGGTCGAGCACCGGCTCCAGGCAGCAGTCGTGCTCGGAGGCGAAGGCCTGCCATTCGTCGCGGGTGCGTTCCATGAACACGCCCTGGACCATGATGTGCGTCGGTGACCCAGGCGCCTCGAACGCGTGATCCACAAGGTCCTCGCGACCCACGCCCACACACCAGTTGCGCCAGAACTTCGGCTCCAGGGCGCCCAGCGTGACCCACCCGTCCGCGCATTGGTAAGGCCGGTAGCAGACCAGACTGCCGCCGAGGTTTATCTCGCCCCGTTTGGGAACCACCCCGTCGGCCAGGAAAGCGCCGGCGACCATGCCGAGCCACGACAACGCGCCGTCGGCCATCGATACGTCGACGAACTGCCCTTCACCGGAGCGGTCGCGCTCGCGCAGCGCGGCCATGATGCCGAAAGCGGCCATCAGTGCCCCGCCGCCGAGGTCGGCGATCTGCCCGCCGGCCTGAACCGGTGGCCCGTTGCCTTCACCTGTCAGCCCAAGCAGGCCGATCAGGCCGAGGTAATTCATGTCGTGCCCGGAGCGATCGCGGAACGGGCCGTCCTGCCCGTAACCGCTGATGGCGCAGTAGACGATGCCCCGGTTGCGGGCCTTCAGCGCCTCATAGCCGACGCCCAAGCGGTCGAGCACACCGGGCCGGAAGGACTCCAGCACGACGTCGGCATCCTCCGCGAGCTTGAGCAGAACCTCGCAGCCGGCCTCAGACTTCAGGTTGATGCGAATCGACGTCTTGTTGCGGTTCAGTGCGAGGAACAGGGAACCCTTGGCGCTCTCCTCGACACCCTCGTAGTACGGCGGTGCCCAGCGGACGTAGTCGCCCATGCCGGTGTCCTCCACCTTCACGACGTCCGCGCCCAGGTCGGCCATCATGAGCGAGCAAAAGCCGCCCGGAAGCAGGCGGGAGAGGTCGAGGACTCGGATGCCGTCGAGCGGCAGGGAGGAGCTCATGCCGCCGCCTTCGGGCCGATGCCGAGCATCTCTCGCGCTTCTCCGACGGTCGCCGGTCGACGCCCGACGTTCATGACCATCTCGCGTGCCTTGGCGATCAGGTCACCGTTGGAGGTCGCCATGGAGCCGTCGGGCAAATAGAAGTTGTCCTCCAGTCCGACGCGGATCGAACCGCCGAGGCTGAGCGCCGCGCCGATCAGCATCCACTGCTGGCGGGAGATGCCGATGACGCCCCAGTGGCTGCCGGCCGGCACGTTGTCGGCCATCGTGGCGAGGTTGCGCGCCGAGGGCGGGATGCCGCCGGTGACGCCCATCACGGCGCTCACGTGCGGGCGCGTGAGAATGCCCATGTCGATGAGGGGTTCCAGCGAGCCGACGTGGCCGACGTCGAAGCACTCGTGCTCGGGCTTGATTCCCAGCTCGTTCATCGCGGTGAGCAACTCGATGATCTCGTCGAACGGGTTGATGAAGACCGTGTTGAACACGAACTCCTTACGGGTCCGCGAATATTTGGCGTAGTTCAGCGACCCCATGTTCAGCGCGGCCACGTCAGGGCGCAGCTCGCGCAGGTAGGCCAGCCGCTTCTCGACCGGGATGCCGATGGCGCCCGTCGAGTAGTTGATGATCGCCGCGTCCCCCACCTCAGCCTTGATGGCGTCGGTAATCGCCCGGAAGTCGTCGATCTCAAACGACGGCACACCGTCCGGCGTGCGGGCGTGGATGTGGATCATCACGCCACCCTCGTCCACGATCCGCCGCGCCTCGGCCGCGTACTCGGCCGGCGTGTACGGGATGGCGGCGCACTGATCGCGGTTGGCGATCGCACCAGAGATCGAACAGGTGATGATGACGGGGTCGTCGAGAGACACAGGGGCTCCGTGGAAAGTGGGACGTACCACTTCTCACTCTGTCTGATCCCTGCTTTGCCGTCAAGCGGGAGCCAGGCGAAGTGCCGGAGCGGTTCAACCGAACCAGCGCTCGCGGCGGCTGGAGCCGAAGTGCTCCTTCTTGGCCATCAGTTCCTCCGACGGCTCGTTGAACGTCCCCGTGCGCTCCGGGCCGGAGAGGAAATCGATGTCCACGCTGCCGATCCGACCGCGGCCGAACTCGATGTAACACGTGCCCTGGCCGAGGTGACGACCGGCCGGCTCACCGCCGTGAAAGTCAGCCAGGATGGACTGCGCCACGACGCGAGCAGCGCCCTCGGCGAATACGCCGGCCTTCGGCACTCCGGCCGTGGCCACGTCGCCGATCGCGTACACGCCGGGGTACTGCGTCTTGAGCGTGGCGGAGTCCACGGGCACATAGCCGTCCTCGCACATGCCGCTGGCCAGAACCACATCCGGCGCGCGGTGCTTGGGCACGCCGAGGAACAGGTCGCAGGGCAACTCGGTTCCGTCGTCGAGCACCGCCACGCTGCGCGCGCCGTCGAGCGTCGCGATGCGGCGGGCCGTGATCAGGTTGATCTCTCGCGCGGCGAACTCCTTCACGAGCGCGGCCGACGTCTCGGGTGACGGCGGTACCGGTGAGGGCAGCGGGATGACGAACGAGATCGAACAGTTCGCGCGCACGCCTCGAGCGGTCAGTTCGTCATGAAGCAGCAGCGCGCATTCGCTCGGCGCCGGGGGGCACTTGAACGGCGCTCCACATACACCGATCACCGCGTGACCGCTCGAGAACGTGGGGATGATCTCGGCCAATCGGGCCGCGCCATCGAACGAGTAGAACTCGTTACCGCTCTCCGCCAGCCCTGGGGTGGCCGCCAGGTCGTAGTCGGCTCCGAGCGCAACGACGAGAACATCGGCCTCGTGGACCCCAGCGTCCGTGGTCACGCGCCGGGTGTCGGGATCGATGGCGGTGACCGTCTCCTGCAGGACGTGTACTCCTGGCTTGACGATGTCGGCGTACGGCATCCGGATCGCCTCCGCTGTCGTGCGACCGAACATCACGTCGAGCTTGGCGAACCCGAAGGCGAACGCATCATTCTTGTCGATCAGCGTCACGTCGATGTCGTCGCCGGCTGCCTCCGAAAGCATCGTGGCGAGCTCCAGCCCGCCGAATCCTGCCCCCAGAATCACCACGCGTTCGCTCATCGCGCGAATCTATCGCGCGACCGCGCGCACCTCTACCCCTGCGTCGGGAACCCGTACGACGTGCCGGTGGCGCGCGCCGGCCAACGCGTCGTCACGACCTTGCCACGCGTGTAGAACAGGACGCCCTCGCGGCCGTGCGCATGAAGGTCGCCGAACAGCGAGTCCTTCCAACCGCCGAACGAGTAGTACGCCATCGGCACCGGGATCGGCACGTTTACGCCGACCATGCCCGCTGTCACCCGGCTCTGGAACTCGCGCGCCGCGCCGCCGTCGGCGGTGAAGATCGCGGCGCCGTTGCCGTACGGGTTGGCGTTGATGAGCGCCAGGCCGGCCTCGAAGGTGGGGACGCGCATCAGCACCAACAGCGGCCCGAACACCTCGTCGCGGTAGACCGACATCTCAGCCGTCACATGATCGAGCACCGTCGGCCCGACGAAGAAGCCCTCCGGATGCCCGTCGACCTCCAGGCCCCGCCCGTCGTGCAGGGCGACCGCGCCGTCCGCGACGCCCGCTTGAACGTAGGACACGACGCGCTCCCGCGCAACGGCCGTGACGAGCGGGCCCATCTCGGAGGAACTGTCGGCGCCCGCGCCGACCTTCAACGCGGCCGCACGCTGTGACAGTGCAGCACCGAGGGCATCGGCCGTCTGATCGCCGACGGCGACGGCGACGGATATCGCCATGCACCGCTGGCCCGCCGAGCCGAACGCGGCCGAGGCGATCGCGTCGGCGGCGACGTCGATGTTCGCGTCGGGCAGCACGAGCGCGTGGTTTTTGGCCCCGCCGAGCGCCTGAACCCGCTTGCCGTGGGCGCCCGCCGTCTCGTGTACGTACTTCGCGATCGGTGTGGATCCGACGAACGAAACGGCGTCGACGCCGGGGTGCGTGAGCAGCGCGGTGACGGCCTCTTTGTCGCCGTGCAGCACGGTGAAGACGCCCTTCGGCAGCCCGGCACGGCGCCACAGATCGGCGGCCAGCATCGATGCGGACGGATCGCGCTCGCTCGGCTTCAGAATGAACGCGTTCCCGCAGGCCACGGCGATCGGGTACATCCACATCGGCACCATGGCCGGGAAGTTGAACGGGGTGATGCCGACGACCACGCCAAGCGGCTGACGCATCGAATGGGAGTCCACGCGCGTGGCGACGTTCTCCGAGGCCTCACCCTTCATCAGGTGCGCGAGGCCGCAGGCGAACTCGACCACCTCCAGCCCGCGCGTCACCTCGCCCAGTGCGTCCTCGAACGTCTTGCCGTGCTCGGCGGTGATCGCCTGGGCCATGTCGGCCTTGTGGGCGTTGACGAGTTCACGGAAGGCGAACAGCACCTGGGTGCGCTTGGTCAGCGAATGGGCGCTCCAGTCGGTGAAGGCCGCTCGCGCGGCGGCGACCGCCCGGTCCACCATCGCCCCGTCGGCGAACGCCACGCGGCGCTGCACGGCGCCCGTGGCCGGGTCGAAGACCTCACCGAAGCGGTCGGCGTCGACGTGCGTCTCGTCGGCGATCCAATGGCCGATGGTGGCGAGGTCCGGGGCAGCTGTGCTCATAGGACTGACGGTATCCCGTCGGCGCTTGCGGGGCCGCCGCGCCGCTCAGCGCTCGCGCGCGACATCCATCCACCGACCGGTGCGGGCGCTCGCCGCAATCGCCTCGCCGATGAGTGCCTGCTCGTGCCCAGCCGCGAACGTGGGATAGGCAGGCTCGTCGGCCGGGCCGCCCGCCGCGACGTCGGCGTACACCGCGCGGTAGAGCGCCTTGAACGTGTTCTCATATCCCTCGGCATGCCCGCCGGGCAAGGTGGCCACGTTCGCGGCCGCCGGGGAGAGCAGGGCCGGATCGCGCCAGAGCATCTGGTTCGGCCCGTCACGGTGGCCGAGCATGAGTTCCTCCGGCCGTTCGCCGTCCCACCACAGGGCACCCTGCGACCCGTCGACCTCGATAGCGATGGCGTTCTTGCGACCGGCGCTGATCTGGGAGACGGTGACAGCCCCGCGGGCGCCGCCTTCCAACCGCAGCAGGATGCTCGCGGTGTCCTCGGTGGTTATCGGCGCCTCGACGGTCGCCTGCGGGCTGCCGTCGGCCAGCTTGCCGGCGAATGCCTCCACCTGCCCCTCGGGCCGGCGCCGCACCGGCATGAACGTTGTCAGGTCCGCCATCACGGACTCGACGCGTCGGCCGGTGACGAAACCGGTGAGGTCGATCCAGTGCGAGCCGATGTCCCCCACCGCCCGCAGTGCACCACCGCGGTCAGCCTCCAGTCGCCAGTTCCAGTCCGTGTCGTACATCAGCCAGTCCTGCAGGTAACGGCCGGTGATCAACCGCACGTCGCCGACCGCGCCGTCGGCCACCTGCGCACGCGCCTCCTGATTCTGCGGGTAGAACCGCAGATTGAAGTTCACCGCGTGGACCAAGCCGCTCGCGCGGGCGAGCGCCAGCAGCTCCCCGGTCTCTGCCGCGGTCATGGCCAACGGCTTCTCGCACACCACGTGCTTACCCGCGGTGAGGGCGGCGGCGGCCTGGGGGAAGTGAAGGTCGTTGGGCGACGTCAGATGCACCACGTCCACGCGCGGGTCATCCAGCATCGCCTCGAAGCTCTCGTACGGCGGCGGGATCGGATGGGTGCGAGCCTTTTCGCGCGCGCGCTCGGGCGAAGAGCCGACAACCCCGACGACATCGACCCCGAGGCGCCGGAGCGACTCGACGTGGACCACGCCGATGAATCCCGTTCCGACGACGGCGGCACGCAGGTCGGAGATCTCGGTCATGGGACGGACTCTAGGCTCTGCGCATGACTGAGCCCAGCGCCTTCCAGCACATCGCCTACGACGTACGCGACCACGTCGCCACGATCACCCTCAACCGCCCTGACAAGCTCAATGCGTTCACCGGGACGATGATGCGCGAACTGATCGAGGCCTTCGATCTGACCGACGCCGACGACGACGTGCGCGTCGTCGTCGTCACCGGCGCGGGGCGCGGCTTCTGCGCGGGCGCCGACCTCTCTGAGGGCGGGGCGACGTTCAACGCCTCAGAACGAGTGCACCGGGACGGCGCCGAACTGGCTGACGGCGGGAGCAGCGGCGTGAACCGCGACGGCGGTGGCCTCGTGACGTTGCGCATCTTTCGCTCGCTCAAGCCGGTGGTCGGGGCGATCAACGGACCGGCCGTCGGCGTCGGCGCCACGATGACGCTGCCGATGGACATCCGACTGGCCGCCGACACCGCCCGGATCGGGTTCGTGTTTGCCGCGCGCGGGATCACGGCCGAGGCCGCATCGAGCTGGTTCCTCCCGCGCGTCGTCGGCATCAGCCGCGCGATGGAGTGGTGTGCGACGGGCCGCGTCTTCGACGCCGCAGAAGCGCTCGAGGGCGGCCTCGTACGAAGCATCCACACGGCTGACGAACTCCTGCCGGCCGCCTACGCGCTGGCGGCCGAGATCGTGGCCAACACGTCGCCCGTATCGGTGGCGCTGACGCGGCAGATGCTGTGGCGGATGCTCGGCGCCGACGACCCGATGGAGGCGCACAAGGTGGACTCGCGCGCCATCGCCAGCCGCGGCGCGTCCCCCGACGCGGTCGAGGGCGTGATGGCCTTCCTGGAGAAGCGGCCCGCCGCGTTCCCCGGGAACGTGTCCGCCGACATGCCCGACTTCTACCCCTGGTGGGACGAGCGCCCGTTCGCTTAGGCTGGATCCACCGAAGACCGGTGGAGGTGTCGTGGCGTAGCGCCGAGTCAGGCGTTGTTGACTGAGCATCCAGGGGGTTTTCCCCCTGGATCGACGGCGGCAGCGCATGACGACGGCAATACGACGCGACACGCCGCTGGGGTCGGTGGATCCAGGCTTAGCCTCGCGGTCACACCAAGCGACGACCGCGTCCATACCGTCCTCGTCCCGTGCCGCGAGAAGGTCAATCCATGCCCAAAGGAATGGGCACGGAAAGCGGATAGGGACATTCGCGAATCATCCCTCCTCCTGGAGGGAGCGGGCCGTCGGCACCCTCGTGCCGGCGGCCCGTTTTTCTTTGTGCGTCGATCGATCCCCACCTCGATCCCGCTGAGCGGGACTCAGGTGGGCCTCGGTTGCGCGGGCGGGCGTGGGCGCGATACTGCAGCCATGGCCGTCGAGACAAACCACAAACTGGCGCCCGAGCGGCTCGCTCAGCTCAGGCTGACTCGTCAGCTCACGCCCGGCCAAAGGGTGGAGCGGCTCGCTGATCTCTGCCGACAGCTGTCGGAACTGCGCAAAGCAGGCGGGCGTTCACGATGAGTGATCTCGACATCGGCGGGACGCTGCAGGCCCTGACCGGTGCCGGCATCGACTTCATCGTCACCGGAGGCATCGCCGTCGCCGTGCACGGCCACGTGCGATCCACGGAGGATGTCGACATCATCCCCCGGCCGGATCTCGACAACCTCATCGCGCTGATTGAGAAGCGAAACCTCTCGGTCGTCACGCGCCACGGGCCGCTGGACATCGTGCAACCCGTAGCGGGGCTCCGGCCGTACGCGGCCCCACGACCGTCCCTCAGACCGGCACCACCCCGTTGCGCTTCCACGGCCGCTGGATCTGCTTGCCCTCGGCCATCTCCAGCGCACGGCAGATGACCGGCCGCGTCTCGCGCGGGTCGATGACGTCGTCGATCATGTCGTTACCCGCGGCCACGTAGATGTCGATCAGCGTGCGGTAGGCCGCGATCAGCTCAGCCTTCTTGGCGACGGGATCGTCGGCCTCCTCGACCTGCTTGCGCATCACGATCTCCACCGCGCCCTCGGCGCCCATCACGCTGATCTCCGCGCTGGGCCAGGCGACGATCAGGTCAGGCTCATACGCCCGTCCGTTCATCACGTAGTAGCCGGCGCCGTAGCCCTTGCGGATCACGATCGTGATCTTGGGCACGGTGGCGTTGGCGACGGCGTAAAGCATCTTCGCCCCGTGTCGGATGATGCCGCCGGCCTCGACCTTGGAGCCGACCATGAACCCGGGCACATCCTGCAGGAAGATCAGCGGGATCCCGTAGGCGTTGCACAGGTTCACGAACCGCGCGGCCTTGTCGGCGGAGTCGTTGTCCAGGATGCCGCCGAGCATTTTGGGCTGGTTGGCCACGATCCCGGCCGGGCGCCCGCCGAAACGCGCGAAGCAGGTGATGATCGTCTTAGCGAACTGGGGCTTCATGTCGAAGTAGACGCCGTCGTCGACGATCCGCTTGATCACCTCGTACATGTCGTACGGCTTGCGGTTGGACTCGGGGAGAACGTCGAGGAGGTCCTCCTCCGCCCGGTCGATCGGGTCGGTACACGGCGCGATCGGCGGAGCCTCACCGTTGTGGGAGGGCATGAAGGCGAGGTACTGGCGGATGCGCTCGATGCACTCCTCGTCGCTCGCCACCTCCAGGTCCCCCACCCCGGACTTGCGGCAGTGCACGCGGGATCCGCCCAGCTCTTCCTGGGTGACTTCCTCCCCGACCGCGGCCCGCACCAGGTGGGGCCCGGCCAACGCCATCGATCCGCGGCCCTTGACCATCGGGACGAAGTCGGCCAACCCCGGGATGTACGCGGTGCCGGCGGCGCACGGGCCCATCAGGGCGGCCACCTGCGGGATCACGCCGCTCATCACGACTTCCTCGCGGAACAGGTGGCCCGATCCGGCGAAGAGCGACCCGACGGCCTCCTGAATTCGAGCTCCGGCGCTGTCCAGCAGCCAGACGAAAGGCATCCGCTTGGTGAGTGCGAGGTCGCGTAGGCGCGTGACCTTCAGCTCGCCCGTCATCCCCATCGAACCGGCCATCACGGTGAAGTCGTAGGCGCAGACGGCGACGAGGCGCCCGTCGACCTTGCCGTAGCCGGTTACGACGCCATCGGCCGGCGCGTCTTTGTGCTCGAGCCCCCGTACCGCGTGATGGATGCCGGCGTGGATGCCCAGCTCGGTGAACGTGCCGTCGTCGATCAGTAGGGCGAGCCGCTCGCGAGCCGTCAGTTTGTCGGCCGCGTGCTGACGAGCGACCTTCTCCTCACCGCCGCCCAGCGCCGCCTTCGCTCGGCGGGCGTGCAACTCCTCGACGAGCGGTCGGAGGATGGATGTCGGGGCGTCGGTGTCGGTGGCCATGGGACTCCGGGGTCAGAAGTGGAACGTTTCACTGCTCACTCTGACGCAGGGGTCGAGCGATTGCCATCGCGCCCCCCGCACCCCGATCGCGGATCGACTGCCACCAAGGCCCCGCTGAGCGGGCACGATGTGGCACTCGACCCGCGACACGAGCCGCTATCCGATCACGCGACCAGCCCGGCCACCAAGTCGGCGATCTCGTCGGTGAGCTGCTCGCCCGGCTTGCAGGTGACCTCGACGCCAAGCACCTCTGCACGGCCGGCCAGTTCCTCCAGCACCGCCTCGAGCTCGTCCAGTGTGGCGCCGCCGGGGGCCGGCCAGCGAGCGGGGACCTCCGACGGGTCGCAGACGTCGAGGTCCAAGTGCACGAAAACGCGCTCCCCCGCGACCGCGTCCGGCACCTCGTCCAACGCGCAGGAGCTGAACCCGTGCTCTTGGACCAAGTGCGCCTCTTCGGGATCGAGGTCCCGGACGCCACCGAGCAGCACCTGCTCGGGATCGACGTGAGCCGGAAAGCCGTCGGCCGTCCACAGGCCACACGCAGCGCCGAGGCACATGCCACCGAGAAATCCGCTCGGTGTGGTCGCCGGTGTGTTGCAGTCGCCGTGCGCGTCGAGCCACACGATGCGCACGTCTGGCGCCGCCAAAGCCACCTCGGCCAGCGTGCTCAGACAGATGGAGCAGTCGCCCGAAAGCAACACGGGACGCGAGCCGGCGGCCAGCGCCTCGGCCACGAACGCGCCGGCCATCTCAAGAGCGCCGGCCCCGTCGCGCAGGTCCTCATCCCACCGCCCGTCGTACGGCTCACCCAGATCGCCGAGCCAGGTCGGCTCGATACCCAGACGCGCGCCGAGCACGGGAGCCAGTGCCGCAACGCCTTCCATCCCCTCCGGCCCGCGGTCGGACGTGCGCGCCAGCAACCCGCCGAGCGCGATGGGGGCGCTCATGCCGTCAACAGTTCCACGTCACGGCCTTGAGCCAGCGCGTGGAGTCCGGCGTCGAACGTCACGAGGTCGACGCTGTGGCGTCGCGCCAAGGTGAGGAGCTGCGCGTCAGTGACCTGACGATGACCGAGCAGCGCCGGAACGTCCGGGTCGACAAGCGAGACGTCATTGACCAGAAAGCGGTGGCCCCCGGCATCCCGCAGCGCACCGAGAACCGTACGCGCAGCTTCCACCGAGATCGCGCTCGGCAACACCGTGGGGTTCGACGAGACGCGCACAAAGCCACTCTCAGTCACCGGACAAGTCTCCCAGCCGTCGGCGCTGCTCGCCGCGAACCAGTTGCGGATCGCCTCATGGTGAACGTGGGAGTCCCAGGCAAGCGCAACGAGGGCGTTGACATCGAGGAGTGACAAACGAGTCTTCAGTCCTCATCAAGAGCACGACGAACCATCTGCGGTGTGATCGGTGGCGTACCGGCCGGCACCCGGATGACAGGTAGACCAGCGTCCGCGACGACCCGTCCGCGGGTCAGACCGCGACGCGCCAGTTCGGAGATCACCGAGCCCAGCGAGCGGTTCTCAGCGGCCGCGAGATCCCGGGCCGCAGACATGAGCTCATCATCGAGTTCAAGTGTGGTGCGCACATCGATGATGCTACCGCATCAACGCATCAGATTGGTCATGTTCGCTCACCGACCGGTCCAGACCGGGTCACGCTTCTCGAAGAACGCCTTCACGCCCTCTTGGATGTCCTCCGTGGAGAAGGCGATCGTCAGCTGCGAGTGCAGGAACTCCAACGCATCGGTGAACGC
Source organism: Solirubrobacterales bacterium (assembly GCA_038319025.1). Lineage (GTDB taxonomy): Bacteria > Actinomycetota > Thermoleophilia > Solirubrobacterales > Solirubrobacteraceae > JBBQCW01. The sequence goes on from JBBQCW010000014.1 coordinate 44,313, forward strand.
CATGTCCTGCTGGCGGTGAATCGCGTTCTTGCCCAGACGCATGAGCACCGGCGACTTGGCGGCGAGCCGGGTCGCCCAGTCGGCTACCGCCGCGTCGAACTCCGCGGCGGGGACGACCTTGTTGACGAGGCCGATCCGCTCAGCCTCGGCGGCGCTGACGCGATCGCCGAGCAGCAGCAACTCGGTCGCCTTCTTACGCCCGATGTTGCGGTAGATGAGCGCCATGATCATGAACGGAAAGACCCCGACGTTGATCTCCGGCGTGCCGAAAGTGGCGGCATCTCTGGCCACGACGAGATCGCAGGCCAGCGCCAGCCCGAGCGCCCCGGCCAGTACATGCCCACCGGCCGCGCACAGGGTCGGCTTGCCGAGGCTGCCGATCAGTTCGAACAGGCGGGGGAAGCGCTCGGTGCCGAAGTGCTTGTGCACGAGCGGCACGTCAGCGGCGAAGCCGGCCAGGTTCCCCCCTGAGGAGAAGACCTTCTCGTGGGTGGAGGCGAGCACGACGCAACGGACCTCGTCGTCGTCACGGGCGCGCTGGAAGGCGGCCAGCAGGCCGTCGAGCATCGCGTCCGACAGCGCGTTGCGCGTGTCGGGGTCGTTCATGCTGATCGTGGCGACGCCATCCGCGACGGCGTAGAGAACGGTGTCGGACATGGCGCGCACGCTACCGCGCCCGGCCGGGCGCGGGGCGATCGCCGGCCACGTCATCAGACGTCATCCGATTGACGACCACCTGTCGGGCGCAGATCGGATGACGTCCGCGCTCGCGACGGTCACGCGTCGAAAGTGGGACGTGCCACTGTTTACTTTGTCCCCCGTCGGCGCTACCGTCGGCGGACCCGCCACGACCGCCCGCACCAGGAGCCCGCACCATGGCCAGCACCGACGCCGTACTCAAGCCTGATTTTGGAGCCTCGAAGAAGCACTTCATCTTCACCGATGAGCACGACCAACTCCGCGAGTCGATCCGCAACTTCGCCACCAAGGAACTGGCTCCCCATGCGGCCGAGTGGGAGGAGACGACCTTCCCGGACTGGGTGTTCACCCGCATGGGCGAGCTCGGCTTCCTCGGCCTGTCCTACCCCGAGGAGTACGGGGGGCAGGGCGGCGACTACTTCGCCAACCTCGTCCTGGCCGAGGAGATCACGCACGCCAACTCCGGCGGGCTGGCGATGGGCATCGCCGTCCATACGGACATGGCGACGCCGCCGATCCACCTGTTCGGCACCGAGGAGCAGAAGCAGGAGTACCTCGTGCCGTGCATTGCCGGCACGAAGATCTCCAGCCTGGGGATCACCGAGCCGGATGCCGGCTCCGACGTTGCGGGCATCAAGACCCGCGCGGTGAAGGACGGCGATGAGTACGTCATCAACGGCAGCAAGACCTACATCACCAACGGCCACCGGTCGGACTTCATCGTGCTCGTCACCAAGACCGACCCCGACGCCGGCTACGACGGCTTCACGCTGTTCCTGGTCGACATGGACCTCCCCGGCGTGATCCGCGAGAAGAAGCTCGAGAAGCTGGGCATGCACGCGTCCGACACCGCGTTGCTGGCTTTCCAAGACGTGCGCGTGCCCGAGACGGCGGTGCTCGGCCAGATCGGCAAGGGCTTCTACCACATCATGTGGGAACTTCAGGGCGAGCGACTGATCGGTGCCGCCGGTTGCGTCGCGGGCGCCCAGCACTGCATGGATCGCACGCTCCAGTACGCGCTTGAGCGCACCGCGTTCGGCCGTCAGATCGGCAAGTTCCAGGTGATCCGTCACAAGTTCGCCGAGATGGCGACGAAGATCGAGGCAGCCCGTCAGCTCGTGTACATGACGGCCTGGCGGTTCAACAACGGCGAGTACCCCGTCCGTGAGATCTCGATGGCCAAGCTCTACGCGGCGCGCATCGCCGTCGAGGTGGCCGACGAATGCATTCAGATCCACGGCGGCGCGGGTTACATGAAGGAGTACGGGGTCGAGCGCGTGTGGCGCGACATGCGCCTCAACCGGATCGGCGCGGGCACCGACGAGATCATGCTCGACGTCATCGGCCGCTCATACGGGCTGTAGGCCTCCGGTCCCCGGCCGGGCCGTCATGATCAGCCCCATGCGCGTCCGCGGTGTCGTCCAGGCCGTCCTGCTCGGGGCGGCGCTCGCCGGGGTGCTCCCGTCGAGCGCGTCCGCCGCAGCGCTGCCGCCGGGGCGGCCCGTGACGATCGCCTGGGGTGGCGACACGACGCTGGGCAGCAGTTACGGCCACCCACCCGACCACGGGTGGCCGCTGCTCAGCGGCGTCGCCCGGCTGCTCGGCGCGGCCGATATCTCCGCGGTCAACAACGAGGGCACGTACGGCTCCGGCGGCGCCTCGAAGTGCGGCTCAGGTTCGGCGGACTGTTTCGCCTTCCAGGCACCCCCGGCCAATGCCGCCACGCTGCGCCGGGCCGGCGTCGACATCGCCAATCTCGCCAACAACCACGCCTTTGACTTCGGCGCGTCCGGGCGCGCCCAGACCGTGGCCGCACTCCGTCGGCAGGGCATTCCAACCGCCGGAGGCCCGGGCCAGATCACGATCCTGGACCGGCCCGGGGTGAAGGTCGCGTTCGCCGGCTTCAGCGCATACTCGTGGACAGCGTCGATCACCGACCTGGCCGGCGCTCGGGCGCTGATCCGTAAGGCGGCTGCGCGAGCCAACCTGGTCGTCGCCTTCCTGCACGGCGGCGCCGAGGGCGCCAACCAGACGCACACCCCGAACGCGGACGAGGTCGCCTTTGGTGAGCATCGGGGCAACACGCGCGCCTTCGCCCATGCGGCGATCGACGCGGGAGCCGACCTGGTTCTCGGCTCCGGGCCGCATGTGCTCCGCGGCATGGAGGTCTACAAGGGCAGGCTGATCGCGTACTCGCTGGGCAACCTCGCGGGCTACAAGAACTTCGGCACCGGCGGGAACCTCTCCCTCAGCGGGATCCTGCGCGCCACGATCGGCGGCGACGGTCAGATCCTGGCTGCGCGCATGGAATCCCTGCGCCTGGATGACACCGCCATCCCCCATGTGGACGCATCCGGCGCGGCCGCTCGCCTCGTCACGTCGGTGTCTAGAGCGGACTTCGGCGCCCGTGGCGTCACCGTCGCGCCCGGCGGCGCGCTGACCCTTCCCGGCACATGACCGCAAAACCCAGGTTGGAGATATGAGCACCAACGACGCCCTGCCCACGCCGGCCAACCGCGCCCTTGAGCCACCGCTGACCGTCGAGCACGAGGACCTGCGCGCGTCGATCCGCCGCTTCATCGAGAACGAACTGGCGCCGCACGCCCAAGAGTGGGAGGACGCGCACTGGTTCCCGAACAGCGTCTTTCCGGCGATGGCCAAGCACGGATTCCTGGGCCTGAAATACCCGGAGTCGCTCGGTGGCGAGGGTGGCGGGTACCTGCACGACGTTGTCCTCACCGAGGAGCTTGCTCGCTGCGGATCCGGCGGTACCGCCGCTGGGATCGGTGCCCACATCGGCATCGCCACTCCTCCGGTGTGGAAGTTCGGCACGCCCGACCAGCACGAGCGCTATCTGCGCCCGGCGATCGCGGGCACGGCGATCGCGGCGCTGGGCATCACCGAACCGGACGCTGGGTCTGACGTGGCGGGCATCCGCACGAAGGCCACCCCGGTCGACGGCGGCTGGGTCCTGAACGGCTCCAAGATGTTCATCACCAACGGCGTGCGGGCGGACTTCGTGGTGATGGCCGTCAAGACGACCGCCGAGGGCGGTCACGGCGGCATCTCCTTCTTCATCGTCGACACCGATCAGTCCGGCTACGTGGCCGAACCGATCCTCAAGCTCGGCTGGGACGCTTCCGACACCGCGCTGATCGCGCTGGACGATGTATTCGTGCCCACCGAGAACCTGCTCGGCGGCATGAACGAGGGCTTCAAGCTGATCATGGCCAACTTCCAGTGGGAGCGGCTGCTGATGGCGCTCGGCTCGGTTTCGTCGATGCGTCTGGCTTTTGAGCGCACAGTGCAGTTCGCCACCGAGCGCAACGCGTTCGGCCGGCCGATCGGCAAGTTCCAGGCCATCCGCCACAAGTTCGCGGAGATGGCGGTGACGATCGAAGCCGGTCATGCACTGACCTACCACGCCTTGCGCCTGTTTGATGCCGGTCAGGACGCCACGCGCGAGGTGACAATGGCCAAGCTCGCCACCCAGCGCGCCGCGTTCGACGTGATGGACACCTGTCTGCAGATCCACGGCGGCGCCGGCTACATGCGCGAGTACGGTGTTGAGCGGTGGGCGCGCGACGCGCGCCTGGGCCCGATCGGCGGCGGCACCGACGAGATCATGAAGGAGATCCTCGGGCGGCAGATGGGGCTGTAGTGCGGCAAGAGTGACCGGCTGGCGCACGGGCGCTAGGCTGCGCTGTAATCGTCTAAGGAGTCCAGCGTTGTCCTCGTTTCGCCGCGTCCTCGTCCTACTGATCCTCGTGGCTTGCTCCGCCGTGGTTCTGGCCCCAACTGCATCGGCGGCGATCACCGCCAGCACCGTCACCAGTCCGAGTCCCGGCCGTCTGCTGTACGACAAATCCGTAGACACGCAGGGCACCGTCAGCGGCACTGTCACGGGCAGCGGCAACGTGGACATCCGCTGCTACGCGGGCACCACGTTCTCCACGCTTCAGAGCAACGTCAGCGTCGTCGGCGGCACGTTCTCGATCACCAAGAGTTTCAAGGCAATCGCTGACAACCGTTGCACCTTGCGCGCGGTGCCAGTCGGCCTGGGCGCGGGCGCCGACACATCCGCGTTCAGCGGCCCGCTGTTGCTGGTTGATTTCACCGAGCGCGACACGCTGACGACCGGGGTCCCCGGCCAGCTCTACGACTACTACGAGTGGCGCCAGAACAACACCGCGGGCAATGACTACGACTCGGTCGCATCCTGTGGGCTGTGTGATTCGCGCCTGTATGACCCGCTGACGGGTCAACAGGGGAAGTTCCTGTGGTACGGCAATGCAGCGCTTTACGGGTCCCACGGCGCCGACCGGGCGTACGCGATGATCGATGGCCATCGGGCCTACGCGTCACAAGCGGCAAGGAACATCAACTCGAACGCGGCCACCCAGCCGCCGGTGTCGGTGACGACGATCAGAGACGACACGGGGGACATGACCATCCACGAGATGTCGCCGTTGTCCCGCTGCCCCGACGATACGGACTCGCCCAACGCCGTGGCGTGCCCCGCGTTCACCCCCCTCGGCGTGACGCTGGATCGTACCTATCAGCAGACCGATGACGGTCGCCTCATCCGCGTGAGCGACCGCTTTCTGAGCACGGATGGGCAGGCCCACGATCTGGACCTCTGGTACGACAACACTCAGGACAAGAACGGCAGCCCACCGCACCCGGCCGGCCAGTTTCCCTGGATGGGTGCGCCGCTCCACGAGACGGTCGCCGGCGAGGCGGTCACCGCGCCCCCCGCGGGGCCGGGCGTCCTGTACGTCGTACGCGATATCACGGCCCCGGACGGCGATGTGGCCAACCCCAACGGTGCGCTCGCGTTCAACCCGGCTCCCGACGGCATCGGATACGACAAGGGGTACGACTTCGTCATGAAGTACCACCGCACCGTGCCGGCCGGGGGCGAGCTCGCCATTGATCAGTCCTACGTGATGCGTCAGACCCAGGCCGAGGTGCACACCGCAGCGAACGCAGAGGTCGACCACCTAGGCCTGCCGCAGGTGGCCATCAGTGCCCCGGCCGACGGCGCCACCGTGTCCAGCCCGTCGCTGACCGTCACCGGGACCGCCTCCGACAACGTCGGCGTGGCCTCGGTGTCCGTCAACGGCCAGGCCGCCGTGCTCAACAGCGGCTCCTGGTCAGCGACCGTGACGCTTCCTCCCGGAACGAGCACCGTCACCGCTGTCGGCACCGACGGGGCCGGGAACACCGCGTCGGCTTCAAGGTCGGTCACCTACACGCCCCCGCCGCCGCCCGCCGCAACCAAGCTGAAGCTTGTGCTCGGATCGATCTCCAGCAAGCAACGGGTCAACAAGGCCAAGGCCGTGATCGTCAAGGCGGGATGCGGGGCCTTGGCCTGCAACGTCACCGCGACCGCCAAATCCAGCCTCAAGGAAACAAGCGCAGCCAGCACCAAGGGCAACGCGAGCGCTGGCTCCACCACCACGCTCAAGCTGAAAATTTCCGCGAAAACTCGCTCACGGATCGCTCGCGCCCTACGCCACCACAAAAAGGTGTCGTTCACGCTCACCCTGAACGCCACAGCCACCGGACACCCAGCCGCGGACCCGGTCAAGGTCAAGGTGAGCGTCAAACGGTGATGGGCGCCGGTGATGGCGCGTTCAGGCGGCCGCGCGATAGGGTCCCCGCCCTCACCGATCGACGAACCAGGAGAGCACAGCATGGGAGTTCTTGACGGCAAGGTGGCCATCGTCACCGGATCGGCCCGCGGCATCGGCCGGGCGACGGCCGAGCTGCTCTCCGAGCACGGCGCGAAGGTCGTCATCAACGACCTCGACAGCGACGTCGCTGAGCAGACGGCAACGGAGATCGCCGGCGAGACGGCGGTCTACGGGGGCGACCTGACGGTGTCCGGCGCGCCCGAAGCGCTGGTGCAGACGGCAATCGACGCGTGGGGCAAGATCGACATCATCGTCAACAACGCCGGCTACACCCTCGACGCTCCGATCCACAAGATGAGCGACGAGTGGTTCCAGAAGATGCTGGACATCCACACCATCGTCCCGTTCCGCGTGCTGCGCGCCGCCGCGCCGCACCTTCGCGAGCCGGCCAAGAAGGAGCGCGAGGAGGGCATCGAGGTCTTCCGCAAGGTCGTCAACATCTCCTCCATCTCCGGCACGATGGGCAATGCCGGTCAGGCCAACTACGCCGCCGGCAAGAACGCCGTCGTCGGCATCACCAAGACGCTGGCCAAGGAGTGGGGCCAGTTCAAGATCAACGTCAACGCCGTCGCCTTCGGCTACATCGAGACCCGCCTGACCGCCTCCAAGGACGACGAGAACGTGATGGAGATCGGCGGCGAGAAGGTGCAGCTCGGCATTCCGGACCAGCTGCGGGGCATGGCCTCGATGCTGATCCCGATCGGCCGCCCGGGTACGCCCCAGGAGGCCGCCGGCGGCGTGTTCTTCCTGTGCTCGCCGTGGAGCAACTACGTGTCGGGCCAGACGCTGAACGTAACGGGTGGACAGTTCACCGGGATGACGTCCTAGAGGTCAACCGTCGTGACCATCATCACCACTGTCACCGAGGCCGATCTGCCGGAGCTGCTGGTGCTGATGCGCGGGTACGGCGACTTCTATGAGGTCTCGGTGACGGATGAACAGCTGCTGAACATCAGTCTGGCGCTGATCGCCGACCCCGCGCGGGAAGGCGTCCAGCTGCTGGCCCGAGCGGACGACCAGACGGCGGCTGGGTTCGCCACCGTTTACTGGTCGTGGACGACCACACGTGGAGGACGTCTGGCGACGATGAACGATCTGTTCGTCACGCCCGAGGCCCGCGGCGCCGGCCACGCCGACGCGCTTATCCTGGCCTGCCGCGACCGTGCCCGCGAACACGGCGCCGTCGCGCTGGAGTGGCAGACGGCGCTGGACAACCACCGCGCCCAAGCCGTGTACGACCGGGTCGGCGGCGAGCGGTCGCAGTGGTATGACTACTCGCTCAGCGTCGACTGACGGGTCGGCCCGGACGTCAGCTCGGCACCGCGCCGAGCGTGAACACGCAGCCTGAGTAATACGCGCCGGCCTCGGAGACCAGGAACGCCACCGTGTCGGCGATCTCCTCGGGCGTCGTCGCATCCCCCGGAAGCACGACCGTGGGTGTGATGTCAAAGCGCGCCCACTCGATCGAGAGCGTGCGGGCGAGTGACTCCAGCGCCGCACGAGCGCCGGCGGCGTGGGTGCCGTCGCCGGGCGCCGGGCCGATCAGCACGATCGCCCCACCGCCCGTGCCTTCTTCCATCCACCGCTCGGTGGCCACGGCCCGCACAGCGTCCCAGGCCCCGTCCACGGCCGCCCGCAGCCCGTCGAGCCCCCCTCCGAGAGCCCGGAGCGGGCTTGCGGCATCAACGATCAGCGCGTCTACCGCGCCCTCGTCCCCCACCCGCAAGATGCGAGCGCCCAGCGACGCACACCGCGCGCCTGCTCCGACCTCGTCGGCGCCGCACACCGCAATGCTCCGCCCCGCCAAGAGCCCGGCGCGGAACAACGTGGACTCCGCCATCTACACGGTCGCCGGGCGCTCGCCGCGGCGCGAGGCCCGCTCGCGCTCGCGCGCTCCGGCGCGGCCGACGGCCTCGAGCTCGCCGTACAGCTCGCGGATCTCAGCGAAGATCGCGTCGGCCACCGCCTGCTGCTGCTCGCGCGAAGGGTCGGCCACCACCGGGAAACGCATCGGATCGCCGTAGAGCACCGTGATCTTGGGTGCCTGCAGGCGCTTCCAGTTGCGGACCTTCTGCGAGCCGTAGATGGCCACCGGCACGATCGCGGCACCCGTCTGCAGGGCGATCTTTCCAATCCCCGGCTTGGCGGTATCGGCCAGACCGCCGCTGCGGGAGCGCCCGCCCTCGCAGTACATGACCATCGCGTTACCGCGGTCGAGCACCGCCCTGGCCGTGATCATCGCGTCGTCGTCGCGAGCGCCGCGACGAACGGGAAACACCCCGCCGTTGCGGTAGATGAAGGTGAGCGGCTTGTGGAACAACTGGGACTTGGCCATGAAGTGAACCTTGCGGCGCAGGAACGTGGCGACGAAGAAGTGATCCCAGAAGCTGAAGTGGTTGGGAGCGACGATCACGGGTCCACGGGCGGGGACGCGCTCGGAGCCGATCGAACGAGCCCGGTAGATGAGCCACACGATCGGGTTGAGCACCATGCGCACGCACTCGTACATCGCGTTCGGCGGTTGACGCCGAGCCTGGGCGTGGTAGCGGTCAAAGAACTCAGCGGGGCGTGAGTCCTTGTAGACCTGCTCCTTCATCGGGGCGAGATCGTCAGCCATACAGGACCTACGTTACTCCGCCGCCCAACCTCTCGACCGGTCCACCGCGCGCCCCCACTGCGCCAGCAGGCCGGAGCGCTCGTCCTCGCTCATCTGCGGCTCGTACCGGGTGCGCTCACGCCACCCACTCACCACGGCGTCCTGACTCCACAGGCCCACGCCGACACCGGCGAGCGACGCGGAGCCCAGCGCCGTCGTCTCGGCGATCTGGGGCAGGATCACGGGGACGCCGAGCACGTCGGCCTGGAACTGCATCAGCCACGCGTTCGTGATCGCCCCGCCGTCGGCCTTCAGGCAGCGCGCGGGTGTGCCCGAGGCGTCCTCCATCGCCCGGACCGCGTCGACTGTCTGGTAGGCGATCGCCTCCAACGTGGCCCGGGCGAGGTGGGCCCGACCGCTGCCCCGCGTGAGGCCGACGATGGTGCCGCGCGCGTACGGGTCCCAATGCGGCGAACCGAGGCCGGCGTGCGCGGGTACGAGGTAGACCCCGTCGTTTCCGTCCAACGACCGGGCGAGCGACTCGGTCTCCCCCGCGCTGGCGATGATCTGAAGCCCGTCGCGCAGCCATTGCACCGCTGCACCGGCCATGAAGATCGAGCCCTCGAGCGCGTACGTGGTGCGCTGACCGATCTGCCAGGCGATTGTGGCGAGGACGCCCGGCGTGACGGGCGGAGGCGTATCGCCGGTGTTGAGCAGAACGAAGGCGCCGGTGCCGTAGGTGTTCTTGGCGTCGCCCGGATCCAGGCAGGCCTGCCCGTACAGCGCCGCCTGCTGGTCCCCGGCCACGCCGCAGACCGGCACCTCGTGGCCCAGCAGTGTCTCGGGCCGCGTGGTGCCGAACGTCCCGATCGACGGCCTCACCTGGGCGAGCGAGGCGATCGGCACCCCGAACAGATCACACAGTTCCTCGTCCCAGCAGCCCTTGCGGATGTCGTAGAGCAACGTGCGGGACGCGTTGGAAGGGTCGGTGACGTGCTCGCCGGTCAGACGGAACAGCAACCACGAGTCCACCGTCCCGAACACCGCGCGACCGTTGCGGGCACGTTCACCAAGGCCGTCCACGTTCTCCAGAAGCCAGGCGATCTTCGTCGCCGAGAAGTACGGATCCAGCACCAGTCCGGTGCGCTCGCGGATCAGCGACTCATGGCCCGCTTCGCGCAGCATGTCGCACGCCGCGGCCGTCCGGCGGTCCTGCCACACCAACGCGTGGTGCAGCGGTTCGCCGGTCACCGGGTCCCAGACGCACACGGTCTCGCGCTGGTTGGTGATGCCCACGGCGATCACATCCCCGACGACGGCGTCCGCCGCCGTCAACGCGTCCGCGGCTACTTGGCGGATCGTCGACCAGATCTCCGCGGCGTCATGCTCGACCCAGCCAGGCCGCGGAAAGTGCTGGGTGAACTCACGGTATCCGCGGCCGACGAGTTCGCGCTCTGCGTCGAACAGGAGAGCGGTGGAGCCCGTCGTGCCCTGGTCGAGAGCGAGGATGAGCGACATGGCCGGACCATATCCCCGATGGGCTCACGCTGAGAAGCGTGGCCGGGACGTTCTGTCCGTTGGTGGGTCCTGTCCCGTCACCCACCGACGAACCCCCTCGGTCCCGGCCACGACTTCCTCAGCGAGCGGTGTCACACGCGGGAGAGACGCGCCCCACCGGTCAAGGCGGGCCCGCTCGATGGCGCCCTGAGTGGGTCAAGCCCAGGGAACCGATGGTGCTCACGGAGAAGCGGGACCAGCAAGCGTCACAGGAGGAGACGTTGGTCGCCGGGCCTGAGTGCGTCGCCGTGAACATATTCCGCATGGTGCCGTGCGGCGGGCCACCGCCACATAGACATCCGGTCGGGAATATGCCGGGCAGGTTTCGCCCGGTGGTCCGGTCTACGCCATGGCGCCTATGGCGATCGCTACGGCGACGGCCGCGACGAGCACCATGAGGGTGAGATCGAACGCCGTCAGACGGCGTGCCGCCGGAGCGGCTGGTGGGGCGGGCGAGTGGACCGGAGGCATACACGCAAAGTGACAGATCCGAGCAGCGATATGTGAACCACTTAGGCGGTCGCTGCGTACTGCGCGCTTCAGCCGCGGAAGCGACCAGCGGTTGATCGCCGATCGCGGGCCACCGCGACGAAGTCGCGAAGCTGCCGCCCACGATGCACAAACCCGCTCCACGAGCGGCCTGTCGATCGATGTGCCAGCGGCAGCGTGATCTCCTCCAGGTGATACCCAGCTCGAAAAGTGTCAACCGTCATCCCTATCTCCATGCCGAAACGTGGCGCGAACGGACTGACCGCGTTGAGCACTTCGCCCCGCATCGCCCGTTGTCCGGAGATCGGAGCCTGTAGATCGAGCCCGGTCAGCTCCAGAATCACCCGGTGGGCGTACCCGACGGCCAGCCCGAACCCTCCGCCAACCCGCGAGGCGAAGACGGCGACGGCGAGGTCGCAGCGGCCTTCTTCCACCGCGTCGACGAGCGCGCGCAGCGCGCCGGCGCTGTCGCCCAGATCGCCGTCGCACAGCAACACGATCGTCGGCTGAGGTCCGCGACAAGCTTCACGTACCCGTTCCGCGGCGAGCGTCGCGACCCCACCCTTGCCCAGGCGCTCCGGCGCGCGGACGAGCTCCGCCCCATCGAAAGCCTCGGCAATCGCATCGGTCCCGTCCGCGGAGTGATCGTCGGCCACGACAAGCCGCGCGCCCGGGAACGTCTCGGCGAGAGCGGTCAGCGTCGCGTGTAGTCGCGGAGCCTCTTCGTACGCGGTGACGATGCAGATGATGGTTGGTGCGTCCACGACGCTGGCTATCGTGGCATGACCGCTGGTCAGCCACCGTCTGGGGAGGAATGCGTGCCGGATATCGAGGCCCACATCACGGGCACCGTCTGGAAGATCGAGTGCCAGGTCGGGGACACGATCAAGGAGGACGACACCGTCGTGATCCTCGAGTCCATGAAGATGGAGATGCCCGTCGAAGCCGAGGACGCCGGCACCGTGAAGGAAATCCTCTGTGAAGAGGGCCAGGCCGTCAACGAAGGCGACACGCTGGTCGTCCTCGAGTAGCCAGGCCCCGAGGCGCTACGCCCTGCCTTGTGAGCTGGTGCCTATGCTGCGCGCATGCCCGGCGAACTGCTGATCGACGAGCCGCAGGATGGTGTTCTGCGCCTCACGATCTCCAACCCCACCAAACGCAACGCGCTCGACCACGCGATCCTGGACGCGATCGCGCGCGCGGCCGCCGACGCCGCCACGGACCGCCGGACCCGGTGCATCGTGCTCACCGGCGCCGACGGGATGTTCTCCTCCGGCTATGACATCGGGGACATCCCCGACGATGTCTTCGCCGACGAGGCGGAGAAACTCGTCGCCCACCCGTTCACGGCCGCTCTGGAAGCGCTCGACATGCTCGACATCCCGACCGTCGCCGCTCTACCCGGCCACACCATCGGCGGCGGATTGGAGCTGGCCTTGTGCTGCGACCTGCGCGTCGCGTCGGCAGGCATCCGCCTCGGGATGCCGCCCGCCAAGCTGGGGCTCGTGTACTCCCACACCGGCTTGCGTCGGTTCATCGACGCCATCGGGGTGCCACGTACCCGTCAGCTCTTCTTGGTCGGACGACACGTCGACGCGCAGACCGCGCTGGGTTGGGGGCTGCTGACCGAGGTCGTCCCCGCCGAGCAGCTGGAGCGAGCCGCCCTGTCCTGGGCCGGCGAATTGGCCGCGAACGCGCCGCTGTCGGTGCGCGGCAACAAGCAGGTCATTCGCGCTCTGCTGCGTGCCGAAGGGCCGCTGGATTCGGAGACGGAAGCGGAACTGATCGCGTTGCGCGAGGCGTGTTTCGTTTCGGAGGACATGCGCGAGGGCGTGCGCGCGTTCGCGCAGAAGCGCCCGCCGAACTGGCAGGGGCGCTGAGGGAAGTCCTGCGCTAGGGAGCGACGCTGGCTCGCACCGTGTAGCGCGAGTCGAGCGTGTTGACCGTGGTGTCGATGTACACGTTGGCCAGGTAGACCTGGGTGTGGGAGGTGCGGTTGCGATGCACGATGCGATCGGTCGTCCGGCCGTTGCGGCGGGACGCGGCGAATCGCCCACGGCTGCTGTCGACCGAGGTCGCCGTGTTGCCGTAGAGCTCCAGATCGACATCACCGAAAGCCGGCTTCACCCGGATGTCGAGGGTCTGGTGAGCGGGTACGGAGACGCGGTACACGTCGGCGGGATCTTCGTAACGGTCGGCGTACGCGGTGAACGATGCGGCCGGCACCGCCTTGGACACGATCGGGGTCGCCGGCGTCCCGAACGCCGAGCCGTTGACGAACTGAATGTCGTCGTTGGGCTCAGCCACATCGGGAGTGGGCGCCTTCTCGGTCAGCGCGGCCTGCACGTCAAGGCGCCCGTATCCGGTCGAGGAGTCCCAGCCCGCGGAGCCCAGATCGTGCGCGGACAGCCGGATCACCTGGGTCAACTGATCGACCGTGAGGTCAGGGCGGGCGGCGCGTACCCAGGTCGTGGCCGCAGCGACGATCGGGGCGGCAAAGCTCGTGCCGTCCAGCTTGTCCAGTCCGTCCCGCGTCCCGTCGTCGTCGAACGCGAGGGGCACCAGCGTCAGGATGCTTTCGCCGGGGGCCGAGAGATCCACGGCGGCGTTCTCGTTGGAGAAGTAACTGGGCGAGTCGTTGGCGCCCAGTGAGCCGATCGTGAGCACGTGCGGGAGCGACGCGGGGTATTCGGCTGGGTTGCCCTGATCGAACTCGTTACCGGCCGCGGCGACGGGAACGACGCCCGCCCGCACGGCGCGTTCCAGCGCCAGGTACTCCGAGTAGCAGAAGTCCGAACTGCCATAGCTCATGTTCACCGCGGCGGCGTTGATCGTGATCGCCTGCCGCAGCCTGAGCACGATGTCCCCACAGGTCAGGCTCGTCGGAATGTTGACCGCCTTCATGCCGGGCCACAGCCCTTCCATGCCCGTCCCGGTGTCGGGAGCGGCGGCGACCGACAGTGTGGCCGTGCCGTGCTCGCTGGTGACCTTGTCGGCTGCCATCGTGCTGACGTTGCCGCCGACGAACCCGGGGAGCGATACGTCGGCCTGACTGTCGACGAGCGCCAGCGGGCGCACCTGGGTGGCGATGTCGGGCGGGGTGAGGCCGGCCGCCACGACGCGGCGGCGCCAGGCAGGCCCGGTGGTCGCGGCCGGAACCGTGGTGGCAGGCCGGTGAGTCACCGGCACCGCGTGCGTGGCGCGAGAGTGCACATCGGGCTCGGCGAACGTCAGGACCCGATGGCGGCGCAGATCGGCGGCCAGGGCGCGGGCATCACCCTGTGGAACGCGAAAAACGCCTCCGATGAGAGTGGTGGCGCCATGCTGCGCGGCGATCCGCCGCGCAGCCGCTCCGGGGCGGCCGCCTACGAGCCAATCACCTACCGCTGAGGCTCGCGCACCTGCTCCGGGAAGGCGCATCGGGGGAGGCGGAACGGCGAAAGCCGCGGTCGGAGCGATCAGCGTGGCCACCACAAAAAAGGGAACGGCAGCAATGGTCACACGGCGCAGCATGGGTCAGAAGGTACCGAGATGCCAGGCCGTAAGGCCCCGGTCGGGCGGCCATCGTGCGTCGTCCGAACGGCGTCCTAGCCTGCGAGCCACTTCCCAACCGGCCTCAGGAGGTCGTTTTCCCGCCATGCCGCCGCTGATCACCCGTGAGGAAGCGATCTCCCTAGGAGAGCTGACCGAGCCAGCCGACATCGAAGCATTGGTCGAGCGAGCCTGGACGGCACGACAGGAGCAGTTCGGTGACGCCACCGACATGTGCTCGCTCGTGAACGCCAAGTCCGGTGGTTGCGCCGAGGACTGCGGGTTCTGCGCGCAGTCGCGGTTCGCCGATGCCGAGACGCCGATGCACGCGATGATGAGCCCGGAGCAGATCCTCGAGCATGCACGGGCAGCGGAGGCCGCCGGTGCGCACCGTTTCTGCCTCGTGACGCAGGGCCAGGGTCTCTCCAAGCGCGACTTCACCAAGCTCCTGGAGGGCATCGAACTCGTCGCCGAGCACACCAACCTCAAGCGCTGTGCTTCGATCGGGCACATGTCCGTCGAGCGTGCCACGCGACTCAAGGAGGCCGGCGTCCAGCGCGTCCATCACAACGTCGAGACGGCCGAGTCCTACTACGACGAGGTCTCCTCCACCGTGCGCTACGAGGGGCGGATCCGGACCATCGAGGCCGTCCGCGAGGCCGGGCTGGAGACTTGCGTCGGCGGCATACTCAACCTGGGCGAATCTCGCGAGCAGCGCGTGGAGATGGCTTTCGAGCTGTCCTCGATCGACCCGACCAGCGTTCCGATCAACTTGCTCAACCCGCGCCCGGGGACCAAATTCGGCGACCGTGACTTCATGGATCCGTGGGAGGTCGTCAAGTGGATCGCCATCTTCCGCCTGATCCTCCCGGCCGCGCTTTTCCGGCTCTGCGGCGGGCGCGTGGAGAACCTCGGTGACCTGCAGCCGATGGCTGTCAAGGCGGGGCTGAACGGCGTGATGATGGGCAACTTCCTCACCACATTGGGCAACACGCCCGAGCAAGATCGCGGGATGTTCGAGGACCTTGGGCTGAATGTCGCCCGCCAGGCCGACAACGGCGCCAACCCCCGCCCCGACAACCGCTCCGGCTGGCTGGAGGGCGACACGCCCGACGTGGTCGACGAGTATCTGGACACGCTCGAGGAGGCCGCTGCCGCGGGGTTGTCGATCACGATGTGGGATCCCGCCCAGCAACTGCGCTACGCCAAGAAGACCACGGTGCCGCCGAGGCCCGACGGGGCGCCTAACCGCTGGCCCACCGAGGCCGAGCCGGAGCCCGCACCGCTCACCGGCATGCCCTTCGGACACTGAGCGCACAGCGATGAACGACATCGAAGAGCGTCTGGCCGAGCTGCGGGAGCTAGGACTCTTTCGCCGCACCCGCCTGATCAGCGGCCCGCAGGGGCCGCGAGTGGTTCTCGATGGGCGTCCTGTGCTGCTGCTGTGCTCGAACAACTACCTCGGGCTGGCTGATCACCCGCGGGTGCGCGAGGCCGCGGCCGACGCCGCGATGCGCTGGGGCGTCGGTAGCGGGGCATCGAGGCTCGTGTCGGGGACGATGACCATCCACCGGCGGCTCGAGGAGCGCCTGGCGACCTTTGAGCACACCGAGGAAGCCGTCCTGTTCGGCTCGGGTTACCTGGCCAACCTGGGCGTGATCAGCGCTCTGGCGGGCGCCGACGGCGCCGGCGGTCGTGAGGTGACGATCTTCTCCGACGCGCTGAACCACGCCTCGATCATCGACGGCTGCCGACTGGCCCGGGCCCGCACCGTGGTGTACGACCACGCCGACATCGAACACCTCGCCGCACTGATGGCCGAGCACGGGATCGGCCCGGCGCGACCTGGCCTGATCGTGACCGACTCCGTCTTCTCCATGGACGGCGACGTGGCACCGCTGCACGACATCGTCCGTCTCGCCCGCCGGCACGACGCACGCGTCGTCGTCGACGAAGCGCACGCCACCGGCTGCGTCGGGCCTGACGGCCGCGGCGCGGTCGCCGACGCCGGGCTCTCTGGGGAGATCGACGTGGTCGTGGGCACACTCGGCAAAGCCCTGGGCTCCTACGGTGCGTACGCCGCCTGCAGTGCCGAACTGGCCTCGTTTCTGCAAAACGCGGCCCGGCCGTTCATCTTCTCCACGGCGCTCGGCCCGCCGCAAGCTGCGGCCGCATTGGCCGCGCTGGACCTCGTCATGGAGCAGCCCCGCCGGGCCGAGAAGCTGCAGGTCAACGCGCAGGCGCTGCGCGACGAACTGGCGCGCGAAGGGTTTGATGTGGCCGGCTCCACCACACAGATCGTGCCGATCGTCGTGGGCGACGCCAACGTGGCGATGAGAATGTGCGAGGCGGCGCTGGAGCGCGGCGTGTTCGCCCAGGCCATTCGGCCGCCGACCGTGCCGGAGGGAACCTCCCGCCTGCGCCTGACCGTGATGGCCTCGCATACCCGCGAAGAGTTGCGCGAGGCCGCGCGAGTTCTGGGCCGTGCCGCGCTGCAGGTCGGTTTTCGCCCGGGCGCCGGTATGCCCGCGGTCGCCGCTCGCGAGGCAGGCCGCACGGGTGAGTTCGCCGCGGTGTTCGACGGTGAGGCCCCGCGCGGCGTGCGGCGCGCCGCCTGACGCAGGCCGGCCGTGCGTGGACTCTTCGTCACCGGCACCGACACCGGGGTGGGCAAAACGGTCGTCGCCGCATCATTGTGCGCCGCGCTGCGCGCCCGCGGTGAACGGGTTGCTGCGTTCAAGCCCGTCGTCACCGGTGTAGATGAACCTGATCCGGTGTGGCCGGCCGACCACGAACTGCTGGCCGACGCGGCGGGCTCGGCGCCCGCGGCCGTCACCGCCCTGACGTTCGGCCCTCCACTGTCCCCACACCGGGCCGCCGCGTTGGCGGGAACGGCGATCGACCCCGCCACGCTCGTCGCCGCTGCCCAGGCCTCAGCGGCGGACGCGGACGTGCTCATCGCCGAAGGCGTCGGTGGGCTGCTCGTGCCGCTGACTCTGGGCTACCTGGTGCGTGATCTCGCCGTCGACCTGGGTCTCCCCATGCTGATCGTCGGGCGCGCAGGCCTGGGCACCATCAACCACACCCTGCTGACCGTGGAGGCAGCACGGGCGGCCGGGCTGCGGGTTGCCGGGGTCGTGCTGGGCCCGTGGCCGCAGGAGCCGGCCGCGGCGGAGGAGGCGCAAGCCAACGCCGAAGCGATCTCGCGCGTGGGCGCTGTGGAGGTCGCGCAGATGCCGCTCGTAGACGGCCCACGCCTGGACGCACTCACCGCCGCCGGCGCGACCCTTCCGATCGAGCGCTGGATGGCAGGCTGACGCCCTAGCAGCGGCCGCGGTTGGCGCCGTCGGCGCGCTTGGCCGCGAACAACTCGTCCTCGGAGATCGGGCCTACGGGAAGCGGCGTGGCCGCTTTGCTGTGCAGGCCGTCGATCACCATCGAGAGATGACGCTCCCACGTACGGGGCGCCGTCTCCCGCGTCTCCTCCATCACGTGGCCGACGGACCCAAAGATGAGGGCGGCGTCGGCCGTGTCGAAGTCCGCACGAAGTTCACCGCTGGCCTGTGCACGCTCGACGATCTGGCTCACCAGCAGCCACAGACGGTCGGCAACCGGTGGTGGCCGGTCGCCGGCTTCGAAGCGCGCGTCCATGACGCGGCGAAAGGCTCGGTCGCCGGCGAACTGGGCCATCGTCTCCCGCAGCATTTCGCGAAAGCCTCGCCAGGCGTCCTGGTCGGCGAGGTGCCGCTCCATGATCACGGCCAATTGACCGAACCGCTCTTCGATGATCGCGTCGATCAGCGCGTTCTTGGTGGGAAACCGGCGGTAGATCGTGCCGACGCCCACTTCCGCGCGCCGGGCGATCTCTTCCACCGAGCCCTCGATCCCGCGCTCGGCAAACACCTCGCGAGCAGCCGCCAGAATGCGGGCAAGGTTGCGCTGTGCGTCAACGCGCAGCGGCGGTCCTTCAGTGGCGGGCGACGTGGCCATAGCACACAGTCTACCCGAAATCGTGACAATCGGAATGCGCATTCCGAACGGAAGCAGCACTCCGCTTGTGGTAATGTGCGCGCCGCTTCCCTCACCACCAGACCCAGGACGAGCCTTCCATGATCCGTATCGCCCGCTTTTGTTTCGAACGCCGCCGCGTGGTCGTCGCCGCCTGGGTCCTCGGTCTCGTCATCGTCAGCGAGCTGGCCGGCACCGTCGGATCCTCCTACGTGAACAACCTTCGCCTGCCCGGGAAGGGGTCCCAGCAGGCTGCTGACCTGCTCAAGCAGCGGTTCCCGGCCCACGCCGGTTCCAGCGACACCGTCGTGATCCATGCGCGGACCGGTTCGGTAACGGATCCCGCCGTGCGCGCCCAGGTCACGCCGATGCTCGCCAAGCTCGCCGGCTTACCCAATGTGGCCGCCGTCGTCAGCCCATACTCCCCGCAAGGTGCCCGGCAGATCTCCAAAGACGGGACGATCGCCTTCGCGCAGGTCGACTACACCAAGCGCGGGCACGATCTGCCCACGACGTTCGGCAACACCGTAGTCAAGGTCGCCAAGACGGGAGATTCGGCCACTGTGCAGATCGAAGCGACCGGCCCCGTGGTGTCGGAGGCCCAGCGCAAGGGCCCGGGTGCGACCGAGGCAATCGGCCTACTCGCGGCGGTGATCATCCTGCTGATGGCGTTCGGGTCGATCGTCGCCATGGGCGTCCCGATCATCACCTCGCTGATCGGCCTGGGCATCGGCCTGTCGGCCGTCGGAATGCTCAGCACGGTGGTCGACACTGCTGACTTCGCGCCCCAACTCGGTGCCATGATCGGCCTTGGCGTCGGCATCGACTACACCCTCTTCATCGTCACCCGGTTCCGCGATGCGTTCCATGAGAACGGCGGAGACGTGAAGGCGGCGATCGAACTGTCGATGAACACCGCCGGCAGGGCCGTCCTGTTCGCCGGGGCCACCGTCGTGATCGCCCTGCTCGGCATGCTGCTGCTGGGTGTGAGCTTCCTCTACGGCGTGGCCGTCGCATCCTCCCTGGTCGTGGCCGTGGTGATGGCCGCCTCCATCACGCTGGCTCCTGCCCTGCTCGGGTTCTGGGGGCGCAAAGTCGGCAACACCCGCCGGGACAAACGCCGGGTGCAGCAGGAGAGCGATACCGGCGAACCCCACGTGAGCTCATGGGTCCGCTGGTCATCCTTCATCTCCCGCCGTCCGTGGACGATCAGCATCGCCGCAACGCTCGCGCTGCTGATGCTGTGCGTGCCGATGCTCTCCATGCGCCTTGGCTCCAGCGACGCCGGCAACGACCCAGCAACCTCCACAACGCGCAAGGCGTACGACCTGCTGGCCACCGGCTTCGGCCCGGGCTTCAACGGCCCGTTGCTGATCGCCGCCCAGACCGGGAGCCCGACCCGCCTCGCCGCGCTGCGAACCGACCTCGCCGGGACGCCCGGAGTCGCATCGGTGACCAAGCCGCAGGTCAACGCCGCTGGGGATACGGCTGTCCTGCAGGTCTACCCCACGACTTCGCCGGAGTCCAAAGCCACCACCGACCTCGTCCACACGCTGCGCAGCGACGTGATCCCCAAGGCTGCTGCCGGCACCGTGGTCTACGTGGGCGGCTTGACGGCCTCATTCGGCGACCTCGCGGCCACGTTTTCGGCCAAGCTGCCGCTCTTCATCGGGATCGTGGTGCTCCTCAGTGCCCTCCTGCTGCTCATGGTCTTCCGCTCGGTGGTGATCCCCGTGCAGGCAGCGCTCATGAATCTGCTCAGCATCGGCGCGTCGCTCGGCATCGTCACCGCGATATTCCAGAACGGTTTCCTCTCCGGGCCCTTGGGCATCGAGCCCGGCCCGATCGAGGCGTTCCTGCCCGTGATGCTCTTCGCCATCGTCTTCGGTCTGTCAATGGACTACGAGGTGTTCCTGATCTCCCGCATCCGGGAGGAGTGGGTCCGCACCGGCGACTCGCGGCGCGCTGTAGGCGACGGCTTGGCCGCCACCGGCCGCGTGGTCACCGCTGCCGCAGCGATCATGATCTGCGTGTTCGCCTCCTTCGTGTTCGGCGACGAGCGCGTGATCAAGGAGTTCGGCGTGGGCTTGGCCGTCGCAGTGTTCATCGATGCCACGATCATCCGCTGCCTACTCCTGCCGGCCGTGCTGTTCATCCTCGGCGATCGCACATGGGCGCTGCCCGCGTGGCTGGACCGGCTGCTGCCCCACCTGGCGATCGAGGTTCCGGAAGGGTCGGTCGAGCCGGAGCAGCGGTCGGAGGGTGTGTCCCAGCCCGAACTGGAGCCGGCGCGGGGATGATCCGGCGGCGCGGCGGGCCGGCTAGCGCCGCTCCCCGTTCGCCGCGACCTGCAGAATCGAGGCGTCGATCAGCCACTCCACCGGCGCGACGTCGTCGGTGTACACGTCACCGCCGGTCAGCCCTGGCGCCAAGCGCGCATCGGTGGCCGATGCAACGGCGGCGAGCTCCGGCGGGACGGTGGCCGGCGCCGGGGTGGCGGCGCGGGGGGCTGTGAGCCCGGCCAGCATCGTGCTGACGTCCGCGCTGGGGTCGCGCAACACCGTCGGGAAACTCGTGTGCAGCGTGGCGGTGAGCACCTTCTCCAGCGCGTTGGATTCGGCCGGATGCCCGACGTTGATAACTACGACGCCCCCCGGATTCAGTCTCTGGCGCACGAGCGCAAAAAACTCCTTGGTGGCCAGGTAGAACGGAATGTAGGGCTGGCGATAGGCGTCGACCAGAATCGCGTCGTACCGGCGCTTGTTTGCGCGTAGGTAGGGCCGTGCGTCAGCGGTATGCATGTGAAGCCGCGGTGCGTGCATGTCGAACAGGCGGCGGCCCACGTCGGTCAGCGCCGCGTCGATCTCCACGGCGTCGATCCTCGTGTGCGGGAAAAAATGCCCGTACTGGCGAGCCGTCGTCCCCGCCGCGTTCCCGAGGATTGCCAGCGACCGCGGCGCGGTACCGCGCAGCATCGTGGGTAGCACGAGCAGCTCGTCCCAGTAATTCCCGGTAAGCCACTGCCCCGGCGTGTACGTGGAGTGGATCGCCTGCCCCTCGTTCAGCTCCAGCGTGCGCTCACCATCGCGTGGATCCTGAACTACGCGGGCGTATTGGTAAGGGGTCTCCTGTTCCCAGATGACCTTGCCGTAACCCGTCGCCTTGACCACGCCCACGGGCACGGCCAGCAGGGCGACCATCAGCACCGGCGCCAGAAGCGCGGCGCGGCGGGCCAGCCCCCAGGCGGCCACCAGAGCCAGTGCAACGGCGAAGATGAGGAACGTCCGCCGAGTGCCGACAAAAGGGATCAGCAGGAGCGCCGCCAGGAACACGCCCGCTAGCGAGCCCAGAGTGGAGATCGCGTACAGCCGACCCGAGACGCGGCCGGCTTCCTCCACCGTCGTCACGCGCAGGCGGATCGCGTAGGGCGCCACGGCGCCGAGCAGGATCACGGGCGTGGCGATCAGCACCAGCACGCCGATCAGCGAGCCCGCGAACGCGCCGGCCTGAACCGAATCGAGCGCGTCGACGGACACCCGCAGGAAAGGGCCCGCGACGAACGGCACGATGGCCAGCAGCACCGCCGAGGCCAGCACCACCTTGCAAAGTCCCCGCATCGTCGGGTCGCGGTCGGCGAGGCGGCCGCCGATCCAGTAACCGATGCTGAGCGCGACCAGCACCGTGGCGATGGTGTTGGCCCAGACGATCGTAGAAGCGCCGAACCAGGGCGCGAGCAGGCGCGCGGCAGCGATCTCCGTCCCCAAGGACGCAGCGCCGACCACGAAGGCGACGAGTTCGATCGGTGGACCGGCCGGCCGGGAGTTCCGACCGTCGGGAGACGTAGCTTCAAGGGCCATGCAGACCGCACAGCTTGCCGCAACCGACCGCGCAACCCTCTGGCACCCATTCACCCAGCAGCAGGGCTGGCAATCCGAGGCCGCGCCGATCATCGAAAGCGCGCACGGCTGCACGGTCGTCGACACCGAAGGCAACGAGTATCTGGACGGCACCAGCTCCTTGTGGTGCAACGTCCACGGCCACCGTCACCCGACGATCGATGCCGCCGTTCGTGCTCAGCTCGATCGAGTGGCCCACACCACCATGCTCGGCCTGTCGCACCCAGGTGCGATAGAGCTGGGCCGCCGGCTGATCGAGATCGCCCCCGATGGGCTCTCCCGCGTCTTCTACTCCGACAACGGTTCCACCGCCAACGAGATCGCGCTGAAGATGGCTTACCAGTACCACCACCAGCGCGGCGAGTGGTGGCGGTCCGGGTTCATCTGCTTGACCGACAGCTACCACGGGGACACCATCGGCTCGGTCTCCGTGGGCGCCATCGAGCTCTTCCACTCCCTGTACCGGCCGCTGCTATTTGACACGTGGCAGGCGCGAGCGGGAGATCTGGGCCACATGGAGGAGGTGCTGGCCGAGCACGGCGAGCGCGTGGGCGCGGTGATCATGGAGCCGCTGGTCCAAGGCGCGGCGGGCATCCGGGTCCATCCCGAGGGGTATCTGCGCGGCGTGCGGGAGCTGTGCGACCGCTACGGGGTCTTTCTGATCTGTGACGAGGTCGCGACGGGGTTCGGACGGACGGGCACGATGTTCGCCTGCGAGCAGGAGGGCGTGACCCCTGACTTCCTGTGCCTGGCCAAGGGTCTGACGGGCGGCTATCTGCCCCTGGCCGCGACCCTGACCAGCGAGCAGGTGTACGACGGCTTCTTGGGCGCCCACGAGGAGCTGCGCACCTTCTTCCATGGGCATACCTACACCGGGAATCCTCTGGCTTGCGCGGCCGCGCTCGCGACGCTGGACGTGTTCGAGGATGAGGACACGTTGGTGACTTTGCAGCCGAAGCTCGCTCTGCTGGAGGAGCTGCTGGCTGCGGAGGTCTCCGTGCTCGATGTGGTGGATGAGGTTCGCCGCAAGGGCCTCATGACCGGAATCCAGCTGCGCGACTTCCCCTTGGATGCGCGGATGGGCCACCGGGTGACCCTGGCCGCGCGGGCGCGCGGCGTGATCGTCCGTCCGCTCGGCGACGTGATCGTGCTGATGCCGGCGCTGGCGATCAACCCCGACGAGCTGCGCCTCATGGTGACCGTCACGGCCGCAGCCATCGTCGAGGCGACCGCCGGGTATGCGGCCGAGGGCGCGGCCGCTCCCGCTGAGGGCGATGCCGAGGCCGCCCCGGCCTTGACCGCCTGACCGCAGGCCCGCGCGGCCCGTGGCCCGTGGCCCGGGGCCCGGGGCGGCCGTGGGTGAGGCGGATTTGTTGGGCTGAGAACAACAGTTCCGCCTCACGGGCGCGGCGCGGGGATAGGTGAGGCGGATTTGTTGGGCTGACCACGACAATTCCGCCTCACGGGCATCGCCGGGTCCCGGCGCCCTGCCGGGCGCGCCGCGCGCGTAGCCGGGTAGGGTTCCGCGCCGGATGACGACCATGGCTCCCCGCACACCCGTGATCGTCGGCGTGGCCCAGGCCACGTGGCGGGATGGGGGCTCTCCCGACCCGGTCGCGATGATGGCCCAGGTCGTCACGGCCGCCGCCGCCGACGCCGGGCCGGGCGAAGCGCTGCTACGCCGCGCCCAGACGATCGCGGCCGTGGACACCGTGTCGCGCCGCTGGGCCGACCCCGCGGCACTCGTGGCCCAACACCTGAGCCTCATCACGCCCCGGGAGACCGTCCGCTCCTCGCTCGGCGGCGATGCCCCCCACCAGCTGGTCGGCGACCTCGCCGCCGCCATCGCCCGCGGGGATGTCGATGCCGGGATCATCGTGGGGGTTGAGGCGCTCGCGACGCTCGCGCGGGCGTTGAAGGCCGGCACCGAGCCCGACGGCTGGCCCCCGTTGGACGACGGCGCCGCCCCGAACCGGATCGTCGGTCAGGACCGTGCCGGATCCAGCGACGTGGAGAACGCTGTCGGCCTGATCGCACCGATGATGATGTACCCGCTCTTCGAGCAGTCGCTGTGGGCGCGTGACGCGCCGGGCATGGACACCTCCGCCTATCAACTCCGCCTCGGCGGGCTCGCGGCGCGCTTCAACGCCGTGGCCCAGACCAACCCGTACGCGTGGTCGCCCGCGCCGCTCACCGCGGAGCAGATCGCGACCCCGTCGCCGGCCAACCGTCAGGTGACGCTCCCCTACCCCAAGCTCTTGAACTCCAACATCCAGACCGACCAAGCGGCTGCGCTGATCCTCTGTTCGGTGGAGACGGCCCAGGCGCTGGGCATCTCATCGGACCTCTGGGTGTTCGTCCATGGCCATGCCGTTGCGCACGATCACTGGCACGTGACCGAGCGTGATGACCTGAGCTCGTCCCCCGCCATCCGCCTCACCGCCCAAGCCGCGCTCGCGGCCGCGGGAGCACGCATCGACGACGTCGCCCACCTCGACGTGTACTCCTGCTTCCCCAGCGCGGTGCAGATAGGCGCACGTGAACTGGGGCTCGACCCGTTCACCGCCGACCGCGACCTCACGGTTACCGGCGGCCTCACTTTTGCCGGTGGCCCGGGCAACAATTACGTGACGCACTCGATCGCGGCGATGGTCCAGCGGTTGCGCGAGCATCCCGACGACCTCGGGCTCGTGACCGCGGTCGGCTGGTACCTGACGAAGCACGGTGTCGGTGTGTACGGCGCGCGCCCGCCCCGCCAACCATTCGCGTCGACGTCCGTCCAGCCACAGGTCGATGCGCTCCCCCGCCGTACCGTTATGCCTGACTACGACGGCCCGGCGACCGCCGAGGCGGCCTGCGTGATCTACGAACGTGACGGCTCGCCCTCGATGGCCATCCTGACGGCGCTGACCGAGGACGGGATCCGCGTTCTCGGCTCATCAACGGAGCCGGCCGTCCTGACGGAAATGATCGACGGACCGGTGGCCGGCCGCCTGACCCACCTGCGCGCCGGCGGTGGGTTCGACCTCAGGGACGCAAGCGCCAGCTGATTCGCGCCAGGCCGGTTGGTGGCCGACGGCGACGCCCGGCCATCGCTGCGCCCGCGATGCCCGCGGCAACGCCGGCGATCACCGCAGCGCCCGCGGCCACACCTGCTCCACGGCCACCGGCGATCCGCTCGTACGACACGCCGGCCGCGGTTACCTCGATGTACCCGGTCGGAGCGGCTCGCAGCATCCCGCCTCCTCCGCCCCCGCCCTCCCCGGGACTCCGTTCGCCGCCGTAGCCCATCCCGCCCCGCGTAGTGACGCGGGCGACGGGGATCACGGTGCGGCCTTCGACCGACACCGGCGCGCCGTAACAGAGGCCCGCGCCCGAGAGCCGCGACAGGACGTCGCGGGCAGCCACGAGGGGCGAAGCCCCCGGCATCGGCGCGGGCAGCACCCCGCCGGGCCGGTGGCGCAGCGCCGGCAACTCGTCCGGCGCCGACGGTTCCTGAGTGGGCGGCGGTCCGGCGGTCGCCGTGTCGGCCACCGGCAGTTCCAGCGCCGGGGCCGGCTCGTCGGGACCGGTGTTGAAGGCGTAAAAGACGCCTCCCTCACCGGTGGCCAAGCCGGCGTCCTCCTCGTCGCGCAACGGCAACGGATCGGGCACCGCGGCGTGCGGCCCGGTCGAGCGCTGCTCCTCGGCAAGGCGCCGCGCTTCCCGGGCGGCACGCATGGCGTGCTTCTTGGCCTTTTTCTTGCTCATGGCGTGCTAGCCGTCGTACGCGACGAAATCTTTCTTACGGGCACCGCACACGGGGCAGAACCAGGTGTCCGGGATATCGGCAAACGCCGTCCCGGGCGGGATCCCGCCGTCGATGTCGCCTTCGGTCGGGTCGTAGATGAACCCACAGGACTCGCAGATCCAACGCTCGATGGTGTCGCTCATTGACGCAAGGCTACCGCTGCCCCACGACACAGGCCGGATGCTCGCCGCTGCTTGGGAGATACTGCCCGGCATGGAGTTCAAGGAAGCCCCGCCCGAGCAGATCGCTGACCCCGCTGCGGCGCCCACCCCACCGCGGCAGGCGGCGTCGGTCGTACTGCTGCGCGGCGGGGCGGACACGTTGGAGATCCTGCTCGTCCAGCGCACTCACGCGGCCCGGTTCATGGGCGGCGTCTGGGTGTTCCCTGGAGGCGCGGTCGATGCCCATGAGGGTGACGGCGATGTGTCCCATCGCATCGCCGCGGTGCGGGAGCTGGAGGAAGAGGCGGGCATCGTCCTCAGCGGCCCCGACATCCTCATCAAGTACTCCCAGTGGATCACCCCGGCGATCGTCAAGACCCGCTTTGACACCCACTTCTTCCTCGCCCCACTGCCCGAGGGCCAGGACCCGCGAGTCGACGGCGAGGAATGCATCGACGCCGGATGGTTCACCCCGCAGGGTGCGCTGGACGAGCACGCCGCGGGCCGCTTGGAACTGGTCTTCCCCACGATCAAGCATCTGGAGCAGTTCGCCACCTTTGCCAGCATGCAGGCCCTGCTTGAGCACGCGGCCGTCGCGCCGATCCAACCCGTGCTGCCCAAGGTCTTCATGGCGGGCGAACAAGCGCGCATCCTGCTGCCCGGCGAAGCCGGGTACGACGAAGCCTGAGGGTCCGTTTGGCCCGTTTGGCCGCGGGAGTAGGCTCGGGACATGCCCGCACCGAGCAAACGTCGTCCGCCCGCCGGCCTGACGGTCGCGGTGACCGGACCCACCGGGGAGATCGGTAAACCGTTCATCTCCGCTCTGGAGCGCAGCCGTGATGTGAAGCGCATCATCGGGATGGCCCGACGACCGTTTGACCCTGCCGAACACGGTTGGCGCAAGACCGAATATCGACGCGGCGACATCCTGGACCGCTCCGCCGTCGACGCGCTCGTGGCCGATGCCGACGTAGTCGTGCACCTGGCGTTCATCATCGTCGCCGGCCAGGGCGGCAGCCGCGAGATCAACCTCACCGGGTCGCGCAACGTCTTCGAGGCCGCGGTCGCGGCCGGGGTCAGTCGGCTGGTGTACACCTCGTCGGTCGCGGCGTACGGGTTCGCCGAGGACGGTGTCGGCGGGCCGGACCGCCTGCTCACTGAGGACGACCCGATCCACGGTCATGAGCGGCATCCCTACTCGGCGCAGAAGGCCGAGGTCGAGGCCGTCCTCGACGACGCCCTCTCGGGCGGCGACACCGACGCGTACGTGTTCCGGCCGTGCATCGTCGCAGGCCCACAGGCACCGTTGCTGATCGACTCGATCCCGCTGATCGACCTCGGTCAGAAGCTGCCCGGGCCGGTCCGTGCGCTGTTCGATCAGGTGCCGGTGCTCAAACCGGTGCTGCCCGACACGGGGGTCCCGTTCCAGCTCGTTCACCACGATGACGTTGCCGCCGCGCTGCGGGCGGCGGTCCTAGGCCGGGGCGAACCGGGCGTCTACAACCTTGCTGCGGAAGGCGAGATCACGATGGCTACGCTCGCCGACGAGATCGGTTGGTATTCCGTTCACGTCCCCGATCTGGCCGTCGACGCGACCGCCGGGCTCGTCGCCCGCCTGCCGTTCCTTCCTGACGAAGCGGCGTGGATCGAAGCGCTGCGCACGCCTGTGCTGATGGACACGGCGCGGGCACGGCGCGGTCTGCGCTGGCGACCGAAGCACGACGCTCGCTCGACGCTCCACCAGACGGTGGCCGCGCATCGCATCGAACTTGAGGCGGCTACGCAGCGCGGCGTGTAGGTCTCGGATGCTGCGGGATCCGAGGCAGATCCCTACTGTGGCGCCATGCGCCACCTCAGCTACGCCAACGTCGTCGCCACGCTCGCCCTCGTCATCGCTGTCGGTACCGGCGGAGCCTGGGCCGCGAACAAGCTCATCACCGGCAAACAGATCAAGAACGGCTCGCTCACGGGCCAGGACATCAAAAAGGGCTCTGTGGGAAGTGACCGACTGAAGGCGGGTGATGTGGCGAAGCTGCGCGGGACGGCGGGCCCCGCCGGTGCCGCAGGCGCGGCGGGTGCCAACGGTGTCAATGGAGCGCCGGGTACGAACGGCACGAACGCGATCACCGAGATGAAGATCATCAGCAACGCCGTGACGAGCTCAGCGGACAAGATCGCCACGGCCACCTGCCCGCCCGGCTACCTCGCGACGGGCGGCTCGGCCAACACCGAGCTGGATCCGAACAAGTTCGCCATCTATACGTACTTCGTGGGCTCGGACGGTAATCCGGCCACCGGGTATACGGCCTCCGCGCAGGAGATCAGCGCGGTCGCCGTCCCCTGGACCCTCAACGTGGCGGTCAACTGCGCGAAGTTGAGCGGGTAGCCCCTACTCGCGGCCGAGCAGCAACGCGATCCCCTGACCGCCGCCGATGCACAGGGTCACGATGCCCAGCTCGTGGTCGCCGCGCTCCATCTGCGCGAGTGCCTTGGCGGTGATGGCTGCGCCCGTGGCCCCGATCGGGTGCCCGAGAGCGATCGCGCCGCCGTCCGGGTTGACCTTCGCCGGGTCCAGATCCAGTTCGATCATGACCGCCAACGCCTGCGCGGCGAACGCCTCGTTCAGTTCGATGATGCCCACTTCGTCAAGCGTGCGACCGGCCTTCTCCAGCGCACGGCGCACAGCGGGCACCGGCCCGATCCCCATGTAGGCGGGGTCCACACCGCAGGCCGCCCACGACAGGATGCGGGCGCGCACCGGCGCGCCCAGCTCGGCGGCAGTATCTGCGTGCATGAGAACGACGGCGGCGCCGGCGTCGTTCATGCCGGAGGCGTTGCCGGCGGTGACGGTGCCACCCTCGCGCTTGAAGACGGTGGGGAGCTTGCCCATCGACTCTGCGTCCGCGCCGTGGCGGATGTGCTCGTCACGGGTGAAGTCGACCATTTCACGCTTGACCTTGACCGGGACTGGCACCACCTCACCGTCGAAGAGCCCGGCTTCCTGGGCGGCCGAGGCGCGGCGGTGAGACTCGACGGCGAACGCGTCCTGATCCTCGCGGCTGATGCTGTGGCGCTCGGCCAGGTTCTCAGCCGTCACGCCCATCAGCACGTGGTCGAACGGGTCGGTCAAGCCGCCCATGACGGGGTCGATCATCTTGGTCTCCCCCATCCGGGCGCCCCAGCGCGCGTCGGGCATCCAGTACGGCCCGCGGCTCATCGACTCGGCGCCGCCTGCAACGGCGATCGTCGCGTCGCCGGTCTCGATGGCCTGCGCGGCCGAGACGATGGCCTGCACGCCCGTCCCACACAGCCGGTTCACGGTGTACGCCGGCGTCGAGTGCGGGATCCCCGAGTTCACGCCGACCACGCGGGCCATGTACATGTCCTCGGGCGCGGTGTGAATCACGTTGCCGAAGACCACGTGGCCGACCTGCTCAGGCTCGATCTTCGCTCGCTCCATCGCGGCGACGGTGGCGATGCGGCCCAGCTCAGTGGCCGGGACGTCCTTGAGGGACTTGCCGTAGGAGCCGATCGCGGTGCGCGCGGCGGAGGAGATGACGACGTTGCTCACGGGATGCTTCCTTGGATCGATCGGCGGGAGAGGAACCGGCGAGCGAAGCGTACGCGGTGGCGTGCTCGGCGGGCGCGCGATGGCCGATGTGTCGCACGCCCGTTCCGGCGGCCCAGGCGCTCGACTAGGCTCCTTCCAACAGCGAATCGACACCGGGAGACAGCATGGCCACGACCACGACGCGCCTGCAGAATTTCATCGGCGGCAAGAGCGTCGCCACGAGTGGCGACGGCACACACGCGGTGCGCAACGCCGCCACCGGCGAGGTCATCGCCGATATGGGGCTGTCAGCCGCAGCCGACGTTGACGCGGCGGTCGCCGCAGCCCGCGGGGCGTTCGCCGAATGGGGCCAGGCGACCCCTTCCGAGCGCAGCCTGGCGCTGTACCGGATCGCGGACGAGATCGAGGAGCGCGGCGAGGAACTGGCGCGACTTGAGTCCGAGAACACGGGCAAGCCCCTGGCGCTGACCATCAGCGAGGAGATCCCGCCCGGTGTCGATCAGATCCGCTTCTTCGCCGGCGCCGCACGCAACCTGGAGGGCCGTGCGACCGGCGAGTACATGGCCGGTCACACCTCGTCCGTCCGCCGCGAGCCGATCGGCGTGTGCGGCGGCATCACGCCTTGGAACTACCCGTTCATGATGGCCATCTGGAAGTTTGCCCCGGCCTTGGCCGCCGGCAACGCGATCATCCTGAAGCCGTCGGAGAACACGCCCAACTCGACGCTGTGGCTGGCCGAGTTGATGCAGACGCACCTGCCCGAAGGTGCGTTCAACGTGATCTTGGGCAAGGGCGACGTCGGCGAGGCGCTCGTACGCCATCCCGGCGTCGACATGGTCTCCATCACCGGCAGCGTGCGGGCCGGCAAGGCCGTGGCGGCCGCGGCCGCCGACACGCTCAAGCGCGTCCATCTGGAACTGGGCGGCAAGGCACCGGTGATCGTGTTTGACGACGCCGATGTGGAGGCCGCGGCGGAGATGATCGCCGGCACCGGCTACTTCAACGCCGGCCAGGACTGCACCGCCGCCACGCGCGTCCTCGCCGGGCCTGGCATTCACAATGCGTTCGTGGATGCGCTGACCGAGCAGGCCAAGGGAACGGTGTTCGGTGACCCGCTCGACGAGGACACCTACATGGGCCCGGTCATCACCGAGGCTCAGCGAGAGCGGGTTGGCGGGTTCATCGAGCGCGCGCCTTCCCATGCACGGGTCACCGCGGGCGGCAACGCCTCGGGCGACGCCGGGTATTTCTTCGAGCCGACCGTGGTGGCCGGTTTGAAGCAGGGCGACGAGATGGTCCAAAACGAGATCTTCGGCCCGGTCATCACGGTCCAGCAGTTCTCCGACGAGGGCCAGGCGCTGCAGTGGGCCAACGGCGTGGATTATGGCCTGGCCTCAAGCGTGTGGACCAAGGACCACAGCCGGGCGATGCGGATGGCCAAGCATCTGGACTTCGGTTGCGTGTGGATCAACACCCACATCCCGATCGTCGCCGAGATGCCGCACGGCGGCTTCAAGCAGTCCGGCTACGGCAAGGACCTGTCCATGTACGGGTTCGACGACTACACCCGGATCAAGCACGTGATGAGCAACATTGAAGCCTGAGTAAGACATCCGGTGGGCGCGCCGAAACTTTCGGCGCGCTCGTCCGTCTCTGGTTACCGTAGGCCCTTATGGAAGCGTCCGTTCTCCACGCTCCGTCACTCGCCGCCCGAGCCCCGGGGCGCACCAGGCTGCTCCGGCTGCGCTCCGACGAGCAGCTCCTCAGCCTGTTCCGTCAGGGCTCCGACGAGGCGTTTGCGGCGATCGTGGACCGCTATGAGGCGCGGCTGCTGGCCTACACCCGGCGCATGTTGGGCGGCTCTCAGCAGGACGCCGAGGATGCGCTCCAAGATGTCTTTCTGCGCGCTTACGGTGCCCTGCGCGCTGATGAGCGGCCGGTCGGCTTGCGGGCGTGGCTGTATCGCGTAGCCCACAACCGCTGTATCGACCAGATCCGTCGCACTCCGCCTGCGCCTCCGGACGTACTCGCGGCGATGCGCGGCTGCGATGCGTCAGATCCGCAGTCGGCCTGCGAACGTCGGGAGAGCCTGCGTGCCTTCGTCACCGATGTGGAGCGGTTGCCGGACGCCCAGCGGTCGGCGCTGCTCATGCGCGAGCTCGAGGGCCTGTCGTACGCGGAACTGTGCGCCACGCTTGATGTCTCGTTGCCGGCGGTCAAGTCGCTGCTGGTGCGCGCGCGCACGTCGCTGGCGGAAACGGGTGAAGCTCGTGCCACGCCCTGTGCAGAGATCCGCGCCGACCTCGTGGTTGCGCACGACGGTGGTACGCGGCCGGACGGCCGGGCCCGCCGGCACATGCGCGAGTGTGACCCTTGCCGCTCATATCGCGATGCCCTGCAGCTGGGCCAGTCGCGGGCGGCCGCCCATCACGGCCCGCTCGCCACCCTCGCCAAGCTGTTGGGCTTGGGCACGGCGCCGGCCGCCGGCGGCAGCGCAGTGGTGGCCGGTGGGTCGGCGGTGTCGGCCAAGCTCGCGGCGCTGGTGTGCTGCGGCATCGTGGCCGCCGGTGCCGGCGCCGCTGCTGAACTTCCACATGCCGTCCCCATGAGCCGTGCCGTGCACCCCAAAGCCGTCCATGCCCCCGGAGCCGGCGCGCTGGCCCGCGCCCTCCACGTCACCGTTCCTGCGACCGCCGCCGCTGCCGGCTCACGTCCGACTCGCCCAGCGGCCGTATCACCTCAGCACCTCACGGCGAGCACGACCCCGCCGGCGCCGGTGAACGCGGTCGTCGTCGAAACGCCTTCGTCGTCGACCACCACCGGCGGTGCCGTCGAGGATGACCCGGCCGCTTCCGGAGGCACCGAGGCACCGATAGACGACCCGACTCCCGAAGGCACCGATCCGACGGAGTCGGCTCCCGGCTCGTCACCCACTCCGCCGGCGGGCAGCGTCGTACGCCCACCCGCAACCGGCCCCAAGCCGCCGGTCAAGCTGACGTTGGGCGACAGCGGGACGGATACAGCCGGGGCGAGCGTCGCCTCCACCCCGGCCACGCCCGTCCAGCCCTAAGAACCAGCCGTTTCTAAGCCTGCGGAGGACCGCCGGTCAGACGCTCCACGCCATCGGGCAGCCGATCCTCCTCGGCGAGTTTGTCCAGATGTGCGGCAAGCGTGACCGCGGCGGCAGGGCGAAGGTGATCCGGGACGTCGCCCCAGGCGGCGTCGAGCAGGTCGTCGGTACTGCGCGAGCCGTCGTCAAGTGCGGCAACCAGGCGACGCTCGCGCTCACGCCGATGCTCGAGGTATTGCGTGAGCTTGGCCTGCGGATCAGCGACCGACGGTCCGTGGCCGGGGGCGATCGTGCGCAACCCCAGCATTCGCAGGCGCTCCAGGCCGGCCAGGTAGCCGGCGAGCGCGCCTGGGTCCGGCCACACGAACACGCTGCCCTCCCCCAGCACCGCGTCGCCGCTGAAGCACACGCCGTCAGCGGTGACGAAGGCCAGGTGGTCGGGCGCGTGGCCGGGCGTCGCGATCGCTGTGACGGGGCCGACCGTGTCGTTGTCGGCGAGCAGCACGTCACCCGGAAAACGGGCCGCGAACACGGGGGCGCCCGTCCGTCGAGCGACCTCCGGGACCGCCTCCACGTGATCGCCGTGGTCGTGGGTGATCAGGATCCCGCCCGTGCCTCCGCGTGCGTCTACGGCAGCGAGGATCGCGTCAACGTGGGCATCCAGGAGGGGCCCAGGGTCCACGATCCACGCCGGGTCGCGGCCGATGATCCACGTGTTCGTCCCGCTCAGCGAGAACGGTCCGGGGTTGTCGGCCCGCAACCGGACGACATCGTGACCTTCGAGTTCCTCCACGTGGTCCAAGCTAGCGCACCGCGCGATCGGTCAGGATGCACCGGTGGAGGTTGACCGACTCAGCGCGCTGGACACGGCGTTCCTCGATCTCGATCACCCCGACGCGCCGCTGCACGTCGGGGCCACGCTGCGCCTGGACGGCCCTGCACCGTCGCTGGCCGCGCTGCGCCGCCATCTCGATGGCCGACTGGACCGGGCGCCGCGTCTGCGCCGTCGCGTTCTGCGAGGGCCGCTGGAGGCGGTGTGGGCCGACGACCCGGGCTTTGACATCGCCCGGCATGTTCACGCGGTGACGCTCGGCGAAGGTGAGCCCCTGGACCAACTCGCCGGCCTGCTGCTCAGCGCGCCTTTGCCGGCCGGGCGGCCGCCGTGGCAGATGACGCTCGTCCGTGGCCTGCCCGATAGCGGCTGGGCGCTGATCGCCCAGGTGCATCACGTTCTGCTGGACGGCGTCGCCGCGATTTGGCTTGCGGGGCTGTTGCTCGACCTGGAGCCCACAGCGCCGCGGGTCGGGAAACAGGACTGGCGACCGGGCCGGGAGCCGCGCACCCCGGCCGGCGTGGCCCGCACGGCGGTCGCCGGCGCGCGCGGTGCACAGGCGGCCGGTGGCGCGCTGCTCGCAGCACGCACCGACCCGCGGGCGCTGGCCGCCGCGGCCGGTGGCCTCGCCGCCCCGGCGGCGCAGACGGCGCTGGACCGAACGGCGGGGTCGACGCGCGCGGTCGCTTCCATCACGGTCGGCCTGGACGACGTCCGCGAGGCCGGACGACGCCACGGCGCCACCGTCAACGACGTGTTCCTCGCCGCGGTGACGCCCACGCTCGGTGCGGCGCTGGCGCGGCGCGGCGCGCGGCCGCAGTCCGTGCGCGCTCTGGTGCCCGTCAACGTCCGTGGACCAAGTTCGGCGTCCTCCGCTCTGGGTAACCAAATCTCGTTCATTCCCTGCGACCTCCCGGTGGGGATCGACGACCCGCTCCGTGCGCTCGGGGGGATCGCGCGGCAGACGGCCGAGCGCAAGCGCTCAGGGGCAGCCGCGCCGCTCGCGATGCTCGTGCAGGCCGCCGAGGTACTCCCCCCGCAGGCCCGCCGCGTCCTGACCCGTACGTTGGCCGGGCGGATGACGTTCACCACGATCGTCTCCAACGTGCCCGGGCCGACCTTGCCCCTCTACCTGATGGGCTCTCGCCTGCGAGCGGTGGCGCCCGCCGTACCACTGCTCCACGGTCACGCACTGACGTTCGGCGCCGTCTCCTACGACGGGGCTCTGGGGGTCGGCCTCTACGCTGACGCCGCGGTGGTCGACGACCTGCCCGAGATCGCCGCGGACCTTGAGCGCGCCTTCCGAGCCTTGGTCATCGAGCGCGGTGCGGTCGTGACGCCGTGGCGGGCACGCGCCCGCCAACGCCGCGCGAGCTGAAGCTGCAGCGCCCTATCGAGCCAGCCGGTACACAGGCCCGTTGAGCGACGCGACGTACACGTGCCCGGCGGTGTCCTGACCGAAGGTGGAGATTGGGCCGACACTCGCAATCGCCACCTGATGGTCGTTGCGCGCGTGCCCGGCGTGCAGGGTCGCGGCCCAGATCCGTCCGCCGCAGTAGTCGCCGTACACGTACTTGCCGTACAGGCCCGTCAGCGCGTGGTCACGCACGACGTATCCGCCGGTGATCGAGCAGAAGCCCGAGGCATGAGTGTGGGTGATCACGGGAAACACGGCGTGGGGTGCGCTCTCGGACGCTTTGTTGCGGCGCCGGCCCTCCCAGACGCGCCACCCGAAGTTCGCCCCGCGCGCCCGGCCTTTGCGCAGGAAGTCGACCTCTTCGACGGTGTCCTGACCCACGTCACCGATCGTCAGATCTCCCGTCGACCGGTCGAAGGAGAATCGCCAGGGGTTGCGCAGCCCGTACGCGTAGACCTCCGGCCG
>JBBQCW010000015.1:0-79554 GCA_038319025.1 Solirubrobacterales bacterium
TGTTCGCCCATTAAAGCGGTACGCGAGCTGGGTTCAGAACGTCGTGAGACAGTTCGGTCCCTATCTGCCGTGGGCGTTGGAGAATTGAGAGGATTTGCCCCTAGTACGAGAGGACCGGGGTGAACGGACCTCTGGTGTATCTGTTGTCCTGCCAAGGGCATCGCAGGTTAGCTACGTCCGGATCGGATAACCGCTGAAAGCATCTAAGCGGGAAGCCGGCCTCGAGATGAGTTCTCCCATCCCCATTGAGGGAGTAAGACCCCTGGTAGACCACCAGGTTGATAGGCCGGATCTGGAAGAGCGGTAACGCTTGGAGGAGACCGGTACTAATTGGTCGAGGGCTTGACGGATTTTTTGATACCCGCGTGGCTGCGGTGCAGTTTTTAAGGCTCGCCGGAGGCGATCTCTCGCCACTTTCCGGTGGCTATTGCGAGAGGGAAACACCTCTTCCCATTCCGAACAGAGCAGTTAAGCCTCTCAGCGCCGATGGTACTTGGTCCGCAAGGGCCCGGGAGAGTAGGACGCCGCCGGTTTCTTCATCGAAACGCCGCCCCCGTGGGCGGCGTTTCGTCGTTCTGCGCCTAGTGGCGGGGCGCGGGAGGTCGCATACTCGAGAGATGGCCGACCTCGGCCCGCTGCGGGCTCAGGAGCGAAGCACCGGATCGTGGCGGCAACGGCGTCACGCACGGGGTGCTCCGCGCCACCACCGCGCCCGGCCGGCGTGCGCGCGTACTGCCGCGCAGGGGCCGGCGGTGCGGGTGTGGCGATACGGCGGGCTCGGCGGTGTCGAGCGCCTCCCAGGCGCCCGGCAGGACGGCGGCTCGAGCCAGGCCGGTCGCCCGACGCGCTACTGCCCGCAGAGCGGGGAGGACGTCGGTGCGAGCATGTGTTCGTGAGAACATATGTTCGTAAGGTACGACGCCCGGCGGACGAACGCCTTCTTCTTGGCTTATGCCGGGGCGAACAGGGCGCAGAACCCGCATCACCACTGGGTGCAGGGTCAGTGCAGGCTGCAACGGATCTTGCGGGAGGCGTACCGATCGACAGGCCGGGGGGCACGCTACGCGGGTCCGTATCGGTCGCGTCGCTGATCAGACGGTGTTCCCAAGGGAGGACCACACGTCGATCTTCGCCTGGATTCGTGTGCACACCTCGGTGGTGAATTCGGTCGTCCCGGCGTGGCCCCCCAGATCGGGTGTGCGCACGCCCGCCGCCGTCGCTTCGAGGACGGACTCGTACACGGCGCGCGAGCCACGCTCGGCGTCGGCGTGGCCGGCCAAGCCGGCGTAGTGCAGGACGGCGGCGCACGAGAGAAGCATGGCCATCGGATTGGCTACATCCTTGCCCAGCAGCGCCGGGGCTGTGCCGTGTGGAGCCTCAGCCATTGCCACCGTGGTCCGCTCTTCCTCGTCAAAGGCCAGCAACACTGATTCGGCGCCCGCGATCGAGCCGAACATCGGCATCACCAGGTCCGACAGGCAGTCGCCGTCGCGATTGAGCGCCGGGATAACCAGCGGTTCGTCGGCCGCGCCGCTGATCAGACCCGCATAGGTGGCATCGATCAGGACGGGTTGGTAGCGGACATCTGGGTGGCGGGCGGCCGCATCGTCCATCTCCTCCTTCAGCATCCCCTCGTACACCGGGGAGACCGTCCACTTGGGCCCACCGTAGACCCGGCCGTTCATCGTGCGGGCCTGACGGAACGCGTACTCGGCGACAGCGCGGCATATCGACCGCGTGATGCGCTCGGTGCGGAACGCCACCTCGGCTCCGCTACCGGCCTCACCTTCCCGCCACTGTTCGGCGCCGTACGCGTCTTCGACGGCCATCCGCACGACGGAGATCGGGTAGTGCACCCCCGCGATGGGCGTGATGCCGGGGATCCGGCGACCGGTCCGGATGATGACCTTGCCCTGCACCTCTTCGCGCAGGATGCGGTTGGGGGAGCCAACGTCGTCGGCGCCCTCAGGCGTGATGGTCGCTGCCTTGATGCCGAACCCACTGGTGCGCATAGCTCGTGCAGCCTCGTGGACGACCTCGTTGTCGGTTGCGCGTCGCCGTTCGAGCGACAGGTCGTGCCGGTCGAGTTCCACGTCGAGGCCGATCACGTCCAGCGCGAGCACCCGGAGCGCTTGGTCCAGCAGTTCTTGTCCGGTCTCGTCGCCCTCAAGGACGGTGATCCGCAGTCGATCGCTCATGGCGATCCACGATACAAGCCCGCTGGTGGCGATCAGGCCGACGCGGCCGGCCGTTCGCGCATCGCCCCGCGCAGCGTCTCGCGGCGGACGTTGGCGATG
The DNA here is from genome assembly GCA_038319025.1 of Solirubrobacterales bacterium. Lineage (GTDB taxonomy): Bacteria > Actinomycetota > Thermoleophilia > Solirubrobacterales > Solirubrobacteraceae > JBBQCW01. The sequence goes on from JBBQCW010000015.1 coordinate 2,298, forward strand.
ATCGTTCCTGCGAAGGCCACGCCCGCGGCCGCGAGCATCGCCGCTTCCCAACCCACATGCTCAGACAGCACGCCGGCGACCGCGTTCCCGATCGCGACCCCGATGACGAGCGACAGCGTGGGCCAGGTATAAGCCTCGGTCAGGGCCCCCTCGGGTGCTACGCGGGAGATCAGCTGATTGCCCGCCGCGATCATGGGCGCGATGCACAGTCCCGCCGGGACGAGGAGCACCAGCATCACCTCCGGGGACGATGCGGCCGCCAACGGAAGGAAACCGACCGCCACCAGTCCTGTGAGCACCAGGTAGCCACGCCGCAGTTCGACGTTCTCGCCGATAGCGCCCCAGGTCAGTCCGCCGGCGGCGCTGCCGAGCGACCAGACGGCGATGTACAGACCGGCGAGTCCGGGCGATCCGTTGGCCCGCGCAAACGCCGGAAGCGCCACCTCGATTGAGCCGAACCCGAAACCGAGCGGAATCACCGTCAGCACGATGGTTCGCAGACCTGGGGCGCTCAGTGCTCCCCAAGGGCCGTGGCTCCCGGCGTGCGGGGACGGCTTCCACTCGCGGGACGGTCGGCTGGTCACGAACGCGAGCGTCCCGCCGAGCACGCACACGATGGCCACCAGGATGGCGGCCTGAGGCGAGAAGACGGCAACGCAGAACGCGGTGATCAGCGGCCCGAAAACGAATACGAATTCGATCAACACAGCGTCCAGTGCGTATGCGGTCGTCAGCAGTTCGGGACGATCGGCGGGCAACAGCGCCGGCCAAAGCAGCCGCAGAACGGCAGAAATCGGGGGAATTGCGGCGCCCGCGATGAAGGCGAAGCCCGCCACCAGTCCTATCGGCGCCCCCAGCAGCCCGGCCGAAACCACGGCGAGCAGGGCCGCGGCGTGGAACAAAGTCAGTGGCAGCAGGATCTTGCGCTGACCATGGCGGTCCACCAGGCGGCCCTGCACCGGGGCGAACAGCGCGCCACCGGCGGCAAAGGACGCCGCGGTGATCCCCGCCGCGACAAACGACCCGGTCCGCTCGCGCACGAACAGCACGAGGGCGAGCGAGTCGATCCCGATCGGCATCCGTCCGAACATCGAGGACACCAGCAGGCGCGGGACGTAGCGCGTCCGCAGCACGCCGCCGTAACGGCCGACGGCTGACACGGCGATCAGTTGGCCGACGGCGCGGGTGCGCCGGTGCCATCCAGGCCCAGCGCCGTGGCTTGCTTCTGGAGTGCGCCGATGACCAAGACCACCAGGTCGTCGAACGCCATCCCGAGTTGCTCGGCACCGCCGGTCACGTCGTGGCGGTTCACGGCCGCGGCAAAACTCGGCTGCTTGAGCTTTTTCTTGACCGACTTCGGGGCCATGCCGTGGATACCGTCAGGGCGCACATAGGCGCACGCGAGGACGAATCCGCTCAGTTCATCGACGGCGAACAGGGACTTCTCCATATCGCTGTCGCGGCTGACTCCCAAGTAGTCGGCGTGGCTGGCAATCGCCCGGATCATGTCGGCGGGATATCCAAGCCGCTCGAGTTCCGCCATGGCCATGCGCGGGTGCCCCGTCTCCAGATCAGGGTGGCGCTCATAGTCCATGTCGTGCAGCAATCCGGTGATGCCCCAGCGCTCGACATCGCCGCCGCGGGCAACGGCCATCGCCCGCATGGAGGCCTCGACGGCGAGGCAATGGCGACGTAACGATTCGGAGGTGACCCACTCCGTGAGCAGGGACCAAGCCTTCTCGCGCGAAAGGGCTTCAGACATGGCTGTTACCCTAGCCCAGCCTCCGCTTCCGTCCGTCGGGCCGTCACTTCCGGTGGACGCCGGCCTCAGTGGAGCACCCAGGAATCTCATGGACACCTTCGTCATCGATGGTGGCGTTCCACTCTCCGGGACCGTTGTTCCCGCGGGAAACAAGAACGCCGCCCTGCCCATCCTCGCCGCCTCGGTACTTACCGCCGAGGAGGTTGTCGTTCGCAACGTCCCGCGGATTCGCGATGTGGAGGCCATGCTCGAGGTGCTGGCCGGCCTCGGCGTCACAGTCGCCTGGCGCGGTCCGAACGAAGTCGCGCTGTGCGCCGCCGAGGTGCATGCCGACGCTGTCGTCGACCGTGACGCCGCAGAGCGCATCCGTGCGTCCTTCCTCTTGGCCGGACCGTTGCTGGCGCGCTTTGGCCGCGCCACCATGCCGCCGCCAGGCGGCGATGTCATCGGTCGCCGGCGGCTCGATCCGCACCTTGATGCCTTTCGTGCCCTGGGGGCGACGCTGCACGACGGCCCCGACGTAGCGCTCGAAGCCCCCGGCGGCCTGCGCGCGGGGGAGGTGTTCATGGACGAGCCGTCCGTGATGGCCACCGAGAACGCGCTCATGGCTGCCGCCCTCACTCCCGGTGTCACCGTCATCGGCAACGCGGCGTGCGAACCACACATTCAGGATCTGGCCCACATGCTGCAGGCGATGGGTGCGGCCATCCATGGCGTGGGATCCAACGTCCTCACGGTGCACGGCGTGGCCGAACTCGGCGGGTGCGTGCACACGGTCCAGCCGGACCACATCGAGATCGGCTCTTTCATGGCGATCGCCGGCGTCACCGGCGGCGAGATCCGGATCAAGGACACGATTCCTCAGGATCTGCGCATGATTCGACTCGCCTTCGGGCGGCTTGGCCTGCATTCCGAACTGGACGGGGCGGACGTGATCGTTCCCGGTGGCCAGCACCTGGTCGTGCAACCTGACCTCGGGGATCACACCTGCAAGGTGCAGGACGGTCCGTGGCCGGCGTTCCCGGCCGACCTCACGTCGATCGCGGTCGCGCTCGCCACGCAAGCGGACGGCCAGGTGCTGATTCACGAGTGGATGTTCGAGAGCCGGATGTTCTTCGTCGACAAACTCGTCGGGATGGGCGCCAACATCCTCATGATGGATCCGCATCGCGTGATCGTGAGCGGGCCGCGGCGGCTCTCCGGCGCTCGTGTCGAGTCGCCGGACATCCGCGCGGGCATGGCGGTGCTGATGGCCGCCCTTTGCGCCGAGGGGCGCAGTGAGATCGGCAATATTCGGCAGATCGACCGGGGTTACGAGCGGATCGATGAGCGCCTGCGCGCCCTCGGCGCCCGGATTCAGCGCGTGGCCACGCAGCCCGTGCAGGCCGTCTGAGTCGCTCCCGTCGTACGCTCCGTCAACGCCATGATCCATCCGCTGCCCTCCGGAACCCGCGACGTCCTGCCTGACGAGATGCGCGAACGCCGCGCCATCACCGATGCGCTGCGCTCGTGCTTTCTCGACCACCAATACGGAGAGGTCGAGACACCGGCGATCGAGCTAGACGAAGTCGTGCGCCGGGCAGGCGTCGGTGTGCCCTCCGGTTATCGCGTATTTGATGACCACGGTGCCGTGCTCGCCCTGCGCTCGGACATGACCGTCCCGATCGCTCGGGTGGTTGCCACGCGCTACGCGACCGCCGAGCCGCCGCTGCGATTTTGCTATCTGGCCCACGCGTACCGCGCGGTGCGCCCGCATCGCGGTCAGATGCGCGAGTTCCTGCAGGCGGGCATCGAGCTGGTGGGTGTGCCGGCGCCGCACGGAACGGCGGAAGTTCTCCGGGTGCTCTGCGCTTCGCTGGACTCGATCGGGCTGCGGTCCTATCGGATCGGGCTCGGGGACGCAGCGCTGTACCCCGACCTGTTGAGTGCCGTGGGCGTGCAGGACGAGCCGCGCGAACGGATTCTCGCCGAGCTGTTCGAGCGGGATTTCGTCGGGCTGGAGCGCGAGGTCCTCGGCCTGGGTCTGGATGCTGAGGATGCCGCGCTGCTCATCCGCGTAGCTCAGCAACGCGGTGGCGCCGAGGTGCTCGAGGACTCCGGAGGGAAGGTCGCCCAGGCGCTGGCCGGGCTGCGTGCGCTGGTCGAGCAGCTTGAGCCATCCGTGGCTGATCGCGTCGTGCTGGATCTGGGCCTTACCCGTGGGCTCGGGTACTACACGGGCGCCGTCTTCGAGGTGTACGACCCCGAGATCGGGGCACCGATCGGCGGCGGTGGTCGTTACGACGACCTGGTCGGCCGGTACGGTCGTGACCTGCCCGCCGTGGGGTTTGCGCTCAATGTCGATCGCCTGCAGGAGGCTTTGGCCGGCGAGGAGCGCGCGAGATGAGCCTCATCAACGGATTGCGGATCGCGGTGCCGCGTGGCGCGCTGCTGGGTCCCACGCTTGATGCACTCGACGGCTTGGGCGTGGACACCGCGGAAGTGCGCTCCAACGACCGCAAGCTCCTCTTTGAGGATGTGGGCATCATCACGATGCGCCCGTCCGACGTGCCGACGTATGTCGAAGCCGGTGCCGCTGACGTGGGCATCACCGGGAAGGACGTGCTGATGGAGCAGCCGCGGCGCATCGTCGAACTGCTGGATCTCGGCTACGGCGGCTGCACGATGGTCTTCGCCACGGTCGACGGTCCGAATCCTGCCGAAGAGGCACTACGTCGCCTGGGCGTCGTACGTGTAGCCACCAAGTACCCGCGGATCGCCCGGGACTACCTGGAGGGCACCGGCCGTCAGGCGGAGATCGTGGAGGTCAAGGGCTCAGTGGAGCTGGCACCTCTCACCGGCCTCGTCGAGGCCATAGTCGACCTCACGGCCACCGGGACGACACTGAGGGAGAACGGCTTGATCGTCCGCGAGGAGATCGTTCACTGCACCGCCCGACTGATCGCCAACCCGGTCGCCCACACCCTGAAGTCCGCTCAGATCGACGATCTCATGGAGCGGTTGCGTGGCACTTGAGCGCCGGCGGGCACCGCAGGACGGTGACGCTCGGACGCTCGCGGTGTGGGCCCGCAGTCTCGTCCCGGGCGGCACGTCGGTCGGCGCTCCGGTCGCAGACATCATCGATCGGGTTCGCACGGGCGGCGACGCGGCGCTGGCGGACTGCGTGCGGGAGTTCGACACTCAGGGCGCCGATCCGCCGCCCCTGCGCGTCACCGATGCCGAGCTGCAGCAGTCGCTCGCCGACATCGATGACGACGTGCGGGCCGGCCTGCTGGTCGTTATCGAGAACGTTCGGGCTGTTGCGCTGGCGGGAATCGGGGTCGAGCGTGATGTCGTGCTTCCTCAAGGCCACCGAGTGCGCCTTCGCGAGGCTCCGGTGCGGCGTGCCGGGATCTACGTCCCCGGCGGCCGTGCCCCATACCCGAGCACGGTAGTCATGGGTGTCATCACCGCCCGCGCTGCCGGCGTGGAGGAGATCGTGGTCTGTGCCCCCGGTGCGCACCCCCTGATACTGGCGGCCTGCGCCCTGTGCGGTGCCGACGAGGTTCTGCGGATGGGCGGCGCCCACGCGGTCGCGGCGCTCGCTTACGGCACGGAGTCCGTCGGGCGCGTCGACGTGATCGCAGGCCCGGGAAACCTGTGGGTGCAGGAGGCCAAACGCCAGGTCAGCGGCGACGTGGGCATCGACGGCTTCTACGGGCCGAGCGACGTGCTCGTGATCGCCACCGCGGGCGCCGACCCGGTGCTCGTGGCCGCCGATCTACTCGCCCAGGCCGAGCACGGTCCCGATTCGCTGGCCGTCTGTGTAAGCCCGGATGAGACGCTGCTCGACGCGGTCGCCCCACTGGCTGCCGATGCCATCGGCGCCGTGGCTCTGATCGGCGTCGCCGATGTGGAAGTGGCGCTCGCGGTGGCTGAGATCTTCGCCCCTGAGCATCTGGAGCTGATCGGCGAGGACGCTGAAGCCCTTGCTCCGCGGGTGCGCAGCGCCGGTTGCCTGCTGGTCGGATCATCAGGCGCCACCGCGTTCGGCGACTACGTGGCCGGCTCCAACCACTCGTTGCCCACCGGGGGCGGAGCTCGCTTCGCCAGCGGCTTGTCAGTTGCCGCGTTCCGCCGCCGGATGAGCGAGGTTCACATCGACGGGGCGGCCGCCGCGCTGGCCCTGGCCGCCGTGCCAATCGCTTTGGCCGAGGGATTTCCCGCCCACGCATCGTCGATGGAGGCCCGGGTGCGATTGAATCAGGGGGAGCCATGAGCCGCGAAGCCACCATCGACCGAGCCACGAAGGAGACCGACGTCCACCTGCGCCTGGCGCTGGACGGTACGGGCGCGGGCGAACGCAGCACCGGCATCGGGTTCTTCGACCACATGCTCGATCTGCTGGCGCGCCACGGTCGGATGGATCTGGACGTCGCCGTCACCGGGGATCTACAAACCGGGGCCCACCACACGGTGGAGGACACCGGCATCGTGCTGGGCCAGGCGCTCGACCGTGCGCTGGGGGACCGGCGCGGCGTCACCCGTTACGGCCACGCCGTCGTCCCGATGGACGAATCGCTTGCCTCCTGCGCCATCGACCTGTCCGGTCGCCCGTATTGCGCGGTGCGCGCTGCGCTGCCGCCGGGGGAGACCGGCGGCTTTGAACACGAGTTGACCGAGGAGTTCTTCCGTGCGGTGTCGAGCGCCGCTCGACTGACGGTTCACGTGACCGTCGAAGAGGGCACCAACGCACACCACATGATCGAGGCGGCGTTCAAGGCCTTCGCCCGCGCGCTGCGTCAAGCGGTCAGCATCGATCCCACCGAGACGGGCGTGCCTTCCACCAAGGGCACGTTGACGGGCTGACGTGTCGGACAGCACTGCCTCCAGCTCTCCTCGCATCGCCGTCGTCGATTACGGCATGGGTAACCGCCGCTCCGTCGAGAAGGCCTTAGAGCGAGTCGGTGCCGTACCGATCATCACCGCGGACCATCAGCTCGTGCGCGCGGCCGACGGCGTCGTCGTCCCGGGCGTGGGCGCCTTTCCCCCGGCGATGCAGGCTCTGCGGGCCACCGGGTTGGACGGCGTCGTGCGCGACTGTGCGTCTGCCGGGGTTCCCGTCCTCGGCTTGTGCCTGGGGATGCAACTGCTGTTCGACGGCTCCGAGGAGCACGGCGGCGAAGAAGGCCTTGGGCTGCTCTCCGGCCGGATTCGCGCACTCCAGGCCGGTGCGCTGAAGCTTCCACACATCGGCTGGAACGAGGTGACCTGGACGCGCGAGAGTGCGCTCATCACCGAGTTGCCCAACCCGGCGACCTTCTACCACGTACACAGTTTCGTGGCCCAGCCTGAAGATCCCGACGACGTGCTCGGAACGTGCGAATACGGCGAGCGGTTTGCGTCAGTCGTGTCCCGGGCGAATGTCCACGGGGTTCAATTTCATCCGGAGAAGTCGTCCACCTATGGGCTACGACTCCTGTCCAACTTCAGTGCCCTGTGCGTGGGAGCGCCCGCATGATTCTCTACCCGGCCATCGACATCCTCGAAGGGCAGGCCGTGCGCCTGGTCAAGGGGGACTTCGCCGAGAGCACCGTCTACCGCGACTCACCCCTGGAAGCGGCGCGCGCCTGGGTGGACGCCGGCGCCCGCTTCCTGCACATCGTCGATCTGGACGGAGCCAAGAGCGGGGTTCCGGCCTCCTTGGGGCACCTCGAAGAGATCGCCGCCACGGTGGGCGTACCGGTCCAGTACGGCGGAGGTCTGCGGACCCTCGGTGCGGTGCGTGACGCGCTCGCCGCCGGGGCCGAGCGGGTTATATTGGGCACCGCGGCACTGGTGGACGTCGACTTTCTCGACGACGTGTTGGGCAGCTACCGCGAACGGGTCGTGGTGTCGATCGACACGCGTGGCGGCAAGGTGTCCACCTCAGGCTGGCAGGAGACGATCAATCTTCCGGCCGAAGAGGTCATCGTTCGATTGCAGAACCGCGGTGTGCGCTCGTTCGTCTACACCAACGTGGACAAGGACGGGATGCTCGAAGGCCCGGATCTGGACGAGGTGAAGCGGATCGCGGGCGTCATCCGCGGGCGCTTTTTGTACTCCGGAGGCATCGGTGCTTTGGAGGACCTCGTCGGGCTGGCCGCACTGCGGCAGGTCAACCTGGGCGGGGTGATCGTGGGCAAGGCGCTTTACGAAGGGCGCTTCACGATCGCCGAAGGCCAGCGCGCACTCGACTAGATGCATCTCAAGCGCATCATCCCCTGCCTGGACGTGGACAACGGACGGGTTGTGAAGGGGACTAACTTCGTCGATCTTCGGGACGCCGGCGACCCGGTCGAGCTGGCCGAGCGGTACGACGCCGAGGGTGCCGATGAATTGGTGTTCCTCGACATCACCGCGACTCACGAGCGGCGCGAAACGATCGTGGAGTTGGCCCGTCGCACGGCCGACAACGTGTTCATCCCGTTCACGATCGGCGGAGGCATCCGCACGATTGCGGACGCCCAGGCGGTGCTCGATGCAGGTGCCGACAAGGTGGCGGTGAACTCGGCCGCAGTTGCCCGGCCGGAACTTATCGATGAACTGGCCGGTCGCTTCGGTGCTCAGTGCGTGGTGCTCGCGATCGACGCCAAGGCGGCTGCGGCCGGCGGGTGGGAGGTGTTCGTCGCGGGCGGGCGCACTCCGACGGGTCGTGACGTGGTCGAGTGGGCGCGCGAGGGCGTCTCGCGAGGTGCCGGCGAGATCCTCTTGACCAGCATGGACCGTGACGGGACGAACGACGGGTATGACCTGTCGCTGACGGTCGCGGTCGCCGACGCCGTAGGGGTCCCGGTGATCGCCTCAGGCGGCGCGGGAGAGCCCGATCATCTTGCGCAGGTGCTGGAGGCGGGCGCCGACGCCGCGCTGTGCGCCTCGATCTTCCACTACGGGGAGTACACGATCGCCGAGACCAAGGCCGCGATCGCGGCCGCCGGGGTGTCGGTGCGGCGGTGAGGGCGGGCGTGCGCGCGGGGGAGTGCTGGCCGGGCCGCTGGGTCCGTCGGGTGTCGATCCCCACCTCGATCCCGCTCAGCGGGACTCAGGTGGGGATCGATCGAGTGCGGTGCGGATCGCGTCCGTCACCCACTCGGGCCGATCGCGCGTCTGGCGCCAGGTGAAGCGGAGCACCGTGTAGCCAGCGGATTGGAGCTCGATCGTCTTGCGACGGTCGTCCTCGAAAGTGCTGCGGGTGCGGTGGTGGGTCCAGCTGTCCCATTCGACGGCGAGGCTCTGCGCCGGCCACAGCAAGTCCGGTGACAGATTGACGTCCGGAAGCCATACGTTGACCTTCGGTCGCGGGAGCCGGCCGGTCTTTACTAGGCGGAGCATCGACTTTTCCCACTTCGATTTGGTCGCTTGGGCATCAGGGTCGCGGTCGGCGAGCGCACGGCGGATAACGCCGACACCACGCCGTCCCGATGCGAGCTGGCGGTCCATCGCTCTCTGGTCGTACAGGTCGAGGTCGATGGCCAGCTGGATCATCTGCTCCACCTCTGCCGGCGCGGTCGCGGCGATATCCACGATCGTGCGCGCGACGCTGGTGACCGGGATCGCGCGGACGACGGTGATGTCGTCTGAAGTGAACTTGGACTCAATGACATGGATGCCAGGGTGCCGACCCGGCCGCGACCGGCCGTGGGCGACCGCGACGGAGAACCGCGTGCCGCGACTGCGGCACAACTCATGGAGGGCGCCGGCGTCCAGCCCGGCAAGGCGCGCCGTGGGACCGTTCGCAAGCACTGCCGCCAGCCTGAACCCGTCTGGCACGAGGACTGAGTGGCCGACGGCGTAGACGCCGCGGTGCAGCGGTCGTAGCCGACCGTTAGCCGTCAACCGCCCGATCGCGCTCGCTGAAACCGCGGAGGCCCGCAGCTGGGCGTGCGTGATGACACCGAACTGGCGGTCCGCGATCGCCGACCACGGAGGTCGATCCCCACCTCGATCCCGCTCAGCGGGACTCAGGTGGGGATCGATCGCGATCGGGGGATTCCCGCGATGCTGGACGGCCATCGAGGCAGCGTGGCGCCCGGGGCGCTACAGAACTACGGGGCGTTCGCAACGCATGTGTGTCGCAAGCGCGCCGGATCTCGGACACGCGCCGAACCTCACCGGTGCGCCGAATCTCACCGGCGCGCTGGATCGCCGGAGCAGTGCGGGCGGGCTTTGAGGCTGAAGAGGCTGGTGGAGCCGACCAGGAAGATGCGGCAGCCGTCGGAGACGACCGGGTTGTAGGCGCCGCGGAGGGTCGTCCAGACCTTGCGACCCGTGGCGGCGCCCAGCGCGGTCGTGTGGTGATTCAGCGTCGAGTAGAAAAGGAGGTCGCCGAGAATCGTGATCCCTCCGCTGATCTTGCCCTCGGCCGCGTGGCGCCAGCGGACCTTCCCGCTGCGGGCATCGAAGGCGTACATCGTGCCGTCGTATGAGCCGGCGTAGACCAGCGGCGGCGCCCCGGCGACATGCGCGACGGCGGGGGAGGAGTAGACGTAGTTTCCGGTGCCCGTCCGCCAGGCCAACGAGCCGTCGGTGGCGGAGTAGGAGTACATGTTGCCGTCGGTGTTGCCCAGGTACACGCGCCCGTACGCCACGGCCGGCGTGGCGTAGAACGTGCCCGAGGAGAGACCGAACGCCCCGCCGCTGGTCCCCTTGCGCCACACCTGATGCCCGTCGGATTGGTGGATCGCGTACACCTGCCCGGAGTAGTCGCCGAAGTAGAGGCGGCCGCCCGACAGCGCCAGTCCGGCCTTGACGGCGCCGCCGGCCTTATACGTCCACTGCACCGAACCGTCAGCGGCACGCAGCGAGTAGACCGTCCCGTTCTCGCTGCCGAAGTACAGATGCCCGCCGGCCAGCAGGGGCGATGACTCGGTGCGGCTGGGCAGCGGCCGCGACCAGCGGATGTGGCCGTCGTCGGCGGCGACGGCCACTACGCGCCCGGCCCTGCCGCCGCTCTCGCGGGCGAGGATGGTCACGTAGAGCGTTCCCGCCCCGTACGCGGGAGACGAGGCGGCCAACGCTCCCAGATGGCGCTTCCACTTGACAGCTCCGGTGAACCGGGAGAGGCCGTAGAGCGCGGCGTTGTTCTTGAGGATGAACAATGATCGACCGCCCAGCACCGGCGGAAACTCGAGCAGCACGCTGCCGGTGAGCGCCCAGTCGCGTCGGAACGGCGGTCGCAACGGGCGGTCCAGCGGCAGGGTCTTGGTGCGAGCGGCGTCGTACCCGTAGAGCGGCCAGGAGAAGGAGAGGTCCCTGGCGGGCTTGGGCGGCGCGGTCGCCGTGGTGGTCACCGGCGCCGTGAAAGCGACGTTCGGGTGGGACACATCGCCTTGCGCGGACAGCTGGATGGCGATGAACGCTCCGGCGCCCGCGACGAGCAGCAAACCGCCCGCGAGAATGGCGGTCAGGCGGCGGTGGGTGCGCATCCAAGCGATCATGGAACGGTGATGTTGGCAAGTGACATGGTCGGTGCGCTCCGATCCACCCCGTGTGGCGAGCGTCTGCACGCCGCGTTGAGCACACAGGGGAACGCATTTCTGGTCGGGGGAGCAGTCCGCGACCTGCTGCTCGGTCGCGTCCCGCACGAGGCCGATGTTGTCGTGGTGGGCGACCCCGCCGGGCTGCTGGCGGCGCTCGGAGGCGAGGTGTTGACCCACGAGCGGTTCGGCACCGCGATGGTTGCGGTCGACGGCTACACGTACGACGTAGCCCGGGCTCGGACGGAGTCTTACGCGACACCGGGGGCGCTCCCCGACGTGTCTCCGGCGTCCTTGGCCGAGGATCTGCGTCGACGTGACCTGAGCATCAACGCGATCGCGATGGACGCCGACGGGACTCTGACCGCCGTGGACGGAGCCCTCCAGGATCTTCGCGACGGAACACTGCGCGTGCTGCACGACCGCAGCTTCCTCGACGACCCCACCCGGCTATGGCGGATGGCTCGCTACGGAGCACGCCTAGGGTTCTCGGTGGACCATCACACAGCCGCGCTGGCTGATGCCGCCGTCCAGGGAGGGGCATTGAGGACGGTATCCGGACCCCGGCTCGGCGCTGAACTGCGGCTGGCGCTCAATGAGCCCGACCCGTCCGCGGTGCTCCGGCGTGCCCACACGGGTGGTCTGCTCCCCGACGGCGTACATCCGCCCGATGCCGCCATGCTGCGCGCCGCCCAAACCCTGTTGCCGCCAGAGGGGCGCGGCGACCTACTGGTGCTGGCGGCGTGGGCGGCGGCCACCGAGCCCGGCGCGCTGCACCGCTGGCTGGACGAGCTGAGCTTCCTCGCCGTAGATCGCGACACTGTGCTGGCGGCCGCTGACGCCGCGGGCCGTCTGAGCTTTGACGGGTCGTCCTCGGTGATCGCCGCTGGGCTGAGGGGGGAGCCGATCGAAGCGGTCGCCCTGGCGGGGGCCCATTCGGACCCAGAGGCAGCACGTCGGTGGCTACAGGAACTACGCCACGTTCGCCCGCAGATCGACGGGGACGACCTCATCGCCGCCGGAGTAGCGCCTGGGCCTGGGCTCGGTGCCCGCCTGGACCGCGTGCTCGCGGCCAAACTCGATGGCCTTGCGCCCACCCGCGAGGATGAGCTGCAGATCGCGCTCGCCGACGACGAGCAGGTCTCAGAGTGAAGCTCGTAGCCCCGTTCGCGCGGAGGGACACCGACATCGCGATCGACCTCCCGGGCGGCCACGTGCGGTTCACCACGGTGCCCGCCGGTGACCTCAACCTGGAAGGCGACGCGCCGGCTGCGGCGGCCGCCCTGATCGCGCGGCGCATAGGTGTCCCTTGGGAGCGCTGGGCGCAGGACCGTCAGGTTCACGGCGCCGACGTGCGGGGCGTCGCGTCCGAGGCCGACCTGGCACCACTGACCGCCGAGGCCGACGGGCAGGCAACATCGCTGCACCACGTGGCGTGCGTCGTCCGCGTGGCCGACTGTCTGCCGATCGCGCTCGTCGCCCCTGAGGCGGTCGCGATGCTTCACGGGGGATGGCGGCCGCTGGCCGCCGGCGTCATCGAGGAAGGGGTGCAAGCCCTCCGTGGGCTCGGCGCAGCGGGCGAGATCCGAGCGGCGATCGGCCCTGGTGCGGGGCCATGCTGTTTTGAGGCTGGTGACGAGGTGCACGAGGCGTTCGCCCATCTCGGCCCGACGGTCAAGCAGGGTCGCAACGCTGACCTTCCACTGATCGCGCGCCTGCAGCTGGAAGCCGCCGGAGTCGCCGAAGTGCACGATGTGGGGGTGTGCACCATCTGCTCGAACCTCGCGGACCTCTACTCCCACCGCCGCGACCACGGTCGCAGCGGCCGTCAGGCGGGGATCACATGGCGGAGCTGATCCGAGGGCTGCGCGCCGACGTGATCGCACGCAACCTCACCGCCGTGCGCGGCGACATTGACGCTGCGTGTTTGCGCGTAGGCCGTGACCCGGCCGGGGTCGAGATCCTCGCGGCCGTCAAGTACGTCGCCACCGAGGAGCTTGCCGTGATCGCCGCTGCGGGAATCACCCTCGCCGGTGAGAATCGGGCGCAGGCGCTCGTCGAAAAGGCGGCGACACCAGCCGGCACCGGCATGACCTGGGATTTCATCGGCCAGTTGCAGAGCCGCAAGGTGAAGCAGATCGTGCCCCTCGTGCGGTTGATCCACTCAGTCGCCAGCGACTCGGTGCTGAGGGAACTGGAGAAGCACGGCACGCAGGCCACGCAGATCCTCGTCGAGGTCAACGTGGCCGGTGAGGACGGCAAGGGGGGCATAGCGCCCGACGAGCTGGATTCATTCATCGCGCGTTGCCCGGTGCGCGTGGTCGGTCTGATGACGATGCCGCCACTCGCCGCCGACGCACAGGCGAACCGGCCGTGGTTTGCCGCGCTGGCCGCGCTGGCCTCCGATCGAGGCCTCACGCACCTCTCCATGGGCACCACGCAGGACTATGTCGTGGCCGTCGAAGAGGGGGCCACGATCGTCCGAATCGGCACTCGATTGTATGAGGACTTGCAGGGAAACCCCCTCTGAGGGCTAACCTGTACCCCGATGGCTCTCCGCGATTCCTGGCACCGCTCACTCGTCTACTTCGGCCTGGCCGAGGAGCGCGACCCTGCGCTGGACTACGACGACCACCAGGACAACGAGCCAGAGGCCCAGACCGAGAGTCGCTATCGCGACCGCACGAGCGTCCGGCGGCTGCCCTCCCGGCGTCGCGGCGGCGACTTTGACGACATCTTCGCCGACGACGAACCGTCGTCTCGGCGCACCGCCGTTCTGCGCCCGGTCGAGACCGGCCGCAACGGTGGGAACGGGGCCAGCGGGGTGCGCGTACACCTCGTCATCCCCAAGAGCTTCAACGACGCGCAGCAGGTGGCGGACAAGTTCAAGGAAAACATCCCAGTGGTGTTGAACCTGCAGTCGACCGAGACCGACCTCTCCAAGCGCCTGATCGATTTCGCCAGCGGCCTGACCTACGCGCTCGACGGTGGCATGCAGCGGATCGCCGACAAGGTGTTCATGCTCACGCCCCGCAACGTCGAGATCTCCGCCGAGGAACGCGCGCAGCTGATCGAAAAGGGCTTCTTCAACCAGTCCTGATCGGGCTGGTTGAGTCGTCCGCAGGCGCACTGCGACCATGCAGATCGGGCTGATCGGAGCCGGGAACATGGCGCGAGCCATGGCCCGAGGGTGGGGGGAACCCATCCTGTGCACGGACATCGTGGCCGAGCGTGCCGCGGCCGTAGCGGCCGAGACCGGCGGCGAGGCGCTCGCCTCGGGCGTCGCCGTATCCGAGCGTGCGGACCTCGTCGTGCTGTGCCACAAACCCGCGCAGCTAGCGGAAGTGGCCGCTCAAGTCGCCCCCCATGCCCGCGCGGTGGCATCGATCCTTGGTGGCGTGCCGTTGGCCGACCTGCGAACCGTGTACCCCGGCGTGCCCGTCTACCGCCTGTTGCCTTCCACTCCCGTCGAGGTGGGTGCCGGCGTCGTGGTGATGGCCCGGCAGCCCGAGCAAGACAGGGCGCTCGACGCCCAGGTGGCCGCTGCGTTCGGTGCACTCGGCACGCTCGTCGTGCTCGATGAGGCGCAGATCGACGCGGCGATGGGTCTGATGAGCTGCGCGCCGGCGTACATGGCGCTCGTAATCGAGGCTCAGGTGGACGCGGGAGTACGCCGGGGGCTCCCGGCGCCCCTGGCGGCGGATTTGGCGGTGCAGACCATGGCCGGCACCGCCGCACTCCTGGCCGCTCGAGAAAACGACACCCTCGCCGTGCGGCGCGAGGTCACCTCACCGGGCGGCTCGACCGCCCGCGGGCTGGACGCGCTGGAGCGCGGCGGGCTGCGCGCGGCGTTCTCGGCCGCGCTGGACGCCGTCCTCGGGCCACCGAAGGCATGACGTGATCCTGGCCTCCGTGCGCGGCGACCTGGGTGGGTACGTGTCCACCGTCTTCTTCGTCTACTCACTGATTCTGATCGCCTACCTGCTGACCAACTTGTACCTCGGGTTCGGTGGCCGCATGCCGTACAACCGAGTGGCCGGCGGAATCCTGGGGTTTCTGCGCGACGTCAGCGAGCCGTACCTGCGCTTCTTCCGCCGCCTGATCCCCCCGTTTGGTGCCGTGGACCTCAGCCCGATGCTGGCGCTGTTCGTGCTCCTCATCGGTGGGCGCTTGCTCGGCAGTCTGATCGCCGGATGAGCCGGCCCGCCAGCCGCGGTGCCGCCACCGGTCGCGCGGCGCTTGTCGCCGTCGCCGTGATCGTGCTCGACCAAGCGAGCAAGGCCGCGGTGCGATCGGACATCCCGGTAGGTGACCACCGGCGGGTCACCGGGTTTCTGGACTTCGTGCACGTGCGCAACGACGGTGTGGCCTTCAGTGCGTTTGGCGGGCAGCCGTGGATCGTCGTCGGCCTGATCGCCATCGCGCTGATCGCTTTGCTGGCCTACTTCTCGACGCACGCGCAGAGGCCGCTCGTCTGGCTGGCGACCGGCCTGCTGGTCGGTGGTGCGGTCGGGAATATCATCGACCGGGCGCGTGCCGGGGCTGTCACCGACTTCGTGAAGTTCCCGCACTGGCCGGCGTTCAACGTGGCCGATGTGGCGATCAACCTGGGGGTCGCGGTGCTGCTCATCGCCCTACTGCGGGAGGATCGCACCGGTGCAGATCCAAAGCAGACCTGAGGATGCCGGCGAGCGCCTCGACGCGTTCCTTTCCGAACCTCTGGGGTCGCGCTCGAGGGCGGCACGGCTGATCGCCGACGGGGCGGTCACTGTTGACGGCAGGCGAGCGGCGAAGAGTCGACTGCTCGCGGGCGGTGAGCTGATCGTCGTCGAGGACGACGCCCCGGCCCCGGAGTCGGCCTTCCCCGATGCCGGGCCGCCGGCTGATTTCCGCATCGCTTACGAGGACGAGGACCTGTTGGTGGTGGACAAGCCCGCGGGCGTGGTCGTCCATCCCGCGCGCGGTCACTGGACCGGCACGCTCAGTCAGGCACTGGAGGGCCGAGCGGCCGGGGGTGACCCCGACCGGGCCGGCATCGTGCACCGGTTGGACCGCGACACGTCCGGTCTGCTGGTCGTCGCACGGTCGGAGGAGGCACACCGTCGCCTGAAGGCAGCCCTGCAGGCCCGAGAAATCACGCGGGAGTATCTGGCGCTCGTAGAAGGTCGCCCGCCGTCGCGCACGGGCACCATCGACGCGCCGATCGGCCGCGATCGGCGGGAACGCACGCTCGTATCCACCGACACTGACCGTCCCCGCGCTGCTGTCACGCACTTCACGATCGAAGAAGCACTGCCGCGTACGACCTTGCTTCGGATCCGCCTGGAGACCGGCCGCACCCATCAGATTCGCGCTCACATGAAGGCGATCGCCCACCCGGTCGCGGGCGACCCGCAATACGGCCGCGCCGGGATGCTGGGGCTGGAGCGGCAGTTTCTGCACGCCGCGCACCTCGCGTTCGCCCAGCCCACGACGGGCGAGCCGATCGACGTCGTGAGCCCGCTTCCCGCAGATCTGGACGCCGCGCTGGACCGCGGGCGGGCCTCGGACAGCTGATCACAGCTACAGTCTGTCGTTCACCTATCCCCAAACCCATCCGGGCCGACGCGCGACCCTCACCGGCAATCTGCCGGTGCGCACGTACCGCCGAGTGGCTGTCGCACCCACATACAAGTTCAACAAGGGAGCAGCACCATGGCCACTGTCGGCATTCGTGAGCTGCTGGAAGCCGGAGTTCACTTCGGTCACCAGACGCGTCGTTGGAACCCCAAGATGCGCCGTTTCATCCACGGCGAGCGCAGCGGGATCTACATCATCGACCTCCTGAAGACGGAGGCCGCCCTGCGCGCCGCCGAGGAGTTCGTCTCCGAGATCGCCCACCGTGGTGGTGTCGTGCTCTTCGTGGGCACCAAGAAGCAGGCGCGGGACGCTGTCAAGAACGCCGCTGAGCGCTCGGGCATGCCGTACGTGAACCACCGTTGGCTCGGTGGTCTGCTCACCAACTTCCAGACGATCAACCTGCGCATCAAGCGGCTTCACGATCTTGAGCGGTATCAGGCGGAGGGTCAGCTGGCGCTCCTGCCGACCCGTGAGCGCATGGGCGCCCTGGCCGACCTGGCCAAGCTCCAGGCCAACCTGGGCGGCGTCAAGAACATGCAGCGCCCGCCGGACGCGCTGTTCGTGATCGACCTCAAGACCGAGGTCATCGCGGTGCAGGAGGCCAAGCGCCTGCGCATCCCGATCATCGGTCTGGTGGACACCAACTGTGACCCGGACGGCATCGACTTCGTGATCCCGGGCAACGACGACGCGATCCGGTCCTGCACCGCGATCGCTGACGCCATCGGTGACGTCGTGACGGAAGGCCGCAGTGTCTGGGCCGCCGAAGAGGAGCGCAAGCGTCTCGCCGCCGAGGAGAAGGCTCGCATCGAGGCCGAGGCTCGCGCCAAGCGCGAGGCCGAGGAGAAGGCCAAGAAGGAGGCCGAGGAGGCCTCCCGCGCCGAGGCCGTCGCTGCCGCGCAGGCCGCACAGCAGGCTGCTGCTGTGGCCGGTCCTACCGCGCCCGCCCCGGCCGCTGCTCCGACTGGTGCTGCCGCTCATCCGCAGGCTGCTCCGCCGGAGCCGACTGGTGCCGCTGCACATCCGCAGGCTGCTCCGCCGGAGCCGACCGGTGCCGCTGCACATCCGCAGGCTGCCCCGCCCGAGCCGACCGGTGCCGCTGCACATCCGCAGGCTGCTCCGCCGGAGCCGACCGGTGCTGCAGCACATCCGCAGGCCGCTCCCCCGGAGCCTGACCCCACCCCCGAGCCCGCGGCGCCCGCAGCCACGGAGGAGACCCCCGCGTGAGCATCACCGCATCTGACGTCAAGGCTCTGCGCGAGAAGACCGGCGCAGGGATGATGGACTGCAAAAACGCCCTGACCGAGACCGACGGCGACATGGACAAGGCCATGGAACTGCTTCGGGTCAAGATGGGCAACAAGATCGGCAAGCTCGCGGGGCGTGACGCCACCGAGGGCACGGTCCAGTCCTACATCCATTCGACCGGCAAGGTCGGCGTGCTTGTCGAGGTCGATTGCAACACCGACTTCGTAGCCCGCAACGACGACTTCATCTCGTTCGCCCGCGACATCGCCATGCACGTGGCCGCGTCCCCGACCGCTGCTTACGTCAGCGAGGAGGACGTGCCGGCCGAGCTGAAGGAGGCTGAGCTGCGCGTCTACGAGCAGCAGGCCGCCGACAAGCCTGAGAACGTGCGGGGCAAGATCGCCGAGGGCAAGCTGCGCAAATGGTACGAGGAGGTTGTCCTTCTCAACCAGCCGCACATCAACGGCGACAAGTTCGACGGCAAGACCATAGAGCAGCTCCGCGCCGACCTCTCCGCCAAGACCGGCGAGAACGTCGTCGTGCGCCGCTTCACCCGTTTCTCCGTCGGCGAGTAGGCTCGCCGCCACGTGGCCGATCCTGTCTTTGAGCGCATCCTTCTGAAGTTGTCGGGCGAGTCCCTCATGGGCTCGCTCGATTACGGCACCGATCCTGAGCGTCTGACGGCTATCGCGGCCCAGATCGCCCGGGTCCACGCGATGGGCGTAGAGGTGGCGATCGTGGTCGGCGCGGGCAACCTCTACCGCGGCATGAAGGGTGCCGCGGCCGGCATGGACCGCTCGACGGCGGACTACATGGGCATGCTCGCCACCGTGCTCAACGCCCTCGCGCTGCAGGACGCGCTGGAGAAGGAGGACGTGCACACGCGCGTGCAGTCCGCTATCACCATCTCCGAGGTCGCCGAGCCCTACATCAGACGCCGCGCGATGCGCCACCTGGAAAAGAAGCGGGTCGTCATCTTCGCCGCCGGCACCGGCAATCCGTTCTTCACCACGGACACGGCCGCCGCGCTTCGTGCTGCGGAGATCCACGCTGAGGCGATCCTCATGGCCAAGAACGGGGTGGAGGGCGTCTACACGGCCGACCCGGCCACCGACCCCGACGCCATCCTTCTGGATCACATCACTCACATGGATGCGATCCAGCAGCGACTGCGCGTCATGGACTCCACGGCCCTGACCCTGTGCATGGAGAACAACCTGCCGCTGTACGTCTTCAACATGGATGACGAACGGAACATCGAGCGGATAGTGTCCGGCGAGCATGTGGGAACCCTGGTGAAGACGACATGAGTGAGCTGATCGACGAACTTCTGGACGATGCGCGCGAGCGGATGAGCAAGTGCGTGGACTCCACCAACCAGGAGTTCGGCTCCGTCCGCACCGGCCGCGCCAGCCCGGCGCTGCTCGATCGCGTGATGGTCGACTACTACGGCGTAGAGACCCCGCTCAAGCAGCTGGCCACCATCTCCGCGCCGGAGTCTCAGTTGCTCAGCGTGCAGCCCTACGACGCATCGTCGATCAAGCTGCTGGAGAAGGCGATCATGGAGTCCGGCATCGGCCTGACCCCGAACAACGACGGCAAGCTGATCCGTCTTGCGATTCCGCAACTCAATGAGGAGCGCCGCCGGGAGATGGTGAAGATGGTCCGCTCGATCGCGGAGGAGGGCCGTATCGCCGTGCGCAACGTGCGCCGCGACGTGATGCACGATCTGCGAGAGCTGCGCGACGCGGGGGACGCCGGCAAGGACGACGAGCACCGCGCCGAGGTCGACCTGCAGAAGCTGACCGACACCGCCGTCGCCGATCTGGACGCCCATCTCAAGGGCAAAGAAGACGAGATCACCGAGGTCTGATGGCGGGCCCGGGGGACGGACCTGCCGCCCGGCACGTCGCGATCATCACCGACGGCAACGGTCGCTGGGCCCAGGCCCGCGGGTTGCCGGTGGAAGACGGGCACCGCGCGGGCGCGGATGTCGTCAAGGCCCGGCTGCGCGACGCGGCCGAGTTCGGTGTGAAAGAGCTGACCGTCTACTCCTTCTCGACCGAGAACTGGTCGCGTCCCGCGGAAGAGGTCACGGGGCTGATGCGCATGTTCTCCCAGCGGATCCTGGCCGAGACGCCCGAGCTGAAGGCCGAAGGCGTACGCATGCGGTTCCTCGGTAGGCGTGACCGTGTCCCGGACGCGCTGGCCGAGCAGATGGACTGGGCGATGGCTGAGACCGCCGAGAATGACCTGATCACGCTCTACATCGCCTTCAACTACGGCAGTCGCGGCGAGATTCTGGACGCCGCTGCGCGCTACACCGGCGGCGGCGAGGAGGAGTTTGCTTCGCTCCTCTACGCGCCCGAGATGCACGACCCGGACCTGATCATTCGCACCAGCGGCGAGCGGCGGCTGTCCAACTTCCTGCTGTGGCAATCCGCATATGCGGAGCTGGTGTTCCGCGACGAGCTGTGGCCGGACTTCGGGCGGGACGCGTTCGCGGAGTCGCTCGCCGAATACGCGGCCCGTGGTCGCCGGTTCGGGGGCCGCTGATGGCCGGCCGTCGGACATCGGACTCAGGTGGCAGTCGCCGGCGCGGAGGGCGCGGGACGGTTCGCCGTTCGGAAGGGCAGATGAGCCGCAGCGACCCATCACGGCGGCGTGGCCTGAGCGGTGCAGGCGGTGGGCCGACCGGGGGGTCCGCACCTTCGACATCGTCTGGAGGCTCCGATCTGGGCGCCCGGCTGCTCGTCGCAATTCCGGCCCTGATCGTCCTAGTGGTCCTCGTCGCGCAAGGCGGTTGGATCTTCGCTCTGGCCATCTTGGCGCTCGGCATCATCTGTCTGGGCGAGCTGTTCAGCATGTTCGACCGCACCCACCCGGTGCGCCTCGCCGGTTTCATCGGCCTCGCCGGGATGATCGTCGCAGCCCAGCTCGGCGGGCCGTCGGATGTACTCGCCGCGCTAGTCGCCTGTATTCCGCTGGTGTTCCTGATCGGCGTGGCCCAGGCGCGCGCCCCAGGCATGCCGGGGATATCCGTGACCATCATGGGGCTCACGTGGATCGGGCTGGGCCTCGCGCACGCCGTCCTCCTGCGCGGCCTGCCTCACGGTGACGGCATCGTGATCGACGTTGCCGTCGGCACGTTCATGGGCGATACCGGCGCCTACCTGGGAGGTCGTGCCTTCGGCCGCCGGCCACTGGCCCCGAGGATCTCACCTAACAAAACCGTCGAAGGCCTTCTGATCGGCATCGTCGCGGGGACGCTGGCGGTGTGGTTCGCCGGCGTCTACCAGGACTGGCTCACGGGCGGCCAAGCACTGCTGCTGGGCTTGGCGGTTGCCGTCGCCGCTCCGTGCGGCGACCTGCTGGAGAGCTACCTCAAGCGTGACGCCGGCACGAAAGACACGGGGAAGCTCTTCGGGGCGCACGGCGGCGCGCTGGATCGCGTGGACGCGATCCTGTTCACGGCGGTGGCTGGGTACTACGTATGGCACGCCATGCTGTAACCATGCCGCGCCGCCTCCTCATCCTCGGTTCCACGGGCTCGATCGGCGTGCAGGCGTTGGATGTCGTTTCGCGGGCTGAGGACTTGGAGGTCGTGGGGCTGAGTGCGCAGGGGTCGTGGGAGACGCTGGTGGAGCAGGCGCGGCAGTTCGGGGTATCGCGTATCGCCCTGACTGACGCCGACGCCGCTGCCCGTGCCGCCGAGCAATGGGTGGACGGGGAAGTGCTCGCCGGGCCGGAAGGGCTCGTCCAGCTGGTGCTTGAGTCGGGCGCCGACCTTGTGCTCAACGCCCTGGTCGGATCCGCCGGGCTCGGGCCGACCGTCGCCACTCTGGGGGAGGGGATCGACCTCGCGTTAGCCAACAAGGAGTCGTTGGTGGTCGGCGGCGAACTGGTGATGGCGCTTGCCGAAGCCACCAGTGCCCGCATCCTTCCTGTCGACTCCGAGCACTCGGCCCTCTTCCAGCTCCTGGACGGTGAGCCGATCGGAAGCGTCGATCGTCTGCTCCTGACCGCGTCCGGCGGGCCGTTCCGGGGTCGTACTGCCGCCGAGCTCGTCGACGTCACCGTCGAGCAGGCGCTGAACCACCCGACTTGGGCGATGGGCGGCAAGATCACGATCGACTCCGCCACGTTGATGAACAAGGGCCTCGAGGTGATCGAGGCCCACCACCTGTTCGGCACGCCGTACGACCGCATCGATGTGGTCGTCCATCCGCAGTCGATCATCCATGCGCTCGTGCAGTTCTGTGACGGGGCGACGCTCGCGCATCTCGGCTACCCCGACATGCGCGTCCCGATCGCTTTCGCCCTGCATCACCCAGCGCGGGTCGACGTGCCCGTCGCCCCGCTGGATCTCGCCGCACTGGGCTCGCTGGACTTCGAGCCGGTCGACACCGACACGTTCGCGTGCCTGCGCCTGGCGCGGGAGGCTGGGCTGGCCGGTGGAACGGCACCCTGCGTGCTGAACGCCGCCAATGAGGTCGCCGTGCACGCATTCCTCGGCGGCCGACTGAACTTCCTGGGCATCGGCGAGGTCGTCGAGGGGACGCTGGATGCGCTCGGCTCCGACCCGGTTCGAGCGTTCGAATCGCTGTACGAGGCCGACCGGCGCGCGCGGGATACCGCCGCCGATCTCGTCCTCGCAGCCACCGCGTAGCTCGCCTCCCGGCTCGGCCGGCGCCCGTCCTCTGCCATCCTGCGAGCAGTGAGTTGGGTTCTTGCCTTCCTGGGTTTCGCCGCCCTCATCATCTTTCACGAGCTCGGGCACTTCACCGCCGCCAAGGCGGTCGGGATGCGCGTCGAGCGTTTTGCGCTGTTCTTCCCGCCCCTGATCTACAAGGTCAAGCGGGGGGAGACCGAGTACGGGATCGGCGCGATTCCCCTGGGCGGCTACGTGCGGATCACCGGGATGAACCCCAACGAGGAGATCGACCCTGAGGTCCTGCCGCGGGCCTACTACATGCAGCCGGTGTGGAAGCGCATCTTCGTCATCGCGGCAGGCCCGGCGGTCAACCTTCTGATCGCGTTTCTGCTCCTGTTCTTCATCTACTCGGGCAACGGGATCAACTCCGCCTCAACGAAGATCGGCGCGGTCGAGAAGAATTCGCCCGCCGCCGCGGTCCTCGTGCCCGGGGAGAAGTTGGTGGCGATTGACGGGAAGACGGGCGACACCCAGTCGCTGACCAAGCTGGTCGGAGCTCACCCCTGTGCCGGCAAGCCCACGCCGCGTTGCGCCGGTGCGACGCCGGTGCGGCTCACCGTTCTGGTGCCTGCCACCGAGGCGGCGCCCGCCCACACCGTCACCCGGGTGGCCACCCCGTTCTACGATCCGGTCGCCAAGCGGATGCGGCTGGGGTTCTCCTTCGGCAACGATCACCACGACCTGTCGATTGCGGGCGCGGGCAACGAGGCCGTCAGCGAGATGTGGCGTGTGGCGTCGGGCTCGGTCACCCGGATCGGCAAGCTGTTCTACAGCTCCGAGGCCCGTAAGCAGGTGACCGGCACTGTCGGCCTTTACGAGGAGACCCGTCAGTCGATCGAATTCGACGGCACGCAGGCGCTGTTCATCCTGGCGATCATTTCCCTCTCGCTGGCGGTGATCAACCTGTTCCCGTTCCTGCCGCTGGACGGCGGCCACATCTTTTGGGCCATGGCTGAGAAGGTGCGGGGCCGGGCGATCCCGTTCCGCGTCATGGAGCGCGCCAGTGTCGTCGGCTTCCTGCTGGTGATGTTCCTGTTCGTCGTTGGCCTTTCCAACGACATCGGGAGACTCTCGGGCCAGGGCTTCAAAGTCCGGTAGGGACCTCTTCCCGGCCGTGCGGTAGTAGGCTCGCCGTCAGGTTCCAGCGCTCGGCGCCGGACCGCTGGCCACGCCACGAAGAGGGAGTATCGGGAGACATGGAAAGCACCACAGCGGCCCGCCGCGCCGTCGACGCTTCGACGATCGCCGAGGCCTTCCGCATTACGGTCGCCAACCGAACTGACGCGATCGCCATCCGCACCAAGGACGACGAGCAGACGCTCACCTGGCAACAACTGCAGGACCGAGCCGATTCGCTCGCCGGTGGGCTCTACGCGCTGGGCCTGCGTAAGGGGCAGTGCGCCGCGATCCTGCTGAACAACCGCCCCGAGTTCCACGTCGCGGACCTGGCAATCATGGAGGTCGGCGGCACCCCTTTCTCGATCTACCCGACGTATGCGCCCAACCAGATCGAGTACGTGATTCAGGACGCCGACGCGCAGATCCTGATCACCGAGCCGGGCTTTCTGGACAACGTCCTCGAGGCACGGAAGAACCTCCCGGGTCTTCGCCACATCATCGTGATGGACACCGCCTCTGACGGGGCCCCGGAAGGATGCATCACGCTGGAGGAGGTCGAGGGGTCAAACCCGGACTTCGACGTCGAGGCCTCCGTGGCCGCGTTAGGCCCCGAGGACGTGCTGACGCTGATCTATACGTCGGGCACCACAGGCCCGCCGAAGGGCGTGCAACTCGCGCACCGCAACCTGCTCAGCGCCGTCAGCGGCATCGAGGAGATCGTGCAGTTCCCGGAGGGCTCCCGGGTCATCTCATGGCTCCCGGCCGCTCACATCGCCGAGCGGGCCGCCCACCACTACCTGCCGATCGTCTTTGGCTTGGAGATCACCTGCTGCCCGGACGCGCGCCAGGTGATGGCGTACCTGCCGGAGGTGCGCCCGCAGTGGTTCTTCGCCGTACCGCGGATCTGGGAAAAGCTCAAAGCCGGTCTGGAGACGATGATCCACGCGCAGCCGGCCGAGCAACGAGAGCAGGCCGAGGCGTTCCTGGCCGACGCGATCCAGAAAGTCCGCCTCGAGCAGCAGGGCGAAGAGGTGCCGGCCGATCTCGCCGCTCGCGTGGCCGTAGCCGATGAGCAGATGTTCGCCAGGTTGCGGGCGACGCTCGGCCTCGACCAGGTGGTCGCCATCAACGTGGGCGCTGCGCCCACGCCGGTGGAGGTGCTGGAGTTCTTCCACGCCATCGGCCTGCCGCTGTCGGAGCTGTGGGGGATGAGCGAGACCTGCGGCGCAGGGACGGTCAACCCGCCGAGCAAGATCAAGATCGGCACCGTGGGCCCGCCTGCTCCGGGGGTGGAGATCACGCTGGCCGAGGACGGCGAGGTGCTGGTGCGCGGAGGCATCGTGATGCTCGGCTACCGCAACCTGGACGACAAGACGGCCGAGGCCATCGACACCGAAGGCTGGATGCACACGGGTGACATCGGCACGATCGATGAGGACGGCTACCTGAAGATCGTCGATCGCAAAAAAGAGATCATCATCAACGCGGCCGGCAAGAACATGTCGCCGGCGAACATCGAGGCGCACCTCAAGACCGCGTCGCCCCTGATCGGCCAGGCCACGTGCATCGGCGATGCCCGCTCCTACAACACGGCGCTGATCGTCCTGGACAGCGACTTCGCACCGATGTGGGCCTCGCAGCGCGGTATTGCGGACACGTCGCTGGAGGCGCTCGCGCACAACGACGACATGCGCGTGGCCGTGCAGGAGGGCGTCGACATCGCCAACGCCAAACTCGCCCGTGTCGAGCAGATCAAGAAGTTCGTCATCGTGGAGGGCGATTGGCTCCCGGGCGGTGACGAGCTGACTCCGACGATGAAGCTCAAGCGTAAGCCCATCGACGCCAAGTACGCCGACGTCATCGAGGGGATGTACGGCGGCTAGATGGACGATTCGGCCGGCCGCCCCGCCGCGCCGTATGGGCGACGGCGCCTCATCGCCGTGGTGATTGTGGGTGGCGTGCTGGTCGGTGGCCTGGGTGCCTTGCTGTCTTCATCAAGCTCCGGTGGGTCCGCCTCGGCTTCCAAGCCCGCCGGGCCGCCGCCTGGCCCGATCAGCCTCGTTTGGGTGGGTGACACCACCCTCGGCTCCTCCGCGGGGGACCCGCCGGACGCGGGCCGAGGCCTGTTCTCCTCACCCAAGGTTCGTAGCCGCCTGCGGCGCCCCAACCTCGCCTTCGCGAACCTCGAGGGCACGTTGGCTGGAGAGGTCACGGGCGCCCCGTCCAAATGCGGCGGTGAGAACACCGGGACGTGCTTTGCCTTTGCCGCCCCCTCGGCGAACGCAGCAGCGCTGAAGTGGGCAGGCATCGACATCGTGAACCTGGCCAACAACCACGCCAACGACTTCGGGCCTGCGGGTGAGTACGCCACGATTCAAGCGCTGTTCGCGCAGGGCATCGCTCACACCGGGCTGCCAAACGAGATCACGGTGTTGCGGCGTGGTCACACACGCATCGCGTTCGTCGGGTTCGCCGCCTACCCGTGGGCGGCGCGCCTGGACGACCTGGTCGGTGCGGCCGCCCTGGTGCGCCAGGCGGCGGCCCGCGCCGACATCGTCGTGGTGGCGATGCATGCCGGAGCAGAAGGACGCGAGCAGACCCACACACCAGTCGGCGTGGAAGAGGCATACGGGGAGAACCGGGGGGATACGCGCGCCTTTGCCCACGCCGCGGTCGATGCCGGGGCAGACCTCGTGGTCGGCTCAGGACCCCATGTGGTGCGAGGCATCGAGGCCTACCACGGCAAGCTGATCGCCTATTCGCTGGGCAACTTTGCGGGCTGGAAGAACTTTGCCCAAGGCGGCGTGCTGTCGCTCAGCGCGATGCTGTCCGTGAAGATCGCCGGCGACGGTAAGACGCTATCGGCCCGGTGGATCCCGCTGGTGCTGGCGGATCCGGGCGTTCCGGAGCCAGACACGTCGCGCCAGAGCACTGCGCTCGTGCAGCAGGTGTCGAAGGAGGACTTCGGCCCGACGGCGGCTCAGGTGAGCCGGAGCGGCAGGATCACTCCTCCGTAAAGCGGCCGCGTGCCGGGGCGGTTCGAGGCGCTACCGAACGTGATCGCGGGTGATGTCCGCCGGCGTCGGGGTGCCGAGCAGTCGCAGGTCGACGGCGAGTTCCTGCGCGAACATGTCGAGAACCAGTTCAACGCCACGTTGGCCGTCCGCCGCGAGGCCCCACAGCGCAGGTCGGCCGATCAGCACGGCGCGGGCGCCGAGCGCCAGCGCCGTGAGCACGTCGGTGCCGCGGCGGATCCCGCCGTCGACGAGGACTTCGACGCGGTCACCCACGGCGTCGACCACCTCGGGAAGCATCTCGGCCGTCGCGGGCACCCCGTCCAGTTGCCGGCCTCCGTGGTTGGACACGACCACGCCGGCCGCGCCGTGCTCGGCGGCGAGGACGGCGTCGTGAGCGCTGTGCACGCCTTTCACGAGAACGGGGACCGGGCTGTCAGCCACGAGTCGCTCGAGGTCGGCCCAGGTGATCGACTCGTCCATCAGCGAGAAGAACTCCGCGGGTGTGATGCCGCCCGTGTGACCCACCGCGGCGCTGACAGCCGGCATGTCAATGCCTTCTGGCACTTGGAAGCGATTGCGCCAATCACGCTCCCGGCGCCCGGCACGCGGAGCATCGACCGTGACCACCAGCGCCTTGTAGCCGTTGGCGAGCGCCTCATCGACCAGATGACTGGTCACCCCGTGGTCGCGGAGCATGTAGACCTGAAACAGCAGTGGCGTGGCCGGCGCGCCCTTGGCTACCTCGGCGGGCGTCGATGTGGCGATCGTTGACACGCACATCGCCGTTCCCGCCGCGCCCGCGGCCCGGGCCATCCCGGCCTCGCCGTCGGGGTGGGCCATTTTCTGGAGGGCGACCGGGGCGATCAGGACCGGCATCGACACCGGTATCCCGACGACCGTCGTGGCTGCGGTGGCGTTAGCGACATCGACCATAACGCGGGGCATGAGATGCCGCCGGCGCCACGCCGCGTCGTTGTCGAGGAGCGTGCGCTCATCACCGGCGCCGCCCGCGAAATATCCCCATGGGCCGGCCTCCATGCTCTCGCGCGCCAGCGCTTCCATCTCCCAGACATTCACCGGTTTGGCCATGCGCTCCATTGTTGCTGAACCGATCGGCGCCTGCCCCTCGTACAATCAAGGTATGGCCTCACAACGGCAGATCAACGTCGGCGGCGTCCTCATCGGAGGCGGTGCGCCCGTTGCCGTCCAGACGATGACCAAGACGGAGACGGCCAACCTCACGGCCACGATGGATCAGATCCACCGCGTGGCCGAGGCAGGGGCCGACATCGTGCGCGTCGCCGTGCCCCGAGAGCAGGACGCCGAAGCGCTTAAGACGATCGTCAAGCAGTCGCCGATTCCGATCATCGCCGACATCCATTTCAACCACACGCTGGCGCTCAAGGCACTCGACGCGGGTGCGCACTGCATCCGCTTGAATCCCGGCAACATCGGCGGGCCCGACAAGGTGGCCGAGGTCGTCAAGCGAGCCAACGAACTGGGGACGCCCATGCGCATCGGCGTCAACTCCGGCTCATTGCCCAAGCATCTGCGCGACTTGGAGTTCTCCAACCCCGTAGAGGCATTGGTGACGGCTGCCGTCGAGTTCGTGGACCTGATGGAACGGCTGGACTTCACGAACTTCAAGGTGTCGATGAAGTCGACCAGCGTTCCGAACACGATCGCCTCCAACCGCTTGTTGTCGGAGCGGATCCCGTACCCGCTGCATCTGGGCGTGACTGAGGCCGGCACGAAGTGGACGGGCTCGCTGAAGACGGCCGTCGGGCTGGGCACGCTGCTCGCCGACGGCATCGGTGACACGATCCGGGTTTCACTGTCCACCTTCCACGCGGAGGAGGAGGTGAAGGTCGGTTGGGAGATCCTCAAGGCGCTGAAGCTGCGTGAGAAGGGCCCGGTGCTGATCGCCTGCCCGACGTGCGGTCGCCTGCAGTTCGACATGGACACCGTTGTCGTGGAGATCGAGCAGCGCCTGGCCGCCTACGAGGACCCGATCGAGGTCTCCGTGTTGGGCTGCGCGGTGAACGGCATAGGTGAGGCCCGCCACGCGGACTTCGGCATCACCGGCGCCAAGGACGAAGGCCTGATCTTCAGCAAGGGTGAGCCGCTGCGCAAGGTGCCCACCGAGCAGTTGGTCGAGGTCCTGTTCGAGGAGATCGACAAGTACTACAAGGCCGACAAGCAGATCGTGAAGGACGCTCGTGAGGCGGCCGAAGGCGCGGCATGGTTGGCCAAGATCGAGGCCGAGAACGCCGACGACCTCACGCCCGAGCGGCTCGCCGCGATGGAAGCGGCCGCGTCGGAGGCCGCAGACGGCGGCGACGACGTGCTCAAGGTCGTGCTCGACGAGGGCGCCTCCCCGGTCAAGGGTCGGCGGTTTACGCGGGCCTGAGCGCGGCGTGTGAGCCGGTCAGGCGCACACGGGTGATGGGAGTTCGTGGGAGATCGCTGCGGGGTAGTCGTAGGCGGCCGCCAAGGTGTTCTGATCGCCCGCGGAGTCATGCAGGGTGGTCAGCGACCACTTCAGGACGCGCTCCTGCTGGTCGATCAGGTACGTGCCCCGGTACCAGAACGAGCGCCAGCGGATGAACGACGATCCGTCGGCTTGGACGACCGCCGGGTTCATCGCCAGTTGCCACGAGAAGATCGGGGTGGACTGCGTGGGAGCCGCCGCGTCCGGGCTGTGTTTGGTCTTGGTCCAGCACTTGGCACCGGCCGCGCGCCGGTAGTCCGCCTCGGGTGTGCCCACGAAGTCGCCTATGGCCCCATGGGAGGTCGCCCAGCCCGCCGGACGATCACACCCGCCGCTGGATGTCGAGGTCACCGGACGGCAGCCAGGGCGCACCTCCCTGCAGCCGGTGATCGTGAGTACGAAGTTGCCGAGCGGGGCGGTGGTCAGATTCCTATCCGCGTTGTGGACGAGGGCCTCCGCCTGAGCGTCGCTCGTGGGTCTCGGCGCCGTGGATGGGTTGCCCCGAGCGCGTCCGACCCATCCGGCCACCCGGCGCAGGAGCGGCACGATGGCCGGCCGGGCGTGGCGGCCGGACGGTGTGAGCAAGCAGCCGCCGCCGTCCAGGACGATTGCGTAGACCCGCATGTGGCCGACCTGCACCACGAGCGCGTTGCCGCCCAGTGACGACGAGGTGACCCGTGGCGCTACGGCGGCGGCCTTGCCGGAGGCCGACGGTAGCTGCGAGATCAAGATTGCTTGGCCTGCCTCCTGCACCGCTGCCTCTCGCGTGAACCGGCGGGCGCCCAGCGCGCTGACGTCGCCCGTCTCGCTCGCAGCACCTTCACACAGGCGTAGGCGCACAGAGATGCCGCTGCGGTCGGCGATCGTCACGGTGCCCGCGCTGGTGCGGTGGGCGGTCAAGTGCCCCGTGACGCCGATCGTGTCCGGGAACGGGTCGGACAGGACGACGGAGCGGCTGGCGGCCGAGGCGGCAGGGCTCAGAGTGAGCATCAGCACCGCCGCGCCGGCGACGAGGGCCGCTAACTCAAGGACGGCATGAAGCAGTCGGGCAGCGGGAGGACGCAAGATGGCCAGCATACGGCGGCTCGTGCGACGGGGAGCCACATTCCACACGCCGACCTGTGGCCCGATCGCATTCACGGGGCGCCGGACCTGTGGGTCCGGCGCGGCTGGACCTGGGAGCGTTGCTTCAGGCGCAAACAGGAGACGGGGCGTCGTGGGGAATGGAGGCCGGGTAGGTGTACGTGATCGTGGCGGTGAATTTGAACCCAGGGGTTCGGATGCGAACTGAGCGTGAGCTCAAGCTCGAAGCGCGGCCCTGTGAGTCGATCACGAACGACCCTGCATCCCAGAACGAGCGGAAGCGCACGACCGTCGTGCCGTTTGCCCTGGCTGCTGCCGGGGCGAACGACAGCCGCCATTCGGATAGGTGCTGGGGCACCAGGAAGCCCGTGCCCGGGGAGATCCGCTTGTGTGGCCCGCGCTCCCAACACTTCTTACCGGGCTGGCGCGTGTAGTCACCATCGGGGGTACCGACGGCGCCAATCCCGGAAAGGTCCACCGACCAGAACTGACCGATGTAGTCGGCAGCCCCGCGGATGTCAAGTGGCGCGTAGCGACAAGGCTCGTGTGGGCGGGGGACGCAGATGCGTTCGTGTGCCCGGTAGCTGATCACCTTCTCCTTGGCGCCACGTCTGACGGCAGCGGCGATCAGGGCACCGGCCTTGGCATCGGAATGTAAATGCGGCGGTCGTGTCGGGTTGCCGGATGAGCTGCCAAACCAGCCAGATAGGTGGCGGACCAGCCGTGGCAGTGACGGGTCAACACTGCGCACCGCGCCAGAGACCAGGCATGCACCACCGGCGAGTGAGACGGCGTACACATGGGCGTCGCCCGCCGTGGCGATCGCCGCCGACCGACCCAGCGGGCGCGCCGTGGCAGGGCGGTGGCGGGAACCGAGGTGCAGTTCGAAGGCGCGCTCCGTCGCCCCGTTGCGAGCGAACTGTCGCCTGCGCCTGGGTGAGAGGTAGGTGTCGCTCGTGTCCACGTTGGCGCACAGCCGAAGCCGGAGCACGGTCGCGCCGGACTTCACGATTGCGATCCCGTCGCTCCCGTCCTTCTCGAGCGTGGCCGCGGCGCTGTCCAGGTGGATGGTGGCCGGGACGGGGCCATGCACGACAACCGAGTTCGACGCCGCGCTCGTCGGGCCCGCGCTCGCCAAGGCCGCGGCGGCGACGACGCCGCAGGTTGCCCACGTTCGGCTCATTCGCGTCAGATGCATCGCGCGACCTTAGCCGGGATGCAGGCGTGAGGAGCACGGCGCGAGCGTCGCCATCGATCGGCGTACCGGCCCATGGCGATTGCTCGTTCTCTATACCGGGTAGTTCACCCGTCGTCGTGCCGCCCTGCGGAGGACGGCATTCGGGTCATGCCCACTCAGGTTCCGTCTATCCAGGAGATGAAGAGACATGCGTGATCGTCTGCCCGGCCCGGCCATGATCGTTGCGCTCGCCGCGCTCCTGATCGCCATGACCGGGAGTGCCATCGCAGCCAGGCATTACCTGATCACGTCGACCAAGCAGATCTCGCCCAAGGTGCTCAAGTCCCTTCACGGGGCCAAAGGGTCAGCAGGCAAGGCGGGCGCCGCGGGAGGCACCGGAGCCGCCGGAGCCACCGGCCCTACGGGGCCGGGCGGTCCACCTGGTGCTGACGGCCAGCAGGGATTGCCCGGAGCACCTGGCTCGGACATCGTGGCCAGAGCGACCGGGTCGTCCACGATCACCACCACGTCGGTCGAGCAGGATTACCCATTGACCGGTGCCAGCTGGACGCAGGGCGCCGGCGAGGACGACATGATCCTGGGCTCGGTCACCATCCACGCCTCCCCCTCTCCTGGCGCGGGCGCGAACCAGTGCAACCACAACCTTGGGCACGGCATGATCATGTACCTGAAGGTCAACAATCAGGTGATCGGCGAGGAGGCGTTGTTCGTCGGTTATCCGCCTGATTTCACCGCGTTGATCCCAAGCCTTGCCAACGGCTCGTTCACACCCCAGCAGTCGCCATTCGTCCTATCCACCGGACAGGCTCGTACGGCGACCCTCACCGCGACGGTCTTTGATGACTGCAACAACGGGACCGCGCACTACACGCTGTCGGGGCTGCGCCTGGATGTCATCCGCCACGTCTGATCGGTGAAGCGGTCGGCCCGGCGCCCTCCGGGCGCCGGGCCTCTCGCCTAAGCCGCGGCGTACCGCCCGGCCACGACGCCCCAGTCGACGACGTCCCACGTCGCCTTGAGGTAATCCGGGCGGCGGTTGTTGTACGTCAGGTAGTAGGCGTGCTCCCAGACGTCGTTGCCGAACAGCGGGGTCTTGCCGTCGGTCAGCGGAGAGTCCTGGTTGGCGGTGGAGACGATGGCGACGCCGTCGCCGTCCTTGACCAGCCACGCCCAGCCGGAGCCGAACTGGCCCACACCGGCGGCCTCGAACTTGGTCTTGAAGTCCTCGAACGAGCCGAACGCGGCGTCGATGGCTGCGGCCAGGTCACCTGTGGGAGCGCCGCCGCCGTCGGGGCTGAGCGACTCCCAGAAGAGTGAGTGGTTGTAGTGGCCACCGCCGTTGTTGCGCACGGGGCCCTGGATGTCGGCGGGCAGCGAGGACAGGTTGGCGACGATCTCCTCGACGGACTTGTCCGCCCAGTCGGTACCGGCGAGCGCGGCGTTGGCCTTGTCCACGTAGGCCTGGTGGTGCTTGTCGTGATGCAGATGCATCGTGGCGCTGTCGATGGTCGGCTCAAGCGCCTCGTAGGCGTAAGGGAGCGGCGGAACCTCAAACGGCATGGTGACTCCTTGTAATTCGGTTCTTCGGTGCACGGACCATACCCAGCATGGGGCGGCGACCCACTCCGATCGCCGGGTAGGGTGAGCGGCCATGAGGATGTCCCGGCTCCTGCTGCCCACCGAGCGTCAAGCACCTGCCGACGCGGAGGCGCTGTCGCACAAGCTGCTCGTGCGCGCGGGACTGGTGCGCCAACTGGGCGCCGGCCTGTGGTCGTGGCTGCCGGCCGGCTGGCGCGCCCACGAGAAGGCGGTCCAGATCGTCCGCGAGGAGATCGACGAGATCGGCGGGCAGGAGATGCTCATGCCGGTACTGCTCCCCGCCGAGCTGTGGAAGAAGTCGGGCCGCTATGAGATCGACGAGCTGTTCAAGCTCAACGACCGCAAGGGCGCCGAGATGGTGCTGGCCATGACGCACGAGGAAGCCGTCACGACTCACATCGCGCAGGTGGTTCGCTCCTACCGCGACCTGCCGCTGATCCTCTATCACTTCCAGACCAAGGAACGGGACGAGCCCAGGCCCCGCGCCGGAGTGCTGCGCACTCGCGAGTTCATCATGAAGGACTCCTACTCCTTCGACCGCGATCCG
This sequence comes from Solirubrobacterales bacterium, assembly GCA_038319025.1. Taxonomy (GTDB): domain Bacteria; phylum Actinomycetota; class Thermoleophilia; order Solirubrobacterales; family Solirubrobacteraceae; genus JBBQCW01. The sequence continues at coordinate 36,189 of JBBQCW010000015.1, forward strand.
GAAGGTCTGGACGCGTCCTACGAACTGCACCGCGCCGCCTACGCGCGCATCTTCGACCGGACCGGGCTGGACTGGTACGAGGTCGACTCCGACGTCGGCATGATGGGCGGCACCGGTGCCCACGAATACATGGCGCCATGCCCGGCCGGCGAGAATGAGGTCGCGCTGGCGCCCGGTTTCGCCGCCAACGTGGAGATCGCCGGCGCCGACGCGCAACCGGTCGACCTGCCGGCCCCGCTCCCGCAGCCCGAGCCCGTCAACACGCCGGGGGCGACGACCATCGATGAGGTGTCCCGTCAGCTCGGCGTGCCCGCCGGCGCGCTGTTGAAGGCCTACCCGGTGATCTGCGACGACGGCTCCAGCGTGCTGGTCGCCCTGCGCGGCGATCATCGGGTCAACGACATCAAGCTACGTAATGCGCTGCGGCAAGGGTTTCGCCCGGCCCAGCCCGATGAAGTCGCTCGCGCGATCGGTCCTCCCGGCTACCTCGGGCCGGTCGGCCTCGGCGGTGCGCGGGTGCTGCTGGACGCCGCCGTGGACACGTCCGCTGGCTGGATCACCGGCGCCAATCGCCCAGACACGCATCTGCGTGGGGTACAGGCCGGGCGCGACTTCGCGTTCACCGTCGCCGACGTTCGTACCGTCGAGGCCGGCGACACGGTCAACGGCCACGCGATCACGATCGAGCCGGCCATCGAGATCGGCAACATCTTCAAGCTCGGCTTGCGCTACTCCGAGCCGCTGGGCGCCGACTACTTGGACGAGCACGGTCAGCAGCGCTCGGTGTGGATGGGCTCCTATGGGATCGGTCCTGCCCGGATAGTCGCTGCTGCCGTCGAGCAGCACGCCGACGAGAACGGCATCTCCTGGCCCCGCGCGCTCGCCCCGTACGACCTCGAGTTGGTGGCGTTGGGCAAGCCTGATCAGCCCGAGCGGATCGCCGCGGAGGCGGCGTACGTGGAGCTGCGCGCTGCCGGGCTCGACGTGCTGTTCGACGACCGCGACGCAGGACCGGGCGAGAAGTTCAAAGACGCCGAGCTGCTGGGCCTCCCGCTGCGGTTGACCCTCGGCAAGCGCTCATTGGACAGCGGGCGAGTCGAGGCTCAGATTCGGCGCGGTCTGCAGGATGTCGAAGGTGGTCTGCCGCTGGACGATCTGGCCCAGTCGGTCGGTGAGCTGTGGAAGACCCTGGCCTGAGCCAGGACCGTAAGCCGCTCACGGTCCGGCGCTTCTTCGGCCTGGATCGCAGCGGCGCGCCGCCGCCCCAGACGCTGGCGGGTGCGCCGCTGAACCCTTGGACCATCCCCAATGCGATCGGGTTCATTCGTATAGCGCTGATCCCGGTGTTTCTGGTGGTCTCGTTCAATACCGAAGACGGGTCCGGCTTCTGGCCGGCGTTCCTGTTCGCCCTGATCGCGTGGGGTGACTACGCGGACGGCATCGCGGCTCGCGTCACGGGGCAGTACAGCCGGCTGGGGACGCTGCTCGACCCGGTCACCGATCGGCTGCTCGTGGGCTCCGGGCTGATCGTGTGCTGGTGGGGCCATCTGTTGCCGCGGTGGGCCCTGGCCCTGCTGGTGGCCCGCGAGCTCTTCATGTTGATCGTCGGCCCTTTCGTGCTGCGGCGGGGAGTCGAGTTGAAGATCAACTGGCCAGGGCGCCTGGGCGTGTGGCCGGTGATGGGGGCGATCTTCCTCGGCCTTTGCGGCGCCTACACCATGGGCGCACTGATGCTCTACATCGGCCTCATCTTCACCATCTGGGCGACGGTGGAGTACGGCCGGGACGCCACCCGGCAGCTTCGTAAGCAGGCCGCAGCGCGCACACCCTCAAGCTGACGTTGAAGCTCAGCGCTGCGCTGGTATGCTCGCCCGAATGGCTGTCCATTGCTCAGAATGCGGGTTCGTAAACACCGAAGGCGCCAACTACTGCCAGCGGTGCGGGGCATTCTTGGGCGACGTGGACGCCGACACCGCCGACGGCACGACGGCGACCTACCGCGTCGACGACTCCGGCGAGCTGGTGCCCGTCGAGATCGAGGACGTGATCGCCCAGGAAGGGGCCGCTCTCATCATCCGGGCGGGCGGTGGGCGTGTGGGGGAGAGCTTCCCGCTGATCGGCGACAAGCTGACCATCGGTCGGCGGCCCGATAGCGCCGTCTTCCTGGATGACGTCACCGTCTCTCGTGATCACGCCCTGATCGTGCGTCGTGGGGACGCCTGGCACTTGGACGACCTTGGGTCGCTGAACGGCACGTACGTCAACCGCGAACTCGTTGAATCGGTGCGCCTCGCCGACGGTGACGAGCTCCAGATCGGGAAGTTCAAACTGAGCTTCCTGGAGCGCTGAACCAATGGCCGCAACCGACATTCCCCCTTCCACCACCGCCGATCGCCAGGAGCCGCAGGTCCAGCGGCCCGCCAAATCGATGACCATCGGGGCCGTCTGCAAGTCGTTGCTGCAGGAGTTCCCGGACATCTCGATTTCCAAGATTCGCTACCTGGAGGATCAGAAGCTGCTGGAGCCTCGGCGTACACCTGGTGGCTACCGGCTATACAGCGCGGGCGACGTGGCGCGATTACGGACCATCCTGCGCATGCAGCGTGATGAGTTCCTCCCGCTGCGGGTGATCCGTCAAGAGCTGGCCTCCGGCCGCTCCGCCGACTCGGATCTGGCCACGCCTTCTGAGGCAACTGATCCCAAGCGCGAGACCGGAGCCCGGCGCCGCGCCGCCGTGAGCGTACGCGCCTCCGGTGCACTGTTCAGCCTCGAAGAGGTTGCCGATGACACGCGGGCCGATCCGGCCCTGGTTCAGGAGCTAGAGGAGTACGGGGTCATTCGCGGCGAGGTCCGCGGGGGCATCAAGTACTACGACGAGACCGATCGGGAGATCGTGCGCGCAGTGACCGAACTGGCGCGCTACGGCGTGGGCGGCCGCAACCTGCGGGCGTTCCGCACGTCGGCTGACCGCGAGGCCGCTCTGCTGCAGCAGATCCTGGCGCCGGCGCTGCGTTCGCGCAACGTGGAGCGCCGCAAGGAAGCACTTGAGGCTCTCGAGAACCTCGCCGCGGTGACCACCCACCTCAAACATCTCCTGCTGGTGCGGGATCTGCGCAAGATCGCCTCTTGACCGATCTCGCCTCGTACGTACGTCAGATCCCCGACTTCCCCAAAGAGGGCATCGGGTTCTTCGACATCACGCCGGTGCTGGCTGCGCCCGAGGCACTGGACGCCGCCGTCGAGGGTCTTGCCCAGTACGCGCGGCCGCTGAACGCCGAGGTGGTCATCGCCGCCGAGGCCCGCGGGTTCCTTTTGGGTACCGCTCTCGCGCGCGAGATCGGCGCCGGCTTCGTGCTCGCCCGTAAGCCCGGCAAGCTGCCTTACGACACGATCAGCGCCGAGTACGCGCTGGAGTACGGGACCGATGCGCTTGAACTGCACATCGATGCTGTGGGGGAGGGGACGCAGGTGCTCGTCCACGACGACCTGCTCGCCACCGGAGGTACTGCGGGGGCTTTGTGCTCCCTGGTCGAGCAGCTCGGTGGTGTGGTCGTCGGCTGTGGCTTCTTCATCGAACTGGGCTTTCTGGACGGCCGGGCGCGGCTCGCGCCCCACGACGTGCACGCGCTGCTGCGCTACGACTCGGAGTAGCGTCCGCTCCGAGATGAAGATCTGATGCCCACGACTCGCCGCACCCGTTCCCTTCCCGCCCCGCCCGCCGCGATCTGGCGCACCGTGGGCGACCCCCACCATCTGCCGCGGTGGTGGCCCATGGTCAGCCGCGTGGAGCAGGTCGAAGATGACGCTTTCACCGAGTTGTTGCGGACTTCCAAGGGCCGCGGCATCCGGGCTGACTTTCGTATCGTCGAGCGCCGCGAGAGCGAGATGCTGCGCTACGAGCAACTGCTGGAAGGCAGCCCGTTCGAACGGATGATCCGGGAGAGTGAGACCTCGGTCGAGCTCAGCGAATCCTCCGACGGCACCACCGTGAGCATCACCCGGCGCACCAAGCTCAAGGGCATGTCCAGCCTCGGCGGCTTCATGTGGCGCCGGGCCACCGCCCGGCAGATAGACGAAGCACTTGACCGGCTGGCGGCGATACACGGATGAGCACCGGAGCGGGCGTGATGCGATGGTGGGGTTGGGGCGACGCCCGGCATCAGGGAGGACTGCCGCCGGCCGCCGTCCCGTTGCTGCAGGCCGAGATCGGCCTGGGTGACGGTCGGCGCGTGGCCTTCGATCAGGTGCGGGTCGGTCCGGCCGCACTGCCCGCCGGTGTTCGGGATGACCTTGTCCGCGCCGTCGGCGCCGACGGCGTGCTGGACGATCGCCTCTCACGTATCGAGCGCGCAGCGGGCCGCTCCTACCCGGACTTGCTGCGTCTGCGGGCGGGAGATGCCGAGCAGGCGCCCGACGCCATCGTGCTCCCGGTCGACCATGCGCAGGTCCGGGCCGTGCTGGACGTCTGTGCTCGCGCCGGAGTGGCCGTCGTGCCGTTCGGCGGCGGCACCAGCGTGGTCGGGGGCGTGGAGCCCTGGAGGGGGGCGTTCAGCGCCGTCATCGCCCTGGATCTGGGCCGGATGGATGCCGTGAGTTCCGTCGACGAGCGGTCACTGGTGGCCACTGTCGAGCCGGGGATCCGTGCCCCCGCGCTCGAAACGGCCCTCGGCGATCGCGGGCTGACCCTCGGCCACTACCCCCAGAGCTATGAGTACGTGAGCATCGGGGGCTGCGTGGCCACACGTTCGGCCGGCCAGTCCTCCGTGGGCTACGGTCGCATCGAGGATCAGGTGCTGGGCCTTCGCTGTGCCGCGCCGGCCATCGATCTGGTCTGCGCGCCTCATCCCGCCACGGCCGCCGGGCCGCAGGTGCGTGAGCTGCTCGTAGGCTCGGAGGGCGTCTTCGGCGTGCTCACGGAGGTGACCCTTCGGGTCCGTCATGCCCCGGCGGAGAAACGCTACGAGGGCTTCATGTTCCCGTCCTTCTCCGCCGGCTCGGAGGCGCTGCGCGTGCTCGCGCAAGAGGGAGCCGCGCCGGATGTCACCCGCCTCTCCGACGAGGAGGAGACGCGCATCTCCCTGACCATGAGCGGTGACGGGGGACTGAAGGGCCAGGTCGCGCGGCGGTATCTGAAGGCCCGCAACGTCATGGGTGGCGCGCTCGCGATCGCCGGCTGGGAGGGCGAGCACGAGGAAGTCAGCGCACGTCGCGAGCGCTCGGCCGAGATCCTGGGCCGTCACGGTGCCGTGGGTCTGGGCCGGACAGCCGGGAACGCTTGGGCCAAGGGGCGCTTCCACGGCCCGTACCTACGCGACGACCTGATGGACCGTGGCGTTCTGGTCGACACGCTGGAGACGGCGACCAGCTGGAGCAACCTTTTCACTCTGTATCGCGCCGTCGGAGACGTGCTGCGCGAGCACTCGGCGGTGGTCATGTGCCACATCTCCCACGTGTATCCGAGCGGTGCGTCGCTGTACTTCACCTATCTGGCTCGGCAGGACGCCCAGGACCCATTGGGGCAGTGGCAGCGCGTGAAGACGGCGGCCACCGACGCCATCGTGGCTCGCCAGGGCACGATCACGCACCATCACGGGGTAGGCCGTGACCATGCGCCATGGATGCGGGCGGAGGTCGGTGACGGGGCGCTCGCAGCGCTGGGCGCCGTCAAGGCCGAGCTGGATCCCGTCGGCATCATGAACCCCGGCAAGCTGCTCGGGGTCTGACGAGGCTCTTGCGCCGCGGGCCGTGCCTCAGTTCGCGGCGAGGTTCCCGGCGAGGACGATCGTGCCCGGCGTGGTGGGCTTGGCGGTCGTCTCGCGGGTCACGATGATCTGGCGGTATGACGCCAGGTCGGCGGGCACGGCGGCCAGCGCCTGCAACCGGCCGTTGGCCTTCACCGATGGCGCAAAGCCCAGCAGCTTGGCCTTACCGGGCGTGCTGTAGAGCCAAACCGCGTAGAAGCTCGTGGGCGTGCTTCGAGGCAGATCCTGCCCGCCGATGGCCAACGCGCGCTGCGTGCCCTGGGAGACGATGCTGGCCACGCCGAGAGGCTTGCTGCCTCCGCCGGGCGGGACGAGGTTGACCTGCGCCAGAGCCTGCACCGCCGCCGTGGAGGTCGGGGTGGTGGTGGCGGTGGTCGTTGATGCGGCCGGAGTGGAGACGGAGGGGGAGTCGCTGCCACCACCACTGGAGAGGACGATCACCAGGATCACGGCTATCGCGATGCCGAGCCCTGCGAGCAGGAGCACACCACCCAGCCGTGAGCTCTTCTGCTGGTCGGCCTGCGCGGTGCGGCGCGCCTGCAGGGCGCCGAATGCTTCGTCGACCTCCGCATCGTCGGCCGGGATCTCGGGCAGGTCGTCCCCCGCGAGCGGGCGCAGTTGCGTGGCCACGGAGCGGGCCCAGGTGCGGGCGGAAGATGAGCCCTCCAGATACGCGCGGGTCCCCGCGCGCTGGGAGGCTGCCTGCTGGCCGAGCAGGTAGTCGCCGATCTCGTCACGGCGGTGCTCTGTGAGGCCGGAGCCATCCTCGGGCCCCAGGCCGTCGAGGGCATGGTGGGCACGTTCACGGACGGCGTCGTCGGAGATCCGCAGCAGGGAGGCCAGATCGCCGTAGGACTTGCCCTGGCGCAGCAGCAACTGAAGGACGGCTCGCTGGTCGGGCGGGAGGTCATCGACACTGGGCATGGCGCGAGAGGCTAGTGCAGTCCGCTCGCTATCGTGCCGCTCCCCATGACGATTGAACCGGTCATCCCTCTGGAACACACCTTCGACGCCCTCTACGGCCTCGAGGTGCTGGAGCAGTCACCGGAGTTGGTGCGCGCGCAGGTCCGCGTTCACGACGGCATCAAACAGCCGATGGGACTGGTCCACGGGGGCGTCTACGCATCGATTGCGGAGTCGATCACCTCGATGGCGACAGCCGTTGCCGTGGCTCCCAACGGTGAATTCGCGATGGGTATGTCCAACCAGACGACCTTCCTGCGGCCGATTACTCAGGGCACCGTTCACGCGGTGGCCAACCGCCGGCACAAAGGGCGTACGACATGGGTCTGGGAAGTCGACGTGACCGACGATGCCGGCCATCTCTGTGCGCTGGTGCGTATGACGATCGCGGTGCGGCCGATACCCGGCGGCGCCTGAGGCGATCGTCCGGGCTCAGCCGCAGCGCGTGCTGGGCGCGGCCGTCCCACCCAGTGCGGACATCGGCACGGCGCCGGCCATCGCCCGGTAGCCGGCGGCCGACGGATGCAGGTGGTCGCCGCTGTCAAAGGCCGCAGCCAGGCGGCTCGGATGTTCCGGGTCGCGCAGCGCGCGATCGAAGTCCACGACCGCGTCGGCGCCGCTCCGGGTGCGGATCCAGGTGTTGATCGTCCGGCGGATCTCGTCGGCCTGCTCGCTGCCGTAAGTGGTGAGCCCGTAACCGGCCGAGGGCACGAGCGTCCCCACGATCGCCCGCCGGTGCGCGGTGTGGACCTGCCGGAGCAGGTGACGCAGGCCGGCGATCACATCGGAGGCAGGTGAGGGCGTCAGTCCCACGTCGTTGATTCCCTCCAGGACAAGCACGCCGGTCACACCGGCGCGGTCAAGTGCATCGGCCCGCAGGCGCGAGCGCCCGCTGGGTCCGAACGCCGGCAGGTAGCCGTCCTCGTTGATTCGATTGCCGCTGATCCCGGCGTTCAGAACCGACAGGGGTACGTTCGCCCGGGCCAGTCGGTGGGCGAGAAAGTCGGGGTAGCGCGCATTGTCCTCGCCGGTTCCCAGGTCCTCGCCGGCTCCGGCGCTGCGGTAGCCGTCCGTGATCGAGTCGCCGAAGGTCACGAGGGCACCGGTTATGGCGGGCGCCTGCACGTCGATGCCGTCAAGGAAATACCAGCCGGAGGAACGGCCCGTCGCGGTGGGCTCGGTAAAGGCGGCCGCGCCGATGTCGCCGGTGTGATCGCCGGAGCCTGCCGGGCTGAGGTAGCTCGTCTGGCGGGTGATCGCGTGCTCGGTGGGCGCGGCGACGGTCCCCGTGACGGACACGCTTACGGCGAGTGGGGCGAACGCCGTGATCCGCATGTTCACCGGGTCGCTCACCGCCTCGCGCCCGGCCGGGATGGTGACGGTGGAGTGTCCGCCGAACCGAACGGTCCGCGGACTCCCTGGCGCCAGCGCCGCACCCTGGCCCCGGCGGCCGATTCTCACGGGCCCGAGCGTCACCGACGTCGTTCCGAATCGGTTGGACACGCGGACGCGCAGGCGCTGGCCGCCCAGGTGCGGCGAGACGATCATCCGCAGTGTCTGGTCAGTCAGCGCCCTCGCAGAGGCATCTGAGGGTGAGGTCATCCAACTGCCGACCCAGTGCGGGCGTGGACAAGGTGTTGCCGAGCGCGCGGCGGGCGCGCTGACGGTGACGGCGAGTACAACGATTCCAAGGGCGCAACCGACGCGGTCGCGCACGTGCTGGGTGACCGTCAGCATCAAAGGTCACGGTAGCGATTCGTAATCGGCATGCGCCGGTCACGGCCAAAGGCCTTGGGGGTGATCTTGACGCCCGGAGGCTGCTGGCGGCGCTTGTACTCAGCCAGGTCGACGAGGCGGATGATGCGGTCGACGACCGCGGGGTCTGCGCCCCGCGCGATCAGCTCATCGCGCCCCAGGTCCTCCTCGACGTAGCCCATGAGGATCGGGTCGAGCACGTCGTAGGGCGGCAGGGAATCGTCGTCGCGCTGGTCAGGCCGTAGCTCGGCCGAAGGCGGACGCTCGATGACGCCCGGAGGGACCGGGTGATCCCCGTCGCGGGAGTCGCGCCAAGCGGTCAGCCGGTAGACGAGGGTCTTGGGGACGTCCTTGATGACGGCGAACCCGCCGGCGCTGTCGCCGTACAAAGTGGAGTAGCCGACCGACATCTCGGACTTGTTGCCCGTGGTCAGGACCAGCCAGCCGAACTTGTTGGACAGCGCCATCAGCAGGTTGCCGCGGATCCTGGCCTGCAGATTCTCCTCCGTCAGGTCGGCCTCGCGGTCCGCGAACGCATCCGCAAGCAGCACCTCGTACACGTCCATCGCGCCGGTGATCGGAAGCTCGAGCAGTGTCACGCCAAGGTTGTCCGCCAGTTCGCCTGCGTCACCCCGCGTCCCGCTCGACGAGTAGGGGGAGGGCATGGTCACGCAGGTCACCGCCTCGGGACCGAGCGCGTCGGCGGCCACGAGGGCCACGAGCGTCGAGTCGATGCCGCCCGACAGCCCGAGCACGACGTGGTGAAAGCCGTTCTTGCGTACGTAGTCGCGGGTGCCCAGGACGAGGGCCTCGTAGACCTCGGCGTCGGGTTCGAGCAGCGGGGTGATGGTGGGAATGCGCTCGTCTGTGGCCACAAGTTCAGGGCCGGGCAGGATGGCGAGGACGGGCACATCCATTTGCAGCGCCCTTGCCGCGGCCCGGTGGCGGGTGTCGCGCAGGCGTGCGCGTGCGGGCGCGGCCACGTCCACATCGACCACGAGCAGATGCTCGGTGAACTGGGGGGCGCGCGCCACGATCTCCCCTTCGTGATCCAGCACGAGCGAGTGCCCGTCGAAGATCAGTTCGTCCTGGCCACCGACGAGAGCGCAGAACGCGAACGCCGCCACCGAGTCGCGCGCGCGCTGGGCTAGCATCCGCTCGCGGTCGGCGCCCTTGCCGGCGTGGTAGGGCGACGCGGAGAGGTTGATGATCAGTGTGGCGCCGGCGAGAGCCTCGTCGCTCTCCGGTGGGCCTGGGACCCACACGTCCTCGCAGATCGTGATCCCGACCTTTACGCCGGACACCTCGATCAGGCCGCCGCCGCGGCCGGCCTGAAAGTAGCGCTGCTCGTCGAAGACCCCGTAGTTGGGGAGGCGAACCTTGCGGTAGTAGGCGTGAATTTCGCCCTCGGACAGGATCGCCGCGGCGTTGTAGAGGTCGTCCGCGCGCTCAGGGCACCCGACCACGGCGACGATGTCCCGCGTTTCCCGGGCGATGCCCTCCAGCGCCTCGCGGGCGTCGCTGAGGAAGTGCTCGCGGAGCAGCAGATCCTCCGGCGGGTATCCGGTCAGGGCCAGTTCGGGGAGCACCACGAGTTGGGCGCCTGCATCCCGTGCTGCGGTTATGGAGGCGGTGATCAGCGCAGCGTTTCCCGCCAGGTCCCCCACCGTGGGGTCGATCTGCGCCAGCGCGACGCGGAGGTTGGTGGGGACGTCCATCTGGCGATTCTTCCAGTCCGACGGGTTGATCAGCCGCCGGCGCCTCGACCGAGCCAACGGTCGACGAACGTCGGGAGGGCGGGATCGGCGAGACTCCTAAGTGGTTGTGCCCGGTCGTAGGCCCTTGCCGTGTACCGACTCCGGGCTCCGGCGTCGCGCCGAGCTAGGACCGCCTGGCCTGTGGCCACGAGCGCGGGGGAGGGCGTGCCGCCCAACAGGGTTGCCCGGACGCGGGCGGCGGCCGCGTCGCGCACGTCACGGTAGGAGAGGACGACGTTCCCCGCCTGGAGCACGACGCCGAGTTGCCCCGTCGCCGGCGGCGCGGCATGACCGGGGGCGGCGAGCGCCCGGGTGCTGCCGCCGTCGTCCCCCGTCAGGGCACCCAGCAGCAGGGCGAGGCCCGCGCCGGCGATGGCCACACCGGCAACGACTATGACGACGACGCGCACCCTTCAGATCAAGCGCGAGCGGGCGTGCGCCGGACGGGCGTCCCGTTGGGCTTCTTGGCGCGTGTCGTGTGTTTGACGCCTGCCGCATTGGCCAGGGAACGCAGCGCCCACTCCAGGTCGTGGCCCAGCGTCTCAAGATCCGGGAGGGCATCCCAGTCGGAGACCAAGCCGAAATACAGGTTGCCGTTGTAGCTCATGATCGCGATTCCCAGCGCTTGATTCTGCGCCAGCGGGACGACCGGGTAGAAGCTCAGCATCTGCCTTCCGCACAGGTACAACGGCATCTGTGGCCCCGGAACGTTGGTGACCACGAGGTTGAACAGGCGCTGGCGGGCCTGCAGGCGGGCGGCCTGGCTCATGATCGTCGGCGGCGCGAAGTCGGTCAGCTCGGTGAGCACCTGAGCACCGACGGCCTGGCCGGAGTTCTTCAGGTGACCCATCGCCTCCCTGACCCGTGCGAGGCTGGCGACCGGATCTTCGATCCCGATGGGTAGGGGCGCCCACATCGCGGCCACCCGGTTGCCCAGTGCGCCCCGCTCGACGTCTGCGCGCACCGACACCGGGACCAGCGCCCGCAGTTCGCGGCCGTCCACCGGCTCTCCGCGGCCGCGGAGGAAGCGCCCGAGCGAAAGGCTGACGGCCGTCAGGACGACGTCGTTGACGGTGCCGCCCAGCTCGTCCTTGATCGCCTTGATGTCGGCCAGTGACGAATCGACCCAGGTATACCGGCGGTGGGGGCCGATCTGGGTGTTGAACGGTGAGTCCGGGGCGCCGTCGGCGAGGCCGGCCCACACCATCGCGCCGACACCGTTGATGCCCGCGGCGATCGACTTCACCGCGCGCTGCGGGCGGCGCAGCGCGGCGCGCGCCCCGCGCAAGGCTTCTCCGGGAACGGTCGCGCGTTCCACCAGGGCGTCTCCGAGCAGCTGAGAACCCGTCGGCACGGGGCGGGGGATCCACGGACGATCCGGGGGAGCCACCGGGGAGGGGTCAGGACGGGTGTCGAACAGCACCGAGGTGATGTCGACACCAGATACACCGTCAACCAGCGCGTGGTGTGTCTTGGAGATCACCGCGAACCGGTTGGCGTCAAGGCCTTCGACGAGGGCAAGCTCCCACAGGGGCTTGGCGCGGTCGAGCTGCTGAGCGAAGAGCCTTCCGGAGAGCGTTCGCAGCTCGTGGTCGGTGCCTGGGGAGGGCAGCGCCATGTGTCGAACGTGGTACGTGATGTTGAAGTGTGGATCGTCCACCCACACCGGCCGACCCTGATCGAACGGGACGAAAGCGAGCCGCTGCCGGTACCGCGGGACGAGATGCAACCGCGAATCGATCATGCGCACGAACTCGTCGAAGTCCGGTGCCTCTCCCTCGAAGGTCAGCACACCGGCGACGTGCATATGAGCCCCGTCGTTCTCCAGATGCAGGAACGAGGCGTCGAGGCCGGAGAGACGGTCAGGGTTGGGCATACCGGGAGTGTCCCGCGCCGATGGAAGAGCTGCAAGGCGGAGCGGTCGATGAACTCGCTGGAACGACCGGTTTGTTGAAGGTTGTAGACAAACCTTGCACAAGTTGTGTAAGCTTCAGAAACCGAGCAGTTCGAACCCAGCGCATCCCGAAAGGAACGGCGCACCATGAACCTCTCTGATCCACAGACCTTCAGCGCCATGTATGACAAGCACCAGCGCGGCGTGTACTCAGCCGCCTACCGCATTTGTGGCGACCCGACCCAGGCCCAGGACGTCGTCCAGGACGTGTTTCTGCGGGTGTGGCGCAAGCCTGACCGTTTCGATTCACGCCGCGGCGAACTGGGCAGCTACCTTCGTCTGATGGCGCGCAGCCGCGCGCTGGATCTCTGGCGCGAGGGTCAGGCCGCCGGCCGCGCCGGCGACCGGCTGAAGCTGGTGGTGGCTCGTCAGGAGCAGCGGGTCGAGGACCGCCCGGCGGATCTCGCCGAGCGCGCCGAGACGCGTGAAGCCGTGCAGGAAGCCCTTGAGACGTTGCCCGACGCCCAGCGTGAGGCTGTCGTTCTGGCGTACTGGGGAGGGCTGACGGCGGACGAGATCGCCCGTGAGTCGCACGTGCCACTCGGCACCGCCAAGAGTCGGATCCGCCTTGGGCTGACGAAACTCCGCGAGGAATGGGACGGCGCAGCCGCCGCTTGAGGCGGCCTCGCGCCGTCATCTGCACCAAATGTTGCGGGTGTGATCGACCGCACACGTCGGGACGTACCAGTCTTTACACTCGATCACTGAGTTTGAAAGCTCGCCGAGTCGTCTGCGCCCTGATGCGCGGCGATCACTGAGTTTGAAAGCTCGCCGAGTCGTCTGCGCCCTGATGCGCGGACGAGCGGGGGACCCAAAGTTGGCCTGACATATGAGGCCGGCAGGGGCGAATCGGTCGCAGAGGCGGCCGTAGCGGTACCACGTCGCGCGTGCCGGATGCACGAGCGCGAGGTCGTCGCGAGCCCGTCAGCTAACCCCGTAGGCGACCGATACCGAAGGAGGACCTCGGATGAGGCCCATGCTCAATTCACGCGCTCGTCGCGCGTCGCTCGCCCTGTGCGGGCTCGCCTGCATCATGTCGGCGACCATCACCAGTACCGCGCATGCCGCGGCGTCCGCCCCGACGACCCACCCGGCCATCGAGGCCCAGGTCGTCGATCGTCACCTGACCTGGGGCGAGGCGGTCACGGTGACCGGCCGCGTCCACGGTGCCGATACCGCTCCCATCGTGACGCTGCAGTTCCGCGGCCACGACGGCGTGTGGAGCACCGTGGGCACCACTCGGGCACACCACCGTGCCTACCGCTTCCACCAAACCCTGCCGGGTCGGGGGGACGTGCGCGTCACCTTAGGCGATGGCGCACAGGCCGTTCTCGCCTCGACCGGCGGGACGCCGCTCGCGCCCAGCACCACCGGCGCCCACGGTGTTCGCGTCAGCGCCGCCCTGTTTGTGCGGCACAAGCATCTGAACCTGAACGGAGGCCGCCGCGTGTCGTTGTCCGGCGTGGTCCTGCCGCATCGCGGTGGACGCCTCGTCGTCGCACAGCGCCGCAGCGGCCACCGCTGGATCACCCAGGCGCGTGACCGGACCGACGGCAACGGGCATTTCAAGCTCGCTTGGCGGGCCGGCTCGGGCGCCCGCGTACGGGTCACCGCCTCGGGTGACGCCACCGTCAACGCGGCGACCAGCAACGTCGGGCGAGTCAACGTCATGCGTGACGCGCTCGCCTCCTGGTACGGGGACTACGGCGGGCCGCTGGCCTGTGGTGGCACCCTCGGCTCCAGCCAGATGGGTGTGGCCAACAAGTCGCTGCCCTGCGGCACGATGGTCACCATCGCCTACCGCGGACGCACAGTTCGCGTTCCGGTCATCGATCGCGGCCCGTACGTCGGTGGCCGTGAGTTCGACCTCACCGGCGCCACCGCACATGCGCTGGGCTTCGACGGTGTCGGCACCATCCAGGTGTCGACCCGGTAACGATTGAGCGTCGTGCGGGGCGCGTACCCTCGGGTGCGTGCCCCGCACCATCGCCCACGTCGATCTGGACGCCTTCTATGCGTCGGTCGAGTTGCTCCGCCGCCCGGAGTTGCGGGGCAAACCGGTGATCGTGGCCGGCAGTGGCCCGCGCGCTGTGGTCACCACGGCCAGCTACGAGGCCCGCGCGTTTGGAGTGGGATCGGCGATGCCGGCCGCTCGCGCGCGCCGGCTGTGCCCCGATGGCATCGTGATCGCGCCTGACTTCACGGCCTACCGCGAGGTGTCCTCGCAGGTGATGGCGCTCGTCCGCGACACCGTCGACGACGTCGAGATCCTCGGCATGGACGAGGCCTACCTCGACCTGACGAAGCTGTTCTCGCCCAAGACCGCCATGCGCGGTCTCGTGAGCGCGGTACGCGTGCAGACCGGCATGAGCATGTCGGTGGGGATGGGGCCGAACAAGCTGGTGGCCAAGGTCGCCTCCGACGCGGAAAAGCCAGTCGGCTTCGTGGTCCTGAGCCGCGAAGCTGCTTGCGAGCGGTTCGCCCAGTCTCCGCCAGGGCTCGTGCCGGGCATCGGTCCGCGAACCGCGGAGCGACTGGAGCGCATGGGGCTGCGGACGCTTGCCGCGCTGGCGGTGGCCGATGAGGCCGCGCTGTCGCAAGCGTTTGGTGCCCGCCAAGGCCCGTGGCTGCGCCGGCGGGCCCAGTTTGAGGACGACGGGGCTGTGACTGGGGACAGGATCGCCGTCTCCGAGTCGCGCGAGACGACGTTTGACGTGGACATCACCGATCGCGCCGAGCAGGAGCAGCGGCTGGAGGCGCTGGCTCGACGGCTGTGCGCCGCGCTGGCCAAGGAGGAGCGCCGTGGTCGGAACGTGGCGATCAAGGTCCGGCTGGACGATTGGACCACGGTCACCCGGGCACGCACGCTTCCGGTCGCCACCAACGACGCTGACGAGGTCGTCGCCATCTCGCGCGAGTTGCTGCGTACGTACGCGCCCCAGCGCCCTGTCCGGCTCCTCGGCGTGAAGGTCGCGGCGTTCGTCGATGCAGGCCCACCCGGACCCGACGGGCAGCTCGCGCTGTCGGTGTAGATTTTGGGTATGCCCAACGCCCGCGTCACCGGCCGCAACCTGAACTACGAACGCTCAGGGTCCGGGCCGCCTCTGCTTCTGATCCAGGGCATGAGCGGCAACCATCTGCATTGGGGTGAGCCGTTCCTGGCCCTGCTGGAGCCGCACTTCGACGTGATCGTTTACGACCACCGCGGCATCGGCCATTCCGACCCGGCCGACGAGCCCTTCACGATCGCCGATCTCGCCGACGACGCGGCCGGTCTGCTCGATGCTCTGTCCGTCGAAAGTGCCCATGTGATGGGAATCTCGATGGGCGGGATGACGGCGCAGGAACTGGTGCTGCGCCACCCGGGCAAGGTGCGCACACTCACCATCGGCTGCTCCTACTGCGGCGGCCCGGAAGCCCAATTGGCGGGCCCCGAGGTGATGACCGGCCTGGCGCAGGCCATGATGAGCGGAGACCGCGAGCGCGCGCTGCGGGCCGGCTTCGAGGTCAACGTGTCGAAGGCGTTCCAGACCGAGGAGCACTTTGCCGTCTTCCGCGAGATCGGTATGGCGTTGCCCGCTCCGCTGGCCGTGATCATGCTGCAGATGCAGGCGATCGGCTCGTTTGACACCAGCGCCCGGCTGGGCGAGGTAACAGCTCCCACCCTTGTGATGCACGGCGACGAAGACCAGATGCTGCCGGTCGCCAACGGTGAGCTGATCGCTCGACTGATCCCGGACGCGCGTTTCGAACTGTTTCCGGGGGCCGGGCATCTGTTCTGGTGGGAGGACACCGAGCGGGCCGCGCGCCTGGTGGTCGAACACGCCGGGCTCGCCGTTCCGAGCGCCTGAGGCCCCTCATGGGTGCGTTCACCGTCACGCGCGGCGGCGTCGTCTTGGCCGGCGAGGAAGCCGGGGCAGGCGTCCCCGTCGTCCTGCTGCACGGCCTGACCGCCAGCCGGCGCTACGTCGTGATGGGCTCCCGTGCGCTGGAGCGCTCAGGTCACCGTGTGATCAGCTACGACGCCCGCGGCCATGGGGAATCGAGCCCGGCGGAGCAGGAGGCGGCCTACGGCTACCCGGACCTCACGGCCGACCTGCTGGCCGTCCTGGACGCGCTCGGGGCGGAGCGCGCCGTGCTCGTCGGCGCGTCGATGGGCGCCCACACGGCGTTGCGCCTGGCGCTGGCGGCACCTGACCGCGTAGCCGGCCTCGTCGTCATCACTCCGGCCTACGACGAGATGCAGTTCGGCGACGCGGACTCGCTGGCCCGCTGGGATGCCCTCGCCGACGGCCTGCGCTCGGGCGGTATCGAGGGCTTCGTGGCCGCGTACGGAGTGGAGAACGTACCTGCCGCTTGGCGGGACACGATCGTCACCGTGCTGCACCAACGGCTGGCCGCCCACGAACATCCGGGAGCCGTCGCCGACGCGCTGAACGCCGTTCCACGCTCCCGGCCGTTCCGTTCGGTGCGTGACCTGCTCGTGCTCACCTGCCCCGTCACGGTCGTCGCCGATCGTGACGAAGCCGACCCCGGGCATCCGCTGGCCCTGGGTGAGGCGTACGCCGCCGCGATCCCAGGCGCGCGGCTCGTTGTGGAGGCGGAAGGCAAGTCGCCGCTGGCTTGGCAGGGAGGCCAGCTCTCTCTAGTGATCGCCGACCTGGTCGAGCAGGTGGGGGAGACGCAATGAGCGACGCGCTGTTCAGCCGTGACGGCGATCTCTTCATCCCGTCGGCTCACACCCGAGGCCCCTGGAGCGCTGAGCAGCAGCATGGTGGCGCTCCCGCCGCACTGCTGGCCGACATGGTCGGACGGGCGGAGGGCGGTGAGGAGATGGTTGTCTGTCGCTTGACCTACGAATTCCTTGGCCCTGTGCCGTTGGTGCCGTTGAAGGTCGCCGTGCGCGTGGCCAAGGCCGGGCGACGGTTTCAACTGCTGGAAGGCGAACTGATTGACGTTGACGGCCGCGTCTTGGTGCGCGTGCGCGGGGTGCGACTACGGCGCGGGGCTGTGGAGCTGGGCGATGCGGCGAACTCCGAGCCGACGCCGCGACCTGGCCCGGAGGCGTCGACCCCTGGGTCCTTTGAGACCGGCGGCGTGGGCTTCGGGAGCAGCGCTACCGAGTCCCGTTGGGCGCAGGGAGAACTGGCGACCGTCGGGCCCGCCCGGGTCTGGTTTCGGCTCGCCATGCCGCTGGTGGCCGGCGAGACGCCGACGGCCACGGCCCGTGTCGCAGCCGCAGCGGACTTCGGGAACGGCGTCAGCCGCCTGCTCGACTTTCGCACCCACTTCTTCATCAACACCGACCTGACGATCCATCTGGTCCGTGAGCCAAAGGGCGAATGGGTACTGATAGACGCTCGCACACAGCTCGACCCACAGGGCACGGGCGTCGCGTCGTCCAGGCTCTACGACCAAGATGGGCCGATCGGGGTCGCCGCTCAAACGCTGTTCGTAGACGTTCGTTGAACGGCGTTCAGAAGGCCGAGGACGGCGTCCCGCATACTTCCCACGATGCGTGACGTCATCCTGCGCGGCGAGGACATCCGCCTCGGCCAGCTGCTCAAGTTCGCCGGCATCGCCGACTCCGGGGGCGAGGCGAAGGAGTTGCTGGCCTCCGGGTCGGTCACCGTGAACGGTGAGCCGGAGGCGCGGCGCGGTCGCACGCTGAGGGCCGGCGACGTGGTCGGCGTGGCCGAAGAGCAGCTGCGCATCGTGGGCGGCGCCGTTGCCCCGTGAGCTGGATGGTGCCTACGCGCTCCTAGGGCTCAGCCCCGGGGCCGGGGCCGACGAGGTCGCGGCGGCCTACCGGCGCCGGGCCAAAGCTCTGCACCCCGATCGCACGGGTGCCGACGATGCGGCTCAGATGGCGGCGGTGAACGCCGCACACGATGTACTCACCGCGGCCCTCCTCCACGGTCTGGGCGGTGGGGAGGATCCAGCGGGTCCACCGTCTGATCCGCGCACGCCCGGCTTCGGCGTGACCCCGCCACCTCCGGCGCCGTCGGCGGCTGCCCGAGCACGCCGCCTGGGGCACTGGCTGCCCGCGGCGACACGCCGTGCGCTGGGCCCCGAGCTCCTGCGTGAACTCGAAGACGGGGAGATGGTGGACGTCGTTACCCTTACGTCAACCTGGGCCAGCGGCCGGACGGTGCTCGCCGTCACCGACCGCAGGGTGCTGTGGCTGCTGGACGATGCCGTCAGTGGCCGGGTCCGCTCGCTGAGCTACGTGAACTTGCTCAACGTCAGCCAGGCGGTACGTGGCCGGCGGCGGCGCACCGGCAGCGTGCGGCTCGCGCCTCGGCAGGGTCGCGGGGTCACCTTCACCGAACTTGCGCCCGAGCTGGCCCAAGCGATCGCCCGGCGGGTGGACGCCGGCCGCCGGGCCTCGGACCCGCGAGGCCGCTGAGCGATGCTCAGGCGAAGGTGGCGGCGAGTTCTCGAAGCGTGCCGTTGAGCACGCGGTTGCGAACCTTCGTCTCGGCCGGCCCGCGCAGCAACAGGCCGAGCTTGAACCCGGGGTCGACCATGACTTCCATGCGCACGGAGGCCAGCCCGCCAAGCAACGGTTCGATCCGGTAGCCGCCGGTCATGTCCTTCAGGTCGCCGTCCTCGTACGTCCAGGTGATCGCGTTCGGCGCGTCGTACTGGTAGCGCAGGACGGCCTTGAGGATGCTCACCTTCGCGTCCAAGCGGCTCGCGACGAGCACCGGGCGCCCGTCGTCGTCGCGCTCACGTACATCAACGTCGGACACGAAAGACTGCCAGGACGGGTAGGCCTCAACATCAGCGAGCCGGGCATACACGTCGGCCGCCGGAGCGGTGATTTCTGTGGTGGCGTCGCCCTTGAGCATGGCCGGAGGGTAGCCGGATCGTCGCGGGCGGGACGGGTAGGCTGGGTGCGGAAATGACCCGCCGCCGCATCATCCAGCTCGCCGTGATCGCTCTGCTCGTGGCCGCCGCCGCGGCGTCGGAGTACGCGCCCGGGCCGGAGGTCCTCACTTTTGCGCTGTCGGCCTTGGCGCTTGGGGGGCTGGCTTACGTCGTCTCGCTGGGGACCGAGGAGTTGGGCACGCGCCTTCCGCCCGGGCGCACCGGCCTGCTGCAGTCCACGCTGGGGAACCTGCCCGAGCTTTTTGTCGTCCTCTTCGCGTTGCGCGACGGCCAGCTCGTGGTGGCCCAGACGTCGATCGTCGGCTCGATTTTGGCCAACGCGCTGCTGGTCCTGGGGATAACGATTGTCGTCGGGGCACGGCGGACGGAGGACGGCATCATGCGCTTCGGCCGGCGCCTGCCCAACGACGCGACCACACTTCTGCTCCTGACGAGCTTCATCATCGTGCTCGTCGGGCTTTCGCTGGGCAGCGGCGACCCGGCCAGCACGCACGTCGATGACATATCGCTCTACGCCGCCATCGTCCTGTTGCTGGTCTACGGAGCCTGGGTGATTCCCTACGCACGCGCCGACACGGGCGCCGACAGCGAGCACAGCCCGACGATGTCAATGCGGACCACAGTCATCATGCTGACGCTCGGTGGCATCGGTGCCGCACTGGTCTCGGAGTGGTTCATCGGCGCGCTGGAGCCGGCCATAAAAACCCTCGGGATATCCGAGGCCTTCGCCGGTTTGGTCATCGTCGCGATCGCCGGTAACGCCGTCGAGAACGTGACGGCGTTCGTCCTCGCCGCGAAGGGCAAGAGCGACCTTGCGATCTCGGTGGTGAAGAACTCCGTGGCGCAGATCGCGGCGTTCCTTTTCCCCGTGCTGATCATCGTCTCCAGGCTGTTCGAGACTCACCTGACGTTCGCCTTGCCCGCGTACCTGATCGGAGCGCTCGGCCTGACGGCGATCGCCGTGTGGCAGGTCACCGGCGACGGCGAGGCGATGGCCTTCGAGGGCTGGGCGTTGGTCGGCACCTACGTCATGCTCGCCGTCATCACCCTTTACGAGTAGGGCGTTGGGGCTGCTAGCGTTCTGAGTCCGGCGGATCGCCCACTTGGCCGCGGCACCCTTGGGTGTCATCCGGATCCCCACTTCGGTGAGGAACGGAGGCTGGGAGTGTCTAACCGCCCAGGCAAGACACACCGTCCTGGGACGTTTGTAGTTAAGGGCGATCTATGACCGGGGTGGCCGGGCGGGGTTTCTTTCCGTCCGGCCACCACTTTCTCCTACGGTCACGCGATGGGGCCAAGCGCGGTACGGTCGGCAGGTCCAGTTGAGGAGAGAGTCACATGAGCAAGGCCCCAGGCCGTTTCGTTTCGTCGTCATTCGCATCGGTCGCCGCGCTGCTGCTCGTGGCGGCTCCGGCTTTTGGCGCGCGTGCGCCGCACGTGGATGTGAGCCAAGCGAAGAGCTGCGACTTCCTGGTGGGGCAGTCGGTCTGCGTCGCGCCGTTCCCCAACGATTACTTCACGGCGGCCGACAAGGCGACGGCGACCGGTCGGCGGGTCGCGTTCGCCAAGGACTCGATGCCGGCCAACACCAAGGGCAAGCACATCGACCCCACCGACTGGAATCGCAGCGACGGGTTCAGCCCAGGCGGAGCGATAATCGTGCGCGTTCCGGGCATGGACAATCCGGCCGCGTTCAAGCGGTCAAAGATCGTCCCGATCACCGACATGGCGCGTGCCTACGACAAGCGGCAGGCCGTCGTGGTCATCGATGCCGCAACGGGCAAGCGCAGCCTGATCTGGGCCGAGTTGGACTCACAAGCGGCCACCGACGGGGAGCGCAACCTCCTCATTCATCCCGGGAAGAACTTCCTCGAGGGCCACCGCTACATCGTGGCGCTGCGCACCATGCGCAACGCGGCGGGCAAGGTGCTCAGCGCCCCGCCGGCCTTCCGGATCTACCGCGATGGGCTGCGCTCCTCCCAGCGGGTCGTGGAGCGTCGCCGGCCCCACATGGAAGCGGTGCTGCGCACCCTGGCCAAGGCGGGCATCGGCCGCAAGAGCCTGTATTTGGCGTGGGACTTCACCGTGGCCAGCGCGAAGAACATCGCGGGTCGTGCACTCGCGATCCGCAACGACGCCTTCAAGACGCTCGGTGACACCACGATGGGCGACGGGATCCCTCAGGGGCATGCCCCGAGCTACAAGATCACCACGGTCACGGACTTCGCGCCGTGCGTGGCCGGTTCGTGCACCGCGGGGCAGGACCCGGACATGTTGCGCCAGATCCAAGGCACGTTCGACGTTCCGTGCTACCTGAACCAGCCACAATGCGTGACCGGCTCGACGTTCACGCTCGACGCCAAGGGTCTGCCCGTCCGCACCCCCGGCAACGTGATGGCGGCCAACTTCGTCTGCAACATCCCACGGGTGGCCTACGACGGCATCACGCCCGCCCACAAGCTCCTGCCGGCCCTTTACGGCCACGGCTTGTTCGGCAGCTTCCACGAGGCCCGCGGGTCGCGCAACGTGCACCAGTTGGGCAACGAGAACGGCGTCCTGGTCTGCGCCACCGACTTCAGCGGCATGGCGGACGAGGATGAGGCCACCGCGATCCCGATCCTCCAGGATCTCTCCGGCTTCCCGCAGCTCGCCGACCGCATGCAGCAGGGGTTGCTGAACTTCATGTTCCTCGCCCGTCTGCTGGACCGCCCCGACGGCTTCGCCGCCGACCCGAACTTCATGTTCGGGGGCACCAGCGTCGTGGACACTTCGAGTGTCGCCTACTACGGCAACAGCCAGGGCGGCATCCTCGGCGGCTCGCTGACGGCGCTGTCGCCGGATGTCACGCGGTCGGTGCTCTACGTGCCCGGCATGACCTACTCGACGCTGGTCATCCGCAGCGTCGACTTCGACGACCCCGACACGACAGCGGACTTCGCCGGCGTGCTGGAACTCGGGTACCCCAAGGACGTGGAGAACCCGCTCGTGCTTGGCCTGGTGCAGATGCTGTGGGATCGCGGCGAGCCTGACGGTTACGCAGAACACATGACGAGCAACCCGTTGCCGCAGACGCCCAAGCATCACGTGCTGATCGACATGTCCTTCGGCGATCACCAGGTGGCCAACGTGACGGCCGAGACCGAGGCGCGCACCATCGGGGCCAAGGCCCGCCGCCCGGTGCTGGATCCGGGCCGCAGCCCGGACCGCACCCCGCAGTACGGGATCCCGGCGCTGGGCAAGTTGCCGCGAGACGACAACGGCTTTGTGGTCTGGGACATCGGGCCGATCCGTCAACAGGACGGGGCGTCGTTCGGTACGAACGCGCCGCCGACGGCCAACATCCCGCCGTCGCTCGGGCAGGACCCGCACGACTACGTGATCGAGCACAGCCCCGCGCTGCGCCGACAGATCGCGGACTACATGCGACCTGGGGGCAAGATCACCGACGTTTGTGCCGGTAAGCCCTGTCGTACCCCGGACTGGGCCGGGCCGTAAGGCCGGCTCCTGCCCGCCGCATGGCCTCCGCAGACGTCTGTACGCTCGGTTCCCCGGCCCGACCGATTCTCACCATGCCCACGTTGATTTCATCCGCCCGGCGCCGAGGCGCCATCGCTGTCGCCGTCGCGGGCATTCTCAGTGCCGCGGCGCTCGCGGCCCCGGCCGGAGCGCTCGGCGCGCCGCTTGTGGTGGGCGGTGCAACCATCTATTCGACGCACGACGCGGCGCTGGCCGGGGCCGCTGTCGCCAACGTCGGGGATGTCAACGGAGATGGCGCGACGGACATCGTCATCGGCGCTCCGCACGTGAGCACCACATTTCCGCTGCCCAAACGCACCGGAAACGGGGAGGCCTACGTCGTGTTCGGTCCCTTCGGGCAGCACGAGGTGATCAGCCTGGACAATCTCGGCAGCCGGGGCTTCAAGATCATCGGCGGGTCGGACTACGACGGGACGGCGACCGATACCCACCTCGGGGCGGCTGTGGCCGGGGTGGGCGATGTCAACGGCGATGGTCTGGCCGACGTCGGCGTCATGGCGGAGGATGGGGGAGTGCTCAACGCCAACAACAACAAGGGATTTGCCGCCATCATCTTCGGCGGGCCTTCCACCTCGACCGTCGATCTTCACAACCCCATGGGCGCGCGGGGGTTCCAGGTCGACCTCCCCTCCACCTTGTACGGCCACAAGTACCTGGCTATCAGCGCCGCTGGCGATCTCAACGGCGACGGCTTGGCGGACTTCGCCATCTCCGACCCGTTCTTCTACGACCCCAACTCGTCGTTCTGCAACGTCACCGATGTGGAGTGCGCGCGCGGCGACGTGTACGTCATCCTCGGCCGACACGCGGCCACCAGAATCAACGTGAACTCGCTGGGGCCGGCGGGCTTCAAGATCATCGGACCGGGCACGCGCCACTACTTCGGTATGGGCCTGGCCGCCGCCGGCGATCTCAACGGTGACGGGCGCGGTGATCTCGTCATCGGCGATCCCCAGTGCCTGGCGCCACCCAACTCGCCATGTGGGCCGGGCTCCGCGTTCGTGCTCTACGGCCGGGCGTTTTCGTCCACCATCGACCTAGCCCTGCCTCTGCCGGTTGACCAGGGTTTCCGGGTCGATGGCCCGGCCGGAGGCGGCGGGTTGGGCACCTCGGTCAGCGTTACGGGTGACGTCAACGGAGACGGCCGGCCGGACCTGTTGCTCGGCGCGCCGTATACGCCGAGCCTCGGGCGGTCCGGCAGCGGCGCGGCGTATCTGTTCTTCACCCCCGCGTCCCCGCCGGCCATCACCGACCTCGGGGCTATCGGGACCAGTGCGGCGCTGATCGTGGGTGGCGCCGCCGGTGACGGTCTCGGTGCCGCCGTGTCTTCCGCGGGCGACGTCGATGGGGACGGGCTGGTCGACATCGCCGTCAGCGCTCCCCACGCCGGTGCTCAGATGCGCGGCAGCGTGTACGTAGTCCGCAGCCTGCATGCGCCGGCCGTCGTGGATACCTCATCGCTGTCAAGTGATCAGGGCTACGAACTACGAGCCCCGCTCCCGACAATGAGTTTGGGCACGTCGCTTGTGAATATGGGTGATCTGAACGCGGATGGACGGGACGAGATCCTGCTGGGCGGGCCGGGCGCATCGGTCGTCTTTTCCGGGCACCCCGGGCGGGCCGACCTGCAGTTCGATGCTCCGCTGCCTTCCCTCACCACTTTCCCTGTCCAGAACCTGGGCGACACCGGCGCCTCGTTGTCGGCCAACATCTTCCCGTCCGGTCAGGCCACCGGCGTCCGCATCCAGTTCGGGACGGCAGGGGTCCTTGGAGCACCGGGCGCGTCCGTCGACGTCGGCTCGGGGACGGCCGCCGTTCCGGTGCTGCTGCCGCTCACGGGCCTCACGCCTCTGACTACCTACTCCTACCGACTGGTGGCGGCTAACGCGTCAGGCACCGTGTACGGCCGCACGCTGACGTTCACGACCTTGGCGGCCGGGACCGGTCCGGGGCCAGGGCCAGGGCCGCAGGTCGGCGACACCGCAGCTCCCGTGGTTCGGATCCTGACCCCGGCGTGTCATGCCTCCAAAGCACGCTGCCGCGGCTTCGCCGCCCGGCGCGCGTCATGGAAGCGGCTGCGCGGCACGGTGACCGATGCGCTTCCATCCGCGGGCGTAAAGACGGTGCAAGTCGCCGCGGTGTTGCGTCTTCGCCGCGGCTGCGTCACGTTGGGGACGCACGGGTTCCGCGCCGGTCGTTGTTCGACCAAGGCTCGTTGGACCTCCGCGCAACTCAAGGCAGGGGCCTGGAGCCTCAAGTTCAAGGGGCTGCCTCGAGGCTCAGTGCGCGTACAGGTCCGCGCGACCGACAACGCCGGGCATACGTCGTCGGTGCGCAAGCGCACGCTGCACCTCAAGCGCTGAGCCGCGCATGACACAGCGGCTCAGCCGCATGGGTTCAGCGCACCACGACCTTGCCGTTCATCCCGAAGTGGATGGTGCATGAGTATTTGTAGGTGCCGGCCTTGGTGAACTTCACCGCGTAGGTGCCGCTGGTGCGAGTACCGGCGCTCTTGAACTTGGCCGGCCCCTTGCTGGTCACGTTGTGGGGGATCTTGCCGTCCTGCCAGACGAACTTCACCGAGGTGCCGCGAGACACCCTGAGACTGGCGGGATGGAAAGCGATGCCCTTGAGCGTGACTGTCTTCGTGGCGGCAGTACGGGCGACCGATGCGCCGGCGGGAGCACCCGCGAACAAAGCGGCGGATAGCAGAGTGGCGCCGGCGAGCACGGTGGCGGACAGGCGACGGGCGGGAGACATGGCACGACCTTTCGGTGGCGGTGGATGTTGCTACACAGCAGCGTACGGGGCGGCCCGAAGGCCGCCCCGATTCGCAGCGTTGCGAACTAGCCGACGATGAAGCCGGTGCCCTTGACGGCCTTCAGGATCGTCTTCATCGACGCGCCCCCATCAAACGGGCCGGCCGGGGTGATCGACTTGCCCAGGATCTGACCGACGGCACCGCTGTGGCGGGCCTCGATGGTCACGATCGACGCAGCGGCCAGCAGGATCCCCGGGGTCTTGATGAGCCCGGCCTGCCCGAGATAGGCCTTCACGCCCGTGTTCTCCAGCACGTAGGCCGTCTCCAGGAACTTCTGGTCGTCCTGCGTGGTGCCCTGGAAGTCGAACTTCGGGGTCTTGACGGCCTTGGAGCCCAGCGCCTTCTTGAGGGCCTTCACGTGGGCGGCCTCGTCGACGGCGACCACTGCAGCGAACGCCTTCGCGACGCCGGTCAGCTTGCCGCTGTCGACGGCCTCCTTGTAGAACGCGGACTCGAGGTACTCAAGGGTCAGCGCGTAGTTGAGGATCGCCACATCGCTCTTGGGCGTCTTGGCCGAGGCCAGCGCCGGCAGGGCGCCGAGGGCGGTCGTCGCCATCAGTGCGCCACCGGCGGTGAGGCCGGCCTTACGCAGGAAGCCCGCGCGGGTGTCGCCCAGCGTCGCTTCGGCCGCTTCGCGGATGGCGCCGTCGGTATCGACGGTCTCGAGGGTGAAGGGTGCGGTCATGGGTTGCTCCTAGTGATGAGGATGGAGCGTTGATCGGTCCTGGTGATCAGGCCGACAACGCATCGTGTCCGCCGTGCTTGCGCGACGCCCTCAGGTTCGGATCACCGGCGTCGAGCGCCGGTCCGCCAACTTGGTTCCTCGTGTCCGACCGACGCTCACGCGCCGGGTGCAGGACAAAATGGCGAACTTTCGGGCTCTGCGCGCTACTGTTTCGAACGTCGCACCCCGCTCCATGGTCAACTCCACGCTCACCCGCGGCAGCGAGCCCGTCACGGCGTTTCGTCACGAAGCGCTCCTGTACGACGGCGATGCAGCATTCGACAGCCTGGCCACGGAGTTTGTGCAGGCCGGACTCGCGGTCGGCGAGGCGGTGATGGTCGCCACCAGCGGAGCGAAGATCAGCCGACTTCGTGACCGTTTAGGAGGTCGGGCCGCGGGCGTTCGGTTTGCGGACATGGCTGAGCTCGGTGCGAACCCGGCGCGGATAATTCCCGCTTGGCAGGAGTTCATCGCTGACCATCCGCACCGCAGGTTGCGTGGGCTCGGTGAGCCGGTGTGGGCCGGTCGAACGGAAGCGGAGTTGGCCGAGTGCCGCCGCCACGAGGCGCTGCTGAACCTGGCGTTCGACAAAGCGGATGCCTTCTGGCTCCTCTGCCCGTACGACAGGACGACGCTCGCACCGGATGTGATCGCGGGAGCCTGCTGCACCCATCCTCATGTGCGTGCCGATGGTCTACCGGCCAGCGGCCACTACGAAGGCGCGCCGTCCGCGGCGACCCCGTTCTGTGATCCTTTGCCGGACCCGATCGGTGTTGCGGAGTCGTTCGCGTTCGACCTGAGCACGCTCGTGAGCATGCGCCATCTGGTGGCGTCTCGCGCGGACCGGGCAGGGCTATCGATCCAGCGTCGGCAGGACCTCGTGCTGGCGGCTAACGAGATTGCCACCAACAGCGTGCTGCACGGCGGGGGTGGGGGAGTGCTGCGGATCTGGGCCGAAGCCTCGGACCTGGTCTGCGAGATCTCCGACCGCGGCCGCATCATCGAACCGCTGGCCGGTCGCTGCCGCCCGACCACCGAGCAGGTCGGAGGACGGGGGCTGTGGCTGGCCAATCAGCTTTGCGATCTCGTGCAGGTCCGCGCGATGCCCGATGGTGGCGTCGTGCGGCTGCGTATGCGCTGCTGCTGAGGCGCTACTCCTTCGGCTTCTCGTCGTGGCCGCCGAACTGCTTGCGCATCGCCGACAGGGATTTGTCCGCGAAGCTACCCAGGCCCTGCGACGAGAACCGTGAGTACAGCGCCGCGGTGAGCACGGGGGAGGGGATGCCTTCCTCGATAGCGGCAATGGACGTCCAACGGCCCTCACCGGAGTCCGAGACCCGGCCGGTGAACTCGTCCAACGAGGGGGAGGCCACGAGCGCTTCGGCGGTGAGATCAAGCAGCCAGGACCCAACCACGCTCCCGCGGCGCCAGACCTCCGCGACGTCGGTCGTGTCGATGTCGTACTGATAGTGCTCAGGGTGCTCCATCGGGCTCGTCTCGGCATCGGCCGAGCGCGCGACCTTTCCGGCGTTGGCGTGGCGAATGATGTTCAAACCCTCGGCGTAGGCGGCCATCAGGCCGTACTCGATGCCGTTGTGGACCATCTTCACGAAGTGCCCGGCGCCATTTGGGCCGCAGTGCAGCCAGCCGTTCTCAGCCGGCGTCGGGGGTCCGCTGCGGCCCGGAGTACGAGGCGCACTGTCCACTCCGGGGGCGATGGTCGCAAAGATGGGGGCAAGGTGATCGACCACGGCGTCCTCGCCGCCGATCATCAGGCAGAAGCCGCGCTCGGCCCCCCACACCCCGCCGCTGGTGCCGCAGTCCACATGGTGGATGCCGCGCTCGTGCAGGTCTTGGGCATGGCGGATGTCGTCGTGGTAGTGGGTGTTACCGCCGTCGATGATGATGTCGCCCTCGTCCAGCAGTTCGGCGAGGCTTTGGATCGTGCTGTCGGTTATCGCGCCGGCGGGCACCATCACCCAGATGGCCCGCGGCTGCTCGAGCTTGGCGACGAACGCCTCCAGCGTGGTCGCTCCGTCGGCGCCCTCGGCCTCCAACGCGTGGACCGCGTCGGCGCTCACGTCGTACCCCACGCATCGGTGGCCGTCGGCCATGAGTCGGCGAACCAGGCCCGCGCCCATCCGGCCGAGCCCGACCATTCCCAGTTGCATCGGCGTGTCGGTCGGCATCAGGGTGCTTCCTCCGTGTCGGTTGGTGAGCGCATCGCGCGGTAGCGGCGAATGAGTGCGTTGGTGGAGCTGTCGTGCTGCAGGTCGGGCTCGCCGTCCGCGGTGAGCTCAGGGATGATTCGCTTGGCCAGGACCTTGCCCAGTTCCACACCCCACTGGTCGAACGAGTCGATGCTCCAGATCGTGCCCTGCGTGAAGACGCTGTGCTCGTACAGCGCGATCAGCGCGCCGAGCGTGTGCGGGGTGAGCTGCTCGGCGAGGATCGTGTTGGTGGGCCGGTTGCCCTCGAACACGCGGTGGGGAATGATCGCCTCCGCCGTGCCCTCGGCGCGGACGTCGTCCGCCGTCTTGCCGAAGGCCAGCGCCTCGGCCTGCGCGAAGACGTTGGACATCAGGATGTCGTGGTGCTCGCCGAGCGGGTTCATCGTCCGGCCGAAGCCGATCAGGTCCACCGGAATCAGCTTGGTTCCCTGGTGGATCAGTTGGTAGAAGCTGTGCTGGCCGTTGGTACCCGGCTCGCCCCAGTACACCGCTCCGGTCTGGTAATCGACGGGTTCGCCGTCGAGCGTCACGTGCTTGCCGTTGGACTCCATAGTGAGCTGTTGCAGATAGGCCGGGAAGCGCTTCAGGTATTGGCTGTAAGGCATCACGCCCGCCGTCTGGGCGTCGAAGAAGTCGGCGTACCAGACGGCCAGCAACCCCAATAGCACCGGCAGGTTCTGCTCCAGGGGGGCAGTGCGGAAATGCTCGTCCATCGAGTGGAAGCCGGCGAGCATGTCGCGGAAGCCCGCAGGGCCGATCGCGATCATGGTCGACAGGCCGACGGAAGAGTCCATCGAATAGCGGCCGCCGACCCAGTCCCAGAAGCCGAACATGTTGTCGGTGTCGATCCCGAAAGCGGCGACGCCTTCAGCGTTGGTGGACACGGCAACAAAGTGCTTGGCGATGCACGCCGGATCGGGCATGGCCGCCAGCGTCCACGCTCGCGCGGACTGCGCGTTGGTCATCGTCTCCAAGGTCGTGAAGGTCTTGGAGCAAATGATGAACAGCGTCTCCTCCGGATCGAGATCTCGCGTTGCCTCGACGAAGTCGGTGGAGTCCACGTTGGACACGAACCGGAACGTGATGTCCCGGCGGCTGTGATGGCGGAGCGCTTCGTAAGCCATGACCGGACCGAGGTCAGAGCCGCCGATCCCGACGTTGACCACGTTGCGGATCGACTTACCCGTGTGACCGCTCCAGGCCCCTGAGCGGATGTCGTCGGCACACGTTG
This sequence comes from Solirubrobacterales bacterium, assembly GCA_038319025.1. Lineage (GTDB taxonomy): Bacteria > Actinomycetota > Thermoleophilia > Solirubrobacterales > Solirubrobacteraceae > JBBQCW01. The sequence continues at coordinate 65,818 of JBBQCW010000015.1, forward strand.
CCATGCGGTCGAGCACGTCGTTGACCTCCTCGACGACATCCACGCCGTCGAGCATCAGCGACTCGCCGCGGGGCATGCGCAAAGCGACATGAAGCACCGAGCGGCCCTCGGAGACGTTGATCCGGTCGCCTCGGAACATCGCGTCCCGGCGCTGGCGCAGGCCGGACTCCTCAGCAAGTTCAACGAGAAGGCGCAGCGTCTCATCGGTGACGCGGTTCTTGGAGTAGTCGAGATAGAGGCCGCTCGCCTCAGCCACGAGTCGCTCGCCGCGTGTTGGGTCCTGGGCGAAGAGGTCACGCAGGTGGACCTCCTGGACGGCCGCATGGTGGCTCTGCAGCGCCGCCCAGGCGGGCCGGCGGGTCAACGGCGGGATACTCGCGTCGGTACTGCTCATGTGATCTCCTGCAGGTCGCCGGATCGAGGCGCGCATGCGCCGGGCGGAGCCTACCGGCCGCCCACTGCCGCATTCGATGAGGATGCGACCAGCAGGCGGGATAGGGTGGCGCCCGATGAGTATCGAGTCGGAAAAACGAGACGCGGCGGTCGCCGCGGCCCAGGATGTAGCGGCCGGCATGACGGTGGGGCTGGGAACGGGGTCGACGGTCGCGTACCTACTGCCGGCGCTAGCCGAGCGCGACCTGGACCTGACGTGCGTGTCCACATCCCCGGCCACGGAGGACGCTGCTCGCGCGCTGGGCCTGCGCGTGGTCAGTTTTGCCGGCGCGGACGCGCCTGCACGGCTGGACATCGCGATAGACGGTGCCGACCAGGTGGCCCCGGACGGCTGGCTGGTGAAGGGCGGCGGCGCCGCGCACACGCGCGAGAAGGCGGTCGCCGCTGCGGCCGACCGGTTCGTGGTGATCGTGTCCGCCGAGAAGATGGTGGAGCGCATCGTCGCCCCCGTCCCATTGGAACTTCTGGAGTACGGGCTGGCCTCGACCCTGGCCCGGTTGGCGCACGTGAGTCTGCGCGACGTGCCTCGCAGCCCCGATGGAGGCGTGATCGCCGACTATCTCGGCGATGTCGGCGATGTGGCGGAGTTGGCCGCTCGATTGGACGCCACGGTGGGCGTCGTCGACCACGGTCTGTTCGGGCCGGAACTGGTGAGTGAGGTGCTCGTGGCGCGAGCCGGCGGCGTCGAGAGGATCGTCGTCTCCGTATAGGGTTGGCGCATGGCTCCCATCAAGTTCCACCGCTGTTCATGGACGTTCCTGCACACCGACATGGACGCATGCTGGAAGGTCCAGCGTGCCCTCGATGAGCAGGGCATCGAATATGAGGTCGTCAAGCACGGTTTCGGCAAGGGCAAGCGCCCGGAGATCGCCGCGCTGACTGATCAGAAGCTGCTGCCGGTGATCGAGTTCGCCGATGGCACCGTTTACCGTGCTGAGTCCGACCACATGGCTGCTCGGGTCCGCGCCGGTGACCTGCTGACTGCCGACTCGCCGCCTGCGCCCTGACCGACCGGTAGGACCTGACAACCTCTTCAGCGATGGAGTGGTCCTACGGATCAGGAGGGAACGTCGACGACGAGGTCGCTGCGGTTGGCGCTATCTATGCAGCGTTTGCCCGCCGTGATATCGACGCCGCGCTCGTCTGGGTGGCCCCCGACGTGGAACTTCATCTGCGGCCGACGGGCGATCGCGCCGGTCACGCCGGCCCGTATCGCGGCCACGATGGGGTCCGCGAGTATTTCGCCGACGCGGAGCGTGTCTGGAGCGATCTGACGCTGCGCGCCGACAGTGTGCGGGCCACGAAGGGCGGTGTCGTGGTGTTCGGCCGGGTCAGTGGCAACGACGGTGTGGCCATGGTCGAGCGGCGAGTCGTGTGGACGTGGAAGATGCAAGACGGGCGGGCGACCTCCGTGACCGTCAGCGAACTGGGCGACCTCACCTGAGAGCGCTGATCAGCGCAGTGTCATTCGCCGGTACCGTGTGTGCATGACCGCCACCGAAAAGCCCTCCGTCGAGATCCCCGAGGGTGACCCCCCTTACCGCGAACTGCTGGTGGAGGACATCACGGTCGGGGAGGGTGACGAGGCTGCCGCCGGACAGGCCGTCGAGGTTCACTACGTTGGCGTCTCGTGGGCCACCGGTAAACAGTTCGATGCCTCTTGGGACCGCGGCGACACCTTCAAGTTCGGCCTCGGTAAGGGCCAGGTGATTCCGGGCTGGGATCAAGGCGTGACCGGCATGCGCGTCGGCGGCCGCCGGCGGCTGACGATCCCGCCCCACCTGGCCTACGGCAAGCGCGGCGCGGGCGGCGTGATCGGCCCGGACGAGACGCTGGTCTTCGTCGTGGATCTCGTCGGCTTGCGCTAGGCCGGCGCCCGCTCGAGGACGAGCTTGATCGCCGGCTCTAGCCATGCATCCTCTGCTTGCTCCCAGGGGACGACGGTCGTCGGGACGTTGAGTGGATCCAGGCGGCCTGAAGTGAGGAGGGCCAGCACCTCGGGCAGGAACCGCCGCGAGTCCGCCCGCGAGGTGTGGAACGTGATCCCCTTGGTGTACATCTGCAAGAGCGGGAGGGGTGCCGGGACGAAGTGGATGGCGAGGCTGGTGCATGTGCCGTAGTCGTCGGTCGATCGCACCGCGCAGGCCAGGCCTTCCGCATCTCCGGTGTTCTCCACGGTGATCGCGGCCCGATCGAACCGGTGCGGCCATATGCCCTCGTGAACGGTGGCTTGTGCTCCGAGCGCGGTGGCGGCCGCACAGCGCTCCGCGTCGGTGTCCACGTAGCGCACGTTTCCCGCGCCGCAGGCCACGGCGCACGCGACGGCGTACAGCCCGATCGAGGCCGCAGCACCGCCGATCACCAAGACATCTGCACCTGGTCGCTGAGCCAACTGGGGGCCGACCGCGCGGTATCCATCGATCACGTTGTCGGGCAGCGTGCAGAGCTGCACTGCCGACACGCCTTCGGGCGCCGCCAAAAGGAGATGGTCGGCGTGGGGGACAGCGAGCACGTCGGCCACAGCGCCGCCGTGGCCGCCACCTGCATCGCCAAACCCGAAGGCGGCTCCGGCCTTGGCGCGATAGGTGTGACAGGCGGCGAAGCGCCCGTCGCGGCAGGCGACACACGACCCGCAGGACACCTGGAACGGGACCAGCACGCGGTCGCCGCGCCGCACGCCGGTCACGTCCTCGCCGACGGCGACGACCTCGGCCACCGCCTCGTGGCCGACTGCGTACGGTCCCGGGAAGATCCCGAGAGCGGCCATGATCGGATCAAGGTCGCAACGAGCCACTGCGAGCGGTCGCACGAGAGCCCCTGCCGGGTCTGTGGCCTCGGGGTCAGCGGCCTCCTGCCAGCGCACTTCACCTGGCTCGATGTACGTAAGTTGGCGCATCGGCCGACGATAGCTCATTGCCCGCGTCGTTGACATGCGAATCCGATGAGTTCATCATTGGTGCATGGGCCTGATCCAAATCCGTAATGTTCCCGCTGACGTGCACCGAACGCTGAAAGTCAGGGCTGCCGCTGAGGGCAGCACTCTGAGCGACTACGTCCTTCGTGACATCACCCGCGTCGCGCGGATCCCGACGCCGCAGGAGCTCGATGCCCGCATCCGCGGTCGGGACCCTGCCGGCGTGAGCACCGCAGACATTCTTGAGGCTCGGAACACCGGTCGTCGCTAGTGATTTTGGTGGTGGATGCCTCTGTCGCCGTGGCCTACCTGCTGGGGGAGACCAGCGAGACTGAACGTGCCGGCATTCTTGGGGACGCCCACGCACCAGCGCTGCTGGATATCGAGGTTACGCAGACGCTTCGCGGCCTTCTTCGCGCCGGCAAAATTGACGTGTTCACCGCCGATCGAGCGCGTACCGAACTTGCTGAATTGGCGATCCGGAGATACGTCGACGCGCAGTTGCTGCCGGGAGCATGGGAGCTTCGCGACGTATGCACGACGTACGACGCGCTATACGTCGCGCTGGCCCAAGGGCTCGGCGCGACGTTGATCACCCGAGATGCACCGTTGGCGCGCGGCGTCGCGAGCCTGGTCGACGTGTCGCTCGGCTGACGCCCGTCAGGCGGGGAGCGCGGACGGCACGCCGGCGGCGGCAGAAGCCCTGCGTGCCACCTCGGCGCGCACGACCGGCGCCACCTGTGTGCCGAACAGCTCCATCGAGCGCAGGACATCGGCATGATCCACCGCTCCGACGCTCATCTGCGCAACGTAGCGCTGGTGCCCGAACAGCTCGTGTTCGAACAGCAGTTTCTCGACTACCTGTTCCGGTGAGCCAGCGGCCACGGCACCACGCGGCGAGCGTAGCGCCTGGTACTCGCGCAGGCCGGAGGGCGGCCACCCGCGCTCCCGACCGATGCGGTTCATCATCCCGAGATATGGGGCGGCAAATGCCGCGTCAGCGGCTTCCGATGTGACCCCGACGAACGCATGGGTGTTGATGGCGACCTTGGCGTCAGCCGGATCGTGCCCGGCGAGCGCGAACGCCTCGCGGTACAGGTCTACCAGCGGCACGAACCGTTCGGGCTCCCCGCCGATGATCGCGATCGTCAGCGGCAGGCCGAGCGTGCCGGCGCGCACCACGGATTGCGGTGAGCCGCCGACCGCCACCCACACCGGGAGTAGCTCCTGCACCGGCCGGGGCCATACGCCCGCGTCGGTCAGGGGTGCACGGTGACGCCCGGACCAGGTGACGTGTTCGGAGGCACGGATCTTGAGCAGTAGGTCGAGGTTCTCGGCGTACAACTCGTCGTAGTCATCGAGGCTGAGGCCGAACAGCGGGAACGACTCGGTGAAGGAGCCCCGGCCGGCCATGATCTCCGCCCGGCCGCCGGACAACAGGTCGACCTGAGCAAAGTCCTGGAACACCCGGACCGGGTCGTCGGAGCTGAGCACGGTGACGGCGCTGGAGAGTCGGATCCGCTCGGTCCGTACGGCGATCGCCGCGAGCGCGATCGCGGGAGAGGAGACGACGAAGTCCGGTCGGTGATGTTCGCCGACGGCGAAGACGTCGAGCCCCAACTGGTCGGCGAGTTCAGCCTCCTCGATGAGGTTGCGCATCCGTTGCTCTGGCGAGACATCGCCGATGTCGGCGAAGGTGGCGATTCCGAGTTCCATGGAGACAGTGTAGCGCAAGTAGTTGCGTGCGCAACTAGTGCCGATGGAGCTACGGCTGTAAGCGCACGGGCAGCGTCTTGAGCTGATTGGCGAACGGGGACTCCACGTGCAGCGGCTGGCCGTTGAGCGTCATCTGCGGGAACCGGTTGAGGGTCTCCTCGAAAAGAATGCGAAGTTCCATGCGCGCCAGGGCGGTGCCGAGGCAGAAGTGCCGACCGCCGGCGCCGAACGCCTGGCGCTCCGGGTTGCGGGTCACATCGAACTCGTCTGGGTTTTCGTAGCGCGTCTCGTCGCGGTTGGACGACGGGTACCAGAGCACGACCTTGTCACCCTTGGCGATCGGGCAGCCGTGCAATTCGGTGTCCTTTGTCGCCGTACGTCCGAAGTGGGCGAAGGCGGGGAACATCCGCAGCGACTCTTCGACCGCGCTGGGGATCAACGTCGGATCATCCAGCAGCAACTGCATCTGGTCTGGATTCTCCAGCAGCGCACGCATGCCGCTCGAGTAGGTGGCCTTGGTGCTGTCGTTGCCCGCCGCCATCAGGAGGAAGAAACCCATCACGATCTCGTGCTCTTCCAACCGCTCCCCGCCGACCTCGGCGTGGACGAGGACGCTGGTCAGGTCGTCGGTGGGATGCTCACGCCGTTCGGCGATCAGCCGGCCGCAGCGGGCAAAGACTTCGGGGACGGCTTCCTCCATCACGTTCTCAACCGGCATCGCATCAGGGTCGCCGGCACCGAGCATCGCGGCCAGCAGCTTGGCCCACACCTCGTCGTCCTCCGGCGGAAGGCCCATGAAGCTGCCGATGACCCGTGCGACCACGGGTTGGGCGATATCGGTGACCAGGTCGCACGTCTCGCGGCCTTGGAGACCGTCGAGGACGCCTCTGGTGATCGTGCGGATCGACTCTTCGTGCTCGGCGATGCGCTTGGGTGTGAATCCGCGCTGGAACAGCGCCTTGACCCGGTCGTGCTTGGGCGGATCCATCCCGATGAACATCGCCTGCTGCAGTTCCAAGGCGATGATCGCGTTCTTCGGGGCGATAAAGCCGCCGATCTCCGACGAGTAGGTCTCCCAGTCGCGGCTGACCTCATACACGTCGTCAGCGGTGGTCACCGACCACATGCCGTCCTCGCCCGGAAACTGGGGCATGGTCGCGGACCAGTGCACCGGGCATTCGGCGCGCATGCGGCGGAACAACTCGTGAGGTGGCCCGTCCTGCCAGTTCTCGCGGTCGGCCACGAGGACCTCGTCCAAGGGGATCTCTTGAGTTGACATGGTGTCAAGTCTAACCCATCCCGCGGCGGCGAGCGCAGAAATTGGTCGGCGGACCTGGGGCAGCACCGCGGCGACCGCAGCCGTCGGGGCTAGGCTGCGCCCAATGCAAGTCGACATCCCGCTGCGCGCGTTGGCGATCACGGAAGTCGCGGCCGCGGCAGCACGCTGTGAGGAACTCGGCTTCGACGCGGTCGCCGTCACAGAGTCGACCGGCAACCCGTTCCTGGCCGCAGCAGTTGCGGCCGAGGCCACGGCACAGGTTCGCATCGCGACGGGCATCGCGCTCGCGCTGCCGCGTAGCCCGATGGATGTTGCGTACACCGCGTGGGATCTGCAGGCGCTCAGCGGGGGGCGGTTTGCTCTGGGCATCGGATCCCAGGTGCGCGCCCACATCGAGCGGCGCTACGGCGCTGACTGGGAGCGGCCCGCGGCACGGATGCGTGAGCACGTCCTGGCGATGAAGGCGATCTTCGCCGCCTGGGAGGACGACACACCACTCGCGTTCGAGGGTGAGTTCTGGACGCACACGCTGATGCCGCCCAACTTCCGGCCGCACCCGCAACCCCATGGGCGTCCGCCGATCCTCATGGCGGCCGTTCGCGAGCGGATGATCGAGGTGGCGGGGGAGGTGTCGGATGGGTTGCTTGCGCACGCCTTTCAGACCGCTGAGGTACTGCGCGAGATCACGCTCCCGGCGCTCGAGCGTGGGCTGGACCGAGGAGGGCGTCGTCGCTCCGACGTCGAGGTCGACGCTGCCGTCTTCCTGGCTACCACGGACGAGGAGTGGGAGGCGGTTCGCCGGCGGGTGGCGTTCTACGGCTCGACGCCCGGATATCGCCACGTCCTGGACCATCACGACCTCGGCTCACTCTTCGAGGCGCTCCACGCCTGCTCGCGGGAAGGTCGGTGGGCCGAGATGCCGGCGCTCGTCGGCGACGACGTGTTGAACCTGTTCGCCGTGCGCGGATCAGACCCGGTCGTCGTGGCCACGGAGATCGTCTCCCGCGTCGGCGGGGTCGCCGATCGCGTCAGTCTTGTGGGGGAGGGGCCGGACCTCGAGGTGTGGGCGAGGATCGCCGCCGCCGTGAGGGATCCTGCGCCCCCGTACGCCGTCTGAGCGCCACCGGCCGGACTCGACCGGGGGCGCTCAGCGTCAGCGCGGCTTTATCCGGTGAAGCTGGGCGGCTGACGGGGCTTGCGCGGCCGTGCGGGGGTGGTGGCCGCCGGTTGGGCGCAGGCACGGAACCGCAGCTTCAAGTCGGCGGCCGGCGTCGAGTCCTTGTAGGTGATGTGAGCGATCACGGTGCGGCTCCCGCCGCGGGTCTGGACGAAGACGGAGAACGGGGCCTGCGTGCGGGTCCCTACGGTGAGTCCTCCGAGGGTGAAAACGACGCGTTTGACCATCGTCCCGGTCACAACGGCCCGGAACCGACCGCCCACACACCGACCGTGACTCAGGACGGCTGACCCGGCGCCGGGGGCTGCTCCCGCAGTTCCGCTCGTGCCCTGGGATCCGCCGCCGGTGGAGCCTCCAGACCCACTGACGGGCACGGTGGGGCTGGTGGTCTCACAACCACCGCGCGTGATCGTGTTGGTATCCAGCGTGACCGCACCGTTACGGGCCAGTAGTCGGCCGTCGATCGTTGCCGTCGTCGTGGCGGTGATGGAAGTCAGCGCCAGCATCGTGCCGCGGAACGCGGTCGTCGTGCCGATGGTCGCCGAGCTGCCGATCTGCCAGAAGACGTTGCACGCGTTCGCGCCGTTGATCAGCTGTACGCGGCTCCCGGTAGCGGTCGTCAGTGTCGAACCGATCTGGAAGATGAATACGGCGTTCGGGTCGCCGCCCGCGTTGAGAATCACGTCACCGGTGAGCAGCACGGACGAGGTGGACTTGTAGACGCCCGGCGTGAGCGTCAGCCCGCCGATGTCGCCCGCGATCGCCGTGGCCGGGGTGCGTCCCGCGGCGTCGTTGTAGGCGGTCGTCAGGTCGGCCTTGGCCTGGCCGGCCACGGCGTCCGCGGAGTGCATGGTCCCGTTGACCTGCCCGGCCGGGAACCCGGTGATCGCCGTACCCGGGCTGACGCCGAGGTCGCCGGTCAGGACGCTCGGCCCCGTGTTGGTGACGGCAGATCCGGCGAGGACCGCGAAGCTCGAGGCCGTGCCCAGCCCCACCGGCGGCTGCGCTGCCTGCGCCGAGCGGGCGTAGCTCGCCAACAAGACTACGGCGCTCAACGACAAGGCCACGGCGGTCTTCGGTCGCGGGATGGAACGGAGCAAGACTGACTCCCGTCATTGAATTTCAGGACCCAGGCAACATCGCCTTCAGGATCGTTTTGAATCTCTCAAGCTACTCCGACGCTTGCTCTTGGGCATCCGTCACAACTACCTGTTGAGCCCGCGAAACACCACAGTGCGGAGTGTCTCAGAGGCTGCTGCAGCACAGCTGCCCTGGCCCGTCGCAGTCGTGTTCAGGTGCCGGCGTTGGTGTCGGTACGATTTTGCGATGGAATTCTTTGCCTCGGTCCAGCGGGTCGCAGTCGCGGCCGGCGCCCTCCTGCTCATCACGGCGGCCAGCGCGCAGGCCTCGGACCTGTACGTGGCACCGGGGGGCGTGTCGAGTGGATCGTCCTGTCTCCCGGGGGATCCAGCGTGCACGTTTGACTATGCCTTGAGCCTCGCTTCCTCGCCGGACATCGTTCACGTCGACTTCGGGACCTATTCCAGCGCCGGCAACATCAGTGTGCCCTCCGGCATCACGGTGCAGGGCCCGGCCGCGGCCTACGCGACGGTGAACGCCGCCAACGGGGCCGGAGTCCCGGCCCTGAAGGTCGGCTCGGGCAGCAAGGTGCGCGGGCTGCGGATCAACGCGGCCACCACCGGGGCGATCGGCATCCGGTTCGGTGGGGGCGCCAGCGCAAACGGCATCGACGTCCGCGCTGATGGGACGGCCTGCGATGTCCAGGGGGCTAACGTCACCGTCACCAACTCCGTCTGCGAATTGACGAGCACGTCCTCCTCGGCGCCGGCGTTCGACGCCACCCAGATGACCGCTCCGGGGACGGTGACGTTGCGCAACGACACGATCGTGGGGGAGACCAGCGGCCTGCGCTATGTCGCACCGGCCAGCCTGGGCATGGGCATCATCCAGAACTTCGACCTGTTCAACGTGATCGTGGCCGAGCGCCACGCGGCCAGCCCGGACTGCCCAATCAGGCTCACCGGCCCGACTATGTCGGGGACGCTGGCGTTTCACTCCACCAATTCGGATCACGCCTCCGTCAGCACATTGGGTTCGTGCTCGGTGGGGCCGCCGACGGTGACGCAGACCAGCCTCCAGACGGCGGCACCTGAGTTCGTCGACATGGCCGCGGGAGACTTCCGCGAGACGCCCACGTCACCGACCCGCGGCAACGGTCTGGTGGCCGAGGTGCCGGTCGGCTTCCTGTACGACATCACGGCGTCATCGCCGCGCGTGGTCGCCGGGCAGACCGACATCGGCGCCTTCCAGTTCGTCGAAACGCCGATCAACACACCCGGACCGGTCACGACGTTGACCGCAACCACGGCGACGCTCACCGCCACCGTGCAGAACCACGGCCTGGACAGTTCATCGTCCTTCACCTACGGCATCGACGCCGCAAATGAGGTCTTCGCGGATGCGGTCGTGCTGCCCGGGCTCCTGACCGACCAAGCACTAAGCGTCCCGATCGCTGGCCTCCTGCCCAACACCACTTATCGCTACGTACTGTGCACCTTGGCGCTGAACTTCAATCCGTGCCTGGGGGAGCAGACATTCACGACGCTGCCGTTCGCGCCGGTCCTCAGCGGCGCGTCGGTGAGCGATCTGACGCAGACCACCGCAACGTTGGCCGCGACGGTGAACCCGGGCAACGACTCCGCCGCGGTCCATTTCGAATATGGGCCGACCGATGCGCTCGGGACGTCGTCGGCCACCGTTGCGGTGGCCAAGAGCCTTACCGATCAGGCGACCAGCGTCGCGCTTGCCGGGCTCACGCCCGGCGCCACGTACCGGGCGCAGGCCGTGGCGACCAACCGCGCCACCACCACGCGCGGCGACGTCTTCACGTTCACCACCGCTGCGAGTCCTGGCGGTCCTGGCGACCCCGGTAACCCCGGTGGCACGGACGCCTTTGCGATCGTTGGAACGCCCAAGGCGCGCCGGGGAACGATCACCCTCATGGTCCACGTGCCGGCTGCCGGCCGCGTTCGCGTCCGGGTGACCGCCAAGATCGCCAAGCACAAGAAGGCCGCGACCTACGGGACGGTCACGCTGAGCTCCAAGAAGGCCGGCACGTTCAAGCTGTCGGTGAAGCCGACGCGTGGTGCCACGAAGGCACGCTCGAAGGCCAAGCGGCTCAGCACCGCACTCGCTGCGACGTTCACACCGGTGACGGGCAAGGCTATGACGCTGCGAAAGACCGTGCGGGTGAAGTAGGACCGTCGAGATCCAGTGGCGACTGGTAGGCCGGAACACCTCGGTCGCATGAGTAGGGTGCGTTCGATGCCTCAGCCCGCCGATTCCCCTGTCCAGCGAGAGGCCGAGACGACGATCATCGGGCTCGCCTCCAAACTGCTTCACGTCGAGCTGTCCGAGCGGACGGTCAGGTTGCCCGGCGGAAGCCTGGTCGAGATAGATGGCGCGACCAAGGACCTGTCCGTCCTCGTACAGGCTTTTGCTCGTCAAGGCCCGATGAAGGGCGGCCAGAAGCGCAAAGTGGCGCTCGACGTCCTGAAGCTCATCACCGTTCGCAAGCATCACCCGGACGCGAACGTCTGTCTGGCCTTCTGTGATGAGTCGGCGCGGGAGAGCATCACCGGATGGGCCGCCGAGGCCATTGACATCTGGGACGTCAAGACCTTCGTCGTCCCGCTGGATGAAGACCTGCGCAACCGGCTGCTCCGGTCGCAGGCGATGAAGTTCCGCTGACGCGTCAGCGCCGCGCCGGGATACGACAACCCGGGCGCCCCGCGCAATCGATCCCCACCTCGATCCCGCTGAGCGGGACTCAAGTGGGGATCGAGCCAGTGCAGAGTGGCAGAAGTACTGATCGCACGGATCCCGTGTTACACTGATCCCGTGGCCAACCTCACGATAACGGTCGACGACGACACTCTCCGGCGCGCGCGCGTTCGCGCCGCCGAACAGGGGACGTCGGTCAATGCCGTTTTGCGTGATGAACTCCTTCGCTACGTCGACGCGTCGGCGGGGGATCGCGCCGCCAAGGCATTCCTGGAGGTCACACGCGATGCGTCCGGATCCAGCGGGCCCGCAGGGCGGACTTGGACCAGAGACGCGCTGTACGCCGATGGCGGCTGACGATCGCCATGCCTGACGCAGCGGTCTTCGTCGACACGAACATCTTCGCCTACGCGCTCGACGATGCTGACACCGCGAAGCGGGACGCAGCACGTGCAGTGATCGACCTGCACCGCCGGACGATCGTGGTGAGCACGCAGGTGCTCCTTGAGCTTTATGCGGTGTGCACGCGCAAGCTGGGAATGGACGCAGCGGCCGCTACACGCGCAGTCCAGGCCGTGGCGCTGTTCCCGGTGATCGGCGCTGACCGCGGGTTGATCCTAGACGCCTTGGGCCTGGTCGGCCAAGCGCAGATCTCGCTTTTCGATGCCGCGATCGTGGCGGCCGCCGCCCGCGGCGGGTGCGCCACGCTGCTCACTGAAGATCTGAACGCCGGCCAGCTCGTGGGGGATGTCCGGATCGTCGACCCGTTCGCTGCCGGCTGAGCGCGGAAGTTCGCTTAGGGCGCGGTGACCGAGTAGCCCCCGTAGACTAGAGACGAGCCGGCGGTGATGGAGTAGAACACGCCAGCGCCGCTCTTTGACGTGCCTTGGCCGCCGTTGACCGGATCGAAGATCTGGCTGTACGTCGCACCGAAGTTCGTGTTCTCGTAAAGGCAAAGGTATCCGGCAGCGGCCTGACCGGTGCCCGGGCAGTGCGCGGCGGACAGCGTCCCCGATGGCAGCCGGATCACGTGCGCCGCGTCGAGCTTCGCGGCCAGCGGCTGCGTGAAGGTGAACCCGGTGGTCAGGTAGCCGCCGGTGACCGGCCCGCCGCCGATCGCAAACACGCCGGACTCGGTGGTCCCGGATGCCAACGGCGCCTGCGGGTCGGCCGGCGCACCTGGGGCGCCCGGAGTGCCTGCGGCGCCTGGCGTACCGGCGATGCCCTGCGGCCCTGTCGCCCCAGCGGATCCAGTCGCACCAGTCGCTCCGGTCGCACCAGTCGCTCCGGTCGGCAGCTGACCGGCCTTGAAGTCGCTCGTCAGGAGCGAGCCGTTCTTCACCTTCGACGACGTCACGGCGTTCGCGGCCAAGTCTGAACCGTGTACCGCTCCGGCCTTGAGCTGCGCGGACCCGACGCTGTTCGCCTTCAACTGCGTTACTGCATAGCTGGTGCCGCCCAGCGCCACGAGGAGGGCGACCATGCTGACTGCCAATGCTGGAGACGGCATCCGCGCGCGGGACTTCCGCGGCCCCCGGGGACGATCGTCACGACGAGAGCTTTTGATGATCATCGGCCGATAGTACGGGTTGCCACGAATGCCAGCGCCGGTCCTCGCGAAGGCCGCCCGCCAGTTACAGGTTCAACCGATCCCCACTTCGATCCCGCCGAGCGGGACTCCGGTGGGGATGGACGCGACCTACGGACCGGTGGCGACTTTGCGGCTGATCGTCCCCGCGCGGTACCCGGTGAACGCCGTCTGGTTTTCGATAAAGAGACTGCCGCTACCTGAGGTTCGGTGACATTGCAGGTCAAGCGTCCCAGGCGCATTGAAGTGCGCCGTGGCGGTGATGTCTGCGCTGATGCCACTCCCGCCGGGGATGTTGTAGCCGTCGAAGTACCCGCTCGTCGTCGCGTAGAAATTGGTCGCGCCGACCGCCCCAGGCGATACGTGGTTCACCAGGACCGCTGTGCCGGTCGTGAGCTGGCAACCGCCGATCAGGGGTGCGACCAGGCTTTGATTGACCAAGTCGACTTGGCCGCTGAAGATCCAGTCCCCGGCGGCAGGCACCGGGATAGAGACTACCGTCGTGTAGCCGGCCCTATCGGGAGCGTCGTAGCCCGGGTTGGCGTAGATGGTCGCGTCACTCGGACCGGCCACCCCAGCCGTGCCCGCTGCTCCGGAAACGCCGGTTGCCCCGGCGGCACCGCTTTCCCCTTTCGGTCCCGGAGTGCCTGGTGCGCCGGTCTTCCCGGTGGCTCCGTGGAGCTTTTTGAGCACCTTGGGCGAGATCTGGTGCGTCGACGTGATCAGGTAGTGGGGGGGGGCGGGAGCCGCCAAACACAACCGGGGGGGGGGGGGGAGAGTGCCGCCAGGGGGACGAAAAGGGGAGG
>JBBQCW010000016.1:0-71258 GCA_038319025.1 Solirubrobacterales bacterium
CGCAGCGGCGCGACGCGGGCGCCCTGTGCCCGCCTCTACACTGGCCGTTCCGGAGAGGTGGCCGAGAGGCTGAAGGCACTCGACTGCTAATCGAGTATGGGGGTCAAACTCCATCGCGGGTTCGAATCCCGCCCTCTCCGCTGAAGCAGCAGCCGTGGGCCGGGGTTGACTCACTGATGGCCGCCGGTTCAAGGACATCATCCGGCCTGGGTCGACCGCCAGAGCCTCGTGCCTGGATGAAACTGACTCCACGCAAACCAGAACGCCTCGTGGGCCGGGAGCTCCTTTCCTGCCTGAACGCGGACGCGCAGCCCGTCGCCGTCGGCCACCACCTCGACACCGTCCAGGACCACCGGCTTTCCGTCGGCGAGTTGCGCTCGAGCTGCGTCCTTCGGGAATGCGATCGCTGAGCCGTCCGGCGCGAGCACGCCGACGACCTTGGCCTGCACGGGCAACCTGGGATCGACGTCGCCGATCGGGAATATCGGGCCGTTGTCATCGCGCCCGCGGAGTGGGTCCAGTGGGTAGCTGCGACCGATTCCGCCGTCCCGCGCCACGATTCGGGTGCCTGGGTGATCGCGCTTCCACGCCCCCCAAGTGCTCCCCACCACCGTCACCTGGTCGAGCGTCACGTGTGCGCGATGCAAGGGACCCGAGAGCGCCCGGCCCGTGAATGTGTCGAACACCGAGCGGCTCCTGAGGTCGTACATCACTTTGTTCGATCGCGAGAGAAGCCCCGACGTCCGCAACACAGGCCGGGCCACTCCGTCCGGCACCGAGTCGAGCAGGTAGGCCTGCGCCGAGCCGCAGAGCGTGCAGTAGGGAATCCCGAGGCGGTGCGCGCCGATCGTGATGTTGACCATCTCATGGACCTCCATGATGTTCTTCGGGAAGGCCACGGCATCCCGTCCGATCACGACTCCGAACACCGTCCGATCGTCGGGGTACCAATCGCCGCCCACAGCGTCAGTCAGCGCTGGGTCATCGAGCGCTGGAATGCATCCGCGCGGGCACGGCTTCGGATCACCGCTTCTCCGATCGTCGATCAGGACTCCACCCCACGACAGCAGCCTCCAATCGATGTCGGAGTGCGCGTCGGCGAAGAAGGGCCGCCATTTCGGCTCGATCGCGAGGAACAGACGAGCCTTGCGCTCTCTATAGCCCGGCGGGGCCGGCAGATCCCAGGCGATCAGGTCGTTGGTGACGGCCTGCCAGGCACTGCCATCCAACGACGAGCCCCTGCGCGGGTCCGCTCCGGTCAGCTTCGCGAACGCGCCGACGAGCTGCCGTTCCTCCTCGCTGCCCTGGACGAGGCGCAGCAGATCGGAGAGCAACCAGCCAAGCCGAGGATCCCGAGAGTTGGCCACAATGGTGAGCGCGTCGCGATCGAGCGCGCCCTGTGTTTGCGAAGTCACGAGTCGATCCACCGCTTTGGCGACGCCGGGGTCCAGCGGCCCATTGGGAGTGGCAGGCGCCGTCGGGAAGGACGGCTGCGCGACAGCCCCACCCGAGCCTGCCTCGCCCGGTGTCCGGCCTCCCCCACGTTCGTCTGCGCCGCAGCCCGCGAGGAGGGTGGCGGTGAGGAGCACGCCGATCAGCACCCGCACGGCAGAAACATGCCCGGCGGTCAGACGACCGGGACCTCGGAAAGACGGCTCCTCGGGCGTATGAGGCAGCGATGCTCGAGGCATGGTGCCAACGTAACATCGCGGCGTCTCTGGGCCGCTGGCCCGCGGCTCGTGTTCATCGGATGGTTAGAAGTGAGATCACGTCATAAGGCGCCCCACGAGGCGCGCTCGCGGCCCAGCGCCGTACAGTCGACCGGCTCAGCCTGCCGCTCCCCACACCAGCAGCGACTGCGGGTCCTGCGGGTCGATCTTCACCACGACCTGCCCGCCCTCGACGATGCCCTGCAGGGTGGCGTCGTGCATCGACTGGCTGGTGCTGACGGCGTAGCCGGCGCCGGTGTCGGATTGGACGGTCAGCTCGAACTCGATCTGGTGGCCGCCGCCGATCTGCGTCCCGACTTCGCGCATCGAATTGACCGTCGCGCGACCATCCACGCCAGCTTGGTTGATGCGCATGATCTTGTCGCGCTCGGCGAATTGTGCGCCAGGGCTGACGGCCTGCTTCGCGGTGCCCTTCATCTTGCCCATGAAACCCATCAAGGTCTCCTCTCACTCCGGTGGTCCGAGCAGATCACATCGCGGCGGCTTGGGCAAACATGCCTTCGCTGCTAACCCACGGGCCAGGGGGATGACACCGGCACGATCGGCAGCTGATTCACGTAGGCCACGGCCGGCGAATCGGTCTCCACCGGAACGGCTGCCCCGTGGCGCGTCGCGGCGGGATCGGCCAGGTACCGCACCTCTTCGTCAGCCGAGCGGGTGCCGACCATGAGGATCGCGCACGGCTCAGGGCCGTCCCCCGCGCCGATCGTGATGTGTGCCGTCTGCGGTGGGCAGTGCAGGTAGTCCCAAGCCTTCATCCGTCGCTCTTGGCCCTCGACGATCGCCAGGCACTCGCCGGACAGCACGAGAAAGCCCTCCTGCTCGGACTCCCAGTGGTACATGCCCGGAGTCTCACCGGGCGGCAGGATGTGGACGCCGATACCCAGCGTCTTCGATCGGGCCGCGGGCGACTCCAGGACGCACCACGTCCCTCCGCCGGGCACCGTCGCCCAGCCGATCTCCGCCAGGTTCAGGATGAACCAGCCGTCGTCGGCGGGCATACGCCCGGTGGGGGTCAGCTCGATCTTGGCCTCGTGCATGCCACCGGACGCTACCCTGGCGCTGAGAACGACCAAGATCGCCCCCGCAACCTCATCGGAGCCCGCCATGCCGTCCAGCGCCCCCCGCCGCCTCGCCGTCGCCGCCCTTGCGGCCTGTTCGCTCGCCGTGATCGCCGCGCCTGCCGGCGCCCATGCGACGCATGCCAAGGCCAAGACGACGTCCACGGTTCCCAAGATCAAGAATCCGGTGAAGGAGGGGACCAAGCTGGCCACCAAGTTCTTCACGCTGCTCAAGGGAACGGCCACGCCCGAGCTCAAGGCCTTCCTCTCGCCCTCGTTCATCATCCAGCGTGCGGACGGCACCTCATCGACGAAGGCCGAGTACCTGGCCGGCGTGGTCACGAACGTGAAGACGTTCAGCTTCACTGACGTGAAGGCGACGGTCGAGGGGGACACGATCGTCGTGCGCTACACCGCCACGACCGATCAGATCGTGAACGGCGTGGAGTACAAGAAGACCCCGGCGCCGCGGCTCAGCGTGTTCCGCTGGAGCGGCAAGGCGTGGCGCCTCCTGGCCCACGCCAACTTCAACACACCGGTCGCGTAGCGCGGTCCGCCGGCCGCCTACCCGGGCTCGCCGAGCAGCGGCGGCGCGCTTCGGTAGGTCGCCGGTGTGGCTGACAGGCCGATCGGGTTGCGGGTCAGCCGGGCCGTCGTCCCGTCGGCGCGCGGTACGGCCACGATCGGCTCAAGGCCGAGCGATTCTGCGAGCGCGAAAGCGGCGCCGATGTCGTTGACTTCGCCTGCGGGGACGCCGGCGGCGCTCAGTTCCTGCGCCCAGGCTTGAGCGGGGCGGGTCGCGAGCCGGGCCGCGAGTTCACTGCGCAGCGCCTCGCGATGGGTGACGCGTGCCGCGTTGTTGGCGAACCGCTCGTCTTCGGGAAGCTCAGGTGCGCGCAGCACCGTGCACAGCGCCGCGAACTGGCGGTCGGTACCCACCGCGAGCACCAGGTCGCCGTCCGCGGTGGGCAGCATTTCGTAGGGGGAGACGCTGGGATGCGCGTTGCCCATCCGGCGGGGGGTGACCCCCGCGAGTGTGTACGCCGCGCCCTGGTTCACGAGCGCCGCCAACAGCGACGACAGCAGGTTGATCTCCACTCGCTGACCTTCACCCGTCTGCTCGCGGTGGCGCAGAGCGGCCAGGATCCCCACGGTGGCGAACAGTCCGGCGAGCACGTCGACGAGCGCGACCCCGACCTTTTGCGGTTCACCCTCCGTAGGCCCGGTGATGCTCATCAGCCCGCCGACGGCCTGCAGCAGCAGGTCGTAGCCGGGCAGAGCAGCGCCGGCGCCGGCGCCGAACCCGGTGATAGAGCAGTAGACGAGCCCTTCGCGATCGGCCGTCACGTCGTCGTAACCCAGGCCGAGGCGGTCCATCACGCCGGGGCGGAAGTTCTCCACCAGCACGTCGGCTTGCGCCACCAGCGCGCGGGCTCGCTTCAGATCTGTCGGGTCGGCCAGGTCCAGGACGATGCTGTCCTTGTTGCGGTTGACCGACTCGAAGTAAGTGGCGCCGCCGCGCTCGTCGAACGGGGGACCCCATGCGCGCGTGTCGTCGCCGGTGTGCGCCCGCTCGACCTTCACCACCTCCGCTCCGAGGTCGGCGAGCAGCATCGTGGCGAACGGGCCGGCGAGGACGCGCGAAAAATCGACGATGCGGAGCGTGCCGAGTGCGTGGGTCATATGGGTGAAACCTAGATGCTCACGGTGCTCGGGCCAGACCGGTTCGCCGTTACGACATCATGCAGCGACGGCCCTCTGGGGTCACCCAGCCCTGGCGGCGGCGAACCTCGCCGCCCGAGAGAGGACAGATACCCGTGAGCGTGAGGATCGGTTACAAGGCGTCGGCGGAGCAGTTCGCCCCTCGAGAGTTGCTGGACTTCTCCGTCGAGGCGGAACGGCGCGGCTTCGACATCGTGGCGGTGTCTGATCACTTTCAGCCGTGGCGCCATCACGGTGGCCACTCGCCGTCGGCGCTCACCTGGCTCGGTGCCGCCGGGCAGGCGACAAGCACCGTGGCGCTGGGCACCAGCGTGCTGACCCCCACGCTGCGTTACCACCCGTCGATGGTCGCGCAGGCGTTCGCCACGCTCGGCGTGATGAGCCCAGGGCGCATCTTCCTCGGGGTGGGGTCAGGTGAGGCGATGAACGAGACGCCGGCCACCGGTGACGAGTTCCCCGGTCGCAAGGAGCGCCGCATGCGACTCGCGGAGGCGATCGCGGTGATCAAGCTGCTTTGGAGCGAGGAGCGGGTGGACTTCGCGGGCGATTACTACAAGCTGGCGCAGGCGACGATCTACGATCGCCCGGAGGTGCCCGTCCCGATTTTTGTCGCGGCATCCGGCCCCCTCGCCGCCAAGCTCGCAGGCCGAGTCGGCGACGGGTTCATCTGCACGAGCGGCAAGGATCCTGAGCTGTATCGAACGCTGCTGGGCAACGTCGAAGAGGGCGCGCAGGCCGCGGGCCGCGACTCGTCACAGATTCGTCGCATGATCGAGGTCAAGGTCTCCTACGATCGCGATCTCGACTTTGCCTACAAGGCGTGTCAGTGGTGGGCGGCGCTCGCGCTGTCCCCCGAGCAGAAGGAAGGCGTGGAGGATCCGCTGGAGATGGAGCGCCTCGCGGACGCCAACGCGGAGAACGCTCACACCCGGTTCATCGTCTCCGATGACCCACAGGATGTGGTCGATCGCATCGCGCCCTACCTCGATCTGGGTTTTGAGGATCTGGTGATCCACGGCCCGGGGGAGGATCAGATGCGATTCCTGCAGCAGTTCACCGAGGACGTCATGCCGTTGTTGCGGGCCCGCGCCGGGGGATAGGCTGGCGGCCGTGGCCGGCAACGTCCTCTGGCACCTGCGGATCTCGCACTTCAACGAGAAGGCTCGTTGGGGGCTGGATCGCAAGCAGCTGCCGCACGTGCGCCATGGCGTCATGCCCGGTTTTCACACGGCCGTGGCGCTCGCGGTCAGCGGCCGCCCCACACTGCCGGTGTTGCGGCTGAACGGGCGCACCATCTCCGACTCCTCCGCGATCCTGGCCGCGCTGGACGAAGCCGTTCCCGAACCCCCGATGTATCCCGCCGACTCGGTGCAGCGCGCCCGTGCCATCGCGCTGGAGGCCTGGCTGGGTGCGGGTCTCGGCCCGGCCATCCGGCGCCTCGCGTTCGTCCACGTGTTCGCCGACCCGGCGGCCGGCGCCGCTTTCGCGACGGGCCCGGGAGGCGAGGCGCAGGCCCGCGTGATGCAGCCGACGTGGTGGCTCACCTCGCCCATCGTCCGGCGACGTTACGGCGCCGATGACGAGGGCGCCCGGTCCGGCGAGCAGGTCATACGCGACACGCTTGAACGGCTCGAACGTGAGATCCAGCCGTCCGGCTTCCTGGCGGGAGATGCGTTCAGCGTGGCCGACCTGACCGCCGCCACCCTCCTGGGGCCGCTGACTCGGCCGCCGGGCTATCCGAGTACCAGCCGGCCTGTCCCTGCCTCGCTGGCCCCGTTGTGGGCCGAACTCGCCGCCCACCCGGCAGCGGTGTGGGCACGCGAGATCTGGGTCACGCACCGCGGCGTCCCGGCCCAACCGACTGCTTAGCCAATCCTTAGCGGGGCATCACGTTGCGCACAGGTTCACCTTGTGTAGTGGGTGACGGACAACGGACACAACGGGAGCGGCGGAAGTATCCAGAGCGGGATCGCCGACTTTCCACATACCGCTCAGCCCGGCGCACTCTCCTCCCCTTGAGCGCCGGGGGCGACCCTGACCCGAACGGCAGGGCGACTCTGCACCGGGGGCCCATGACTCGCTCATGGGCCCCCGAGTTGCTTTCTGGGGCGTTTTTCGCCGGCGGGCCTGGGTTTGTCGAGTGCCACCGTTGTCCCGCTCAGCGGGCACGATGTGGCACTCGACCTCCCCCGGCCACCGCCCGCGCCGCGGGCGAGCCGGTCCCCGGCCGGCCCTAGCCTCACCCCACGCGGAACACGGGCAGCGGGGGCGCCTCGTCGCGCTCCTCCCAGGCGAGCACGACGGGGTCGTCGATTGCTGCCGTCAGCGCTCGGTCCCCCACGAGACGCGTGAGCATCCGGGGACCCTCGGCCAGGGCGACTATGGCCACCGCGTACGGCGGCATCACACCGGGCATCACTTCCAGATGGGACACGGTGAGGCTGTAAACCGTGGCGACGCCCGAGCACCTCAACCAGCCGACATGGTCTGACCCGCAGGCCAGGCACAACCTCCGGGGCGTGAACTGCCGCGCGCCGCAGGCCTCGCACTCCTGCACGACGAGCTCGCGGCGAGCCGCGGCCGCCCAGAACGGGGCCGTCACGGGATCGCCGTACGCCGGCGGTTCAGGCCGTGCGCTCATCGCCCGAGCACCACCGTCGAGGCCGTGGAGAAGTAGCCGCCGACGCCGTGCACGGCACAGATCTCGGGGTCGCCCGGCACCTGCCGCGCCCCGGCCTCACCGCGCAGCTGGCGTACGGCCTCCACCAGGAGCAACAGCCCGAAAGCGCCGGGATGGCAGTAGGACAACCCGCCGCCTGAGGTCATCGCGGGCAGCGAGCCGCCGGGGGCCAACCGTCCCTCAGCGACGAAAGCGCCGGCCTCACCCTTGCCGCAGAACCCTAGATCCTCCAACGCCATCAGCACCGTGATGGTGAATGAATCGTAGGGCTGGAACACATCGACATCGTCGGCGGTGATGCCGGCCTGGGCGAACGCTTCGCGACCGGAGATGACACCAGCGCTGCGCACCAGGTCGCGGGACTCGGCGATGTGGCGGACGGTCTGGCTCTCGCCGGCGCCGAGCACGCGAACCGCCCGCTTCGCGGCATCGCGCCCGCGCTCGGCGCTCGTCACCACGACCGCGCCGCCGCCGTCGGTAACCAGGCAGCAGTCCCGAAGGTGCAGCGGGGAGGAGATCATGCGTGAACCGACGACGTCCTCGACCGACAACGGTTTGCCGTGGCTCCAGGCCAGCGGGTTCAGATTCGCCCACTCCCGCGCTGCGACGGCGACCGCCGCCAGTTGCTCGGCTGTGGTGCCGAACTCGTGCATGTGTCGCGCCGCGATCAGCGCGTAGCGCCCGACGGGCGGGGGCAGCGCGTACGGGTACTCGAACTGCCCGGGGATGGATGAGGGATCGACCACACGATTGAGCACGCGCGACCGGCGGGTGCGCTGCCGCGAGGCGTACGCGATCAGGGCGACCTCGCAATGACCCGCGGCCACGGCGAGCATGGCGTGGTGGACGTGCGCCTCGAACGCCGCTCCGCCCAGGTCGGTGGAGTCCAGCCAGCGCAGATCGTGCAGGCCCAGGTACTCGCCGACCTGCACGGTCCCCTGGTCACCCATGAAGTTCACGGCCAGGCCGTCGACGTCGGCGAACGTGAGCCCCGCTTCAGCCAGCGCGTCTCGCGCGGCCAGCTGAACCATCGACAGCTCGGTCTCGTTGTGGACCTCGCCCAGAGGCGACTCGGCGACACCGGCGATGCAGACTTCCCGTTGCACAGCGCCGGACCCTATCTGCCCTCGCTCCCGCCGTGGCCGGTAGGGTCCGGCGCATGACCGTGGTCGCGCGCGCCCTGCTCGCCGTCGCGGTGCTCATCGCGCTCGCGGTGGGTACCGGGTGTGGCTCTGATGAGAAGGCCGTCAAGTACGTCGAGCAGGTCAACGTGAGCCAGACGGCGTTCGCGCGGACGCTCACCCGACTTCAGACCGACATCACGCCGGACAGTTCGGCGGCCGCCGACCGCGCCACGCTGGACCGCTTTCAGGTGGCCATCACGAAGGTCGTGGCC
Source organism: Solirubrobacterales bacterium (assembly GCA_038319025.1). Taxonomy (GTDB): domain Bacteria; phylum Actinomycetota; class Thermoleophilia; order Solirubrobacterales; family Solirubrobacteraceae; genus JBBQCW01. The sequence continues at coordinate 8,590 of JBBQCW010000016.1, forward strand.
GATCTGCGGGGGATCGACCCGCCTGGGCGGGTGTCGTCACTGCACGATCAGTTGATTTCCGAGATCAGCAAATATGGGTCGACGATTCAGGACGCGAAGGCCAAGTTTGCTTCGAGTGACCCGAAGCAGATTCTGTCCGCGCAGACTGAGCTGTCGGCGTCCGTAAGTCAGACGGCGGCCGCGATCAACGCGACGATCGACGAGATCAACAAAAAACTGCACTGATGGGCGCTCCGCGGACGGTCCTGATCACCGGGGGGGCAGGGTATCTGGGATCCGCCGCGGTGTTGCACCTTCTCGGAGTCGGGCATGAAGTTCGTGTGCTGGACGTGCTGGCGCACGATCAGCAGGACGTCGCCGCACGGCTGCAGGCGGCGGGGGCCACCGTGCTCCGCGGTGATCTACGCGACGCGCAAGCCCGCGCGCAGGCACTCAAAGGCACCGACGCCGTCGTCCACCTGGCCGCCATCGTCGGCGATCCGGCCTGCGCGGCCGACCCGGAGGGCTCGGCCGCGGTCAACCTCGACGCGACGCGCGCGCTGATCGCCGACGCAGGTGCGCGCCGATTTGTGTTCGCCTCCACCTGCTCGAACTACGGCCGCATGGCCGAGGCCGGCGGGTACGTGGACGAGGACTCGCCGCTGCGCCCGATCTCCCGCTACGCCGAGCAGAAGGTGACGATCGAGACGGAGTTGGCCTCGTCGCACGCCGACGCGGTGCGCCTGCGCTTCGCCACGCTCTTCGGAATCGGGCCTCGGATGCGGTTTGATCTCACGGTGAACGAGTTCACGCGCGACCTGTGGGCCTCGCGCCGGTTGGAGGTGTTCGGCGAGCGATTCTGGCGTCCGTACGTACACGTCGGCGACGCCGCCCGCGCTATCGGGCTCGCGCTTGGCGCTGACGATGTAGCCCTCGGCCGGCGGGTCTTCAACGTTGGAGCCACCGCGCAGAACCACACCAAGGCCGATCTTGTGGATCTGATCCGCGCCCGCGTGACCACGGGGGAAGTTGCCTTCGTCTCCCGGGCAGAAGATCCGCGCGACTACCGGGTGCGTTGCGACCGCGTGAGCGAGGCGCTCGGCTTCACCACCACGATGACGGTGCCCGACGGCATCGCCGAGATCGTCGACATGCTGGACACCGGCACGTTCGCCGATCCCTTCGCCGTGGGGCATCGCAATGTCGCCTGACGTCGAACCCGTTCCGCTCTTCGATCTGCGCCTGACCGAGGCTGACATAGCCGCCGTCACGCAGACGTTGCGCTCCGGCTGGCTCACCCAGGGTCCGAGGACCGAGGCGCTGGAAGCGGCTTTCGCGAAGTTCACGGGCGCCCGCCACGCGGTGGCCGTCTCCAGCGCCACCGCGGGCCTGACGCTGGCGTACCGCGCGGCGGGGATTGGCCCCGGCCACGAGGTGATTGTGCCCTCTTACACCTTCGTGGCGACCGCCGCCGCGGCCGTTCACCTTGGGGCGACCCCGGTGTTCGCTGACATTCGCGGCCCTCACCACCTGTCGCTGGATCCCGCGGACGTGGCCACGCGGATCACGCCGCGCACCAAAGCCGTTGTCGCCGTGCACATGGCCGGGTATGCGGCGCCGATCGCCCGGCTGCGCCAGCTGTGTGACGCCTACGGTGTGACCCTGATCGAGGACGCCTCGCACGCCCCTGGGGCGAGCGTCGACGGCCGGGCGCTGGGCACCTTCGGGGCGGCCGGCGTGTTCAGCTTCTTCACCAACAAGGTGCTGGGGATCGGCGAGGGCGGGATGGTGATCACCGACGACGACGACGTTGCGGCGTCCTGCCGACGAGGGCGCACGCACGGCATGACCAGTTCCACGTGGGAGCGCCGCCACTCCGGTGATTCCTACGACGTGACGGAGTTTGCGTGGAACCTGCGCATGGATGAGCCGCGTGCCGCCCTGGCGCTCTCTCGCCTGGCAGGTATCGAAGACGACGTCCGCTCGCGACGCGAACACGTCGTGGCGTACCGCACGGCTCTCGCGACGATCGACGGTATCGACGTGCCGTACACCGACGACGAAGTGGCAGCGGGCGCCTGTTACATCATGCCCGTGCTGCTGCGCGACGCCGATGGGGCAGCGCGTGAAGAGGTGCGCCGCCGCCTGCGGGGCGAGCACGCCGTCGAGACGAGCCATCACTACCCGCCCGTCCACCGCTTCACCGCCGTGCGCGAACGGTGGACCCCGCCGTCGCTGCCTCGCACCGAGCACGCGGCCGACCGCGAACTAACGCTGCCCCTGTTCCCGGGGATGACGGTCCAGCAGCGCGAGCGCGTCGTGGCCGGGCTCTCCGCCGTGCTGGGCTGAAACCCGTTCTCAGCCGCGGATCATGAGCGCGTCCGGCGGGGTGCCGGGGCCAAACAGCGGGTCGAGCACGGCGTCGAGGTCCTCCAGCCCGAACTCGTCCCGCAACACTTCGCCGACTGCGCCACGAGGGTGGCCCTGCACAGCAAGCTCGACGGCCACGAGGCGCGCTTGCTCCAGTTCGGACACGGTGCGGTGGTGCTGGACGGGTGGGCGCGGGCGCACGCTCATGCCGCCCACCGGCGCGCGGATGCCCGGGAGCGGCAGGGCGGCCGGCACCTCGTCGAACGGCTCGACATACGGGTCGGGCTCGACTTCGACTTCGGGCTCGATCACGGGCTCCGGCTCCGGCTCCGGTGTAGGCGCAAGCGGGATCGGGGCCATCGCGGGCGGCGGTGGACCCAGCCGACGCGTCAGCGGTGCGCCCGGCAGGGCCTCGACGCCACCTGGGACGTTGGCGGCGAGATGGGCCACCGTCGTCGACAGGTCGTCGAGTTGTGCGCTGACGATGGCGAGTCGGCGCCTTGCCGCGGCGATGCCGGACGCCAACTCCTCCGGGGTGGTGGGGGCCGTGGGGGCGACGGAATCCACCGGCACGGGCACGGAGATGGGGCGCGCGACGAGCGGAGCGATCGGGGCCGACACCGTAACCACCGGCGCCACCACGGGCTCGGGAGCAATCGGCGCCGTCTCGGTGAACGCCGTGAAGGGCCCTACGTCAAGCGGCGGCACTTCGGCCACGGGCTCGGCAGCCGGCGTGGGCTCGGCGGGCGCGGGCTCTGCCGCCGCGACGGCCGTGGCCGCCTTGCGCCGCGCTACCTCGCGATCGACCTTCTCCAGGATCTCCTGGGTGCGGGCCGCCACCTCGTCCTCTTCGGTCATGGGCACGATGCTACCCGCGCAACGGGCCGATGTTCAGTCCGGCGGCAGCAGGCGATGGCGCAGGGTGACGAAGGCCTCCTGCGCACGCTCGTAGTCCGCCGGCGTGCCGACGTCCAGCCAGAACGCGGACGAGCGCCAGCCTCGGACGGGCACGTCGGCGGCGATGAGCCGCAGCACGAGGTCGGGAAAGTCGAGGAACCGGCCCGGTTCGACATGTTCGAGCACCGCGGGGGAGAAGCAGTACACGCCCATAGAGGCGTCGACGGCCAGTTCGGGCTTCTCGTCGTAGCCGATCACGCGGTTCACGTCGTCGGCGTCGTCACCGAACGTGACCACGCCCAGGCTCATCGCCTCCGTCCGGCGCTGTGTGGCGATGGTGGCGACGGCGCCGTCGGCGCAATGGTCAGACAACAGCGCTCGGTAGTCGAGGTCGGTGAGAATGTCGCCGTTCATGACGAGCACGTCCTCGGTGAAGTCCTCCAGCAGGGAGAGCGGGCCGGCCGTACCCAGCGGGTGCTCCTCGCGCACGTAGTCGATCTGGATTCCGAGCTTGGCACCGTCACCGAAGTAGGCCTCGATCAGTTCCGCCAAGTGGCCGGTCGCCATCGTCACCTGCTCGAAGCCGGCGGCGCGCAACTGCCGCACGACGACGTCCAGCACGGGCCGGTCGCCGACGGGCATCAGCGGCTTGGGCAGGATGGTGGTGTAGGGACGCAGGCGCGTTCCCTGACCGCCGGCGAGGACGATCGCGCGGTTCACACGGGCAACCCTACGGTTCGCGGTCGATGTGGCGCGCCATCCCGGCTGCGTAGCCTGTGGGGATGGACATGTCTCCCTTCTGGATCTGGACGCAGATCCTCATCGTCGCCTTCGTGTTGGCCGGGATCATCATCGCGATCACCAAGCTCGTGTAGCGATCCGCGTTTGGTCGGCAGATAGAATCTGCACGACAGAAGGGCAACGGCGTAGAGGAGAAGCATGTTCGGCGCGATCGTGGTGGGAACCGACGGATCAGAGACGGCGAAGGAAGCCGTTCGTCAGGCCGTTGAGCTGGCCGGCAGTGTCGGTGCCAAGCTCAGGATCGTCAGCGCCTACGAGCCGGTCCCCAAGACCCGCCTGCGCGATGAGGCAGCACAGGCGCCGGCGGACGTGGAGTGGATGGTCAACGCCCGTGAAGACGTCGACGCCACGCTGGAAGCGGCCGCCGAGGGCGCTCGGCTGGCCGGGGTCGACGTGGAGGTGTTCGCCCGCCAGGGTGACCCGGCGGACGCGATCCTTGATGTCGCCGAGGAGACGGGTGCCGGCCTTGTCGTGGTCGGCAACCGGGGGATGACCGGGGCCAAGCGGTTCCTGCTCGGTTCCGTACCCAACAAGATCAGCCACCACGCGCCCTGCAGCGTGCTGATCATCCGTACGACTTAGCGGCGTCGCTCAGGGGATGATCGGCGTCGTCACGGTTGGGTCCGTGGCGCGCGCTGCGTCGACGAGCCCGGCGCCGTAGACGCGGTCGTAACCGGGCGCGCCCAGGTCGCGGGCGGTGAGTTTGAGGCGCAGCTCGGTCTGGCGCGGCGTGGGCTTCGGACCGAGCACGCCCGAGGCGATCACCAACGCGGCGGTGGCCGACACGTGCGGGGCAGCCATCGACGTTCCCTCGTAGTCGCCGGGGATCGAGAACAGGCGTGAGCCTCGCGAAGCGAGCGTGACCTGGAAGATGTTGCGCCCCGAGCGCCCCGGAACGCAGTTGGGGTCGTTGCTCTGGTTGTCATCAAACCCGCCGCCAGGGGCGACGATGTCCAGGCCCGCGCCCTGATTTGAGAAGTCGGCCACGCACCCGTGCTGGGTGGTTGCACCGACGGCCAGCACGGTCTTGTCAGCCGCGGGGTAGACCAAGTAGTGGTGGCCTTCGTTACCGGAAGCGGCCACCACCAGGACGCCGGCCCGCCGCGCGTCCTTCAGTGCCTTCGTCAATTGTGGAATGTCCCGTGCGGTGACGTCGGAGGCGAACTCGAGGCTCATGTTGATGATCTGGGCGCCGCGCCGGACGGCATATCGCACCCCGCGCGCGATGGTGCTGGCGTCCCCGTCCCCGCTGTCGTCGAGCACTCGCACCGGGATGATCCGTGCGCCATAGGCCAAGCCCGTCATCGCGAAGCCGTTGTTGGTCGCCTCGGCAATCGTGGAGGCGACGTGCGTCCCATGGCCGTTGCGGTCCTGCGGGATGGAATCGTTGGAGACGAAGTCGTACCCGGGGACGAACGTGGAAGCGTTGAGATCCGGTGAGCGCACCGTGCCGCCTCGCTGCGTGTACGCGACTCCGGTGTCCAGTACCGCGATGCGTACGCCTGCGCCACCGGGGCGGCCGGCGGCGATGAGATTTCCCCAGGCCTGAGGAGCGTTGACGCCGAAACGACCGGCGAAGTTCCACTGCCACCGTTGCCAGGCGGCCGGGGTGGTGCCGTTGCGGCCCGGATCGTTGGGTATGAACGGCGCGGCAGCATCGGCTGCGTGGGCGATCTCGTTGGGCACGGCGGAGGCGACGCCGGGCGAGCGTTTGAGCCGCACGATGGCCTGCTGGACGCTCTCTCCCGGTGCGGTCGCGATGGTGACCGGGGTGGACCCTGAGCCTGACGCCACGCCGGCCTGCGGCGTCACCACCACCTGGCCGGGAACGATGTCATCGGCCCGCGCAGGACCGGCGCCGATCAGCGCGGCAGAGATGGTGGCGAACGCGAGGATCGCAGCGAGGCGGGAGATGGGGGAGGTCATGCGGAATGTGGCTCACCCCTAGTAACAGCACAGACGGGCAAACGTTTCGCTGCGTATCGTCCTGCATACCGCATGAATACGCGCTCCTTCCCCGACGACGAGCACTTCATGCGCCTGGCGCTCGCTGAAGCGGCGCGGGCGCAGGAGCACGGTGACGTGCCGATCGGGGCCGTGGTGGTGCGGGCCGGGAACGTGATCGCCGTCGGCGCCAACGAGCGTGAACTGCGTCAGGACCCAACTGCGCACGCCGAGGTATTGGCGCTGCAGGCTGCTGCTGCCGCCGTAGGCTCGTGGCGGGTACTCGACACCACGCTGTACGTGACGCTGGAGCCGTGCGCCATGTGCGCGGGGGCGATCGTGTTGGCGCGGGTGCCCCGTGTGGTCTTCGGCACTGAGGACCCGAAGGCCGGCGCGGCGGGGAGCGTGCTCGACGTCCTCGACGAGCCGGCTTTCAACCACCGTCCACAAGTGGACGGTGGCGTGCTGCGTGATGAGTGCGCGGATGTCCTGCGCGCGTTTTTCGCGGCTCGGCGCTGATCTAGGCGGCGGGCTTGGCCTCCCGGCGCCGGCGCAGCGCGGCCCCGACGATGCCCAAAATCGTGCCGATCGTGCCGAAGAGGAGCGCGAGCAACTCAATCGGATCCGGTACGTCGGCGAGTGCCTTGTGATCGATGAGTCGGAACGTCACTGCGATGGCCAGGGCGAATATGACGCCGCCGCTCAGCCCGCGCAGCGCACCGGCCTTTGTGGTGTCGTGCTCGTAGCCGGCGTTCAGCCCGCCGAGGATCCCCAGTGTCGAGACGATCAGGTACCCGGTCTTGGACTCCCCGAGAAGCCAGCCGCAGATGATGCCCAGCAGGATGGGACCGACGATCGGGATGGCGATCTGCAGGGAGCGCGGACGGTCACGCAGTAGAACGGGCGGCCAGAGGCCCTGGGATTCGTCGGCCATGTCAGGCCACCAGCCAGCGGGCGGGGTTGTCGTCGAGCATGGTGCTGATTTGCTCCTCGGTGACGCCCAGCTCGGCGAGCTGAGGCAGGATGGTCGTGAACAAGAGGTCCATGTGCCAGTCTGGGGCGAGCTGCGGACGCATCTCCACCGGGAACCAGTCCAAGACGGGCACGCAGTCGTGCGAGAGCAGCATCTTCTCCACGTGCCCGCGTTCGAGCAGAGCGGCCACGGTGGTGTTGCGTTGTGCGTCAGGCAGGAAGATCGCGGTGCCGTAGCGGTCGAGCCCGATGTACGGCCCCATCGCCAGGAGTTCCTCGATGTAGTCCAGGTCGTCGGTGTCGCCGGTGTGGGCGATCTGCACCATGTGCGGGGCGACTCCCTCGTCCAGAAAGATCTTCATCTGGTCCAGCCCCGTGCGGCTGGCCGGCCGCGAGTGGGCCATGATCGGCCGCCCGGTACGCAGTGAAGCACGGGCCGCGGCGCGGTGGACCTTCTCGACGTCCGCGGTGATGCCCGGCTCGTCGGCGGCGCACTTGAGGAATGCCGCCTTGACGCTCGTCCCCTGGATGCCGACCTCGATGTCGTGGACGAACGCGTCGGCGAGGTAGTCCTCGTCGCGATTTTCGAAGTGGTAGGGGATGAACGTGTAGTGCTGCCCGTAGATCCCCGTCGCCATCACGATGTTCACGCCCGAGGCCTCGGCGATCCGGCGGGCAAAGTCCACGTCGCGGCCCAGATCCATGCAGGTCGGATCGACGATCGTCTTGACGCCGTGTGCCTTGGCCGACAGGACCTCCTTCAGCGCGACATCGAACTCGGCTTCCATGTCGTACAGATGGGGGTACTGCGCGCGGATCGTCTCGCCGGCCCCGATCAGATGCTCGTGCACCAGGGTGCGCCCCAGGTCGCTGCTGTCGACAGGTCCGGCGGTGGTCTCGATGGGAGGCATGGGCTGAGCCTATGCCTCTAGGGACGGTCGGGGCAACCGTCCGGCGGCCGCCTCAGCCGTCGTCCAGGGCGAACCGCGCGGCGATCGCCGCGGTGTCCAGGCCGGCGCCCAAGCAGGCGAGCAGCTTCATTCGTGCCGCCTGCGGCGACAGGAAGCCGGCGGGCATGATGTCGCTGACCCGCAGGTCCTGCTCGGATCCCGCGTAGCCGTAGGTGCCGCTGAGGATCACGCCGCGCTCCGGCCGACAGTAGGCCACCACGGGAATCTTCTGGGCGGCGTCGGCCCACAACTGCAGGACGTGAGGGGCCAGATGACCGGCACCGAGCGTGCCGATGATCGCGCCGTCCGGCTCGGTGGCCAAAACGGCCCGCGCGAGCGTGCCGTCGTCGCCGGAGGCGGTCGGGACGATCGGGACGTTGCGGTGAAGGTCCGCCGGGTCGACGGCCGGGTTGCGGGGCAGGCGCGCCCAGATGGTCGAGTGGCCCTCGGTCACTCGCCCCAGCAGCCCGGTCTGCGGGGAGGAGAACGCCGTCAGCGAAGTGGTGTCGGTCTTGCGCGCGCAGCGAGCATGGTGAATCTCACCACCGAAGACGACCAGCGTTCCCAACCCTTGCGCAGCGGCGGATGATGCGACCGACACAGCGTCCACGAGGTTGGCGGGACCGTCGGCGCCCGGGGAGGAGGCGGTGCGGATCGCGCCGGTGAAGACGATCGGCGCCTCGGCGTCGTGGATTACGTCGCAGAGCATCGCCGTCTCTTCCAGGCAGTCGGTGCCGTGGGTCACTACGACGCCGATTCCGCGTCGGGCGGCATCGCGTGCGGCCCGACAGATCATCAACTGATCGTCGAGCGTGAGGTGCGCGCTGGGAACGGTGAGCAGGGTTTGGGTGTCGACGTCCGCCCGCTCGGCCAACTGCGGGATGGCGTCGCGGAGTTCCTGTGCGTTCAGCGCGGGGGTGGCGCCACGCGGCCCCGTCATGGCGATCGTCCCGCCGGCGCCCAGGATCAGAACGCGACGGACGGCGATGGGGTCGTTGTGATGCGGCACGCCGTTGACCCTAGATGGTCGCCGCGGCGGGCAGACGGCGGCTCTATCCGGCGGCCGGCGGGGCGCTTCCGTACGTGAACACGCCGGTCACGCCCGCCAGGGTCAGCACCCGCTCGACCTGGGCCGAGCCGTGACTGATCGTGAACTGCCGCCCGGTCCGCTCAGCGGCCCGGTGGGACTGGAGCAACATTCGGATGCCGCTGGAGTCGATGAACGCAAGCGCCTCCAGGTCGAGCAGGACGTCTGAGCCCTGCTCCAGAAGGGCCTGCACTCGCTCCTCCGTCCCCGGGGCTGTGGCGATGTCCAACTCACCACGCAGTTCGAGGATTACAAGATCGCCCGCGCGACGTTCGTGGGTTTCCAGCACCAGAGGGATCGCGGGCAGGCTGCGGAGGCCCGCCACCGGTTGGTCATCCGACATGCGCTGAGGGTAACAACCGGGGCTGGGTGTGCGGGTTGATGGAGCGCCGCCCGTGTCGCTCGGGCCTGACGACGGGTAGGTTCTGCACTGTGAACCTGTCCGGTACGACGGCGTTGCTCGTTGAGGACGACGACGGGGACGCGCTCCTCGTGCAGGAGATGCTGGCGGATGCTGCGCAGCAGGTGAAGATCGAGCGGGCGTCGTCGTTATCGGCGGCCCTGGAGAATTACGCCGAAGCTGACGTCCAGTGTGTGCTCCTGGATCTCGGTCTTCCAGACGCTCACGGCCTCGAAGCGCTCACCCGTCTGCGCGCGGCTTGGACACGAGTCCCCATCGTCGTCTGGACCGGCTTCGACGACGAACGGCGCGGGATGGACGCGCTGGGGGCCGGCGCACAGGACTACCTCGTCAAAGGCGACGTTGACGGCTCGCTGCTGGTGCGGGCAATGCGGTACGCGATGGAGCGGTCGAATGCTGAGGCGGCAGGTCGTGACCTGCTCGCGGCCCAACTGCACGCACAGGAGAACCGGCGGCTGGAGCGAGGCCTGCTGCCTGTGGCGCTGATCCACGACCCGCAGTTGGAGCTCGATGTGGCGTACCGGCCCGGGCGCCGCCGGGCGCTGCTGGGGGGCGACTTCTACGACGCGGTCGAAACTCCGGATGGAAGCGTGCTGCTGGTGATCGGCGACGTCTGCGGCCACGGTCCCGATGAAGCTGCGCTTGGTGTCTGCCTGCGCATTGCTTGGCGGGCCTTGGCCCTCAGCGGGCGACCCGTCCAGGAGAGCCTCGACGTGCTCGAGCAGGTCTTCATCCATGAGCGCCACGACGACGACCTGTTCGCGACGGCCCTGCTGGTGCGCCTTCATCCCGGCCGTGAGCGGATAGACGTTTACACCGCCGGTCACCCAGGGCCGATGCTGCTCGGGCCTGGGCCCGATCGCACGGCGGTGCCCGTTGCGGTGAGCACCATTCGCCCGCCGCTCGGCGTCGGCGCCGGCGGACACTGGGAACCGACGTCGGTTGACGTGACCGGCTTCGATTCGATGCTTCTGTACACCGACGGGTTGATCGAAGGCCGGATCGGCGCAGGTTCCGAGCGGCTTGGCGTGGACGGCTTGGCCACGCTCATCGCGAGCACCGTTCGTGGGTCCGGAGATGACGGCGGCCCGGCGTTGCTGCGTGAGCTGATCGGCCGGGCGGAAACGCTCAACGGCGGAGATCTGACCGACGACGTGGCGCTGGTGCTGCTCTCATGGGCGTGAGCGATGAGGAGCGCATCCCACTGGTTCGTCGGCTTACGGTGGTCGGCTGGTTCGTGCTGGCCACCAGCGCTTTCGCGGTGCTCGCCACGATCGCCATCGCTGCCGGCGCCATCGCCATCTCCAACCTCGCCGATGCCCGCACCCGCGTCGTCGATCGCGTGGATCCCGCCAGTAGACAGGCCACGGAGCTCCTGGACGCTTATCTCAACCAGGAGACGGGCGTACGTGGCTACGCGCTCGCCGGTCAGACTTCGTTTCTGCGCCCCTATCGTGGAGGAGTCGGTCAGGAACGGGTCGTCACTGTAAGCCTGACTCGCATCGTCCGGGCGCTCAAGGAGCCGGCGCTGGACGCCGATTTGCAAGGAGCGCTTTCTGCCGGGAGGGCTTGGAGCGCGGGTTATGCCCGCCCGACGATCGCCCACGTGCGCGCTCATGGCCCGATCTCCAGCCCTGCGGCTGCGGTTGGAGGCAAGGACCTTTTCGATCCCGTACGCGGACAGGTGAGTCGGTTGCAGCACGCCCTGTCCGCTGAGCGGAGCATCGACGCGGCCAGCCTGCATAGTGCAGCCCGGACGCTCACGTGGACGCTGGTTGCGGCGGGCCTGCTGCTGGTTCTCGGCGGCGCCGGCATCCTCTTGGGACTACGCGCCACCGTCACGGTGCCCGTGGCTCGGTTGGCCCGGCGCACGCGACGCGTTGCGGCCGGCGATTACGACCTGGCGGTGGGCGTCAACGGCCCACGTGACATCGCCAGCCTGGGCGTTGACATCGACATCATGCGTGCTCGGGTGGTTAGCGATCTGGTGAAGGCTGAGAGTGGCCGGGCCGAGCTCGCCGACAAGACCCTGGAGCTCGAACGCTCCAACGCGGAGCTCGAGCAGTTCGCCTACGTCGCCTCGCACGATCTGCAGGAGCCGCTGCGCAAGGTGGCGAGCTTCACCCAACTGCTGCAGAAGCGTTACGGCGGCCAACTCGACGAGCGAGCCGACCAGTACCTGGACTTCTCTGCCGACGCCGCGGTGCGCATGCAGCAGCTGATCGTCGACCTCCTGGCGTTCTCCCGTGTCGGGCGGCTCTCCGCATCCAAAGCAACCGTTTTCGATTCGGAGATCGCGCTCCGCCAGTCCCTGGTGGCGCTGGCCGCACCGATCGAGGAGTCACACGCTGTCGTCGAGTACGGCCCTCTTCCGGTTGTGCGCGGTGAGCTCAGCTTGATCGCCGCCGTGTTCCAGAACCTGATCGGTAACGCGATCAAGTTCCGTACCGCGGAGGTTGCCCCACGCGTGCACATCTCCGCTCGGCGCGATGGCGACATGTGGTGCTTCACCTGTACGGACAACGGGATCGGCGTCGATGCTGACTATGCCGACCGGATTTTCCTGATCTTCCAAAGGCTCCATCCGAAGGCGGTGTACGTGGGCACGGGCATCGGCCTGGCGATGACCCGCAAGATCGTCGAATACCACGGTGGGACGATCTGGCTTGATATCCACGCGTCGCCGGGGAGTACCTTCCACTTCACCTTGCCGGTACCGGAAGCCAAATCATGAGCGCGCGCGGAGAGCCGATTGAGATCCTGCTCGTCGAGGATGATCCCGGCGACACGATGATCATCCGCGAGGCGTTCGTCGACAACAAGGTTCTGAACAACCTGACCTGTCTGACGGACGGTGAGCAGGCCATCGCCTACCTCCGTCGTCGCGGTGAGTACGCCGACGCGATCCGGCCGGACCTGATCCTGCTCGATCTGAATCTGCCCCGTAAGGACGGCCACGAGGTGCTGGCGGAGATCAAGACCGACGCGGACTTATGCGTCATCCCCGTCGTGATGCTCACCACGTCGCAGGCGGAGGAGGACGTGTTGCGCAGTTACCAGTTGCATGCGAACGCGTTCGTCTCCAAACCGGTGGACTTCGATCGCTTCATCGAGGTCGTCCGCCAGATCGACCACTTCTTCGTCTCGGTGGTCAGGTTGCCCTGACGGGCGCGTCGGCGGCTACACCTTTACGCGGGCGGACGCCGTGGCCACGTAGCCGAGGCTGACACGCCTGCCCGCGGCGGCCTTGAGGCCTGAACTTACACCGCGATGCAGCGGGCAGGTGCCACCAGGAGTTACCTCATCCGAGCTTCGGCGCGTACCGGTGGTGCAGGTCCAGGATGTTGCCGGCCGGGTCACGGAAGAGGGCCTGATGGCAAACGCCGCTGTCGATCGTGTCGCCGAGGAACGTGACGCCGTGAGACTCGAGGTGCGCCCGCGCCGCGGCGACGTCGTCGACGGCCAGTGCGATCGGCAGCCCGTGCCGATGGAACTCCTGCCCGAAGGCTGTGGGCTCCATGACCACGATGGTGAGGTTTCCCGCCTGGAACTCCATGCCGGGCATCTGGCCCCAGCGCTCGCGGGCCGGTAGGCCGAGCACGGTCCCGTAGAAGTGCACGGAGGCATCGAAGTCCTCGGCGGGAACCGCGACGAAGTCGACGCCGGTGATGGTGAAGCCAGTGGTGGTCATGGCGGCCGACGATAGTCGAGGCGACGCGTCGACCGGGCGGTTGCCGCTCGACTTCTCCGGGTACGTAGGGGCGAGCGCAATCGACAGGAGGGAATCAACATGACCGAGGGATCGAACGCCACCACGCACGCCGACGGCACGGGGACGGAGACCACGCCGACCACCGCCGCGCACCACCCTGCGCCGGCAACGCACCGTCCGCCGCAGAACGACGGGCAGCCGCCCATCCACCCCATCACGGAGGAGCGGGAGAAGTACGAGGCGGCGCCGTCCACGTCGTCCCGCCGTCTGCCGACGACGGCCGCCGCGATTGCGGTCGCCGCCGTGGCGGGCACCGCCGGCTTTGTGGCGGGCCGGGCGACCTCCACGCGCACGCGCCGTCGCGCGCTGGGCTTCACCCTGCGCCACGCGCCCGCCGGTCTCCGCCTCACCCGCCGGGCGGCGAAGCCGGCCGTCCGGGCGGTCCGAACCCGCCGGCGGTTGCGCCGACGCTGAGCAGCGGAGGGTACGGCGCATGGGAGCGCGGGTCGGTGGAAACGGCGCCGACCACGTCACCGCTGGATGTCGACCCGCACCCCAGGGCCGATGCGGCGGGCGAGGTAGGTGATCGCCGCGGTCGATAGGCGCAAACAGCCGTGTGATTCGGCGCGACCAAGGGTCCCACCGAGGTTATCGCGGCCGTGCAACGCGATCTGCCCTGGGCCGCCTTCAAACTCCTGCAGCACGTTCGAACGCGCGCTGAGCGCAAGAGCGTAGGGCCCACCGGCGGCGCGGTGGCCCGTGTCGACCGTCTCCTCGACGAAGAACCGGCCCGTCGGCGTCGGCGTGGACGCCTTGCCGACCACGGCGCGGAAGTGTCGAAGCGAACGCCCGTCGTGCCGGACCGAGACGATGCGTTTGGAGAGGTCCACGCGGATGCCGTACCGGGAGGATGCGAGGTGGACGCCGACGGCGGTGATCCACCCGGAGCGCCCGTTAGGCCGTCCCGGGATCAGCACGCGCAGCCAGCGGGCCCCGTGGTCGTCCGTGCGCTCGGCGAGGACGGGCAGCACCGTCCGCTCTCCGGTGATGGGACGTCGCGCCTCGATCGTCGTCAGCGGCGGGCCGTCGGCCGCCGGCTGGCGGTACACGGTGTGGCTGCGGGTCAGCCCTGCCGTGGGCGCACTCTGGCTCGCCGAGGCCCCCGCGGGCGCCCCAATCGCCACCGTGCATGACAGCACGGTGGCGAGTAGCGCGAGGCGCTCAGCCGGTGAACGCAGCATCAATCCGCTGCCTGGGCTTCTGGGCGATCCGCTTCTTTTTCGCGGCGGCCTTCTTCTTGGCGGCGGCCCTTTTCCTGGCGGCGGCCTTCTTCTTCGCGGCGGCCTTCTTAACCGCAGCCGCCTTCTGTGCGGCCGTGGGAGTCGGCTCAGCCGGGGCGACCGGGGTCGTGACGGGCGTCGTGGTCGGCGGCGCCGTGGTATCCGGCGGCGTCGTGGTCGGCGGCGGCGTCGCGGTTGCCGGCGGCGTTGGGGTCGGCGGCGGCGGCGGCGGGCCGGCACAACTCACCGAGATCGACGACGGTGATGCCGTCCCGTGATAACCGTCCGATGAGTTGAACGTGGCCTGAACGGTGATGGTGTGGGGTCCGGCCGCGAGTTCCGTCGGGAACGGCTCGACGAACTGCTTATCGGTGTTGGTGGACCAGCTGTGCGAGCCAGACAGCGTGGGCGCGCCGTCCACGCTGACGGCATAGGTGTCGGTAGCGGGCTTCCCGGTCGGGAAGCCCGTGTAGTTGAACGTGACGGCCTTACAAGTTGCCGACGTCGTGCCGGTGTGCGCTTCGGCGACTGCGGTGGTGAACAGCAGGGCCAACGCTGCCAGCGGCAACGCGACCAATCCCTTGGTACGAGTCATTGAATTCCTTTTCTGAGTGGATGCGCAACGCTTGCGCGCCACGCTGGCAGCGGTGCACCCTGCGAGCAGAGAACCCCGCTGAACTTCGGAACGCGGCCACGTACTGGACCGGCCGCGTTAACAATTCATGCCCAAACTTCCCCAACTCAGATCACGGGTTGGCGCGTTGCCCTCAGGTCGTGCGGCGCCGGGGTCGTACTCGGCATGTAGGCGCGCTACGGTTCGTCCTATGAGCGACGATCTCGAGCGACGCATGGCGATGAACGAGGCGACGTTCCGCCGTGTCAACGAGGCCCTCGACGCCAACCGGGAAGACGACGGTCACCTCAAGGATTTTGTGTGCGAGTGCGGGCGACTCGGCTGTACCGAGTTCATCAAGCTCACGGGGGGCGAGTACGACGACCTACGGGCCGACGGGCGGCGGTTTGCGATCGTGGACGGGCACGAGGTGCCTGAGGTCGAGCGCGTCGTCAAGCGTCGTGACCGGTACACCATCGTGGAGAAGCTCGGGCTCGCGGGCGCTGTGGCCGACAGTTTGGATCCGCGTCCGCCGTTGGCTGACTGAGCCGGACCGCCCGTCAGGGCCTGATCGGCGCAGCGTCCTGGATCTTCAGCGGCGTGACCGGCACGCCGTCACTCCACTTGCCCATCGAGCGGTGCTGGGGCGTATTGCCCAGCGCGTAGCGGCAGTCCGTGCCGGCGTAGGCGCAGGTTTGCATCGCATCCCACACCTTCCAGCAGAAGTTCCAGTCGTAGGCATCGGCCTGGCCCTTCGCGGCGGCGCAGACTCCGTGCCGGGAAGACAACGCCGGGGTGCCGTGGTTGTCGGCTTGCGTCAGCACAAGGTCCTTGTTGCGCTTCGGGACGCTGGTGAGCAACGGGAAGACCGAGTTGCAGGTGCCCCGCGCCGCGACGCCCGCGTCAGGGTGCGAGGGGTCAATGCCGGTGTTGGCCAACACGCCTTCCGCTCCTGAGTGACACTGCACCAGCGTGCTCGAGGGGATCCCGGCGAGGCTGTCGTCGAGAGCGCCCTCATGGAAGTCGACGAGGCCGCCGTCGTGCGGATCGTCCAGGAATACGGCCCGCGGTTTTGGCAGGTGGAGCGAGGCGTACCGGCTGGCGAGGTTCGCGGTGATGATGCCGCCGAACGAGAAGCCGAAGTAGCTGGTTCGCGCAAGGTCGGGCTGCACCTTGCCGTCGTCGGCGCGCAACGAGGCGAGCGCACCACGGATGCCGTTGACCTCCGAGGTCATGCACGGCTCGATGTCGAACGGCCCGGGGCACGGTACGGCGATGTCGGTCTGCCAGCGCGGGTAGATCACGACATGACCCGTGAGCACTGTGTGGCGAATCAACTCGTACATCGTCGCGTACCCTGAGAACTCGTAGTACCCGTGCGTGATGACGGCCAGCGGCGCAGACTTCGGCCGGGGCTTGGTCGGCTCGAACGTGAACCAAGCGTCGGCCCCCGTGCCGCCTGCGGTGACCCGCCAGTCGGCGTGCGCGACCTGGCTGCCACCTGGCCCTGTCTTAGGTTGCGCGGGCTGTGTGATCGCGGCGCCGGCCCGCGGGACGAAAGCGGTGAGCACAAGGGCTGCCACGAGGCCGGCCAGGAGTACGGACGGTCGGGCGCGGATCGAGTTGGCGAGCACTACGCGGAGTGTAGGCAGCACACGACCACGGACAACCCATCGGGGAACGGGCTGGATTCAGCCCGTTCCCCACTAGCATCGTGGGCTGCCTACGGGTGGCCACCCATCGAGTTCACGGCGCTCACGGTGAAGTCGCTGCCGACCTGGACCTCGACGTCGCTGCCGTCGGCCTTGGTGATGTGCGCCTCATACGGCGCGCTTGAATCGACGTTGGTCTCGACGCGATCGACTGTGCCGGGGACCTTCGCCAGCGCGGCGGCCTTGACCTTGGCCTCGGTATCACCGGTGAGGAGTGTCTCGGTCTTGCCGTTTACGGTGTGCCCGCCCTGATGGGGGTCACGCGCCGGGGCGCCCTGCGGTGCGGACGAGCCGGCGCCCGCAGCGGCCGGAGTGGTCGACGTGGTCGAGCTGGCGGCGTTGGCGATGGTCGCCCCGCCGACGGCGGCCGCCCCGACCGCTGCCGCGGTGACGAGCTTGGTGCGAACTGCTGACATAAAGGAACTCCTGACTTGGTGATGGGTTTGCGCTGCTCCATCAGGGTCAGGGTTCCGTGTGGCATTCCCGTCCGGGCGGGCTGAGAGTTCTGTGGGACGCCGTCGCCTCAGGCGGCCTCCGCCACCTCGCGCCGCGGCGCGCCCCCACCCGTCGTCAGCTTGTAGAGCTTGCCCAGCTGCTGGGGCACGGTGGCCGGGGTCGTCTCCTTGAGCCAGCCGTTGGGCAGCGAGAGGCGGATGACCTTGTGCCAGGCGGAGGCGACCTGCTTGGGCAATGAGCCCTCGTGGTAGTGCAGGTCGTTGCGCTCGAAGATGTCCCTGACCTTCGGCGCCACCTCGGCGTAGCGGTTGCTGGGCAGGTCCGGGAACAGGTGGTGCTCGATCTGGTGGGACAGGTTGCCGGTCATGATGTGCATCGTCCGGCTACCGCTGATGTTGGCGGAGCCGATCATCTGCCGCAGGTACCACTCGCCGCGCGTCTCACCCTCGATCGAGTGCTTCTCGAACGTCTCGACGCCTTCGGGGAAGTGCCCGCACATGATCACCGAGTGCGTCCACAGGTTGCGCACCACGTTGGCGGTGAAGTTGGCCGCCAGCGTCGGCAGGAACGACGGGCCTGACAGCACGGGGTGGACGACGTAGTCCTTGGCTGCCTGCCGGCGGATCTTGCTCAGCGTGGCCTTGGCCTTGGCCTTGAAGTCGGGGTTCGCGCGCCGCTCCTTGGTGGCCAGGTTCTTGCCCAGTTCCAGGTCGTAGGCTGCGATGCCGTATTCGAAGAAGCAGGCGTTGATGAAGTTCCATAGCGGCTGAGCCAGGTAGAACGGCACCCAGCGCTGGTCCTCGTCGACGCGCATGATTCCGTAACCGAGGTCGTTGTCCTTACCGATCACGTTCGTGTAGGTGTGGTGCAGCTCGTTGTGGGAGTGCTTCCACTGATCGGCCGGGCTGGCGCTGTCCCACTCCCACGTGGTCGAGTGGATCTTCGGGTCGCGCATCCAATCCCACTGGCCGTGGAGGATGTTGTGCCCGACCTCCATGTTCTCCAGGATCTTGGCCACGCTGAGGCCGGCCGTTCCCGCCAGCCAGGCGGGCGGGAAGAGGGAGAACAGCAGGACGCCGCGGCTGCCGATCTCCAGCTGACGCTGCACCTTGATCACCTTGCGGATGTACGCCGCATCGGACTCCCCGCGGGAGTCGAGGACCTCCTGGCGGATGGCGTCGAGTTCGACACCGATCCGCTCGATGTCCGCCGGCGTGAGGTGGGCGACGGGGTTCTCATTCTTGTTCTGGATGGCAGTCATCAGAGGTGCCTTTCGCTAGTGGTCGATCTCGCAGCGGCCGGCGGCCGCCGAGATGCAGGTCTGGATGAGCACGCCGTCGCCCGGGGCGGCGGTCGTGATGTCGCCGTTGCGCAGGTCACGCACGGCGCCTTCGCGCAGGGGGAGCACGCACCCGTAACAGATGCCCATACGACAGCCGCTGGGCATCAGGACACCGGCCGCTTCAGCAGCGTCGAGGATCGTGGTGGCGCCGTCGAGTTCGAGCGTCACGTCGGTCTGGTTGAGGGTCAGCGTGCCGCCGTCGCCGGCGATGAGCATGGCCGGGCGGAAGCGCTCGGTGTGCATCTGGTCGGCGATTCCCTCCGCTTCCCAGTGGCCCTCGAGCATCTCCAGCATGCCGACCGGGCCACAGGCCCAGGCGGTGCGGGTGGACAGGTCGGGCACGAGCGCAGCGATCGCTGCCGCATCGAGCATGCCGTCCTCGTCGGTGTGCTGAAGCACCAAGCGGATGTGCCCGGCCGCATCGAGCTCACGAAGTTCTTCGGCGAAGATGACGTCGGCGGCGGCAGGCGCCGAGTGCACCACGACGACGTCGGCGCCGGTGTCACCGGCGGCGACCCAGTTGCGCAGGATCCCCATCACGGGGGTGATGCCGGAACCGGCGGTGATGAACAGCGCCTTGGTCGGTGGCGTCGCGGGGAGGGTGAACGCGCCGGCCGCCTGATCAAGCTGCACGATCGTGCCGGGCTTGGCCCGGTGGACGAGGTGGTTGCTCACGGTTCCGTCCGGGAACGCCTTGACGGTGATCGCGATGCACCTGTCGCGCCGGTCAAGGCGGGAGGTGAGCGAGTAGGCGCGCCACTGACGCACGCCGTTCACGTCGATGCCGATACGGATGTACTGGCCGGGAGTGTGTCCGGCCCAGTCGGCGCTCGGCTTGATGACGATCGTCGCCGAGTCGCGGGTCTCGGGCCGAACTTCGACGATTCGCCCGCGCAGGTCGGCTCCCGAACGCAGGGGGCTGAACATGTCCAGGTAGTCGGCCGGAAGCAACGGCGTGGTGGCCATCTCCGCGAAGCGGATCGCGCGTCGGCGCAGGCTTCTACGTCCGGTGGGGATTGCGGCAGTCGCGGTCATGAACATACCGTGATGTACCGGAGGGGTAAAGTCCTGACCATGAAGCGTGAACACGGCGGCGGAAACTGTCATGGATGAACAGAAACAGGCGACCGTCGCCGTCGGTCCGCCGGATATCGAGCTCAGCGAGGAGATCACGGCGGCGCTCCGGGCCGAGCTGCCCCGGGTCTCCGAACGGACGCTCGCCGCGGTCATCACCAGCGTGCCAAGCTACGCGGACGCCTGGAGCGGGCCGATGGGCGAGACGATTCGAGGAGCGGTCGAGCTGGCGCTCGGCGGGTTCCTTACCTTGGCCGGCCGCTCGGGCGGATCTGATCCGGGAAGCCCGGCGGCCGAGGCCGTAGAGGCGGCGTACACGCTGGGCCGAGGTGAGGCGCGCAACGGCCGGACCATGGAGGCCCTGCTCGCCGCCTACCGCATCGGGGCGCGAGTGGCGTGGCGGGACATGTCTCAGACCGCGGTCGCCGCCGGCCTCAGCGCGGAGCACCTCTCGGCCTTCGCAGAACTGGTCTTTGCGTACATCGACGAGC
The DNA here is from genome assembly GCA_038319025.1 of Solirubrobacterales bacterium. Lineage (GTDB taxonomy): Bacteria > Actinomycetota > Thermoleophilia > Solirubrobacterales > Solirubrobacteraceae > JBBQCW01. Next base: position 28,691 of record JBBQCW010000016.1, read on the forward strand.
TGTCCGCCGCCAGCGCCGCGGGGCACACCGATGAGCTGGAGACGACGGGCCACGTGCGCCGCCGCTACCTGGAGCGGCTCGCACAGGCGTTGCTGGGCGATGCACCAGAGGAGACGGGCCCGGCCGCCGCCGAGCGCGCCGACTGGCCGCCGCCCGCCGCGCTCACTGCGGTGCTTCTGCCCGAGAAGCATGTGCGGGCTGTGCTGCGCAAGGTCGACGCGAGGAGCTTCCAGCCCACCGAGGACGTTCGGGGCCTGGACGCGTTCAGCGGGTTTGCGTTGCTGCTGGTGGCCGAGCCCGCGCGGCCCAGCGCGCGGGCACGTGCGCGACTTGGGAAGCTGCTCGCAGGGCACGAAGCCGTCGTCGGCCCGACCCGACCGTGGCTGCAGGTCGGCGGGTCCTACTCACGGGCGCTGGCCCTCCTGCGGTTGCGGGAGTCGGCCTCGGGCGGCCTGGACACCGAGGAACATCTGGTGGAGATCCTGATCGGCGCAGACCCCGAGGCGCTGGCCGACCTGCGCGCACGGGTGCTCGGCCCGCTCGACGATCTGCGCCCCAGCGCCGCCCGCAAGCTCACCGACACGCTGCGTTCATGGCTTCTGCATCAGGGCCGGCGCGAGGATGTCGCCGCCGACCTCTTCATCCATCCTCAGACGGTGCGCTACCGCATGGGGCAGTTGCACGATCTGTATGGGGACCGCCTGCGCGAGCCCGAGTTCGTGCTCGAGGCGACGATCGCGCTGGCAACGCCGGTGTCGCCTGATCTGTAGGCGGCTGCCCTGGGCTTCATAGCAACATCCATTAGGGTGTTGTTATGACCGTCGATCGCTGTGACCTGCTCTGCCTCGATATCCCCAAGGCCGAGGCGATCCGAGCGAGTCTTCCGGTCGCTGGGGCAATGGACGCTCCGGCGGCGCGGATGAAAGCGCTCGGCGATCCCACTCGAATGCTCGTCGCCACCGCGCTCAAGGCCGGCGGTGAGTTGTGCGTTTGTGATCTCGCTTGGGTCATGGGCCGGGCGGAGAATCTGATCTCACATCATCTGCGCCAGCTGCGCGCGGCAGGTCTGGCCGTCTCACGACGCGACGGAAAGATGGTCCTGTACTCGCTTACTTCGGTCGGCCAGGCCCTGCTTGCGTCAGTCGAAGTGCAGGTTCCCGCGTGAGCAGCTTCCAACTCGCGATCACCCCGTCAGGCCCGCCGTCCGATGAGTACGGTGGTGCGGACCGCCGAGCGGCTCTGGAGGCCCGTGGCCGTCTGCTGGCCCGCGTTGGCCTCGCGTGGCACGTCATCGAGGCCGCCGTGGCCATCGGCGCTGGGGTCGTCGCCGGGTCGGTCGCGCTCGTGGGCTTCGGCGCCGACAGTCTGATCGAGGTTGCCGCCGGGCTCGTGGTCCTCTGGCTGATGTCGGGTGGCCGCTCAGCGTCGCCCCGCGCTGAGCGTCGCGCGCAGCAGATGATCGCCGTGTCGTTCGCTGCGCTCGCGATTTACGTGTGCGTAGAGGCCGCTCCTGACCTGGTCGCCGGGGAGCACCCGCAGGCCAGCTGGGCGGGCATCGTCCTGTCCGTGGTCGCACTGGTGACGATGCCGTGGCTGGCGAACGCCAAGCGACTCGTCGGAGAACAACTCGGCTCCGCAGCAGCCACCAGCGAAAGCCGCCAGACGATGCTCTGCGCGTACATATCCGCGGCTCTGCTCCTCGGCTTGGGCGCCAATGCCCTGCTCGGCTGGTGGTGGGCTGACCCGTTCGCGGGCCTTGTCATTGCCGTCATCGCCGCACGTGAGTCACGGGATGCCTGGCGCGGCGACGCGTGCTCCTGCTGCACGTGAGCGTCGCGTGTCGGCTGCCAGTGCGACACCCCGGGGCGTGAGACGATGCGCCGGTGAACACGCACGAAGACCTTGCCTCTCGCAGCGACGCCGCGTACGCCGGCCGCGCCGGGCCGACGGCCGCGAGGCCGGCCATCCGCAGCCTGGCGCTCGCCGTGCTGGCCTGCGGTCTCTTGCTCGCCGGATGCGGGACCGCCGACGACACGCCGACGGTCACCGGGGTGTCGGTCGCCGGCCCGGGCGCGCAGACGGGGCCGCCGCCGTGGAAACCCGAGTACGCGCACCTCAAGGCACGGATCGCACCGCTGAAGCTCCCGTCGCCCGGCACCGAGAAGTTCCACGTCCACGAGCTACTGCACATCTACGCGGACGGCCTACTGGTACCCCTGGCCAAGAACATCGGCGTTGACGAGTCGCGCAGGATCGAGACGGCGCTGCACACGCACGACAGCACCGGCGTGATCCATATGGAGGCAGACAAGCCGTTCAAGGCAACGCTCGGCGACCTGTTCCAGGTGTGGGGCATCTCGTTCGGCCCTGACCACATCGGCGGTCTGAAGGCCACGAAGGACAATCCTCTGCGCGTGTACGTGGACGGCAAGCTGATCACGGACCCGGCGGCTCACGTCTTGCGCAAGGACGACAACATCGTCGTCGCCTACGGCAGCACCCAGGGCATCCCGCTGGTTCCCGGCGACGGTGCGCTCAAGGCCGCCAACGGCAAGGGCGGAAACCCCGTGGCGTGCTCGACCGACAAGCACGGCAAGACCCGTACCAAGTGCTTCATCACGAGGAAGCCCTAGCCAGGACAGAGTGGCGCAACGCCCGCGGTGCTCCGATACGATCGGATCGTGTTGGTGCGCGCCCTTTTGATTGCGGTGGTGGTCGGCGCATTTGCGCCGGCGGCCGCCCACGCCGACATCCTCATCTTCACCTGCGGAGTGGGGTACGCCAACCTCTGTCAGTCCGCACCCGACGGTTCGTCCCGCAGCGAGTTGACCTCCGACGCGACGGGGAAGGGCAGCGACCTGTACACCAGCCCGTCGCTCGCGGCGTCGGGCGCAAAGCTCGCGTTCCTGAGGGGCGGTCAGCTCTACGTGGCCGACGCCGGGACGCAGAAGACAACCGGCCCGGCCGGCGGGCCCGGGGCCTTCCTGGTGGCCCGGGTGCGCCCCGATGGACGCAAAGTGGCCGTCGGCGAGTTCGGCAACGGCGCGGTCAACGCGATCTGCACGTACGCATCTGACCTCACGGGACGTTCGTGCATCGGCAGCGGAGGCAGTTTCGGCTGGGCGCCTGCGAACGCCGTCTACACGACGACAACCACCGCGGCGACCGGTTACCGCGAGAGCGTATGCACCCTGCTCGATCCCCCGCCCGGCCTCACGGGGTGCGCGAGCTTCATCCCCGGCGATGCGGGCGCCGATCTGTACGACCCGGTCGCCTCCCCGGACGGGAGGCTCATCGCCGTCACGCGGGCGAGCGCCGGCAGCGTGCGAGGCAGCATTGCCCTCTACGACGCCACGAGCGGCGCCCTCGTGCGAGTCCTGACCGCAGGCCCGGCTGACGGCGGGCCTGCCTGGTCCCCGGACGGGCGCTCGATCGTGTTCGACCGCTCCGGCGCTGACGTGATGACCGTGAGCACCAATGCTTCGGCGCCGGGCAGCGAGAAATTGGTGGACGCCAATGGTCGCGAGCCGACATGGGGCGGGGGCACCGTGGCGTCCGCCGGCGCGGGCGGCTGCACCATGCCAAGGCTGGTCGGGAAGCACCTCACGACCGCTCGGACCGCGCTCAAGAAGGCCGGGTGCTCGACGGCGACTGTGAAGGGGTCGCGCAGCAGTCGGGCCAAGGTCCGTCGCCAGTCTCCCGCAGCGGGCAAGCACGTCAGCGCGGGCCGGCGTCCGGTTCTGACTACCAGTCGGTGACGAGCGTGGCGCGTCAGCTCGGTCTTCGCTGGTAGTTGAAGGCTGACTCAGCCCGCACAAACGCCGCAGCGCTTCGTGGATCGAAGGGCTGAGTCGGTCAGCGTGGCGGCGCAGTAATCGCCTCAACGATCGGCCGTAGACCGTCCAACGTGATCGTGACGAGCCGCCGGACCGCTGCCTTTGACGACAGATTGCTCGACGCGGCGAGCGCACTCATGCAGTAGCCCGCAAGCTCCTGAGGGGCGATATCGTCGCGGATGTCACCGGAGGCAACTCCGTCGATGAGCAGATTTCGGAGGTGTTGTTCGAGCGCGCGTTGCGCGCCGGCGACGTGCTGTCCGTGGTGTAGGTCCGCGACCAGATGGGCACCGTGCTTGTCGAGCGACATTTCGTAGCGGCTGAGCGCATACGCCTGGAGCACGGCCCTGATCCGCTCGCCTGGGTCTGCAGTCTGATCACCGATGGCAACGAGATGGTTCAAGTGGGCAGCGACGTGGCGCTCGTGCCACGCACCGAGGATCGCATCGACATCGGGGAAGTACTTGTAAAGCGTGGCGCGTGAGATACCGGTGCGCTCAGCGATCTGAGACATCGTGACGGCGCGGAGTCCGTTATCGGCGATCAGGGCCGCAGTGGTGTCCAGGACGGCGGTCTGGACCTGGCGTCGGTGCGAGTCGATCGTCTGACTCCACAGCTTGGCCACGGGGTGAGTATACGAGATGCCGCGGTCAGTACACAGCGTATTGATAGCGACACTCTGTATTGATAGATTCACGCACATGGATGACACAACCGAAACGCATGAGGAACGGCGGAAGCGAACGCGCTTGCTGGAGCGCCTCAGCCTCATGGTCACCACCGGCCGGATCAGCGAGCAGGAGGCCCGGCGGCTGCGTGCGGCCAGCGGACCCGGGGAATTCGAGAGCGCGCTGCGCGACGTCAGAGTGAGGCACGCCGGGCCAAAGCTGCGCGAGGCCGTCGCCGAAGGTCGGCTGACTCAGGCGGAGGCGGACGCGCTCATTGAGCGTTTGCGCGTTGGCGAACATACGCGAGCGCTTCGGGATCACGTCCGCGGGCTCCGGCCCGGGGGGTGACGGTGCCGGCGCCTCCCAGGGGGAGCTGAAGACCGGCGGCCGGGGCGGTCTCAACGCCGCCGACGGGTGGGGTCGTAAGGCGGGAGGGAAGCGACTGTGACAGCGCGCCTGTTCGCCTGCCCGATGCCCGGCCGAGGCCGACCTGCTCGCGAGCTAGGCGGTCAGGTCTGCTGCGCGCCGCTCGCACGCAGCCACTCGATCATCGTCTCCCTGCGCGTGTCGACCGAAGCGGCGATCTCGAGCGGTGACTGCTCAGTGTGGCTCGGGATCGAGCGGACGTTCGCTCCGGCGGCCAGGAGGCGTTCGGCGGCCCGGCGTTGGCCGCCGTGGCAGGTCTGCCAGAACGCATCGTTGATCTGCTCGGCCGTTGGCTGCGGGCTCGCCGCGAGCAGCTCATCGATGCGCTCGAGCATTCCCAGCGCTGCCGCGCGCCATAGGTCGGGCACACACGCGCCGCGAGCGACGAGCAATCGCGCGACGTGCCAACAGCCGTAGCCGACGGCGTTGCCCAAAGGCGTGTCGGCGATCGAGCCGCCCGTCGCCTCCAGATCGGCGCCGCCATCGATCAAAACCACGGCGACATCGACGTCATCGCTGCTGGCCGCCCAGTGCAGCGGCGTCTCGGCGACCGTCCCACCGGGGCTGGCCGCATCCGGATCGGCTCCCGCGTCCAACAAGAGTCGAGCGACTGCGGGGCCGTTGGGGAAATATCCCGGCCAGTCGGTGAGGACATGCAACAGTGAACGGCCGCCGCCCTTGCGATCGAGGATCCACGACGTAGCGAGACCCCGATCGCCCTCGAGCAGGTCGGCCAGTGCAGCGAGGTCCCCTCCACGAATCGCCTGGACCACCGCCACTGCGGCAGCATCGTCGGCTTGAAGAGTGCTCATCTTGACTTCGACGGTACACACTCAGCAAGATCATCCGAGCATGTCGGGCAGTGATGTCTGACACAGGGGGCCGCTGCCTCGTCGCTCGATGCCGTGCCCGAGCCGCCGACAAGGTAGTCAACGCCAGGCGCGAACGGCCAGCGCCAGAACCGTTTGTCCAGGACGGATGCGCCGAGCTCGAGGGCAGCACGGCGCGGGTCGCATCCGTACGGGCTGTTCGCCGTCGCAATCTGGACGAAGGCATCGTCCACGTCGTGCCCTGCCGCGGCGATGACCTCGTCGATGCCGATCGGTTGCTGGTGGTCACGTCCTCGACCACGCAATTGACACGCCGACGTCCGGCCACCAGGCGGCCACGCGCGCGACGCATCGCCACGGGGTCCACGTCGATGAGATCCACCTTGCCCGCTCGCCGCGCGAGTCGCTGCAGCGGGATGTCGTGGCCGTTGCCCGCGCCGACCACAGCCACAGTGGTTCCAAGTGAGATGTGTGGCTCGACGAAGCGCCACGTGGCTGAGCGTGAGGCTCGCCAGCAGCAGTCTTGAGGCCGTCGCCCACGCGTTACGGCGACGGTTTGCGTCCGTTGCGCGATTGGAGATCAAGAACCGTCAGCGGCCGCAATGGCAGCGTCTTCGTCCAGAGTGGCGGCCCTGACGGTCGCCCAGGACTGCCAGGTGATCCGCAGGATCACCAGCGTGATCGTGAGGCCGATCAGAGCATCGGCGACCTGCAAGCCGACCGCAACGCTGATCGCGCTGGCGACAACGGCGAGGCTCACGAAGCCGTCCACGCGGGCATGGTTCCCATCGGCCACTAGCGCCGCACTGTCCAGGCGACGGCCTGCCCCAAGACGGACCTGCGCGGCGATCTCGTTGCCGGCGAAGCCGACAAGGCCGGCGATGGCGAGCGCGACCAGGTGATCGATCTGCTGAGGATGGATCAGTCGATCGACGGATTCGATGGCCGCCACCAGCGCGCTGACAAAGATCGTGGCGACGACGAAGTATCCGGCCCACTGCTCGGCGCGTCGCGAACGCATCAGGAAAGCGATGCCCAGAGGGATCGCCGTCAGGGCGTCTCCGAAGTTGTGGATGAGATCAGCGAGCAGCGCCACGCTTCCGGTGGACACGAAGACCGCCACCTGGATGAGCGAGGTGAGCAGCAGCACCCCAAGGCTGATCAGCACCGCTCGCAGCCCCGCGCGCGAGCGCGTGATCGAGCGGTCGATCAGACTGTGGCTGTGTCCATGCCCGGCATGGGAGTGACCGTGAGCCGCGGCGTGGGAGTGCGCAGAAGCCGCCTCCGGATCGCGGGGCGCCGGCTCAGTCGCGGCGCTCACGCGACCTCCGCGGCAATATCAATGCCGCGCGCCGCGTGGCGAGCAAGATGCAAATGCTCGACGTGGGAGATCGCCTCGTCCAGCAGCAGACCGACGTGCTCATCGTGCAGGTCGTAGACCACCCGGCGCCCGTCCCGGAGGCCGACGACGAGGCCGAGATGTCGCAGGACTCGCAACTGGTGGGAAACCGCCGAAGCCTCCATGCCCACGTGGGCGGCCAGATCGGACACGGAGCACGGACCGGCACGCAGCCGGCCGAGAATTTGTACCCGGCTGCCCGTCGCCAGCGCCTGCATCGTCTGGGCGATGGCGGACGCAGCCTCGCGATCCAGTTCATCAGCGCCGAGGGTGTTGTGACCGTGTGACATCGCCCAGATGATACATGAGCGTATGTTCAGGTATTCAGATGACTCTGGCCACAGCACGGTGGTGTTCGTGCGCGGCCTGCCCGCCCGGACTGCGCAGGAGCATGAGCGTGGCGAAGATGACGACTCCGAGCGCATTCAGGGCGGCCTTGTAATCGAGCTGTACGGAGCCGAAGATGTCCTTGGTGGTTGGCCTGGTCGTGGGGATCAGTCCCGCGGCGCCGAACAGCACGTTGACCACGAGCGCGGCTAGGACCATGGTCACGAACATGAGGGCCGTGATCCTCCAGGCAAAGGTCCAGCCGTAGAACTTGCGGTAGGCGAGGATGATGGGCAGGACGATCAGGTCGGCGAAGATGAACGCCATCACGCCGGCGAAGCTGATGCCGCCCGACCACAGCACCGCGGCGAGCGGGACGTTGCCGACCGAGCAAACGAAGCTGGCGACGGCGATGAGCGGGCCGATGAACGCCCCCCAAACGACCTGGACGCCTTTGGGGGCGCCGGTGAGGAACAGCGCGTTGAAGAAGCTGTCACCGAGGAGGGCGATGAACCCGGCGAGCAGGAAGCCGGCGGTGATCTCCTTCCACAGCATCTTCCAGTCGCTGCGGAAGTTCGCGGCCACGTCCGCCCACGGGGCACGGGTGAGCAGGCGCTCGCGCCAGGTGTGCGAGCCCGCCGACATCTCGTGCTGGTGACCTTCCTGCGCCTCGAGCGCGTGCGTCCGGGCATCCTCCTCGACACGCTCGCTCACGAACAGCCGGAGCAGCAGCCACATGAGCGCGATCAGGATGATGCCGCCGACGAACTCGGCGATGGCGAACTGCCATCCGATCAGCACCCAAAGCACGAGTCCCAGCTCCCACACCAAGTTGGTAGACGCGAACTGGAAGGCGAGCATGGTCGCCGCGGAGGCGCCTTTCTGGAACAGGGTCTTGGCGATGGCGATCGCCGCGTAAGAGCACGACGACGATGCGGCGCCCAGGCCCGTGGCCTTGGCCATCGGGACCAGGCCCGTGCCGGAGAGCGCGTTCTCGATGCTCGCGCGCGGAACCCAGGCCTGCACCACCGCGGAGATGAAGAAGCCCAGGACCAGGGCCCACCACACCTGCCACGCCATCAGCACGGCATTCTGCAGCCCGTCGCCGATTGTTGTGATCACTTGCCCCATATCGCACGCCGGCCGGGTCTCAGGGCTTGCTCAGGATGGCGGTACGCTCGTGGTACTCGTCCGGGGTGACATCCCCCTCGGCCAGGCGCCGATCGAGGATCTGCCTCGGCGTCTCCACCGTGACGGGTACGGACGCGTGCCCTACCGCGGGCGCGTGGTGGCTGGAGCGCACGAGCCACACCACGAGCGCGACGATTGCTACGGCCGCCAGGATCATGAACGCCGCCATGCCCCATCCCCAGCCGCCATCCATGTGGTTGCCGTAGTCCGTGCGGTACTGGGCGAGCAGGTTCAATGAGTTCATCGGTACTCCGTTCGCGGTGGGGGCTGCCCCTGATTGTTTCAGCGGGCTCACGGCGCGGGCAGCGGGTTTCTCCGCAATCCGCTGGGTAGTTATCGTCGAGTTTCAGAACCGACTTCGGGCGGCTCATCGAACGGGCGCGCCTACTCAACTACCACCGAGCCACGCAGCATTCCCATGCCGCAAGTGAACTCGTATGTTCCGACCTCATCGGGGACGAACTCGACCGGGACCAGTTCGCCTTCGGGCAACTGCGCTCGGCGCGCAAAGTCGGCGAAGATGACCTCCTCCGAGCAGGCGGCCGTCTCCTGTCGCAGGAAGGTGAGGCGCACCGGCCGGCCGCGCTCGACGACGATCACATCGGGGCTGTAGGCACCCTTGACGACGATCGTCGCCTCTTGCACGCCGGACGGCGTGACGGCGGCGTGCACACCCCCGTCACGCGGGCCCCAGAAGAACCAGGCGACGCCGACGATGGCGGCGATGCCGACGACGGTTACGAGAATCTCATCGACGCTCATCTTTTCAGGACTCCTTCGGCTGCCAGGTTCGCAGCCGGTTGGCGTTACTGACCACGGTCAGCGAACTGAAGGCCATCGCCACCGAGGCGATGAGGGGTGACAGCAGTTGATCCGTCAAGGGGTAGAAGACGCCGGCGGCCAGCGGAATGCCCGCTCCGTTGTAGATGAACGCCCCGACCAGGTTCTGCTTGATGTTGCGGATCGTTCCCCGCGAGATCTCGACGGCGGTCGCGACGCTGTCCAGGCTGCCGCCGACCAGCGTCACGTCGGAGGCCTCGATCGCCACATCGGTCCCGGTACCGATCGCGAACCCGACCTCGGCCTGCGTCAAAGCGGGCGCGTCGTTGATGCCGTCGCCGACCATGCCGACGTGACGGCCTTCGAGCTGGAGCTTCTGTACCTCGTGGGCCTTGTCGGCCGGGAGAACCTCGGCGAGCACGCGGTCCACGCCGACCTGGCGGGCGATCGCCTCCGCGGTCGCCCGATTGTCGCCGGTGATCATCGCCACCTCGAGCCCCAGTGCGCGCATGCGCGCGATCGCGGCGACCGAGTCGGGCTTGATCGTGTCGGCGACGGCGATCAGGCCCACGAGCGCACCGTCAAGCGCAAGGTACATGGGCGTCTTGCCGTCGATGGCCAGCGCGGCGGCTGCGTCCTCCATGACGTCGACTTCGACGTCATGGTCGGTCATGAGCTTGCGGTTGCCCAGCAGCACGCTGCGCTCATCGACCGTAGCGGACACGCCGTGGCCGGGTATTGCGTTGAAATGCTCGGGCCGGGACAGTTCCAGCCCGCGATCAGCGGCGCCGTCGACGATCGCTCGGGCGAGCGGGTGCTCAGAGTCGCGCTCGATCGCTGCGGCGAACCGCAGCACCTCGGATTCGGCGGCGCCCGGCGCGGGGATCACGTCGGTAAGCACCGGCTTACCGTGCGTGATGGTGCCGGTCTTGTCGAGCACGATCGTGTCCAGCCGGCGGGCCGCTTGGAGCGCGTCGCCGCCGCGGAAGAGGATCCCGTGCTCAGCGCCCTTGCCCATCCCGACCGTCAGCGAGGTGGGGGTGGCGAGGCCGAGCGCACACGGGCACGCGATGATCAACACCGTCACGGCGACGATCACCGCGTACGCGAGCGCCGGAGTCGGACCGAAGTCGTACCAGACTACGAACGCGGCGATGGCGATCATGATCACCGCCGGAACGAACCGGCCGGCCACCTGATCGACCAGCCGTTGGATCGGCAGTTTCGTCGCCTGCGCGTCGCCCACCATCCGCACGATGCTCGCCAGCGCGGTGTCGTTGCCGACCTTCGTCGCGCGGAAACGGAACGCGCCCGTCCGGTTGATGGTCGCGCCGATGACCTCGTCGCTCGGGGCCTTGTCGACCGGCAACGACTCGCCGGTGACCATCGATTCGTCCAGGCTGGACTCGCCGGAGACGATCATGCCGTCGACCGGCACCTTCTCCCCGGGACGGACAGCCACGACGTCACCGACCACCACCGCTTCGATCGGGACGTCGACTTCGACACCGTCCCGGATCACGCGTGCGGTCTTGGCCTGCAGGCCCACCAGTTTGCGGATCGCCTGCGAGGAACGGCCCTTGGCCTTGATCTCGAGTGCCATGCCCAGAATGACGAGCGCGGTGACCACCGCGACCACGTCGAAATAGATCTCGGCGTACTGGCTTGCCGGAAAGAGGCCCGGGTCGATCACCGCGACCAGCGAGTACAGATAAGCCGCAGTGATCCCCGTCGCAATCAGCGTGTACATGTTGGCGTCGCGGTGTCGCAGCGCCCGCCACGCCCCGGTGTAGAACTGCCTGGCACCCCACAACAGCACCGGTAGCGTCAACACAGCCAAGCCGCGCCACACCCAGTAGAGGTCGGAGCTGCCCCGTTTCGCCCACGATGCGTCCCGCAGCACCGGGACCATCCAGGCGTTGGACAGGAGCATCACCGGAACGGCCACGGCAGCCGAGAACCAGAATTTGCTCATCAGAGTCCGGTACTCGTGATGGCGGTCACGATCCTGGCGCGCCAAGTCGTCCTCGAGAGGCTGTTCGACCTTGGCGTGGGCGTGGTACCCCGCCCGCTCGACCGCTTGCTCGAGCTGGGAGACGTCGACCGCCGTCGGCGTGTAGCGCACGCGCGCCTCTTCGCCGATCAGGTTGACCGAAGCATCGACCACGCCGGGGACGCCGCTCAGTTCCCGCTCGACACGGGCGACGCAGCTCGCGCAGTGCATCCCTTCGATGTCGAGCTGCGCCGTCTCTACCACGGCCGTCACCGTCAGTGCCTCGGGGCTTGTCGCGGTACCACTCATGACCGGTCCATCCGTCGCTCGGATTCGAAGTTCACGACACCAGCATACCGTACCCCCTAGGGGTATTTTACCGCAGACCGGATCCGTGATCGTCACGGTGGCTCGCGAGCGTAGCCGTGGCATCGTCCATCGCACGATCGATACCGGTGGGGGGTACGCTAGAATGCAGGGCATGCCGTCGACGAGTACCGCGACCGAACGCGGGTACAGCGCCTCCAAAGAGCAGCTCATCAAGCGTCTGCACCGGATCGAAGGACAGGTCCGGGGTATCGAGCGCATGGTTGAGGACGACCGCTACTGCATCGACGTCCTCACGCAGATCTCCGCCATCCAGGCGGCACTGGACAAGGTCGCGCTCGGATTGCTTGATGACCACGCGCGCCACTGTGTCGCGCGTGGAGTTGCTGATGGAGACGGCGAGGAGATGACCGCCGAGATGATGTCCGCCGTCGCACGACTCCTCCGCCGCGGCTGATCGACGTTGTCGTGAGCGCTCTCGCCATCAGAACCCGACTGCACCGTCACCGGCGCCGACTGGCTGTCGTAGCGGTGTTCTTCACGCTCGCCACGGTCGTCGCGGCCCACCATGCGCCGGGGATGGACATGGGCATGGGCCATATGAGCGAGGCAGCGGTGGTCTGCCTGGCGATCGTCCCGCTTCTCGTGCTCGGCTCGATGGCGCGACGGGGCGGCTCGTGGCCATTGGCCGGGCCGCTGAGCCTCGGCGTTCTTCCCCTTCCGGCATGGCGGGCGCCGGCCGTTGCCGTGCTGGCACAAGCGCGCGCCGGTCCGCCCGATCGTTTCCTTCCGCTTCGGCTCTGAGTTCGTCAGCGCGCGCATCGGCGCGCTTAACCGCCCGGTCGCTCGCTCGCTGCGCGCGGTCCCGTTGACGAACCCCAAAACGAGAAGGAATCACATGACTCGTCGTATACCTCACCGAATCACCGCGGCGCTTGCCGTGGGAGCGCTCGGACTGAGCGCACTGGCCGTCGCCGGATGCGGCTCCGGCACCTCCACCAGCACGAACTCGAGTATGCCCGGGATGGACATGGGCGGCTCGACCGCCACAACCATGCACACCACCGGCGCAGGCCACGGCGGCAGCTCGATGAGCATGGAGAACGTCGGGACGGTCAGCGGGCTGTCAGCCTCCGCTGACGGGTACCGAATGGTCGCCACCAGGACCACGCTGCCCGCCGGAAGGCCCACGAGATTCTCGTTTCGAATCGTGGACGCAAAGGGGATGCCGGTCACCAAGTTCGGTCTCGATCAGACCAAGCGCATGCATCTGATCGTGGCCAGTCACGACCTGTCGCAGTATCAGCACGTCCACCCGGTGATGGCTTCCGACGGCACATGGAGCATTCCGCTGACGCTGCCCATCGCCGGCACGTATCGAGCCTTCGGTGACTTCAACGCCGCGGGGAAGCGGCACGTTCTGGGCATCACACTCAAGCGCCCCGGGACAGTCACCGCCCGTCCGCTGCCGGAGGAGAGCAGTACTACCACCACCGGCGATGGGTACACGGTCACCAAGCAGAGCTCGGCACTCGCGCCCGGCAAGACCTCGATGGTTCGGTTCACCGTCACCAAGGACGGCAAGCCGGTCACCGACCTGCAGCACTACCTGGGCGCCCTCGGGCACCTCGTGGTGTTGCATGAGAGCGACTTGGAGTACCTGCATGTCCACCCCACGAGCATCACGGGGTCCGGTCCGACCATTGCGTTCGAAGTCGACTTGAAGACCGCCGGAAGCTACCGCGCGTTCCTACAGTTCCAGACCGGCGGGACGGTGCGCACGGCTGCCTTCACGCTGCGCACCGTTTAGAGCCGGCGGAGGCGGGAGCGCTGGGTTCTTGCTCTCGCCTCCGCGGCCATCCACCGTTCACTCAGGTCCGCACAAGGTTTGGCGCAGCACGAAAAGACGGTGAACGCGCGGCAAGAAGTGAGACGCATGTCCCGAGACATGACAGGGACGGAGAGAGGGGGATTCGAACCCCCGAACGAGTTTCCCCGTTACACGATTTCCAGTCGTGCCCGTTCAACCGCTCCGGCACCTCTCCTGGGTCCTGCGTCCAGCCGGGCAAGGGTAGCGACGAGGTGCTCCTCGCCGCCGCGCGCCGAGATCGGGTCCGCCGCGCGCCCGCTGACGGACACGGTGAATTCCACCGCCACCGCTAGGTTTCGCCCCCATGCCACAGGTCCTCGTGACGGGAGCAACCGGGAACGTGGGGCGGGCGGTGTGCCGGGAGTTGCTTTCCCACGGCTGCCCCGTCCGGGCCGGAGTCACCGACGTCACCGCCGCCCATCTGCCTGACGGCGCCCAAGCCGTCCGCCTGGATTTCACGGACGCGACGACGTTCTCGCCCGCACTGCAGGGCTACCGCGCCTTGTTCCTGCTCCGACCGCCGGCCATCGCCCGCGTCGGCCCGACGCTCAACCGGCTCATCGACACTGCGTCGGCGGTCGGCGTCGAGCACATCACCTTTCTCTCCGTGGCCGGAGCGGATACCAACCGGATCGTCCCTCACCACCGCGTCGAGCAGCGCCTGCAACGGCCGGGGCCGTTCACGTGGACGATCCTTCGGCCCGGGTTCTTCGCGCAGAACATCACCGGCGCATACCGCGACGACATCCGCAAGGGCGGCATCATCGTCCCCGCCGGCGACGGGCGAGTGGCATTTGTCGATGCCCGTGATCTCGGCGCCGTCGCCGCCCTGACCCTGGTCGATCCATCGCCTCACGCCGGCCGTGGGTACCACCTCACGGGGTCTCGGGCCTGGGGCTTCGGCGAGGTGGCCGCCCTCCTGTCGGAGGTCCTGGGGCGCAAGGTGTCCTACGAGCCGGCCTCGGCAGCGGGCTACATGCGCCATCTCCACCGCAGCGGGATGCCCGCCGCGCAGATCGCCGTTCAGACCGTCCTACACGTCGGATTACGTCGCGGGGATGCCGAGACCATCACGGACACGTTGCCGGCACTGATCGGTCGCGAGGCGATCGGTCTGGAGCGGTTTGCCACTGACTACGCCGACATTCTGCGCTGAGCTCCGCGCAGCGCGTTCGCGACCACGCTGTCGATACCCCCTGGTCGGCTCAGACCTGCCACGCGCCCCCGACCAGCACCGGTGTGCGCGAACCGTCGCCCGCCACACCTGTCACCGACACGTCGGAGGAGCCGATCATGAAGTCCACGTGAATCGCGCTCTGGTTCAGACGCGCTTGATCGGCCTCGCCCGCGGTGAATGAGTACGCGTTACCCAGCGCGATGTGGCTGGCGGCGTTCTCGTCGAGCAGGGTGTCGAAGAAGACGGTGTCCAGCGGGCCGATGCGGCCCTGGCCATCCACCAGGGCGACTTCCCCCAGTCGCGCCGCGCCTTCGTCCTTGGCCACGTACCCGCGCAGTACGTCCGCGCCGGTCGAGGCGTCCAGACGTACGACACGCCCGGCTGCGAACTCCACCTCTAGGTCACGGATGATCGTCCCGCCGAGAACCAGCGGCTTGGTGGCCCTCACGACCCCGTCGGTGCGCTGGGGGTCCGGCGCTCCGAAGATCTCCTCGCTGGGCAGGTTCGGCATGTGAACGATGCCGTCGGCCGTCTCAAAGCGGGCGGCCAGGAACTTGGTGGTGGGCAGCAGGCCCACCGTCAGGTTGGTACCTGGGCCTTCGAAGTGCAGCGCCCCAAACGCGTGCGCGCTGACCCGCTCGGCGACGGAGACGAGCAGGTCAAAGCGCTCACCCCAGGCCGCCACGGGGTCGGCCTCGTCGAGGCGCATGATGTGCAGCAGCTGCTCGCCGAGGCGGGCATACGCAGCGGCGGGATCCAGATCCGGATGGACGAGCTCAGCCCACGCCTGAGTGATCGCGGGGACGATCGTCCAGTTCGTGGTCGCGTCGTTGACCACCTTGCCGGTCTCACGCAGACCGGGCAGCAGGTCCTTGCCGACGCGCGCCGGATCGAGGCCTTCCAGCGCGTGCGGGTCAGCCGGGCCGCTCAGGCCCACCCGCGCGCAGCGCTGATCGCCGAGCGCCAGCAGCCGCTCCCCGTACCAGGTGGGGACGAAGTCAAGGGTCTCCTCGGCCGCCAGCTCAAGGCGGGCGCGCTTTACGCGCAGATCAAAGTAGGAGACGTCCACAAAGCGGGCGCCCGCGCTGTAGGCGGCGGCCGCCACGGCGCGCGCGATGCGCTCCTTACCCACCTCGGCACCCACGGCAACGATCTGGCCGGGCTGCACGTTGGCCCCGAAGCGAACGGCGAGATCGGCGAGGCGGTCGAGGGTGGCGTCATCCATGGGTGCTGGCTCCTGGGTCGGTGAAAATCTGTACAAAGACCCTAGCGGCCGACTTGCCGCAGGAAATCCCACCGTTCCGCTCAGATTCAGGAAACTCACTCTTATGCGCCTCGTCTCCGCCTTTGTCTCCGTCCTCGCCGTCGCGGCTTTCACCGCGGTAGGCACGTCCACTGCCGCCATTACGACGGCGACGCCGACCGCCGCAGCCGCCGCGTGCCCGGGGACTTTCCAGGTGCTACACGATGACCGCATCGGCGCGCTCGCCCTGCCGGCCGGCCCGTACGTGATCACGACCGGCAAGGACGTGACCTGCGCCCAGGCAGTGACCCAGTTCCGCAACTTCCTCAACGACTTCGACGGCAAACTGCCGGACCACTGGGTCGTCGACGCCAAGACCTCCAGCTTCACCCAGACGACGTCAGGCCGCTCCTTCTCGGTCAAGCCCGCCACCACGCCGCCGACCCCGCCGCCGCCGAACGGGAAGACCTGCCCCGGCCACTTCACCCTTCGCCACGACGACAAGATCCTCACCATGTCGCTGCCGGCCGGCAACTACGTGGTGCAGTTGACGGACAAGAATGCGGCACTGACGTGCGATCAGGCCGACGTGCAGTTCTCCGTCTTTTTGACCAAGAACTACCTGACCCCGCTTCCCGCGCCGTGGACGATGAACGCAGCCGCCCGCTCGTTCTCCCGTCCGACCGGCGGCGGGTTCCGCGTGGTCCGCTCCGGTGGCGGTACCGGCGGTGGCGGCAACGACGGCTCGCAGTGCCCCGGCACGTTCCAGGTGCTGCACAACGACTCGATCGGCGCCCTGAAGGTGCCGGCCGGCCGGTACACGATCACCATCGTCAATGCGCTCACCTGCCCGTCGGCGACTAACTGGTTCAAGACCTTCCTGGCGGCCCCGGGCAACCGACTGCCGTCGGGGTGGAAGCTCAACGTGCAGACGGCCACGTTCACGTTGCGCGCCCGGTCCTTCCGCATCGAGCCGTACGTGCGCTGAGCGCACGTACGGCTTCACGCGGCGTTCACGAGGTCTTCGTCGGTCACCTGCCAGCATGGCGGGCATGAGTTCCGACGGTTACCCCCAACGGCGGTTCGCGCTGCCGCCCGATGCCACCGAGGTGATTCTGCTGCGCCACGGTGCTTCGGCGCCTGCGTTGCCCGGTGTCTCCTTCCCGATGCTCGACGGCCATGGCGACCCGCCGCTGGCACCTTCCGGAGAGGAACAAGCCGCGCAAGCGGCGGCTCGCCTGAGGGATGAGGAACTAAACGGGCTGTTCGTGACCGGGCTGATGCGCACGCTGCAGACCGCCGCCCCGCTGGCCGCCGCGCTCGGCGTCGCACCCGTCCACGTGCCGGCTCTACGCGAGGTCCGCCTGGGCGAATGGGAGGGCGGCGAGTTCCGCATCCGCGTCCATGAGGGCGATCCGATAGCCATGCGGATGCTGGCCGAGGAGCGCTGGGACATCGTGCCGGGGGCCGAGGCCTCCGAGGATTTCAGCGCACGGGTGCGGGCGGGGATGGCCGAGGTGGTCGCCGCGATCGGGCCCGGCCGCAGCGGCGTGGCGGTCGTGCATGGCGGCGTCATCGGCGAGATCTGCCGGGCGGCGACCTCCAGTCGGCCGTTCGCCTTCGTGCATTCGGACAACTGCTCCATCACGCGAGTGGTCGTCTTCGATGACGGCCGCTGGATGCTGCGCTCGTTCAACGACACGACACATCTGTCGTAGCTGGCGCAAGACACCTTGCGCGCCCGCGGGCGCCGGTCCCTACCCTGGGATGGGTGCGCCGGACGTTCCTCGTCTCTGTTGCCGCGGCGCTTCTGACGGCTTTCGCAGCCGCACCCGCCGACGGCGCCCGACTCCTCGTGCTTTCCCACGGGCACGTCTCCGTGCGCGAAGACCCGCTGCTCGGGCCGCCCGATCCGTTCCGGCCGACGGCGGCAGATACTGCTCAGGCGCATCCGCGGGCGGCCGCCGCCGCCGCGGCCCGTCGCATCACCGTGGTAGGAGCGCTCAAGCACCTGCTGGCCCGCGACGCGATCGCGAAGAGCGACTACACGGACTACCGGGCGACCTACGCAAAGGCGCTCAAGACCGTCACGACGCTGTCCGGTCGACGGCGGGCAGAGTTGACCGCCGTGATCGGCAACCTGAACGCCGTGGCGGCCGGCGGGGGACTCACATCCACCCGCGTGCGCCTTGCCTTCCTCACCCTGGAACGCAACCGCCAGTGGTGGATCAGCGGCCGACTGCTGGCGTACGCCGAGCGGGTCAGCTTTGGCTCCAGCATCATCGTGTGGCAGTCCTATCCCGGTCAAGGCCTACAGGTGCAATGGCTGGGCACCTTCGGCAAGGCCAACGCCATGTGGACGGCGGGTAGCCGGTACAACGTCAAGCTGCGCGGGCTGCTCGAGGAGGTCACGCCACTCGCGGCTACGCGCAACGGCGGACCGGCGTGGGAATACTGGTTTCACTTCGACGGCGGCAGCCCGCCGTGGGTCAGCGGCATGGCCCAGGCGACGGCCGCGCAAGCGTTCGCCCGCGCCTCCCAGCGCCTCAAGGAGCCGGCGTTCGCAAAGGTCTCCCACGACGCGCTGAAGATCTTCCATGCCGCTCCACCGCTCGGCGTGCGGGTGCGCACAGCACTGGGCGCGCACTACCTCATCTACTCCTTCGACTCCGGCATGCGCGTGCTCAACGCGTTCATCCAGTCCCTTATCGGGCTGCACGACGTAGCCCAGATAACCGACGACGCCGCGGCTCAGGACCTGTACGAGAAGGGGCTGGCCGAGGCGCGCGTAGAGGTGCCGCGTTACGACACGGGGGCTTGGTCCTTCTACCAGCCGGGGCTGGAATCGGACCTCGGCTACCACACGCTGCTGCGCGACTTTCTGCGCGGGTTGTGCGACCGGGTCGCCAAGGATCGGGCGGCCGCGGAGAAGGCGGGGGAGACCACGGCCGACGACAGTCCGACGGTGTTCTGCCGGACGGCGGACCACTTCACGACCTATCTCAAACAGCCGCCGACGCTGAGCATCACCTCGGCCGTGCGCAGTCCGGTCGGCCGGCAGGCCTATGTCGTACTGCGCGTCTCCAAGCTCTCCACGGTGACTTTGGCCGTGCGGCGCGGTGGCGCTGTGGTGGCCACGCGCACCGCCCAGTTGGGGCGCGGCGTGCACACGCTCGGCTGGGGGCCGCCGGTCAAGTCGGGCGCCGTCGCGCTGACGCTGCGCGCCGTAGATCAGGCGGGCAATGCGGCGTCAGTCAGCGGCACGCAGACGATCACCGCTCGCTGAGCTACCGCTCACGCGGCTCTCAGGCCAACGCTTCCAGCGCCGAACGTGAGTCAGGCAATCCGACGACACGCCCGTCGTGGCCGAGCAGCAGAAATCGGTCCAGGCCACGTAGGAAGGCACGGTCGTGGGACACGGCCACGACCGTGCCTTCGAACCCGTCCAGCGCTGCCTCCAACGCCTCCGCGGAGTCGATGTCCAGGTTGTCGGTCGGCTCGTCCAGCAGCAGGAGGTTGTGGCCCTCGACCTCCAGGCAGAGGATCTCCAGCCTTGCGCGCTGGCCGCCTGAGAGTGTGTCGCACGAGCGGTTGGCGGCCTCCTGCAACCCGTACCGGGCCAGCGCCTGCATCGACGGTTCCAACGCGTGCAGCCGCTGGGTGACGACGTCCAGCACGAGCGTGTCCGTGAAGTCCGGCCGGGTGCCCAACTGGGTGAACAGCCCCGGCGAGACGCGGTTGCCGATCAGCACGCGACCGGTGTGGCCGACGTCCTCGCCGGCCAGCAGTCGGATGAGGTGCGTCTTGCCGGAGCCGTTGGGGCCGATCAGCCCGATGCGCTCACCGAAATAGACCTCCTCGGAGAACGGCTCGATGAGGTCGTCGATCGCCACCTCGTCGAGGGCGATCACTTTCCGGGCGGAGTCTCCGCCGCGCAGCCGCGGCTTGATCTGCACGTCGACCACCGGAGCCGGCGGCGGCCCTGCGTCGGCAAAGCGCCTCCAACGAGTTTCGGCGGCGTCGGCCTTCTTGGCCCAAACCGGCGAATACCGCGCGCGCTCCTTGAACACGCGTACGAGCTCGCGCAGACGGCGCTCCTCATCATTCCAACGCTGCACGCGGTCCCCCATAAGCTGCTGGCGGTGCTCGCGGGCCGCGGGATAGGTCGCGTAGGACTCGCCGTGGACCCAGGCGCCGTTGCCTTCCAGCGTGACGATCGCGTTGCAGGCGGCGGTCAGCAGCTCACGGTCGTGGCTGATCAGCAGGATCGTCTTGCGGCTCGCGCGGATCCGCTCCTCCAGCGCCCGTTTGGCGGGGACGTCGAGGAAGTTGTCAGGCTCGTCGAGCAGCAGGATCGGTGCGTCGGAGGTGAAGAGCAGTTCGAGCACGAGTTGCTTGCGCTCTCCGCCCGACAGCGTCACCGAAGGCCGGTCGCCAACCTCCGTGAGTCCGGCCCGGACGATGCGCCGGCACGCCGCATCCCATTGCCCCTCCAGCTCGTAACCGCCGAGGTCAGACCAGGTGCCGATCGATTCGCCCAGCCGCACACCTGCGTCGGCGTCGCCGCCGGCGAGCTCACGCTCGGCGATCAGGACAGCCCGGCCGGCCTGCGCCACCCGTGCCGGTGCCGCCATCAGCAGCAACTCGCGCACCGTCCCGTCGCCCGTCCCCACGTTCTGCGCCATGTACAGCGCGCGTCCACCGAGAGAGACGGAGCCGTTGTCGGCCTCCAGTTCTTCGGCCATGATCCGCATCAGCGTGCTCTTGCCCACGCCGTTCGCGCCGACCATCCCGGCGTGCTTGCCGGCGGCCAGGCGGAAGGACACGTCGGAGAACAGCACGTCCCCTCCGGGATGCGCGTACGCGAGGTCGCTGACATGAAGGTGAGCCACGGCCGCCGAGGGTAGCGGGGTACGGTCGCGCGGCGAGGTCCGTTGTGGGACAGTCGGTCCATGATCCGACGCCTGCTCGTGCCCTCCGCCGCCGCCGTCGCCTTGCTGTTTTCGGCGACGAGTGCGCAGGCGAAGATCCTCGTCGCCCACAACATCGTCTCGCCGTCCGGGCTGATCAGTTGCAACGCGATCAAGTACGGCGGGCCGGGACTCAACTGCACCGCCACGTACCTGCCGAGTATCGGCGAGTTTGACCCATACTTCCGCTTGCGCCCCACCGGGCGAACCGTCTACTCCCAGCGATCGGATTACGACGGGTTCCCCAACGCCAAGCAGCGCGTCCTGCACTACGGGGACGTGTGGGCGTGGAAGAAGATCCGCTGCACGATGGCCAAGAGCGGCCTGACGTGCCGCAACCCGAAGGGCCACGGCTTCCACCTGGCCGTCGGAGCGATCAGGCGCTTCTAGCTGGCGGCTTCAGCAGCGGGCCGGTCGCGCGCGGTCGCCAGCCAGGCCCCGGCGAGGATCAGCAGGAGTCCGGCGATAGCGCCCGGGCCTGGACGTTCGCTGAGCACGATCACCCCGAGCGCCACAGCGACGATCGGGTTGATGTAGGTGATGACGACCGCGCGCCCGGGGCCGGTCTCGCCGATCAGGAAGGCCATGATGGCGAAAGCCAGCGCGGTGCAGAAGATCCCGAGTACCGCGATGGAGATGAGCGCATCGGTCGACGGCGTCGATGAAGGGGGATCAAGCATCGCCGCGGGCGTCAGCAGAACTGAGGCGATCGCCATGGTGGCGCCCATCAGCGCTCGTGGATCCAGGGCCGTCAGGTGGCGCGAGAGGATTATTGGGCCGACCGCGTAGCCGATCGCCACGCCCATCAGGGCCAGCGCGCCGACGAGCGCGTCGCCGTGGCCCGCCACGTCGATGCCGACCAGCGCCACCACTCCCGCGAAGCCGATCAGCAGGCCCGCGAGGCGTCGCCCCGTGGGCCGCTGGGAGGGGTCAAAGCGCGCGGTCAGCACCGCGACGATCAGCGGGAAGGTCGCGATCAGGATCGCGGCGAGCGATGAGGACACGTGTTGCTCGCCGACCGCGAGGAGCGGGTACGGCACGACGATCTCCACGATGCTGAAGATGATCAGCACGCGCCAGTACGCGCGCACCGGGCCGAGCACCCCGGCTCGCCAGGCGAACAGGAGCAGCAGCGCGGCTGCCAGCACCACCCGCGCCCAGGCCAGAAAGCCGGGCGATACGCCGCCATCGACGGCGATCTTGATGAAGAGGTAGGGGATGCCCCACAGCGCGGAGACCGCTGCGAACGCGGCCCAGGCACGCGAGCTCACCCGCGCATTGGAGCAGGCTCACGCGCGACGGGGAATCGTCAGCACCTTGTGGACGGTGGTCGCCTTGCCCGCCGTATCGGTGAGCGTCAGCGTGAGTCGCGCGCTCCCGCGGGCCGTGCCGGACGGGATGCCGATGTCGATCTTGTGCGTACCGGAGGTCAGTTTGGCTGCGGCGGCGTGGGCGAGCGTGGTGCCGCCGCGCGTGACACGCGCCGACAGCGCAACCGTCTCCTTCGCCGTCACATTGAGCCGCAGCACGCGCCGGCCGCCGCTGGTGCGCCGCCAGGTGGCACCGGCCAGCGCGGCGTCGACCTTGTTGGTCCCGGTCGTCGTGGTGCTCGGCAGGCCCGAGACGCCCGCGACGAACGTGCCGGTGTAGCCGCCGTTGCCGTCCGAGCTGGTGTTGAGGAGCAGCTTGTCGCCGTCGCTGCCGTAGATGTTGTCGTTGGCGTTGGTGGTGTCCGGCGTGCCGCGTGCGCTGTAGGCGCCGGCCTTCAGCACGGTGGCGGTGACGCTGGGGTCAAAGAAGATCTGGGAGGTGAACTCGTAGGTCTTCGCGCTGCCGTCGAACAGTCGGATCTTGAAGTGCATGTGGATGGTGCGACCTGAGTACCACCCGGGGTAGACGGTCGTGAACGTGACGTGCCCGTTGTCGTCGGTGACCTGTGAGCCACGCAGGTACTTCTTGCCGGAGGTGTTGTTGGCCGACTCATCTGAGTACTTGCCGCCGGCGTTGGCGTGCCACAGGTCCACCGTGGCACCGGGCACAGGGGCGCATTCGCCGTCGCTGCGCACCACGACCATCGTGAGGACGAGCGGGACACCGGCTTGCATGGTCCCGTCTGTCGGGTCGGTGCGGATGTCAGAGCGGTTCAGCTTCTCGTCGACGAAGTACGGCCCCTCGGTCTTGGCCGGTGTGAGCGAGCACGCCGTGGTGGCGGCCTGGGCATCCCCACTCACGCCGAACGTCTCCAGCAGCCGACCTGGGCCGCTGACGCGCTCCAGGAGCAGCGCCGCTCCGGTCGCGCCGACGACGCCGACGGCTTGGCGGCGCGTGACGCCGGGCAGGGTGGACGGGTCGTGTTCGTTGCTCATGGCGCCATCCTCGCGGGCGATCCTGGGAGATCCGTGAGGATGTTGCGTGAGGTCGGTGGGATCGGTGGGTTTGCGGTCAGCGAACGGCGTCGGCGAGTGTTGCCGTGGCCCGGTAGTGCAGGCTTCTGGTGCGCCCGAACTGAGCCAGCAGCCCCGCGTCGAGGAGCCGGCGCAGGTCGGTGCTGGCGGTGGCGGGGGATATGTCTGCCTCGCGCCCATAGGTGGTCCGATCCGTGCGGCCGAAGAGGGCCTGCTCGAGGCCGATCGTCATTCGGTCAGGCCAGCCTCGTTCCTCGACGAGTGCTTCGAGGCGAGCCCATCGGCGGCTGGCGTCTTCGATCATTGCCACGCGGCGGCGCGCCTGGGCGACGTGGGCGGTAAGGCAGAACTGCACCCAGCGTTTGGCGTCACGCCCGGGTTGGTAACTGCGGGCCTGCACCATGCGCAGCGTCGCGTAGTACTCGTCGGTGTGTTCGCCGAGGTATTGCTCGATGCTCGCCAGCTCAGGAGCCATCACCCCGTCCTGGGCAAGTACCAGCGACTGGATGATGCGGGAAATTCGACCGTTGCCGTCCTCGAACGGGTGCACCGACACCAAGTGGAGATGCGCCATCGCGGCTCGGACCACTACGTGGACATCAAGGTCGCCGTGACGTAGCCAGTCGACGGTTTCGTCCATAAGGCCGGGAACCTCATGCGAGTCGGGTCCGCGGTAGGCGATACCGCCGCCGCCGGTCACATGGACCGGTGTCTGACGCCATCGGCCGGGATTCTTCTCCCAGTCTGAGAAACAGGCATCGAAGTGCAGATCTTTGATTGCCTGACCGGACCACTGAAAGCCGTGGTCCAGCGCCATCACCGTCACATGGTCCATCGCGCGGGCGTAGCAGGACACCGCCATGCGATCGACGTCGTCCGGGTCCACGGGTTTGTGGCCGTCGACGAGCGTGGCTACGTCCTCCGCCGAGACGGTGAACCCTTCGATGGCCGTCGAGCTGCCTACATCCGCGGCCCGGAAGCTGCGACGAAGCGGACCGATCCATCGCGACGGCTGCGCCGCCTGACGGCCCAGCTGTTCGCGGAGACCATCGAGGGTCGCCAGCGTTCGGATGTCGGCCGTGGACAGTTTTGGCGTCTTGTACATGGTTAGCCGATTTTACGGCTAGTCGTCTATATATGCAAGTGTTAGAGCGGGCGCCTTCCCACGCCTGCGAGGATGCTCACCATGGCCCACATCGGAATCCTCACCGGCGGCGGCGACTGCCCCGGGCTCAACGCCGTGATCCGCGCGGTCGTGCGCAAGGGCGTCAAAGTCCACGGGCACACCTTCGTCGGCTTCCGCTACGGGTGGGCTGGTGTGCTGGCCGACAACACCGTGCCGCTGGACATTGAGGCGACATCGGGCCTGCTCCCGCGCGGCGGCACGATCCTAGGCACCTCACGGACCAATCCATACGCCGACGGCGCCGACGGGACAGCCCTCGTCCGCGCCGCACTCGCACGGGCCGGGGTGGAGGCTCTGATCCCGATCGGCGGAGAGGACACGCTGGGCGTGGCCGGCCGCCTGGCGGCCGATGGTCTGCCGGTGGTCGGCGTCCCGAAGACGATCGACAACGACCTGGCGGGAACCGACTACACCTTCGGCTTCGACACCGCCGTTCAGATCGTCACCGACGCGCTCGACCGCCTGCACACGACCGCGGAATCGCACGACCGGGTCCTTGTGGTCGAGGTGATGGGCCGGCACGCTGGTTGGATCGCCTGCCACGCCGGGATGGCCGGTGGCGCCGACGTGATCCTCGTCCCCGAGCGCCCGTTCGACATCGACGAGGTGTGCGCCCGGTTACGCGCCCGCCACGCGCGTGGGCGCCGATTCTCGATCGTGGTGGCCAGCGAGGGCGCGCTCCCCAAGGACGGTCATATCTCTACGCGCGGGGGTGATGTCGACGCCTTCGGCCACGCCCAACTCGGTGGGATCGCGGCGTGGCTTGAAGGTGAGATCGAGGCGCGAACCGGTTACGAGACGCGCATGGTCGTCCTGGGCCACGTGCAGCGCGGAGGTACGCCCACCGCGTTCGACCGTGTGCTGGCCACCCGCTACGGCGTGGAGGCGGTAGACGCCGTGACGCGCGGCGAGTCGGGCGTGATGGTCGCGCTGCGAGGAACGAGCGTGCTCACCATTCCGCTGGCTGAGGCGCTGGCCGAGCCCAAGCTGCTGGACCCGGCGCTGTACGCCACCGCCGAGGTCTTCTTCGGGTGAGCGCCGACTGGACCCACCGGTGAGGGTGGATCCAGCGAGCGTCTCGACCGGCTACTGCTGGTAGGTGCGGCACGGCTCGCCGCGCAGCCCTGGGCAGGGCGGCAGGGGCGTGGGTACCGCAACGCCGGGTGTGACGGGCAGCACGACGCGGGACGGCATCTTCTTGGTATGGCCGATCGTCACCGTCGCCGCACCACCCTTTGGTGCGGCGTCCCCGAACTCCCAGATGGGCTGGTCGCCGCCGGGAGCGCTGACGATGATGCGGATGCGCGAACCCGCGCGGTACACGTGGCCCTCGTAGTACAGGGGCACGGTGATCGCTGAGAACTTGCCCTTGGGCAGCGGTGAGTCGTCGGCCTTGGTCAACGTCGGCACCGGCTCCAGCAGCGTGCTCTTCTTGGCGTCGAGCGTACGGCCGCTCGTGCGCAGCCAGCCGCCTTGGACGAACGTCTCCTTGCCGTCGGGGCGCACCTCGGTGACCGTCACCTGAAGGTCGACGCGGGGCGAGGTGGACTTGATCCACGCCTGAACCGCGCCGGCGCCGATGACGGCGGTGTTGGCCGCCAACGGCCCAGTGATGTATGACGCCGCGGTGCCCGTCGGCGGCTCCAGCCACTGGTACACAGGCGTCGCAGTCCATAGGCCGCCGGGGCCGCCACCCGTGCCGCCGGTGAAGTCCGTCGCCGGACGTGCGGTCGGCTTCCAGTTGAACGCGTCCTGGCCGGACTTCGTGGGTGCCTTGTCGGTCAGGGAACCGCCGGCCCCCATGTACCACGAGCGGGCCTTGGTGCCCGGGGGCGGGAAGCTTGAGAACGACTGCTCAAAGCCGGGGACCGGCGCGCCCGGGGCCGTTCCGCCGGCGCCGTTGTCGAACAGGATCCGAGTGGACGGCAGCTTCTCGAACGCGGCCAGCGCCGCCTCGTAGGACGGCAGACCCTGGATCGGGTCGGCCGGCAGGTTCACGCCCGGTACGCCCATTACGGCGTTGAAGATCGTCGGGGCCAGCGCCTTGTCGGCGTCCGTCAGGTTCGGTGCTCGCTTGGCCACGTACAGCTCAAGGAAGTCGTACCAGCGGTTGAACGTCGCCGGGTCCAGGGAGTCGGTGTGGACGCCGTTGGTGAACGTGAACCACTTGTGCTTGGTGCCGGTGAAGTGCTGCGGCAGGGCGCCGCAATGGCCGCCCGTCTGCTCATCGGTCCACTGGCACGCCAGGAACACGGGGGCCTTGATCTTGTTCACGAACGTGATCGGTGCGAGCGGGTCGGCAACCTTGGGAATGTAGAACCGGTTGGCCGCCGTCTTGCCCAGCAGGTCGACCGCCTCCGGGTGCAGATCCTGGTTGCTCTTGCAGGTCGCGTCACCTTCGTTGATGCGCTTCAGCGCCCACCCCTGGCCGCCGGTCGGGGAGGCGGGGAGGGAATCGTGGACGCGATCCTTGGCCCACGAGAGCGCGAAGCCGGAGTTGAGCAGGCCGCCCGGGTAAAGGGTGGTCTGCGTGGCGTCGATGACCGAGAGCGGCGTGATCGCGGCCAGGCTCGGCGGGGCCGTCTGGCCGGTGAAGAGCTGGCTGATCCCACCGTAGGAGATGCCCATCATTCCGACCTTGTTGTGGAGCACCCACGACTGCCGGGCGACCGTCTCGATGACGTCGTATCCGTCGAGGCCTTGCAGCGGCTCGAAGTAGTCGAATGCGCCGCCGGAGCAGCCGGTGCCGCGCATGTTCACGTCGACGACGGCGTAGCCGAGAATCGTGGCGATCTGGGCGATCGAGCTCTCTCCGCCGGCCGGGTCGGCGTAGCCGTAGCCGGAGTATTCGAT
This sequence comes from Solirubrobacterales bacterium, assembly GCA_038319025.1. Classification (GTDB taxonomy): domain Bacteria; phylum Actinomycetota; class Thermoleophilia; order Solirubrobacterales; family Solirubrobacteraceae; genus JBBQCW01. The sequence goes on from JBBQCW010000016.1 coordinate 56,172, forward strand.
CAGCGTCGGGTACGGGCCCGGGCCGGAGGGCAAGTGGACGTCGATGGCCAGTTGCGTTCCGTCACGGGTGGTGAGGTAGCCGTAGCCGTCGGAAGGGATGGTCTGCCCGTAGAACGCGGTGTTTGGCGGCGCGGACTTCTGAGAGAGCACGGTGAGAGCGCTCGACTTCACGGCACCCTGCACGACGCGATAGCCCGATCCGGGCTTTACCGAACGGAAGACAGCGCCCCCGAGCGAGCCGGCCGTGGCGCGCTGCACCCGCTTGCCCTTGCGGTTCATCAGGTCCACCTGGGAGCCCGCGACGGCGCCGGTGACCTGCACCTGCTCGACGCTGCCACGGGTGACCACGGCGGCGCCGGCCTGCGCGGTTGCGACGGTCAACAGAAGGGCCGTGGTGAGGGCGGCGGTCAGCAGTGTGGTCGAGCGCGAAAGGGAGGGGGTGCGGGTCATGCTGCGCAGCATCTCATGAACGCCGGGGTTCAGGGGCCGGTGTAGTTATACTCATGCAGTATGACTAACAGGATCGGAGCAAAAGGGCAGGTCGTGATTCCCAAGCCGCTGCGTGAGAAGGCGGGACTGACTCCTGGATCCGAGGTTGATTTTGAGCTGCGTGGCGGGGAGGTGGTGCTCATCGCCAGGCGGACGGGCAGCGGCCTGGGGGGCAGGTTCGCCGGCAGTGGCATGGCGTCGCGCCTGTTGGATGATCGCGCCGCCGAGCCGCGATGAAGGCCTGCCTGGACTCTTGGGCGATTCTGGCGTGGCTCGACGGCGAGCAGCCTGCTTGTGACCGTGTCGAGTCATTGGTACACGACAGCCCGGTGGTCAGCTGGATCAACTTGGTCGAGGTGTACTACTGCGTGGAACGAGACCACGGGCGCGAGGTGGCCGACCAGACCTTGTCGGACCTACGCCGCGTGCTGACGCCCGATCTGCCGGTCACGACCCGAATGGTCGAGGCGGCCCGACTGAAGGCGCGGGCGCCGATCGCGCTCGGTGATTGCTTCGCCCTCGTCACCGCTGCGCACCACGAAAGCACCTTGCTCACAGGCGACCCAGAAATCCTCGGGCTGACCGACCTACCGTGCGCCGTGGAGGATCTGCGGCCTGGCTGATCAGGGCGCGACGAGCCGGCGCAGGAAGCGCCGGGTCTCGGGCGCGGCGGGCGCGCTGAACACCTGCTCGGGATCACCACGTTCCAGGATCGCTCCTTCGTGCAGGAAGCACACCTCGTCGGCGACCTCCCGCGCAAAGGCCATTTCGTGCGTGGCGATCAGCATCGTCATGCCGTCCTGCTTGAGGTCGCGGATGATCGCGAGCACCTCACCCACGAGTTCCGGATCGAGCGCGCTCGTGACCTCGTCGAGCAGCAGCGCCCGCGGCTTGGTCGCGATCGCCCGGGCGATGGCGACACGTTGTTGCTGGCCGCCGGAGAGCCGGTCGGGATGGTCGCGCTCGCGGCCCGCTAGCCCGAAGCGGTCGAGCAGCACGCGCGCCTCTTCGCGGGCGTCCGCGCGCCGCGTCCCGTGTACGTGGGTCGGGCCGAGGGCGACGTTGTCCAGCACCGAGAGGTTGGGGAACAGGTTGTACGCCTGAAAGACCATGGCCAAGCGGCGGCGCACCGCGACCGGCTCAACCGACGGGTCTGTGACTACCTCTCCGTCCAGAAAGATGTCGCCGTCGTCGATCTCTTCGAGCAGGTCGATGCAGCGCAGCAGCGTGGACTTTCCCGAGCCGCTCGCCCCGATCAGGGCGACGGCCTGATGTTCGAACAGACGCAGGTCGATGCCTCGCAGCACCTCGTGCTCGCCGTAGGCCTTGGTGACTCCGCGCACCTCGATTACGGGCGTGCCCGTCACCGGACGGCCAGCGCCATCTGCGCAGGGTCGCGACGGTTCATGCGATCGAGGATCCGCGCGAGCGGGAAGGTGACAGCGAAGTACAACAACGCCGCCGCGAGGAGTGGCGTGTAGTTGAAGTCTTCGCCCTGGATGATCTGGGCGATCCGATAGGCCTCCTGGGGCCCGAGGATGGCCACGAGCGCGACGTCCTTCTGCAGCGAGATGAAGTCGTTGAGCAGCGGCGCGCGGACGTTGCGGATCGCCTGGGGGAGCACCACGAACCGCAGTGACTGCAGGTGGGTGAGGCCGACCGACAGCGCGGCCATCCGCTGGCTCGGGTGCACCGTCTGCAGGCCGGAGCGGTAGACCTCCGACACGTAGGCGCCGTAGGACAGGCCGAGCGCGATGCCGCCGAGCACGAGCGGGTCCGTTGGCACGCCCGCGATCGCCAAGGCCGGCACGCCGAACCCGATCAGGTACACGACAAGGATCGTCGGGATGCCGCGGAGCAGGTCCACATAGAGCAGTGCGAGCAGGCGCCCCGGAGCCAGCACGGGGTGCACACTCGTCCGCGTTAGCGCCACGATGAGGCCGAAGGCAAGCACGCAGATCTCCACGATCACGAACAGCTTCATATCGATCACGAACGCCTTCAACACCTGTGGGAACGCCTTCTTGAACTCGTCCCAGTTGAAGAACAACTGGTGGACGTTGCTCCAGCCGGGGCGGGTGACCATGAAGGCGAGCAGCCCGCCGATCACCACGATCGTGGAGACCGTGGCGATCGTGGCGCTGCGGCGCGCGCTGCGCCGCTTGGCCTCAGCGCGAACCGCCTTGCGGTCCTCGCCGGGCGTCACCATCGACTCAGCCGAGCTTCGGCGCGCCGGCGGCCGCGCCGAGCCACTGCTGGTTGATCTTGGCCAGCTCGCCCGAGGTCTTCAGTTCCGAGACGGCCTTGGAGATGCACGCGGTCAGCGGCGAGCCCTTGGCCAGCAGCGCGCCCCACTTGTCGCCGCCCGGCACCGGGAACTGGCCGACGATCGTGGCCGTCGGCACTTGTGCGGCGGTCAGGTAGAAGGCGGTCGGCAGGTCCACGACGACCGCGTCCACCTGCTTCTGCTTCAGCGCGGTGACGACGTCGTTGGAGTTGTCGAACACCTTCGCCTGCTTGGACGGCTTGATGATGTCGTTGACGGCGGTGAGGCTCGTCGTGCCGATCTGGACACCGAGCTGCGTGTTCTGCAGGTCGGCGAGCGAAGTGGCCTTGGCGGCATCCGAGCTCTTCAGCGCGACGAGCGCCTGGGGCGCCTCGAAGTACGGAGCGGAGAAGTCCACGGCCTTGGCCCGCTGGGGCGTGATCGAGATCTGGTTCACGTCGAAGTCAAAGTTCTTCGGCCCGGGCGCGTAGGAGGAGTTGAACGGCTCGGTGACCCACTTCACGTCGGCCGGGGCGTATCCGAGGTTCTTGGCGATGCCGTAGGCGACAGCACTCTCGAATCCCTTGCCGTTGGCCGGCTTCTCGTTCTCGAAATACGGGGGATACGCTGGCTTGTCCGTCGCGACGGTGAGCGTGCCGGGCGCGTGCGTCTTCAGCGCGGCCTTTGAGCAGGCGGCCGCGGTGGCCGTGGTCGACGCGGTCGTCGAGGTGGAGCTCGACGAGCTGCGCCCGCAGGCGACTAGCGCCACGGAGGCAACGGTGAGCAGCGCGGCAGAGACGAGACGGGACAGACGCATGAGGCGAGATCCTTCTGGATGGCAAGGACGGAACGCGATGAATCTACACCAGGCTTGTGGGCATTGGTCGCCCGCGCGTGAACGGGCGGCCGAGCGGCCACCGGGCCGCGGCTCGGTGGCAACCTCTATCCTGCCGGAGGTCGTTCAGCCGGACCACGCGGGAGCACCTCGCTCCGAGTTGCGGTCTTGACGAGCCCTCGGAGGGGTGCCAGAGCGGTTGAATGGGGCGGTCTCGAAAACCGTTGTGCGGGTAACCCCTGTACCGAGGGTTCGAATCCCTCCCCCTCCGCTCGAATCGCCTTGCTCAAGGGGATCGTGGGCCCTGAGACGGCCGCGTCAGGCTGCGCTAAGCGGCTAGGTGCTGGTCGGTAGCAGTTGTTTCAGCAGTCGTTGGAGCGGAAATCGCCTCGAAAGCGCGTTGAGCGAGGTCACGTCCGCCGGTGGGGTCGGACGCGTAGTCGGCGTAGATCTCTGTGGTGGTCACGCTGGAATGACCGAACCATGCTTGAAGCGTTCGCATCGGTACGCCACCCGCGGCCATCTGCGTACCGAAGGTGTGGCGCAGATCATGGAACCGCACGTCGCGCACACCGGCCCGCGCGAGGGCTGCCTTGTAACGCTGAAGGACCGTAGAAGCTCCGAGATGCGTCCCTTTCTGCGGATGTCCGAACACGAGGTCATCGTCGCCCACGTAGTAGTCACGCGCCGCCAGGTCGCGTAGCGCGTTTGCGACCACGGGGATCATCGGCACTGACCTGATGGAGCGAAACGACTTGGGGTCGGTGAGGCGCGCGTCGGAGTAGGACTCTCGAACTCGGACGAGTCCCACTGAGTGGTCGACGTTCCGCCAGCGCAGCGCGATCAGTTCGCCTTGGCGCAACCCGGTCCATGCGGCGGTGAGGTAGAGGACCCGCTCTAGCGCTCCAAACTCGTCGTCCGGTACAGCGCTGATCAGCGCACGAACCTCAGCTTCTGAGAGGAAGCGGATTTTCTTGTTGGTGCTCGCTGCACGTGGACGGCGCGCTTTCGCTACCGGGTTTGAGTCGATCAAGTTCTCCCGCAGCGCTTCTTCGGCGATCGCGTACAAGAGGTTGACGACATTGAGCATGGTGCCGTGCGAGCGCTCGCGCTCGGTCACGGTGTGCGCCATGAACCGCTCCACGTCGTTCTTCGAGATGCTCGCTAACGGGCGATCCCCGAAGAAGGGGACCAGGTGCACGCGGAGCATGGATCGGTAGTCGTCGATCGTGCGCTCCTTGCGCCGCATCACCGTTTCGAGGTACGCGAAGTGACGTTCAGCGACCTGCGTGAGCGTCCTAGTCTCGCTCAGCCCCTGCGACTGGGTGGGACGCGTCGATTCTTCCTCGAGACGCGCGCGCACATCGCGCAGAGCGCGTTCAGCCATCGCTCGCGTCAGCCCATCGTCCGCGCCCTCTTTGCGCACATCGCCAAGAACCCGCTGTTTCTGTTGGTTGGCGATGCGGACCTGGCCGACCCAGACCTTGCGGCCACGCACGCGGCGCTCTTGCCAGATCGATCCGGTTCCGTGAGTTCGTCGTGCCATGAGGCGTTACCCGCGACGGCGATGATGGACGGCGCTCTGGCGGCTTTGCAACCAGTCTTCGATGGCCTTGGCCGAGAAACGCCGGTAGCGCCCAAGCTTGAGCGACGGCATCTCTCCGGCGCGAGCCATGGCGTGAACCCACGCGACCGTGACCTTCATGTGGTCCGCGACTTCCTCGGCGGTGAGCAGCTTGTCTTCGAGCACGACCAACGGCCTCCTGATGGAGTGTTGGCCGCCTGCCGCGCCGTGGATATGAAAAGGCGATCGAGTGCTTCTGGAGTGCGTGATCGGCACCCGCGCCGGTAGTGCTAGCTGCGATACAGGCGGTGGAGGCTCGCTAGAAGTTCGAGGACTCTGTCCGTTCCCTCGCGTGCGCGGATGTGATCGCGCAGCGCCTTGTAGTCGTCCGGCGCGGATGAGTCCGCGTGGATGTCGCGCGCCACGTCGCCAAACGGTGTGTCCTCTTCGCGTCTGTCTGTTGCGTACTGCTTGAACGTCGTCATGTGTTGTCCTCTTTATTTGCACTGAACGCGTCGCGCTGCACGCCTACGTAGGCGTGCGACGCACACGACGCGATCACTTGTGCGTGAGTTCGTTTGCTCTGCGTCGCGATCGCGTCGCGACGCGGTTTCGTTCCTTGCTGACTGCGATCTGTCGCTCGACGTGCCGTACCGCGTCGCTCCTCGTCGACGCGGTCGCTCCTCGTCGTGGACTGCGTCGCCTTGTTGTGGCCGTCGATTGGTTGCAATCACTCCTTCGGTTGCGTAGGGGCGAGGAGGACGGCGCTCCGTGGGCCGGTAGTCATGCTGATGCCCGATCCCGGAGTCTGGGCTAGCTCACGCGCGACTTCGCTTATCTCGCTGCGCGCTCCGGTGACGACCTTCGAAATGGCGTTGAGCGAGAGCGGCTCGCCGTTGTCGTCCCAATGGCGTTCGACCACACGCGAGATTTGCGCGCGCATCCGTCGACGCCGCGCTGTTCTGGCGTCGTCAACTTGTTGCGCGTCGCTCGCTTGTCTGAATACGAACCCATGCGCGCCCCCGCCCATCGTTAAGCGAACCTCGGCCGGTAGGGCACCACGTCGGTTCTTCAAGCCGCGCTTCAGCGTGACTGTGGCCGTCGTCCTCTGGTCGAATTGTTTGTCGGAGGTCATGGTCCAACTTGCCTCTGCGACGGCCTCCTTTGCGCTTGAGCCGCGCGGACGGCCTCCTGCGCGGTGACCGGAGTGGTCGAGTTCGACGACGGCGCTCCCTGCACCGAGCAGCGGTTGGATCACGCGGCTGTGCCACGCCGTGTTGTCCATCGACGAGTCCTCGTCGAGGTCAGCGGCGGCCAGGAAGTTGGCCTTTGCATCGAAGACGATCAGCACCGCGCCCAGAGCAACAAGCTCGTGGACGAGTTCGTCAAGCTCGTTCTGCCCGGGATGTGGGTAGGGGAAGTAGTGGACATACTCGTTCAGGTGCTCGCCTGGGATGCATAGCGCGTCAGCCCGGGTCTTCATGACGTCCGGTCCGTTTTCCTGGTCGAGATACGCGACGTGCATGCCGTCAGCGACCAGTAGCCCGACCAGCGACAACGCAAGGAACGTCTTCCCAGCCCCCGCGGCGGCCGTAATGAGCGTGTACGTGTCAGCGAGCAGAATCGGCTCGTACAGCCAGCGACTCGGCTGGGCCTCGTAGCTTCCAAGAGCTACCTGAGTGAAGCGACTGGGCAGCGGCGACAGCTTCGAAAGCTCATGGCCTGCGGCGAGATGATCAGTCGCGTCCTTGCCTTCGGCGGCCTGCACGATCACAACCGAGCGCGCCACCGGGAGGAGCGAGCGTCGCACTGCGTGGGCATGCGTCAACCCGGTGCCACCGTCGTTGTCCGCGACGACGATCACGTCGGCACCTTCGAGGTAGCGGGAGAATTCGTCCTTCCAGCTTCCGGCTCCACCCGGGTTGCATGTGGCGACCCCGCCCGCCCGCTCGACCGAGTGGACGTCCTTCTCGCCTTCGACCACATAGATCGTCTCCCGGTTGGCGACTGCGCGGATCAGCTCGGGCAGCTTGTACGGGACAAGCTCCACGCCGCCGATCCCCCACTGGCCGTCGGGTGTTCGCTGTCGGAATTGCTTTCCTAGGTAGCGCACGACCTCGAATCGAGGCGCACCCCCCTCGTCCCTATAGATGTAGACGTCTTCGATCTCAGCGGATCGCGCTATTGGCGTTTTGGGGGTCTGCGTGGCACGAGCTTCGTCAATGGGGTGCCACCAGCCGTTCGTGTCACCGGCGGCGCGCCCGCTCTCAACGCGCGTGCAGATCGCGCCGCGACCATCGCGCGCCATGTAGCCGTAGCAGCGGATACCCACGTGCAGCGGCATGTCCTTGTGTCCGTCGCAGATCGGGCACGGGTTCGCGGCGGTGAAGCGCTGATCGGGCGAGACCCCCTCCGGCGCCTCGTTCGAGCCTGGTTTTCCGCGTCGGCGCGGCGGCATTAGGAGTCACCGTGAGCACTGAACAGGTCGTCGACGCAACAACCGAGGACGGCGGAGATCGCGCCGAGCGTGTCGGCTCGCGGGGTAGACCGGCCTTGTTCCCAGCTGACGAGCGTCTCGACCGATACACCGACGCGGGCGGCGACATCTGTCCGGGACAAGCCGCTTGCGACTCGAAGACCCCTCAGTTGGTGACGCGAGAAATACGGCACGTACAGAGACAAAGAACCCTCCTTGGGTTTCGTTGACTCCGCGCACTCCCTCACCGTCAAAGGCGGGGTGGTCGTCTGAGGATTTCTTGCCCCAGCTCCGGTGCTGTGCCGCGTGAGACGCCTGAACGACAGGCGCATGGCGAAGCATTGCACACAGGGGGTAGCCCCCGATGCTGAACTCACGAACCGTTCCGAACTTCTCTCGTTCGTCTTCTGCGAGCGTCAGCGGCGCACTATGGCGATCTTCAGCGTGCCCGGACTGACGTGCCCGGCAGCATCGCGCAGCGTGGCTGTCGCACTGAGCTTCGCCGCCTTGGTGCAGACGATCCCTGCGTAGTCGCCTGACGAATCCGCACCCAGTGATCCGTGGAGTTGGCCGACCGTCTTGCGTCCGGCCTTCACCGTGATGGAATACCGCGCGCCGCGATTCGAGTCGTCGACGTTGTCTGTGTACACGAGCTTGCCAAGTACTGCTACTTCTGTCCGGCAGCGCTTCTTGGTCCGGATTCGCCGAGCCGTGAACGTCCAGCCTTCAAATACGATCGGCTCGTCCCGGACGGTGAGTGTCATCGTTGGTTGCCACAGACCGTCGGTCCCGGTCGGAAGCACATCGTCGTAGTTGCTCGTCTTGACGTGCCAGTAGTAGCGACCTGCGTTTAGCGGCAGCTGACCCCACACGGCCTGGCCTGGCAAAGGGTCGCCTGGCCTCAAGATGAAGAAGTCGCCTGCGGAGGGATCAACGAACGATCCAGCATGGCGGCCGGCGGTCATCACATCGGGCAGCGCCGACAGCTCGACGTCGACCGAGCCGTCGAAGAAGTCGAACTGGAACGTCGGCTTAGCGTCTACCGTCGCCCCGTTGGCTGGTGACACGACTGAGGCGGCCTGCGCGCTGGCAACGCCTGAAAGGGCAAAGACAGACGACACAATTATGGTCATGCACTTGCGGCGGCACTTCGACGTGATCATGCAGTCCTCTCAAGATCGAAGCGTGTGCCGCCCCGTGACCGGAACCCAACGTTATCGACTACACCTGATCATGTGTAGCGCTTGCGGCGGGGCATTGGAACGCTCGGTGGCGTGGCATCGGACGCTCCATTGCTGTTGGCGCTTGCGTCCGTGGTTCGGTCACGGCGCGAAGCGCTCGGCCTCGCTCAGGAGCAACTCGGTGATCTGCATCGCAACACCGTTGGGAAGATCGAGCGCGCCGAGACCTCGCCGACCGTTCTGCAACTCGATCGCCTCGCCCGTTCGCTTGGAACCACGGGTAGCGTCCTGCTTCGGGATGCGGAGGCCCTTGTTGCCTCGGGCGTGGTGCCAGTTGTCCCTTCGCGGTTGAGTCGCGGCAGCTGGTAAGCGGGACTTGTCCGCACGCCATGCGAACATATGTTCGTATGAAAGGACAACCGAGCTCCCCCGTCGAAAATGGTCCGATGTCGGGTAGCAGCGCCATCGAGTGGACAGAGGCGACTTGGAACCCAGTGACTGGGTGCGACCGCGTCTCGCCTGGGTGCGCTCACTGCTACGCGCTCGACCTATCCGCGCGCCTGAAGTTGATGGGTCAGCCGAAGTACCAACGGGACGGGATCCGGCCTTCCAGCGGGCCTGGATTTGGGCTTACTCTTCACCCCCATACGCTTGAAATCCCACTTCGGTGGAAGACACCTAAGGTGATCTTCGTAAACTCGATGAGCGATCTCTTCCACGATGAGGTCCCGACTTCGTACATCGAACGCGTCTTCGCCGTGATGGAGCAGGCGGACCAACACGTGTTTCAAGTGCTGACAAAGCGCACCGACAGGCTCGCTGATCTCTCGAGCGTCCTTCCGTGGCCGCGAAACGTATGGATGGGGGTGAGCATTGAGAATCGGCGCTTCATCCATCGCGCCGATGACCTGCGAGGCGTACCGGCGGTCGTGCGATTCATCTCGGCTGAGCCTCTCCTGGGCCCGCTCGACGAAGTTGATCTCGCAGGCCTCGACTGGTTGATCGCAGGTGGGGAATCTGGCCCGAGGCATCGCACCATGAAGCCTGAGTGGGTTCGCGGCCTCCGTGACCGATGTGTGGAATCAGGCGTCCCGTTCTTTTTCAAGCAGTGGGGTGGGCTACGGTCCAAGTCCGGCGGCCGCTCCCTCGACGGTCGGGAATGGTCGGAGATGCCCACAGCAAAGGTGCGCGAACTTGTCGCGGGAACTCCCTGACGACGACCCCGATAAATGGCGGTACACGGCGCACTCGCGGGCTAAGCACGCAATCCAGCACACGTATCTGGGCGCGTGGCTGCCGATCTTAGGAACTCATCACTCGCCGTTATTGCTTGTCGATGGCTTCGCTGGCCGCGGCAGATATACCGGAGGAGAGGACGGTTCTCCCGTGCTGTTCTGGAAGGCGGCCAAGCAAGCACTCCAGAACGGGCGTCCTCGAGAGGTCCAGATCAATTGCGTTGAGATGAATGCCAACAATTTCACGAGTCTTTGCGGCGAGCTGGAGCAACTGTCGTATCCTGGCGTCACGATCACCGCAACCAAAGCCGCCTTCGCCGACGAAGCGTCGCGACTAGCGACCAGTCTCGTGCAGAACGGACGGAAGGCACCGCCGACGTTCTGGACCGCCGACCCTTACGGGTTTAAAGGCGTCCCTCTCACGGTCATCAAGCAACTCATGTCGATCCCGCGGTCCGAAGTGCTCATCACGTTCATGGTGCGTGACATGCGGCGCTTCCTTGAGCAGGAAAACTTCGAGGCTCCGCTCAACGAGTTTTTCGGCGGCGACTCGTGGCGTCAATGCGTGTCTCAGAGAGAGGCAGCCCAGCGCGAAGAGTGCTTACTTCTGCGCTACGCCGATTTGATCCGTGCAGATGTCGCTAGGTTCGCCACGCCGTTTCGCGTGTTCGAAGATGAGCGACGCCAGACACTGTATTACCTGGTGCATCTGAGCAACCACCCGCTCGGGATGCGTCACATGAAAAAGGCCATGATCAAACAGTCGCGAGACATGACCTTCTGGCCTGTGACTGTGCGCCCTCCCGACCAACTTGAGCTTGACACCTCGGAGCAACCGCCGTTCCCGCGCCTTCAGAAGCATCTGAGTGAGACACATGGCGGGGAGAGCATGACCTTTGAGGAGCTCCTGAATAGCGACTACCCGACCGGATTTTGGCTTGAGCCCGACTATCGCTCGGCGGTCCTTGCCATGGAGGATCGAGGAGTCGCTTCGGTGACGAGGGAGCGCGCGACTCCCACCGGACGAAAGCCGAGCGGCCTCAAGCTTGGAGATCGATTGAGCCTTGCACTGGAGCAGATGCCTCTCGCGTAAGTATTGGAAATCCGGTACGGCCACGGGAGGACGGCCTTCGCCCCGAATCAACGCGCAGAGGCCGCACCAGCCGTCCGACAGGTCGACCCGCCTGCTCCGCCGCTCGGGACGTATGGAGGGGCTGCGGCTTCAGACAGAAATGCATGTCTGCGCTAGGTCTCTGGCCCTTGCGGGCCTGAGATGCGTCGCCGCGAAGCGTGAAACGGCAACGGCTGCACGGAAGCGCGGCTTGCGCGCGGCCCTGAGCGTCCCATGACATCGCCGATCGCTTCTGGAATGCTGGTCACATGAGCAGCCGCGACGACCATGATGAAGCTCTCGGACATCTCACGGTCTGTCGCATTGGCGGGCTGTTCGGGGATCGAAACATCACCTTCGACACAGTGCCGAACGGGCCAACTCTGCTGTTCGGAACGAATGGCACGGGCAAATCGACGATTCTGCGCCTTGTCGATGACATCGCGCACGCGCGATGGCTGTCGGTGTTTGAGGTGCCGTTTGGCACAGTTGATCTCCGATTCTCCGGTGGCTCACAGCTGACCATAGATAAGCGCCACGACGCCATGTACCTCCGGCTCGATGACGAAGCTTGGACATTCGACAGCGAGATGCATCACTTGATCCGGCGTCGAACGATGGCCCATAACCGGAGACGGGTCGAAGCCGGCCGAGCCGCGACAACGTATGGACAGACGACGCTCTTCACTGAGGAGGAGCTCGCACAACTCCCTCGCTGGACCACCACGCTTCCGGCGAGGTTCCCCGTGCTTCTGATCGGGGACCAACGGCTGATCCTCAAGGCTCGGACGCGGCGCCAAGCAGCGCCCACGACGCGACCGCAGCCGTGGCAAGACTCGGCGGTAAGCCGATACCCGATGCTGCTTAAGCAGGAAATGGACTCGGCATTTTCGGCCTACGGTACGCGTGCACAAGAGTTGGACCACCGATTCCCCATGAAGCTGGCCGACGCCGTCGAGCAGCAGGAAAGCGATGGCGAGCCGCCAGGAGCTACGAAGGAATTGCGCAACCTCCTCGCCGCGATTCGTGCCGAGCGGGAGGCCCTCGAACGTGTGGGGCTGCTCGGACAAGACGAGGAGTTGCTGTCGTTTGACGCCCGCCGTCTCGAGACGGCGAGGGTCCGACCCGTCATTCGAGCATTTGCCGAAGATGAGGTCGCTAAGTACAGCGTCATGCGCGATCTGCGAGTCCGCCTAGAGCTTTTCTCCTCGTTCCTAAACGAGCACTATCACGGTAAACGCGTACTAACGAGCCGCGCCGACGGGTTCGTCCTTTTGCTCGCGGACCGCGGCATGTTAGAGCCATGGCAGCTTTCGTCCGGCGAGCAACAGGTCCTTGCACTCGCGTTCCAGATCCTGTTCGTAAGCGAGCCCGGTACTCTCATCCTCATCGACGAGCCCGAACTGTCACTTCACGTCTTGTGGCAGAGCACCTTGATCGACAACCTTGTGGCGATGGGCGAGGCGAGAGACGTCTCCTTTATTCTCGCCACCCATTCGCCGACGCTCATCGGAGATCGCACCGAGCTGATGCGCCCTCTCGATCAAATTGCAGCGAGCTTGAATCCATCAGAGCCTCTCACGTCTACGGTCCAGATCGACTTCTTTGATGACGAAGATGAGGACGAAGCTGACGTCGACGTCGAGACGTTGCTCGACAGCACGGACCTCCCGAGCGACCAGTCGTAGCCGACAACGATCGTGGTGGGTTACCTCTCTGGGCTGCATGCGCTGGCCGACGCCCGGATGCGCACAGCAGCACTTCCTCCCGACGCAGGTATCCTGTTCGTGGAAGGACGGGATGACGTCCGCCTTTTTTTGCCGCACACTTTCGGACTGCAGTATCTCGTGCCCTGCGGGAATAAGCACAAACTGATGCAGGCATTCCAAGGGCTGGATGCGGGAGAGGAGCGAAGGTTCGTGTTTCTCACTGATTGCGACTACGACGTCGCCAATGGGACGCTTACCCCGGCTCCGCATCTGATCATCACGGAGCATGTTGACATCGAGGCGGACCTCTGGTTCGCGGGTGTGGTCGACCGGCTGATTGCCGAGCTCATACCCGGCGCGACCACCTCGGAGGCCGCACTGGCGAGGACGACGGCTCAACTATCCGATCGGGTGCTTGGGCTGGCCAGGCGGCTCGGGTTATTCCGGCAATTGTCGGCGAGCGACAGCCTCGGCCTCAATTTCGAGGGCCTGCGATACCAGCGGCTTCGAGCCGTTGGCGCAGAACGGGTTGATGATCGGGTTATCGCCACCGTTTTGACGCAAAGATCGCAGGGCGCGGTCTGCAGTGTCGAGGATTTGCTGAGCGCCGTCGACGCAGGTGATCCCGCGAACAACGTCTGCCACAGCGACGATCTCGTTGGGGCGCTCATCACTGTGGCCCGGCGGGACTTTGGGATCACGTTGCCGTCGCCAAGTGAGGTCGGTCGCTTGATAAGAATGGCTACGGTGCCCGAAGTGCTCGACCAACTTGCACTCACGCGCCGAATTCGAGACTGGGAAATACAGGCCGGACGAAAGATTCTCCGGTAGGACAGTCCTTCTGCCGCATCGAGTGGGGGCGCCCGGGCCGATCCCTTAGCTGAAATGCGCGCTGGAGCGCTATTCGCGCGTGCTCCCCCTTGCCCGCGGATATCGCCGGGGACGCGGTGACCATGCCTTTGTCGGGCGACGGTCGGCACCATTGAGACCAGTGCTATAACGAGCGCCTCATCTGAGACCGAATCACTAACGATGGGGTAGACGGTGGTCGGCGCACTCGCCGCCGACCACCGAACAGCAGACTGTGGCCAGCCACGGACTCGGTCCGCAGCCAGTCGCCGCCTTGACGCTAGGCTGCGTCCTTGTCGCCGCTCATGTACCTGTTGTAGGCGTCCTCTGGCATTACGCCCTTCTCGAAGAGGGCCGTGTAGGCGTTCTCCCAGGCCTTCTCACTCGTCCGCCCGAAAGCGACGCAGAGCACGTCCAGCCCCTTTTGCCGCGTGACGATCATGCGGTACAGGTGGTGGGCATCGCTGCTGGCGGTCCGCGGCTGGTACGCGTAGGCGCGCTCGAATGAGAGCCCCTTCTTCCAGCCGCTCGCCCCTTCCTTGACCATGTAGTTGACCCAGTCGTCGACGTCCTTCTTTACGCCGGCGCTGTTTACGCTGACGCTGCGTACGAGCCGCGCGCCGGAGCCCTTCAGGGTGCGGAACCCGAATGTGGGTTGATTGGACATGCTGTCCCTTCTGGTCGTGGCCCCCAAAGGAGCCGGTGTTTGACGATGCTGCATCGACCCGTTCGATGGGTCTACTCACACTCTACCGAGGTTGAGCCTCGCCAGCTAGACTCGTTCCCTGCTCGCTGGAATGCAAAGGCTTTAGCTTGCCGAGGCCTTCACGCCCAGAGCTGGCCAGGTCCACCCTGACTAGGAATACGGCCAGCAGCGAGTTGATGACCCACGGACCGCGCGCTCTCAAGGCGTCATCGCGCCGCTCGTCGGTGGCGTTGAGGCCAAACGCGAGGCTCGAGTCGAGCTTCAATTTTCAGCGGCTTGGCCTGTGCGCAAGCGCCATGGGAGGGCCTAAACCATGCGGTGGATTGCGCGCCCATCCATGGCGTGGCGGGTTACGAGCGAGGACGGCAGTTGTTCGGCAGTCGTTACGAAGCCCACGTGCGCTCCCTTAGCGACTGCGAATCAACCTGAGAGACACCGGCAGACCCCAGCAGCATCTACGGGTCGGGAACTCGAAAACCGTTGTGCGGGTAACCCCTGTACCGAGGGTTCGAATCCCTCCCCCTCCACCTCCCCCTCCGCTGGTGGCCCGGGATTCGGGGGGTTTGCAGGCGATTCGCGCGTTTGCGACCGCGTTGGGTGTTCGGGGCGGCGGATGGCGGTGGGCGCCAGTGGATGGCAGTCAGGACGTTGCGCCGATCCTATTCC
>JBBQCW010000017.1:0-70697 GCA_038319025.1 Solirubrobacterales bacterium
GGTCGGCGTGCCGTACATCGTCGTGTTCCTCAACAAGGCCGACATGGTCGACGACGACGAGCTCCTCGAGCTCGTCGAGGTAGAGGTGCGCGAGCTCCTCTCCATGTACGACTTCCCGGGCGACGACATCCCCTTCATCACCGGCTCGGCGCTCAAGGCGCTCGAGGGTGACGAGGAGTACAAGGCCAAGATCATCGAGCTGGCCGAAGCTCTGGACACTTACATCCCGGAGCCCGTGCGTGACCTGGACAAGCCGTTCCTGATGCCGGTCGAGGATGTCTTCTCGATCACGGGTCGTGGCACGGTGGCCACCGGTCGCATCGAGCAGGGCATCGTCAACACCGGCGACGAGATCGAGATCGTGGGCGTCAAGGAGACGACCAAGACCATCGTGACCGGCGTCGAGATGTTCCGCAAGATCCTCGACCAGGGGCAGGCCGGCGACAACGTCGGTTGCCTGCTTCGCGGCACCAAGCGCGAGGAGATCGAGCGCGGCCAGGTGCTGTGCAAGCCGGGGTCCATCACCCCGCACACCAAGTACAAGGCCGAGGTCTACGTCCTCAAGAAGGAAGAGGGCGGCCGCCACACGCCGTTCTTCACGGGCTACCGCCCGCAGTTCTACTTCCGCACCACCGACGTCACCGGTGTCGCCAACCTGCCCGAGGGCACGGAAATGGTCATGCCCGGCGACAACGTCCAGATGGAGATCGAGCTGATTCAGCCGATCGCCATGGATCCGGGCCTGCGCTTCGCCATCCGTGAGGGTGGTCGCACCGTCGGCTCCGGCGTCGTGACGGAGATCATCGAGTAGTACCCGGCTACGCCCGGCGCCCGCCTTTCCGGGCGGGCCCGAGGCGTCGCTGGTCCGCTTTACCCCATACGACCACGAGGCCCTCCGACGCCAGGAGGGCACCCACATAGGCCGGCAGCGCGCCGGAACCGGGTGGGATGCAGGATGTGAAGGCGGGCTCCGCACCTTGGAGATCCGCCTTCGGCGCGCAAGACCTCAAAAGACTTCATATCCCAGCACGCAGACGGAACAGAGCACAAGATGGCTACTGCCACCCAAAACAAGATTCGCATCCGCCTCAAGGCCTACGACCACGCGGCCATCGAGACGGCGGCCAAGGAGATCGTCGAGACGGCGACGCGCACCGGCGCGACCGTTTCGGGTCCCGTCCCGCTGCCTACGGAGAAGAACGTCTACTGCGTGATCCGGTCGCCGTTCAAGGACAAGGATTCCCGCGAGCACTTCGAGATCCGCACGCATAAGCGCATGATCGACATTCATCAGCCGACCCCCAAGACGGTGGACTCCCTGCAGCGCCTGGACCACCTTCCCGCGGGCGTCGACATCGAGATCAAGCTGGTCAGCTAGTCATGGCCGCGATTCTCGCCAAGAAGCTAGGGATGACCCAGCTCTTCATGGAGGACGGGCGCGTCGAGCGCGTCACCGTGCTCGAAGCCGGCCCGTGCCCGGTCACGGCCGTGCGCTCTTTGGAGGAGGACGGCTACAACGCCGTCCAGCTCGCCTTCGGCGCGACCAAGGAGAAGCACCTCAGTAAGCCTGAGCTCGGCCATCTCAAGAAGGCCGACTCCCCGCCGATGCGTCACCTCGTGGAGTTCCGCGATGAGGCCGGCGAGCTGCTCATCGGTGACTCGGTCACCGTCGCGGCGTTCGAGGTCGGCCAGACGGTCAAGGTCGCCGGCACGTCGAAGGGCAAGGGCTTCCAGGGCACGATCAAGCGTCACAAGTTCGCCAGCGGGCCCAAGTCTCACGGCTCGCACAACGTGCGCGCCCCGGGCTCCATCGGTGCCTCCGCCTGGCCCGCCCGCGTGATGAAGGGCATCAAGGGCCCCGGCCAGATGGGCAACAAGCGCGTCACCCAGAAGGGCCTTACGGTCGTGCGCATCGACGCCGACCAGAACCTGCTGCTGCTCCGTGGCTCCGTGCCCGGCTCTCGCAACGGCCTCGTGGAGGTACGTACCGATGCCTGACCCCACGCGGGTCCCCGCACAAGGGGGATCGCAGAACACCAAGCAGTCGCTGCGGGAAGCTCCCATCCTCGGCGGGTCCAAGAAGGTCGAGCTCGACGAGAAGGCCTTCGGCTCGCGTTTCAACGGCCCGCTCGTGCACGAGTCGGTGCGCGCCGAGCTCAACGCTCGTCGACAGGGCACCGCTTCCACCAAGACTCGCGGCAAGGTCCGCGGCGGTGGCGCGAAGCCGTGGCGTCAGAAGGGCACCGGCCGCGCCCGTGCCGGCTCCAGCCGCTCGCCGGTCTGGACTGGCGGCGGCGTCGTGTTCGGCCCCTCGCCGCGCAGCTACACCTTCAAGGTCAACCGCAAGGAGCGCCGCGCCGCGTTGCGCAGCGCCCTGTCGGTCCACGCCGAGCGTGGCACGGTCGCGATCCTCGACCCCTCCGGGTTCGACGCCCCCTCCACGAAGGCGGCAGCTGCGCTGCTCGCACCGTGGTCCGGCGGCGGCACCGTGCTCGTGGTTCTCACCGAGGAGCAGGGCAACGTCGCCCTCTCCTTCCGCAACCTCGAGCGTGTGATCGTCATGTCCGACACGGGTGTCGGCGTGGCCGACGTGCTCCAAGGCACCTCACTGCTCGTCACCACCGAAGCGCTCGAGCGCCTGACCGCCCGCGCCAACGGCGTCAAGGTCGACGCCGGGACGGAGGCCTAGTCATGGATCACAGCCAGGTCATCATCCGTCCCGTCGTCAGCGAGAAGAGCTACGTGCTCGCCTCAGCCGACAAGTACACGTTCCGCGTCCACCCGGATGCGCACAAGACCCAGATCCGCCAGGCCATCGAGGCGCTGTTCGACGGCGTCAAGGTACTCGAAGTCCGCACGATCTCCGTCAAGTCCAAGCCCAAGCGCCGCGGTCAGACAGCGGGCCGCACGAGGACTTGGAAGAAGGCGATCGTGCAGGTCCGCCCCGGCGATTCCATTCCGATCTTCAAGGGCCTCGAAGGGCTCGAGGGATAGCACCATGGCCATTCGCAAGCCCAAGCCCACAAGTCCCGGTCGTCGCTTCGCGACGTACCCCGACTTCGCGGAGATCACGAAGACCACGCCGGAGAAGACCCTCACCGAGGGCCTGAAGAAGTCCGGCGGCCGTAACGCCGGCGGTCGCAAGACTTCGCGCCATCGCGGTGGCGGGGCCAAGCGCCTCTACCGTCGGATCGACTTCAAGCGTCGTCGTGACGGCATCCCCGCCCGGGTCGCCGCGATCGAGTATGACCCCAACCGGTCCGCCTACATTGCGCTGCTCCACTACGTCGACGGCGTAAAGGCCTACATCGTCGCTCCGGCTCGGCTGACCGTGGGCATGATGGTCATGTCCGGCGACGACGCCGAGATCTCCGTCGGCAACTGTCTTCCGCTGGCCAAGATCCCCACCGGCACCGTGGTCCACAACGTGGAACTGATGGCCGGTCGCGGCGGTCAGCTCGGTCGTTCCGCCGGCGTGGGCATCCAGCTCATGGCCAAGGACGGCGACTACGCCACGCTGCGTCTGCCCTCGGGCGAGATGCGCCTGGTGCGCGCTGAGTGCCGCGCCACGATCGGCACCATCGGCAACGCCGAGCATCAGAACGTCACCGTCGGCAAGGCCGGCCGCAAGCGTCACATGGGCGTTCGCCCGCAGACGCGTGGTACGGCCATGAACCCTGTCGATCACCCGCACGGCGGCGGCGAGGGGTCCACGACCCCAGGCCGTCACCCCGTCACCCCGTGGGGTGTGCCAACGCTCGGCTACCGCACACGTAAGAAGAACAAGCCTTCCGATCGCTACATCGTCCGCGGCCGCCGCCGCGGGAAGGGCAAGAGGTAACCCATGTCTCGCTCAAGCAAAAAGGGCCCGTGGGTCGAGGAGCGCCTGATGGCGCGTATCGAAGCCCAGAACGCGGCCGGCAGCAAGCAGATGCTCAAGACCTGGTCGCGGACGTCGACGATCTTCCCCGAGATGGTCGGGCACACGATCGCCGTTCACGATGGTCGCAAGCACATCCCCGTCTTCGTCAGCGAGTCGATGGTCGGGCACAAGCTCGGCGAGTTCGCTCCCACGCGCACCTACCGTGGCCACATCGGCTCAGGGAAGGTTCGGTAGCAGCTATGGCTGACGAGAACACAACGCCCGAGGAGGTGGAGGAGACCGTGACCGATACGGCATCCGACACCACTCCGACGGCCGACGCTCCCGAGGCAGCGGAGCCGGCGAAGAAGCCGGCCAAGAAGCCGCGGGCCAAGAAGGTCGAAGAGGAGGCGCCCGCGCCTGCTCCCGTGGCCACCAAGCCTGTCGGCGAGCCCCGGCTCGTCCGCGCGCAGGCCAAGTACGTGCGCACCTCCGCCCGCAAGGCGCGGCTGGTCTGCGATCACATCCGCGGCAAGTCCGTGGTCGATGCGCGCGCCATTCTTGATCACACCCCGCGCCACGTGGCCCGTGACTGGAGCAAATTGCTCGAGTCCGCCGTCGCCAACGCGGAGAACAACCACGAGCTCGTCGGCGAAGACCTGCGAATCGTGTCCGTCAAGGCCGATGAGGGTCCCACCCTCAAGCGCTTCCAGCCGCGGGCCATGGGCCGCGCCACCAAGATCAGAAAGCGCACGAGCCATCTCACGATCATGCTCGGGCCGAAGGAGTAAATCGTGGGTCAGAAGGTCAATCCCGAATCCATGCGCGTGGGCTACATCCACGACTGGAAGTCGAACTGGTTCAACGAGAAGCATTTCGCCGACTACCTCGCGGAGGATGTCGCGATCCGCGATCACATCGTGGGCCGCTTGGCGCATGCCGGTCTCTCCGACATCACGATCCGCAAGGACGCGAACGAGGTGGAGATCAACATCAACACCGCGCGTCCCGGCATCGTGATCGGCAAGTCCGGCAGCGAGGTCGACGCCCTGCGCCGCGACCTGCACCGACTGACCAACAAGCAGGTCAAGGTCAACATCCTTGAGATCAAGCGGCCTGAGCTGGACGCCAAGCTTGTCGCCCAGTCGATCGCCGAGCAGCTCGTCAACCGCGTGGCCTTCCGTCGCGCGATGAAGCGTGCGCTGCAGAGCGCCATGCGCTCCGGCGCCAAGGGCTGCAAGATCCAGGTCTCCGGTCGCCTTGGTGGCGCCGAGATGGCCCGTCGCGAGTCCTACTCCGACGGCCGTGTCCCGCTGCAGACGATGCGCGCGGACATCGATTACGGCTTCTACGAGGCGCGCACCACGTTCGGGCGCATCGGCGTGAAGTGCTGGATCAACAAGGGCGAGATCATGCCCGAGGGATTCACCGGCGTCGACCTCACCGAGATGGATGCTCCGGCTCCTCAGCGCGGCGACGATCGTGACGGGCGTGACCGCAACCGCGGCCGCGGTCGTGGCGACGGTCGCGGCGGTCCTGGCGGCCAAGGTGGCGGCCCAGGTGCCGGCGGTCGTGGCGGTCGTGGCGGCCAGGGTGGCGGCGGCGGTCGTGGCGGCCAGGGTGGCGGCGGCGGTTTCGGCGGCGGTCAAGGTGGCCGTGGCGGCGGACCAGGTCGTGGCCCGCAGGGTGGTGGGCGCTGATGCTGTCCCCCAAGCGCGTCAAGCACCGCAAGCAGCATCGTGGCCGTCGCGCCGGGTTCTCCCGCGCGCAGACGACCGTCCAGTTCGGCGAGTACGGCATCAAGTCGCTCGACGCCGGCTGGCTGACCAACCGCCAGATCGAGGCCGCGCGTATCGCGATGACTCGCAAGATCAAGCGTGGCGGCAAAGTGTGGATCAACGTGTACCCGGACAAGCCGGTGACCAAGAAGCCCGCCGAGACCCGCATGGGTTCCGGTAAGGGTTCGCCCGAGGGTTGGGTCGCCGTCGTCAAGCCGGGTCGCGTCATGTTCGAGCTCGCCGGCGTGCCGGAGCCGCTCGCTCGTGAGGCGATGCGCCTGGCCAGCATGAAGCTGCCGGTGCGAACACGTTTCGTGACTGCGGAGGACGATCAGTAATGCGCGCCAAAGACGTTCGCAACCTCAGCGACACCGAGCTGACGGAGCACATCAAGACCGTGCGGCGTGAGGCTTTCGGCCTGCGCTTCCAGCACGCCACCGGCGAACTGGAGAACACCGCCGGGCTGGGCACCACCAAGCGTGACCTCGCCCGAGCACTGACCATCGCGCATGAGCGCGGGATCGAACTGAGCAAGTAGCTATGACCGACGAAACCACACCCGAGACAACTGAAGAGCCGCCCGTCGAGGCCGCCCCCGAGGAGCAGCCCGTCGAGGCCGCTGCCGAGGAGCAGGCGCCCGAGGCTGCCGCTGCCCCCGAGCCCGTCGCCCCGCCGGCCGAGCCCGAAGAGATCCTGCATCCCAAGGAGCGCCGTCGGCGCGCGCGGAGCGCGAACGCCGGCCCCGCCGGCGCGACCCGCACCGCGGAGGAGCGTCACGAGGCCCGGCAGGTAGAGCGCAAGGCCAAGGCCGTCGCTCGCACCCGTCGTCGCGGCCAGGAGCGCGAGAAGGCTCGCGCCGTCCGCGCGGCCCTCGGCGCCGACGCCCCGGTCGCCACGGCACCGCCGGAGAAGGTCCCCGGCAACCCGAAGGTGCGTCAGGGCCTGGTCGTCTCTGACAAGGCCAACAAGACGATCACCATCCGGGTCGACACCGCTCGCCGTCACCGTCGCTACGAGAAGATCGTGCGCAGCTCCACCACCCTGCACGCCCATGACGAGACCAACGACGCCCATGAGGGCGACACGGTCAAGATCATCGAGTGCCGGCCGCTTTCGCGCAACAAGCGCTGGCGCCTGATCGAAGTGCTGGAGCGTGCCAAGTGATCCAGAATGAGAGCCGCCTCAAGGTGGCCGACAACACCGGTGCGAGAGAGATCCTCTGCATCCGCGTGAAGGGCGGCAGCCGCCGCAAGTACGCGCATGTGGGCGACATCATCACCGCCACGGTGAAGGCCGCCAACCCGCAGGGCACGGTCAAGAAGGGCGAGGTCGTCACGGCGGTCGTCGTGCGCACCAAGAAGTCCTTCTCCCGCAGCGATGGCACGTACATCGCGTTCGACGAGAACGCGGCCGTGATCATCGACGCGCAGAACAACCCGCGCGGCACCCGCATCTTCGGACCGGTCGCCCGCGAACTGCGTGATCGCAACTTCATGAAGATCGTCTCGCTCGCCCCGGAGGTGCTGTGATGAGTCTCAAGATTCGCAGCGACGATGAAGTCATCGTCATCAGCGGCAAGGACCGCGGCAAGACGGGCCGCGTCCTACGCGTGGACCCCAAGAAGTCGCGGGTCTACGTGGAAGGTCTGAACATCGTCAAGCGCCACACACGCCCGTCACAGGTTCCGAACGCCGATCGTGCTGAGACGGTCGGCGGCGTCATTGAGAAGGAAGGGCCGATTCACATTTCCAACGTCATGCTCATCGATCCCAAGGACAAGAAGCCCACACGTGTGAGCATCGTCCGCGAGGGCGGCAACCGGGCGCGCGTCGCTCGGCGGTCGGGGGAGCAACTGGACTGATCATGGCTCGACTCAAGACCCGATACAACGACGAGATCCGCCCCGCGCTCATCGAGCGTTTCGGCTACACCACGCCTATGCAGGCACCGAAGATCGAGAAGATCACGGTGAATATGGGCGTCGGCGAGGCCAAGCAGGATTCCAAGATGCTCGAGCAGGCGGCTGAGCAGCTCGCGACGATCACCGGGCAGAAGCCCAACATTCGCCGCGCCCGCAAGTCGATCGCAGCCTTCAAGCTGCGTGAAGGCATGCCGGTCGGCCTGTCCGTGACGCTTCGCGGCGAGCGCAGCTACGAATTCCTTGATCGCCTCACGTCCGTGGCGATCCCCCGTATCCGCGACTTCCGTGGCCTGAAGGCCACGTCCTTCGACGGTCGTGGGAACTACTCCATGGGCGTCAAGGAGCAGGTGATCTTCCCGGAGATCGACTACGACACCGTGGACCAGGTTCGCGGCCTCGACATCACGATCACCACCAGCGCCCAGACTGACGAGGAGGCCTATGCCCTCCTGCGGTCCTTCGGGATGCCGTTCGCCAACGAGGGCAACCCCTTCGGCGACACCACTCTTACCACCCCTCAGGAGGCCTGACGCATGGCCAAGACGTCCCAGCGCGTGCGCCAGGCACGCGGCTCGAAGTACAAGACGCGTGAGTACACGCGTTGCCGCCGCTGCGGCCGCTCGCGCGCGGTGTACCGCAAGTTCGGCGTGTGCCGGATCTGCCTGCGCGAACTGGCACACAACGGCTACATCCCCGGTATGACCAAGAGCAGTTGGTGAACAAATGTCGATGACCGACCCCATCGCCGATTTCCTGACGCGCATCCGCAACGGCATCCGTGCGGCGCACGAGACGGTGGAGATTCCCTCCAGCGGCCTCAAGAAGGAAATGGCGCGCATCCTGAAAGAACAGGGCTACATCCGCGGATTCTCCGTGGAGGACCCCACCAGCGAGCGTCCAGGCGCGTTGCTGAAGGTCGAGCTCAAGTACACCGACGATCGCCGCTCCGCCATTCAGGGCATGGAGCGCGTGTCCCGTCCCGGCCGTCGCACGTACGTGCACGCCGGCGCCATCCCGAAGGTCCAGGGCGGCATGGGCACTGCGATCGTGACCACCTCCAGAGGCGTGATGACCGGCCACGATGCTCGCAAGGCGGGCATCGGCGGCGAAGTCCTCGCACGGGTCTGGTGATCGTGAGATGAGCCGCATCGGTCGCAAGCCCATTCCGGTACCCGCAGGGGTCACCATCAGCATCGAGCCCGAGCTCGTGACGGTCAATGGCCCCAAGGGCGAGCTTTCCGAGCGCGTCAACCGGGACATCACCGTCACGCACGAAGGCGACGAGCTGCTCGTCTCGCGTCCCACCGACCGCGGTGAGCACCGTGCCCTGCATGGCCTCACCCGCTCGCTGGTGGCCAACATGGTCGAGGGCGTCACGCACGGCTACCAGAAGTCGCTGGAGATCCAGGGTGTCGGCTATCGCGCCGTGCTGAAGGGCAAGGATCTCGAGCTGGCCCTGGGCTACTCGCACGCCGTCCCGGTTCCGGCTCCCGCCGGCATTGAGTTTGAGGTTCCCCAGCCCACGCGCGTCGTGGTCAAGGGCATCTCCAAGCAGCTCGTCGGAGAGACGGCTGCCTACATCCGTAAACAGCGTCCGCCGGAGCCCTACAAGGGCAAGGGCATCCGCTACGAGGGCGAGTACGTCGCCCGCAAGGTTGGTAAACGAGCATGACGGTCCTCACCAAGCCCCAGACGCGGTTGCGTCGTCGCCGGCGTGTCCGCGCGAAGATCAGCGGCACAGCAGTTCGGCCGCGGATCTCCGTGTTCCGTTCCAACCGCGGCATCTCCGCGCAGCTGGTCGACGATCTGTCCGGGCGCACCATCGCGTCCGTGACCTGGACCGAAGCCGAGCTGCGTTCCCTCAAGCCGATGGAGCAGGCCGACAAGTCCGGCCGTCTCCTCGCCGAGCGTGCCAAGGCCGCCGGCATCGAAACTGCAGTGTTCGATCGTGGTGGGTACCAGTACCACGGTCGCGTCAAGGCCTTCGCCGACGGTGTCCGCGAGGGCGGACTAACCGTCTAACCCCCTTTCAACAGGAAGCATCAGAGCTATTCACATGTCAGTCGATCGTTCCGTGAGCCCCGCCGGCCTGGACCTCCAGGAGCGCGTGGTCGAAATCAACCGCGTGGCCAAGGTGGTCAAGGGCGGCCGCCGGTTCAGCTTCACCGCCCTCGTCGTCGTCGGCGACGAGAACGGGGTCGTGGGCGTCGGCTACGGCAAGGCCAACGAAGTGCCCCTGGCCATCCAGAAGGGTGTCGAGCGTGCGAAGAAGAACCTCTTCCGCGTGCCCCGCCACGGCTCCACCATCACCCATCAGAACATGGGGATCTTCGGCGCCGGCCGCGTGCTGCTGAAGCCTGCGGCTCCTGGTACCGGCGTGATCGCCGGTGGTGGCGTCCGCGCGGTGCTTGAGCTCGCCGGCATCCACGACATCCTTTCCAAGAGCCTCGGCACGCAGAACCCGATCAATCTGGTCAAGGCCACGATCGCGGGCCTACAGGGCCTGCGCACGCCACAGGACGTCGCTGAGCTGCGCGGCCTGTCGATCAACGCGGTGCTGGGTCTGAGTCCGAAGGAAGAGGTCGTCGCCGAGACGATTTCCGCCGACGGCGTGCCGGCCGCTTTCGAGGCCGATGCTCCGGTGACCGCCGGTGCGACCCCGGACGAGGCGATCGCCGATGCCGAGGCTGACGCCGACGTGGCCGCTGACGTGCCGCCCGTCGCCCAGACCGCCCACCTTGAGTCGCCCACCGGCGACGGGGGCGTGGAGCCGGTTGAGACCGCCGCCGAGGCCGCGGCCGAAGAGGCCCCGGAGGCCACCGCATGAGCACGGTGAAGGCCACACAATTCAAGTCCAAGAACGGCTCTGACAAGAGCCAGCTCGACACGCTGCGCTCCCTCGGGTTGCGCCGCATCGGGCAGACCGTCGAAATCAAGGACACGCCCCAGTCGCGCGGAATGCTGCACAAGGTCCGCCACCTGGTTCGCGTTGAGGAGTAGTCATGGCTGACGAGATTCCCGAGGAGCGCATCGGCCTCCACAACCTCAAGCCCGCACCCGGCTCGCGCCGGCCGCGCAAGCGCGTCGGCCGTGGCGAAGGTTCCGGCATGGGCAAGACTTCCGGTCGCGGCCAGAAGGGCTACGGCTCGCGTTCAGGCAGCAAGGACCGTGCTCGCTTCGAGGGCGGCCAGATGCCGATCCACATGCGGATGCGCAAGCTGAAGGGCCCGAACAAGAAGCAGTCGATGCCGTTCGAGCCGTTCCGCACGCACACGCAGGCGGTAAACCTGAGCGATCTCGAAGAGCGCTTTGCCGCCGGCACCGAGGTCACGGTCGAGGTCATGAAGGCCAACGGCCTGGGTACGCGCCGGGGTATCCCGGTGAAAGTGCTGGCCAAGGGTGAGATCACCAAGCCGCTCACGGTGCACGCCCACGGCTTCAGTGCAACCGCTCGTGCGGCCATCGAGGCCGCAGGCGGCACTTGCCAGATCTCCGATAACTAGACTGTCCCCGGATGCTGTCTACGATCCTCAGCGCTTTCGCAGTCAAGGACATTCGGCGCAAGCTGATGTTCACGGGAGCGCTCCTGGCGCTGTATCGGCTGGGGTCGCATATCCCGGTGCCCGGGATCAACTTGGCCGCCGTCAATTCCGTGCAGTCGCAGTTCGGCGGCAACGGCATCCTCAGCCTGCTGAACACGTTCTCGGGCGGCGGTCTTTCGCGCCTGTCGCTGATGGCGCTCGGGATCATGCCGTACATCACGGCGTCGATCATCCTGCAGCTTCTGACCGTGGTCGTGCCCTCGCTGGAGAAGCTTTCCAAGGAAGGTGAGGTCGGCCAGCAGCGCATCACGCAGTACACGCGCTACCTCACCGTCGGCCTCGCGTTTGCCCAGGCCATCGGGTACGTCTTCCTGTTCAAGTCCGCCACGTCCGGTGCCACTCCGCTGATCAAGGACTTCAACGCGGCCAATGTCTTCCTGATCGTCCTGTGCCTCACCGCCGGCTGCGTACTGCTGATGTGGTTCGGTGAGCTGATCACCCAGCGCGGCATCGGTAACGGCATCTCCCTGATGATCTTCGCCTCGATCGTGGCCCGGCTTCCGCAGGGCCTGCAGGCCTGGTGGACGAACCCCGACCAGGTCTTCAAGGTGATGATGCCGTTCGTCGTGCTGGCCGTGGTCGCCGGCGTCGTCTTCATGCAGGAGGGTCAGCGGCGCATTCCCATCCAGTACGCCAAGCGCGTCATCGGCCGTCGCATGACGCAGGGCGGCCAGACCTACCTGCCGCTGCGCGTGAACATGGCCGGCGTCATCCCGGTGATCTTCGCCGCCTCGCTGATGGCCTTCCCGCCCACCGTGGGCCAGTTGCTGAACACGCCGTGGTCGCGAGACCTCGCCACGTTCTTCGCGCCGCAGAGCGCGCCCTACCTGATCGGCGAGTCGATCCTGATCATCCTCTTCACCTACTTCTACACCGCGGTGACGTTCAATCCGGTGGATCAGGCCGACAACCTCAAGAAGTTCGGCGGTTTCATACCCGGGGTGAGGCCTGGCCGGCCGACGGCGGAGTTCCTGGACCGCATCCTGGCCCGCCTCACGTTCCCGGGAGCGCTTTACCTTGCGGCCATCGCGGCTCTCCCGACGATCCTGATCAACCAGACGTCCGCCAACTTCTTCTTCGGCGGCACATCTCTGCTGATCGTTGTCGGCGTGGCGCTGGACACCATGAAGCAGCTCGAGGCGCAGCTGATGATGCGCAACTACGAAGGCTTCCTGAAGTAGCTCGGTCCGGGCCGATGGGTCCGGATCCGTCAGGTGCAAGGGGTCGTCGCGGACGGCGACGGCGAAACCCGACGCCGATGTACTACGCTGCGATCCGCTGTGTCTGAGCTGAACCTCATCCTGCTGGGTCCTCCCGGTGCCGGCAAGGGCACCCAGGCCGAGCGCCTCACGCAGGACTTCCCGCTGGCGTACATCGCCACGGGGGACATGCTGCGAGCCGCCGTCGAGGAAGGCACGCCGCTCGGGCTCCAGGCGAAAGCCTTCATGGACGCCGGCGACCTCGTCCCCGACGAGGTCATCATCGGCGTGATCCTGGAGCGCGTTCAGGGTGACGATGCCCGCGACGGCTTCCTGCTGGATGGCTTCCCGCGCACGATCGGCCAAGCCGAGGCGCTGGGCGTGGAGCTCGGCAAGCTCGGCCGCCGACTGACGGCCGTCCTGCTCATCGCGACGCCTGACGACGAAATCGTCCGCCGCCTTTCGGGTCGGCGCGTGAGCCGGTCCGGCCGCGTGTACCACGTCGAGTTCGACCCGCCCAAGCACGAGGGGCGCTGCGATATCGATGGCACCGAACTGATTCAGCGCGAGGACGACAAGCCGGAAACGGTGCTCAAGCGCCTGGAGGTCTACCACGAGCTGACATCGCCGCTGGTGTCCTTCTACGAGGACCGCGGCCTGTTGCGCCGCTTCGACGGAACGCGTTCGCCGACGGAGGTCCACGACCACATCCGCGCGACGATCGCCACGCTGCGCCTCGAAGACGAGCTGTAGGGCCGTCGGGTGATCATCCGCAAGACGCCCGCTGAAATCGACAAGATGGCAGCGGCGGGTGAAGTTCACGCGCGCACGATGAAGCTCATCGAGGGCAAGATCCGCGAGGGCGTCAGCACCGAGGAACTCGATCTTGCCGCGGAGAAGTACATGCGCTCCCAGGGCGCGACGCCGGCCTTCAAGGGCTACCGAGGCTTCCCTGGATCCATTTGCGCCTCGCCCAACGACATGGTCGTCCACGGTATCCCCGGCCCATACCGACTGGTTCGCGGCGACGTGCTGTCGGTGGACATCGGCGTGGTCCTCGACGGCTGGGTTGCCGACGGCGCCCGCACGTTCGCCGTGGGCACCGTGACGCCGCTGGCCACCACGCTGCTCGAGGTCACCGAAGCTTCGCTGCACGACGCCGTCGCCGCCTGTGTCCCCGGCAACCGCCTGGGTGATATCGGCCATGCGGTGCAGACCACGGTCGAGGCCGCGGGCTTCTCCGTCGTGCGATCGCTGGTCGGTCACGGCATCGGCCGCGACATGCACGAGGACCCGCAGGTGCCCAACTACGGCGACGCAGGCCGCGGCCCCAAGCTGGAGGAGGGCATGGTCCTCGCCGTGGAGCCCATGACG
This sequence comes from Solirubrobacterales bacterium, assembly GCA_038319025.1. Lineage (GTDB taxonomy): Bacteria > Actinomycetota > Thermoleophilia > Solirubrobacterales > Solirubrobacteraceae > JBBQCW01. Next base: position 13,737 of record JBBQCW010000017.1, read on the forward strand.
ACCGCCGGCCGCCATCAGGTGCGCATGGGCGACGACGGATGGGCGATCTTCAGCCAGGACGGCTCGCTGGCGGCACATTTTGAGTTCACGATCGCCATCACCGCCGATGGGCCGCGGATCCTCACGCCGTGGCACCTCGAGAACGGCGCCGGTACGTCGTAGCACCATCGGCGGACGGGCTTTGCTATCTTCCCCGGTCGCGCCCGAGCACGAAGTTTTTGTGTCGGCGCTCTCCGCGACGTGGTAGCGGCGGCCTCGCGGCCTCCAGAGCCACGGCGCAGGATCACGAGCCAGGAACCGAAAGAGGATCATGAAGGTACGACCGTCGGTCAAGCCGATGTGCGAGAAGTGCAAGATTGTTCGCCGCCACGGCCATGTGCTCGTGATCTGCTCCAACCCGCGCCACAAGCAGCGGCAGGGCTAAATGGCGCGCATCGCTGGCACCAATATTCCGCTCAACAAGCGCGTTGAGATCGGGTTGACGTACGTCTACGGCATCGGCCGCTCGACGTCGAACAACATTCTCGCCCAGGCAAAGGTCGATCCCAACACTTACGTGCGGGATCTAACCGAGGCCGAGGTCGTGAAGATCCGCGACCTCGTGGACGACGATCTGACGGTCGAGGGCGACCTGCGTCGCGAGCGCTCCCAGAACATCAAGCGCCTCATGGAGATCGGCTGCTATCGCGGCATGCGGCATCGCCGTGGTCTCCCCGTGCGCGGCCAGAACACCAAGAACAACGCCCGCACGCGCAAGGGTCCCAAGCGCATGCAAGTCGCCGGCAAGAAGAAAGCGACGAAGAAATAATCCATGCCCGCTCCTAAGCGCCCAGCTCGCGGCCGCCGCAAGCCGAAGAAGAACATTCCCATCGGCCAGGCCCACATCAAGACCAGCTTCAACAACACGATCGTCTCGCTCACTGACCGTGAGGGAAACGTCATCGCGTGGGAATCCGCCGGCGGCGCCGGTTTCAAGGGTTCCCGCAAGTCCACGCCGTTCGCTGCGCAGGTCACCGCTGACGCCGCTGCCCGCAAGGGCATCGAGCAGGGCCTGCAGAAGGTCGAGGTCTTCGTCAAGGGCCCTGGCTCAGGTCGCGAAACGGCCATCCGTTCACTGCAGGCCGCGGGCCTGGAAGTGACCGGAGTCAAGGACGTCACCCCGCAGGCCCACAACGGCTGCCGCCCCCGCAAGCGGCGCCGCGTCTGAGGTTTCAGAATGGCTCGTGATACAGGACCCGCCTGCAAGCAGTGCCGCCGCGAAGGGCAGAAGCTCTTCCTCAAGGGCGAGCGTTGCCTTACCGACAAGTGTGGCGTTGAACGCCGTGCCTACCCGCCCGGAGACCACGGTCGCGGTCGCCAGAAGCAGAGCGAGTACCGCCTGCAGCTGCGCGAGAAGCAGAAGGCGCGCCGCTACTACGGCATCCTTGAGAAGCAGTTCCGCATTTACTACGACAAGGCCTCACGTCAGGACGGCATCACGGGTGAGAACCTTCTCGCCCTGCTCGAGCTTCGGCTCGACAACGTGCTCGTCCGACTCGGCTTTGCCGGATCGCGCCGCCAGGCGCGCCAGCTCGTGCGCCACGGCCACTGGACGGTCAATGGCCGTCGCGTGGACATCCCCAGCTATCAGGTGCGTGACGGTGACGTCATCGCAGTGAAGGCTGGGACCGGTGCCGAGCAGGTCATTCGTGACGCGACCGAGCTGACGGCGCAGGTTCCGCCGTGGTTGCAGGCCGATCACGACTCGCTGACGGCGAAGGTGCTGCGTAAGCCGGAACGGCGGGAGATCACCGCCCCGGTGCAGGAGCAGCTCATCGTCGAGCTGTACTCGAAGTAACCGCTCGCGTTCGTCGCCGCCGCCGTCCGAACCCCGGTCGCGGCGACCGAACAGCAACGACTGGCGCCGCCGCGCCGCCCAACACCGACGACAGTCAGGACCCCGATGCTCGACTTCCAGATTCCCCGCATCACCAGTGAGACCGTGGACGACAACCGCGGCTCGTTTGTCATCGAGCCCCTCGATCGCGGCTTCGGCTACACGTTCGGCAACTCGCTGCGCCGTGTGCTGCTCTCCTCGCTCGCCGGCGCTGCCGTCACGAGCGTCCGCATCGAGGGCGTCGCCCACGAGTTCTCCACGATCAAGGGCGTCACCGAAGACGTCACCGACATCGTGCTCAACCTCAAGGCGCTCGTCTGCCGCATGCACTCCGACGCCACCGAGGTCGAAGCGCCGCTGGTGGTCACCGGCCCCGGCGACGTCACGGCCAAGGACATCGATCTGCCTGCGGGCGTCGAGATCCTCAACCCGGACGCTCACATCGCCACGCTTGAGGCCAAGAGCAAGTTGGAGCTGTACCTGACGATCGGCCGCGGCCGCGGGTATCGCCCGGCTGAGGACAACAAGTCCTCCGACCAGCCGATCGGCGTCATCCCGATCGACTCGATCTTCTCGCCGGTCCGGCGCGTCGCCTACGACGTCGACCAGGCCCGTGTCGGTCAGCGCACCGACTACGACAGCTTGACGCTCGACATCGAGACCGACGGCTCGATCGATCCCACCGCCTCGCTCCGCGAAGCGGCTGAGATCCTGATCAGCCAGCTGGCGATCTTCACCGACGCCGACCGCATCGAAGAGCTGCGCGCCGGTCCCGGTGGTCAGCTTGAGTCCAACGGTGCCGGCACTGTCGGAGGCGGCGCGATCGCGGCGGCTCCCGCAGGCGGCGAGTACGACATCCTCATCGAGGAGCTCGAGCTCGGCGTGCGGTCCTACAACTGCCTCAAGCGTGCCGGCATCCAGACGGTCGGCGACCTCATCTCCAAGTCCGAGGGTGAGCTCAACGCCATCCCGAACTTCGGCAAGAAGTCGATCGACGAGGTCATCGAGACGCTCGTCGCGCGCGGTCTGCACCTGCGCGACGACTGAGCTGCTCGCGAGTCCCTAGTCTTTCCCCGGAGAACACCGCCATGCGCCATCAGAAAAACCGTCACAAGCTCAGCCGCACCACCGCCCACCGCAAGGCGTTGCTCGCCAACCTCTGCAAGGAGATCATCGAGCACGAGCGGATCAAGACGACCGAGGCCAAGGCCAAAGCCGTCAAGCCGGAGATCGAGCAGCTGATCACGCTCGCTCGTCGCGGCGATCTGCACGCCCGTCGGCAGGCGCTGTCGACGCTGGGGCAGGACAAGTTCGCCGTGCACAAGCTGTTCGAAGAGGTCGCTCCGCGCTACACGGACCGACCCGGTGGCTACACCCGCATCCTCAAGCTCGGGCCGCGGCGCTCGGACTCGACCGAAATGGTCTACATCGAGCTGGTCTAGGGTTGCGCGGATGATCTCCATTCGCGCCTCCCGCAGTGCCTTGCTCTGCGCGGTTGTAGCGGCCGCCTGCCTGGTTGCGGCCGCGTCGGCCTCGGCCGCGACGATCGCCACCGATCGAGCGTGCTACCGCGGCGACACCCAGGTCGCCCTGACGCTTGGCGGCTTCGCGCCTGAGTTGCTCCTCGACGTTCGTGACAACAACGACTTCCTCTCTTCGCTGATGATGGATGACGCAGGTGGTTTTCAGGGCACGTTCGGTACGTCGGAGTCGAGCGCTGCGGTTGTCACGCACACGCTCACGGTCGATGTGGACAGCGTGATCACGTCAACGGTGTATCGCCTGACGCCGCTGACCGTGTCGCAGCGACCAGCTGCGCTGAGCAAGCCGACCGCGAAGGTGACTCTGAGCGCGCAGGGCTTCACCGAAGGCGGCGCGCTCTACGCGCACTACGTTTACCGCCCGACCGACGTGAAGCGGGTACTCAAGAAGACGGTCAAGCTCGGCACGCTCGCCGGACCGTGCGGGACGCTGACCAAGAAGGTCGTCCAGTTGCCTCTGCACGCTCCTAAAGCCGGGGTCTACGACGTCCAGTTCGACCTGCGTCCGGGGTTCCAGGCTCAGGTCGCTCCGTACGTGGAGCGCAGCGTCTTCGTGCCCAAGAAGCACCGGCGGTAGCGCACCGCCGTCGTGTCGTCGGTGCGGCTGGACCTGGAGTACGACGGAACGGAGTTCGCGGGCTGGGCTAGGCAGCCCGATCACCGGACGATTCAGGATGAGCTGGAACGGGTGCTGGCGAGCCTGCTCGGGGCCGCCGTCCCCATCGTGGTGGCCGGGCGCACCGACCGCGGCGTCCACGCCACCGGGCAGGTGTGTTCCTACGTGGGCGAGCCCGTCGCCGTAGGCGCGTTCAACCGCCTGCTCCCCGACGACCTTGCCGTGACCGCCGTGCACCAGATGCCAGGGGGATGGAATGCGCGCCGTGACGCCCGCAGTCGCGCCTATCGCTACCGGGTGCTGGCCAGGCCGGCTCGGTCGGCGTTTGAGCCTCACCGGGTGCTGCACGTCTCCCGGCCGCTGGACCGGGCCGCGCTCGACGCCTGCGCCGCGGCGATCGTCGGCGTCCACGACTTCACCGCTTTCACCCCGACCGAAACGCTGCACAGCCACTTCCGACGCACGGTGAGCCGAGCCGCATGGGTCGACGAGTCCGAGGACGTGCTGGCGTTCGAGATCGAGGCCGACACGTTTTTGCGCCACATGAACCGCGTCCTGGTGGGGACGATGCTCGAGGTGGGCTCTGGGCGGCGCACGGTCAAAGAGTTCGTGGCGCTGCTGGCCGGCGCCCCGCGGGATACCGCAGGTCCCACCGCCGCGCCGCACGGGCTGTGTCTGGTGGGCGTGCGCTACGACGGGGAGTAGGCGGGCGCTGTCCGGCCCGCCGGTCGGTGCCGCGCCGAGGCGCCCCGGCCGGACCGCTGGTCTGCCTAAGGCGTCGGGCCGGACTCCGCGGGCCGCTTGTACCGGTCACGGGGAAAGATCGCGTAGGTGCCGACGGCGGTGGCCAGCAGGCGCCCGTCGTCGTGGCTCACCGTGCTGCGCAGGACGCCCGTGCGGCGGTTGCGCCGGTCCAGGAGGCTCTCGCAGATGAGGCCACCCTCGGTGGCCGTCTGGACGTAGTTGATGGCGATGTTGAGCGTTGCGCAACCTTCGTCAGCGGCCAGGTGCGCCCATAGCGCTGAGCCCATCGAGTAGTCGATCAGCGCGTAGGCGATGACTCCGCTGAGCATGCCGCCGCGATTCAGCAGCTCGGGGCGGATCTCGGCGCGGACGATGCCGGCGGCATCCCAGCGCATTCCGATGAAGGCGGTGACGCCGTCCAGGGCAGGGGGTGAGGGTTCAACCATGCTCGGCACGCTAACGATCCGAAAGCGTCACGCGCGTTCGCACTGCTGTCACGTCCCGGCCCGGGCGCGCGACTATCCTCGTAGAGCGATGAAAGTGCTGCTGACCAACGACGACGGGATCGACGCCGAGGGCCTGCAGGCGCTCCGGAGGGCGCTGCTCGAGGTCCCTGACATCGAACTCATCACCGTTGCCCCGGACGGCAACCGGTCGGCCACGGCGCGCTCGATCACCACCATGAGGCCCCTGTGGGTGGAGGAGGTCACGTTCGACGACGGCACTGTGGGTTACGCCACCGACGGGACGCCCGTGGACTGTGTTCGCCTGGCGCAACTCGGCCTGGTGCCGGGGTTCGAGGCCGAAATGGTCGTCAGCGGCATCAACCACGGCGCGAACCTGGGCGATGACATCACCTACTCCGGCACCGTCGCCGCCGCGCTGGAGGGCGTGATCCTGGGGCTGCCCGCACTTGCCGTCTCCCAGCAGTCCGCGGCCCGGGAGATGGGGTTCATCCAGAGCGCGGACTTTGACTTTGAGGCGGCGGCCCGATTCGCCGCGCGGATTGTCGACGAACTCGATGAGGTGCCCCTGCCGCCCGGCACCTTGATCAACATCAACGTGCCGGCCGGCGAGATCGGCGGTGTGGAGGTGGCGACACTGGGCAAGCGGATCTACCGCGACGAACTCAAGCTGACCGAGGACGAGGGCTCGCGTCGACAGTTCTGGGTCTACGGAGCCGATCCCGGCTATCACGACGAGCCCGGCACCGACCTGAACGCCGTCGCGGCCGGCCGGATCGCCGTCACGCCGCTGCACTACGACCTCACCGCCAACGCTGGGCTGGCCGCCCTGCGCGGCTACGACCTGGCGCGCCTGCTGGAACCGGCAGCGCGTGACCTGACGTGAGCAACGAGCACGACGAGGTTCCCGCCGAGGTCGCGGCGCGCGCGCAGCAACTGCGTGAGGAGCTGCGCGACCACGGTCGGCGCTACTACGAGCTCGACGACCCCACCATCGGGGATGACGAATACGACCTCCTCCTGGATGAGCTGCGGGCGATCGAGGCGGGCCACCCTGCCCTGCTGACCCCTGACTCGCCGACGCAACGGGTGGGCGGCGAGCCGACCGGTGAGGACGCCCCCGGCAGCCCCGGCGTGGACAAGCTGATGAAGGTCGCGCACCTGGAGCGCATGCTCTCGCTGGCCAACGCGCGCAGTGCGGAGGAGCTGCGGGCCTGGGTCGAGCGCATGCGGGCCCACCTCGCTCGCGAGGGCATCGAGGACCCGGCCTTCCGTTTCGTCGCCGAGCCCAAGATCGACGGGCTGGCAATGTCGCTGATCTACGAGCACGGCGAACTGGTGCGCGGCGTGACACGCGGGAACGGTGAGGTCGGGGAGGACGTCACCCACAACTTGCGCACGATCGCGGCGATCCCCGAGCACCTGGAGGGTGCTCCGGCGCTGCTGGAGGTGCGCGGTGAGGTCTACATGCCACTCCCCGCCTTCGCCGCCCTCAACGAGCGTCGGGCGCAGGCCGGCGAGTCCACGTTCATGAACCCGCGCAACTCCTCGGCGGGCACGATCCGTCAGCTCGACAAGCCACTCCCCGCCGGCCGCGAGCCGACCGACAAGCAGCGCGTCGAGCGCGAGCTGCGTTTGGCGGCGCTCCAAACACTGTCGTTCTGGGCCTACAGCGTGGGCGTGACCGACGGCCTCACGTTCGACAGGCACTCAGCGGCGCTGGACTGGCTGCGCGCGCACGGCTTTCCGGTCAACGGGGACATCCGTCTCCTGGACGATCTCGACGCCGTGATCGCCCAATGTGAGGACTGGGCGCGGCGGCGCGGCGCGCTGGACTTCGAGATCGACGGTGTCGTGGTGAAGGTCGACGACGCCGAACTGCAGCGCCGCCTTGGGGTGGTGGGCCGCGATCCGCGCTGGGCGATCGCGTGGAAGTTCCCGCCGACGACCGCCAAGACGACGCTCCTGGACGTGATCTGGAGCGTGGGTAAGTTCGGCGACCTGCACCCCTACGCCGAGCTCGAGCCGGTCCACGTCGGCGGCGTGACGGTCAAGCAGGCGACCCTCCACAACGAGGAGGATCTCGCGCGCAAGGACGTGCGGCCCGGGGATGAGGTGATCGTGCTGCGCGCAGGCGACGTGATCCCCCAGGTCGTCTCCCCGGCACCCCACGCGGCGGAGAACCCTGACCGCCGGCCGCCCCCTCTGCCGCCGGCGCGGTGCCCGGTCTGCGACACGCCGACGGTCAAGGGTGACGGCGTGTTCACGATGTGCCCCAACCGCGATTGCGCCGGGCGCCAATGGCAGCTGCTGCGCCACTTCGTCTCCCGCGGGGGGATGGACATCGACGGCCTGGGAGAGAAGCAGGTCGCCGTGCTGCTCGAAGGTGGCCTCGTGAGGACAGCGGCCGACCTGTACGACTTGACCGTCGAGCGGCTCGAAGCACTGGACCGCGTCGGTGAGACGTCGGCCCGCAACCTGGTCGCGGCCATCGAAGCCTCCAAGGACCGACCCTTCGGCCGCGTGCTGTTCGCCGTGGGAATCGAGGGGGTCGGCGAGGTGACGGGGCGCACGCTCGCGCAGCGGTTCCGCACTATCGACGCCCTGCAGGCCGCGACGGCCGAAGAGATCGCGCAGACGCCAGGCATCGGCCCCATCGTCGGAGGACTGATCGCCGGCCAGCTGGCCGACGAGCGGCTCGCCGCGCTGATTCAGGCGCTGCGTGAGCACGGCGTGAAGATGGAGGAGGACGGCCCGCCCCCGGGCGAGGGACCTCTCTCAGACCAAGCTTTCGTGCTCACGGGGACGCTGCCGCAGCTCACGCGGGAGCAGGCCACCGAGCGCATCGTGGCCGCCGGCGGGCGCGTCACCTCATCGGTATCCAAGAAGACCGACTACGTGGTCGCCGGCGAAAGCGCCGGTTCCAAGCTGGAGAAGGCCGAGCGCCTCGGCGTTACGGTGCTGGACGAGGCGGGGTTGCTGGCCGTGCTCGACGGTCAGCGCCCGGAGGGCGATGACAACGGCGGCTCGTAGGCCGCGATCAACGGCACCATCTTGTCCTCGACGGCCTTGACGGTGGTCGGGGTGATGCCGTTCTCCAGGAACGAGAACGCGACGGTGTGCCCTTGCCCCACGCGGCAGTACCCCGAAAGCGCGGACACGTCGTGCAACGTCCCCGTCTTGGCCCGGCAGCGGGTGACGGCAAGAGTGCCGCGCATGCGGTTGGCCAAGGTGCCCGTCCGGCCGGGCTGCGGCATGGCGTCGCGCCAAGAGGCACCCTCCGGGCGGGCGCGCATGGCCGTGAGCAGAGTGACGATCTGGGTCGTCGAAGTTTGGTCAGCGGGTGAGAGACCCGAGCCGTCGACCATCGTGGGGTGCACGCCGAGGCGGTCGCCGAGGACCTTGCGAGCCACGACGAGGCCTGCCGGCGTGCTCCCAGCGGTGCCGTAGTGCGCGCCCAGGTCCTTGATCAGCGTCTCGGCGTAGAAGTTGTCGGACGGCACCAGCGTCGTGGCGACGATCTGGCTCATCGCGGGCGAGGCGACCGAGCCCAGGACATGGGTGGTGGCCGGGTCGGTGCCGGCGCGCGCGGTCTTGGTCACCTTGATGTGCTGCAGGCCGAGCAGGTATCGCAGCCGGGCGGCCGCCGTCTGTGCGGGGCCGTGGGCTCCGGCGCGGCCGTGCCCCCACGTGAGCGCGCTGAGCCAGCCGCCGAGCCATTCGTCCGGTGCCCAATGAGTCTCGTAGCTGCCGCGACGCTTGTCGAACGCTGACTCGTCGCCGAGGATGCGGCCGACGATCCGAGTGATTCCGGCGCGCTGAACGTCACCCACCAGGTCACGCAACGTGACGTCGTTCAGGCCCGGGTCACCGGTGCCGACGAGCACGACATCACCGTGCAGCACGCCGTCGGCGTCGGGCACCACGCTCGGGTCGTTGCGCAGGGTGGTCGTCAGGTGCCCGGATACGCCAAAGCGAAGCAGCGCCGCCGCGGTCGTGTAGAGCTTCTCGTTGGAGGCGGGAGAGAGCTGCAGATCCGGTCGGCGCGCGTAGATCGTCAGCCCGGTTGAGAGGTCGCGGACGAGGGCGCCCGAATGGGGCCCGAAGGTGGCGGTGCGGGAGGCCAGCGACCGAGCCAGTGCGCTCGCGTCCATCGCGTGGGCGGGAGCAGCGGGAAGGGCACAGCCGAGGACGAGCGCGAGCGCGAGCGGCGCGAGTCGGCGAAGCATCGGCTCCCGAGGGTAGCGGCCGTTTCGACGGAATGCGGCAGAACTTGCTCATTCCGGCCCGCAGAACGATCTGACGGTGCGTCATGTGACGGCCGCGAGTCGTATGCTTTCAGGTATGGGTCAGGTCGTCCCGTTGGATCCGAAGGTCGCCAAGGGCCGCAAGACGGCGCCTAAGAAGCGCGCGCCGACGCGCCGCCGCAGGCCTTCCCGCACCGCGCTGGTACTCGGCGGTGGTGGTCTCACCGGAGGGGTCTACGAGATCGGCGCACTGCGCGCCCTCGATCTTCTGTCGGTCAACTCGACCGTCAATCAGTTCGACGTATACGTGGGCACGAGCGCCGGATCGTTCGTCGCCGCGCTCGCCGCCAACGGCATCACGCCTGAGGAGATGATGCGGGTCGTCAATCAGCAGGTCCCCTCTCCGTTCCCGGACCTGGATCTCGGCACTCTGCTGCGCCCCAACATCGGCGAATTCGCCCGCAAGGGCGTGATGCTCCCGCTGAAAGCCGCCGGGCTCATACGAGAGTTCGCCGGGCATCTGGGCTCCATCTCGGCGATGGATGTCGTACTCGGCCTGGCCGAGGGCCTGCCCAAGGGCTTCTATTCCGGTGCCGGCATGGAGCGTTACGTGCGCACGGTGCTGTCGGACCCGGATCGCACCGACGATTTCCGCATGCTCGATCGCGAGCTTTACCTGGCCGCGACCGATCTGGACACCTGCGAGCGCATCGTGTTCGGCGCCGAGGGTTGGGACGACATTCCCATCTCCCAGGCCGTGCGCGCATCCACAGCGCTGCCGATGGTCTACGAGCCGGTCAAGATTCACGATCGCGAGTTCATCGACGGCGGCATCGTGTCGACGACCAACCTGGACATCGCCGTCGAGGCCGGCGCCAAGTTCGTCGTCGTCGTCAACCCACTGGTTCCGTTCGTCAACGACTTCTCGCAGGTCATCCATACCCCGTGGGGTTCGCGGACGCGCCGCGTGAGCGACATGGGCATGGCCCAGATCGCCAACCAGTCGTTCAAGCTGATCGCCTACCAGCGCCTGCACGAGATGGCCAAGCAGTGGGAGGACCGCTACCCCGGCGTCGACATCCTGCTGATCGAGCCCGAGCCCGACGATGAGCTGATGTTCGAGACGTCGGTGATGAATTTCACCAAGCGCCTGGATATCGCCCGTCACGGCTTCCAGTCGGTGACGATGAAACTGGCCACCGACTACGAGCGATTCGCCGAGGTGGCCAACCGCCACGGCATCGAGATCTCCGCCACGCGAGTGCGCAAGGTCGTCAAGCACTTCTCCGCCGAGCGGGAGAAGACGGCCGCGTGGCGCCGCATCCTGGAGCAGACGACGGGCACCTTGCTGCGCCAGTCGGGCACCTCACCTGATCCGGACCTGCCAGCCGATATGGCCGGGGTCTGATCCGCAAGTAGCGGTCCGGACGCGCGGTCTAGTACCCCGCGGCCAGCTTGTAGTGCGGCTTGAGCACGGCCCAGGTGGCGGGATCCACCGAGCCGGTCTGCGGTAGCCCATGAGCGGACTGGAAGGCGAGGACCGTCGTGCGCATGGCGGCGTTGAACCGGTCGGCGTTGGTGGCGATGACGGCGTGCCGCGCGGCCAGACGGATTCGCGCCCAGCGCACCAAGTCGCCCGAGGCGCCGACCGACAGGGTCGGTGGGGTGATGAGGTGGGCCAGGGCCGGCACGACGATCGGGACGCCGATGGCGCTCCACGCCGCGTTGGTGGCGGACTCCCACACCCACCAGCTCACACCGGTCGCGCCGTACTGGGCGGACAGGGTGCGGAAGGAGAGGATGTCCTGCGAGGAAGGGGACCCGTACACCTGGCCGAGCGGCCGAATCGGGCGGTTGAAGACGCTGTTGGCGGGATACGTGTTGTTGAACGCCTTGGAGACGCTGACGCCGATCGCCTTCCAGTAGATCTGCGGCAGGTTGAACTGCGCGCCGCCCTTGCCCAGGAACACCGAGTAGGGGAACTGGGGGTGGTAACCGATCCAAGGGAAGCTCGTCAGCGCGATCGGGAAGCGCGAGCCCAGCGCTATGCGCAGCGTCTTCATGTACTGGGCGGCTTCGGTGTAGCGCCCTTCGAGCTCGCTCTCGGCGTCGATCACCGCGCAATCCGCGCCCAATTTGATCTGGGCCGCGAAGAGGCGGGCCTGGCGGACTGGTGCTGAGCTCTGCACCCGCTGGTAACCACAGACGCGCAGGCCCTGCGCGTGAAGCGCGGCGATGAACGGGGCGGTGAACCCCGGCCACGCAGTCGTCCCATTGGCGGCCTTGACGACCACGTAGGACAACCCAGCCGCTTTGGCCCGGGCGCCGATGGCGACAGGATCGCCCTTGGCGCTGCGGGCGATGTTCCAGATCCACACTGCGTTACCGACGAACGGGTCGGTGGTGGTGGAGGGCGCCGGGATGCTCACCGGGGGCGTCGTACCCGCGCCCGTGCCTCCGGTGTCGACCGCGTGGGCCGCGGGCGCTCCGGCCAGCATTAGGAGCGCCGCGAGCGCGCCAATGGGCACGAGACGGCGGACGGTGGCGGCTAACGGCATTGGGACCATCGTGGCAGGGAACACACTCCGGCCGCGCAGGTTTCGGCTCAGGTCTGAACCCGGCGGCTCAGGAGGCTTCGCTCAGCGCTTGGTCGAGTGCGCGCAGGAACCGGTCGCCCGTGGTCGTGTCGTGCACGGTGATTCGGATCCGGTCAGGATCGCCGAGCAGCCCGCCGGGCGCCACGATCACGCCTCGGCGTTCCAGGCGCGCTGACAGCTCGCCTCCGTCGACCCCCGGCAGTCCGATCCACAGCAGGTTGGCTTGAGACGGAGAGACATGCAGGTCGCGCGCCAGCAGTTCGTCGATCAGCGACGCACGCTCAGCGGCCACGGTGGCGACGCGCCTGTCGACCACCGACGTCGTGGACTTCAGCGCCTCCAGCGCTCCGGCGACGGCGAGGTCGTTCACGCCCAGGTCCGGCTCCAGAGCAGCCAGAAGATCCTCGGCGCCCGGGCCGCCGAGCGCGTAACCACACCGAAGGCCGGCCAGGCCCCACGCCTTGCTGAAAGAGCGGAACAGGAGCAGGCGCGGATGCTCCTCGAGGAGGGCGAGAGTCCCGTCCACCTCTTCGGCGTCGACGAAGTCACGCAGAGCTTCGTCAACGAGCACGACGACGCGCTCGGGAAGCGAGGCGAACAGCTCGCCCAGGGTGTCGACGCTCAGCAGGTCCCCGGTCGGGTCGTTCGGATTGCACAGGGCGATCATGCGGGTACGGCCGTTGACCGCGCCCAGGATCGGGGCGATGCCGTCGCCGGCCACGGGAACGGCCACCGCGCGCGCCCGGCGGGCCATCACCGGGTACAGGCCGTAGGACGGCCAGCGGGTGATCACCTCATCGCCCGGCTCCAGCAGCGCCTGCGCCGCGGCGGTCAGGAGGGCGGCGGCACCGTCCCCAACCACGACGCGCTCAGGCGCCAACCGGTGGCGGTGGGCGAGTTCGGCGCGCAGCGGCGCGGCGTGAGGTTCGGGCATACGGTGCAGCCCGCGACGCGCAGCAAACGTGATCGCGTTGACGACGCGCGCATCCGGAAGGCCCGGCCACGTGGTGCGGGACAGGTCGAGCGGCTCGACGACGGCCAGGGCCTTGCGGCGGCGCTCGTCGGCCTGCACCTTGAGTTCGGCGTTGACCTCTGCCTCCGACATCGCCTCGAACTGCTTGTAATGGTCGAGGAGGCCCACGTGCGACGAATGATAGAGGCCGGTCGTGCCCTGATCGGACGGCGACCGGCCTCGATCGTCAACCTCAGCGCCAGACGTTGATCGTCTTCGCTGTGCGGGCGTGCGCCAGGTGGGGGACTCCGAACGCATCCTCGAGGGTGCGAGCCAGGCTGTAATGGTCGTACCGCGTGCTCACGACGCCGGGCTTGACGTTGTCCCCGGTCATGATCAGCAGAGGGTTGGCCGGATTCTTCGGTGGGTCGTTGCCCTCATCCCAGGTGATGGCGATCAGATCCCCTGGAGCGAACCCGGGGGAGTGCTCGATCTTGGGGACCATGTCGGCGACGAAGTCGTCGAACTGGCGCACGTGGTCCTTGGTCCCGCACTCGTCGTGACCGTCAGCGCAGTCGTTCGGGACGATCAGGTTGAAGTTCGACACGTGCCCGGAGGCAAGCGCGGCGTCGAGGGCGCTGGTGTCGTTGGGCCCGGTGGTGCCCATCGCGAGGTCCCCGTGCAGGCAGGCTGCCTTCGGCGTGATGGCCTCATCGACCTTGCCGCCCTGAATCTGCGTGAAGTACAGCGCCGGATTGTGGTGGGCGGAGTAGATGTTCTTCGACCACGCAGCGCCTGAATCAACCGGATCGCAGGCTTGGGTCTGGGACTGCTCCCAGTCGACCCAAGTGCGGTGGGTGGCATCGAGCTGGCTGAAGAGGTTGCCCACGTTCTGATGACACTTGTCGGGTAGGTCGTTGTTGCCCTCGCACTTGGAGTACTGGCCGGACACCATCGCGATGTACTGACCCAGCGAACTGGACTTGACGAAGGATCGGTAGTTCGGCAGCCAGGCCGACCGGGGCTTCAGGTTGCCGACCATGTAGGGCGCGTGCGCGGCGGTGATCTCGCCGGCGCTCGTGTTCTCGCCGACGATCACGAACACGTGAGTCGGGCGGGGGACGCCATCGGTGGAGGCGCCCGAGGTGTGGCCGCTACCGCCTTGGGCGAGCGCGATTACGGCGCCCGCACCGAGCAGGGTGAGGGCCGCGGTGGCGATGAGGAGAAGTCTGGTCATCGACCCAGCGTAGGGCCGCACCGAGACCCTCGGCGGCCGCGTTCAGGTGGCCGTCAGGGCGCTCAGTTGCCGGGGGCGAACGACGGACCTGGGCCCGCGATGATCAGGAACCAGAAGGTGAACAGCGAGACGCCCACCACGGCGCAGATGGCAAACACCTTGCCGATCACGCCGGTGCGCTGGTCGTGCCCGGCGGCGCGGCGGATCAGGATCCACCAGTCGTCCAGGCGGCGGAGAATCATCAGGCCGACCATCAGCGTGGCCAGCATTCCGATGAACGAGACGGCCAGGCCGACCCCGAGGCTGCCGGTGCGCCAATTGGCCTGCGAGCCGATCCATAGCCACGCGGCCGGCAACGGGCCCCAGAAGGTGAGGTTGACCAGCGTCATCGCGGCGAGCAGCAACCCGGCCACGACGCCGTCGGTGCGACGCCGCCGGTCGCTGCTTTCGGCAGGCGGCGTGCGGTAGTGCACGGGCGCGGTGCCAGGGCGGCGGCCGACGAACAGGCCGCCGTTGTCGGTGGGATCTGAGCGCATCGAAGATGAAGGGTACGTGGCGAGCATGCCCCCCGCGCGGTCAACCTGGCGTGACGGTGTGTCACGCGAGCCTCTACGCTGTATCCATGAGCGCAACGGACACACAGGAAACGGCAGAGCCCACCACGCCCGCCGAGCCGGTCTTCTCCCTCGAGCTGACCCAGGACCAGAAGGACATCCGCGACTGGGTGCACGGCTTTGCGGCCGACGTGATGCGTCCCGCCGCCGCCGAATGGGATGAGCGGGAGGAGACGCCGTGGCCGATCATCCAGGAGGCCGCGAAGATCGGCCTCTACGGCTTCGAGGGCATCGCCCAGTTCTTCGGGGATCCCACCGGGCTGACGATGCCGATCGTCAACGAGGAGCTTTTCTGGGGCGACGCCGGCATCGGCATGGCCATCATGGGCACCGGACTGGCCGTGGCCTCGATCTTCGGCCAGGGCACTCCGGAGCAGATGGGGGAGTGGATTCCCCAGTGCTACGGCACGGTCGAGGAGCCGGCTGTCGCCGCGTTCTGCGCCTCGGAGCCCAACGCCGGCTCTGACGTCTCCAACGTGCGCACCCGGGCCAAGTTCGACGAGGTTACGGGCGACTGGATTCTGAACGGTCAGAAGGCCTGGGCCACGAACGGCGGCATCGCCGACGTACACGTGATCATCGCCACCGTCGATCCCGAGTTGGGTAGCCGCGGCCACGCCGCGTTCATCATCGGGCCGAACACTCCCGGTTTGTCGATGGGCACCAAGGTCAAGAAGCACGGCCTGCGCGCCTCGCACACCGCCGACGTGTTCCTGGACGATTGCCGCATTCCCGGCTCGGCTCTGCTGGGTGGCAAGGAAAAGCTGGACGCCCGGTTGGAACGGGTGCGCTCAGGCGTGAAGTCCAAGGGCCAGGCGGCCATGGCGACGTTCGAGGCCAGCCGCCCGACCGTCGGCGCCCAGGCGCTGGGCATCGCCCGCGCCGCGTACGAGTACTCGCTGCAGTACGCCAAGGACCGTGAGCAGTTCGGTCGCGCGATCATCGAGAACCAGTCGATCGCCTTCGCCCTGGCCGACATGAAGATGGAGATCGACGCCGCTCGCCTGCTTGTGTGGCGCGCCTCCTGGATGGGCAAGACCGGTCAGCCATTCCACAACGCCGAAGGCTCGATGAGCAAGCTGAAGGCCGGCGAGGTGGCCGTGTGGGCGACCGAGCGGGCGATCCAGATCCTCGGGGGCAACGGCTACACGCGCGAGTACCCCGTGGAGCGCTGGCACCGGGACGCCAAGATCTACACCATCTTCGAGGGCACATCGGAGATCCAGCGGCTCGTCATCTCGCGCGCCATCTCGGGCGTGCACATCAAGTAGCGACGCCAGAGCCGTGCCTGACCCCCTGAGCATCACCGTGCCCCTGCGCGTGCGCTACGCCGAGTGCGACGCGCAGGGGATCGCGTTCAACGCTCACTACCTGGCCTGGTTCGACCTGGGCATCACGGAGTTGTGGCGCGAGGCGCTCGGCTCGTACGCCGACCTGATCGCCGGTGGGATCGATGTCGTGGTGGCGGAGGCGACGGTGCGCTACCGCGCCCCCGCCCGCTTTGACGATGTCATCGACCTGGAAGTGACCGTGGCGTCGCTCGGCACCACGGCCATGACGACGGCCTACGTGGTGCGCCGCGACGGCGACCTGCTCGCCGACGGAGAGGTGCGCCATGTGTTCGTGGACACCGCCACCTGGGAGAAGACGCCGGCGCCCGCCGAAGTGCGGAGGGCGCTCGGCTTCTCTGATCAGCTGTAGACCGCGTCGAAGCGGTCGGCGTACTTCTCGTTGACCACGTTGCGTTTGACCTTCAGGGTCGGCGTCAGTTCGCCGGTCTCCTGGGTGAGGTCGTGGTCCAGGATGAAGAACTTCTTGATCTGCTCGACCTGTGCGTACTTGTCGTTGCTCTTGTCCAGATGCTCCTGGATGAGGGCGCGAACCTCGTCGTTCTCGGCCAGCGTCGGGATGTCGGTGGGCAGGCCCTTGGCGGCAGCCCACGGCACGATCTCCTCTTCATCCAGCGTGATGAGCATGCAGGGGTAGGCGCGGCGGTCGCCATGCATGACGGCCTGGGAGACCCAGCGACACTGCTTCATGTCGTTCTCAAGGTTGGCCGGCGTGAGGTTCTTGCCGCCTGCGGTGATGATGATGTCCTTCTTGCGACCGGTGATCGAGATGTAGCCCTCGTCGTCGATCGAGCCGAGGTCTCCCGTGTGCAGCCAGCCGGCTTCGACGGCGCCGAACGAAGCATCCTCGTGCTTCCAGTAGCCGCTGAAGATGTTGGCACCCTTGATCAGGATCTCGCCGTCGTCTGCGATCTTGATCTCGACGCCCGGCAGCGCCTTGCCGACGGTGCCGAACTTGTGGGCTTCGGGGCGTGAAGTGGTAGCCACGGTCGCCGTCTCGGTCATGCCGTAACCCTCCATCACGGGGATGCCGCAGGCCCAGAAGAACTCGAGGATCTCCCGGCCGATAGGGGCTGCCCCCGTGACCGCCTCACGCAATTCGCCGCCGAATGCGGCGCGTACGTTGCTGAACAGCTTGGCGTCGGCCTCGTCGAACGCCGCTTGCAGGTCGGCGGGGATCGGCTGGCCTGAGTACTGGAGCTCGCGGACCTTCTTGCCCACCTCGACGGCCTGGGTGAGCAACTCGGCGGGGGCGTTGGCGGTGACGAGCGTGTAGATCTTCTCGAAGATGCGCGGCACGGACGGCAGGTAGGTCGGGTGGACCTCCGCCAGTTCCGGCACGATCTTCTTCGTGTCCCCGCTCCAGTAGGCGATCGTCGTGCCGGAGTCCGTGGCCGACAGCAGGATCAGGATCGCGAACGCGTGCGCGAGCGGGAGGTACAGGTAGACGAGGTTCTCGTCGCCGTCGAACAGGCCGCGCGATCGCACCATCTCCAGCACCGAGTGGTAGTTGCTCTGCAGGAGCACACAGCCCTTCGGGTTGCCGGTCGTGCCCGAGGTGTAGATGAAGGTGTACGGATCGTCGAGCGTCACGGTCGCCGCGCGATCCGTGGCCACGGATGGATCGAGGGTGCGGCCGCGCTCGCGCAGTTCGTCGACCGTGATGGCGTCGCCGGTGTCGCCGCCTTCGACCATCACGATCACGTGCTTCAGATCCGGGCAGCGGTCGCGGATCTCGGTGATCTTCGCCACCTGCGAGGCGTCCTCGCAGACGATGGCCACCGCGCCGGAGTCGCTGACGACCCAGTGACACTCCTCCGGGGAGTTGGACGGGTAGATCGGTACGACGATGGCGCCCGTGGTGGAGATGCCGAAGTCCGCGTAGGCCCACTCGGGACGGGTGTTGGCGAGCAGCGCAACACGGTCGCCCTTTTCGATGCCCAGGTCGATCAGGCCACGGGCAATCTCTGAGGAGATCTCGCCGGCCTGCGCAAAGCTGATGTCCACCCACGCGTCGCCGACCTTGTGGCGGATCATCGGCGCGTCACCGTAGGTAACGGCGGCCTTGCTCATCAGGTCCGCGAGCGTCGCGGACCCCACGGTCGGTCTTGCGGTGCCGGCTTCCATTCTGACTCTCTCCCTCGGGCGACGTTCGTGCGTGACGAGGGCGATGCTACCGCCGACGCGATCGCCCGTGGCGGGGATCGCGTCGACGGCGCCCGACGAGTGTCTGAAGTCGCGTCAGCCGGTGGCCGTGAGGCCCGGCGGTTCGGAGGTCGCCGCCATGCCGACCTCGGCGAGAAAGAGGGTCTTGTCAATGCGGCCCTGGAAGATCGGGACCCCGCGCTCAACGCACTTGTCGAGGACTTCGCTCCGCTCAAGCCCGGACTCGTGGGCCAGCTCGGTGGGCGTCAGGTGAATCGCCATCGGACGGTTTCCTCCTGGATGGGATTGCAGCAGTGCGATACGTATATCGCGCCCGACGGATGGTCGCCTAAATTTGTGCTCAAGATGACGGCGGGCGTCAGACCGGGTTCGGAATGTCGATCCAGACGTGATCGATGCTGAACTCGGCGGCGAGGCGGTCGCCGAGCGCGCGGACGCCGAAAGTCTCGGTGGCGTGGTGGCCGGCGCCGAAGCAGTGGATGCTGAGTTCACGGGCGAGCGCTGTCGTGCGCTCAGCGACCTCGCCTGTGATGAAGGCATCGCAGCCCAGGTCGGCGGCATGCTCAAGGTCATCCGCGGCGGCGCCGGAGACGATGCCGACACGGCGGATCAGGTCAGGGCCGCCGGGGAGATGCAGTGGTACGCGGCCCCCGGTGGCCCGCGTGATACGGCGGGCCAGTTCATCGGGGCTCAGCCCGTCACGGTCGATATCGGCGACCACGCCGAGCGGCTGACCTTCGTGCTCAAAGCCGGGCACGGTGGCCCGCGCACCCAGCGCATCGGCGAGCAGCGCGTTATTGCCCAGCTGCGGATGGCCGTCCAACGGCAGGTGGTACTGGGCCAGAGCCAGGCCATGCGCGAACAGCAGCTTCAGGCGGGTGGCGGTGACGCGATCCAGGCCTGCGGGACCTGATCCCCAGAACAGGCCGTGATGGACGAGCACGAGGTCCGCTCCGCTCTCCGCAGCCGCCTCGAAAAGGGCGGCATGGGCGGACACGCCGGTGACCACCGTGGAGATCGTCGCGGGCCCGGGCACCTGCAGGCCGTTCGGCCCGTAGTCGGCGTACGCCGAGGCTTCGAGCAGTTCGTCGCAGAAGGCGATGAGATCCACGGTGGGAACGGAGGCCATCGTGCGGGTAGCATCGCATCCGTGGCCGACCGCGACTTCCTGGACACACTGACCGACACGAGCCTGTATTCGATCGGCGCGTACTTCACCGATGCCCACCCCGATCTGGTCGATGACGTGATTCGCCAGAGCGAGGAGATCGAGCGCGACGGTCTCACCACGTGGGCCGAGACGCAGCACTCCACGGTCGAGCAGACCTACCAGACCCTGATGACCGGGCTGGCCGTGCGCTATTACAACGCGGTCGCCGGCTCAGCCTGAGATACTTCCTGACCTCATCGGGGCGTGGCGCAGCCTGGTAGCGCGCTCCGTTCGGGTCGGAGAGGTCCCGAGTTCGAATCTC
Source organism: Solirubrobacterales bacterium (assembly GCA_038319025.1). Lineage (GTDB taxonomy): Bacteria > Actinomycetota > Thermoleophilia > Solirubrobacterales > Solirubrobacteraceae > JBBQCW01. The sequence goes on from JBBQCW010000017.1 coordinate 33,612, forward strand.
GGCGCCCCGATTAGAACCGAACGAAGGCGAACGGCACCCGATGCCGTTCGCCCGAGTTTGGTGCGCATAGGCCGCACACCCCAGCGGCCCGCGACTCTCGCGACGCACCACTCATCCAACCGCTTCGGCTCAGAAGAGCGGGTAGCGTTGCTGTTCGGGTGAATGTTCTCGTTCGATCAACTGTCGGTGCATGAAGCTTCGCGGTCGTGTCGCGTGGTGGTGGCCGGGGGCCTTGATCGCCCTGGCTGTGCTCGTGCTGCTCACGACTGCCGCCCTTCTTTTGGCAGATCAGGCGTTGACGAGGCAGGCAAATCGACGCGCTGAGGTGACCGCGTCCCTGGCCGCGCGCGTCGTTTCCGAGCAGACCAAGCGCTTGATCGAAGCGGTAAATCAGGCGAGCGTCTCGCTCAGCGCCGTCAAGGTCGGGCCAGGGGACCAGCTAAGTGTCGACGGCCGCCGGACTATTCGACGGACGCTGACCGCATTGGACGCAGTCTCCGGGGTGGACTTTGCGTTCCTCGTCGATCCTGCGGCGCGGGTGCTGGCGCTCAGTCCCTCCGATCCGAAGGTGCTCGGCCTTCGGTTCACGAATCGCGACTGGTATCGCGGGGTTCAACGCAGGTCGCCGTACGTCTCCAGCGCGTACAGGAGCGCCGCTTTCAACCGCCCTCGCGTGAGCGCTGTCGCTGCTCGGGTCGGAACGCAAACACGTCCGATCGGGTACGTCGTCGTGACGCAAGGCCGGGCCTTGCAGGTGTTGGTCGACCAGCTGTCGGCCAAACAAAGGATCGACGTCACCGTCACCGATCAGCGCCACATGATCGTCGCCAGCTCCGGGGATCGCACGCAACGGCTCGTGCGAAATCCGGACACTCAAGCGTCGCTTACGCGGAGTGCGCCAGGGTCGGATGAGCTCCACGCGTACGCCCAGGTTGAAGGAACTGGCTGGGTGACGACCGCACGGGTCAGTCGAGGTGAGGCATACGCAGGTCTGGCGTCGGTCCGCGCAGTCATCATCGGCTTAGCGGTGCTAGGCGCTGCCACGCTTGCGCTTCTGCTCGCGGCGCTCGTCTCTATCCGGGAACGACGGCGTCGGCAGGACTTGCACGAGCAGCTCGCGCACAGTCTTCTGCCCAGGTTTCCGGTGGACGATGAGCGCCTGAGGATTCGCTCGCTCTACCGACCGGGGGAGCAGCGCGTTCTGCTGGGCGGCGACTTCATGGATGCGATCCGGCTCGACGACGGGACAATCTCGGTGATCGTCGGCGACGTCTGCGGGCACGGGCCCGGCGCCGTCGGCCTGGCCAATGCTGTTCGCCACGCTTGGCGAACCATGAAGCTCGCCGAGATCGAGGGGACAAAGTTGGCTCGGACACTGCATCGGACTGTCGTGGAGGAAGTCGAAGACGACTGTCGTTTTGTCACGGCGCTCATGCTCCGGTTTCCACCTGACGGGTCGTCCGTCTTCATAGTGTCTGCGGGACACCCGGCGCCACTGCTCTTCGTCGAAACAGGGCAGGTTCCCATCGAAGTTGAGAACGGGCCGGCTTTCGGACTCCCGGCGGCTTCTCCGACATGGTCAGAGACCCGCATCGAGCTGGAAGGAAACTGGTCGTTGCTCGCGTTCACGGACGGCATATTCGAGGGTCGGGCAGGCCAGGGCCAAAGTGAGCGCTACGGGGTGGACCGGCTCGCGCAGAGCGTCGTACTCCGTCGCACTGCTGACGGTGATGAGCCGTTGCTTCAAGCCGTTCTCGACGAAGCCGAACTGGCCCACGGGGGGCCGCTGCCGGACGATGTCGCGATGGTTCTGGTGACCCCGTCAGAAACCCCCGATCGACAGCCCGCCACGGTCGCAAGCTCGGTAAACCTTCGCGAGGAGGCGCGGTTGAGCCTCGACTAGCCGTCGACCCCTAGGACGAAAGTCATCCGCACCGCGGCCGCGCGATCTCCGCCTTCGCGGACCTCGAAACGATCCGAGACCGTACTGATGATCGGTAACCCCAATCCCAGCCCCGGGGAGTCCGGTCGGGGCACAACGCCCGGACCGCGATCGCTCGCGGTGACATGCAGCAGGTGGCCATCCACGCTCGCGTTGATCTCCATGAGTCCCACCGGGCGACCTTCGTAGGCGTGCATGACCACGTTCGTGCACGCTTCGCTGACCGCCAAGCGGAGGTCGGCTTGTTGCTGCGCATCCAACCCGAGGGCATCGCCTAGACCGGTCATGACCTGCCGAACAACCGCCACGTTCCTTGGCAGAGCAGCAAGGGAGAGTTCGACGTCAGGCATCATCACGGTTACGGGGAGGGCAGTATTCCATTCGGATCTGAACAGCGGTCAGTGTGAGCGCTTCCCCGACACGGCACCAACTGGGTGACGACCCTCAGCAAACTCTTCCACGATCTTGGCGTTGAATGCCGGGAGATCATCCGGATTGCGGCTGGACACCAGCCCTTGGTCTACGACTACCTCCTCGTCGACCCACGTGCCGCCGGCGTTACGAATGTCGGTCTGCAGCGACGGCCAGGTGGTGAGGGTTCGGTCGCGCACCAGATCGGCTTCCACGAGTGTCCAAGCCCCGTGGCAGATCACGCCGACCGGGGTGCCGGCCGCGAATATGTCCTGTACGAAGCGGATCGCGCGCGGATCAGTCCGCAACGCGTCCGGATTCGCAACCCCTCCCGGGAGCACCAACCCGTCAAAGTCCTCGGCGCGAGCTTCAGTCAACGCGCGGTCGACGGGAAACGTGTTGGCCTTGTCGAGGTGGTTGAACGTCTGGACGGTGCCGGCCTCTGGGGCGATCAGCACCGTGGTCGCGCCGGCCTCATCCGCCGCCCGCCGCGGCTCGGTGAGCTCACGGTCCTCGATGCCTTCCTGCGCGACGAGAAAGGCGATGGTCTTGCCGTGCAGTTCATTGGCCATGTCTGCGCTCCTTGGTCGGGTTGCCCCAGCGATACCACTGAACCGTGCGGTTCAAACTCGGGCGGGAGCACGACCAACTCCTCCGGGGACCTGCGAGACACCCTCAAAAAGCGAAACTCTCGCGAATGTCGTTAGGCAAGGGGCAGATCGGGCATAACGGACCCATGACCGGGATCCCGACGATCGCAAGCAGTATGCAACTCGTCATGCCATCGACCCCACAGAGCGTGCCCCAAGCTCGCCGAGTGGTCGATGCGCTCCTCGGTCAGGGTTTTCGGCAGGAGGATCACGACCGCATCGCGCTCGCGGTCAGCGAGGCGTGCACGAACGTCGTGCTGCATGCGTATCGCGACTGCGCCATCGGGGTAATCGCCCTCAAGGCCTCTACATCACCATCACGCGTGACCATCAGGATCACCGACACTGGTTTGGGGGTCGTGCCTCGTCTGGAGTCGCCCGGCGCGGGCTTCGGCATCATGCTGATGCGGCGTCTGAGCGACGAGATGCACCTTGAGCGCTCCCACGAGTCCACCGTGGTCGAGATGACGTTCATCACCGACCAATCCGAGCGAGAGTGCGCGACGGTCTGACGCCTTCAGCCGGCCGACCGATCGGTTAGCTGGTGGGGGCCTCATTGCGGTAGCGGAACTGATCCGCAAGGCCCACCAGCGCAAAAACGCGTCGCACCTCTGGTGAGCCGCGGCTGATCGTGAAGGCGTGCTCGGCGCGTACGGCCATCACCTGCGACTGAAGCAGGACGCGAATCCCGCTCGAGTCGATGAACGCGAGCGAATCCAAGTCGACGGAGACATCAGATCCAGCGTTCAAATGGCGCTTCACACTCTGTTCCACATCGGCGGCTGACGCAATGTCCAGTTCGCCGTGCAGCTCCAGCACCACGACGCCCTGCTCGGTCCGTTCGCGGATCTCAAGTTCGAAAGGCGTTGGGGTCATAGCATTCGGGAGAGCAGCGGGGGGCCGCTCGCGCGGAACAATAGCGACCTCATTGCACCACGTTTATCGCCCGTTGTTGCGGGGCAGCATGGCGGCGAGCCCAGTTCACCGCCACCGATCGAGCGAAAGATGTGGTCATGAGTGCTCTTGTCGAATCTCACGCGACCGTCAACCGCCGCACCCGCCTCAGCGCTGCACAGGAGAGGGATCTGGTGCACCGGTGGCAACACGGAGGTGACCGGGATGCACGAGACACCCTCGTTGAGTGCACGCTCCCGCTGGTGCGCCACATCGCCCGTTCCTACGCCGACCGAGGCGAGTCGCTCGAGGATCTGATCCAGGTCGGTTCGATCGGGCTGGTACTGGCTATCGACCGATTCGACCTTGACCGCGGGCTGCGCCTCAGCACGTTCGCCGCCCCGACGATTTCCGGTGAGATCAAGCGTCATTTCCGCGATCGCACCTGGTCGGTGCGTACGCCACGAAGCCTCAAGGAGGCCTACGCGGTCCTACGTCTCGCCCGTGAGCGGTTCACGGATGAGCACGGCCGGTCCCCGAATGTGGCCGAGCTCGTTGACCTGACCCAGTACAGCGAGTCAGAGGTGCTCGACGCCCTCGACGCGGGGCGGAATTACGTTGCCGCATCGCTCGACGCGCCCGTGGTCGGCGACCTCGGCGCTCGCGCCGTCATCGATGGTGTGGCAGCGCACGATGAGAGCTTTGATCGGGCCGATGACCGCATGTTCGTCGAGGCCGGCTTGATGAGCCTCCCGATCCGCGAGCGGCGCGTGCTGCTCATGCGATTTTCCGAAGGGCTGACGCAAAGTGAGATCGCCGAGCGCGTAGGCCTTTCGCAGATGCACATATCGCGACTTCTGACCTCGTCGCTGCGCACACTCCGGGGCGAACTCGCCTGAACGGACGAGGGCAGTACCGAGTCCGTGAGATACTGAGCTCTGTGGCTGTCGATGCTTGAGAAGAGCACAGCGGAGACAGAAGAAACGATGCATCTGGTCGTGATGGCGGGGGTGCTTGCGGGTCCGGTGCTTTCGCGTCTGATCGGCATCGCAGCTGCCCGGGCAGACCTGCCCGTAGATCGCATCGAAGACGCTCTGAACATCGCCGGCGCGATAGCACTCCAAGTTCCAAACCATTTGGTTGAGGAGTCCAAGTCGTCGTTACGCGTCACCGTTTCCAGCGCATGTCGACGCCTGGAAGTCGAAGTGGAGGCGCTACGGCCCGGCGGCGCAGCTGCGCTGCTCGCCGAGATCGGGCTCGGCAACTCGCATGACGCGATCGCGCGGGTGGCCACCACCACCCGAGTCACGATGGATGCGCGCGGTGAGCGGCTTCATATCGTGGTCGACGCCTGAGCTGCTTGTGGTCGGCGGAACGCTGGCCGGCCCGCGCACCCACCGATCAAGCAGTTACGAGTGCTGACCGCCGGGCTTTGCACAGGTGGGCGCCGAGATCTTCGAGCGTGGCGAACACGCGATGTGCCCCGGCCTTCAGGAGGTTTCCTTCGCTGATGCCGCCGGTCAGGACGCCAAGTGAGGGGATCTCGGCCACTGCGGCGGCCTCGCAGTCCCAGGTTGTGTCGCCGACCATGACGGCCGAGCGGGTGCCGGCCTTGCGCAGCGCAACCTCAAGCAGGTCCGGATGCGGCTTGGTCGCATCAACGTCAGCCGAGGTTGTCCATGCACGGACGAGGTGACCAGCGTCCAAAAGGCGAACGTAGCGCTCCATCTCCCAAGCGCTGGCGCCGCTCGTCAAGATGACCGTCAAGCCGGTCCGGGACAGGTCTTGCAGCAGGGTGCGGGCGCCGGGCAGCGCGGTGACGTCGTCGATCAGTTCCCGATATATCGCCTCTTCGCGTTCGCGGATGGCTTGGCCGGCACGCTCTTCGACATCGGCGCCGCAGATCGCGGCCACGAGGCGGTCGCCTCCCATGCCGAGGTGCCGATGAACTTGCCACAAAGGAACGGTTTGTCCGCGTGCACGCAGCGCCTGGTCCCAGGCGATGACGTGCTGGTAGCTGGAGTCGACCAGCGTGCCGTCGACGTCCAGCAAAACGGTTTCAACGGATCCAGCCATGCCGATGTGAGTACCCAGCGCAGGAACTGATGAACCCTGGATCGACTGCCGCGCGAGCAGGGACGCCATGCTCGCGGCGACGCTCCACTCCGACGGTCGCCGTTACAGCAGCCGAAGAACGATGATCACGAGAATGACGATCACGAGCAGGCCGATGATCCCGTAACCGGTTCCGGCAATGGCCAACATCGCTGCAGCTGACATGTCATCTCCTTCGGTTGTCCCGCTCGGCGAGCGCGTTGGCCACTCGGTACCCGTTCGAGCATGCCGGAAACCGTTTCTTCGTCTCGCGCGCCGAGCCGCGTCGCCCGGTTCGCCGCTGCCTACGAGGACATGCTCGCCGCGATCGCCGAGAACCAGAAGCGACGGTCGTGAGCGTGGCGGGCCGCGCAGCCGTAGGTCGGAGCATGGACCGTTCGAGAATCCTGGTCACCGGTGCAACTGGGTTTGTTGGGGGTGTCCTTACCAACGCCTTGGCGGAGGCCGGCGTTTCGACCCGCGCCTTCGTTCGCGATGCGGCCGCCTATGACGGACCTCACGGGGTGGATGTCGCCGAGGGCGACCTTGATGATGAAGCTGCCACCGCCGCAGCTATGCACGACGTCGACGTCGCCTACTACCTGGTGCACTCGATGGGCAGCGGGTCCGGCGAGGACTTCGCGGATCGCGATCGGAAACTGGCCGAGTGCACCGTCGCCGCCGCCACGCGTGCGGACATACGACGCATCGTCTATCTGGGGGGCGTGCATCCCGCCGGCGAGGGTAGTGAGCACCTCGACTCGCGGCGCGAGGTCGAAGACACTCTGGCGGCGTTCTCCGGCGAGTTCGTCGCTCTGCGCGCGTCGATGATCGTCGGTGCGGGCAGCGCTTCCTTTCGTGCGCTCGCGCAGATCGTCGAGCGGCTACCGGTTCTGGCTCTGCCGTCGTGGCGTGACCAGAGCACTCAGCCGATCGCGGTGGACGATGTCGTGGGTGCATTGATGGGGCGCGCACCGTCATGCCGGGCCGATACGACATCGCGGGTGCCGACACCCTCACCTACGAGGAGATGACGGAGGTCATCGCTGACCTGTTGGGCCAACCCCACCGCTCTGTCCCGCTGCCGTTCAGCAGCAGTCGTCTGGAAGGAGCGGCCGCGGCTCTGGTGGCCGACGGTGACCGCGATCTGCTGACGCCGCTCATGGAGGGACTGCACGCTGACATCCTCGTTCGGGAGAACATGCTCCCAACGAGATTCGGGATCAGTCCGATGACGTTCCGTGAAGCCGCTGAGCGGGCACTCCAGCGCTTGTGAAGGGACACAGATCGGAGGCGACGAGCGGACGCCGTTCACGGCAAACGGCTTGAACGGCTTCCGTACTAACGGTCGATGGCGTCCAGAACCGGCGCCGCCTCATCGCTGACAATCAGGTTGCGGGCGAGCGGTATCTGGTGCGAGGGACTCTCGAGGATGTGCATCATGTACCCGGCAGTGTTCGGGAACACCACGATGTCTCCGATTTCGACGCCGCCGGGAAAGCGCATCCGCCGCCATGTCAGCAGTTCGCGTTCCACGCAATAAGCGCCCACCAGGTACCCCTCGATCGCGCCGGTCGGCCGGGAGGGCGCCGGAGAGCTCGCGCGGTCGGGGCGCAGCAGGAGTGGATCGAGCAGGAAGTCCTCGGCGGTCGACCGGCACTGCGTGCGATTCATCGCCACGCCGATCAGCCACGTGCCGTCGTGGCGGTGCTTGCGAAATTCGACACGGGCCGCGGTCAGGCCGCAACCGTCGACCAGCGACCGTCCGGGCTCACAGCGCAGTTGCAGCCCACGGGCCCGCAGCGCTCCCGCCACCGTCGTTGCGGACAACGTCGCACCGAGGATCTGGGCCAGCCACGTCGCGCGGGTCGGACGCTGGTACGCCGGGTACACGTTGGGCTCGCCAAAGATCTCGCCGGCGTGCGCGAGCAGGCCGAGGCCATGCCCTTGGAAGGTCAGGGGCGTGCGCTTACCGAGCAACGCCGCGCGATGTTCGCGCCAGAACGCTGTCCACTCGCCCCCATCGTCGAGGTAGCTCATCGCGATACCGCCGCCGATGTCGACGAATGTCGGCCGGTGGCCGGCCGCCCGTAGAGCGTCGATCATCCCAAGGCTTTGCTGGAGCGCGGCAACGCGATCGGCGACGTCGTAGCCGTGCACGTGGAAATGGACGCCAACGATTGTCGCCGGCGTCGCCCCGCCCGAGAGGCGATGACGATCGAGGACGTCCATGACCTCGTCGGCGTCGAAGCCGAACCGCGTGGGAGGGCGCCCCTCGGAGAGCCGGGGCGCGATCCGCAACGCCACCGGGACGCTGCGAGCTGCCCGATCGGCCGAGGCGATCAGGAGCTCGAGCTCATCCTCGTTGTCGATCACGACGGTGGCGCCGCAAGCCACCGATGCATCCATCAGCGCCTGCGGCTTTACTGCGGCGGTGACCATGATGTCGCAGGCTTTGGCGCCCCGGAGCAGGGTCTGATGCAGTTCCTGCTCGCTGGCCACGTCGATACCAAGACCGAGATCCAGCGCCTTGTCGACGAGCGCCAGTGCCTTGTTGGCTTTGCGGGCGAAGAAGATCCTGAGATCGACATCGGCCGCCTTCGCCGCCTCGCGCAGCTCATTCGCATTTCGGGCCATCGGGGAGGGGTCAAGCACGTTCAACGGCGATCCGTACTGCTCCAGCCACCCGGCCACCTGCTCGGGCTGCCGGCACAGGGTCTGCTGCCAGGGCTCGAGCCGCGCGGTCAACGGCGAGACTCCGCGACACCCGGCCCGCGGATCGGTCGAGCGAACCGGGTCAGAGGTCAAGGGACTCATTCCGCGGCCAGGGCGGCGTGGCACGCGCCGTTGATCGACGGGACCTTCGACTGGCCGGCCCGCCGCAGGACCGAGCGAGCCCACAGGTCGGCGAGCGGATGCAGCGTTCGGCTCAACGTGTCGTTGCCGATCACTGCATCCTCGGTCGGCCGGCCGATGGCCGACAATCCCGCGCTCGACCGCTCGTTCTCGTCGGTGCAACCGGCGTCCGCCGCGACCCGGAGACCCCGCCGGCCGTCGGTGAGACGAGCATGGCCTTCGCCGATCAGTTGTTGCAGCAGTGCGCTGTGCGCGCCCGAGGCGCCTGGCCCGGGAAGAACGGCGTCGATGACCACATCGACCGCCCGCTCACCCTGCTCAGAGCGCAGCCAGGTCCTTCCGTCGGTGCTGGTCAAGCGCGCTCCATGGACAAGCGTGAGATCAACGCGCCCGGCGTCGATCAGCGCCAGCAACTTGGCGGCGTTGGCCGCCGGCGGGCCAAAGGACACGCGCTCCATCTCATCGGCCAATTGACGGAACGCCGGCCAGTCCGTGGGGCTCAGCTCATCCGCGCCCAGACGCCGAACGAGCGCCGGGTAGATCGTGCGCCACGTATGGCCGAGCGCCCACAGAAGGTCCGGCGGCGCGGCACCCGTACCGACCGCCACGGAGCGTTCGATCGCCCGAGCTGGGTCGGCGGGCGCGGCCGGCCGGCCATCGGTGGCGCCAGCCAGCCAGGTCCGCAACCTGCCCGTCTCCTCGACGCCCGCTCGTCCCCCGACGGAGCGCAGAGCGTCCTGCGCGGCAGTGGTCAGTATGGGCAACACGTCTCGACGCAGGTCGATTCCGTCGGTGAGACCCAGGATTCGTCCGCGGCCTTCTTCGGCGATCGTGTCCAGCGCCGGCACCGCCGCGAAGAGGCCGGGGTCAGGCTTGGCGAGCATCGGTCGTCCCGTGCGCGAGAAGGGCAGGATCACCGCAGGCTCCTCAGCCGCGGGGGAGTACCGCAGCCGGTGCCCATCCTCGAGAGCTTTGAAGGAGCCGCCCCTACCCTCGGTGAGCGCGAGCGCCGCGTCGATGAAGCTCAGTGCAAACCCGCGCACGGCGACCGTTGTCTGTGGGGGAACATGGTCGCTGCCGAGCCAACGCTCGACTGGGAACACCGACGGCACGAGGGCCGCCGCGTGAGGCCAATCAGTGCTCAGTCCGTTGTCAGACGATCGTTCGTGGCCGGTGGCAAGAAGCACCTCGTCATACGGCCCCTCGGACCCTGCGGCCCCGGTTACCTCCCACCCGGAGGCGGCCGGCCGCACTGCCGTCACCTCGATAGGTCGCAAGCGGACCCGCACGTTGGGAGGGGCGTGGCGGCGCATCGTGGCGAGGCCCGCGACCAGGTATCGGCCCACCAGCGCCCGCGCGGGGTAATGGTCGCGGTCAGCTCCTTCCCGCAATCGGTCCCTCCAGGTAACGAACGCGAGCCGTTCCTGCGGGGGAACGGTGCTGTTGTGCGGCCACCACATGTCCACGGCGTGGGCGGGGACATTCATGCGCAAGTACCCCGGTTGATCTGGGCTGTAGACGGGTCCGGCCCCCGGGAAAGGGTGCGGCTCGAATACGTCGATTTCGACCCGCTGGCCTAGGTCTTCGCGGGCCGCGTGGTCGAGCAGTCGCTCAAGCGCGAACGTGCCTTTGGGCCCCAGACCTATGATCGCCACGCGCAACATACGGAACATACCCCGGGCGGCGGCCTGGTCAGGCGCGGGTGGAGGGGGCCGTGGGTCGTGCGATGGCCGTCGCCAGGGCTGAGGGCTCGCAGCCAAGCTCTCGCTGCACCCAGGCATCGTCGTACACCGTGCGCAGATACCCGATGCCTCCGTCCGGGAGGATCGCGGCGCATCGGCTTCCAGGGGCCATCTGATCGGCGACTTGCTCAAGCGCGGTGACGACGCCGCCGGCGGACGCACCGGCGAATATCGCTTCGCGGTCAACCAGTCGCCGGCACCCTACGACGCAGTCCAGGTCGCGGACCCGGAGCAGGCGGTCGAACATCGCTGTCGCCGAGAGCCGGGTCGGCATCCCGGCCCCGAACCCAGGCAGCAAGCGCGTGCCGCGAGCCCCGCCGAAAAGGGCGCTGCCAATCGCGTCGACCGCCACCACCTGGGTGGCTCTGTCGTTCGCCCGCAGGTAGTCCCAGCAGCCACGAAGCGTCCCTGTGGTGCTCGTGGCGACAAACAGGTAATCCAGGTTGCCGCCCAGCGCCTCGTCGATCTCCTTCATCGTCCCCTCAGCGTGGGCTGCTGGGTTTGACTCGTTCGCGTACTGATCGGGCCAGAACGAACCGGGGGTGCTTGCCAGCAGTTCCGCCACGAGCTTCAGCCGCGCGGTGAGCAGGTCGCCGGTGGCTGGATCGGGCCGTTCGACCACGCGCACGTCCGCCCCCAGCGCCCGCATCACGGCCACGTTGGTCTCGTGTGCGCGAGCGTCGACCACGCAGATGAGCTTCATCTCGTAATAGCGGCAGGCCTGCGCAAGCCCCACACCCATGTTGCCCGAGCTCGATTCGATAACCGTCGTGCCGGCGCCGATCAGGCCGCGATCACGCGCATCCTCGAGCATCCGAGAGGCGGGCCGATCCTTGGCACTTCCGCCCGGATTGAAGGCTTCGAGCTTTGCCCACACCGCGATGTCCGGCCGATTCAGGAAGCGGCGCAGGGCCACGAGCGGCGTGTCCCCGATCGTCTGCAAGACGCCGGCCACCGGCTCGCGGCGACGCGTCAGCGCGCCGTCCTTCTGGACATCGGACGCCGGGTTGTCGGTCACGATCGTGGCCACTCCCGAAAAATACCCAGCGGCTGGCCGTCCTACACCCGGCGTGAACAGCCCCCGAATCGATGATGATCAGGCTTGGAGTCGCGGCATGCTCATCCGTCGTGCGGCATTCGGACTCGGACGCCGTCGGTCGACTGCTCGGGCCCCGCGCCGTCCGGCCCGGGGCGCCCGTTGCGGGCTGCGGTCGACCGCGGCGACGGGGCGGCGCCGTCACCACGGTACGGGCCTGGCTTCGGGCGCGGCTTGCCGCCGGGGAAGGCCAGGCGCAGGATCGTGCGCTGCACCGAACCAAGTTGCTTCAGGAACGGGCCGCTGTTGTACGGCAGGCCATAACGCTCACAGATGTCCTTCACGCGCGGGGCGATCTCGGCGTAACGCGTGCTCGGCATATCCGGGTAGAGGTGATGCTCGACCTGGTACCCGAGGTTGCCGCTGGCCACGTGGAACATCGGGCTGCCCTCGATGTTGGCGGCGCCGAGGAGCTGGCGGACGTAGAAGCCGCCGCGCTGCTCGTCGTCGGTTTCCTCCTGGCTGAAGGTGTAGGTCTGGTCGGGGAAATGCCCGCAGAAGATGATCGCGTAGGCCCACACGTTGCGGATCACGTTCGCGGTGGCGTTCGCCGTCAGCGTGGAGCGGAACGGGGCGCGGAAGGAGCGGCGGTCGCCCCGGCCCAGGGCCGTCTCGACGGCCCCGCTGACCGCCGCGCTGATCAGCGGGAAGACCACGTAGTCCTTGGTGATCTGCAGGCGCGCCTTGCCGGCCATGCCCTTCAGCTCGCGGGCGACGGCCTCCTTGGACTTCTCACCGGCTTTGATCGCGTTGAAATCGAGGTCGTGCGCGGCTACGCCCCACTCGAACAGCGACGCCAGGATCAGGTTGTAGAACGGCTGGGCCAGGTAGACCGGATGCCACGGCTGGTGCGGGTCGATCCGCATGATGTCGTAGCCCAGGTCGTGGTCCTTGCCGCGGATGTTCGTGTACGTGTGATGGACGTAGTTGTGGGAGTGCTTCCACGCCTCGGCGGTGGAGGCCGAATCCCAGTCCCACGTGGACGAGTTGATCTGCGGATCGTTCATCCAGTCCCACTGGCCGTGCATCACGTTGTGGCCGATCTCCATGTTCTCCAGGATCTTGGCCGAGGCCAGCATCGCGGTGCCCAGGAGCCACGCAGGTCGGTAGCGCGATGCGGTGAGCACGATGCGGCTGCCGACCACCAGTCGGCGGTGCATCAGGATCATGTTGGTGATGTAGGCGCGGTCGCGGGCGCCGAGATCGGCGAAGACCTCGTCGTGAATGGCGTCGAACTCCTGCCCCAGCGCTTCGAGCTGTTCGTCGGTCAGGCGGGCCAGGGGGCTCTCGATCATGGGGCTCATGCGGGTCAGTCCTTGCTGATGGCGGAAGGGGTCATAGGGCGATTTCGACCGGGCCCTCAGGGGCATGGACGCAGGTGCGGATCATCTCGTCGTCCTGGCCGCGGACCTCGCCGGTGCGCAGGTCGCGCACGCGGCCCGAGCAGAGGCGGCCGACGCATGTGTGGCAGATGCCCATGCGGCAGCCGTAGGGCAGGGTGGCGCCGGCGGCCTCTCCGGCGGCAAGGATCGGCTCCGTGCCGTCGCTGCGGGCGAGGATCCCGCTCTTGGTGAAGGTGATGGTGCCGCCGGTTCCGCGCGTGGCGTGCGCATCCGCGATCAGCGGCTGGAAGTGCTCCATGTGCAGTCCGCCCACGTGCTCCCCACCGGTGGCCCAATGCTCTTCGAGTGCGGCAAGCAGGTCACGCGGGCCGCTGATGAACGCCTCGCGCTCACGCCAGTCCGGGCAGAGTGCGTCCAGGTCGGACGGGCTCATGCGGCCGGCCGTGGACGTGTGCTGCTCGTGCAGCCGTAACCCCGGATTGCGGCTGGCCATGGCGCGCAGCTCGGGGCCAAAGATCACGTCGCCAGGGTGCCGGGCGGAGTGGATCAGGACGACGTCGCTCATCGCATTGCGCCTGTCCAACGCACGAAGCATCGACATGATCGGAGTCACGCCGCTGCCGGCGCTGACGAACAGCAGGCGTTCCGGAAGCGGGTCGGGGAGGACGAACGTGCCCTCCACGCCACCCAGACGGACGATCACGCCGGGAGTGGCCTCGCGCACGAGGTACGGGGAGACCACTCCGCCATCGAGCAGCTTCGGGGTGATGCTGATGCAGCCATCTGGACGCTCGGGGTCGGAAGTGAGCGAGTAGGCGCGCCAATGGTGGATGCCATCCACCACAAGACCGATCCGCAGATATTGGCCGGGCACGTGGCCGGCCCATTTCCAGCCCGGCTTGATGACCACCGTGGCTGCGTCATCGGTCTCACGCTCGATCCGCTCGATCCGGCCGCGCAGCTCCTGGGTGGACCACAGCGGGTTGACCATCTCCAGGTAGTCGTCCGGGAGCAGCGGGGTGAAGAGCGAGCGCACGGAGCGCAGTGCTCGTTCGTGCAGTGCGGGTACCTGCGGGCGTGCCCCGCGCTCAGCCATGGGCTGTTGCTACCCACCCCTTGTGTGCGTCAACCGTCGCGAGTTGTCAAACCCGCGACGGATCGAATTGGCAACAACGCGGAAGTAGAACCCAACCCTGGCGCGCACTGACCGTTTCTCGCTTTGAGGTCCCCGCCTCACGCTCATGTCTGGGCGTCCCCGTCCCAACAGTGGGTGAACAACATGAAGATCCGCCAGCTCCTCAACCGATCGTGTTTTGTTCCGCTACTCATCATTGCGGCGGGAGCCGTGACGCCCGCCACAGCGTCGGCGGATCTGCCGGTCAGCAGCTTGACCACGACGCCTGATTCAACCCAGGCCGGTGCCCACACCGACTTTCATCTGTCCTTGGCGTTCGGCGGTACCGAGCGCGTGAAGTCGTTGGTCATCCATCTGCCGCCCGGCCTGGCCGGCAACCCGAGTGCGGCCACGCCGTGCCCGGAGTCGGATTTCCTCGCGGACGCCTGCCCCGCTACTTCTCAGGTCGGCTCGACGACCGTCAACGCGACGGCGACCGGTCTCGGCAACCAGGCGATCGTCGCGTCCGGTCCGGTGTACGTGCTCGTCCCGAAGGCGGGCCAGATCGCGTTGTTGGGCATCAAAACCTTCCCGACTGGTCCGTCGGCGCTGATCGGTACGCCGATCCACCTTGAGTCCGTGGTTTCGGTACGCACGAGCAGCGACAACGGCCTGGACTCCACGCTGGCTGACATTCCCAACACGGCAGCGATCAGTTTGCTCGGGGTACCGATGAATACGCCGATCCGGATCGATTCGATGGAGCTCACTCTGAACGCGGCCGGCGCCAATGGCCCGTTTGAGGGTAACCCCACGTCGTGCAACGTTGCGACCACACGCGTCGATGCGACCTCTTACGACTCAGAGGGCACGTTCAGTGGAGCCGGTTCGTTCACGCCGACCGGTTGCGACAAAGAGGCGTACGGACCCACGATGGTTGCGTCCGCCAGTGGAGCAACCGGCGCCCTGGGTCGAACCGCGGTGAAGCTGGGTGTTCTTCAGGCCGACGGACAGGCGGCTTCCAAGCGCGTCTCCGTGACGCTGCCGTCGAATTTCCATATCGAACTTCTCAACACGACCGCCAGGGCGTGCACGTCATCCCAGCAACTCACGGGCACTTGCCCGGAGGCATCGAAGATCGGCTCGGCCATCGCGGCCACGCCGCTGTTGTCGGTGCCGCTCACCGGCCCCGTCTACCTGTACGCGTCCAAGACCGGTTTGCCGGTGCTGTCGATCACGCTGGAGCCGCTGGGTATCACCGTAACCGGGGAAACCGGGATGGACTCCAAGGGCCGCTTGGTCAACACGTTTGACAACCTGCCCGACACCGGCCTGTCGCGCTTTGAGCTGACCCTCAACGGCGGCCCCGGGGGCGTGCTGCAGACCAGCACCGACCTTTGCACGGGCTCCCCGACCGCTGAGGGCTCGTTCGTCGGCCAGAACGGTGCGTCGGCAACCGCGACCGCACCCATCACCGTCGCCGACTGCAAGGCTCCGGTTCCCACGACAGGGCGGCCGAAGGTGACGGCGGCCGTGCATCGGTTCGGCACCCGGAAGGCCACGCTCAAGGTCAAGGTCAAGCGAGCGGTCGGTGGCCCTGCCCTACGCACGATCCAGATCACGCTGCCCAAGGGCGTGTCGGTGGCCAAGCTCGGTGCTCGCACGTTTTCCGTCAGCCCGAAGGCCGCCACCAAGGTCCGGCGCACCAGCAGCCACGTCATCCGCGTGACGCTGAGCGCGAAGGACGCGGCGGCGTCGACGCTGACCATCAAGGGCGGCGCGCTAAAGGCCTCTCGCCACGCTTCGCGCAAGTTGAAGGTCCGTGTCACCGACGCTGACAGCAAGAGCACGACCAAGACCGTGACCGCCGCCCGGCGGTAGCAGTCCTGGCCCTTGCCTCCGCACCCACGACCCGGGCCCACGCGTCCGGACCCACAGGGAGCTCTCATGCCGACGAATCACAAAGCAACGCTGTCAGCATCGCCCAACCACAAATCCGGACAGGGCCGCCAAGCACGGTTGAGCCCCGGCCGTGAGCGTGAACTCCTGCGCCGCTGGCATCTCCACGGCGACCAGCAGGCACGCGCCACGCTGGTCGAGAAGATGCTGCCGCTCGTCCGGCACATAGCGCGCTCGTACGTTGGACAAGGTGAGACCCTCGAAGACCTGGTGCAGGTTGGTTGCATCGGCTTGGTGCAGGCGATCGACCGGTTCGACATTGACCGCGGCTTGCGTCTGAGCACCTTTGCCACGCCCACCATCGCCGGTGAAATCAAGCGTCACTTCCGCGACCGCACTTGGATGCTGCGCACGCCCCGCAGCCTCAAGGAGCTCAGCGCCACGCTTGGCGTTGCACGGGAGCAGTTCGCCTCCGAAAACGGTCGCTCACCCACGGTCGCCGAGCTGTGCCAGCAGACAGGTCACGGCGAGAAGGACGTGCTGGATGCTCTCGAGGCGGGCCGCAACTACGCGGTGGTTTCCCTCGACGCCCCCGCCCGCGAGAACGAGGATCGTCTGCCGTCGGATGGGATCGGCACGCACGAGGCAGGGTTTGATCGGGCCGACGACCGCACTTTCCTTCGCCAGAAGTTGAAGGTGCTGCCCGAGCGCGAGCGAAGGATCATCGTCCTGCGGTTCGGCGGGGGGCTCACCCAACGAGAGATCGCAGACCGTATCGGCCTATCGCAGATGCAGGTGTCCAGATTGCTGACGCAATCGATCGATCAGATGGCCGGTTCGCCCCCTGAACCTGCGCCAGCCCCATCATCAACGAGCTACGCGGTGGCGGCATGAGCCTCGCGCGTCGGGAGATCACCACGTCGGTCTTGAGTCGTGCCGCAGCCGCCGTCGTCGTCGCCGTCGCATGTGGCGGTCCGCTCGTATCGTCGGCCAGCGCGGCCACCGCGCCGCCTGCGCAGGACTCGTTCTACGCGGCGCCGGCCTCGCTTCCTTCGGCCGCGCCCGGGGACGTCCTACGGACGCGATCGGTCGACATCACGGTCGCGGGTCTGCCTGCCCCCGTTCCGGCGACGCAGGTTCTGTACCGCACCCGCAACCAGCTCGGCGAGCCGACGGCGACCGTTGCGACAATCGTGAAGCCGACTGTCCCGGCCGGTCCGGTGAAGCTGCTGTCCTACCAGACGGCCTACGACGGATTAGCCGACACGTGCCGCCCGTCGTACGTGTTGCGCGCGGGCGCCGGCAACTCGATCGTGACGGCTCAGAGCGCCGACGCGTACGCCTACGTGACGCAGGGCTACACCGTGGTGACAGCGGACTACGAAGGGCCGACTGATGACTTCGGCGCCGGCCGCGAGTCCGGCTACGGGACGCTCGACGCGATTCGCGCGGCACAGCATGTCCTTGGCACCGATGCGCACACGACGCCTGTGGCGCTGACGGGCTACTCGGGCGGATCGATCGCCAGCGTGTGGGCGTCGGAGCTGCAGCAGACCTACGCGCCGGAACTCGATGTGATCGGCACCGCGGCCGGCGGTGTCCCCGCGGACTTTGTCCACAACCTCGAATACATCGCCGGCAGCAGCGACTGGGCCGGCGCGATCCCGGCGGTGGGGCTGGGGCTCGCGCGCGCCTACCGCCTCGACGTGAACAAGCTGATGAGCGCCCGCGGGCGCCAGATCCTGGACGAGGTCTCCAAGGGCTGCCTCAACGCCAGTGCGTATCCCGGGCTGAAGTTCGAGGATCTGCTCGCCCCGCAGTACCAGGACTGGAAGAAGGTGCCGGACTTCGTCAGCGTCTTCAACGACTCGATCATGGGTCAAGCCGGGACGCCGAAGGCCCCGGTGCTGCTCGCGGTTGGCAACAAGGACGGTACGGGCGACGCCGTGATGGTCGCCAAGGATGTGCAGCAACTCGCCTACACGTACTGCTCACGCCACCTGCCGACGCAGTTCCAGGAGTTCCAGGGCGCCGATCACACGGCCGGCTACGCCGCGTTCACACCCCTGGCCTCCACCTTTGTCTCGCAGCGCTTCGCCGGCATGACCACGGACGGCTGCAGCGGGATCGCCCCTGGCAATCCGCTTGACCCATTGCCGACACCCAGCGGGGGCACGACGTCAGGGTCGTCGGGCACATCCGGCACGAACGCATCGGGCACGCCGACAGGTTCCCCGGGCGGCACGACCCAGACGCGCCCCGGCGCGAGCAAGCCACCTCATCTGAAGGTCTCCGGCTTGCGACGGTCCGGGCACCGTTATTCCGTGCGGATCACCGCTGGGGCGGCGCGGCTGACCCACACCCGCATCACCGTGTACCTCATCGGGAAGAAAGGCCACCGGACGCGGAAGGCGTCGAGGCCGATCTCCGGGACCGTGGGCGTCAGCGGGAAGCGCGCACGACTCCCGCTCCGCCGCGCCACCGCGGGCCGACGTTACGCCGTCGTCGTGAAGGCGAAGGCGGGCACGAGCGCCGTGACCGGGACACTCGTGTTCCGTGCGCGGTAAGCCCAGCCCACGGCGCGTCGTTTTGACTTCTCGGCTGCTGGGTACCACCTACTGATGGGTTCGTGGAGCAACATCGCGGCGCTTGATCAGAGCGTTTGGTACGACAACGTCGCGCGACCGGCGCTCGTGGACGGTCTCCTCGAGCGTCTGGTTCGCGAGGACGGCATCACCGGGGGGACGTCGAACCCTTCCATCTTCGCCAAAGCCGTGACCTCGTCAAACGCGTACGACGCGGAGATCTTTGGCGCCTCCGCAAATCAATCCGCGGCGGCGATCTTCGAGCGGTGTTCGGTGGCCGACATCCAGGCCGCTTGTCACTTGCTGCGAGGCGTCTGGGAGCGCACCGGCGGCCGGGACGGTTACATCTCGATCGAAGAGGAGCCGGCCCTGGCCCATGATCGCGACGGCGCTGTGCGTCGCGGGCACGAGCTGCGAGACCTCGTCGACCGACCGAACGTGATGATCAAGGTGCCCGGCACCGCCGAAGGGGTAGCGGCCTTCGAGCAGTTGACCCGTGATGGGGTGAGCGTGAACGTCACCCTCCTCTTCTCGCGGCGACGCTATCGCGAAGTCATCGCGGCCTACCAGCGGGGCCTGCGAGCACGCTTGGACGCCGGCCTGCCCTTGGGGGCGATCCGCTCGGTGGCCAGCTTCTTCGTCTCTCGCATCGACACCAAGGTCGACCAGCAACTGTCACCCGATTCGCCGTTGCGCGGCACGGTGGCGATCGCCAACGCGCGACTGGCCTACAGCGACGTGTTCCAGCCCATGTTCGCCACCCCCGAGTGGCGTTCTCTGGCGGCCGAAGGGGCCCACGTGCAGCGGCCGTTGTGGGCCTCGACCGGGGTCAAAGATCCTGGCCTGCGCGACACGTTGTACGTCGAAGAACTGATCGGGCCGGACACCGTGACCACTGTGCCCGACGCCGCACTGGACGACTTTCGCGACCACGGAACCGCTCGCCCCACGCTGGTGGCGGGCTTCGCCAAGGCTCAGCGCACCCTCGCCCAACTCGCAGAGTCCGGCATCGATCTCGAGGCGATCACGCGGGACTTGGAGCGGGAGGGCATCGAGCAGTTCGACATGGCCTACGCACAGATCCTGGACGCCATTGATCAGCGGCGCGCCGTGAAGGCGGCCTGATCGCCGCCGGTCAGGCGGAGTCGTCGGCCACGGCCGGCGTGCTATCCAGCGGGCTGCCGACCCAGTGTGAGACCAGACGGGCGATCCGGCTTGCGGTGCGGTCCCCGGTCAGTGCACCCCAGTAGGCCAGCGCTCTCTCGATCGAGATGTACGACGGGCCCTTGGTCGGCCCGCTGGTGCGCGTGTCGCCGACGTGATTCAGGATGCCCGTCGGGCCGATGCGGCTCTTGAGCCAGGAGATGGCCCGGTCGGTCATGGCGAGCATTCGCTTGCCGACAGGCGTCCGCCAATCCGAGCGCAGCTGCAGCCATTCCTCGGCGTACCCGACGCCCACCGCCTGGTAGGAAGCATCCCAGCCGTTGAGCTCAGGGTTCACCCCGTTCTTCCACTGACGGCGCACACCCTTCAGCAGCGTGTCGGCCTCGGCCGTCGCGAAATGCCCTCGTTTGTGCAGCGACCGGGCGAGGGCGTCGGTGGACGCGAGGGCCGTCCCGGTGAGGTAGTCACGGTGGTTGTACGCGGACTCGTGAGATGCGGCTAGCGCAGCGATGTCGGGGCGCAGCATCCACCGGCAGGCGGCCTGCAACTTGGGGAGAACCGCTGAGATCCGCAGGTGGTCGACCCGGGCGAACGAGGAGTGGACAAGCATCAGGGCCGACCGCGCCTGGGCGACCACGAAGAACGCGACGTTGTACCGCTGCGAATCGGGGAAGCCGCCATCCGCAGCTTGGTGCTGCCATCCCCAGTCGAAGATCCGCCAGCCCGCAAGCACCTGGTCGTGGCGGTGATTCATGATGCCTGCGGCCACGTAGGGCGCTCCAGCGCGCTGCGTTCCGATGGTCAGCGTGACGCCCGGTGCGGTCCCGAGATTGGCGTTGGAACCCACGGCACCCGTCGCGGCGACCGAGCCTTTGGGCAGTTTGACGTGGGCGTAGACGCTGCGCACGATCAGTGGGACCGACTCGAGCGCGATCGGCGTGGTGGACAGCTTGGGCGAGTGCAGCTTCGCGAACCGGGTGAGGGACTGGGTGCGGACGGCCGCGCTCGCGTCGGCGGGCGTCGCGCTCGCGAACCAGGCCGCGGCCACGGCGACGTTGCAGAGCCAGATTGCCGGGATACGCATGTACATCAAGTCTCGCATCTTCCGCTCCGGGCTTCGTTGAAACGTGGCGCGTCGCATTCATCGACTCCGGGGTCAGGCGGGTTCAGGCGCGCTGCCCGGATGGCCGTGATCGCTCGGAAGGTCGGGCGCCTCCGGCGGTACCTGGGCATCGGCTGCCGGTCTGGCCCCCGGGCGCCAGAGGCTGACCAGGCCGGCCACCAGGGTTACAAGGAAGAACTGACCGATCAGCATCTCGAACACGGCAAGGGTCTGCCCCAACGTGCCGGCCGGCACCAAGTTGCCGTACCCGGTGGTGGTGAGCGTCGTGTAGCTGAAGAACATGTAGTCGCTGCTGGCGGCGGCAGTCGTCCCGTCGAAGAAGGGATGGGCAATGAATCGGCCACAGGCGATGTACAGGAAACCGAACAGAAGGCCCAACATCGTGAAGACGCTGATCGCCCCGAGAATCGTGCGGAACTCGACCTTGTCAGCGAAGATGACGCGGCGCAAGATCGTCGCGGCCGACACGGCCAGAAGCAGGGAGTCGATCGCGAAGGCGATGCCCAGAAGCAGCTCCGAGCTGGTGGCCCGAGACATCGACGCGGCGAGGACCGCCGCCGCACCGGCCACGACGGCGAGGCGCACTCGGGCGGGAGGCACGTCGGAACTCGTGAGCCCGACTACACCGGTGAGAGCGGCTATCGCGATGGCGGCCACGCGCCCACCCCAGCCCTCTGGGGGCAGCGTCATCGAAACCACGAACGTCGTCAGAATCAGGACCAGGACGAGTCCGTAGGCATCCCCGATCCGTTCCGCCCGCTGCAGCTGACTCTCGTTGAGGGGGCGATCGCTGAATCTGCGCAGGCGCTTGCTGGACGGCTGATCGTCAGGCATGGCGCCACGTTATCTCCCCGCCGCGACTGCCGCTGTCGCCACAGGAGTCAAGTCCACCACTTCGGAGGAGGACCTAGGATGAGTACGGCCACACGCTGCACCCGCGAGTCGGGATCCGGTTCAACCAAACAGGAGCAGCCCGATGACCCAGGACACCATGATCGCCGCGTTGGGCGCCATCGGCGAGATCTCGGACGCGCGCGCGCCCGAGATCCGCGCAGCGCGCCGGCTCCCCGACGATCTCGTTGCGCGACTGATCGACACCGGTGTTTTCCGGACCTGGGTGCCCACCGTCTACGGGGGTCGATCCGGCTCCGCCATGGACCTGTTTGACGCCATCGAGACCCTCGCCTACTACGAGGCGTCTGTCGCCTGGTGCGTGATGGTCAGCGGCACGACCGCGCTCACCTCGGGATTTCTCAGCCCAGAATGGGCGCAGGCGATCTACGGCGATCCGCGGGCCATTACGGGGGGCTTCGCCAATCCCATCGGCCGGGGTCGGCCGGTCGACGGCGGCCTGCAGGTCAGCGGCCGTTGGGGCTGGGGCTCGGGCACCACGCACTGCACCTGGATCGTCGGCGGTGTCTCGATCAGCACCGACGGGGAGACGCAGGCGCCCCGCTCGGACGGTCTGAAGACGCCTGTCGTCTTCTTCCCGCTCAGCGACGTGACCCTCCACGACAACTGGCACACCCTCGGGCTGGCCGGTTCGGGCAGCGTCGACTACGAGGTCTCTGATGTGTTCGTACCCGAGGGCCGTTGGGTGCCCTTTCCGATGAAGGGCCCCGTAATCGACGAGCCGCTCTACCGATTCACGTCGATCGGCGCACTCGCCGCGGGCGTGGCGTTCGTGTCCGTCGGGATCGCCCGCCGCGCGATCGACGAACTGATCGGCTTGGCCACGGCCAAGGTGCCGGCCGGTGGGACGCGCGCCCTCTCCGAGCGATCGGCGGTGCAGGCCCAGGTGATCGAGGCCGAAGCCGCCTGGCTGTCGGCGCGAGCCGTGCTGCGCGAACAGGTCGAGCGCCTTTCCGCCGAAGCGGCGGCCGACGGCGAGGTGAGTGACGAGACCCGTCGCCTGCTGCGCGTCGCCGCGATCAACGCGACCGAACGCTCGGCGCGGGCCGTGGACATCGCCTACAACGCCGGCGGCGGCTCGTCGATCCACGACGCCAGCGTGTTGCAGAGGCTTTTCCGCGACGTGCACACCGCTACACAGCACGGCGCCAACGGACCGCTCTTCATGGAACGCCTGGGTCGCATGGCGCTTGGGGTCTCCACCGAGACCGGGCTGGTCTGAACGCCGGCTATCCCTTGGCCACGGTGATGCCGATGCCGATCACGACCGCCACAGCGGCGAGTACGCCGACCAAGTCGGGGAGGTTGACACCGAATGGGCCGGTCCCGTCGAGGATCGTCACGGCGATCAACAGAAGGGGGACGGAAACGGACAAGAACACGATCGTGCCGCGCAGAAAGTTGACCATCCGGTTCCCGCCGGCCGTGCGGTCGGCGCGGGCGATCGTGACCGCCAGATCGTCGCCCTCGTCCCCGTAGTGCGTGACAACGCGCTGGCCGAACCGCTTTGCATCGTTCTCACAACCCCACGACATGGCGATCATGAACGTCACGGGCACGATCCACGTGAGCGCCCAGATCGCCCCGGCGATCGCGAAGCTGAAGGCGCGTTTGGCCTTTTCGCGGCCCGTGAGCGCGCCCGAATCACCGTCCCCGGGCGGGCCGATGAAGCCCGCCAGGATAAGGATGCGCAGCACCGCCTGGTACCACGACCGCCACGGGGTTTTCTCGCCGGCAGGTGGGAGCGGCGTGGCGCGTACCGTCTCCAGTTCGGCGTGGGCCGCCGCCTTCGTTTTGTGGACACCCCGCAGCACGAGGAAGTCGGCGGCCACGGCCGCGTCGGCCGGGTCATGGCCGTAGAGCGCTGCGGTGCGCATCATCAGCCGTACCTCCTGCTGTAGGAACGTCAGGTACGCGGGCACCAGGGCGACGAAGAACGGTGTACCGGCGATCGCACCATCGATCCGCGCAACCTTGATCGTCTGCCGGCGCTGGTCGTCGGCAAGCAGCGCGGGCGTCGCCTTCGGGGTCGCTGTGAGCGCTCGGTCGGCCCAAGCCCGAGCAGGCTCGGCCTGGCGGCCGACCGCCATCAGCGTGAGTCGCTCGGCGATGTGGTTGGGATCGCGCTTGGCCATGCGCACCACGTCCCCTGACAGGTGCACAGCTCCTCGGATGCGGGTCCATGTGCCCGCCTCTTCGTCGAGTGCATCGACGACTGGGTCGTACGTATCGGCGGCGGTGAGTTTGGTGCTCACGTGGTGGAGCCTAGCCAGCAGATCGGGCATCGGCTCCCGTCCGTTTGTGTTGGATGAGCCATTCTGGTCGATGCGACAGTCACTCCATGCTGACATTCTCGGCGTGAACATTGGATTGCGAGAGAGGTCGAAATGAGCACCACGCGAAACGACGGAGCGGTGAACCATCTGACGGTCGAGGAGCGCGTGGCGCGGGGTAGGGCGGCGCGCGCCGAGGTTCCGCGGTCCAGCCACGCCGAGTTTGCCCCGGCCGCTGATCGTCCTGATCCTGTCGCGCTGCTGGAACGGCAGGCCGTGACCCGCGTTCCCGATCTTGTACCGCTGCGGTACGGGCGCATGCTCGTCTCGCCGTTCACCTTCTACCGTGGCGCCGCGCTCATCATGGCCTCCGACCTCGCCGCGACTCCGAACACCGGTATACACACCCAGCTCTGCGGCGATGCGCACCTCTCCAACTTCGGGCTCTTCGCGTCACCCGAGCGGCGCATGGTGTTCGACCTCAACGACTTTGACGAGACGCTCCCTGGGCCGTGGGAGTGGGATGTCAAGCGCCTCGCCGTGAGCATGTCGGTCGCTGCCCGCGACGGCGGGTTCACGGACAAGGAGCGGGCCAAGATCGTGGGCGGCACGGTCACGTCGTATCGCGAGGCGATGCGACGCTTCGCGGCCATGAAGAACCTCGAGGTGTTCTACGCGCACCTGGATGTGGAGGACCTCGTCGCCGGGCTGACCGGCGAGATGACCAAGCAGGTACGCAAGACCCTGCAAAAGACGATTGACAAGGCGCGCACCAAGGACAGCATGAAGGCGTTCTCCAAACTGACGACGATCGTGGACGGCGAGCCGCGCATCATCAGCGATCCGCCTTTGATCCAGCCGATCGACGAGTTGCTCCCCGGCGAGGCGGGCGTTGCGATGCGCGCAGGCCTGCACGACCTGCTGCGCGCTTACCGCCAGACGCTGGATACGGACCGCCGCGAGGCGCTCGAGGGCTTCCGAATCGTGGACCTGGCCCACAAGGTTGTCGGCGTGGGCAGCGTCGGCACGCGCGCCTGGATCGGCCTTCTGCTCGGCCGCGATGGCAGGGACCCGCTCTTCTTGCAGTTCAAGGAAGCCCAGCCGTCCGTGCTCGAGCAGTTTCTGAAGAAGAGCAAGTACGCCAACAACGGCCACCGTGTCGTCGCCGGCCAGCGCCTCATGCAGGCCAGCAGCGACATCTTCCTGGGCTGGCAGAAGGTCACCGGGCCGGATGGCAAGGACCGCGACTTCTACGTGCGTCAGTTGAAGGATTGGAAGGGGTCGTTCGAGACCGAGGGCGCTGTTCCCCAGGGGATGGCGCTGTATGGCCGCACCTGTGGCTGGACGCTGGCCCGCGCCCATGCCCGATCGGGCGATCGGATCGTCATCGCCGCCTACCTCGGTGGCGGCACGGCCTTTGACCGTGCAATCACTGAGTTCTCCGAGGCGTACGCCGACCAGAACGAGCGCGACTACGCGGCGCTCAAGGCCGCAGCCGAGAGTGGGCGCATCGCCACGATCACCGGTCTGTAGTTGACGGATCGGCCTGCACGCCCTCCATCATGGGCTCATCGTCGCGCGGATGGGCGGACAGCCAATTGGCGTAGCGATCGGTCAGCGGCGCGGCGGATAGGCCGTGGAGCAGTACGGAGAGTCCGACGGTTATGTACGTGGCGAGCAGGATCGTTGAGACATGGCGCAGGTGCGAATCCTCTAGGACGATCAGCGCGAAGACGATGGACGCCAGGCCGCGCGGACCGAACCACCCAAGGAACGCGAGCGTGGGGTACCGGGCGCGCGTACCGCTCAGGGCCAGCGCTACTGGAACCATCCTTACGACCGTCAGGCTGAGCAGGGCATAGAGGCCTACTTCCCACGTCACGTGCTCTAGTGACGGGCCAAGCAGAATCGCCCCGAACACGATGAATGTCACGCCGTTCAGGAGCCGCCCCAAGTCCTCATCGAAGACGCTGATCTCCTCGGTGTCGCCCCTCAGGATGTGACCAAACGCCATGCCGGCGACGAAAGCGGCGATAAAGCCTGACCCGCCGAGCGGGGCTGCGGTCCCGTAGGCCATGAACGCAGCTGCCACAGGAATCGCCCGCCGCCAGGATGCTGCGATCAGACCCCGGCGACCAGCTTGGACGACGATCGTGGCGGCCAGCGCTCCGACGGCCAAACCGGCGCCGGCGCCGTAGCCGATCTGCTCGAACACGATCCGAAGGGCGCTGGTGGAGCTCTCGGTTCCGGCCTCGACCTCGGCGCTGGCCAGCACGATGAGCAGGAGCGGCACACAGATACCGTCGTTGAGACCGCTTTCGACATTGAGGCCCTGCCGGATCCGGGAGGGCAGGCGAGGTTCGGTGACGACGGCCTGGCCCAGCGCAGCGTCGGTCGGCCAGCAGCACCGCTAGGACGAGCGCTTCCGTGATCGTGAGGTCACTGAACAAAAGCGTCGCGGCCAACGTGCCGGCGGCGATCGTCAGCGGCAGGCCGATGCCGAGCAGGCGAACCGGAAGCCGGCGCTCCTTACGAAGAGTGCGAAGGTCGACATGGGCCGCATCGGAGAACAGAACCAGCGCGAGCGTGGCCTCGGCCAGCATCTTGATCGTCTCGCTGGACGCGTGGGCATCTATCTCGTCCAGCGCGAGCGGTCCGACGAGGACCCCAACGGCGACGAACACCATCGCCGCCGTCACGGGCGTTCCCGACAGTCGCTGTGAGAACGCCGCGACCGCGAGCAGCGTGAAGGCGATGATCGCCAAAGTCCACTCCATGATGGCCAGGCTTCCAGAACGGGCTGGCGCGCGTCGGCCTGAGGGCCACGCCTCCGAACACGCGTTGCGCGGGAGCGTCAGTGCGCCAGCGCGGGGGCGCCGGCCGGGTCCAGTTCCTGCGCGCCGGAGCGCAGGAGGGCGCCGACGACGATGGCTCCCACCAGGAAGATCGCTGCCGACCACGAGAACGCCGTGGTGTAGCCGTGCACGGCGGCCGAGGCCAGCACCTGCGGGGACGGACCGCCATGGGCCACGACGTACGTGGTGGCCGCGGTGGCCGAGAGCGTGCTGAGCAGCGCGGTGCCGATCGAGCCACCCACCTGCTGGGCCGTGCTCACCATGGCCGAGGCGACACCCGCATCCTCCGGGCGCACCCCGCCGGTGGCGCTGGCCATTGCCGGCGCGAACACGAGGCCCATGCCGGCGCCCATCAGGATCAGCGCGGGCAGGACGTGGCTCGCGTATGACGTATCGACTCCGACACGCGTGAGCAGCAGCATCGCGACGCCGGCCAGCACCATCCCGGTGGGGATCAACGGCCGAGGCCCGGTCCGCGGGAGGACGCGCGTGCTGACGAGCGTGGCGGTGACCATGATCGCCGCGCTCAACGGGAGGAACGCCAAGCCCGACTCGACGGGGCTGAAGCCGAGGGTGCGCTGCAGGTAGAACGTCAGGAACAGGAATACGCCGAACATGCCTGCGCCGATGATGCCCATCGCCGCGTAGGACCCACCACGGTCACGGTCGAGCACGACGCGGAGCGGGAGAAGCGGGTGGCTGCTGCGCATCTGAATCACCACGAAGCCGGTGAGCAGGACGGCGGACGCCACCAGCGAGGCGACCGTCAGCGGCGCGCCCCACCCGTGGGTCTCGGCGTTGGTGAACCCGAAGACGAGGGCGAACAGGCCGGTGGTGGCCGTCAGCGTGCCGGGCAGGTCCAGCCTGGGCAGCACCGCAGGGCGTTCGTTGACGAGCAGGACGGATGCGGCGATGGCGGCGGGAACGGCGAAGAACAGGTTCACGAACATCGTCCAGCGCCAGTCCAGGTACTCGGTGAGGACGCCGCCGAGCAACAGCCCGATCGCGGCGCCACCGCCGGCGATGGCGCCGTAGATGCCGAAGGCCTTCCCGCGTTCAGAGGGATGGGTGAAGGTCGTGGTGAGGATCGACAGCGCGGCGGGGGCCAGGAGGGCGGCGAAGGCACCCTGCAGCGCGCGGGCGCCCACCAGTACGCCGAAGCTCTGCGCGAA
The DNA here is from genome assembly GCA_038319025.1 of Solirubrobacterales bacterium. Classification (GTDB taxonomy): domain Bacteria; phylum Actinomycetota; class Thermoleophilia; order Solirubrobacterales; family Solirubrobacteraceae; genus JBBQCW01. The sequence continues at coordinate 61,737 of JBBQCW010000017.1, forward strand.
TCCGGCGATCGCCGACGCCGCGGCAAAGCCGAGCAGGCCGGCGATGAGGGCGCGCTTGCGGCCGAAGATGTCCCCGATGCGACCGCCGAGCAGCAGGAGGCTGCCGAAGGCCAGTGCGTACGCGGTGACGACCCACTGGCGGCTGTCGTCGGAGAACCCGAGCGAACGCTGGGCGGAGGGAAGGGCGATGTTCACGATCGTGGCGTCGAGGACGACCATCAGCTGGGCGACGCCGAGCATCGCGAGGATCAGCCAGCGACGGTCGTGCACGGCGGGGGATTGGGGTGACACGGTAAGTCCTCGATTCACGAAACGGAGGTGGTCTCTCAACTTCTGAAGAGCACCGTAGCACACAAGCGGAGCGGTTCTCTCCATTTGGAGTATGGGCCTCCGGTTTGGAGTACACTGTGCGCATGACCACACTCGATCGGCCCCTGCGCAAGGACGCGGAGCGCAACCGCCAGCGCGTCATGGTGGCCGCTCGCGAGCTGTTCGCCGAAGAGGGGCTGGATGTCACGCTGGACGACATCGCGCGGCGCGCCGGCGTAGGCGTGGGGACGGTCTACCGCCGCTTTCCCGACAAGGAGCAGTTGATCGACGCACTGTTCGAGGAGCGCATCGCCGCCGTCGCGGCGATCGCCAACGACGGGCTCGACATCGCCGACCCTTGGACAGGGCTCGTGCACTTCCTCGAAGCTTCGCTCGAGCTGCAGGTCGTGGACCGCGGCCTTAAACAGGTGCTGCTCAGCACCACCCACGGGCAGGCGCGTGTCGAGGACGCCCGCGACACGATCGAGCCGATCGTCATCGCGTTGCTGACCCGCGCGCAGGAGGCCGGCGTCGTCCGCGACGACATCGTCGTTCACGACCTCGTCTTGATGCAGCACGCGATCGGTGAGGTGGCCGATTACACGCGCGAGGCTGACCCGGACGTCTGGCGACGCACGCTGTTGGTCCTCCTGGATGGGCTGCGTCCGGACCGCCGCCGTCCGACGCCGATGCCCGGGCCTCCGCTGGACGCCGCGGGCCTGCTGTGCTCGATGCAGCATTGGGGCGGCAGCCGTCGACGCTCCAGCCCCAGCGGCGCCTAGGATCGCCCGCTATGGGTGAGATCATCCTGCTCGCGCTGGCCGCGGCGTTCTTCCCGACGCTGATCGCGGCCGTCGTGGTGATCCTCACTCGCCCGCACCCAGCCCGGCTGCTCCTGGGCTTCTGGGCCGGCGGCTTCACGATGAGCATGGTGGCCGGGTACTTGGTCCTGAATGCGTTCAACGCGGCCGAGTCAGTGGCCGGCACGACCCCGAGCACCATCGATCCGACGGTCTACATCGTCACTGGCGTTCTCGCCGTGTTGATGGCGGGCTTGGCGGGGACCGACCGCGGGCGGGGGTTGATGGGTCGATACCGGCACAAGCGCGTCAAGCCCAGCAAGGCCGAGCAGAAGGATCCGTGGGCACAGCGCGTGCTGGACAAGGGTTCGGTGCCGGTCGCGTTCGGCGTGGGCGCCGCGATCAACCTGCCTGGGCCGTTCTACCTGGTGGCCCTCGGTGATATCTCCAAGGACAGCTACTCGACCGTTGAGGAGATACTCCTCATGGTCGTCTTCAACGTGATCATGTTCCTGATGGTCGAGGTGCCGATCGTCGGGTACCTCGTGCGCCCGGAGCGGACGACGGTGCTCGTCGAGGAGTTCTCCCACTGGTTGCATCGCAACGTGGTGAGCATCATGAGCATCATCGTCGCGGTGACCGGCGTCGTCCTGATCTACAAGGGCGTCAGCGAGAATTGAGCCTTGCGCCTCAGCGTGGGGCGCTGCGGGCCACGCGGAACCCGATGTTGCCGGCGGAACTGTCCGGGGTGTTGGCGCTGCGGGAATCGACCCGGTACCGGTTGCAGTAGGAGGCGTGGCACAGGTAGGAGCCACCGCGCATCACGCGGCGCGTACCGGTCACCGGCCCGGGAGGGTCCGAGTCCGGGCTGCGGCGGTAATAGGCCGGGTCAAACCAGTCGGCCGTCCACTCCCACACGTTGCCGGTCATCTCGTGCATTCCGTAGCCGTTCGCCGGGAACACGCCGACCGGCGAGGTGCCGGCGTAGCCATCGGTGACTGTGTTCTGGGCCGGGAACTTGCCCTGAAAGACGTTCATGAGGTGCTCGCCGGCGGGATGCAGGTCATCCCCCCACGGGAAGCGGCGCTGCACGAGGCCGCCCCGCGCCGCGAACTCCCATTCGCCCTCGGTCGGGAGCCGCGTGGCGCTCCAGGCGCAATAGGCGCGGGCGTCGTTCCAGGACACATGCACCACGGGGTGCGTGCGGCGGTCGGTGGTGGTGGATTGCGGCCCTTCGGGATGGGCCCAGTCGGCCCCTTCGACCTGCCGCCACCACGGCGTGGCCGCCACCGCGCGCGTCGGTGGGAAATCGGCGGGCAGGAAGGCATCGAACACGAACGACCAGCCGAACGTCTCCGCTTCGGTGCGATGGCCGGTGGCGGCGATGAAGTCGGCGAACTCGGCGTTGGTGACTGTGTGGGGCCCCATGGAAAACGGCCGCAGCGTGACCGGATGGGCGGGGCCTTCGCCGTCGGCAAGGTAGCCGTAATTACCGTCGGTGCCCATCGTGAAGGGGCCACCGGGTAGTGGCACGAGGCCGTCGCCTTGGTCGCGGCCTGTCGTCGCCCGCTCCGGCGCACACGGTGCGGGCGCGACCTGCGCCGGCCGGCCGGATGACGGGGTGCAACAGGAATCAGCCATTGGGGTTGAACCTTCGCACGCGGACAAAGCGTAGGCTTGACGTTTCCGTCCCGTATCCCCTCATCTTTGGAGTTTTTTGCATGCTTGCCGCGTTTGGAAATGGCGAAGTTTTCATCTCGATGCTCGAGCTGTTCGCCTTCATCATCTGGTTCTGGTTGCTGGTTGTCGTGTTCTCGGATCTGTTCCGTGATCACTCGATCTCGGGTTGGGGCAAGGCTGCCTGGATCATCTTCCTCATCCTGATCCCGTACTTCGGCGTCTTCATCTACCTGATCGCTCGCGGTCACGGGATGCAGGAGCGCGCGATCGCTCAGCAGAAGCAGGCCAACGCCGACTTCCAGCAGTACGTCCAGGAGAGCGGCGCCGCTTCGACGCCCGCCGATCAGCTGAAGAAGCTCGGCGAGCTGCACGACGCCGGCAAGCTCACGGACGAGGAGTTCGCCGGCCAGAAGGCGAAGGTCCTCGCGCAGTAACAGTCGCTCGCAGCTTGGGCGTGGCCGCCGCGTGCAAACGCGGCGGCCACTTGCCCAGCCCACAGCTTCTTCTCAGAAATCTCACAGGTTCCTGGGGCAGGATGGGGACATGTCCGTAACCGTGGCCGATCCCCACCGCATCCTCGTCGTCGACGATGAGCCCAACATCGTCGACGTCATCGCCATGGCGCTGCGCTTCCAAGGCTTCGCCGTGGAGTCTGCCGCAGACGGCCAATCCGCCATCGCCGCGGTCGACGCGTTCCGCCCCCAGCTGATCGTCCTGGACGTGATGCTGCCGGACATGGATGGCTTTGAGGTCGCCCGACGGCTGGGCGCCGCCAACGGTGCTCCTCCGATCATCTTTCTCACCGCCCGCGACGCACCCGAGGACAAGGTGCGCGGGCTCACGATCGGCGGCGATGACTACATGACCAAGCCGTTCAGCTTGGAGGAGCTGGTGGCCCGGATCCGCAACATTTTGCGGCGCACCGGCTTGGAGGCACCGCACTCCAACGTGCTCGTGTTCGAGGACCTGCAACTCGATGAGGACGCCCACGAAGTGACGCGCGCCGGCGAACCGGTTGAGCTGACGTCGACCGAGTACCGGCTGCTGCGCTACTTCCTGCTGAACCCGCGGCGCGCGCTCACGCGCGACCAGATTCTCGACCACGTGTGGGAGTACGACTTCGGCGGCGACGGCCGCGTACTGGAGACCTACGTGAGCTACCTGCGCAAGAAGCTCGGTCGAGAAGGTCCGCAGCTGATTCAGACGGTACGCGGAGTCGGCTACGCGCTTCGGGCACCACGCCCGTGAACATGGGTTCCCTGCGCACCCGGCTGGTGCTCGGGCTGCTGGCCGTCTCGGCGGTCGGTCTGCTCGCGCTGGCCACCGTTACGTACGTCGAGCAGCGCTCGTTCCTGATCGACCGCGTGGACCAGCAGGCGCGGGCAGCGCTCGGAGATGTCGCCCGCCGACTCGACGACGGGACGGCGGGCGCTCACGGGGGCCACGACTTCGGTCGCGGCGGGCCCGGCGGTCCAGGTGGTGACGTGAGCCTGCCGTCGGGCACGTACGGCCAGCAGCGCGACGCCTCCGGCGCCGTCACCGGCACGGTGCTGATCTCCTACGGCGAGACCGGTCTGCCCAAGCCCGACATCCCGGCCGATCTGCCCTCCGATCACACGTTCACGGTCGATGCGCTGGGCGGTTCGGGAACGCAGTTCCGCGTCCTCTCCGGTGTCAGTCCCGACCGTGCGGGCGTCACCCTGGTGGCGGTGCCGCTGCATGAGGTGGGCTCCACGCTGGACCGGTTACTGCTTGTGGAGGCCATCGTGATCGCGGTCGTGCTCCTCGTACTCGCATTCCTCGCCTGGTGGGTCGTGAAGATCGGCCTGCGTCCGCTGGATCGCATCGGCGAGACGGCCGGCGCCATCGCTGGTGGCGACCTCTCACGCCGGGTGAGCCCGGCTACTGAGAAGACGGAGGTCGGTCGGCTGGGTCTTGCGTTGAACCGCATGCTCGAGCGCCTCGAAGGGGCGTTTGCCGAGCGCCAGGCCAGCGAGGACCGCTTGCGCACCTTCCTGGCTGACGCCGCTCACGAACTGCGCACACCGTTGGCCTCCGTACGCGGCTACGCCGAGTTGCTGCGCATCGGTGCCGCCTCCGAGCCGGCAGATGTGGAACGGGCCCAGCGCCGGATCGAGGAAGAGGCGGCTCGCATGGGCGTCCTGGTCGAGGACATGCTCACGCTGGCTCGCCTGGACGAGATTCGCGACGGCGATCGCCGAGCCGTGGATGTCGTGGCCATTGCGACCGACGCCGTCGACGACGCATGCGCCGTCGCCCCGGACCGAGCCATCACGATGACGGCGGCTCCGGGCGCCGATGCATCGATCCTGGCCGACGCTCATCAACTGCGCCAGGTCGTGGGCAACCTTTTGCGTAACGCGCTGGTCCATACCCCGGCCGGCACCCCTGTCGAGGTGGCCGTGACGCGGCAGGGCGACGAGGAATGCCTCGTCGTGCGTGATCACGGCCCAGGCCTGCCATCCGACGAAGCCGACGCGCTGTTCGAGCGATTCTGGCGCGCCGAACCCGGCCGCGGTCGTGGGCGGGCCGGTGCCGGTCTGGGCCTGGCCATCGTCGCCGGGATCGTCGAGGCGCACGGTGGCCGTGTGCAGGCCGCCAATGCCCCAGGTGGGGGTGCGGTGTTCACGGTGTGGCTGCCGGCATCGCCGCCTGCGGGAGCCTAGACGCAAACTCTCAGCACATTCTCAGGCTGATCTGACGCGGATGCCAGGGAAGGAGAACATGCTGGCCACGGTCAGTACCCCTCCGAAAGGATTCGCATGCAGGACACGATGAAGAAGACGGCCATGGGCATGGCGGCTCTCGGCGCGCTGGCTCTCGGCGGTTCGGCGTTGGCTGATGCCGCATCGACCACGACCACGAAGACCACGACGACCACGAAGGCCGCTAAGAAGGCAGCCCACCGCAAGCTGCACCGACTGAGCAGCACTTCGCAGGGCAACCCGAACGAGAAGGTGTTGACCGGCGACCTCGCGGCGAAGGTCTCGGCCGCAGCCCTGGCCAAGGTTCCGGGCACGATCGAGCGCGTCAGCGATGACGAGGGCGGCGGCTACGAGGCCCACGTGCGCAAGGCCGACGGCACCGAGGTTGAGGTAGTTCTCGACTCGTCCTTCAACGTCACCGCGACCAACACGCAGCCCGATCACGGAGGCCATGGCGGCCCGGGCGGCGGCAACCCCAACGAGCCCGTCGTGACCGGCGATACGGCGGCGAAGGTTTCCGCAGCAGCGTTGGCCAAGGTCCCCGGCACGGTCGAGCGCGTCTCGTCCGAAGAGGGCGGCGGCTACGAGGCCCACGTGCGCAAGGCCGACGGCACCGAGGTTGAGGTAGTTCTCGACTCGTCCTTCAACGTCACCGCGACCAACACGCAGCCCGATCACGGAGGCCATGGCGGCCCCGACGGCGGCCACGGCGGTCCCGACGGCGACCATCACGGCCCGACCAACGGCGAGTGGAACCCCAGCACCAACACGACGCCGAGCACGGCGACTCAGCAGTAAGGACGTCCCCGCATTGCGGAGCCCGGCGAGTTCGCCGGGCTCCGTCACTGCGCGTCAGGCGTCAAGCACCCACCGCGGCCACATCGGCAGCAGCCTGGCGGTGCAGTGCATGGACGACAGCAGCCAGTGCGACCCGGTGCTCCTCCTCGACGAGTGTGCTGCCTTCGGGGAACGCCTCGGCGACGGAAGGCACGATCAGTTCGTCCTCCACGACGCTGGCACCGATGGTGCTGAGTACCTTGCGTAGATCGGCTTGGGCCCACACGGCGCCGAACAGGCCGGTGCTCGACCCGATCACGGCGACGGGCTTGCCGCGCAGCGGGTTGGTGGCGAACGGTCGCGAGACCCAGTCCAGCGCATTTTTGAGCTGGCCGGGGATCGAGCCGTTGTACTCGGGCGTGGCGAACAGCACCGCATCAGCGTCGCGGATGGCTTCCCGCAGGGCGGTCACCGCAGGATCGGCCGGCTCGATGTCCGCGTCCTCGTCGTACGGCGGAACGGCGGCCAACCCGGCGTAGACCTGTAGGTCCACGCCGGGCGGCAGGTGCGCGCCGGCCGCCACGAGGAGGCGGGTGTTGTACGAGCTGGAGCGCAGGCTCCCGGAGATGGCGAGCACCTTCATGGGTTCTACGCCTCGGCCGGGGTGAACTCGAGGGAGACTTCGAGCGTCACGTCGTTCTCGACGGCGACCTTGCCGCCGGGGAGCTCCGCCTGCCAGGTGACGCCGTAGGCGGTGCGGTCGATCGTCGTCTCCAGGTTGATACCGAAGTGCTCGATACCGCGGAAATCCGCGCCCGGCTCGGTGGCGGTGCCGGTGGCGACGAGGGTCTTGGTGACGCCGTTGATCGTGAGGTCGCCTTCGACGCTCAGGACGCCGTTCTCACCGAGGGTCAGCTTGCTGGCCTCGAAAGTGATCGACGGGTGGTTGCCCACGTCGAAGAAGTCCGGGGAGAGCAGGTGCCCGCGTAGGTCCGGCTGCGTGACAGCGATCGAGTCGACGGTGACGGCACCCGACAGGTGGGCGTGCTCGTCGTGACCGACGTAGGTGCCGCTGAGATCCGCGAAGGACGAGCGGAAGGTCGACACGCCGAAGTGCTTGACGCGAAAGGCGGCGGAGGAGTGGACGGGGTCGATGGCCCAGGTTCCCGTAGGGAGCTGGACGGATGTGGTGGTGGTCATGTGGATCTCTTTCGCTGTGGTGGCGTAACCGGACTGTTGCTCTATTTGTATCATACAAACGGACCGTAGTTCTACTTCTACCCCGAACGGCCCGTTTCGACCCCTCTTCCTGAGACACTGAGAACCCGTGACCCCCACCGCTCCCCAACCGCCACACATCTCGCCGCCAGACGTTTTCGACCTGGCCCTGCTGCCCGTGCTGGGAACGCCCGCGCCGGAGCGGTGTGACGCGGCGCGCAATCGCGTGAATATCCTGGCCGCGGCTGAATGTCTCTTCGCCCGTCAGGGGATCGAGGCCACATCGCTGGACGCGATCGCGGCCGAAGCCGGCGTGGGCAAAGGCACCGTGTTCCGCCGGTTCGGCGATCGGGCCGGCCTGATGATGGCGCTGCTGTCTGATCGCGAGGCGGCCTTCCAGGAGCAGGCGATCCGTGGCGCGCCACCTATCGGGCCCGGCGCCCCGGCCGGTGAGCGCCTCCTGGCCTTCGGGCCGGCGATGCTCGCGTTCGTGGCCCAGCACGGCCCGCTGCTGCGGGCCGCGCAGACATCGGCGCCGGGGGCGTGGCACGGAAGTTCGCCGTACGCCTTCTGGCATGCGCACGTGCGTGTGCTCCTGCAGGACGCGGCACCCCGTGTGGACGCCGGACCTACAGCTGACCTGCTGCTGTCCGGGCTGGGCGCGGAACTCGTTATGCATCAACTCGACGATGTCGGCCTCACGCTCGAACGGCTCGCCGACGCTTGGCGCGGGTTCGTCGCCTCCATCATCGACTGAGCGCCTGAGGCCTCCCGGCTGGGCCGCTGGGTCAGCCGTCACAGTAGATTGGCGCGATGCACGCAGTCACCTTCCAGTCACCCCACGAGGTCCGGGTCGACGAGGTCGCCGACCCGGACATCACTGAGGCGCACGAGGCACTCATCCGAGTAGAGGCGACCGGGGTCTGCGGCTCAGACCTGCACCTGTACACGGGGCGGATCCCGCTGGAACAGGGCTTTATCCTCGGCCACGAGTACGTCGGCACGGTGCTGGAAGTAGGCGCCGGTGTCACGTCCGTGGCGCCCGGCGACCGGGTCCTGGGCGGATTCCAGGTGGCGTGTGGCGGCTGCTTCTACTGCCGTCGCGGCGATTTTCACAAGTGCGACTCCTCACGGACGTTCGGCCACGGCGCCACGCTCGGGAACCTGCCGGGCACGCAGGCCGAGCAGGCCGTCGTCCCGTTCGCCAACCTGACGCTCCGCCGGATCCCCGAGGGCCTGTCCGACACCGCGGCGATGTTCGCCGGAGACGTGATGGCGACCGGGTACCACGCCACCGCCGGCTCCGGCGTGAAGCCGGGCGACACCGTCGTCGTGCTCGGGTTGGGCCCCGTTGGCCTCTGCGCCGTGCAGTGCGCCCGCGCCGTCGGTGCGGCACAGGTGATCGCCATCGACACGGTGCCCGAGCGCCTCGCCATGGCCGCCCGGTTCGG
>JBBQCW010000018.1:0-65218 GCA_038319025.1 Solirubrobacterales bacterium
AGAACGACCTCGCCGCGACGCGCGCATCGACGACCACGATCCAAACCATCTCACCCACGACCCCTCCAGCCGCTACGCTCGCGGCCGCTCACTAAACACCGAACCGCCACCGCCAAGTTCCACGACAAACGGGACAACCTCCGGCGGATCGTCGGCTGGTCGATGGCCAACCACATGCGAACCGAGCTTGTCACCGACGCGCTGCAGATGGCCCTTGCGCGCCGTCGGCCCGGCCCAGGCCTGATCTGGCATTCAGACCAGGGCAGCCAGTTCGTCGCTCTGGCCTTCGGCCAACAAGCACGCGCCGCGGGGATCGCCCAGTCGATGGGCAGCAAAGGCGACTGCTACGACAACGCCGTCGCCGAGAGCTTCTTCGCCACCTTGAAGAAGGAGCTCATCCACCGCCGCTCCTGGCCGACGAAGGCCGAGCTGCGCACCGAGGTCTTCGACTACATCGAGGTGTTCTACAACCGCGAACGACGCCACCGAACGCTCGGGCAACTCTCTCCAGCCCAGTACGAGAAGATCAATCTCACACCCCGACAGGAACAGCTAACTGCTTAAACAACCCCTGTCCACCGAACCGGGGGAACTCCAAAACACCAACTCGCCACCGCATGACAGGCCCCTAGAACCCGCATCGGCAGTCTGATCGGCCAGCAACCGGCTCCAGCACCCACGCCTCGCCCCGGCCGGCCCGCCACCACAGCCGCGACAGGCCCCACGCCCAACCGCACACCCGACCTTTACGCGACAGCCTCCGCGAAAAGCAGCAGTCACTTTGTGGCGAACTGTCGGCTGCGCGTGGTTAGTGGTGTGCGAGCTCTCGGATACGCCGGTACTCCTCGGTGGTGAGTTCGCGGCCGCGTGCGTCGCTGAGGGCGGGCGAGCGCTCGAGGTATTCCTCCTCGCGTTGGCGCCAGACCGCGATGTATCGGTAGAAGGGGATCAGCGGGTGCAGGTGATGAACGAGGTGGTAGTTCTGGTACAGCAGGATCGGTGTGAGCAGTCGTTCGAGCCCGACGCGGTTGCGGGTTGCCTGGAAGGGGTCCTCGGACTGTGTGGCGTGCAGTCCGTGGTGGGGCAGGTAGTCAAAGGACCAGCCGAGCAGCCCGGTCGCCAGCCGTTGCGGGATCCACCACAGCAGGAGGATGTCGAGCCCGTGACCGGTGGCGATCGCGGCGACGGTGAGCGTGACCGTCAGCGCCAGCGTCGCGGCGAGCTCGACCTTCTCGCTCCGGGGACGCGCGTCGAGTCGGCGGGCATAGTAGGGCAGGTAGTTCAGGTCGAGGGTGAGCCAGCGCAGCGGGAGCGTCCAGGCCAAACCGCGGTCGACGTTTGCCCACGAGTCGGGGTCGAGGTCGGGATCGTTGGTGAAGCGGTGGTGCTGCATGTGGATGTACCGGAACGTCCCCAACCCCGATAGCGGGCCGATGAACATGGCCGCTATGCGTCCGAGCCAGACGTTCACCGCGTCGGACGTCGACAGGGAGCGGTGGCAGGCCTCGTGTACGACGGTGAAGAGGGAGAATGTGGCGAGCGTGTTGACGACGACGGATATGGCCCAGGGCCACGTCCCCGTTAGGGCGAGGGCGCTGGAGGCGACCCAGACGCTGATCGCACTGACCAGCACGCCGACGGTGGGCCAGGCAATGTGCGGCCTGGGCTCCTGAGGGTTCGGGATTCGCCGGCTTGTGTCGTTCATGAGCTGACCTTGACCGAGAGGGCCTTCGACTGATTGAGCATGAGAGCGTTATACAGACACGCTTGACACAATGTCAAGCGCTAGTGGATAGCGCGCTTGTCTGGTACCTTGCTCGCATGCCGCTTGTGCGCTCCACCGACCACAACCGCCAAGCCCGGGCCCGTGGTGAAGCGGCGCTTCTCGCTGCGGTCGAGGATCTCGTCGCCGGCGGCACCCCTTACTCCGAGCTCGGTGTCTCCCAGATCACCGAGCGCAGCGGCTTCTCCCGCGCGACGTTCTACTCCTACTTCACCGACAAGCGAGCGCTCGCGCTGCGGCTCAGCGAACAGGTTCAAGAGGCCCTGGACGCAGAGGTGAGTCCGTGGCTTGTCAATGGCGAAGGCGATCTGCGCGAAACGCTTGCCCGTGCGCTCGCCGTATTTACCGAGCACCGCGGCGCGACCCAGACCGTCGCCGAGGCCGCCGCTTATGACAGCGAGATCGCAGCCGCATGGCGGGCGATCCACGCGCAGCTCGAGCTCAGCGCCCGCGGACGGATTCACGACGCGCTACCGCACCTGCCCGAGTCCGCCGTCGCAGCCCGCGCGTTCGTCCTGGTGTGGGGAACCCAGGCCTCGTTCATCGAGCACATCGCCGCCGACCGCACAAACCCGGACGCGCTGCTCGACGCCCTGACCCTGCAGTGGCAGGCTGCACTGACTCACCCTTGAGGTCCCCGGCTATGACGCACCGTCATGTTGACCACCTGCTGATAGGTGGTGGGATCGCCGCGGCGACCGCCGCTCACGCGCTGCGTGACGAGGGGGCTGACGGGTCGATCATGCTCGTCTCTCGGGAGCTTGATCTGCCCTACCATCGCCCGCCGGCGACGAAGGAGTACCTGCGCGGCGAGGCATCCAAGGAGGAGGTGTTGCTCGGCACCCCGGCCTCCTATGCCGATGCCGACATCGACCTGCTCAGCCGTACGAGTGTCGTGGATCTCGACCTTGCTCGCCGCACGGCGAGGCTCTCAACGAAGGAAGAGATCACGTACGACCAGGCCCTGATTGCCACCGGCGCGATGGTGCGCCGCCTACAGGTCGAAGGTGCCCAGCACGACGGAATCCACTACATCCGCGCACTGGGCAACAGCGACGCCGTTCGGGCCGACGCCGATGGCGCCAATCGGGCCGTCGTCGTCGGCGGGTCCTACCTGGGGTGCGAGGTCGCGGCGTCACTGACCAAAATGGGGCTTGACGTCACCATGGTCATGCAGGAGGCAGAGCCGTACGAGCGCGGCTTTGGCGCTCGGGCCGGCCGCTGGTTTCGTGGCGTGTTGACGGCCCACGGCGTGACGGTGATCGGCGCCGACGAGGTGGCCCGGTTCGCCTCTGTCGCCGACCGTGTCAGCGGCGTGCATACGCGCGGCGGCCTGGAGCTGCAATGCGACCTTGTCGTCTGCGGCGTCGGTGCGATGCCTGACGTGATGCTCGCCCGCCGCGCCGGCCTCGACCTAGGGGAGACCGGCGGCGTGACCTGCGACGCGGCCCTGCGCACCACGACCTCTGACCGCGTCTTTGCCGCCGGCGACATGTGCGAGTACTCGTCCACTGTCCACGGTCGCTCCTTGCGCGTCGAGCACGAGGATCACGCGCAAAACCAGGGTGCCCATGTAGCCCGGGCGATGCTCGGCGCTACCGACCCTTACACCGTCGTGCCCTATTTCTTCTCAGACCTCAGCGACTGGGCCTCGCTGGAATACGTCGGTCCCGCACATACGTGGGATGACGAAGTGGTGCGCGGCTCCCTTCAGGACGGCGAGTTCTCGATCTTCTACCTCGATCAGGGTGCCGTGGCCGGCGCGCTTTCAGTGGGGCGACCCCAAGATCTCGACGCGGCACGCGAGCTGATCACCTCGGGTGAAGCGGTCGGAGCAGAGCACGTCCGAGCCCTGTAGCGCGTGTCGAGCTAAGCGGACTCGCGCCAGCCGCCTCCCTCAAGGTCGCCCTGCCGCACGCGGTGAGGGAGTACACACTCGCTCGACAACCATTGACCGAGTGCTGATCAGGCCGGGTCGCCGGCGCTCAACAGGGTCCGAGCGACGAGCATGGCGCTGTCGATATCGGGCTGCTGGCCGGTGGCCAGTGGCCCCCACACGAGCGTGACGGACGTGAGGTGGATGACGTTGATGATGGCCGCATCGATCTGCAGTTCGGGAGCCCAAGCCTCGAGTTGGTCTTGCAGGGCGGTTTGGCTCCGTTCGGCGACGATGCCCTTGCGGTTCATGAGGATGCGGAGTGCGAGGGCCGGTTCGGTGGCGGTGAAGCGGATGAGCGGCTCTGCGGCGGCGGCGTGTTCGAGATAGCGGCGGATGACGTCGAGGACCCGCTCGAGCCCGTCGCCGCGCGAGGCCTGGATGACCACGATCAGCCACGCGTCGATGAGGCGGCCGAAGACCTCGTCGAGTAGTTGCTCCCGTTCTCCGACCCAGCGGTACAGCGTGGTGCGGGCTACGCCGAGCTCGTCGGCCAGGGTCTGCATCTCGATGCGTTCGCCGGCCAGGAATTTCGCGTGGGCGAGTGTGATCGCGTCATCGCGGGTGGCGCGACGGAAGGTCACCGGAGGCGCAAATGTCTGTTCGGTGGCCACGGCAGGGAGCGTACACCATGAATGGGACATACGTATCTAGCGTTCTGTGAAGGACTTCTCAAGTCTTTGTCCGACATAGGACGTTTGCTTTTAGTGTCCTGTCCGTGTTACGGTGGGGACATTGCGCCCCGGATCCGGCTGGCGCAGCACTGTTCTCAGGAGAGAGAAAGGTCGTTCATGTCACACCGTTCATTGATACGGGCCGGCGCCGGAGCGCTCACCGTCATCGCCGGCCTCACCGCCGGCCTCGCCGCCACCGCCGGAGCCGCACCCGCTGTCGGTAGCCACAAGGCCGCGCCCGCCATTCCGCAGACCGATTGCTTCTGGACCAACCGTCTGGCGTCGAAGTTCGACACCGACCCGGTCCACAACTACGCGTTCCCGGACACGGGCGCGGTCTACTGGTCGGCCAAGGTCACGATGCCCGCGGGCGCAACGATCGTGCTCAAGGGTAGGTTCGCTCACGCCCGCTATCAGTCGATCAACTCGTACAACAAGGCCGGCAACGCCCCGGTCGACGCGCTCAACGACATCGCCACCAAGCCGGACGTCGGGTCAAAGAACCCGTATGTGGCGGGCGCCAACCGCAACGCGGCCAAGCGGGGCTACACGATCACCGTGCTGAACGAAGCTGTACCGGCCGGTGCACGCGCTGCGAACACGGTGTATGCCGGGGTTGCCGGCCAGTCCGATCAGCTCTTGGTGTTGCGCGTCTACGAGCCGGACTCGTTCAAGAAGGCGGAGCTGACCGGTGGTGTGGGACTCCCGCAGATGGAGCTGCACCTTGCGGATGGAACCGTTCAGACCGGCGCCGCGGCCTGCGGGACGCTCAACGCGCAAGGGGGCCAGCTCTCGCTGACCACCGTGCCCGAGAGCCTGTACGCCTCACTGCGTAACCCGGCCGGCGCCGCACCGACGTTCCCGGCGGTCGCCAAGCCGAACTTCCGCGCCTACTACAACACGGGGTACATCATCTCGTGCTGGTACCAGGGCAACTGCGCCTCGCAACCCGCGCGGACCGGCGGGCAGTACAGCAACATCGACAACAACTACGTGGCGGCTTTCGTGAGCACCGCGTTCGCTGCAGGCCCGGTGCTCGTACTCCGTGGCAAGCTGCCCAAGACACCAGCCACGGGCGCCAAGGTCGCCAAGATGGGCAAGGGCGACATGCGTTACTGGTCGATCTGCCAGAACGAGTCGCTGTATACCACCAAGGGCGCCGGGTGCCTGTTCGACAGCCAGATCCCGGTGGACAAGCACGGCAACTACACGATCGTCTCCAGCAAGAGCGGGGACCGGCCCAAGAACGCGACGGCGAAGTGCGGCGTCGGCTACGTGCCGTGGCCCAAGAACGGCGACGGTGACGGGCATCTGAGCGACGGGCTGCTGGTCGTGCGCAACATGCTCCCGTCGGCGAGCTTCCACCACGCCGTCCAGGACACCAAGGTCCCGGGTGACGAGGCGAAGGTGATGGGCGCCTACCTGCCCAAGGGGGACTACACCACCAAAGCGGCATTCCAGAAGAAGGGCTGCTGAGCCACACGGGCGAGTCTCCCCGGGGCGCATCGGCCTCGGGGAGACTGTGCCTCCCACCCTCTCCGATGCACCGGCGATCAGAGAAAGGCCGAACCATGTCGACCGACGTCACCCCGCTGGACCACTGCCTGGCCTATGACCCGGAGGAGTGGGTCGACGGGCCGAACCTTGTGCAGTTCGCCCGCATGCGCCGAGAATGCCCCGTGCACTGGTCGGCCGGCATTCCCGAGCTTCCCGAGGAAGCTGGCTACTGGTCGGTGACCACGGCCGAGGGTGTGCACGAGGTGAGCCGCGACTGGGAGACGTATTCGTCGGAGGTCGGTGGGTTCTCGATTGCCACCGAAGGCGTCATGCCGCTGGCCATGCAGCAGGGAATGTTCATCGGGATGGATCCGCCCAAGCACGACCGGATCAAGGGCCTGTTTCAGCGTGGCTTTACGCCCAAGCGCATCGCCGAGCATGAGGACGCGATCCGCGAGATCACCCGCGGCGTGCTCGACGGTCTTCAGGGGCGGGACACATGCGACATGGTTGAGGACGTCGCTCAGCCCGTCGTGGCACGGGTCATCGGCAGCTTCATGGGGCTCACGCCACAGGACGATGCGGTGTGGGCGCACCTGATGAACGTCCTGATGAACCCGACGGACCCTGAGATCAACCCGGGCGGTGTCGACGCGATCGCCGGCAAGTACGTCCCGGAGATGTTCGAACGGTGCGCGAAGCTGATCGCTGCGCGCCGCGAGCATCCCGTCGACGATTTGACCAGCGTCCTCGTGAACGCCGAGGTGGACGGCGAGCGGTTGGAGGAGCACGAGATCGTGATGGGCTTCGTGCTGCTGATGGCCGCCGGGAACGACAGCACCAAGGCCACCTATTGCAGCGCGATGAGGGCGCTGATGGAGAACCCCGACCAGCGACAGCTGCTGCTCGATGATCCCTCGCTGATTCCGGGTGCGGTCGAGGAGGCGCTGCGCATGTTCCCCGCCTTCTCGCAGTTTCGCCGGACGGCGACCGTCGACACCGAGCTGCAGGGATGCCCGATCGCCAAGGGCGACAAGGTCCTCATGTGGTACGTCAGCTCCAACCGGGACGAGTCCCGTTACGAGGATCCCGACCGGTTCGACGTTCTGCGCAACCCCGAGCATCAGGCCTTCGGCGCGGGCGGCCGGCACTTCTGTCTGGGCACCGCGCTCGCCCGGCTTGAGCTGAAGATCCTGATCGAGGAGACGCTGGCGCGCTACCCCGACATCGCCATCGACGGCACGCCGGTGCACGCCGTCGGGCCGTTCGCCAACCAGCTCCGCGAACTGCCGGTACGGCTCCAGGCCTGACCGCGTACAGCCGCTGGGAGTGTTCCGCTCTGTCCGGAGGTTATGGTCCCCTGCGACCTGACGCACCTACGGAGGCTTGGATGACCATCGTTGAGTACCCCAAGGGGACGCGTTTCCCCGGCACCATCGGCCGCACGACCGACGTGTCCAGCCCCGCATGGGAGGCAGTGACCCGCGCACCCGCCGGTGCGCCGAATGTGGTCTTCATCGTGCTTGACGACACCGGGTTCGGGCAGCTGGGCTGCTACGGCAGCCCGATCGACACCCCGAACCTCGACCGCCTCGCGGCGGGAGGCGTGCGGTTTAACAACATGCATACGACGGCGCTGTGCTCCCCCAGCCGCTCGTGCATCGTCACCGGCCGTAATCACCACAGCAACAACATGGCCTGCATCACCGAGGGCTCCACCGGCTACCCCGGGTACAACGGCAACGTTCCGTTCGAGAACGGGATGCTCTCCGAGATGTTGCTGGAGCGCGGCTACAACACCTACATGATCGGCAAGTGGCACCTGATCCCCTCCAGCCAGGAGACAGCGGCCGGCCCGTACACACGCTGGCCTCTTGGGCGCGGCTTCGAGCGCTATTACGGTTTCCTGGGCGGCGACACCAGCCAGTGGTTCCCGGATCTGATCTACGACAACCACCAAGTTGAGCCGCCCCGCACGCCTGAGGAGGGCTACCACCTCACGGAGGACCTGGCCGATAAGGCGATCGGCTTCATCGCCGATGCGAAGCAGATCGACCCGGACAAGCCGTTCTATCTGCACTTCTGCCCGGGCGCGACCCACGCGCCCCACCACGCGCCTAAGGAATGGATTGACCGGTACGTCGGGAAGTTCGACGATGGCTGGGAGGTCTACCGCGAGCAAGTCTTCGCCAAGCAGCAGGAGCTGGGGATCGTGCCGGCCGATGCCACGCTGTCGCGCCACGACCCGGACGTGCCCGAGTGGGCATCGCTCAGTGACGACCAGCGCCGGCTCTACGCCCGGATGATGGAGGTCTTTGCCGGCTTCCTTTCGCACACCGACCACCACATCGGCCGTGTGCTCGACTTCCTTGACCAGACGGGCGAGCTGGAAGACACGCTGATCATGGTGATCTCGGACAACGGCGCCAGCTCCGAGGGCGGCGAGACGGGCACCACGAACGAGGCGCAGTTCTTCAACATGGCGCCTGAGCCGTTCGAGGAGAGCCTCAAGGCCATCGACCAACTCGGCGGCCCGCAGTACTTCAACCACTACCCGTGGGGGTGGACGTTCGCGGGCAACACGCCGTTTCGCCGCTGGAAGCGCGAGACGTACCGCGGCGGAGTCAGCGACCCGTTCATCGTCCACTGGCCCAAAGGCGTGAAAACGCGCGGTGACGTCCGTGAGCACTACGCCCACGCCATCGACATGGTCCCCACCGTCCTAGACCTGCTCGACCTCCAGCCCCCCGCGGCGATCCGCGGCGTGACCCAGGCGCCGCTGGAAGGCGCGAGCTTCGCGTCGGTCCTCGATGACGCTTCGGCCGACGAGACCC
The DNA here is from genome assembly GCA_038319025.1 of Solirubrobacterales bacterium. GTDB lineage: Bacteria > Actinomycetota > Thermoleophilia > Solirubrobacterales > Solirubrobacteraceae > JBBQCW01. Next base: position 8,725 of record JBBQCW010000018.1, read on the forward strand.
GGACGGAGCAGTACTTCGAGATGATGGGCCACCGAGCCATCTACAAGGACGGCTGGCGCGCCGTCTGCCCCTGGCCCGGGCCGTCATTCAAGGAGGCCGGGAAACAATTCGGCACCCCGATCACCGCCGCCGACCTCGTGGCGATGGACCAGGACGGATGGGAGCTGTACCACGTCGCCGAGGACTTCGCCGAGAACGACGACGTCGCTGCCGAACACCCCGACATCCTCAACGACCTCATCTCCCTCTGGTACGTGGAGGCCGGCAAGTACAACGTGCTGCCGATCGACGCCAGCGGCATCTTCCGCCTGGCGCAGGAGAAGCCCGTGCTCGCGCTCCCGCGTGACCAGTACGTCTACTACCCCGGCACGCAGTCGATCCCGTTCTTCGCCGGCGCGCGGGTCCTAAACCGTCCGCACAGCATCACTGCGAAGGTCGACATCCCGGCCGGCGGCGCCGAGGGCGTGCTGCTCTCGCAGGGCACGAGCGCGGGCGGGTACTCCTTCTACGTTAAGGACAAGCACCTGCATTACGTCCACAACTACGTGTCCCGGGCTCTGCACCACGTGGTCTCCGACATCGAGGTGCCCGAGGGGGCACACGAGCTGCGGTTCGAGTTCGAGGTCACCGGCCAACCCGACCTGTTCGCCGGCAAGGGCAGCGCCGGCAGCCTCCAGCTATACATCGACGGGAAGCTCGTCGGCGTCGCGGACGCCCCGGAGACGGTCCCGCTGGCCTTCAACCCAGGCAACCTGGTCTGCGGGTCCGATCCCGGCTCAGTCGTCACGTCCGACTATGCGCAGCCGTTCGCATTCACCGGCGACCTGCACAAGGTGACCGTCGATCTCAGCGGTGAACTCATCACAGACACCGAAGCCGAGATGCGGATGCACATGGCACGTCAGTAGCTCCACTCGATGCCGCGCGGGTTCGATCGCTACGCACATGACATCCACGAATATCTGGCGCACTGCCTGGGGATAGGCACCCCCAACGCGGCTCGCGCTCGCGCCACAGCCACGTCGTAGACGGACTCATCGTCCTTTCCAGCAGGCTTCGTTACCTCGCCTCGCCAGGTCTTGCGTTTGAGCGGTTCGTGCTAGCCGAGCAGCCAGATCAGGCTCTGCACATTAGGCATGTCTGGCACCCCACCTCGGCCCCCTCGATGCAACTGCGTAGCTCGCGGGCAAAACGCCAGATGAGCGTCGTACTGCTCGCCTAGCGTCCCACTCCCCACCACGGGTCAGCCGAGTACCGACTCCCCCGTCGAGAACGGAGTACTGAGCCGCTCGACATTTCGGTCATGCCCACCTAGCGGGGGAAGGAGGCTGGTCCCTCGCGCGCGTAGAGTGAGTCCCAAAACTCCCACATCGCCTCGGTCGTGTGTCGATCGCATCCGACCAGCCTGGAGCGATCAATCCGCTGCACACGCGGTACTTCTCGGGGAACCACCGACCGTCTCGAAAACCGTTGTGCGGGTAACCCCTGTACCGGGGGTTCGAATCCCCTATCACGGTGATCTACTGAACCGGGCGAACTCCGGACCCGCGGCCGCTTGATCTGGACTACTCGGGCTTGCGCTCGGCGGCGAGGACGGGATCGTCCACGTGCTGCGCTGCCTGCTCGCCGAAGCCGACCTGCTGATGGCCGTCGACGGGTACCCGCGCATCTCCGACCTGACCCCAGCCGCACTCCAGCGCCGATGAGTTTGGTGGCGATCCAGCGGCCTACGTCTTCACCGGCAGCATGCTCTCGTCGAAGGGTGGGAGCGGTTCGATCAGCGGGGCAAGCAGCTCGGCTGCGCGCTCGGTCGTGAGGACGTCGTCGGGATCGAGCTCGATCAGGTCGTGCTCGCTGTCGTCGTACTCCCAGACGTTCTCGCCCACGAGCCGACCACGCTCGTCGTAGGGCCAGATCATCGCGACCCTGCCCCTGAGGAGATACATGGCGTTCTCGTCCGCCTCGATGCCGCCAGCCGCGAGGACGGAACCGAGCGTCTGCTGGTAGCCGACCATCGTGCTCACGACCATCCAGTCGCCGACGGCGACGGTCTCGCGCTCGTTGTAGAAGACGGACTGGTTGGTCTCCGCCCAATGTCGGTAGAGCGGCTCCACCTGTGCGCGACCTTCGAGGGTCATGGGCGGCTGGCCGATCATGTTGAAGCGGTAGATGGGGTTCTCGACCATCATCTCCGGTGCGAAGATCTCCTCCACGCGACCCGCGTGCTCGAGGTTGCGATGGCGATCGTAAGCCTTGAGTAGATACCGGTGGCGCGGATTCTCGGTGACCTCGATCAACGCTTGAACAGCGGCGTTCGTCTTGGTGATGTCAAGTTGCTTTACGTCGACCTGCGGCATACGTGCACTTTAGCGAGCCCGGTGCCGCCCCCGGCGGACACCGTGCGCTCTGTGCTCGCGACAGGTCGGTTAGACCCCATACCGAAGGCGATCGCTAGATAGTCGCTCTCCGCCCGGCACCTATCGGCTGGACGCCGCGCCATGGCCGGAAGCAAGGCCGGCCTGACCGTCTCGATCGGCTTTCGCATCGTGCGGTGACGCAGCGGCGTCACGGCACATCGCCTGCTAGTCCGGGCGAGAATTCTTGCCGGCGAACGTCTGAGTGAGTCCGCGGATCAATGTGTCGAGGCCGAACGCGAACTCTTGGGTGTAGTCGTAGCCGAACTCGGCGACGTGGCCACCGACGACCTCGGCGAGATAGGGGTAGCGCTCGGCGAGGGCGCCGGCCTGTTGCGTCTGCCGGGTGGCTGATGCCGCGAACTCGTCGGGCGTCTCGATGGCTAATGTGCGGCGCTGGAGCGCGAAGCCGTAGATGAAGCTGTCGAACAACGACATCACGTGCACTGCGTCACCCGGCGAGAAGTCGGCGGTCCGCAGGCAGCCGAGCACGTCGTTGTGGTGTTGGAGGTTTGACGGGCCTGGGTTACCGCGGCCCTCCATGAGTCCGATCGCCCATTGATGCTGCCGGAGCCCTTGGTCGATGGCGATTGCGCGGCCGCGCATCGCGGCGGTCCATTCCTGCTCCAGGCTCGGGAGCGCGATCTCGGCCCAGACGAGGTCGATCATGCCGTCCAGCAGGTCCTCCTTGCTGGCGACGTGGTTGTAAAGCGACATGGCCTCCACGCCCAGCTTTTTGGCGAGGACACGCATCGACGGCACTTCGGCGTGCTTGTCGGCCAGGGTGATCGCCGCGCGCAGCACTCGGTCGCGGGTGAGGGGGGTACGTCGTCTCGTCGTCGTTGGTGTTCTATCGGTCAATTTCCGCTCCGCTTGACAAGCTTACGGTGTATGTTATACCTTACATCGTAAGTCTACAGCGTCGGCCCGCCGAAGGGAATGTGGGTGGAAGCGCAGTGGACGTTCTCCAGCACCTCCTCAAGTCAATCAAGGGAGTCCCTCGTGGACCCGAACCGAAAAACCGCGCTCATCGCGGGCGTCCTCTTCATCAGCACCTTTGTCACCTCGATTGTCGGACTGATCCTCTACGACCCCGTGCTTCACCAGGTCGGGTACATCACCGGCGCCGGCGCCGACACCCGGGTGACCATGGGGGCGTTCCTGGAGATCCTCCTGATCATCGCCAACATCGGCACCGGCGTGGTGCTGTTCCCCATTCTCAAGAGGCAGAACGAAGCGCTTGCCCTCGGCTTTGTCGCCAGCCGCATCGTCGAGTCGACCGTCATCGCCGTCGGCCTCATGAACCTCTTGGCGATCATCACGCTCCGGCAGGACATCGGTGGTGCCGCCGGGGCGGATCCCGCCGCCCTCACGGTCGCCGCCAAGTCACTGGTTGCCGTCCACGATTGGACGTTCCTGCTCGGGCCCGGCTTCTGCGTCGCGGTCGGCAACGGCATGATCCTCGGCTACCTGTTCTACGCATCGGGCCTCGTGCCTCGGCGCATGGCGATGCTGGGCCTGATCGGTGGCCCGCTGATCTTTGCTTCCTCGGTCGCAGTCCTGTTCGGCGCTTACGAGCAGACCTCAGCAACCGCGTTCATCGCGTCGATCCCCGAGATCCTTTGGGAAGGCTCGCTCGGCATCTATCTCACGTTCAAGGGGTTCAGGCCGGCAGCGATCCTTCGCGAGGATCACTCTGGGAGGTCGGAGGAGGCCTTCCGGTCGAAGGTCAAGTGGGTGACCCCGCTGGGCACCGACACGGCCTCGATCTCATAGTCCTCCTCCAGCGATTCCAGCCCGTCCCACAACCGGACGCCGCGGCCGAGCACGAACGGCACCTGCACCACGTGCATGTGGTCGACCAAGCCCGCGGCGAGGAAGTCGCGCACGACGGTCGCGCCACCTCCGATGCGAACGTCCTTTCCGTCGGCCGCGTCACGGGCGGCGGCGAGGGCTTCGGCCGGTGAGGCGTCGAGGAAATGGAAGGTGGTGCCCCCCTCCATCTCGATCGAGGGTCGCGGGCGGTGGGTCAGCACGAAGGTCGGCGTGTGAAACGGGGGGTTGGGGCCCCACCAACCCGTCCAATCGGCGTCGTCCTGCCAGCCCGGTGGGCCGAACTTGCCCGCGCCCATGATCTCCGCGCCGAAGCCCGGCTCGTGCTGCTGGGCAAACGCATTGTCGACGCCGACCGTGCCGCCCGTACGTCCCACGATCGGTGCACCGAAGCGGGTGGCGATCATCCGCTCGTGCAGCCGGTGGCCGGCGTGGCCCATGGGCGTGTCGAGGGACTGGCCCTCCCCGGCCGCGAAACCATCCAGCGATATGGAGAGGTTGTGAATGCGCGTGCGTGTCATCTGCTCGCTCCGTGTGATCGGCGTTGGGCGTGCAGATCATCTCAAGCTCGACCGGGGTGCCGCCCGTATGCTCTGCGCTCGACGGCAACCCGACCGAGGCCGGAAAATGACCGAGACGATCTACCGCCAGTGCACGTTGTGTGAGGCTCACTGCGGCATCAAGGTTGACGTCGAGCGAGAGCAAGTGCTTCGCATCAGTGGTGATCCGGATGACGTGCACTCGCGCGGGTACATCTGCCCGAAGGCCGCCGCGCTGGCCGACGTGTACGCGGATCCCGACCGCTTGCGACAGCCGGTCATGAAGGTCGACGGGCAGTTCGTGCCGATCGGGTGGGAGCAGGCCCTCGATCTCGCCGCGCAGGGCATGCGCCGGGTCCAAGACCGCCACGGTGTAGACGCGCTGGCCACCTACATCGGAAATCCGCCCGCGCACTCATCGGGCATCTTTGCCGGCGGGGTGCTGCGCAAGCTGCTTGCCACCAAGAACAACTACTCGGCTGCATCGACGGACCAGCTTCCTCAGTACATGAGCTCGTTTGAGATGTTCGGGCACTTCTTCACGCTGCCGGTCCCTGACGTGACCCGCACTCAATACATGCTCATCCTCGGGGCCAACCCTGCGGTGTCCAACGGTTCGCTGATGTCGGCACCCGGGATCCGGGACCACCTCAAGGCGATTCGCGCGCGAGGCGGCACCGTCGTGCTGATCGACCCGCGCCGCACGGAGACGGCCAAGCACGCCTCCGAGCACGTCGCCGTCAAGCCGGGCGGCGATCCGTACCTGCTGCTCGGGATGCTGCACACGATCCTCGCCGACGGCAGCGCGCGGCTAGGTCATCTGGAAAGCCACTGCGACGGCTTGGACGAGCTGCGCGAGCTCGCCGCCGAGTTTCCGCCTGAGCATGTCGCGCCCGACGCAGGCGTGGATTCAGCGACGATCGTCCGGCTCGCGCGTGAGTTCGCGGCCGCGCCCAGTGCCGTCGCCTACTGTCGCGTCGGCGTATGCCAGCAGCAGACCGGTTCGCTGACGAGTTGGCTGGTGAATGTGCTGAACGTGGTCACGGGCAACATGGACAGTCCCGGCGGCGCGATGTTCCCCAAGCCGGCGATCGACATTCAGGCGCTGGTCGACCCGCTCACCGGTAAGCCGGGCTGGGGTCGGTATCGCCAGCGCGTAAGCGGCCTGCCCGAGTTCACCGATGAGCTTCCCGTGGCGGGGCTGGCCGCCGAGATGCTCACGCCCGGCGAAGGCCAGGTACGCGGGCTGCTGGTCTACGGCGGCAACCCCGTTCTGTCCTCTCCCGGCGGCGGGCAGATGGACGTGGCCATCGAGAACCTCGAGTGGTGCGTGGCGGTCGACATGTACGTGACCGAGACGACCCGCCACGCAGACGTGATCCTGCCTCCGCTCGCCCACCTGGAACGCTCGGATGTGGACTTCGTCTTCGGAGCACTTTCGGTCCGCAATCAGATCCGTTACAACCCGGCTGCCGTTCCCGGTACGCCCGGTGGGAAGAGCGACTGGGAGATCATGATGGCGCTGGCCTCCCGCGTCGGCCGCGGCCGACTCGGCGCGCTGACCAACGCAGTGATGCGAGTGCTAGGCCCGCTCCTGACGCCTGAGCGGGTGGCGGATCTCGGGCTGCGGTTGGGGCCTTATGGCCGGCTGAACCCGCGCCGCTCGCTGACTTTGCGCAAGGTCAAGGCAGCGACGCACGGCATCGACCTGGGCCCGCTCGAGCCCAACCTGTTGAACCTGCTGCGGACCGAGGACAAGCGGGTGCGGCTCGCGCCGGCCGTGATGCTGGCCGAGGCTCGGCACCTCGAGGCGCTCTCCACCGAGCGCGCGCAGGCCCGCAGCAACGGCTACGACCTCACGCTGATCGGGCGTCGATCGCTGCGCTCGAACAACTCGTGGCTGCACAACAGCCCGCGGCTAATGAAGGGCGCCGATCGCTGCACGGCGCTGTTGCATCCCGAGGATGCCGCGGGACGGGGACTGGTCGACGGGCAGACCGTCCGCGTGAGTTCAGCGACCGGCGCGATCGAGGTGCCGCTGGAGTTGAGCGACGAGATGCGACCGGGGGTGGTGTCCGTGCCTCACGGCTTCGGGCACCGGCACGCGGGTATCGGCTGGCGGATTGCTGCCGAGCACCCGGGTGCGAGCGTCAACGACCTGACCAACCCGCTCACGGTCGATCGCCTGACCGGGAACGCGGCGTTCAACGATGTAGCGGTGCGGGTTGAGGCAGCGACGGTCGGCGAGAGCGCTGATGGTGCTGGGCGGGACGCCGTCACCGCCTGAGCGCCTGTCAGATCCCGTCGATCGCGGCCTTGGCCTCGTCCATCCCGCAGCCCGTGATCTCCCGGTAACGGCGGATCGCGCCGAGGCGGTCTCCGGCGCGGGTGAGGGCGACCACGTCCTCGGGCACGGACGAGGTCGGCAGGTCGTACGGCACACCGGCGGCCGCGGACACCAGCGCCATCTGGGCCTCCAAGCGATCGAGGCGCTCGCGCACCTGGTCGGTGAAAGCGCTGAGCTGAATGTTGCTGTAGACGGACATGAGACGGAGCATGGCGTATGGGGGCGGGGCCGTCGAGCGCTCGAGGCAAACCTTCTTGTACACCCCGACCGGCGGCGTGCCCGCCACCCAGAGGACGACGGTGACCCCCCGGCTCAGCGGTCGCTGAGACCGCGCCGGGCACCAATTGGATCGACGCCCGAAAGTCGGCGTCCCGCTGCCGGCGAGTATCCGCCGTCGCGGCTAGGCTGGTCGGTACGCCATGCGCCCGCTTACTGCCTTTGCCGCCATCGCCGGTACCGCCGCGCTCCTTGCGGGTTGCGGCGGCTCGTCGTCGACAGGGTCCACGACGACGGTCCCGACGGCGCGCCTCGGCTCGACCAGCAGTGCGTCGTGCGGGCCGTTCGGAGGCCCGGGCGTGTCGGACATCATGATCCGGGCGTTCGACTTGAACTGCTCGCAAGCACGCAGCGTCATCCTGGACTACATCGGGAGGGGTCGCGCGCCGGCGGGCTGGCAATGCACGCCGGCCGCGCTGAGCAGAAAAGGCACCTTCGGCGACTGTCAGGCGATCAACGGGCAGGGGTTCGCGAGCGCCAGATGGAAGCTGACGTCTTCCACGCATTGAGGGCTCAGACCCGCGCAGCAACGCGCCACGAGCCGATAGCCGGTGCCACCGCTTCTATTCGAGCAGGCGGCCGGCGACTTGAAGTTCGGGCCCGCTGACAAGCTCGGCGACCGCAGCGGAAGCGACGCCAACGGGCTCGCGTTCGATCCCTGCTCCGTTTGGCCTCCACGTGAGGTTCACGCGCAGCAGCTCATCCTGGTCGGGGAGGTCAGAGCGCACGTGACAGCCGCGCGACTCCCGCCGTTCGCGGGCCGACTCAAGCGTCGCACGCGCGGCCAGGAGCGAGCCCTGCAGGTCAAATGCGTGCGCGAGATCGTCGAATCCCGCGATGTCCGTGCGGATCTCCATCGCGCTGGTGGCGGCGTTGATCTCATCGATCTTCCCCAGACCGGCGGTGAGGCCGTCCTCGCTGCGTACGACGCCGCAATGGTCGGTCATCACGTCACGCACCGCGCGCTGAAGGGGACGCACGAACGCTTCGCCCCGCAGCGCGAGCAGCTCGTCGATCTCTTCGCCGGCGGCGGCGATCGCTTGCCGGTCGCGCACCTGAGCGTCCAGCGACGCTGACCACTCAGCGGCCTGTTCGCCGACGATGCGCCCGAACACGATGCACTCGGCGAGCGAGTTGCCGCCGAGCCGATTGGCACCGTGCAGGCCGGTCGCACATTCGCCGACCGCGTACAGGCCTTCGATGTCTGTGGCGTGCGTCGCCGCGTCGACCCAGACGCCGCCCATCGAATAGTGCGCCGTCGGCGCGACCTCCATCGGCTGCTGGGTGATGTCGAGCATCGCGAGGTCGACGAATTGGCGATACATGCGCGGCAGCCGCTGGAGGATCAGCTCGCGATCGATATGCGTCACGTCGAGCAGGACGCCGCCCCGCTCGGTTCCCCGCCCTGCCTTGATCTCGGTGTCGTTGGCGAGCGCCACGCGGTCGCGCGTCGAGAGCTCCAGGCGCTCCGGGTCATACCGCTCCATGAAACGCTCACCGTCGGCATTGCGCAGGATCCCGCCCTCACCTCGCACCGCTTCGGTGACGAGCGTGCCGGCGGCCTCCTCGGGCCAGATCATGCCGGTGGGGTGGAACTGCACGAGTTCCATGTCCCGCAACCGGCAACCGGCCAGCGATGCCAGGCGCATCGAGTCGCCGGTGTTCTCGTCGCGGCGGCTCGAGGACCGGCGCCAGATACGTGTGTGCCCGCCCGCCGCCAGGATGACCGCGTCGGCCAGGTACACCCGCCGGGTGCCGTCCTCCAGCTCAAAGCCGTAGGCGCCGAACACGCGGCCGTCGCGAACGAGCAGTCGCGTGATGTACGTGTTCTCGTCGACGCTCACTCCGAGCTGAGTTGCGCGGCGCCCGAGCGTGCGCTGGATCTCGCGGCCGGTGTAGTCGCCGGCGAAGCACGTCCGCCGGTAGCGATGCGCACCGAAGAAGCGTTGGCTCAGCCGGCCGTCGGGCTCGGTCTGGAAGGACGCGCCCCAGTCGACTAGCTCCTGGATCGCGCGCGGCGCCTGTTGAGCCAGGATCTCCACGGTCGTCGGATCGGCAAGCCCGTACGCCTCTTTCAGCGTGTCGGCGGCGTGCTGCTCCCACGTGTCCTCGGGGTCCATCGTGGCCAGCGCCGCGTTGATGCCCCCCGCGGCGAGCACGGTGTGCGCGTCATCCCGACGTCGCTTGCCGACACAAGTCACGTCGACGCCGCGCTGCCGCAATTCGATCGCCGCGCGAAGGCCCGCGGCCCCGGTGCCAATCACCAGAACGCTCGTGGCCCGCCGCTGCTCTTCATGACTCATGCTGCCTCCTGTCGACGACTTCAAGAAGGGCTACGGGCGACGGCGCGGCGACGATCGCTTCAGAGCAGTGGTGCTTGTCGTGGCTCTTCGGCGTCCACCCGGCCGGCCCGGATGTCTGCCGCGCGCCGGGCGATCTCCTCTCGCTCGACCGGCGTGATGCGGGCCAGGTTGCGCACCTGCAGCCCCATGCGGGGGTTGTTGGCCAGCTGCTTCTCGTGTCGGCCCAGGAAGTCCCAGTACAGGGTGGTGAACGGGCAGGCGCCCTCACCCGCGCGCTGGCCCGGGTCAAAGCGGCAGCTAGCGCAGTGGTTGCTCATTCGCTGGATGTATTTACCGGTCGCTGCGTAGGGCTTGCTCGCCATCAGCCCGCCGTCGGCGTATTGGCTCATGCCCAGCGTGTTGGGCAACTCCACCCACTCCACCGCATCCACGTACACGCTCAGGTACCACCCGTGAACCTGCGTCGGCTCAACGCCGTGAAGTAGCGCGTACAGGCCGGTCACCATGAGGCGCTGGATGTGGTGCGCGTAGCCGTGCTCGAGGGTCTGACCGATCGCGTCGCTCAGGCAGCGCATAGGGGTCTCACCGGTCCAGTACCAGGCCGGCAGATCCTCGCTCGCCCCGAGTCCGTTCAGGTCGACGTAGGAAGGCATCGAACGCCAGTAGATGCCGCGCACGTACTCACGCCACCCCAGGATCTGGCGGATGAACCCTTCCACGGCGGGCAGCGGCGCGCGACCCTCGATCCAGGCGGACTCGGCGGCAGCGATCACCTCACGCGGGTCGAGCAGCTTGAGGTTCAGCGCGGCGGAGATGTGGGCGTGAAACAGCCATGGCTCGCCGTCCCACATGGCGTCCTGCCAGCGGCCGAAGTGCTCCAGTCGCTCATCGATGAAGCTCCTCAACACCTCCAGTGCCTGCGTTCGGGTCACCGGCCAGCCGAATGCTGCGAGCTGTCCGGGGTGACCGGCAAAGCGATCGTTGACGAGGTCGATGACGCTTTGGGTCATGGCGTCGGGCGCAAAGCGCGGCGTGTTGGGCACGACACCCGGGCCTTTGCGCCCGAACGCTCCGCGGTTCTCCACATCGAAGTTCCAGCTGCCCCCGACCGGCTTGTCGCCGTCCATGAGCACGTGGTGCCGGCGACGCATCTCGCGGTAGAAGTACTCCATGCGCAGCTGCTTGCGGCCCTGCGCATGCTCGGCGAATTCCGGCGTGCTGCACAGGAAGTGGCGGTCCTCACGCAGCTCGAACGGCACGCCCCCGACGGCTTCGCCTAACGCTTCGCGCACCCGCCAGTCGCCCGGCTCGGTGAGGACAACCCGCTGCACGCGATGAACCGCCAGCGTCGCGGCGAGCTCGCCGGCGAGCGAGTTCTCCTCGCCGCCCGCGGCGATCAGCTCGCGATACACGAGCGGAATCCCATCCTCACGCAGCTCCTGTGCGAAGTGCCGCATGGCGGAGAGAAACAACGTGGTCCGTTGCTTGCTCGACCACACGTGCGTGGACTCCTCGCTCACCTCCGCCATCCACACCAGGTCGCGTTTCCCATCAAACCCGTCCCAGGCGCTCGCGTCCCGGTTCAGCTGGTCGCCGAGTACCACCACCAGATTGCGGATCGCACGGCCTTCGTCAGCGCGCATCGTCGTCCTGCGGCACGGCCTGTGCGTCAACGGATTCGCTGGCGATCGTCATGTCTGCACCCTAGATGCGGGATCAATGACCGGTTTTCAGTACACCGTTCCGTATAGTCGCGACATCCGCTCAGCCGGCGTCGACCGTCGGCGCCACCCATTGGGAGTCCGCATGCATCGCCTGTCCGTCATCTCGCTGTCGCTGGTCGCCGTTCTCTGCGCGTCGCTGGCGCTCGCTGCATGCGGCGGCTCCGGATCCTCCACCACCGCCACCACGCCGACCGGCCGACTCGGCAATGGGCTCGAGGCTCCGCCCGAAGATCCGACGGTCGGTGACTACAGCGGGCCGGCCAGCAACGGTCGCACCGTCACCTTCACCTACAAGGACGGCAAGGTCAGCAACTTCAAGATGGGCTATAGCGTTCATTTTCAGCCGACCACCGTGACGTCGCCGACCGCAAAGAAGCCGAACTGGGGGTTCGCCGTCCAGGGCGGACACAGCCTCGAATGGATCGGCAAGTGGTCGAGCTACGGCACGTGGGTGGACGGCACGTATCAGTACAAGGACGCCGGCGGGTACATCAAAGTGGTGACCTGGAGGGCAAACGCGCTCAGCGCCTGAGCCGGACTACGCCGCTTGAGTACCTCAAATGGCAAACACCAGACGGCGAGAGATTGGCGCACCCGCGATCGGGGTAGATGGAGACCAGGCGTTACTCCACCGTCCCGGTGGCCTCGTCCCGAATGGACGCGAGAGGGACGGTTTCGATGACCAGCTTGAAAGTGCGCACCGGCATTGTGTGGGTGCTGCTCTGCGGCACCATCGTGCTAGCGGCACCGTCCGGTGCCGACGCGAGCGCCGTGTACGTCGCGAGTTCCGCGTCCAATCGGGTCTCGTCGTTCGCCATCGGAGCGACCGGCGCCTTGACGCCGATCGCCTGCGATCTCATCGCCAACTGCCAGACGGGTAACGCCCCGGTGGGCGTGGCCATCGATCCCAGCGGTCGCCGGCTCTACGCGACGAACTCCAACGGGGCCAGCGTCTCGGCGTTCAACATCGGCGCGGCCGGCGGGCTGTCGCCGATTACGTGCGACCCGGCGACCAGCTGTCACATCGGCACCGCGCCGATCGGGATCGCCGTCGACCCCAGCGGCAACCACGTGTTCACTACGGCGCTCGTGGGCAACAGCGTGCGTGTCTCGTCGATCGGCGCGGACGGTGCTCTTACGCCCGTCGTATGCGACCCGACAACGATCTGCCATACGGGGAGCACCCCGTATGGGCTGGCCGTGGATCCAAGCGGGCAGCATCTATACGTCGTCAATCGGGGCGACAATACGATGTCGGTGTTCACCATCGGAACGAGCGGTGTGCTCGCGCCCGTCCCATGCCTGCCGGCGGCCAACTGCCAGACGGGGACCACTCCGACGGGAGTGGCCATCGAGCCGAGCGGCCACTACCTCTACGTCACCAACCAGGGCTCGGCCAGCGTTTCGGTCTTCGCGATCGGCGACGGCGGCACGATCAGCCCCGTCGCGTGCAACCCCCTCACGAGCTGCAAGACCGGCACGAACCCGCAACCCCTGGCCATCGATCCGAGCGGCACGCACGTCTTTGTCGACAACCCGGCGTCCGTGTCGGTGTTCACGATCGGGGCCGGTGGGGTGCTGTCACCGGTGACCTGTGACCCGCTCACGATCTGCAAGACCAGCGGGGGCGGCAAGGGGATCGCGGTCGACCCGGCCGGCGGCCATGTCTACGTCAGCAGCTTCACCGCGAACGATGTGACGGCTTTCAGCATCGGGGTCGGCGGCGTCCTGGCGCCCATTGTCTGCGCCGTGCCGACCAACTGCCAGACGGGCAACGGCTCGGACATCTTCTCCCTGGCCATCAGTCCCGACCGCGGCCCCGCCGCGTCATTCTCTGCGGTACCGGGGACGGCCGGGTCCGTCTCGCAGTTCGATGCGTCATCGTCGGTGAGCCCGGACTATCCGGTCGCCTCCTACAGCTGGGACTTCGGGGACGGTCAGACCCTCGCCAGCTCGGTCCCGGCCGTGACACATACCTACGCCACGGTCGGCGCCTACACCGCCACCCTCTCGCTCGTAGACCAAGCGGGCTGCTCGACCGCGATCGTCTTCACCGGTCAGACCGCGTCGTGCAACGGGTCAGCGAAGGCACACGCCACGCAAACCGTGACGATTGCAGCGCCGTCGACCGGTGGTGGCGGCGGTGGTGGTGGTGGTGGTGCCAGCGCGGCGGCCGTCAGCAAACTCTCGTTCGTGCACAGCTCGTTCTCCGTCAAGGGAGCCGCGAAGAAGAAGGCCCGTCACACGTATGGAGCCAAGGTTCGCTACACGCTCAGCCGGGCGGCCGGCGTGACTTTCACCGTCAGCCTTCAGAGCAAGGGTCGCAAGGTGGTACACGGCAAGAAGACCACCTGCGACCGGGTCACCCGGAAGAACCGCAAGCGCCACTCGTGCACCCGGACCACCGTGCTTAAGGGCCACATCAGCCAGACGGGGCGCGCCGGGTCGAACACGTTCACCTTCAGCGGGCGCTTCAACGGCAAGCCCCTCGCCGTCGGGCACTACCGCCTCATCGCCACCCCTGCGCCGACGGCCGGTGCTGCGCTGGCCAAGCCGGCATCGGCCGCGTTCAGCATCGTGCGCTGAGGCCGAACCCGAATTGCCGGGCGCAGGTGTGAGATCGGTAGGTATGCGCGCGGGCCGAAACTCGTCCACCCCGGCGGGGTTTTCTTAGGTATGCGCTGCGCAACCCTCACCACACAGATCGACCGGCCACGACGAGCAGCCGCCGTCGCCCTTCTGACCCTGATCGCCGCGGGCGCCGCTGCGGGCTCGGCGACGGCTTCCAGTTCGACGTCGCACCCCAAGATCAAATCACCGATCGTCGGACTCGTCGACAAGAGCTCCGAGGGCCCGTACCACGCCGGCATCTCGTTTCCGACCGTCAACCCGGCTGAGGTCGCCCCGGACGCGTCAGCCTTCGCCGGCATCCTCGTCAACCAGACGTGGGCCCAGCTCGAACCGTCGCCCGGCAGATACGACTTCAAGGGCCTGGACGCTTCTCTGGCCGCGGTCACCAGTTACAACCGGGCACACCGCACGCATTCGTTGGCGGTCAGGCTGCGTGTCTTCGGCGCCCTCGCCGCCCCGGCTTGGGTCAACACACTCGACGGCCCGCCCATCAGCATCCAGATCTCCGGGAAGGGCGCCTGGTCTGGCACCGACGGTCAGTGGTGGAAGCCGAAGTACCGCGCGGCTTGGTCGTCGCTCCAGCACGCGCTGGCCAATCGCTACGACGGCAACCCCCTGCTGCGCTCCGTGGCGGTGTCCTCCTGCGCGTCGCTGACGGCCGAGCCGTTCGTGATCGCCGGCAACCCGGCGATCTTCGCTCAGATGCTGGCCGACGGATGGTCTGGCGCGGCGCAGCGCAGCTGCCTGGACGGCGCCTTCTCGGACTACTCCGGCTGGAAGCGGACGCCGATCTACTACGCCATCAACCCCTCGATCACCGTGGGGGTCTACGGCAAGCACTCCGCGCCCGACTTGGCGACCTCTTGCGAGGTGATGGACCGCTGCGCCGCGCTCCTGACCAAGTCCCAGCGCTCGTGTGCCGTGGGCAACAATGCGCTGACCGATCACTCGTCGACCGCTGGTGCGCGCGTCGCCCCCGTGTACGCCTACATCGACACGCTCTATCACCGCTACCACGGCAAGGTGTCCGTGGCCTTCCAAGCCAACGCACCGAGCAACTTCGGTGACTGCAAGGCGATCGCCGTAGCTGTGCGTCGTCACGCGGACTCAGTCGAACTGTGGCCCCCATCGCCCGCCTTCAAGGGGTTCGCCGCTTTCAGCGCCCACACGCTCAGCGGGTGGTCATCGGCCCTCAAGAGCGGCCACGCCCCGCGCTGCTGAGCGTCGAGTTCGTCGCGAGGATCGGTCGGCCCGGACGAACATCGGTTAAATGGCTGAGGCCATGCGCGAACTTCAGGAGATCGTCGACGACCTCGCTGAATTGCTTGGGCGCCCGATCACGGTCGAGGATCGGCGGTGGCGGCTGGTGGCTTACAGCGCTCACCACGATGGGGTCGATGAGGTAAGACGCCGGTCGATCATGTTGCGGCACTCCGATCGTGACGTCGTGACGTTCCTGGACTCTCTGCATCTGGACCGCGCCGAGGATCCCGTGGAGGTTCCCGCCAACGCGCGACTGGCGATGAGCCCGCGGACGTGTGTGCCTCTGCGACACGGTGACCAGCTCCTGGGATACCTCTGGGTTTTGGGCGGTGACGCAGCCGTCGGAGCCGATGCGCGGTCGTCGCTCGTTCATCTGAGCGCTACGGCCGCCGAGGCGCTGTGGGCCCGGCGGCAAGCCGACGACCACCATCGCAGTGAGCGCGCAACGCATCTCGATGACCTGCTGCACGGCCGCAACGAAGATGACGCGATCGAGCAGCTCTCGGCCGAGGCCGGTTGGCCGCGAACCGGCCGGTTCGTCGCTGCGGTCGCCCTTGGCTCCGAAGACTTGGGAGAACACGCGCGCCGACGCTGGGGCCACGGCGAACTGCTGCTCGGATCGTGGCACGGCAAGCTGTTGGTCATCGGGCAGCTCCCGAGCGTGACCGAACCCTCGGTGCTGGCCACGCACATGCGCGACGCGGGGGCGGAGTTTGCGGCGGCCGGCCCGGTTTTCGGTTCGCTCGCTTATCTGCGCGACGGCGCCAACGGGGCCCATGTCGCTCTATTCGCCGCGCGGGCCGACCCTGCCCTGGGCACGGCCACGGCCCGTGACGACATAGGCGCCTGGGGCCCGATCGTGGAACTCTGGCTGCAGGCTGACCGACCTGGCCCGCCGCCGGAGATAACTCGGCTCGAGGCCCACCGCGGCGGAGCGGACCTGCTCGAAGCCCTGGAGGCGACACTTGAGTCCGGCGGGGACATCGCCGCCGCCGCTGACGCGCTGCATATGCATCGAGCCACGCTGTACCGCCGGATACAAAGGGTGCGCGACCTTACGGGCATCGACGTCCATCGCGGCGACGATCGCCTCCTCGCTCACTTGGGCCTCCGGATGCGACGTCTCTCGCTACTCGACCACGAGATCCGCGACAGCGGCACCCTGGACACGGAGCACCGGACCGAGTGACGTATAGGCCATGCCCACCTGCCTTGCCGGCCGCACCGCGCCCGAGGCCGACGTGCGCGCTCATGGCACTTCTCTCGCCAAGCTGATCCCGACCCCGGGGCGCCTGGATCCTGCGCGCGCAGAGCAGCGCCTGGCCAGGCTGCTCATGGCGGACGCGGAATTGCGCGCCGCCTTGTTTCGGTTCGTCGACGTCCACCCGGCCTGCACGAACGGGCACCACCTGGTCCGCCACCTGCATGAACTTCTCAACGAAGCTCAGGGTTCGCCGACGGCGCGGCGTGGTGCGAAGCTCGTCGGACAGCCGATGCTTCGTCGCCCCGTCGCCGTGACCGCACGAGCCGGTGTGCGGCACGTGGCCAAGCGCTTCATCCTCGGTGCGGACGCCGCGTCGGCCGAACCGGGAATCCGCTCGCTATGGGATGCCGGCGTCGCCACCACCGTCGACCTGCTGGGCGAAGCTACGGTCACCGAGGCCGAAGCCGACGTGTACGTCGGACGCTGCGATACCGCGCTGCGGGAGCTCAGCCGCCGCGCCGCCGGCTGGCCGGCCCGGCCTGACCTGGAGCACGATCGCGCGGGCACGCTGCCTCGGGTCAACCTGTCGGTGAAGGTCTCGGCCATGACGACAGAGATGCGCGCGGCGGCGCCGGATCGCGGCGGTGACGGTGCCGAGAATCACCTGCGCGGCCTCATGCGCGTCGCCCGCGAAGTCGGGGCTCATCTGCATGTCGACATGGAGGCGGTGGACACCCGCGAGACGATCACGGCGCTCACGCTCCGGCTCCTGGCGGAACCGGAGTTCCGTGACGGGCCGTCGTGTGGCGTCGTGGTGCAGGCCTACCTGGTCGAGTCGGCGGCGCACCTGGATGAGCTGCTGGAGTGGGCGGACGGGCATCCCCGCTCGAGCCCCCTGACCATCCGGCTCGTCAAGGGGGCGTACTGGGACCACGAGGTCGTGCAGGCCGCTCAGCACGGCTGGGCGCCGCCGGTGTTCCTGGACCGCCGAGCCACCGATCACAACTTCGAGGCGCTGACCCGAACGTTGCTGGACAACGTCCCGATGGTCCGGGCCGCGATCGCCTCCCACAATCTGCGCTCTGTGGCCCACGCGATGGCGTATGCCGACACCGTCGGCCTCGATCGCGGTGACGTCGAGTTCCAGATCCTGCGCGGTCTCGGCGACGACCTGCAGACGGCCATCGCCGCCTCCGGGCGTCGCGTGCGCTGCTACAGCCCTGCCGGCGACCTCGTTGCGGGTATGGCTTACCTCGTCCGCCGCCTTCTGGAGAACACCGCGAACGACTCATTCCTGGCCGCAGCGGTGGGCGCTTCGGACCTCACAACCCTGCTGGAGGCGCCGTGATCGGATTCGTCAACGAGCCGCTGCTCGAGTTCCGCCGTGATGGGGTGCGCGTCCAGGCGCGTGACGCGCTGGCCGAGCTCGATGCGCGGCTTCCCGTGCAGGTTCCGATCCTGATCGGCGGGGGGTCGATCCCCGGGCAGACCTTCTTCTCCCGGGACCCGTCGGACCAGACGCGCGTCGTCGCGCACGCTCAAGGTGCCAGTCCGTCTGACGCCGCTCGGGCGGTTGAGGTCGCGCAGGGCGGACAATCGGCCTGGGGCCGCGTACCCGTCGAGCAGCGCGCCGCCACGCTCTCGCGAGCCGCCGACGTGCTGCGCCGCCGCCGCATGGAATTGGTTGCGCTGGCCGTGCGCGAGGCGGGCAAGCCATGGGCCGAGGCTGACGGCGACCTGTGCGAGGCCATCGACTTCCTCGAGTACTACGCCACGGCCGCGATGCCGCTTGGGGGCGAACAGCCGATCGTCCAGTTGCCCGGCGAGCGCAACACGGTGCGCTACGTGCCCCGCGGCGTGGTTGCGGTCATCGCGCCCTGGAACTTCCCGTTCGCCATTCTGACTGGGATGACCGCGGCGGCACTGGCCACCGGCAACGCGGTGGTCCTCAAGCCGGCTGAACAGACCCCTGCGTGCGCGCACGCCGTCGTCGAGGCGCTGCACGTCGCCGGCGTCCCGCCTGTTGCCCTGAGCCTCCTGCCTGGCGGCGACGCCCCCGCGAAGGCGCTCGTCGCCGATCCACGCGTCCACGTGATCGCGTTCACCGGGTCCTGCGCGGCCGGGCTGGCCATCATCGAAGAGGCGGCCAGGGTCGCCCCCACGCAACGTCATCTCAAGAAGGTCATCGCGGAGATGGGTGGCAAGAACTGCATCATGGTCGACGCCAGCGCCGACCTGGATGACGTGGTGCCTGCCGTACTCGCATCGGCGTTCGGCTTCGCCGGCCAGAAGTGCTCGGCGGCCGACCGAGTTCTGGTCCACGCTGACGTCGCCGACGCGCTGATCGAGCGCCTCAGCGGCGCGGTCGCGACCTTGCGGGTCGGGCCGGCCGAGGACTTCGCCGTCGACGTTCCCGCGGTCATCGACCGGGACGCCCACCAGCGTCTGACGGATCTGGTCGAGCGTGCACATGCCGCCGCCCCGCCGGCTCGAGCGATCAGCGGGAACGTGCCGAACGGCGGGGGGCTATACGTCCCACCGACCGTCTGCCTGGGGCTGGGACCGGACTCGGCGATTCTCGTCGAGGAGATCTTCGGTCCCCTCCTCTCGGTCGAAGTTGTCGCGTCGATGCAGGAGGCGTGCGATCTGGTCGAGGACGGGCGGTTCGCCCTGACCGGGGGCATCTTCTCGCGGAGCCCGCGCATCATTGCGGACATCGCCGCTAGGACCCCGGTGGGAAACCTGTACATCAACCGCGAGATCACCGGCGCCATGGTCGGCCGCCAACCCTTCGGCGGAGGACGGCTGTCCGGGACGGGACCCAAGGCGGGCACGGTGGAATACCTGATGCCGTTTGTCGAGGCTCGCGCGACGACCGAGAACACGATGCGTCACGGTCTGGTCGTGTAGCGGGCGTCAGACGGCGCAGCCGCTCAGGAGCACGTCAGGCTCCGGCCGACAGACTCGCCGCCATGCCGTCGACAGCGCGCATCGGCGTCGCGATGTTCGCCGGCGCCCTCGCGCTCGCGTGTGCGCTGGCCGGACTGCGCGGCGTCGACTTCGCCGCCGCCGCCTATCGCGTCGAGCTGTTCCACCGTGACGGGTTGACGCTGTGGGACAGCCAGTGGTACGGCGGGCACTGGACGTTCGGCTACTCGGTGATCTTCGGACCGGTCGCGGCGCTAATCGGGGTGTCCGGGACCGAGATCGTCTGCGCCGCCGCGGCGTCCTGGGCCTTCGATCGTCTGGCCGTGGCTCGCTTCGGGGCTGCAGGCCGGGCGGGCGCGATCGCGTTCGCGGCCGGCACCTTGGTCCAGGTCGTGATCGGCCAGGCGCCGTATCTGCTCGGCGAGACGATCGGGTTACTTGCGCTCGTGGCTGCGACAAGCCGTCGCTGGACTGTCGCCGT
This sequence comes from Solirubrobacterales bacterium, assembly GCA_038319025.1. Classification (GTDB taxonomy): domain Bacteria; phylum Actinomycetota; class Thermoleophilia; order Solirubrobacterales; family Solirubrobacteraceae; genus JBBQCW01. The sequence goes on from JBBQCW010000018.1 coordinate 28,668, forward strand.
GACGTTGGCGATGGCGACTGCGCTGGCCAGTCCGCTGGCGGCTTTATTCCTGGGTATCGCGGCGCTTGCCTGGGCGCTCGGGCGATGGCCCGAGCGTCACCTCGGGGCCTGGGCGCTGGCCGGGGCGGCGCTTGTGCCGGTGCTCGCGCTCGAGCTGCTGTTTCCCGGGCAGGGTGTCTTCCCGTTTGCCACCAAGAACCTGGTGGAGATGTCCATCGCGATCGTCCTGGTTGGGCTCGTAGCGCTGCGACACGACCGGGTGATGGCAATCGGGGTTGGCCTCTACGCCGTGGCCGTCGTGGGTGCGTTCGTGGTGCCCAGCGCGGTCGGCAACAACGTCACGCGCCTTGGGATCTGCTTCGGCGTGGCACTGGCCATCTGCCTCACCGAGAATGCTCGCTTCGGGCGCGTCCTGCTGGCCGCCGCGGTCGTTCCGCTCAGCTTCGCCCAGTGGCTTCCAGCGGACGCCGCGCTCCATGGTCAGGACACCGACGCCTCCTCCTCAGCCGCGTACTACCAGCCGCTGGTCGGCTACCTGCGCCGCGTCCATTCGCCGTCGGGTCGGATCGAGGCGGTTCCGACCCGCCTGCACTGGGACACCGTCTATCTGGCGAGACACTTCCCGCTCGCGCGCGGTTGGGAGCGACAGCTCGATACGGCTGACAACCCGATCTTCTACGACGGGTCGCTCACGCCCGCGAGCTACCGCGCCTGGCTGCTGGACAGCGGCGTACGCTTCGTCGCCCTCCCCGACGTCCAGCTCGATTGGGCGGCGCTCGCTGAGGCCCGGCTCATCCAGGCGGGCGTGCCGGGGATCCGGCCGGTGTGGAGCAGTGCTCACTGGCGAGTCTTCGCCGTGGACGGCTCGCCGGGCCTCCTCAACGGCCCCGGTCGCGTCGTCAATTCCCGCGGCGACCGCGTCGTTCTTGACGCTCAGCGCCCCGGCAGGTTCCTGCTGCGCGTTCGCTTTGATCCGGCGTGGCGAGTCACCGTCGGGCACGCGACCGTCGCCCGTTCTCATAATGGCTGGATCGCCCTTCGCGCCTCACAGGCGGGGCGCATCGTGCTCCGTGTTGAATCCCCGCTCTGAGCGGTCCTCGGTGGCCATCCAGCGTGCACTACGGGACACGATGGCTCAGCTCTCCCGAGCCAGATCCGGTGGGTTGATCGCTGACGGAATATCATCGGCCGCCCCTGCCGCCCGAAAGGCTTCCCCGTGTCCGATGGTCCTGACGCTGTTGTCGGAGAGATGAATGACGAGAGCACGGATGGCTGCCCGGTCGCGCACGAGCGTGCGCCGCACCCGACCCAGGGCGGTGGCAACCAACGCTGGTGGCCGGACCGGCTGAACCTGAAGATCCTGGCCAAGAACCCTGCCGTCGCAAACCCGCTCGGGGAGGATTTTGATTACCCCGCGGCGTTCCTCTCACTTGACCTCGCGCAGGTGAAGCAGGACATCGAGGACGTGCTCGTCAGCTCGCAGGACTGGTGGCCGGCCGACTTCGGCCACTACGGCCCGTTCATGATCCGGATGGCTTGGCACAGCGCGGGGACGTACCGCATCAGCGACGGCCGCGGTGGCGCTGGTGCCGGTCAGCAACGCTTCGCGCCATTGAACAGCTGGCCGGACAACGGCAACCTCGACAAGGCGCGCCGGCTTCTCTGGCCCGTGAAGCAGACGTACGGGCAGAAGCTCTCGTGGGCCGACCTGATGGTCCTCGCCGGTAACGTTGCGCTGGAGTCGATGGGGTTCGAGACGTTCGGGTTCGCCGGCGGCCGCGCTGACGTCTGGGAACCTGACGAGGACGTCTACTGGGGCCCGGAGACCACGTGGCTGGGCGACGAGCGCTACACCAGCGGGCGCAAGCTGGAAGAGCCCCTGGGTGCCGTCCAGATGGGGCTGATCTACGTGAACCCAGAGGGGCCGAACGGCACGCCGGATCCATTGGCCGCAGCCCACGACATCCGTGAGACGTTCCGCCGCATGGCGATGAACGACGAGGAGACGGTGGCGCTGATCGCCGGCGGCCACACGTTCGGCAAGACGCACGGAGCCGCCGATCCCGATCAGTACGTCGGCTCAGAGCCCGAGGGCGCCCCGCTCGAGGAGCAGGGCCTGGGCTGGAAGAACACCTACGGCACCGGAACCGGCGCGGACGCCATCACCAGCGGCCTGGAGGTCACCTGGACGACAAGGCCGACGCAGTGGTCGGACGACTACTTCGGCCACCTGTTCGGCTACGAGTGGGAGCTGACGACCAGCCCCGCCGGTGCCCACCAGTGGCAGCCGAAGGACGGCGCCGGCGCTAACACGGTTCCCGGCCCCGCCGCCGACTCGTCGCCGCGCGTGCCGACGATGCTCACGACCGACCTGGCGTTGCGCGTGGACCCGGTGTATGAGCCGATCTCGCGACGCTTCCACGAGCACCCCGAGGAACTGGCCGATGCCTTCGCACGCGCGTGGTTCAAGCTGACGCACCGCGACATGGGCCCGAAAGCTCGCTACCTGGGCCCGGAGGTCCCCAGCGAGACGCTGCTGTGGCAGGACCCGCTCCCGGAGGTGACGCATGAGCTGGTCGGGCCGGCCGACATCGCCGACTTGAAGGCGCGGATTCTCGGCTCCGGCCTGACGGTCGCCCAGCTCATCTCCACGGCGTGGGCCTCCGCCTCGACGTTCCGTGGCAGCGACAAGCGCGGCGGCGCCAACGGGGCGCGCATCCGCCTGGAGCCGCAAAACGGCTGGGCGGTCAACGACCCGGCCGAGCTGGCGACGGTGCTGCGCTCCCTGGTGGCAATCCAGGAGGCGTTCAACAGCGTCGCCGGTAAGGAGGTCTCCCTCGCCGACCTGATCGTGCTGGCGGGGGGCGTCGCGGTGGAGCAGGCAGCAAAACAGGCCGGTCACGACGTTGAGGTTCCCTTCACGCCGGGACGCGGCGACGCCTTGGCGGAGCAGACCGATACGGAGTCATTTGCACCGCTGGAGCCGACCGCGGACGGATTCCGCAACTACCTCGCGTACGACCACGGGCTCCCGGCCGAATATCTGCTCGTCGACCGCGCAAACCTGCTCACGCTGAGCGCCCCGGAAATGACCGTGCTCGTCGGCGGCCTCCGGGTTCTGGGGGCAAACCAGGGGCAGTCCGCTGCGGGCGTTCTGACCGCCACACCGGGATCGCTGACCAACGACTTCTTCGTGAATCTCCTCGCCCTGGGCACCAAGTGGACCGTGACGCCGTCGGGCACTTACGAAGGCCACGACGCCACGAGCGGCGAGCTGCGGTGGACCGGCAGTCGCGTCGACCTCGTCTTCGGCTCGAACTCCGAACTGCGTGCGCTCGCCGAGGTCTACGCCAGCGAGGATGCGCACGAGAAGTTCGTGCACGACTTCGTCGCAGCCTGGGTCAAGGTCATGAACCTGGATCGGTTCGATCTCGGGTGACCGCAGGAGGCCGCTGTCCGGCCTGCTCGCGGCGGCGGTCGCGGTGGCTGTGCTCTGGGGCGGCGGCTACGCTCCGGCCGCCCGGAGCGGGTTCTGTCTGCTCGCCGCCCTGGCTCTTCTGGCCGCCGTACGGGAGAGCCCGGAACTGACCGTCCGGCTGGCCCGCCAGCCGGTGCTGGTCGTGCTCTGGGCTCTCGGTGGGCTCGGCCTGGCGTCCGTAGCGTGGACGATCGGCTCTCCGGGCGACACGGTGCGCTGGGGCCTCGTGACACTCGCGTACGGCGCTGTCGCCGTCGCGGCGGGTGTGATGGCCGGTCGCCCGTCCGGCGCTGGGCCGATCGCCATCGGAATCTGCGGGCTGGCCTTCGTCAGCGGCGTGGTCGGACTTGTCGCTACGGCGCTCGCGACCGGGCCGTTCGCGGACCAGGTCGCCGGGGCCTGGCGGCCGGGTGGGACGCTCGAGTACTCCTCCGCGCTCGCACTGCTGCAGGTCTCAGCGTTGCCGGTGCTGTTCACCGGCCTCACCGCGCGACCGCCGATCGTGCGTGTGGCCGCCGCGCTTGGCGGGGTCGTGGCGGCGATGGTGCTCGCCTTGGCGGGCAGCCGGCTGGAGCTGGGGCTCGCGGCGATCGTGGTGGTCGTCGGGATCGTGAGATCTCCGGTTATCCTCGGCCTGCGCCGAGGCGTGGCCGCCAGCGCGGTAGGAGCACTGACCTTGGTCGGGCTGATCGCGGTAGCGACGTTTTCGGGCAGCCAGCAGCGCAAGAACCATCAGCCGCCAACGGTGATCGTCACGACGCGTGTGGTTCGAACGGACTCAGACTTCTGGCACGGACGGCGATCCGTCTGGCAGGAGGCGCTGCGCGTCGCGCAGGATCGACCAGTGCTGGGAGCGGGAGCGGACGCCTTCCTGCTCGCCAGCCTCCCGTACGTAAAGGGAGATGCCGTGACGTTCGCCCACGATCTCCCGTTGGAGATGGCCGCTGAACTCGGGATCGGCGGCCTCCTGCTGGCCCTGGCGCTCTACCTCACGAGCGCGCAGGTGTTGTGGCGCGCGCGCCGGTCGCGTGCAGCATGGCTGTTGGGCCCCGCGGTCGGCGCCTTCCTGATGGCCAACCTCCTCGATTGGCCCTGGCATCTGGCCGGTTCGGGGGCCGTCTGGGCCGCCGCGCTGGGTGGACTCCTTGGCGTCCGTCGGCCCGCAGCGTCGCCGCCCACCGGTGACGCGGGCGGGGCGCAATGTGCTGCTCGGTGATCGCGCCTACCATGGTCCGGCGCCCACCTGAGTGGGCGACACGAAAGGGAACATGAAACACACGCTTCGACGCAGCACCGCGCCTCTGGCGCTTATCTGCCTGCTGGCGCTCACGGCTGCTGGTTGCGGTGGGAGTTCCAACCGCACCGAGAGCTACAGCGGCCTGATCACCAAGGCCAACGCCCTCTGCACGACCGTCACCGCTCAGGTCAAGGCAGCCACGGCGGCCCAGCAGTGGGACAAGATCGTGTCTGACTCCAAGGCCGCCATAGCCGCGCTGAAGAAGCTAACCCCGCCGGACAAGCTGAAAGCCTCGTACGAGGACTACCTGACCAAGCAGCAGGCGACCATTGATGCTGCCGTGCCTGTGGCCGCGGCACTGAAGGCCGGGGACCAAGCGAAGGCTCAGCAGCTCGCGGCCGCCAGCCAGCCGCTGAATGACGCCAGCGACGCCGCAGCGCTCAAGGCGGGCTTGGCGATCTGCGGCGCGAAGAGCTGATCGTCCGGCTCGCCATGATGTCCGTCCGGAGCCACATGCTCCGGGCGGACGCAGCGCTGCGGCCTCGCCACCTTGCGGCCGGCAACTGGTCGACACGCGTGGACAGCCGCCCGGTACGGTGACGCACGGTGACCGTGACCCCCGTCGAATCCACAGGTGAACCTGCCGGCCACCGCTGGTGGTCGCTGGTCGGGATCTGCACCATCACGGCGCTCGTCTGGGTCACCGCCAGCGACATCTCGATCGCGCTCCCCACGATCGGCAAGGCGATCGGGGCCGGCGCCGACGATCTGCAGTGGGCGGTCAACGGCTATTTCCTCGCCGGCTCGCTGATCATTCTCACCGGCCGGCTCGGCGACGTGTTCGGACGGATGCGGTTGTTCACGATCGGCACGATCCTGCTCATCGTCGGCTCCATCGTCGCCGCGCTCGCAGGTGGGCCGAGCTCCCTGGTGCTCGGCCGCGTGATCGAGGGCATGGGCGCCGCCGCCGTCCTGCCCAACGCGCTGGCGATCGTGGCCACGGGGTTCACCGGGCGCGAGCGCGACACCGCGATTGGCGTGTGGGTGGCGACGTGCTGGGGTGCCCAGGCACTGGGGCCGCTGGTGGGCGGCGCGCTGATCGCGGCGCTCAGCTGGGAGTGGATCTTCTGGATCAACATCCCTGTCGGACTCATCGCGCTGTTCTTGACCCGTGCGACGACCCCGGAGTCGTCCGCCGCGGAGGGCGGTCGGAGCATCGACGTGCCCGGTGCGGTGACGCTGACCGGTGGGCTGACAGCGCTGTCCTACGGACTGGTCATCACCGACACCGCCGGGGCCGGCGAGCTGTTGTTGGTGTTCGGCGCGGCGGTGCTTCTGCTGGTGGCCTTCGTGGTCATCGAGCACCGCTCCGAGGTCCCGCTGGTCAAGTTGACCATCTTCCGCCGCCGTGGCTTTGACGGTGCGGTTCTGGCGAACCTGCTTTCGAACTTCATCTTCGGCGCGACGATCTACTTCATGTCGGTGTACCTCCAGGTCGTACTCGGGTACAGCCCCCTGACCGCCGGCGCACTGTTGCTCCCCGCGACGCTGCCGATCCTGCTGCTGACGCCCGTGGGGGCCAAACTAGGGCGCCGCTACGGTCCCGGCCTGCCGATCACGGCGAGCATGCTCCTGATCGCCGTCTCGATGTTCTTGTTCACCAGCCTGAGCGGCACCTACTCCGAGCTGATCGCACCGTTCGTCCTGCTCGGAATCGGGGTGGGGCTGCAGATCACGATGACGGCCAAGGTCGCGGTCGACGACGCGGGCGACGCCGGTGAGGGAGTGGCCTCAGGCGTGTACAAGGCGTCGAGCATGATCGGGGGATCGCTCGGCGTGGCGATGCTGACGGCGATCTTCCAGAACTCAGCCAACTCCGACTTGGACACGGTTCTCGGGTCGATCTCGCCCAGCCCCGAGTTGATCGATCAGATGCTCAACGTGCTCACCGGCTCGGTCCCGGAGAGCGCCGTGACGCTGCCCGGTGGCTACTCGACGGCCGTGGTGACCGAAGAAGTCTTCACGTACGCGCTGGGCAACGCGATGTTGCTGGCGACGGTGCTCTCGTTGGTCGGCGCCGCGGCCTGCTTCCTGTTGTTACGCGGCTTTCGGGCCACGGGGGAAGCGGCATGACATCCGCGCCGATCGACCTGCGGTCAGACACCGTCACGCAGCCCACGCCGGCGATGCGCCAGGCCATGGCGCAGGCGCCGGTCGGCGATGATCAGTTTGGCGAGGACCCAACGGTCAACCTGCTGCAGGAAAGGGTGGCGGCGCTGCTCGGCAAGGAGGCCGGCCTCTGGGTGCCCAGCGGGCACATGGCCAACCAGGTCGCGCTGAAGCTGCTCACACGACCTGGTGATGAGGTCATCGTCGGTCGGGAGACGCATGCCGTGTGGCACGAGACCGGCGCCGGCGCTGTCAACGCAGGTGTGCAGTTCAGTGAGATCGGCCAGGACGGGACGTTCACCGCGGACGATTTCGTGGCGGCCGTCAAGCCCCGTGACCACATCATCTTCCCGCCGACCACGCTCGTGGAGATCGAGAACACCCAGAACCGCGCGGGCGGCCTCCTCTGGGATCCGGCCGAGATGGAGAGCATCGCCGGCGCCGCGCGTGAGCGGGGCATCGCTTCCTACCTCGACGGCGCACGGTTGCTGAACGCCGCGGTTGCTCGCGGCGATGACCCTGCCCGGCTGGCCGCGCCGTTCGATCTGGTGACGATCGCCATGTCCAAGGGGCTGGGCGCGCCCGCAGGCTCCGTTCTGGCCGGGCGGATCGATCACATCAGTCGCCTCGTTCGCTACCGGCGCATGCTCGGCGGGGCGCTGCGGCAGGCCGGGATCCTGGCGGCCGGCGGGGTATATGCGCTCGATCACCATGTCGAGCGCCTGGCTGATGACCACGCCAACGCGCGCATCATCGGTGAGCGCATCGCGCAGTCGGAGTGGGTCGACGTAGATCTCGATCGGCTGGAGACGAACATCGTCGTGTTCAAGCTCCGTGCCGGCGCGCCCGACGCAGCCGAGGTGGTCCGCCGGGCGGGGGAGCACGGCGTCCTGGTACTGGCGTTTGCCGAGCGCACCGTCCGCGCGGTGACGCACTTGGACGTCGACGCCGACGCGTGCCGCCGCGGTGCTGACGTACTGGCCGCCGCGACCGCGCCCGCCTGAGTTGTGAGCCGCGCTACCCCCGGGCGTTGACCGTGTCGCGCCAGGCGACGAGCTCGCGCAGTTCGCCGAGGTCGTACCCGCCGGGGCCGCCGCCGACGCCGAGGATCAGCTGCCCGACGCCGGCCTCGTGGAGCACGTCGACGTTGTCCATCAGGCCGCTCATCACGCCGCGCGTGTGCTCGATCTCCGCGGGGTCGCGGCCGATCTTGGCGCAGTGCTCCGCGAGGAGGCCCGCCTTGTACTTGTAGTCCTCCACGTCACCGAACCCGTGCCACATCTGCGCGTGCTCGGCGACGAGGCGGAGCGTCACCTTCGGGCCGCTGCCCCCGATTAGAATCGGCATCGGGCCGATGGGTGCGGGATTCAGCTTGCCCAAGCGCTCGCGGATGCGGGGAAGGTCACGTGAAAGGGCGCGCAGCCGGTCTGGGGCTTCGCCGAACTCGTACCCGTACTGGTCGTAGTCCTTCTCGAACCAGCCCGCGCCGATGCCCAAGATCACCCGGCCGCCGGAGATGTGGTCGATGGTGCGGTGCGCGTCGGCCAGCAGCTCGGGGTTGCGGTAGGAGTTACAGGTGACGAGCGCGCCGATCTGTGCGTGCTCGGTGACCTCCGCCATCGAGGCGAGCGTCGTCAGGCACTCGAAGTGCTTGCCGTCGGCATCGCCGTACAGAGGGTAGAAGTGGTCCCATGTAAAGAGGGTGTCGACGCCGAGTTCATCGGCTTCGCGCCACGCGGCGCGCATCTGGTCGAAGTCGGCGTGCTGCGGCTGGATCTGTACTCCGACACGGACGGGCATGGCCACTCTCACTCTTCACTCGGGGGTCTTGGAAACCGCTTTCAGAGGGTACCGACCACTGCCCGTCGGCTCATGTCGCGGGCACCGTCGCCGTGGCCTGCTCGGCGGTTGCCAGGTGGCGACGTAGGAAAAGCAACTCGTGGTCGACAACGGCGTCGTGCCACGCCCACCCGGGGTAGACGTCGAAGTGATCGCACGGGTAGTGACGGACTTCGGCGCGGCCGCGTTTGGCGGCGACCATCGCGGCACCCGGGGGCGCTGTGCGGTCCGCGTCGGCCACCTGCACCAGAAGCGGGCAGGTGATCCCTCCTGCGCGGCGCCCGGGCCGGTAGCTGCCGGCCTGCAGAAAGATGCGCGCCGCCACGGCGTTGGTCCAGCTCGGCCCAGCCAGGGCCTCCATCGCTTCCTTGGCGCCGGGGGCCGTCAGTGCTCCCAGCTCGCCGGGGCCGGCGACGATCGGCGCGGTGACCGGCGGGCGACCGCGTAGCGCGCCGACGGCGTCACGCAGTCCGGCGACGGTGAGCCTCAGGCCGGCCCGCGGCCCCTCCCGCCGCAACAGGTCGACGAGCGTCGCCACCCCGTCGGCGGCCGGCGTCACCGAGATCACGGCGGCGAGGCGCGGATCCTCGGCCCCGACCTGCAGCACGTGGCCGCCGGCGAAGGACACGCCCCAGATCACGATGCGTTCCGCATCGACGCCGTCGAGCCCGCGGGCGAACGCGATCGCGGCGGCGTAGTCGGCGCGCTGACCGGCGAGATCGATGAGGCCACGGGGATCCCCGGTGCTGGCTCCGAAGTGGTGGTAGTCAAACGCCACCACATCCAACCCGGCGGCGGCGAACCGTTCGGCAAAACTCTGCAGACCGCAGTCGCGAGTGGCACCGAAGCCATGGCCCATCACGACGCAGGGGCGGCCCGCCACGCCAGCGAACGCGTCACCTTCACCGACGAGGTGCCAGGCGGCCAGCGACTCGCCGGCGATCGGGATGGTGCGCTCGAGCAGCGTCATGACGCTGCGGCCTCGGTCGTCGCCCGCCCGGCGATCCGGACCGGTCCGAGCGCGGCGGCACGGCGAGCCCCGTCAGGAAGTTCGCTGACGCGCATCTCGTGCTCGTACACGTAGAAATCGACCTGCTGGGAGTGGCGTGGACGGTCGGAGTAGTGGCCGGCAAAGCGCTGATGGTCGCGCTCGATCACCGTGAGCATCTCATCGTCCGGCGGCGGGCGATAGGTCCCGGCGAGGTAGGCGGCGATCAGGCGCGACTGGCTCTCGACGAACGGGAACAGAGTTGGCAGCGACTGGGCGAATCCGACGAACAGCAGGTCGTCGATCCCGGGTCGCAGTATCCGCTTGTAGAGCGGCAGGTGGTTGTCGGGAGCGCTGAGAAAGTCGGTGTCGAAGAACGGGAAGGTGATGTTGTAGCCCGTCGCCCAGATGATCACGTCGAAGTCCTGAGACGTGCCGTCGACGAAGTGCACCGTCTCTCCGTCGAGGCGTTCGATGTTCGGCTTCGTGCTGGCGTCGCCGGAGCCCAGGCGCAGCAGCAGTTCGCTGGAGACGGTGGGGTGGGCCTCCAGGAAGTGATGGTCCGGGCGCGGCAGGCCGTAATCCTCTGGCTTGCCGGAGATCAGCCGCGGCAGGTGGCGCACCAGGCGGCGCTGCCACGCCGCCGGCAGGTACGGGTTGGTCTTGGAGAATCGGTCGGTCGGCACCCCGAAGATGTACTTGGGAACAACCCACGCGCCGGAGCGCGTGGACATCACGACCGTGTTGTTGTGGCTGCGCTGGGACAGTTCGCTGACTACGTCCGAGGCGCTGTTGCCGATCCCGACGACCAGCACCCGGCGGCCGTGAAGCGGGAGCGGTTCGGTCGGGGAGACATAGCGATGGGAGTGAATCTGCTCACCGCTGAACTCCCCAGGAAAGTCGGGGTACCGAGGGTCCCAGTGATGGCCGTTGCCCACGACGAGGGCGTCGAAGGCACGGACCTCACCGTCCTGTGTGGTGATGCGCCACCCGCCGCCGGGCTGACGGGCCGCGTGCTGCACGCCGTTCTCGAAATGGATGCGATCACGTAGGCCGAAGGCGTCGGCGTACCCGTCGAGGTACGCCTTGATCTCAGAGTGATGCGGGTAGTCCGGGGAGTTGGCCGGCATCGGGAAATCCTCGAGCGACAGGAGATCCTTGGACGTGTCGATATGCAGCGAGCGGTACGCGCTGGAGTGGCCGTTGGGGTTGCCGAAGGCCCAATTGCCCCCGACGCGATCGGAGCTCTCGAAGCACTCGTAGTCGATGCCGTAATCGGTCAGCATCTTGCCCGCCGTGAGGCCGCTGATGCCCGCGCCGATGACACACGTCGATGGGGTCTGCATGGTGGCTGTCCGCTCTCGTCGCTCTGCGCTGTTGAGAAGTATCGAGGAACGGTGGTGTGAACAGTCGAATGGGGTGGAGCCCATCGCTATAGGACGATTCTTCCTTGTGATATATATGTCTGCATGGCTCTGAACATCAAGGATCCGGAGACCGACCGCCTGGTACGCGAACTGGCGGCCGAGACCGGCGAGACGATCACTGACGCCGTGTCCACCGCGGTGGGCGAACGGCTGGAGCGGGTCCGCGGCGGCCGTTCCCGCCGCACGCTCTCGGACGAACTCGATGCGATCGCCGTCCGCTGCGCGGCGTTACCGGTTCGGGACGAGCGCAGCGATGACGAAATCCTGGGCTACAACGCACAAGGGCTGTCGACCTGATGGTCATCGACACGTCGGCGATCGTGGCCGTGTTGTTTGACGAGGCCGAGCGGGGCGCGCTGACCCGGTCGATCGCGGACGACCCTGTCCGACTGGTGTCCGCGGCCACCGTGTTGGAGGCGGGGATCCTCGTCGAGTCAAGGCGGGGCGAGGGCGCCGGGCGAGAGCTCGACCTGCTCCTGCACCGGGCATCGATAGAGGTCGTGGCCGTCGACGGAGATCAGGTCGACCTCGCGCGGGCCGCATGGCGCCGATTCGGCAAAGGCCGGCATCCGGCAGCCTTGAACTACGGAGACTGCTTCTCGTACGCACTGGCCGCCGCGCGCAGTCAGCCCTTGCTGTTCAAGGGCGGAGATTTCGCGCAGACGGATGTCGTCGTTGCCGCCTACTGAGCGATGGCCACCTGGTTGCGACCGGCGGCCTTCGCCTCGTACAGGGCTCCGTCGGCGGCCGTGAGTGCGGTCGCGGCCGACGCATGTGCGCGCGCGTCCAGGTCGCAGATGCCGATGCTGATCGTCACGTGGGCGGTCGTGTCGGCGATCGGCAGGTGATGGGCATCCACCGCCGCGCGCAGGATCTCCGCCACCTGGCGGGCTTGATCCAGGTCAGCCTGCGGCAGGACCACCGCGAACTCATCCCCGCCGGTGCGCACCAGGACGTCGCTGCGGCGCAGGCGGCCGGCCAGCACCTGGCCGACGGCGATCAGCAGCGCGTCGCCGATGCTGTGGCCGAAGGTGTCGTTGATCACTTTGAAGCCGTCCAGATCGCCGACGAGCAAGACCGCCCTGGTGCCGTACCGGGCGGCACGATCAAGCTGGCGTTGGATCTCCTCGTCGAGCCCCCGTCGGTTGAGCAACCCCGTAAGCGGGTCGTGGTACGCGAGGAACACCAGTTCCTGCTCGCGCTCCGGGGCGCGCCACGTGACGAGAACTCCGTCGCCCAGACGTTGGAGGCGACCGTCAAAGCCGAACGCCACGGGCTCACCTGTCAGCAGGACCTCGCGGGCGTCAGCGAGGGTGCGTCCGTCCTCCTCGCCGAACAGGTCCTGGAGCCCTGACCCCAGCGGCCGCCCGGCGGCCGAGGCGGCGGCCTGGTTCAGGTAGTCGATGCGAAAATCGGTGATCTCTCCCCTCGCGTCGCGGACCGCCGAGCAGATCGCCAAGGGCTCGAGCAGCGTGTCGACGGCAGCCAGGAGGTCGGGTGGGATGGTCGGGTCACGGTCGGGCATCAAGGCGGTCGACAGTACGTGGCTACCCGCCGCGGGGCAACGCGGCCGCGCCCAGAGCCCGGGCGGCCGACGACGTGGCGACGCGCCAGATGCGTGATCCGGTGCCACGTTGACGGCGAATCAACTGAGGACATGCGCATCGCAATCATCGGCGCCGGAGTGGCCGGCCTCACCGCCGCTCACCGGCTGCATCCTGACCATGAGATCACCGTCTTCGAGGCGGGCGATCACGTCGGCGGCCATACGAACACGATCGACGTGGATCTCGGCGGACGCCAGTGGGCGGTCGATACCGGCTTCATCGTCTGCAACGACCGCACGTACCCGCACTTCCTAGCGCTGCTGGACGAGCTGGGTGTCGGCACTCAGGACACGCACATGGGGTTCTCCGTCAGCGACGGCGCTGACTTCGAGTACGCCGGCACGCCGCGCGGTGCCGTCTGCAGCCGCGCGAACGTGACGAGCGTCTCCTACTGGCGGATGCTCGGCGAGCTGCGCCGCTTCAACGGCGAGATGGCCGCGCTCCTGCAGACCGACGAGGACGCCGACACGTCGCTCGGCGAGTTTCTGCGCCGGGGCCGGTACTCGCGGATGTTCGTCGAGCGACTGATCGTGCCGCAGGCCAGCGCTGTGTGGTCGGCACCGCCCGTGCAGATGCAGAGCTTCCCCGTTCGGTTTCTGGCCGAGTTCTTCCGCAACCACGGGATGCTCGGGTTCCGCGACCGTCCACAGTGGATGACGGTCGTCGGTGGGTCGGCACGCTACGTCGACGCGCTGACCGCCCCGTTTGCCGACCAGATCCGAACCCGCACCCCGGTGCAGGCAGTGACCCGAGCGGACACGCACGTCGATGTCGTGACCGACGACGGCGTGGAGCGGTTCGACGAGGTCGTTCTGGCTTGTCATGCCGATCAGGCACTCGGGATGCTGACCGACGCCGACGCGTGTGAGCGCGAGATCCTGGGCGCGCTGCCCTACCAGCCCAACGAGGCCGTGTTGCACACCGACGAGCGGCTCCTGCCGCGCCGCGAGGCCGCCCGGCAGGCGTGGAACTTCCACCTGCTCTCAGAACCCAAGGACCGCACGACGGTCACGTATTCGATGAACCGTCTGCAGCGTCTCGACGCGCCGGTGGAGTTCTGCGTCACGCTGAACCTGACCGAGCGCATCGACCCGGCACACATCATCGCCACGGTCCCGTACGCGCACCCGGTGTATACGCCCGATGGGATCGCCGCCCAAGGCCGTCACCATGAGATCTCCGGCGTGAGGCGCACCCACTACGCCGGCGCGTACTGGCGCTGGGGCTTTCACGAAGACGGTGTATGGAGCGGGCTGCGTGCCGTCGAGCATGTCGGTGTCTCCCGGCCCGAGCGACTCGCGGCATGAGCACGTCCGCGATCTTCGAGGGCACCGTCCGCCACCGGCGCAGGGCGCCGGTCGACCACGCCTTCACCTATGACATCTGCATGCTTTACGTGGACCTCGATGCGTTTCCCGCCGAGCTGGACGCCCATCGGCTGTGGTCCAGCCGGCATGCCGCGCTGGGCCGGTTTCGTCGCGCGGACCACTTCGGCGAGGGCGACCTGGCTGACGCCGTACGGGACGAGGTGGCCCGGCAGACGGGGGTGCGTCCCGAAGGCCCCGTGCGGCTTTTGAGCACGCCGCGCACGTTCGGCCACGCCTTCAACCCCGTCAGCTTCTACTACTGCTTCGACGCCACCGGCGAGCATGTTCACACGGTGCTGGCGGAGGTCACCAACACGCCGTGGGGGGAGGTTCATCTGTACGTGATGGACCCCGCCGAGCGGCCCGCCGGGGCGCCGCTTACCGATGAGCTGCCCAAGGCCTTCCACGTATCCCCGTTCATGGGGATGGACCACCGCTACACCTGGCGTCTGACCGAGCCGGGCGACCGGCTCGCGGTGGCGATCGCCTCAGACCGAGACGGCGAGCGAGTGTTCGACGCCGCGTTGGACCTCAGGCGCCGGCCGCTCGACCATCGAGGCCTGACCCGCATCCTCACCCGTTACCCACTGGCCACCGTGCGCACCATGGTGCGCATCTACGGCCAGGCCCTGCGCCTGAAGCTCAAGGGTGCCCCCTATTTCCCTCACCCGCCGGTCCAGCGCCCGGAGGCGCCCAGCACATGATCAATCGCGTCTCTCGCCTTGTCATCCTGCGCCTGCTGCGGGGCACCCGCCACGGTGAGCTCACCCTGGTGGAACCGGACGGCACCGTCCACCGGTTCGGCGCGGTCGATGCGGGCGATCCTCTGCGCGCCCGCATCGAGCTCCACGATCCTCAGGTGTGGCGTGCGTTCGCCGGCGGCAGCCTGGGCATCGGCCGCTCGTACATGGACGGCGCGTGGGTCAGCCCTGACCTCGTTGCGGCGACTCGCCTGGGCGCCCGCAACATGCCGGTGTTCGACCGCATCCGCTCCCGTCTGCGGTTCCTGATCGCCCCGGTGCAAGCGATCACCGGGTTGGCCAGGCGCAACACGATCGCTCGATCGCGTGACCAAATCGCTGCCCACTACGACTTGGGCAACGAGCTGTACAGCCGGTTCCTGGACCCGTCGATGATGTACTCGGCGGCCGTGTTCGAACGGCCCGGGATGACACTCGAGGAAGCACAGACGGCGAAGCTCGATCGCATCTGCCGCAAACTCGACCTGCAGCCCTCCGATCACCTGCTGGAGATCGGGACGGGGTGGGGCGCGATGGCCATCCACGCCGCCCGCCACTACGGCTGCCGCGTCACGACGACCACGATCTCGGCCGAGCAGCACGCACTTGCACTCGAGCGCGTCGGCGAAGCCGGCCTTCAGGATCGCATCGAGGTCCTGCGTCGCGATTACCGTGCCCTCACCGGCACCTACTCCAAGCTCGTGTCGATCGAGATGATCGAGGCCGTCGGCTGGCAGGACTTCCCGACGTTCTTCTCGGTCTGCTCGGACCGTCTGGCCCCTGACGGGCTGATGCTCCTGCAGGCGATCACGATCGACGAGCGCGCTTACGAGATCGAGAAGGCCACACGCACGTTCATCAACCAGCTGATCTTCCCCGGCGGCTGCCTGCCCTCCCAGGAGGTCATCGCCCGCTGCGTCGCCCAGAACACCACACTCCGGGCGATCGGCCTGGAGGACATCACCGATCATTACGTGACGACGCTCCAGCATTGGCGCACGGCGTTCAACGCCGCCGCCGACGAGCTGGACGGCCTGGGCTACGACGAGCGCTTTCGGCGGTTGTGGAACCTCTACCTCTCCTATAGTGAGGGTGGGTTCACCGAGCGGCGGATCTGCGACATCCAGCTCCTGCTGGCCGGCCCGCGGTTCACCGCCGAACAGCTCTCACCGTTGCCGGTCCCTCCGCGCATCGGGCGTGCGGTCGTGGTCACGGCGGACGATGAGGCTGCGGCCTGAGCGTCACCGAGGTCAGTTCTTTTGGTGGCCTGGGCCCGGACGGGTACGGTCCACCGGTGTCCGCAGCCGAACGCCACACGCTGCTCAAGGACGGGACGCCTATCCGCATGCGACCCGTGCGGGCGGAGGACCGCGACGAATTCGTCGCTGCGTTCGAGGGGCTGAGTGCCACCTCACGGTACACGCGTTTCATGACCCCGATGGTGCATCTGACCGACGCCGAGGTCGCGTACTTCCTCGACGTCGACCATCAGGATCACGAGGCGATAGTGGCCACCGATGAAGCGTCCGGTGACCGCATCGGCATCGGCCGCTACGTCCGTGACCCCGAACGTCCGGAACGCGCCGAGATCGCCATCACGGTTGCCGACGAGTGGCAGGGTCGCGGGGTCGGCACCGCCCTCCTGGGCCGACTCGCGGAGTTGGCGATCGACCGCGGGATCATGGTGTTCACCGCGGAGATGCTGGGCACGAACACGTCGATGCGCACCATCTTCGACCGGCTCGGTCCTGCGACTCACACCAGCACGGGCGACGGCGCGATGCACGCCGAGGTCGCGCTTTGATCAGAGGTTGGCGTCGACGCGCCAGATGCCGCCGGTGCGCTGTACGGCGGTCGTGTCCGACTGCCCGCCGGCTGTCGTCGTCCGCACCACGGCGTGGTCGCCCGCGAGGCTCACGATGCTCAGCTTCAACCCGCGGAGCGCGCCCTTCTCATCGGACGGCACCGTGCCTGCCGCCGCCTGCATGATCCCCGCGCACGTACCGCCCCCGAGCTTCGCCGCGGCTGCGGCCTGCGTCATCTGCTGTCGGGCCTGCGCCGTCATGAGTGAGCAGGCGGTGGCGTAGTCCCCATCCAGAAACGCCGACGTGTACCGCTTGGCCACGGCCAGGATCTGCGCGCGATCCGACGTCGCGACCGTCGACGAGGTAGACGAGCTCCCACCGCCCCCGCAGGCGCCTAGCGCCACCGCAACGATCGCAGCGACCAGACCTGCACCAACGACCCGCGGAACGCTCATGGCCCAAAGCTATCCCCATCGTCGGCGTTGCCAACTGGAGCGCCTACAGAGCAGGAGCCGCCGCCGTTGCACAGCCTGGCCGCGTCGCCACGGCAGGGAAGGGGAGGTCAGCCACAATCGCCGTCTCCAGGTAGTCGTTCTCCATGCGGTCGCCTGAGCCGGGGGCCAGTTTGAGCCCGATCGCCTTGAGCTGATCACGTGGAGCGTCGGCGGTGACCCATGGCGTGAGCGCCAGGAACTCCGGTACCGAGCCCGCTGGGTGGGCAGCGTCGACGACATCCCCCGGCTGAGCGGCCATGTTGCCCACGTAGTGACAACCGGCGCCCTGTAGTCCGCGCTGGGTGATGGAGGACTGGCCGTCGAACGTGAGGTCGGCCAGGCTGCCGGTCATGAAGGCGGTCACGTTGTAGGTGAAGTGAACGGACGGATCGGCCACGTCGCGGTAGCTCGAGCCCATCCAGTCCAGTGGCTGCCAGGGGTTGGCCGTCGGGTCAGATTGCTCGTTGTCGACCGCCCAGGCGCCGGGGTTGGCCTCGTCCTGAACCACCAGGTTGGCGCCCAGCTTGTCCAGGCACCGCATGTAGTACTTCGAGGTGTCCGAGCACGGGTCCACGCCCGCGGGCGGATCACCGAACGTGAAGGCCGGCAGGCTGGTGGCGATGCCCAAGCGGGCCTTGGTACCGGGCAGCGTGTACGGCTTCAGGTTCTTCGCCGCGGCTGCGCCTGTCGTTGGCCCGGCGGTGAAGCCCTGAGCGTTTTCGATGCCGGTGAGCGGCACCTTGTCGTTCTGCTGGACCACGTTGCGCAGCGCGGCGGGGCCGCTGAGGCGCACGTCCCGCGGGCCCCAGACGAAGGCCGTGTTGTAGATGTCCTTTTTCGTGGCGACGAACACGGACTTGACGCCCTTCAGGTCTGGGTCGCGCAGGGCAGCGACGATCTTCTTGTCGGTCGTCTCGCGGAACTTCGGGACGGGGCCTGAGCCGACCATGTACAGGCCGTACTTCTTGGCCAGCGCCGAGAAGGTGCCCAGGAAGTCGCGCACCTCGGTATCGGCGGCGGCCAGGATGGGGCTGGAGAGCGGGTTCAGCGCACCGAACCGCTTGGCGTAGAACGCCACCTGAGTGCGGTAGCCCTGACGCAGGCCGTCGAGCGTCTTCAGCGTCGCGCAAAGCGTCACGCCCTTGCACTCGGCCAGCGACCCGGGGTCGCCGATGACCTTGCGCGCGGCCTTCCCGCGAGAGCCGATGCCGGGGACCATCAGCCCGATGTCCTCGTTGAAGACCACGAGGTTGGGGCGGCCTTTGGCCAGGTTCGGCACGACGTAGCGCAGCAGTTGGCACTCGATCGCTGTGCGGAACGTCGCAGCTGAGACCACGTACTTCGCCTGTTGCTTGAACTGCATCGCGAAGACGCGTGGCGTTCCCTTGCTCGGGGCCAGCGCCTTGATCGCCGGCACCGTGCGCGCAGCGGTGTAGTTCCTGCACGTCTTGGCGCTCGGCGTGCTCGACCCGGCGGCCGTGGCCCCGGCCGGGAGCGCGGCGGCCGCGAAGGCAGCGGCGGTCAGCATGGTCACGGGCAAGCGGAATGTGCGCATCGGCGCCTACGGTAACGGCGCGGGCCAAGACGAGAGCCGCCAGTGGCAGCGTCAACGCTCCGCAACCAGGGGTTGCTACGGTCGAACACAGCTCGATGCACGGTCCCGGCGCTCACGCCCACACCCACGCCGTATCCCCTGACACCAACCGCCGAAGGCTGGCGATCGCGCTCGGCCTGATCCTCGGCCTGATGGTGGTTGAGGTCACCGTGGGGGTGCTGGCGAACTCGCTGGCGCTGCTCTCGGACGCGGCGCACATGCTCACAGATGCGCTTGCGCTCACGCTCTCCTTGGTCGTGATCGGCCTGGCCGCCCGGCCGGCCAAGGGGGCGATGACGTTCGGCTACAAGCGGCTGGAGATTCTGTCCGCGCAGTTCAACGGGGCGACACTCCTGGTCCTGGGTCTCGTGATCGTCGTCGAGGGCATCGGCCGCATCATCAATCCGCCCGACGTGCACGGTGCCACCGTCCTGATCGTCGCCCTGGTCGGCATCGTGGTCAATCTCGCCGCCACCATGACGTTGGCGGGGGCAGACCGTACGTCGCTGAACATCGAGGGGTCCTACCAACACCTGCTCACGGACCTGGCGGCATTCCTCTTCACCGCGATCGCCGGCGCCGTGATCTTGCTCACGGGCTTTCTGGAAGCCGACGGCATCGCCTCGCTGATCGTGGCGGCGATCATGCTGCGCGCCGCGTACGGACTGTTGCTGGAATCGGGTCGCGTGTTCCTGGAGGCGGCGCCGCGTGGGCTGGAGCCGGATGTGATCGGCGCCTCGCTGATCGCGGTGCCCGGAGTGGTGGAGGTCCACGATCTGCACGTGTGGGAGGTCACCTCCGGCTTCCCGTCGCTCTCGGCGCACGTGCTGGTCGGGCCGAGCGACGACTGCCACATGACCAGGCGGGCGATGGAGAAGACGCTGCACGAGCAGTTCGGGATCGACCACACGACGCTTCAGGTCGATCATGAGGGAGGAGAGCTGCTGCATATCTCCGCGGCGGCAGACAACACTTGGGACGGTTGAGACCGTCCTGGTACTGACGGGAGTCCCGGGCGCCCCTAGGTTTGCGGTCCAACGTAAAACAAGGCTCCTGGGGGAACCATGGTTCGCAGAACTCTCGTCCTGATTTGTGTCGCTTCACTCACCGCCTTCGTCGTGGCCGGTTGCGGCAGCGACAGTAAAAGCAGCAGCTCAAGCACGGCCACTCCGGCCGTGACGTCGACGCCGACGCCGGCGACCACGACGGCCGCTTCGGGCTCAGCGCCGGCCGCCGCCGCCCCCGCCATCCAGGCGGCGGTCGACGCCTGCAAGCAGAGTGTCCAAGCCAACGCGTCCATCAAGGCCAACATCAAGGCCGACCTTGAGGGCATCTGCGAGAAGGCGGCCAGCGGCGACGCGGCAGCCGTCAAGCAGGCCACCAAGGATGTCTGCCTGAAGATCGTCGAATCCTCGGTGCCATCCGGTGCCGCACAGGACGCCGCCAAGTCGGCCTGCAACGCCGCGGGCTAGCACCAGCCGTACGAGTCCCGGGCGGCGCGCAGGTAGGCGCCGCCCGGGTTTGCTCGTTCTCGGGCGGTGGGTCGCCGCGTCGCGCCCGGGGCAACCTGGCGCCCGGCGTCGTGTCCGCCTGTAGGCTGCTCTCTCCTGAACGTTCCCGTTCCGGCTCCGCTCCGTCCAGCCCGAGGTCTTCATGCGTCGCTCCAGCTTCCGTTCCGCTGCCCTGCTCACGGCGGCCATCGCCGCGTTCGCTCTCCTCGCCACCGCGGGTAGTGCCGTCGCCGCCAAGGCGACGTTCACCGCTCACGGCAGCATCGGGCAGGCCTATGTGCTCGGAGCCAAACCGGGCACCAAGCTGCAGTTGGTCAACGCCAAGGGCAAGGTCGTCGGTACCGGGAAGGCTGACGCGCTCGGCAGCAAGATCTTCATCGACCGCACGCCGGGCAAGGGCTACATCGTTCGCGCGGGTTCCGCCCGCACCGCAAAGTTCACGATCCTGCGGCCGGGGCAGAACCCGCCGCAGTCCTTCTACAAGAAGCAGTCGCTCGTCAAGGGCCTGAACTACGTGACGACGCGCGACGGCGTCGAGCTGGCCATGACGGTGCGCCTGCCCCCGGGCAAGACGCTCGCCGACGGTCCGTTCCCGACCGTGATCGAGTACTCCGGTTACGCGGTCGCCTCACCTCATGACTTCTCGACCAGTGGTGGGGACCCCCTTGCCCCCGCCAGCGGCACGGTCGTCGGTGGGCTCATCGCCCCGCTGCTCGACTTCGCCGTGGTCAGTGTTCAGATGCGCGGCTCCGGTTGCTCGGGCGGGGCGTTTGACGCGTTCGGTCTGCCCACAACTTATGACGGCTATGACGCCGTCGAGGCCGTGGCCGCGCAGCCGTGGGTCAAGGGCGCCAAGGTCGGGATGGTCGGCATCTCTTTCTCCGGCATCACTCAGCTGTTCGTCGCCGGTACGCAGCCGCCGCACCTGGCGGCCATCGCACCGCTGTCGGTGACCGATGACTCCTACGCCGCCACGACGTTCCCCGGCGGCATCTTCAACAACGGCTTCGGCAACACCTGGGTGAAGGAGCGCATGGACGACGCCAAGCCGGCTCCCGCAGGCGGGCAGGCCTGGGCCATCGCGCTCACGAAGGCCGGAGATCAGCACTGCATCGCCAACCAGGCGCTGCGGCTGCAGAGTCAGGACCTCCTCAAGCAGGAGAAGAGCCACCCCTTCCGCACGCCGCGGCTGCACGACCAACGTGCCGGCGGCACGTGGCTCAAGACCGACAAGGTGCCCACATTCCTCGTCGGGCAGTTCAACGACGAGCAGACGGGCGGGCACTTCACCGAGAGCCTGAAGAACCTGGACGGCAACAAGAACGTCTGGATCACGCTGCAGAACGGCGTCCACGCCGACTCGCTGGGGCCGGACACCATCACCCGGTGGAACGACTTCCTGAACCTGTACGTCGCCGACCGGATCCCGAAGGTCTCAGCCACGGTCCTCTCGCTCAGCAGCACGCTTTACAAGCTCCTCGCCGACGCGCCGGCCTCCCCGGTGCAACAGTCACGGTTCGCCGACATGACCGACGTGGCCGCTGCTCGTGCGCTGTTTGCCAAGGACCCGCGCGTGCGGCTGCTGATGGACAACGGCGGCGGGTCCCAAGGCCCCGGGTCGATCGGTTCTACGTGGGAGCAGGACTACAGCGCATGGCCCGTCAAGGAGGCCAAGGCCACCACGATGTTCCTCGGCGCCGGTGGCTCGCTCGGAGCCGCGAAGCCGTCGGCCGCTACGCCCGCCAGCTACGTGGCCGATCCGAACGCTCGGCCCAAGCAGACGCTGCCCGGCGACGGCGCCGGCGACGCCTGGAAGGCCCAGCCGCCCTATGACTGGGCGCCGCTGGCCGCAGGGAAGGGCCTGGGTTGGACTACCCCGGCGCTGAGCAGCGACGTCTTCGTCGCCGGCTCGTCGAGTCTGGACCTGTACCTGAAGTCTTCAGCCAAGGACACCGACCTGCAGGTCACGTTGACCGAGGTTCGTCCTGACGGCCGCGAGACGTACGTGCAGAACGGGTGGCTGCGGGCCTCGCATCGCAAGCTGGACGCCAAGGCGTCGACGGTGAACGATCCGTTGCCGACGCACCTCAAGCAGGATGCGGCGCCGCTGCCCAAGGGTCAGTACTCCCTCGTCCGGGTGCCGATCTTCGGGGTCGCCCATGCGTTCCGTGCCGGGTCCCGTATCCGCGTCACGGTCTCGGCCGTCGGTGGCGACCGGCCCCGCTGGGCCTTTGCCACGCTCGACACGGGGTCGACCACGAACTCGATCGCCCTCGGCGGTGCTCGCGCTTCCAAGCTGGTGCTGCCGATCGTGGCAGGGGCGACGGCCAAGGGCACGCCGCTTCCGGGCGCCACCGCCCTGCGGGGCGAGCCGGACCGGGCCTACGTCGCAGCGTCGAACGGCGGGTAGCGGGCAGGCAAGGGGCGGCGCGGGCTTAGGCCCGCGCAGTTCCCCAGATCGTTCTTGTTGGGGCGGCGAGTCGGCGTACCGTCGTCGGTATGCACCGAATCCTGTTCCTGGCCAACCGCACTTGCGAGTGCCCGACAGTCATCAACGAGGTCGAGCAGCGCGCTCGTTCGCTCGACGCGGAGGTTTTGCTCGTAGCCCCGGCGGTCAATACCCGCGTGCGCCATTTCGTATCCGACACCGACGGCGCGGTGCGCGACGCGACGGCCCGCGTTGACGTTGTCACCAAGGAACTCGCCGGCCGCGGCATCGTCGTGAGCGGGCAGGTCGGCGATGCTGATCCGGTGGCCGCGGCTGCTGACGCGTTGCGCTCGTTCCCGGCCGATGAGGTGATAGTCGCCACGCATCCGCCTGAGCATTCGCACTGGCTGGAGAAGAACCTGATCGAGCGCCTGGCCGGCCGTTTCGAGCTGCCGGTCACTCACCTCATCTCCTACTCAGGAGTCGGTGAGGCGGCCGCCGCCGCCTAGGCGCCTACCGCGGGCTGGGAGCCAGCGCAGACGAGCAACCTTGGCCCGCGCGCTACGCGTGCAGGCGGACCGGCAGCGTGCGCAACTGGTTGGCGAAGCCCGACACGACGTACTCGGGCGTCCCGTCGATCTGCATGTCGGGGAACCGCACGAGCGTCTCCTCCATGAGGATCTTCAGCTCCATTCGGGCCAGCGCAGTGCCCAGGCAAAAGTGCCGGCCGCCGGCGCCAAAGGCTTGGTGCTCGGGATTGCGGGTCACGTCGAAGTGGTCGGGATCCTCGTAGCGCGACTCGTCGCGGTTGGAGGACACGTACCACATGACCACCTTGTCGCCCTTGGCGATCGGGCAGCCGTGCAGCTCGGTGTCCTTGGTCGCCGTGCGGCGGAAATGCGCGAACGCGGGGAACATCCGCAGCGCCTCCTCGACGGCGCTGGGCACCAGCGAGGGATCCTGCAAGAGCTGCGCGCGTTGGTCGCCGTCCTCCATGATCGCGCGCATCGCGCTGCAGTAAGTGGCCTTCGTGCTGTCGTTGCCGGCCAGCATGAGCAGGAAGAAGCCCATGACGATCTCGTTGTCGGACAGGCTCTCGCCGTCGATCTCCGCGTTTACGAGCACGCTGGTGAGGTCGTCGGTGGGGTTGGCACGACGCTCGGCGATCATCTCCGTGCAGCGGCGGAACAATTCCGGGATGTCGCGCTGCATCACGGAGTCCATGCCCTCGGGGTTCACCTTGGGATCGTTGGCGGCGATGATTGTGTACAGGAGCCTGGCCCAGATGACGTCGGTCTCCGGGTCGATGCCCATGAACCGGCCGATCACGCTGGCCACCACGGGCTGCGCTACGTCCTCCACGAGGTCACACGTGTCGCGGCCCTCGAGCCGGTCGAGGACGCGGCGGGTGATGCCGCGAATCTCCTCCTCGTGTTCGGCGATCCGCTTTGGGGTGAATCCGCGCTGGAACAGGGCCTTGATGCGGTCGTGCTTGGGCGGGTCCATCCCGATGAACATCGACTGCATGAGCGGCAGAGGCAGGCCGGCGTTGGTCGTCGCGGTGATGCCGCCAAGTTCTGAGGAGTACGTCTTCCAGTCCCGACTGACCTCGTACACGTCGTCGGCCTGAGTGACCGACCAGTACCCGGCTTCCTCGGGGAAGAGCTCCATGCGATCAGACCAATGGATCGGGCATTCGGCGCGCAAGCGCCGGAACATCTCGTGCGGCGGGCCTTCTTGCCACAGGCCCTCGGTGAAGACGAGCTGCTGATCCAGCGGTGTGGTGGCGTCGGCGGACATCGGGCCTCCGGGCAGGGGTGCGCTTGACAGGGTGTCAGGCGGGAGGTTAGCGGGCGCGCCCGTCGACGCCAACGCCGCCGTCCGTCCGGAGGGCCGCGCGTAGCTGCCGGGCCACGGCCGAGGGCCGATCGCGCACGTCGGCGGAGGTGAAGCGCAGGATCGTGTGACCGGCCAGCTGAAGGGTGTTCGACGTGGTGCGGTCGGCCTGGAAGGCGGCCCGTGTGCTGTGTGCCTCCCAGCCGTCGGTCTCCACCACCACGTGATGGTCGGGCCAGACGAAATCCATACGCTTCCCGATCATCCGATGCTGGGTGCGGGGCCGGGGGAGCCCGTGGCCGTCGCAGATCTTCAGGAACGCGTCTTCGAAGTCGTTCTGCGTCATCGGGCTGTCGGCGATGAGTTTGCGCAGTATGCGGCTGGGCCGGCGGTTTAGCGCTTCGTGCAACGCCGCCAGGCCGAAGAGTCGGCGGAACTGCGCCTCGCGGACCGCCCGGGTCAGTTCGTCCTCGTCGAGGATGCGGGCCAAGTCCACCAGGGTGCGGGCGGGCGAAGTTACTGGGATTCCGAGGTGGACGGCGGCGTCCGCGGGGGTGACCGCACCCCGGTGGATGGTGATGCCAGGGTGGCGGCGACCGTTGCGGCCGGGGATCGTGACGTCCGGTCTCACGCTTTCCCCTTCACGGATGCACCACAGGGACGCCGCGCTGCGATTGCTCAGCAGGGCGCCCGCGCCGCAGGCGAGCACGGCGGCCACCCAGTGCGCCTCTCGCCGCGGTGCTGTGTGGCCCACGGCGTAGACGCCCGCGTGCACCCGGTGCAGGCGGCCTGCCCAAAGGCGCCGCTTGATTCGGTCCCGGTCGACGCCGATCGCGATCAGTTGCGTCCGCGTCACCAGCCCGTATTGCCGGGCCGCTACGGCCGCAACCTGCTGGTCGAAATCGTCGTGGGCGAAAAAGGGGCGCATATAGCCCCTATCTCGCCCACCGAAAAAAGCACCCCCTGGGCCTGCGCCGACCAAGGGCGCCCAGCGACCCTGCTACCGCCCCCGGTGCATCCCGTAGGTGAACGACGTTGAGCAGCGCTCGACCACGGCGCTCGTCTCGGAATCGACGCCCGTTGCCGACAGCCGAAGGCGGACGGTGCCACGGCCGTTGGACCCCAGCATGCCTGAGAGGCGCACGTCACCCGTCCGGCCGCCCGACGTCTCCGTGAACTCAAGCGTGAACCTGTTGCGGTGCAGCGTCGCGCGGATGTTGGTGCTGCCGTCGAACGCGCGCTCTGACTCGGTGCCGTCGCCCGTATCGATACAGCTCATCACGGCCTGGAAGTGCTTCAACGTCACGCGCCCGCCCGACACCGACAACAGGATCGTCTGGGGGACGGGCGTCACGATCGCGCCGGTGGAGAACGCGGTCCCGCCCCACAGCACCGCGCGGGCCGAGGCGACGCCGGAGAAAGTGGTCAGGCCGACCACTGCAACGATGGCGGCGACGAGGACTCCGCGCACCGGGCGGCCACTTCTCAACACAGGACCCATGGAGACGATTCCTTGCTCGAACGAGGGACGGGACGAGCATCGACGGTACCAGCGTCCACCTTCGAAATCGGCAGTCCCGTTTCAGGCGACGGCGTACGGGTACGTCGCGGCGCGGCCCTGGAAAGACAGGATGCGGGGATTCTGAACCTCACCGTCACGGATCTCGATTGCGCGGCGGATCGTCTCGTTGTCGTCCCACGCCGCCTGCCCGGCCATCACGATCGGTAGATAGGCGAGCAGAGCCTCGCTGATCTCCCACGTCGCTGAGTTCCACAGGAACGATGGGCTGTGGTCCACGGCGTAGCAGTGCAGGCCCTCACCCACAGCGAACATCGGGTCCGCGAACGAGGTCGGCCGGGCCCACTCGAAGCCCATGCCCGTATCGCAGGAGACATCGATGAACAATGTGCCCGGGGTGAACTGGGGGAGATCCTCGTTCATCACGAACATGAGCGGATCGTCCGTGTCCTGCAGCATGCAGTTGACGACGATGTCGTACTGGGCCAGCACCTCCGCCAACGGGCCAGGGTTGGGCGCGCGGAGGGCCAGCGTGCGGCTCGGGATCTTGGGGTCGCGGGCAAAGTGCTGCATCCGCACCGAGGAGAACGGCGAGGCGACCTCGGACACGTTGCGCTGAGTCAGCACCGTCACGTCGCTGATGCCGAGCGCTGACAAACCGGTGACGGCCCCGCGCGCGGTCGCGCCGAAGCTGATCACCGCAGCCCGCAGACGCCGACCGTAGTCACCGGTGGAGCCGAGCAACTGCAGGGCGTGCATGACCGAGCAGTAGCCGGCGAGTTCGTTGTTCTTGTGGAACACGTGGACACCGAAGCTGCCCTCGTCGGTCCAGTGGTTCATGGCCTCCCAGGCGATCAGGGTCAGACGGCGGTCTATCGCCAACTGCGTCATGTCGTGGTCCTGGACGCAGTGCGGCCAGCCCCATACGACCTGGCCGGGTCGCAGCGTCGAAAGATCGCCCGCCAGCGGCTTGGGCAGCAGGAGCACATCGCATTCGGCGAGGAGTTGCTCACGTGATCGAAATCCGCCGACCAACCCTGCGAGGCGGTCATCGGAGAAGCCGAACCGCTCCCCGTAACCCCTCTCGAGAAACATCCGTGCTCGGAGCGCCGGGTCGATCCGTTCGATGTGAGCGGGATGGATGGCCAGCCGCTGCTCGTCGGGCTTGCCGGACGTCGCGACGACGCCGAGGGTCGATGGGTCCACGCGACGAGTCTACGAGCCGAGGATCAGATCGCAGAAGCCGTCGGCCACGTCGTCGGTGCTCAGGCGACCGTCCGGCCGAAACCACTGCGGCAGATAGTTGACCATCGCCAACAGGCTGTACAGCGCAAGGCCTCGGTCGGTGAACGTCATCGTGCCGTCCTTCTGGCCGGCCATGAGCACCCCGTCGAGGATGAGCTCGAACTGCTTACGCTTATCGCGGACATCACTCCAGTGTGTGTCCTGCTCGAGCACTTGGCGCTCCTGCTGAAAGACGATCAGGTGATCGCGGTGGACGACGACGTGGTTCACCCAGGCCCGCACCAGCGCTCGCAGGTGTGCATCCGGCCCGGACCCGGTGTCGATCGCGGCAGCCTCGGCCAGGAGCGGGTCCATCAGGTCGTCGCAGATGCGGACGAGCAGCAGTTCCTTGCTCCCTATGTAGTGATAGAGGCCGCCGACCGTAAGGCCGGTCGCCGCGCTGAGGTCGTCGATGCTGGTCGCCTGGTAGCCGTGGAGGGCGAAGCGCTGTGCGGCCGTGGCCACGACGTGCTGCCGGCGCTGCTCGTAGCGCGCTCGGAGCGCCGGCTTCACCGGGGGCGATGACATGCAAAACAGAATACCGAGGGGATACTCGGTATTCTTGGGGGATGGCCGGTCACGATCAACTGCCGAGCGCCGTCCGCATCCGTGAGGTCGGTCCTCGCGACGGATTCCAGAACGAGCCGGAGGTCATCGAGACGGCCGACAAGGTCCGGCTGATCGAGGCGCTCGGCGCCACCGGTCTGCGCCGCATGGAGGTCACCAGCTTCGTTCGGCCCGACGTAATCCCGCAGCTCAGCGACGCCGCCGCTGTCCTCGAAGCCGCCGAGCTCCCCGATGCCGTCAGCGTCAGCGTCCTGATCCCGAATGAGCGGGGACTGGACAACGCACTCCGGCACCGCGATCGCATCGACGAGGTCAGCGTCTTCCTGTCGGCGTCGGAGACGCACAACCGTAAGAACGTGAATCGCTCGGTGGAGGAGTCGCTGAGCGCACTCGAGATCGTGCTCGCGCGGGCGTCCGAAACAGGGCTGCGCCGCGAAGCCGTGATTGCCACCTCGTTCGGCTGCCCCTACGAGGGCCGCATTGCGCCCGAGCGGGTCTACGAGATAGCCGCTCGCCTGGCCGCAGCCGGTGCCCAGGAGATCGGCTTCGGCGATACCACCGGCATGGCCAACCCGGTGCAGGTGCGGGACTTCTTCGAGGGCGCACGCGAGGCGCTGCCCGCCGACGTAGAGCTGACGGCTCACTTCCACAACACCCGCGGCCAGGGCCTGGCGAACGTGCTGGCCGCGCTCGGAGCCGGCGTCACGTCGTTCGAGTCGAGCTTCGGGGAACTCGGTGGCTGCCCCGTCCCGGTCGGGGCGACCGGCAACATCGCCACCGAGGATTTGGTGTCGATGCTGCACGAGATGGGCATCCAGACCGGCATCGACCTGGAAGCGCTGTTGGACGCCTCTGCGCTGGCCCGCCGGGTGCTGGGTCGCCCGTTGGGCAGCCATACGCTCGTGGCCGGCCCGATCGATTGGTCTGGCCCGGGCGCATGATCGACTCGGTCCTGATCGCCAACCGCGGGGAGGTCGCGGTGCGCGTAGCGCGGACGCTGCGCGACCTCGGCATGACGTCCGTCGCCGTGTTCACCGACGCCGACGCGGGGGCGCTGCACACCGACGTGTGCGATGTCGCCGTGCGCATCCCCTCTTACCTGGACGGTGATGCGGTGCTGGCCGCCGCGCAGGCGGCAGGCGCCGACGCCATCCATCCGGGGTACGGGTTCCTGAGTGAGAACGCCGACTTCGCCCGCGCCGTCCAGGCGGAGGGCCTGACGTGGGTCGGCCCGCCCCCCGCGGCCATCGATCTGATGGGCGACAAGGCCCGCGCCAAGCAACTGGCCCGAGCTTCCGGCGTGCCCGTGGTACCCGGCATCGAGGGCGAGGACGTCTCGCTCGCCGAACTGGAGGCGTTCGTCGCCGACCACGGCCTGCCCGTCGTGATCAAGGCGCTGGCGGGCGGCGGCGGCAAGGGCATGCGGGTCGTGCGCGAGGGCGACGATGTCTCACGGGCGCTCGACGCCGCAAGACGCGAGGCCGAGTCGGCGTTTGGCAACGGGCGCGTCCTCGTGGAGCGCTATCTGGAGCGCCCTCGACACATCGAGGTGCAGGTGCTGGCGGACGCCCACGGCAACTGCGTCCATCTGGGGGAGCGCGAATGCTCGTTGCAGCGTCGTCACCAGAAGGTGATCGAAGAGGCGCCTTCCTCGGTGGTGGATGCGGCGCTGCGGGCACGCATGGGCGCGGCGGCTGTGGGGCTCGCTCAGGCCTGCGGGTACGAAGGTGTCGGCACGGTGGAGTTCATCGCGGGTGGGCCGGGTTCCGATCGCGGTGACTTCTTCTTCCTGGAGATGAATACCCGCCTGCAGGTCGAGCATCCGGTTACCGAGCTGGTGTACCGCGTGGATCTCGTCGCGGAGCAGCTCCGCGTCGCCGCCGGCGCGCCGCTCGACCTGGAGCAGGACGCGCTGATCCCGATCGGTCACGCCGTGGAGGCGCGCCTCTACGCCGAGGATCCCGCCGCCGGCTTTCTTCCGGCCACGGGCACCGTGCTCGCCTACCGCGAGCCGACGGGCGATGGCATCCGGGTCGACTCCGGCATCCGTCTGGGCTCCGAGGTCGGGACGGCCTATGACCCGATGCTGGCCAAGGTGATCGCCCACGGCCCGGACCGCGCCACCGCGCTCCGTCGTCTGGATCGCGCGTTGGCCGATTTCGACCTGCTGGGTGTGGCCACCAACGCCGCCTTCTCGCGCACCCTGCTGCGCCGTGAAGACGTGCGGACCGGCGCCATCGACACGGGCCTGCTCGAACGCCTTCTGGGTGAGCTGGACACGGCGGTGCCCGACGACCTGCTGCCTGCTGCGGTGTGGGCGGCCTTCTCGGCCGACACGCAGGCGCTCACCGTCGCTCCCGGTCCGTGGCGTCGGCCGCTCGCCGATCACGGCGAGGCGCGAGTGGACGGTGAGACAGTGACCGTCGGCGAGCGCCAGTGGCACGTCCGCGGCCGCGCGGCCAATGGAGGCGTGCAAGTCGAGGTGGAGGGAATCGCCCGGCGCTACGCAGCGCTGTCGAGGCCCGACGTCATTTGGGTCGGGCGCGACGCGCACCAGGCGGAGGTGCGCACCGAGGTGAAGGTCCGCTCCGGCACCGTTGCGCCGGCCGGATCATTGGAAGCGCCGATGCCCGGCACGGTGCTGCTGGTGGAGGCCAAGAACGGCGACGAGGTGGGGGAGGGCGACGTGCTGCTGGTCCTGGAGTCGATGAAGATGGAGCTGTCGATCACTGCGCCGCACGCCGGCACGGTCGAAGGGCTCCAGCTGGCGGTCGGCGACCGCGTAGCGCGGCGTCAGCCCCTCGTGGCGGTGATCGCACCGTCATGAGCTACCGCGACGGACATCTCGAGCTGCTCGCCGAGCTGGAGGCCAAGCTGGCGACGGTTCGTGCGGGCGGCGGGCAGAAGGCGATGGACCGCCACATCTCGCGCGGGAAGCTTCCCGTGCGCGAACGCGTCGAGCGCCTCTGTGATCCCGGCTCACCTTTCCTTGAACTTTCCCCGCTCGCGGCCGACGGCCTGTACGACGGCGACGCACCTGCCGCGGGCATGGTCACGGGCGTCGGCACGGTGCGCGGCCGGCGCTGCGTGGTGGTGGCCAACGACGCGACCGTCAAGGGCGGCACGTACTACCCGATGACGGTCAAGAAGCACCTGCGCGCGCAGGAGATCGCACTGGAGAACAATCTGCCGTGCGTGTACCTCGTTGACAGCGGCGGAGCGTTCCTGCCCAAGCAGGACGAGGTGTTCCCCGACCGCGAGCACTTCGGCCGGATCTTCTTCAACCAGGCCACGATGTCGGCCCGTTCGATCCCCCAGGTCAGCGCCGTGATGGGATCGTGCACCGCGGGCGGTGCGTACGTCCCGGCGATGAGCGACGAGACGGTAATCGTCAAGGAGCAGGGCACGATCTTCCTGGGTGGTCCACCGCTCGTGAAGGCGGCTACCGGGGAGGTCGTGACCGCGGAGGAGCTCGGCGGCGGCGACATCCACGCGCGTACATCCGGCGTGGTCGACCACCTCGCCGATGACGACGACCATGCGCTGCAGATCGTACGTGGGATCGTCGGCACCACCCCGGCTCCCGCGGAGCCCCCGTGGGAGCGCATCGCTCCGCGGCCGCCGCAGGAGAACCCCGACTCGCTCCTCGACGTCGTCCCACCCGACGTGCGCACCCCTTACGACGCCCGCGAGGTGCTGCGGCGCATCGTGGACGGCAGCGAGTTCCAAGAGTTCAAGGAGCTGTACGGCGAGACGATCGTCTGTGCCTTCGCTCACCTCGACGGTCATCCGGTCGGCATCGTCGCCAACAACGGAATCCTGTTCAGCGAGTCCGCGCTGAAGGCCGCGCACTTCATCGAGCTGTGCGACCGGCGCGGCATCCCGCTCGTCTTCGTTCAGAACATCGCCGGCTTCATGGTCGGCCGGGAGTACGAGGCGGGCGGCATCGCCAAGGACGGCGCGAAGATGGTCACGGCCGTCAGTTGCGCACGGGTCCCCAAGCTCACCGTCGTCGTGGGCGGTTCGTTCGGTGCCGGCAACTACGGCATGTGTGGGCGGGCCTACTCGCCGCGCTTCCTCTTCATGTGGCCCAACGCGCGCATCAGCGTGATGGGCGGCGAGCAGGCCGCGACCGTGATGGCGGAGGTTGGGCAGCCGGAACTCGGCGCGTCCCTGCGCGAGCAGTACGAGGCTCAGGGGCGTCCGTCGTATTCCAGCGCGCGCTTGTGGGACGACGGCGTGATCGACCCGCGCACCACGCGTGACGTTCTGGCCCAGAGCCTCGCTGCGTGTGCACAAGCGCCGATGCGACCTGTCGGTTACGGCGTCTTCCGGATGTGAGGCGCGTGCGCCGGTACCGACCCACGCTCGCGGTGGCCTCGGTACCGTTGCCGTATGACATCTAAGCGCGTCATCTCCACCGCGCTCGCCGCCGTCGCCGCGGGCGCCATCGTGCTGGCCGGCGCCGCGGCGCCCGCCATGGCCGCCTCCAAGACGTGCGCCAAGCACCCGGGCGCCGTTCTCGATGAGGGTTTCAACGCCGGCAATTCCCGCCTGCGCGCCTGGCACAGCAAGGGCTCGCTGTACACGTGCACCGTGCGCGGCTTCTCGCTGAAGTCGGACAAGGCGCGGACCCGCAAGCTCGGTCGGTGGACCAGCGCGTCGCGGCTGTTCATCGACGGTGACGACGCGTCGTGGACCGTCCGCAAGACCGTCGGCGGCACGGCCGTCGACCGCATCTCGACGCGCAACATGTGGACAGGAATCAGCTCCCAGTCCGACCTCCCGCTCGTCCCGGCCAGTGGAGCGACCCTGGCTCGCGAGGCGCAGCTTTACGGCTGGACGGCGTACGACCAGACGCTGGCCTGGGTCACCAAGGTCGGCGATGTCGTGCTGGCCGCCGACGATCCCAGCGACACCCCGACACCGCGCGGGGCGCTGCCGGCCCCGCTGGCGCCGGATGGCAAGCGCCTCCTCGTGGCCAGTTACCCCACCGCGAACTCATTGCAGTTGGAGGCCCTGCGCGAGAGCCTGCACCTGTTCTCCCTGGGTGGCGACGGCGACGAGTGCGACACCGTCTACGACGCCACGCTCACCTTCGTCGACGCGGCGACTTTCAACCCGCTCGGCGTCACCTGGTCGGTGGACTCGCACAACTCGCTCTGCTGAGCTACGCGGTCGCACGGGACCCGCGCAGGAACCTGCTGATCGCGTCTCCGACGAGTTCATCGAGCCCGTCGGTCTCGATCATGCCGGCGCTGATCAGGGCGGCGATGCCCTGCATGGTGGCGAAAAGGATGAGCCCCACCCGTTCGGGCTCGCCGATCCGAAGGGCACCGCTCTCCTGTCCCTGGCGGATTAGGTCAAGCATCACCGAGAACGCCCGGTACGCCGCGTCGTTCGGTTCGGCCTCCACGCCGCGCTTGCTGGCGAACATCATCTCGAGCAACGCCGCGTCTTCGGTGGCGAAGTGGATGTAGGCCTCGGCCGTGGCCTGAAGGCGGGCCTCGAAACCGTCGGCGGTGCCTTCGGCCGCAGCCCGCAACTCGTCGCCAAGGCGCACGAACCCTGTCTCGGCCAGCGCATCGAGCAGCGCCTGGCGATCGGCGAAGTGCCGTCGAGGTGCGGCATGGCTGACCCCGGCGTCGCGGGCCAGCTGTCGGAGTGACAGCGCGCCGGCACCGCGCTCGCGGACGGTGCGCGCCGCCTCGGCGAGCAGTTCCTGGCGCAGGTTTCCGTGGTGATACGGACGGTCAGGCATTGTCCCAGCCTAGCCCATCAAGTTGTCGTTGACATCATTGTTGTCATCGACTACATTTGCGGCCATGAGCTCATGGACCGCCTCCGACATCCCCAACCTCGACGGGCAGACGGCCATCGTCACCGGTGGCAACAGCGGCATCGGCCGCGCGGCTGCCCGGGATCTCGCCGCCCACGGCGCCCGGGTTGTGATCGCCGTGCGTGACCCCGCCAAGGGGGATGCCGCCGCGGCGACCATGACGGGCGACGTGGAGGTTCGGCAGCTCGACCTCGCGGATCTGGCCTCGGTGCGCGCCTTCGCCACTGATTGGCAAGGTGACATCGACCTCTTGGTCAACAACGCGGGCGTGATGGTGCCGCCCCTGGGTCGCACGGCCGAGGGCTTCGAGCTGCAGTTCGGCACCAACCACCTCGGGCACTTCGCGCTCGCCAACCTGCTGCTCGACCGTATTACCGGTCGTGTGGTGAGCGTGTCGTCGTTCGCGCACCGATCGGGAGCGATCGATTTCGCGGACCTCAACTGGGAGCACAAGGACTACAAGCCCTGGGCCGCCTATGGGCAGTCCAAGCTCGCCAACCTCCTGTTCACCACGGAGCTGCAGCGCCGGCTCTCGGAGGCCGGATCCAGCGTGATCGCGACCGTCGCCCATCCGGGCCTGGCCGCCACCAACCTGCAGTTCCACAGCGGTAGCAAGCTGCGGGATTTCGTATCACGGATCACCAACGTAGTCGTTGCCCAGAGCGCGGACAACGGCGCGCTACCGACCCTCTACGCGGCAGTCGCCGACGTTCCCGGTGACAGCTTCGCGGGCCCCAGCGGATTCAAGGAGCTGCGCGGCACGCCCGTTCTCGTCGGCCGTAGCAAGGAGGCCCAGGATGCCGACGTCGCTCGCCGGCTCTGGGATGTCTCTGAGGAGCTGACAGGCGCGCGGTTCGGGCTCACGGCGGTGAGGATCACACCGCCCGCGTAGCCTCCAGCGTGTGCCCCCGCGCCTGCTTGTCCGTCGGCCGTCTCCGCTACTGGCCGCTGGTGAGCTGACGCACGTTGGGCGCACGCCGGTCGACGCCGATCTGGCGCTCACGCAGTGGCGGGGATATGTCGGCGCCTTTCGGGATCACGGGTGGACGGTGATCGAGGTCCCGCCGGCCGACGAGCACCCGGACGGGGTGTTCGTCGAGGACGCTGTTGTCGTCTTCGGCGACGTTGCGGTGCTTACATCGCCTGGCGCGGTGTCGCGGCGCGGCGAACTCGCGACGGTGGCGCCGGTCGTCGAAGGCACCGGGCTCTTCGTGCAGCGCATCCAACCCCCCGGCACCCTCGACGGTGGCGACGTACTCAAGGTCGGGAGCACCGTCTACGTGGGCGCGAGCGCCCGGACGAACGCCAGCGGTATCGAGCAGCTTCGCGAGATCCTGGCGCCAGGCGGCTGGAGCGTCGTCGCCGTTCCGGTGACGAAGGTGCTGCATCTGAAGTCAGGCGTCACCGCGCTCCCGGACGGGACGATGCTTGGGCAGGAGCGGAACCTCGACGACCCCGCGGCGTTCCCGGCGTTCCTGGAGGTGCCGGAGGAGCAAGGGACCGCCGTCGTGGACCTCGGGGACGGCGCGGTCCTGATGTCGGCGGGCGCGCCGCGGACGGCGGCGCTGCTGCGTACGCGCGGCCTGAGCGTCGTGACCGTCACGATCACCGAGTTCGAAAAGCTCGAGGGCTGCGTCACCTGCCTGTCGGTGCGTATCCGCGGCTGAGGCAAAATATGTGCGGCTGGTTCGAATGCGCCTAGCTCCGGCGTGTTCGGCGGGTTTGCTTCCGAGTCGCGACCGCAGCGGGCTCACGGACAACCCAGGGGTCGGACCCGGTATATCGAGGTTGTCCCGTAGCTCGTAGAACTTGAGGTGGCGGTCCCGTCGCCTCGTCCGCTCGTGGTGTGAGCGTGGCGAGTTGCGAAGTCATCCATCGAGACGAAGGGACCGCCATGAAGAACGTAGAGGAGTCG
Source organism: Solirubrobacterales bacterium (assembly GCA_038319025.1). Taxonomy (GTDB): domain Bacteria; phylum Actinomycetota; class Thermoleophilia; order Solirubrobacterales; family Solirubrobacteraceae; genus JBBQCW01. Next base: position 64,312 of record JBBQCW010000018.1, read on the forward strand.
GCCGACGCTGTCGGCCAGGAGAAGTTCGACGCGTTGCCCGAGCGCGTGCAGGAAGCGCTGGGCGAGCTGGCCGGCGCTGCCAAGGAGGGGCTGCTGGCTCTGTCGGTCGGCGTCGGGCTCGGAGTGCTCAGCGAGCTGATGCGCGAGGAGGTCGACGAGGTCGTGGGCCCGAAGGGCAGGCATGATCCCGGCCGCGCGGCGGTGCGTCACGGCAGCGAAGAAGGCAGCGTCACCCTGGGCGGCCGCCGCGTGTCGGTGACGCGTCCGCGGGTGCGCGCGACCGACGGCTCGGGGGAGATCGGGGTGGCCACGTACGCGCACTTCGCCGACCGCGATCCGCTGACGCGCGTGGTGCTTGAGCAGATGCTCGCCGGCGTCAGCACCCGGCGCTTCTCACGCACGCGTGAGCCGGTCGGCCAAGACGTCGTGGATGCCGAGCGGTCGGTGTCCAAGAGCGCCGTGAGCCGCGAGTTCGTCGGCCGCACCGGCGAGCACCTGCGCGGGCTGATGTCGCGCTCGCTCGGGGACGTTCGCCTCGCCGCGCTGATGCTCGACGGCCTGGAGCTCAAGGGCCGCTGCTGCGTGGTCTGTCTCGGCGTCACGACCGACGGCGTGAAGGTCCCGCTCGGCCTCTGGGACGGCTCGTGAGGAAGGACTGCGAGAACGTCATCCGCCTCTAACGCCGGGTTGTGGTCGGAGAATGGGCGCGATTGGTTCGACTTGGCTCAGGGAGCGGGATCGGCCGGAATTTGCTCCCCGCTTGCTACCGCCGTGCTGATCTAACGCTGTCCCGTGCTACCGCCGCATAGCGCCACGCGTGTCAAAGAGGGAAGCTTGGAATGTGCTGCCTCTGCCGCCCACTCCCCGTGCGAGTAGCGATGCGACGCGACGCGCCATGCAGGGCAAT
>JBBQCW010000019.1:0-58460 GCA_038319025.1 Solirubrobacterales bacterium
AACGGCGCACCACCGAAGGCAAGACCAAGAAAGACATCATCCGCTGCCTCAAGCGCTACATCGCCCGCGAGGTCTACAACACCCTGCGAGACGATCTCAGAGCCCTCGCCCCCTCTTGACATCTATAGGAACGTCCGGGGGCACTCCAACAAGTCTCGCGAGGGCGTCCGTGCATCGACGGCGAAGCGGTCAATCGTTGCGACAACGATGTGGGTCGCCTGGGTTCTCCTCGGCATCCAGTAGGCCACAACCGCACGCTGTGGTCTCAACCCACCCGAACGCACGAAATGCCCGGACGAGAGCACGTCGGGCAAGACCCGCTGGCTCGGAAGGCGTTGACTGGCCCGCCGTGCTGGGGCGTGCGGATTGTGGCGCCGGACCCGTCCTGAAGCCACGCCTTGCCCAGTATGAACCTGAACGAGCTGGAGTATGAGACGGTTGTCGGCGTCCACCTCGACGAGCCGCTCCTTACGGCCGACCAAGTGGCCAAGCTCCTGGCCGTTCCTCGATCGAGCGTCTACGAGTACGCGCGGCGTCGATCGATCCCGCTGCCTTCGATGGTCGTTGGCCGACATCGCCGCTTCTACCGCTCCGATCTCGAGGCGTGGCTCACGCAGCAGCGCGATGCTCATCTAAGCTGATCGGCGCCGTCACCTCGAAGGCTTCGGTCACGAGACGAGCGTCGTCGGGTCTAGGCGCGAAGTGTAGATAGCGCATCGTCGTCTGCACGTCGGCGTGCCCCATCCATTCCTTCACGCGCAGGATGTCCGCCTTGCCGATCATCGCGGTGCCAAAGGTGTGGCGAAGGTCGTGGAAGCGCAGCCGCCGGAGCCCAGCCTTGGACAACGCGGCGAGGTAGCGACGTCTGAGCGCCGACCCGTCGAGGTAGTCGCCGTCCAGGCCTGGAAAGACGAGGTCTTCGTCACCGGTCCAGCGGTCGCGATCGCGGAGCCGCGCCAATGCAGCGGCGACATCGCGTGCCATCGGGACGGATCTGATCTTGCCACTCTTTGGCGTGGTCAGTTTCTTTGCGCAGTAACTCGCCCGCACCCTGACCAAGGAGCCCGGGAAGTCAACATCGCGCCAGCGCAGCGCGAGCAGCTCACCACGCCGCAACCCCGTGAATGCCGCGGTCAGGAAGAGCGCGGCGTCCTGCGCGCTGCGGGCCCCCCGGACGAGAGCCCAAACCTCTTCTGGGCTGAACACGTCTACGTCGATCGTCCGCATCGCTCGAAGCCGCTCCACCCCGGCGACCGGATTGCTCGGGAGACCGTAGACGCGCTGCGCGCGAGCAAAGATCCCGCTCAGTTCGGTGAGCAGCTTGTTGCGCGTGCGCGCCGAACTGGTCATCGATGCCCGCCACCGCTCGATGTGGGCCGACGTGATCTCCTGCACGGCCATCTCCCCGAACACCGGGACGAAGTGACCCTCGACGCTCGATCGGTAGGAGCGCAGCGTGGACGGTTTGCCTCCGCGGTCGTGCTCGACGTAGCGTAGCCATTCGCGTGCGGCCTCCGCGAATGTCGCGTCGACTGCAGCCACGCTGGGCGCCTGTTCGCGGGCCGCAGCAAGGGCGTCGTCAAGCCACCGCTCAGCGGTGCGTTTGGACACGAACCCCGGAGCCGGATGGCCTTTGCCTTGCCACGCTGGGCCGATCCTTTTCTTGACCTGGCGACCGTCGGCCAGCCGGTACTTCGCGTACCAGGATGTCTTGCGTTTGCCCTCAACGCGAAACACAAAGCCCGTAACTGACGGGACTGGATCGAACTGCACGCTGATCACCTTCTCGCTGATCTTGGTACCTGTTTCGGTACCTGTTTCACCTCCAGCGAGAAGGCGCGACGCAGGAAACTGCCCGGTTGCTGGGCTTTCCTGAGTGCGCCCGAGAGGATTCGAACCTCTGACCTTCGGTTCCGTAGACCGACGCTCTATCCAGCTGAGCTACGGGCGCAGGCGAGCGATTCTATCTGGGGCCTGCGCCTGCCGCCGCGCGGCTCCGAGGGCATCGGAAACCAGCCTTCATGCGACTGACGACTCTTGCACGTCGTAACGCCACAGCGCCGGGAACGCAAACACCACCACGGCCACGCCGAGCGCACACGCCAGCCCACCGCTGACGACCGAGAAGCGCGGCCCCGTCAACCCCGCCACCGACCCTGACTCCACGTCGCCCAGGCGCGGGCCGCTGGTGACCACCAGCGAGAACACCGACGACATCCGGCCCCGCATGCGGTCCGGCGTGACCGTCTGGTTGATCGTGGACCGGCACACGGCACTGACACTGTCCGCGGCGCCCGCAATGCAAAGGAACAGCGCCGCGATCCAGATCGAGCCGGCCAACCCGGCCACGGCGATAGCCACTCCCCACAGCACTACCGCCCACACCACGATCCGCCCCAGCCGACGCGCATCCTGGAGCCAGCCGGTGGTGAACGCGGCCGCGGCCGCGCCGGTGGCGACCGCCGCGTACAGCAAGCCGGTACCTGCCGCACCGGCGCCGAAAACGCCGACGGCCAGAACCGGAAACAGTGCCCGCGGCATCCCGAAGGTCATGGCCAGTAGGTCGATCACGAAGGAGCCCATCAGCGCGGGGCTGCTGCGCACGAACCGCAACCCCTCCGCGATCGACTGGCGCACCGGCAGGTGCTCGCCGGGCGCCGTCCCCCGCGGTGGCTGGGGCGCCATCTGCCATACGGCCGCGACGATCGCCAGGCAACTGACGGCATCGATTGCGAACGCGGCGGCCACCCCGAATGCAGCGATCAACAGCCCACCGATCGCAGGGCCGATGATCAGCGTCAACTGAAACAAGCCGAAGTTCAGCGCCAGCGCTTGGGAGAGCTTTTCGGACGCGACAAGGTTGGGGACCATGGCCGAGCGCGTCACGTTCTGCACGGCGCCAAAGCCCGCCAATAGGCCGGCGAGCACGAACAGCGCCCACACCGGCGGCGACCCGAGGAACGCCAGCAGCGCCAACACCGACGACACGAGCACCAAGCCGATCTGGTCGAACAACAGGAGTCGGCGCCGGTCGTGGCGGTCAGCCAGCGCGCCGCCCAGCAGCGCCATCACGATCAACGGGAGCAGTTCCGCCGCGCCCAGGAGCCCGGTCAGGAACGCCGATTTCGTCTCGATGTACACCTGGTACGGGAGCGCCACCAACGCGGCCTGCGTACCCAGGCCGGAGATGACGTTGCCGGTGACGAGCAGCCGCAGGTCGCGCGAGTCGCGCAGCGGGCTGAGGTCGACGGCGATGCGTGATGGGCGACGAGGCATCGGGCGAGCAAGGATGAAGCGACCGACGACGGGCCGTCGAGCGGGCGCCGGAGGCCGTAGCCTTCCCCGAGGAAGGGTGGCAGAGCGGTTGAATGCACCGGCCTTGAAAGCCGGAGTCCGTGCAAGCGGATCGCGGGTTCGAATCCCGCCCCTTCCGCTGTAGCCGCCGGTGGGCTAGGAGAGCGGCAGCATGGGGACCGAGCGCCTCACCCCACGCGCACAACAACCACCGCAACGTCGTCGCGCAACAACCCGCCGCCCCTGGTGCGGGAGAGGGCGACGACCGCGTCGGCCATCACGTCGGCTCCCTGGCCGGCCGCGGAGGCCGCCAGAAGCGTGCCCATTCGCGACGGCTCCAGGAGCGTCGTGCGGCTCGCCTCGGTCACCCCGTCGGTGTAGAAGATGAGCATGTCGCCGGCGCGCAGGGAGAACTCTCGCGCCTGCCATTTTGCTTGCGCGAAAACGCCAAGCAGCGGCCCTGAGGTCTCCAACAGTTCCACCGACCAGTCACTGCGCAGGATGATCGGCGGCGGATGGCCCGCGACCGCCGCGACCCCGGGCCAGACTCCCTGCACGGGCCGACCGAGTACCGCCAGCGCACCGGTCAGGAACCGGTCTCGCTGCTCGTGGCGCATCATCGCGCTGTTCAGCACCGTCAGCGCGTCACACGGGTGCCCGCCGGTCGTCATCAACGCGGTCCGCAACGTATGCCGAGCCATCGCCGTCACGGCCGCGGCCTCCGCCCCTTTACCGCAAACGTCTCCGATGACCACGGCCAAGCCGTCACCATCACCGACGTCCTGATCGAACACGTCGTAGAAGTCGCCGCCGACCTCGCTGCCACGGTCAGCCGGCAGGTACCGCGCCGCGAGCTCAACGCCTGGGTAGGTAGGCAACTCACCGGGCAGCAGGCTGCGCTGCAACGCGCTGGAAATCTCCTCGCGCTCGACGAACGACAGCGTGTTGGCCACGCCCTGGGCGATCCGCCGGGTCAGCGCCTCCAGCAGCTCCAACGCATGCCCCGAGGGCCGGTACCCAGGTTCGGTCCACGCCAGCAGCAGCACGCCGATGCACCGGTCGCTGACCACCAGCGGGAGGAACGCAGCACTGCGAATCTGCGCGCGGCGCAGTGCCGCGACGTGCCCGTCCTGCAGATGTAGACCGCTGTCCAGCAGCGTGTCGAACCGCGGATAGAACTGCGCCGTACGGTCACGCACCACCCGTACCGCCGGATGGTCTGAATCAAGCTGGATGGGGAACCGCGAGAGCTCCCGACCGACTTCCCGCTCAGCGGACCGCCCCATCGCGACGGCCGTGCGATCCAGATGACGGCCGTCCCGGCTGATCACGTCGACGCCGGCCACGTCGCATACCTCAGCGACCAGCAACCGCATCACGTTCCCCATCGACTCGCGCAGGTCGAAAGTGCGCTCCAGCGCCTGGCCGACAGAAGAAAGCATGCTCTCGCGCCGCAACATTCGCACGCGCTCGGCCTCGTGACGGCGACGCTCGCCGATGTCCCGCAGCACAAGGATGAGCCGAATCTCGTCGTCGTCGCCGAACGGCACGGCGCCGACCTCTACCGCCACCTGCTCACCGTCGGGGCGAATCACGGTGGTCTCAAAGTTGGTGGGCGGGACCGTTCCCTGCCACACGGCGGTGAGCCGTTGGGCCAGCACGCGTTGCTCCGCGCGCGGCACGATCTCGAAGATGGAACCGAGCGCCCGCAGCTCCTCCAGAGTACGCCCCGCGATGCGCTCGGCGGCCTCGTTGCAGAAGATGATCCGCTCGCCGGTGACCGTGACGTAGGCCTCGCCGAGCGCATTCTGGGCGCGCAGCAGCGCCTCGTGCAGCTCCCGCTGCTCGTCCAGCCCGGCCTGAAGCCGCGCGGGGTCCCCCACCAAGCCGAACGTTTCGATTTCCGAGCGATAGGTCATGCCTTCTCACCAAGGTACGGGATTCCCTCGCTACGATCGCCGCCAGCATGCCGACTCTCATCACCATCGCCCGAGACGCCCTCCGCGGCGGGCGCACTATCTCCTACGGTGATCATCGCGATCAGCGGATTGAGCTACATCTCCCGAGCGGGCCTGCGCCCGCGAACGGCTGGCCGACGGTGATCGTGATACATGGCGGCTCGTGGTCGGCCCGCTACTCCAAGCTGGTGATGCGGCCGATCTGTGCTGACCTGGTGCGGCGCGGCTGGGCGTGCTGGAACGTCGAGTACCGCCGACTCGGCGAACGCAGCGGCGGCGGCTGGCCGAACACGTTCACCGACGTGGCTGCAGCGGTGGACGCGATCGCTGACGTCGACGCGCCTTTGGACCGCGACCGCCTACTGCTGCTCGGCCACTCCGCCGGCGGCCACCTGGCCCTGTGGGCGGCCAGCCGCCGACGGCTTCCCATGGGCGCCCCAGGCGCCGACCCGCGCGTCATGCCCGTGGCCGTGATCGCTCAGGCGCCGGTCGCCGATCTGGAGCGCCGCGGCCTCATGACCGCGCCCGGCGGGATCGCGTACCGCCTGCTCGACGGCGGCCCCGACGACGTACCGGAGCGGTACGCGGTGGGCAACCCGCAGCGCCTCGTCGCGCTGCCCATACCGTCGTTGCTCATCCACGGCACCGACGACACCGTGGTCGGCCCCGGCCAGAGCCGCGACTATCACGAGGCGAACCTTGCGGCCGGCGGCACGGGTGAACTCGTCCTGACCCCGGGCGGACACCGCGAGCACATCGACCCCAGGACAGCCTCCTGGGCTGCGGTCACCGAGCGCCTCGATGCGCTGGCGGCGCGCCCGGCGGTGGTCGCTGCTTCCTGATCAGCCGCGGCGCGGCGGCCACGGGAAGAACCCGCTGGTGCGCGCCACGTACTCGTCGTAGCCGGGCCTGCTCTTCTTCATGCCCTTCTCCAGCAGCGCCGCGCCGCTCACACGGATCAGCAGCGTGCTCATCACCGCCGGCCCGACGAAAGTCCACCAAGCGCTTCCGGTGGAAAGCGCGACGAGGTAGAGCCCCCACCACACCGCGAAGTCGCCGAAGTAGTTGGGGTGGCGGGTGTACTTCCACAGCCCGCGATCCATGACCTGGCCCTTGGTCGAAGGGTCGGCCTTGAAGCGGTCAAGTTGCATGTCGCCCACGGTCTCGAAGAAGAACCCGACGAGCCAGACAGCCGCGCCGATGCCGTCCAGCCAGATGAGCGAGGACGGCGTGGCGTCGACCTGGCCGACCTGCACCGGGAGCGACACGATCCACATCAGCAACCCCTGCCCCCAGAACACCGCGTACAGGCTCCGGCGCGGCCAGCGGTCCCCCCAACGCCGGCGCATCGCCGTGTACCGCTTGTCCTCCCCTTTGCCCAGATTGCGCCGCGCGAGGTGGATGGTCAGCCGCAGGCCCCAAAGGGAGGTGAGAACCGCGAGCAGCAGCCGACGATCGTCGCTCCCGTCGGTGACCGCGTAGGTGACCCAGGCGATCACCACGAAGCCGAATCCCCAGAAGATGTCCACGATTGACGTGTCCTTCACCGCCACGCTGACCGCCCACAGCGCCGTCGTCAGGACGAACACCACGCCGAGGTTCAGCGCCAGGACCCCGAGCGTCGTCATGCCGCTGCTCCTGAGCGCCCGCGTGCGCGCAGCCGTTCTACATCCGCCCCGGCCCGGGCGGCGACCCAGCGATCCATTTCCAACCAGACGTCATCCAGCCAGTGGACCTGCTCGTCGCGCTCGTCTGGGACATCCTCGCGGGGGATCCGGGTGAAGCGCACGCTGATGTTGCGACCGACGAGGCCGCCCGCCCAGATGTCGGAGATGAGGCGCAGGCCGTCAAATCCGTGATGGGAGCAGACCAACACGTCAACCCCGGGCGCCGCCTCCAGGATGCCCGTCACGCCGCCGGCTCGCGGGGCCAGAAGGAATTGCAGAGCGCTGAGGCGTGCGGCACGCTCGGGGTCGGTCTCAGCGATGCGAGCGACACCCCGGTCGCGGCGTTCGGGGGTGAAACGCGTGCCCTCCGGATAGATGAGCACGCCTTCACCCTCAGACATATCCCGGGCCAGCGCCACCACCTGCTCGATCTCTGATGGGTCGCCGCTGTCCCGGCGCACGAACCAGTTGGGCAACCTGCGGCCCGCGACGTCCAGGCACGGCTCCATAAGCAGTTCGCGCTTGAGCACGTACCGCAGGCGCAGGTCGTGGGGGGCTACTACGAGGTTGGCCGGCAGCAGGTTGTCCACGATGCTGGCGTGGCGAATCAGAAGGATCACCGGTCCGGGCTCGACCACATCATCGCCCTCAATGTCGAGCGTCATGCCGAAGAGCACCCGGACGCAGCCGAACGTCCACCCTGCCCAAGCGCGCTGAATGGCCCATGTGGCCTCGGCCATCTGCTCCGTCCGGCGCCCGAACCCGTGGACGATCCACGAGCCCGTCAGCACCAGGAGACCGGCGATCTCGCCCAGCAGGTAGCACCAGGCCATCGCCGTCAACCGCACCGCCACGAACGGGGTCCGCCTGCGCAGCCAGCGAGCAATGTCGACCACGAGCGCACCGACGATCAGCAGAGGCAGCAAGGCCGTCACCAGTAGGCCGGCGAGGAGGACGACGGGGATCGTCTTCAGCCGCCGGCCCACAGTCTGGCCGCGGGTCTCTTCCACGCTGGGACGGCGCACAGGAAGTGTCTACCACGCCGGCCAGCGGCGCGGGCGATTCTCTGCTCAGCCCGGCGCAGCGGCGCGCGTGGGCGGGCGCCGCTTTGAACGTGCGGGCCACAAACGCAGTACGAGCAGATACGGGATCGGAGCGGCGGCGAGGAGCACGACGACGCGCAGCCAGGCGCTACTGCCGTCCGTGCCCGCTCCGAGCGAGTGAATTACCGCCATCACGTAGGCGAGCAGCGTGAAACGGTGGATCACTTTCCAGCGCTTCTGACCGATCCGCGCCCGCGCCCAGTAGGACAGCCCGAGCAGCGCGACCGCCCATGCGGCGATCACTCCGAGCCCGGTGTAGAGCGGGCGGTAGTCAAGCGTGAAGGGAACGAGAAGGTTGATGACGTTGGCCTGCAGCCACGAGTCTCCGAGCAGCAGTACTCCGTGGACGGCGATCGCCGCGAGAGCGCCGACCGCGATGTACTGGTGCAACTGGCGCAGGACGACGGCCATTCCGGGGCGCCTTGACTCTCGGGCCGCTTGGGCCAGGCCCAAGGACACCGCCGCGCTGACCAGCACGATCGCGATCACGCCTGCCGAGCGCGCGCCGATCCACCAGCCATAGTCCAGCGGGTTGTGGGAGGTGGCGATCATGCGACGCCGGCACGGAGCGAGCCCGCGGCGAAGCGCACCACGGGCGCCTCGGCGCGGATCCCGATGAGCTGCGGACCACCCGTCTCCAACGTGAGCGCGCCGCCGTGTTCGCGCAGCCTGCGAGCCGCAATCTCGGGGCCGGACAGGAAGGCCATCTTGGCTTGCACCTCGGCCTCAAGCGCGGACCCGCCGAGCGCGGTAGCCGCGACAATTCCGGTGAACGCCGGCTGCGCGGTGGAGGGATCCAGCAAATGGTGGCGCGGCCGCCCGTCCGCGTCCCGCCAGAGGCGAACGTCGAGGCCGGAGGTGGCCACCCCTCCGGCACCGAACCGGATCGAGTGCGCGACGGCGCCGGTGCGCGGGTCGCGCACATCCACCGACCATGGGTGTTGAGCGATGGCCCGCCCGCCGAGGGCGAGGTCGCCGCCGCAGTCCACGGCGAACCGATCAGCACCGGGCAACAACTGGCCGGCAGCATCCGCGGCGAGGCCCTTGCCCACACCACCGAGGTCGATGCGCAACCCGGGCGGGCGCTTGACGAGCTGCAGATCCGGGCTGACGCTGATCTGTCGCCAGGCGGCGTCCGGGTGCGCGGATGCAGGCCGGCGGGGCGGCGCGTCGCGCAGCGCCTCGTCGAGCCCTACCGGCTCAAGGCCACGCCGAGTTTTGGCGTAGCCGATGGCCTCCATGGCGCCGACCATCGTCGGATCCACCAGGCCGCTGCTGCGCTGCGCGGCCCACACGGCCGCGCTGATCGCACTACCTAGCAGGGTCGAGACGCCACGCTCGGCCGCCGGGTCGGCGTTCAAAGCACAGAGTTCGCTGGCCTCGTCAAAGCGGGTGGCGGCAGCGGCAAAAGACTCGATGAAGGCGCGGGCGCCGGCCATCTCGGCCCGAGCTGCGTCTTCTCCGAACGCATCCGGGTATTCGGCGAGCAGGCGTGCCACCACGCCCATCGTGGGGAACGTTTCGTCGAGGACGATCATCCGCCCGACGACGACGTGGTCGGTGCCGGCGCCGACTGCTGGGCCGGAGCGACCTGCTGGGCCGGAGCGGCGGCCTGCTGGACCGGAGCCGACTGCTGGACCGGAGCGGCCTGCTGCACGGGCGCTGACTGCTGAGCCGGCGCCGGGGTGACCTGAACTGATGCATCGGAGGAGGAGTCGACGGGCGTGCTTGAGGCAGCGTCGGCGCCCAGCGTCTTTGCCCGGTAGACGGTGACGACCGCGGCGGGACTCCCAGCCCCCAGAGCCGGGTCCTGACCGGCAGCCATGCGCACGCCGATGAACCCGCTCAGGCCGACGAAAGCGACCACGCCGACGGTGGCGATCGGAAGCGGGCGCGGACGCCAGCGAACGGGCGGGCGCTTGGGCGTAGTCGCGGGAGCGCTCATCGCGCCACCTGCGCGACAGCGGCCGGAGCGTGGGCGGTGGTGTGCGGTGCGGCACCCGACAACGCGACGGGGGCGAGGAAGTACAGCATGGTGATGCTCGCGAGGGCGGCGACCGGCTTGCGGAGGCGACGGGTCATGGGAAAGACGGTACGAGACCGCCCTGAGCATCACCACAACGTCGGGTAAGCGTTTGGTAAGCGCCTGAAGTAAGGAGTTCGACAGGAATCTCGTTTGCGCCGCTCCGCCTCGGACGCCTAGGGTGCAGTTGTGTCCTATCCCGAAGCCGAGATCAAGATCTCCTACGAGGAGCCCGATGAGCGCACGCGCATCATCATCGCTTCAGGGGAGATTCACGTGTCCACCGCCGGCGTGTTCAGCGAGGCGCTCAACGACGCGGTCACCGACGGGCGTACGGCGATCGTGCTCGATCTCACCGACATCGGCTTCATCGACTCGACCGGCCTGAGCGTTCTGCTCAACGGTCTTCGCCGCGTCACCCGCGCCAAGGGGCGCATGGCCCTGGTGTGCGTAAGCCCGACCGTCCTGCGGCTCTTCACGATCACCAAGCTAGACACCACGTTCGACATCTTTGCGACCCGCCCCGAAGCTCTGGAGCGCGTACACCGCGCCGCCTGATCAGGCGGCGGGCAGCACGGCGGGCGCTCCAAAAGCCGCGAGGCACTCCGGCAGTTCAACGCTGCCGTCCTCGCGCTGGCCGTTCTCCAGCAGCGCCACGATGGTGCGGCCGACGGCGACCGCGGTGCCGTTCAATGTGTAGGCCGTGACCGGCTTCCCGTCGGCACCGCGTAGGCGGATCTGCAGGCGTCGCGCTTGGTAGTCGGTGGTGTTTGACGTGGACGTCAACTCGCGATAGCGGCCCTGTCCCGGGAGCCAGGCCTCGCAGTCGTACTTTTTGGCCGCGGGGGCGCCTAGATCGCCGATGCCGATGTTCACCACGCGGTAGGGGATCTGCAGCGCGCTGAGGATCTCCTCCTCGATCGACAAAAGCCGCTCGTGCTCTTCCAAGGCCGCCTCGGGCGCGACGAAACTGAACATCTCGACCTTGTCGAACTGATGCACGCGAAAGATGCCCCGGGTGTCGCGGCCTGCCGCACCTGCCTCGCGGCGAAAGCACGGCGAGAACCCGGCGTAGCGCAAGGGAACCATGTCAGCGTCGAGAATCTCCCCCGCGTGCAGCGAGGCGAGGGCGACCTCGCTCGTCCCCGCCAGGTACAGGTCGTCCTCAGGGAGGTGGTAGATCTGCTGCTCGGTGTCGGGCAGGAAGCCGGTGCCGTACAGGGCCTCCTCGCGAACCAGGACCGGCGGGATCACCGGCTCGAACCCGTGCCCGCGCAGCAGGTCGAGCGTCCACTGCACCAGCGCCAGCTCCAAGAACACCAGGTCGCCACGCAGGTAGGCGAACCGCGAGCCGGCCACCCGGGCGCCGCGTTCCATGTCGATGCGCTCGCCCGCCAGAGCCAGGTGGTCGCGCGCCTCGTACTCACGCGTCGGGATGGTCCCGACCTCGCGCAGGACGGTGTCCTCGTCGGCCGCCGTGGCATCCGGAAGGTTCGGCACCAGCGCCAGCGCGGCGTTCAGTTCCGCCTCGACCGTGGCCAGTTCTTCACCCAGTGCCTTCGCCTGCCCGGCGACCTCGCGCATGCGCCCGATCGCCTCATCGGCTTCGGCACCGGCGCGCTTGGCCTCGGCAATTTGGGCGTTGGCCTCGTTCTGGATGGCGCGCAGTGCTTCCAACCGCGGCAGGATCTCCCGCCGGCGCTCATCCAGTTCCAGGACCTCGTCGAGCCGGGCGGCTTCAGCCTCGCCTCGCCGCCGCAATGCGGTGCGCACGGCGCCGGGGTCGTGACGGATGAGCTTCAGATCAAGCATGGGCGCGTACCGTACGCCGCCCCGCTAACGAACGCTCAGGGCGTCACGCCGCCGGTCGACTGTTGGAGGCCCAGCGTCGTCTTCGAAGCGGCGGAGCCGGAGTAGTGCGCCAGGAACGCGGCGACGTCCTGGGCATCTTGGCCGACGAGGATGTTCTCGGGCATGATCGCGCCGGAGAAGCCACCGTTCTCAATCGCGTAGAGGACGTTTTCCTTCGTCTCCTTGCGCTGATTGAAGTTCGGCCCGTCTGTGCGTTCCTTGTTTTTCACGTTCGTCGAACTGCCCTGCGCACCGACCACGTCGAGGCTGTGGCAGCCCGCGCAATGGTCGCTGAACAACTGGGCGCCGTGGTAGTACGGGGAGTCCGAGGCCACGGAGTTGGACTGCTTGCCGCAGCCGCTCGCGAGGAGCGAGACGACGAGGAGCGCCAGAGACGTGAATGCAAGACGACGCATGCGGGCGCAGACTATACGGACGATGGACGACCTAGCGCCCTCCCGATGCGCCCGATTGACGACACTCGTCGCCCTCCCGCTGGCCGCCTGCGCGCTCCTGGCAGGTTGTGGGACTACGGCCGCTGTCTCGATGCCCGGTCGTGTCCTGCATCTGCGTCTGGACGAGTACCGCATTCTGCCCGCGACGGTGAGCGTCACCGCTGGCACCGTGCGGATAGTGGCCGTCAATCGCGGCCGCCTCACGCACAACGTCGTGATCCAGTCGCGGCGGGTCGATGCTCACGGACAGCGACGGGTACTCGGTAAGACGCCGACGGCATTCCCCGGCGAAACGGTCACCGGCACCGCCGTCCTGAAGCCCGGCCGCTACCGCATGATCAGCTCGATCGGCAACCAGAAGGACCTCGGGCAGAACGGCACCGTGGTCGTACACGCACTGCGCTGAACGGCCCCGCCAGTGCAGGAGAACGCCCGCGCGCCACGAAGTTCGCACCGCACCCGGCGCCGGCCCTAGACCTTCGCATCAGTTGTATGCCGCGAACGGTCTCGACACGGCGGCAACCAGGCCGGCGCCGGGTCCTTTCAGAACGTCTTCCGGAATGACCGGGTGAGTCCGGGACGGAGTGACCGTGGATGCCAGCGTCCAGTGACGAGCGCAGCAATACCGGTGGTATTGCGAGCACCGGCGCTGGAAGCTGGCGCCGCGGACGCACCGGATCCGGGCCGACCGTCATTTTGGAAGCCGTTCCAAGCCGTTTACGCTGTGTACCGATGCCCGACGGCGCCGCCACGACCCCGGACACGGCCGCCTATCGCGCCGTCGTCAGCCACTTCGCGACCGGTGTGGCGATCGTCACAGCTCAGGGTCCGGACGGGCCGGCCGGACTGACGACGAACGCGGTCACATCCGTCTCGCTCGATCCGCTGCTGCTCCTGGTCTGCTTCGATAACAGCTCGAGGACCCTTCCCGTGGTCCGGGAGACCGGCCGCTTCGCGGTCAACGTGCTGCGCGCCGGCAGCGGCGATCTGGCCCGCCTCTTCGCCAGCAAGCGCATCGCGCAGGAGAAGTTCGACGCCGTCACCCACACGGTCGACCACGGCGTGCCGGTGCTCGACGATGCCCTCGCCTGGGTCGTGTGCGACCTGGAGGCGCTGCACCCCGGCGGCGATCACACGATCGGCATCGGTGCGGTGACCGCTTACGGGGCCGACCCCGACGGCGACCCGCTGCTGTTCTTCCGCGGCGCCTGGGGCGGGTTCACGGCCGCGGACGGGTAGTCGGCATCTCTTCGGGGGCGGCGTGGTCGTGCCGGGGCCGGCGTTCGCGCCAGGAAAGCGGCCGAGCATGTCGTTTGGCTCGAACCTTGGTTAATTACCCCCGCTAGGCGGGGGTAACCGACCACGGTTCGCGGTTCATCGCACCCAAGACGCCCGTGGCCGGTCGGGGGATCGCCCCAGGAGGGAATCCCGCTTTCCCGCAGGATGCGGGAACGCGGCCGACGGGGCGAACCCCCGGCCGAGCCCATCCACCGGCCCGGCACCAGCCCGACGAACTGCCCTACAGCGTGATCAGCGCGCGCCAACAAAGAAACGCGATCACCAAGCCGGCGAGCGCCATAACGCCCGTCTCGCGCCGGACGATCGTCAGCACCAGGGCGTCCTGCTCACCCTCGGGCAGCACCGCCGCCGCTTGGGCGTCTTCGAAACCGCGGGCGTCGAGGACCGTCTGCGCGGAGAGGATGCGCAGTTGTTCCGCAGCGAAGCCGACGAACACCGGTAGCAGCGCGTACAGGTAGTAGAGCCCCTGATCCACGTGGTTGCCCGCCAGATAGACGGCACCGGCGACCGCCGCCTGCACCACGCACGCGGCTTGGCCGACGCGAATCGCCGTCCAGTAGATGGCGCTGGTCGACACCTGCCACCACAGCCAGGCGCCCCACAACCCCGTGAGCAGGTTCAACCCGCCCACGATGTACGCGCATATCTGGGCCACCTCAGTCATTTCGCGCCGATCCTCACTAAGTAACACTCCCGCACAAGTACGTGATACAACCGCTGGCGTCTTGCTGAGCACCGTCCTGCAGAGCTACGCACCTGCCCTCGTCTTCTTGGCGCTGGGCGCCAGTGTCGGCATCGCATTTTCGGTTCTAAACTCTCACCTCGGTCCCAAGCGGCGAATCGCCTCCAAAACGGACCCGTACGAGTGCGGTCTGCCCTCGGAGGTGTCGTCGAAGTTCCGCTTCGGCATCAGCTTCTACCTGATCGCGATGCTCTTCATCCTGTTCGACATCGAGGTCATCTTCCTTTACCCGATCGCGGTGAACCTGCGCGCCTTCGGCACGTTCGCCTTGGTCGAGACGCTTGTGTTCATCGCGCTGCTGCTGGTGGCGTTCGTCTACGTCTGGCGCCGAGGAGCCCTGGAATGGAGATAGTCCGGCAGTCCGTCGTCGCCCCCGATGACTTCCGCTCGCGCGGGTTGAAGGCCCGCGACATGCTCCGCGGTGAGCTCTCCGACGAGCAGATGGAGGAGTACGTCCGCGAGCACATCATCACCACCACACTCGACAAGGCCGTCGCGTGGGCTCGCGGGAACGCCATGTTCCCCGCCACTTTCGGCCTGGCCTGCTGTGCGATCGAGATGATGTCGATCGTCGGCGCGCGCCTCGACATCGCCCGCTTCGGTTTCGAGGCGTTTCGCGCGTCTCCGCGCCAAGCCGACCTGCTGATCCTGTCGGGCCGCGTGTCGATCAAGATGGCGCCGGTCGTGCGCCGCATCTACGACCAGATGCTGGAGCCCAAGTGGGCGATCGCAATGGGCGCATGCTCGTCGTCGATGGGCGTGTTCAACAATTACGCGATCGTCCCGGCCGACAAGTTCATGCCGGTCGACGTTCATGTGCCCGGCTGCCCCCCTCGGCCCGAGGCCCTGATGTACGGGATCCTGAAGCTGCGCTCGCAGATCCAGCTGGATCCGAGTCTGGGTTGGCGCGCGCGCTACAACGCGGTCGGCACCGAAGAGGTCGTGCCCACCGGCGAGCCCGACTCCGCCACCGCCGTCAACGTGTTCCCGGGCGAGGACATGGGTCGTGCCTGACGCGGCCGCCTTGGAGCTGCTGGCTCAGGATCTGCGCGACGGAGACGCCGACAGCGTCGTCGCCACCCTCCACTTTCGCGGTCAAGCCCGCATCGATGTGGCTCCGTCGGCGGTCCTGGACGCGCTGCGCATGCTTCGCGGCGAGGGCTTCACGTTCCTGGCCAGCGTCCACGGGGTCGACTACTACCCCGATGAGCCGCGCTTGGGCGTGCACTACGAAATGCTCAACATGAGCAACGGCGAGCGCATCACCCTCACCACGCGCGTGCCGCTCGACGCGGCCTACCTGGATTCGGCGACGCCCGAATGGCCCACGGCCAACCATCAGGAGCGCGAGATCTTCGACATGTTCGGCGTGACGTTCGAAGGCCATCCGGATATGCGCCGAATCCTGATGCCTGAAGATTACGAAGGCCACCCGCAGCGCCGCGACTTCCCCATCGGCGGCGAGCCCGTTCTCTTCACCCACAACGAGAACGACGTGCCCGGGTGGGTGAAGTGAGCTCCTCCGACATCACCCCCGGCGGCACGGCCACCCCGCCCAAGAGCGACTACCGCCGGATGGAGGAATCCATCACGATGGCGCCGCTTGCCCAGCAGGCGATCGAGAACGTCCACGAGGAGCTGCTCACCCTCAACTTCGGCCCCCACCACCCGGCAACCCACGGCGTGCTGCGCCTGCTGGTCTCCCTCGACGGCGAGGTCGTCCGCGACCTGAAGCCCGTCATCGGCTACGTACACACGGGGATTGAGAAGACCTGTGAGGACAAGGCGTACTGGAAGGTCATCCCGATAGTCGAGCGGATGGACTACCTGGCCTACTTCTTCAACAGCTACGCGTTCTGCGGCGCCGTCGAGACGCTGCTGGATTGCGAGGTGCCCAAGCGCGCCCAGTACCTGCGCGTCATCCACCTGGAGCTCAACCGGATCATGAGCCACCTCGTGTGGCTGGGCACCAGCGCGCTGGATCTCGGCGCCATGTCCGTGTGGTGGTACTGCTTCCGCGAGCGCGAGCAACTGCTCGACCTGTTCGAGATGAGCACCGGCCAGCGCATGCACACGCGCTACTTCCAGGTCGGCGGCGTGATGGAGGACATCCCGCAGGGTTTCGAGGCCAAGGTGCGCGAGTTCCTGCCTCGGATGCGCCGCGGCGCCCATCAGTACGGAGACATGCTGAGCAAGAACGAGATCGCGTTGCAGCGCCTGCGCAACATCGGGATCGTCGACGAGGCGACGCTGCTGGGCCTGGGCGTCACGGGCCCGCTGCTGCGCGCAGCCGGCAACCCGTGGGATCTGCGCAAGGCCACGCCGTACTGCAGCTATGAAGACTTCGACTTCAAGATTCCGGTCGGTGAGCGTGGCGACAACTACGACCGCTACGCCTGCCGCCTGGCGGAGATCCACGAGTCCTGCAACATCATCGAGCAGGCCATCGACGGCCTCCCCGAGGGGCCGTACATCACCGAGGACCGCAAGATCGCACTGCCGCCGCGCCACGAGTTGGCCACGTCGATGGAAGCGCTGATCCACCACTTCAAACTCGTCACCGAGGGCATGCGCGTGCCCGAGGGTGAGGTGTACTTCCCCATCGAGGGGCCCCGAGGCGAGCTGGGTTGCTTCGTGCGCTCGGACGGGTCCAGCAAGCCCGCCCGCGTACACATGCGCGACCCCAGCTTCGTGAACCTGCAGGCCACCGCCGATATGTGCCGCGACACGCTGATCGCCGACATGATCGCCACGCTGGCGATGATGGATCCGGTGCTGGGCGGAGTGGATCGCTGATGGCCGAGTTCGCCTCCCAGCCGATCGACCCTGCCACCGTCCGGCGCTTCGAGCACGGCTCACGCGTTCCCGGCTGGGATGAGGCCGTCGACCTGACGAAGGATCCCGCGATCGTCCCGGACCTGGCGACGACGCCGGTGCCCGACGAGTTGCGCTCCGCGATCGAGGCCGAGATGGCCAAGTACCCCGACACCCGCTCGGCGTCGATCCCCGCTCTCTTCCATGTGCAGGCCCGCTACGGCTGGTGTACCCCAGAGGGGATCGAGCAGGCCGCCGCGGTGATGTCGTTGACCCCTGGCTACCTCGTCTCGGTGGCCAGCTTCTACGACATGCTCGACCTGCAGCCCGTCGGCAAGAACCGCGTGTACGTCTGCACCAACATCTCCTGCTCACTGCGCGGCGCCGACGATCTGTACGACGCGCTGCTGACGGCGGCCGGTGATGACCCCGACATGTTCGTGCGCGGGTTTGAATGCCTGGGCGCCTGCGACATCGCGCCGATGGCCTCGATCAACGGCGCTTACGTCGGGCCGATCGCGCTGGACGAAGTGCCCACCTTGATGGCGCAGATCCGCGCCGGCGAAGAGCCGTTGCCCGCCAAGCAGCTCAGCCGCCGTGCGTGTGTTGACCCGAAGGCGCACGCCTCATGACCAACGTCCTCCTCTTTGACCACATCGACGAGCCGGGCCTGAACACCATCGACGTGTTTGAGCGGCGCGGCGGCTACGAGATGGCGCGCAGGGCCCTCGGCCTGCAGCCCGAGGAACTGATCGACACCCTCAAAGCCTCAGGCCTCCGTGGCCGTGGCGGCGCCGGTTTCCCGCTCGGTATGAAGGCGTCGTTCATCCCCAAGGGGACGATGCAGAAGTACGTCGTGTGCAACGCGGACGAGTCCGAGCCCGGCACCTTCAAGGACCGCGAGCTGATGCAGAAGAACCCGCATCAGTTGATCGAGGGACTGATCATCGCGGCCTACGCGGTGCAGGCCACCAAGGCCTTCATCTATATCCGCGGCGAGTACGTCCTGCAGGCCGACATCCTGGATGACGCGCTGATCGAGGCGCGTCGGGCCGGCTACATCGGCGAGCGGATCTTTGGCTCTGACTTCTCCCTCGATCTGCACGTGCACCGTGGTGCCGGTGCGTACATCTGCGGCGAGGAGACGGGACTGCTCGACTCGCTCGAAGGGCGGCGCGGCAACCCGCGCCTGAAGCCCCCGTTCCCGGCCAACCAGGGCCTGTACCAGGGGCCGACGCTGATCAACAACGTCGAGACGCTGGCCACCACACCGGTGATCCTGCGGATGGGTGGCGAGGAGTACGCCAAGCTCGGCGTGGCCAACTCCGCCGGCACCAAGCTGATCTCGATCTCGGGCAACGTCCAGCGCCCCGGCAACTACGAGATCGAACTGGGGATGAGCAGCCGGGACATCATCTTCGGCCTGGCCGGCGGCCCGGACGAAGGGCGCTCCGTCAAGTTCTGGTTCCCCGGCGGCTCGTCCTCCCCGGTGCTCACCGCCGACGACCTGGATCTCGGTTACGACTTCGACAGCCTGGCCAAGGCCGGGTCGATGCTCGGCTCCGGCGCGATCATCGTCGTGGACGACTCCAACGCCGTCGTCGACGTCGCGCTGAAGCTGGCCCAGTTCTACCGCCACGAATCGTGCGGCAAGTGCACGCCGTGCCGTGAGGGCACCAACTGGACGGTCCACATGCTCGAGCGGATCCGCTCGGGCGAGGCCACGCCGATGGATCTGGACATCATGGCCTCGGTCCAGGAGAACATCATCGGGCACTGCCTCTGCGTGCTGGGCGACGCGATGGCGATGCCGATCGCTTCGATGATCGTCAAGTTCCGCGCCGAGTTCGAGGAGCACATCGAGGCCGCGCGGCAGCGCAACCCGCTGCTGGGCGCCGTCCCCATCTCCGACGAGCCCGTGCTCATCGCCGGGGCGGCTCACTAGTGCCCCGCCCCGAAGAACGCTTCGTGACCTTCACGCTCGACGGCCGCGAGGTCAGCGCGCCGGAGAACGCCATGCTGGTCGACGGCGCCGAGTTCGGCGACGTCGAGATCCCCGTCTTCTGTTACCAGCCCAAGCTCGGCGCGCCGGTCGGTGCCTGCCGCATGTGCCTGGTGGAGATCGAGGGCATCCCGAAGCTGCAGACGGCATGCTCCACACCGGTCAAGGACGGCATGGTCGTCCACACGCAGACGACGCGCGTCAAGGAGGCCCAGCAGTCGGTGGTGGAGTTCCTGCTCATCAACCACCCGCTGGACTGCCCGGTCTGCGACAAGGGCGGCGAGTGCCCGCTGCAGGACATCACCTTCGGCTGGGGCGGCGGCAAGAGCCGCTTTGCCGAGCCCAAGCGCCACTTCCAGAAGCCGCTGGCCCTGTCGCCGCTGATCGCGATCGACCGCGAGCGCTGCATCCTCTGTTACCGCTGCGTGCGCTTCAGCCAGGAGATCAGCGAGGACTACCAACTCGTCCTGCACGACCGCGGCGCCCACACGTTCGTCGGCACATTCGACGGCCACCCGTACGTGGCGCCGTTCAGCGGCAACATCATCGAGCTGTGCCCGGTCGGCGCGCTGACCTCGCAGGCCTACCGCTTTCGTGCGCGTCCGTGGGATGTGGAGGGCGGCGGCTCGATCTGCACGCTGTGCCCTGCCCAGTGCAACGTCACCTTCACGGTGCGCGACGAGCGCGTCCTGCGCGTCCTGGGGCGCGACCACGCTGAGGTCGACGACGGCTGGCTGTGCGACAAGGGGCGCTTCGCCTACCAGTCCGTCCACGTGGACGAACGCATCACCCAGCCGATGCTCCGCGACGGCGGCGAACTGCGCCCCGTCACGTGGGAACGCGCATTGACCGATGCCGCCGCCGCTCTCACCCGGGCCGGCGGTGCGGTGGGCGCCATCGTGGGTGGCGAGACCACCAACGAAGAGGGCTTCCTGCTAGCGCATCTGCTGCGTGAGGCGCTCGACAGCAAAGACTTGGATTGCCGGCCCGCCGGCGGCCCGGCCGAGGCGCTGCGGGTCGCGCTGGCCCAGCCCGCCGCGCAGGCCACGGTTCCCGACCTTGAGTTCGCCCACGCGGTGTTGGTGCTCGACTGCGAGCCCGTCGACGACATGCCCGTCCTGGATCTGCGCCTGCGCAAGGGCGTACGGCGCAACGGCGTCAAGCTCGCCGTCGCCTCCAGCCGCCCCAGCAGCCTGGACCCGAACGCGACGGCGACCGTCCGCTTTGCCCCCGGCGCCGGCGAGGCATTCCTCGCCGCTCTGAACGCGGCGCTGGGCGGCGGCGGGCACCTCGACGAGCTGGCCCCGCGCGCCGGTGCCGACGCCGACGAGATCCGCGCGCTCGCCAAGTTGCTGCGCGGCAACGGCGGCGACCGGGACGTCGTGATCCTATGGGGCGAGCGCCTCACCAGCGGCGCTCGCGGCGATCACGCTGCGCGCGGCCTCCTGAACGTGGCCCGCCACCTGGGCCTGATGGACGGGCGCGAAGGCGCCGGCCTGCTGGAGATCCCCGCCGGCACCAACGGCCGTGGCCTGCGTGAGGCCGGCGTGCTGCCCACCGAGGACGGCCGCGACACGGCCGCGATCGGCGCCGCTGCCGCCGCCGGGGAGCTGGCCGCGCTCTACCTCATGCACGTCGATCCGCTCGAGGATCTGCCCGACCGCGACACCTGGGTGCGCGGGTTGGACAAGGCTTCAACGGTCATCGCCCACGCTGCCTTCCTCACCGAGGGGATCCGCGAACACGCCACGATCGTGTTCCCCGCGGAGTCCTACGCGGAGAAGGAAGGGACGATGGTGCACCCCGACGGTCGCCTGCAGCGCCTGCGGCGGGCCATCGGCCGGCCGGGCGACACGCGGCCCGAATGGCAGGTCCTCTCAGACCTCAGCCGACGCCTGGGCGCCGATCCCGGCATCCTCACCGGCGCCATGATCAGTACGCAACTCTTTGCCGCCGTCCCCTACTACGCCGGCGTCACGCTGGAGGAGATCGGCGGGCGTGGCGTGCGCTGGCCCCAGCGCCCGGCGGCCGCCGCCTACCCGCAGGCCGACCTCGGGCCCTTTGGTCTGGAGACGCCGCCGCTGGCAGCGCATGCCAACGGCTCGCTGCGCCTCGGCACGTTCCGTTCCATCTGGGCCTCGACCGAGGTCAGCGTCTCCCCTGCCCTGCGTTTCCTCACGCCCAGCCAGCGCGCGGAGCTGAGCCCCGGCGATGCCGAGCGGCTGGGCCTGCGCCAGGGCGACCGTGTCGTGGTGGGCACCAACGGGCACTCCGTCAGCGCCACCGTCGCGCTGCGAGAGTCGATGCCCGCCGGCAGCGTGTTCCTGGAGACCTCGCTGGGCGTCGACGGTGCCAACGCGCTCGACGGCCCACTGGTGGAGGTGCGGCCCGCATGAACTCCAGCCTGCCGCTAGCGATCGTCAACTACGCCGAGCCGTGGTACGTCCAGATCATCAAGTCGATCGTGATCTTCGCGGTGGGCCTGCAGCTCGTACCGATCGTCCTGCTGGCCGAGCGCAAGCTCCTCGGTCGCTTCCAGAACCGTTACGGCCCCAACCGCGTCGGCCCGTTCGGCGCGTTCCAGCCACTCGCCGACATTCTCAAGCTGATCACCAAAGAGCAGTCGCGCCCCACCACGGCCGTCGGCTTCCTGTACGCGCTGGCGCCGTTCCTGTCCATCTGCTGCGCCGTCGCCGCGCTTGCGCTGATCCCGTTCGGCAACGTGCAGAACATCTTCGGCACGCCGGTCGGCCTGTACGGCGTGGACCTGTCGATCGGGCCGCTGTACGTGTTCGCCTTCGGCGCGATCGCGTTTTACGGCCTGATGCTGGGCGGCTGGGCCTCCGGCTCGAAGTACGCGTTCCTCGGCGCCATGCGCGCCGCCGCGCAGCTCATCTCCTACGAGGTGGCCCAAGGCCTGGCGCTCGTCGGCGTGATCATGACAGCGGGCACGCTGTCGCTCACGGAGATCGTCATGCACCAGGCGGGCATGTGGTACATCGTGCCCCAGTTCTTCGGGTTCCTGGTGTTCCTCGTGGCCGGCTTCGCGGAGACGAACCGCGCCCCGTTCGACCTCGTCGAGGCCGACGCCGAACTCGTCGCCGGCTACAACACCGAGTATGGCGGTGCCCGGTTCGCCTCGTTCTTCTTCGCCGAGTACCTCAACGTGATCGTCATCTCCGGTTTGGCCACCACGTTCTTCCTCGGCGGCTGGCTGCTGCCCTTCGGCATCGACCCACCCGGTTGGGTTGACCCGTTCGTGGTGCTGGGCAAGATGGGCCTGTTCGTCTTCTTCTTCATCTGGATCCGGGCGACGCTGCCCCGCCTGCGCTACGACCAGTTGATGTCGCTGGGCTGGAAGATCCTTCTGCCGCTGGCGACCCTGAACACCCTCGTCACTGCGATCGTGCTCGTCGCATGACGCCCCTGATCAATCCTGATGACGTGCTCGTCGTCGCCCGTGGCCCTGAGCCGGGCGGCGCCGGCGGCGCCTACCGCGCGTTCGCGGAGACTTTGCGCGGCCTGAAGACGACGTTCGGCGAAGTGGTCGCCGGGCCGACAACGATGGAGTACCCGGAGGAGAAGGTCCCCGTGTACCCGCGCTTCCGCGGCCGTCACCGTCTGCACCGTTTCGAGGACACCAAGCTGGAGAAGTGCGTCGGCTGCTCGCTGTGCGCGGCTGCCTGCCCGGCCGACTGCATCCGCGTGGTCGCCGCCGAGAACGACCCGGAGGACCGCACCTCCGCGGGCGAGCGGTACGCCGCCGTGTACGAGATCAACCTCAGCCGCTGCATCTTCTGCGGCTACTGCGAAGTGGCCTGCCCGTTCGACGCCATCACGATGGGCCACGACTTCGAGATGGCCGACTACAACCGGTCCGACCTCATCTTCACCAAGGAAATGCTGCTCGCCGAGCCGCTGGAGCGCACGCCGCTCCGGCGCGAGGGCGAGTAAGCGGCGGCCGGCACGCAGATGGCCACGATTCTTTTCTTCATCGCCGCAGTCGGTGCCATCGGCGGCGCCGTCGGCGTCGTGCTCATGCGCAACCCGTTCTATTCGGTGCTGGCGCTGGTCACGCACCTCGTGTCCCTCGCGCTCCTGTTCCTGCTGTTGCAGGCCCAGTTCGTGGCCGCGGCGCAGGTCGTGGTGTACGCCGGCGCGGTGATGGTGCTCTACGTGTTCGTCGTGGCTTACGTGGGCGGCGGCGAAGAGCCCACGACCTCGACCGGCGGCAGCAGCCTGCGCACGATCGCCATCGTCTTCGCCACGGTGCTTTTCATCGAACTGGCTATCGCCATCCTCGGCACCGGCCTGCACGCGATCGACACGCGTGGCCCCACCGTCAGCGGCGAGTTCGGCGCGCCGCGCCGCATCGGTGAACTGCTGCTCACGCGCTACCTCCTCGCCTTCGAGCTCAGCTCCTTCCTGCTGCTGATCGCCGCCGTCGGCGCAGTGCTGCTGGCCCGCCGGCGCCGCGGCATGGACGACGACCCCGCCACGGTGTCGGTCCACGACGTCTTCCACATGCAGATCCCGGCCGGGCTGGGCTCGCAATCGGAGACGGTCGGTGCCCGGCAGGGTGACCGCGAGCTCGACGAGAGCGACGCGGAAGTTGAAGAGACCGTGGCCCCCGGCGCGCACCGTGGGGAGGGTTCCTAGATGGATGTGAAGTGGTACCTGACCGTCTCGGCGCTGGTGTTCGCCATTGGCGTCGGCGGCGTCCTCACGCGGCGCAACCCGCTGGTCGTGCTCCTCTGCCTGGAACTGATGCTGAACGCCGCCAACCTCGCGTTCATCGGCTTCTCCCGTATGTGGGCCAACGGCGACGGGCAGATCATGGCCATCGTCGTGATGGTCGTCGCCGCCTGCGAGGTCACCGTCGGACTCGGCATCGTCGTGGCGATGCACCGCCGCCGCCTGCCCGTCGACGTGGACGAGTTGCGGGAGTTGCAGGGATGAGCCTGACCACCGCCTCGTGGCTGATTCTCGCCTGTCCGCTCGCCGGGACGCTCATCATCTCGCTGCTCTTCCGCGTGATCTCCGGTCGGGTTGCGGGGATCATCGGGACGCTGGCGATCGGCGCCGCCTTCGTCTTCGCGGTGATCGCCTTCATGAAATTGCAGGACCGCCCGGAGAACGCGCGCGCCGTCAGCGACTCGCTCTGGACGTACGCCAAGACGGCCGGCGTCGACGTGCAGATGGGCATCTACATCGACCCGCTGTCGATCTTCATGGCCCTCGTGGTGAGCGGCGTGTCCACGCTGATCCACCTGTACTCGACCGCCTATATGGCGTCCGACAAGGGTGAGGTGCGCTACTTCGCCTACCTGAACTTCTTCGTCTTCTCGATGTTGCTGCTGGTGATGGCGGGCAACTTCTTCCTGCTGATCGTCGGCTGGGCGTTTGTCGGTGCCGCGTCCTACATGCTGATCTCGTTCTGGTATCGGCGCACGACGGCGACCAAGGCCGGAATCAAGGCGTTCGTCATCAACGTTCTGGGCGACGTGGGCCTCGTGCTGGGCACGTACTTCATCTTCCGCCACACCCATACGCTCGACTTCGCGCAGACGTTCGCCAGCGCGTCGAAGATCTTCTCGCCCAACGAGACCGACCTGGTGATCGGCTGCCTGTTCCTGCTCGTCGGCGCGTTCGCCAAATCCGCGCAGGTGCCGTTCCACACCTGGCTGCCGGACGCGATGGAGGGTCCGACGCCCGTCTCCTCGCTGATCCATGCCGCCACGATGGTCACCGCCGGCGTTTACCTGATTGCACGCATGCACCCGCTGTTCCAGATCGCCACCACGGCCGCCGACGTGGGCGCCGTCGTCGGGCTGGCGACGCTGCTGATCGCCGGCACGATCGGGCTGGTGATGACCGACATAAAGCGGGTCATCGCCTACTCGACGATGTCGCAGATCGGCTACATGATCATGGCCGTCTCCAGCGCGGCCTACGTCGGTGGCCTGTTCCACCTGATGACCCACGCCTTCTTCAAGGCGCTGCTCTTCATGGCCGCCGGCTCGGTGATCGGCGCGATGGGCGGTGAGCAGTCGATCGAGAAGATGCGCGGCCTGCGCAAGGCGATGCCGTTCACGTTCGCCACGTTCGTCGTCGGCGGACTGGCCCTGAGCGCGATGATCCCGTTCGCGGGCTACTTCTCCAAGGATGATCTGCTGTTCGAGATCGGCCAGCGCGGCGGCTGGTACTGGATCCTCTACGCCGGCGGCTACATCGGGGCGTTCCTCACGGCGCTGTACACGTGGCGCCTGATCTTCCGCGTCTTCTGGGGTGACCCGTGCCCCGAGGCCGTCGAGCTCGAAGGCGGCCACCTGCACCACCCCGAGGCGCACACGAACCCGGCCAACGGTGAGGTCGAGGACACCGACATCGGCTTCCCCGGCCCCGAGCACGTGATCGCTGAGCGCTCGATCGCGATGAAGGTGGCGATGGGCACACTCGCCGTGCTGGCCACCATCGCCGGCGTCGTGCAGCTGCCGTACAACATCACCGACGGGCTGAGCAACTTCCTGGACCCAGTGTTCGCCGACTCACCCGTGCAGTTCGGCGGCCACACGGACCTGGAGACGTTCGGCCTGATCCTGAGCCTCGTGATCGCCGCCGCCGGCATCCTCACCGCCCACCGCATCTGGGTCGTCAAGCCGGGCACCTCGGCGCGCCTGCAGGAGCGCTTCTCGGGCCTCCACGGGTTCCTGGTGAACAAGTGGTACTTCGACGAGGCGATCGAATTCCTGATCGTGCGGCCGTTCGCCTGGTGCGGGCGGTTCGGCCAGCAGACCTTCGAGCGCATCGTGGTCAACGGCGTGTTCGTGGGGGGCGCCACGGGCGTGACCCGCGCCTCGTCCTCCGCGGTGCGCGCCGCCCAGAACGGCTTCCTGCGTTACTACGCCGCCCTGCTGCTGTTCGGCGTGACCATCGTCATCTTCTACTTCCTTCTGCAGAGCTGATGACGATCCATCTGTCGATCATTCTCTGGCTGCCGCTCGCCGCGGGCGTGCTCGGCCTGCTCGTGCCGGGTCGCTTCTCCCGCTGGATCGTGCTCGCCGGCTCGGTGGCCGTGCTGGCCTACGCCGTCTTACTGCTCGGCGACTACGATCGCGCCCGCCCCGGCCTGCAGTACGTGACCGACGAGCTGTGGGTCAAGCAACTCGGAATCCATTACAAGCTCGGCATCGACGGGCTCAACCTGGTGCTGCTGGCCGTCACCGCGCTGGTGTTCACCGGCGCGTTCGCGTGGGCCGCACGGCAGGAGTGGGAGCGCCCGCGCCTCTTCTGGTTCTGGTTCGCCTTCATGGAGACGGGCGTCCTCGGCGCCTTCATGGCGCAGGACCTGATCCTGTTCGTCGCCTTCTTTGACCTGATGCTCGTGCCCGTCTACTTCCTCACCGGCCAGTGGGGCGGCGAGGGGCGCGCGGCGGCGATCATGAAGCTCTTCATCTACACGCTGGCCGGTTCGCTGCTGATGCTCGCGGCCGCGGTGGCCACCGGCGTCCTGGTCTCCCAGGAGACGGGCCAGCACATCAACTTCGCGTTCTCGGCGCTGGCCCGCACGCCGCTGGGCGCGAGTTCGCAGGAGTGGATCTTCCTGTGCTTCGCCGCCGCGTTCCTGGTCAAGATGCCGGCGTTCCCGTTCCACGGCTGGATGCCCGACGGTTACCGCACGATGCCGATGCCGGTGCTGGTCGCCTTCTCGGCCATCCTCTCCAAGGTCGCCGCCTACGGCTTCCTGCGGGTCGTGCTGCCGCTGTTCCCCGACGCGTCCGTGCACTTCCAGGAACTGATGCTGCTGCTGGCGCTCTCCTCGGTGCTGTACGGGTCGGCGATGGCCTTCACCGTCACCAACGCCCGGCTGATCCTGGGCTACTCGTCAATCGCCCAACTCGGGTTCATCGTGCTGGGGATCTTTGCGCTTCAGAAGACGGGCGCCCAGGGTTCCATCCTGCAGGCCGCCAACCACGCCCTGGTGGTCGCTCCGCTGTTCCTGGTCGTCGCGCTGCTGGCCGCACGGGCGGGGTCGGAGGACATCCGGGAGATGGGCGGCCTGGCCATGCGCGCGCCGATTCTCGCCGCGCTCTTCCTGATCCTCTCGTTGGCCTCCCTGGCGATCCCCGGTTCAGCGAACTTCGTGGGCGAGTTCTACATCCTGCTCGGTGTCTTCCAGAGCAAGGTCGCGATCGCGATCTTCGCCTTCACGGGCGTCGTGATGGCTTCTGTCTACATGCTGCGTGTGTACATCCGGGCGATGCACAACCGCGCCGGGCCGAATACGGAGTCGCGGGAGATCTCGCTCGCCGACGGCCTGGTGCTCGTGCCGATGGTGCTCGTGGTGCTCGCGATGGCGCTGTACCCACAGTTCGCCCTGGAGCGCTCAAACGTGACGGTGTCGCTGGCGATCCACCGCGCGCAGGTCGTCGCGGGGACGGCTCCGAACCGGATCGCCGCGATCACGGCTCCGCTCGGCGTAAGCCAGCCGGAGATTGTCCCGGCGCCGGGGGCCACCCCGTGATCGCCGCCGTCGCCCGCCTGCACGGGCCTCACATCGACTGGGCCGGGATCTCTCCGCTTGTGGCGTTGCTCGGCGCGGCCACGATCGTCCTCATCCTCGGCCTTTTCCGCGGCCGGTTCGTACGCGAGACGCTGATCCCGCTGCTGGCCATCGCCGGTTTCGGGACCGCTATCGGCCTGGGAGCGTGGCGCTGGCATCACCCGGCCGTGCTCGTCTCCAACGCCATGACGATCGACGCCTTCTCGATCGCCATCTCCGGCATCTGCGCCGCCGCCGGCGTCATCGGCGTGCTGCTCGCCTGGCGTTCACTGGCCGCCCGCGAGGCCGGTCAGGGCGAGTTCTACGCCCTCCTGCTCACCTCGGTGGCCGGCATGGTCGTGCTCGTCTCCGCCATCAACATGGTGACCCTGTTCATCGGTCTTGAGCTGCTGTCGATCCCGCTGTACGTGCTGTGCGCGACCGAGATGGGCCGCGAGAAATCACTGGAGTCGGGCCTTAAGTACCTGATCATCGGCTCGGTTGGATCGGCAACCCTCCTGTACGGCCTGGCGCTGCTCTACGGCGCGACGGGCTCTACCGACTACGCAGGCATCGCCCGGGGTCTGGGGGCAAAGGGCCTTGCCTCCGATGTGATGGCGCTGACCGGGATCGCGCTCGTCGTCGGTGGCCTGGGGTTCAAGGCCTCGATCGCGCCTTTCCAGCAGTGGACGCCCGACGTGTACGAAGGCGCGCCGACGCCGGTGACGGCGTTCATGGCCGTCGCCACGAAGGCCGCCGCTTTCGGCGTACTCCTGCGGTTCTTCGACGTGGCCCTGATCGACGCTCAGCAGAACTGGGGGCCGCTGCTGGCGGTGCTCGCCGCGATCACCATCGTGGTCGGCAACGTCGGGGCGATCGGCCAGTCCTCGCTCAAGCGGATGCTCGCCTGGTCCTCGGTTGCCCAAGCCGGTTACCTGCTGGTGGGCGTGGTGGTGTCCACCCGCGCCGGCGTGTCCGCGATCGTCTTCTACCTGTGCGCGTATCTCGTGATGAACATGGCCGCGTTCGCCGTGATCGTCGCGCGGGAACGCAAGAGCGGCCGCGGCGACGACATCTCCTCGATCGAGGGCATCGGCGCGAGCGATCCCCTGCTGGCCTGGCCGCTGACGGTGGCCATGCTCTCGCTGTCAGGCATCCCCATGACGGTCGGGTTCATCGGCAAGATCAACTTGATCTCGGCTTCGGTGAACGGCGACTACACCTGGCTGGGCATCATGATCGTGGTCGGGTCGCTGATCTCCCTGGCCTACTACCTTCGCGTCGTCGCGGCGGTATGGATGCGGCCCAGCCCGGAGGGCGGTATGCCGGCGCTCGGGCACGGTGAGGATGTCGTGCCGCCCGGGCTTCCCGTCCTGGCGGGAGGTGACCCGTCCGCGGATCCGCGCCCGGCCGGCTGGGAGGTCACCGCTGTGGCTGTCGTGTGCGGGGTGGCGACGATCTTCTTCGGCATCGTGCCGGGTCCGCTGTACGACATCGCCCAGGCCGCCGGGCGCTCGTTCGTCGGCCTGTTCTAGCCGTCGCCCAGCAGGTCGTTGGCACGCCCCGTCGGCGCATCGGCGATGATGCGCGGGTGCGTCTCTCCGCGAAATCCGACTACGCCGTCCGTGCCGCCGTCGAGCTGGCCGGAGCGGACGACAAGCCGATCAAGGGCGAGGACCTGGCCCGCGCCCAGGAGATCCCGCTGAAGTTCCTGGAGAACATCCTGTCGGATCTGCGCCACGCGGGCATCGTGCGCTCACAGCGCGGTGCCATCGGCGGCTACTGGCTGGCCAAGCCGGCCAACGAGATCTCCGTCGCTGATGTGATCCGCGCCGTTGACGGCCCGCTGGCCACGGTGCGCGGACAGCGCCCTGAGGACATCGGCTACTCAGGCTCCGCCGTCCCGCTGGCCAAGGTGTGGATCGCGGTGCGCGCCAGCCTGCGCAGCGTGGTCGAGGAAGTGACCGTGGCCGACATCGCCGCCGACAAGCTCCCGGCCAAGGTGGAGAAGCTGGCCAAGGACCCGGAGGCCTGGGTCACGCGGTAACCGGCCTTGTCGTGTCTCTGTGAGCGGCCGCTGAGGCCCTACAGAGTGTGCGGTAGAACCGGTCGGGCATGTGGAAAAACCCCCATGGGGTCAGTGCTA
Source organism: Solirubrobacterales bacterium (assembly GCA_038319025.1). Taxonomy (GTDB): domain Bacteria; phylum Actinomycetota; class Thermoleophilia; order Solirubrobacterales; family Solirubrobacteraceae; genus JBBQCW01. The sequence continues at coordinate 29,897 of JBBQCW010000019.1, forward strand.
CCGTCGATGTCCGCCTCGTCTGGAACCTCAGGCGTGATGACTATCCCGGCTCAAATCTCGGCCGGCGGCTCCGCCTGGAGTCCCATGACACCTCACCCGACCGAGAAGAGGCCGACATGGCTACACCCGTCCTGCCCCGACAGTCCAACGGCGCCGATGGTGCCGCTGCGGCACTCACAGACGCGGCGTCCCCCCTCACCCCCGGCCCGCGCGTGCCGTGGCTGGCGCGCATCACGAGCCTGACCTCGATCGCGGCGTTCGCGGCGGTCGGCATGATCGCCATCGGCGGCCTCGCCCTCGTCGGCGGCAACTACGACAAGCAGGTCGTCCACGACCAGCTTGCACCGCAGAAGATCTTCTTCCCGCCCGCCGGAAGCGCGGCCCTCCTACCCGGCGTCAAGCAGTACGCCGGCCAGCAGTTGCTCACCGGCGACCAGGCCAAGGCCTACGCCAACAACTTCATCGGCGAGCACGTCAAGGGGATCGCCGGCGGCCAGACGTACGCGCAGGTCTCCACCAAGGTGCAGGCTGACCCCAAGAACGCCACCCTGGTCGGTCAGCAGACCGCCCTGTTCAAGGGTGAGACCCTGCGCGGGCTTCTGCTCAACGCCTGGGGCTGGTCGCTCGTCGGCACGATCGCGACGATCGCCGGCTGGGTCCTCATCGGACTCGGCCTCGTCCTCCTGATTCTCCCTCTGGCCAACTGGCAAGTGAACCTCCGCGGGCGCTCGGCCGGCGCCTGACGCACAGCGGCGCCGGTCACCTCGATCGGCGCCGCCCCACCTCGGAACTCCGAACGAAAAGGCAGGCGATGCAATGAAGGCGCTCGTGTATCACGGCCCCGGGCAGCGCGGCTGGGACACCGTCGACGATCCGACCATCATCGATCCGACCGACATCGTCGTGCGGATCGACACCTCGACGATCTGTGGCAGCGACCTGCACATCCTCAAGGGTGATGTCCCCGAGACGACACCCGGCACCGTGCTCGGTCACGAGGCGATCGGCACCGTTCAGGAGGTCGGGGCGAGCGTGAGCACCGTGGAAATCGGTGACCGGGTCCTCCTGTCCTGCGTCAGCTCCTGCGGGCGCTGCCGCTTCTGCCGCGAACGCCGCTACGGGCAGTGTCTGGGCGGAGGCGGCTGGATCTTCGGCCATCTCATCAACGGACTCCAGGCCGAGTACGCGCGGGTGCCGTTCGCCGACAACTCGGTCTACAAGCTTCCCGAAGAGCTCTCCGACGAGCAGGCGCTGTTCCTCGCCGACATCCTCCCGACCGCGTTCGAGGTCGGCGTGCTCAACGGCAGGGTGGTCCCGGGCGACGTGGTGGCCATCATCGGCGCCGGGCCTGTCGGGCTGGCGGCCATCATGACCACGAAGCTCTTTACGCCGAGCACCATCATCGCGATCGACCTGGCCGACAGCCGGCTGGAGAGCGCCACGCGGTTCGGCGCCGACGTGACGATCAACAACGGTCGTGAGGATGCGCTGGCCCGCGTCATGGAACTCACCGACGGGCTCGGGGCAGATGTCGCCTTTGAGGCGGTCGGTGTACCGCAGACGTTCGAGCTCGCCACGGAGCTGATCCGCCCCGGAGGCCACGTCGCCAACATCGGCGTCCACGGCAAGCCCGCCACGCTCCACCTGGAGACGCTGTGGATCCGTGACACCACGATCACCACGGGCCTGGTAGACACCTACACGATCCCGCAGCTGATGAAGCTGATCCAGAACGGCCGCTTGGACCCATCGCTGTTCGTGACCCACCGCTACGGCTTGGGCGACACCATGACCGCGTACGACACATTCGCCGACGCGGCCAACACGGGCGCGCTGAAGGTCGTGCTGGAAGGTGCCGATCGCGGCGCCAAGTCAGGCGTCGAGGCGCTCGCGGGCGCCACCGCGTGACCACGACGGCCATCGTCGCGCCGGGCCTCGGAGACCCGTCGGGAGCCGCTCTCGACGGACCGGGCGAGGATGAACCCGGTGTTTCGCGGCGCACGTTCCTGCACCGGGCCGGCCTCGTGGCCGGGACAGCGGTTGTCCTCAGCGCCGGCGGGCTGAGCTACCGCGCGTATGACCAGGGCGTGCTCGAGCCCGGCGAAGGCGGCGCCTACGCCGCCTGGGATGACTGGCAGCGCGGGACCGGCGCCGGCGCCCTGGTTTCGGCGGCGATCCTGGCGGCCAACCCGCACAACAGCCAGGCGTGGGTGTTCGCTTCCACCCCCTCGCGCATCGACGTGTTCGCCGATCGCGCACGCTCAACCGGTGCATTGGATCCGTTCGGACGGGAACTGCATGTCGGGCTGGGTGCAGCCCTGGAGAACCTGCTGCAGGCTGCCCCAGCGCACGGTCTTCAGGCCCGGCTGACGTTGCTGCCCACCGCGGGCAACCTGGTGCACGTGGCCCGTGTTGACCTGACGCGTGGCCCGACACGCCGGTCGGCGCTGTACGAGGCGATCCCCCACCGCCGCACCGACCGCAGCCCGTACCGCGGCACCCCGTTCCCCGCCGCCGCTCAGAGCCGGCTGAGCGCGCTCACGCTCCCGCAGACGCGGCTGTACTGGTACGTCACCCCCGCCGACCGCGCGCGCGTAAGCGCCCTCATGATCTCCGCCGCACAAGCGATCACCGCCGACCAGCAGCAGTCCCGCGACGGCTTCCGGCTCTTCCGATCCTCCTGGGATGAGATCCAGAAGCACAAGGACGGCTTGACGCTGGACACGCAAGGCCTCTCGGCGTTCACCACCGCGGTGGCCAAGTTACTGCCGCCGTCCACTCGCAGCGCGGGCGATAAGTTCTGGCTCGATCAGACCCGGAACACCCACACCAAGACCGCTGCTGCATACGGCATCGTGGCCGTCCCCGACGCCGGCGACGACGCCCAGCGGCTGACGGGCGGGCGCCTACTGGAGCGGATTCATCTGCAAGCGACGGCCGACGGTGTGGCGCTGCAACACATGAACCAGATGACCGAGCGCGCCGACCGCGAGCGCCAACTCTCGCTCACCCCAACGTTCGCTCGCGCCACGCAGGCCTTGATCCCCGATGCGGGCTACCAGCCGCTGGTGGCCTTTCGCGTCGGCTTTGCCCAGAGCGCCGACGGTCGGCGCAAGAGCCCACGGCGCCCGGCCGCGAGCGTGACCTCATGAGCATTGCCGGACCGGCAACCAGCGCCGCGGTCGCCGCCGACCGGGAGCGCTCCGACCGCTTGGCCGGCCGTCTCGGGCTCGCCGGCGCCTCGCTGGGAATCATTGCCGGGTTCCTCGAGTTGGACATCGGGCCGGACATCCGCGACTGGGTCGGCGGCAAGCTCGACACGACCCGCCTGGGGTGGGCGACCATCATCCTCAGCATGGTGGCTCTCGCCGCCGTGCGCGCGCTTCGCGGCCGTACGGGACGCGATCGGGTGGGCATCGCGATCGGCCTGCTGGTGCCGGCCTTGGTCTGCTTCACGACGGTCGGCCGGCTCTGGTACCCGCCGGGCGTGCTCCTGCTGGCCGCCGGGGCGATCGTGCTTGCCGGCACCCGTCGCGACGAGATCGCCGCCGCCTACACGGCAGACCACTGGCGGGCCGCGCTGCTCATCATCTGCGGTGCGTGCTTCGTCCTGCTTGGCGCGTCGGCCCCGGGTCTGACTGCGCCACTGGGCATCCTCAGCGGCGCGCTCGTTCTGTCGGTGCCCCGCCTCGCCTCGCGCTCGCCCCGCGCGGCGTGGGCGGCGCTGCTCGCCGGCACGCTGCCGTTCGCGGCCGCCACCTGGTGGAGCGCCGTGACCCCACTGGTGGCCGTAATCGCCATCGTGATCGGCAACTCCGTTATCCGCCACGCACGTTCCGCGCGCGCATCGCCAAGCCCCGCTGAGAAGGCTTGACGCTTCAGGCCACCGGGGCGTCGCCCTCGGCGCCGGCGTCGAGCATCATCCCGGCGTCCACATGGGTACTGACCCAGACGATGTCGCCCGGCTCGGCCTCGAGCATCTCGGCGTCCGCGCGGGTCACTTGCACCCAGACCGACTCGCCACCGGCCAGCTCGGCCTCCACGCGCACCTCGAACCCGAGGTGTACGACGCGGGTGATCTGGGCCTCGAACGCCCCGTCGCTCGGGTCTGAACTGATCCGCAGGTCGTGCGGGCGGACCATCACGCCGCCGAGCGTGGCGACTGGGCCTAGGAAGCTCATCACGAACCGGTTGGCCGGCTTGTCGTAAAGCTCACGCGGCGGCCCGTTCTGCTCGATCTGCCCGGCGTTCATGACGGCGATGCGATCGGTGATCTCCATCGCCTCCTCCTGATCGTGAGTGACCAGCAGCGTCGTGACGTGGACCTCATCGTGTAGGCGGCGCAGCCAGGCGCGCAGTTCCGCGCGCACGTTGGCATCGAGCGCGCCGAACGGCTCGTCGAGCAGCAGGACGCGTGGCTCGACCGCCAGCGCCCGGGCGAGGGCCATACGCTGCCGCTGGCCGCCGGAGAGCTGGGCCGGGTAGCGATCTTGGTAGCCGGACAGGCCGACGATCCCCAGCAACTCGTCCACGCGAGAGGTGATCTCCGCCTTGGGACGCTTACGAATGGCCATGCCGAACGCGACGTTGTCGCGCACCGTCATGTGCTTGAAGGCGGCGTAGTGCTGGAAGACGAAACCGATGTTGCGCTCCTGCGGGGAGATCGCAGTCGTGTCCTCCCCGGCGATCACGACTCGACCGCTGTCGGGGGTCTCCAACCCGGCGATGATGCGCAGCAGCGTCGACTTGCCAGAGCCGCTGGGGCCCAGCAACGCCGTCAGCGAACCCTCGGGGATCTCCAGCGAGACGTCGTTCAGCGCCTGGAAGTCGCCGAACCGTTTGGAGATGCCATGGACGGCGATCATGAGGGATCCTTGCGGGGGTTGAGGACGGTCATGCCCAGGAGCGTGATCAGCGCGATCACGGCCAGCAACGCGGATGCGGCGTACGCGCCGGACACGTTGAAGTTGCCGTAGCGCTTCTCGACGAGCAGGGTCATCGTCTCGGTCTGTCCGGAGATCTTCCCACTGACCACGCTGACCGCGCCGAACTCGCCGATCGCGCGGGCCGTCGACAGCACCACGCCGTACGCGACGCCCCAGCGGATAGAGGGCAGGGTGATGCGGCGGAACGTCTGCCAGCGCGACGCGCCGAGCGTCGCTGCCGCCTGTTCCTGCTCATCCCCCACCTCGATCAGCACCGGCACGACCTCGCGCACCACGAACGGCAGCGTCACGAAGATGGTGGCCAGCACGATGCCGGGGACGGAGAAGATCACCTGGATGCCGGCGTCGGCCAGGTCGGAGCCGAACCAGCCTGTCTGGCCGTAGACGAAGATCAGCGACAGGCCGACAACGATCGGCGAGATGGCGAAAGGCAGATCGATCACGGTGTCCATCAACGCCTTGCCCCGGAAGTTGGAGCGGGTCAGGACGAGCGCGGCCAGGATCCCCAGCACGGTGTTAAGCGGCACCGCGATCAGCGTCACCTCGATCGTGAGCCAGAATGCGTGGACGGCGGCGGGCGTGGTGATCTCTTGCCACACGTGGTTCAGGCCCGGCTCCAGCGTGCGGTACAGGATCAGCCCGACTGGCACGAAGAGCAGGATCGCGAGGTAAGCCAGCGCGATGAAGCGCAGCCCGTACTTGGTGCTGCGGCGCGTGGTCATCATCGCGACGTGAACCGCCCGAGCAGCCGGATGCCGAGCAGGACGGCGAGCGAGAGCAGCAGCAGGACCACCGATACGGCCGCGGCCGAAATCGGTGAGTCGCTCTCGAGCTGCTTGTACACGTACACCGATGCGACCTGCGTGTGGAAGGGGATGTTGCCGGAGATCAGGACGATCGAGCCGAACTCACCAACCGCCCGGGCAAACGCCAGGGCGCAGCCGCCGAGGATCGCCGGCGAGAGGTTGGGCAGCACGATGCGCCGGAAGATCGTGCGGCCGTTGGCCCCCAGCGACGCGGCGGCCTCCTCCATGTCGGTGTCCAGCTCGATCAGCACCGGCTGCACGGATCGCACGACGAACGGCAGCGTCACGAACAGCAGCGCAAACGCGACCGCCGCCTGAGTGAAGGCGATGTCGATGCCGACCGGGCTGCCGTGGCCGTATAGCGCCAGCAGCGTTATGCCGGCCACGATCGTCGGCAGGGCGAACGGCAGGTCGATGAGCGCGTTGACGAGCCGCTTGCCCGGGAAGTCGTCGCGCACCAGCACCCACGCGATCAGCGTGCCGATGACCGCGTTGACGGCCGTCACGATCAACGAGACGATCAACGTGAACTTCAGCGCGGCGACCGCCTGCGGATTGGACACCGCATCCCAGAACTCGCCGACGCCGCCGTCCAGCGACTTGACCACCACCGCCGACAGCGGCAGCAGCACGATCACGCTCAGCCACAGCATCACCACGCCGACCGCGAGCGGCCCTGGCCGCCCCGCGACGTACGCCTTCGTGCTCGGCTTGCGGCGGCCGAGCCGGGCGAAGCTGATCGAGGGTGTGCTCATTTGGAGGTGGAGACGCCTGCGTCGTTCTCGATCTTGGCGATCGAACCCTTGTCGACATCGAACAGCTCAGCATTGAGCTTGGTCCACCCGCCGAGCTGGTCGATGGTAAACAGTCCTGACGGCACAGGGAAGGTGGACGCGTTGGCCAGCAGGATGCCCTTGTTGATAGGCCGGTAGCCCCAGTTGGCGAACACCTGCTGCGCGGGAGCAGAAAGCGCGTAGGCCAGGAAAGCCTTGGCCTGCACGGGGTGCTTGCTGGTCTTTGTCACGGCGATCGGGATGTCGATCCGGATCGTGTCGCTCGGCGTTACGTAATCGACCTTCTGGCCCTTCTTCTGCGCGGTGATCGCCTCGGACTCATACGACAGCAGCACGTCGCCGTTGCCGTTGACAAAGCTCTGCAGCGCGTCGCGGGCGGACTTGTCCTGCACCTTGACGTGCTGGGTCAGCAGCTCCTTCACGTAGGCCAGGCCGGCCTGCGGGTTCTTGCCCTTGCCGGACGCCTGTCCGTAGGCCGCCAGCAGGTTCCACTTGGCCGAGCCGGAGCTGAACGGGTTGGGCGTGAGGACCTGTACGCCCGACTTCAGCAGGTCCTGCCAGGTGTGGATGTTCTTGGGGTTGCCCTTGCGCACGACGAAAGTGACGAGGGATGTGTTGACCAGGCCCTTGGTGGGTGTGGAGGCCCAGTCCGGCGCCACGATGCCGTCCTTGACCAGCCGCGTGATGTCGGGCTCGATGGAGAACGAGACGACATCCGCGGGCAGACCGGCCTCGACGGCGCGGCTCTGCTCGCCCGAGGCGCCGAACGACGTCTTGAAGCTCGTGCCTTTGCCCTCCGGCGTCTTCTCGAATGCGGGAACGACCTCGTCGTAGACCACTTGCGGGGTGGAGTAGGCCACCAGGGAGAGCGACGTCCCGCCGGTCGTGCCGGCATCGGTGCCGGAGATCGAGTCGCTGGCTCCGCCGCAGCCGGCGAGGACGGCGAGGACGAGCGCGAGCAGCGCGACTGGGGCGAGGCGACGAGACAGGGCCATGAGACCAACTCCTTGGAGAGAAATACGGATACCACTCGCGGGGGGACGAGCCAGAACGTCGCCACCGTAGCACACTCAATCAATAGACAATGCATATATGAGCATCGTTGAGTAGGGCCGGGGCGGGCGCCTGACGACCGGTCCGGCCGCTAGCCTCACCGCCCCCGTGGACTACCCCGTCGAGCACTTCACCGAGGCCGAGCGCGCCCGCCTGGCTCCGCACTTCTCAAACCTGGATCAACCGGTCTTCGCGCTGGTCAACCTGCCCGAGACGGTGAAGGGCGCGCTCTTGGCCCGCTACTCGCGCTACGAAGGCACTTTGCGGCGCCTGTTCTTGGACGAGTTCGCTGATTCCCTCGGCGATGGGGCCGCCACCGCGGCCTGGGAGGGAGCCGAGGGTAAGCGCGCCGCCGAGTTGTACGAGCGGATCTTTGTGGGTTACGGCGACGACTCGGTCGCTCAGCTCGGCAGCGCGCACGTCGCCGCCGAGTGGTGCTCGAACGTGTTGACCAAGGTGCTGCAGCGCCCACGTCTGGGCGCCTACCTGGAGCAGTCCACGCGGTACATCCGTTACGACGGCGAGATGCCGGGCGGCGGCTACCGGTACTACCGCGACGAGATGATGGGGCCCGCCTACTCCACGGCCATGGACGAGCTGTTCGAGATCTACGGCGCGTCGATCCCGCGCGTGCGGGCGTGGGCGGCCGAGCGTTTTCCCGCCGCGGCGGGCGAAGCACCTGCGGCCCACGAGCGCGCGCTCGGAGCCAAGACGCTGGACCTGCTGCGCGGCCTGCTGCCCGCCGCCTCGCTGTCGCACATGGGGATCATGGCCTCGGGCCAGACCTACGAGCAGCTGATCATGCATCTGCTCGGCCACCCGCTGCCCGAGGCACGCGCGTACGGCCGAATGATTTTGGAGGCCGTCCAGGCGATCATGCCCAGCTTTGTCTCCCGCGTCGAGCGCCCTGAGCGCGGGGGCGAGTGGATCGCCTACCTGCAGGAGCGCGAGGCCGCCGCCGAGCGGTGGGTCGTTCGCCTGGGCCTCGACCGCCGCGACGGCGGCGCCGACGGCTCCGACCGCCCGTCGGTGCGTCTGCTGCACGTGGACGGTGACGAGGACGCGCTGCTCTCCTCGCTGCTGTTCGAGGCCGCGGGGGCGAGTGAGGAGACGACGCGGACGCGCCTCGGCGCACTGAGCACGGAGGAGCGTGGGAACTTGCTGGCCGATCTGATCGGAGCCCGCGACAACCGGCGCCACCGGCCCGGGCGCGGCTTCGAGGCACTGCGCTACCGCTTTGAGATCGTCTCGGATTACGGCGCGTTCCGGGATCTGCAACGCCACCGGATGTTGACTGTCCAGTGGCAGCAGCTCACGCCCGACCTGGGCGCCGGCGTGCCGGACGAGGTCGACGCGGCCGGCGTCGGCGACGAGTACCGCCGCGCGCTGGAGGTCTCCCACGACGCATATCAGGACCTTTGCGACCGCGACCTCCAGCGGGCGGCGCCGTACGCGCTGTGTCTCGGGTTCCGCATCCGCTACGTCATGGACTGCAACGCCCGTGAGGCAATGCAGATGATCGAACTGCGCTCCGGGCGCGAGGGTCATCCGAGTTACCGCGCCGTGGCGCACGAGATGCACCGGCTGATCAGCGAAGTCCATCCGTCGGTCGGCGCCGCGATGACCCATGTCGACCAGGAGGCTGAGCCGCGGCTCGAGCGGATCCTGGGCGAGATGCGCACCCAAGCCAAGCGCGACGCGCTCGGCTTGGACGCCTAGCGGGGCCTCCACGGTTCCAGGCGGAGCGGAGCGGTGCGGTGCGGTGCGGTGCGGAGCGGAGGGCGGCCACCCTCTTTCGCAAAAGTGCTACCCCCGGGTAGCACCTGGTGCTACTCCCGACTACCACTTTTGCAAAACAGGACCACCGCCCTCCGGACTCAGGCGCACGGATTAGCGCCTTCACCGGTGGGCCTGATGCGGCTAATCCTCGTCCGCGCGCGTAGCGATCTGCTCCGACAGCGCCGCCATCACGGCCGGGTCGCGCAATGTCGTCACGTCGCCGACTGCCCGACCCTCCGCGATGTCGCGCAGCAGACGCCGCATGATCTTGCCGCTGCGGGTCTTGGGCAGGTCGTCGGCCCAGACGATCCGGCGCGGGCGGGCGAGCTTGCCGATCCGCTGGGCGACGTGCTCGCGCACCTCGGCCTCCAAGTCCTCGTTGCCCTCCAGATCCCCCTCCAGGGTGACGAACGCGCAAACCGACTGCCCGGTCTGCTCGTCGGCTTCGCCGATCACCGCGGCCTCCGCGACCTTCGGGTGCGACACGATCGCCGACTCGATCTCCGCCGTGCTCATACGGTGCCCGGATACGTTCAGCACATCGTCCACGCGACCGATCACCCAGAAGTAGCCGTCATCGTCCTGGCGTGAGGCGTCGCCCACCAGGTAAGTGTCTGCGCCCCACTTCTCCCAATACGTCGTCCGGTAGCGCTCGTCGTCGCGGTACAGCGTCCGCAGGATCCCCGGCCACGGGCGGCGCAACGCGAGCAGGCCCTGCGTCCCGCGGGCCACCTCCACGCCTCCGTCATCGAGCACGGCGGCGTCGATACCGGGCAGCGGAGTCCCGGCCGAGCCCGGCTTGGCGAACTGAGCGCCCGGAAGCGTGGTGATCATGATGTGGCCGGTCTCGGTCTGCCACCACGTGTCGACGATCGGGCAACGCTCGCCACCGATCACCAAGTGGTACCAGAGCCAGGCCTTCGGATTGATCGGCTCGCCGACCGTGCCGAGCAGCCGAAGCGAGGACAGGTCGTGCGCCGCCGGCAGTTCCGCCCCCCACTTCATGCAGGTACGGATCGCCGTCGGGGCGGTGTAGAAGATCGTCGCCTTGTAGCGCTCGATCAGCTCCCACCAGATGCCCTTGTGCGGGTAGTCGGGCGCGCCTTCGTACATGACGGACGTGCAGCCGTTCATCAGGGGTCCGTAAACGATGTAGGAGTGGCCCGTGATCCAGCCGACGTCGGCAGAGCAGAAGTAAACGTCCGTCTCGGGCTTCAGATCGAAGACGTGCTTGTGAGTCCAGGCGACGCCGGTCAGGTATCCACCGGTGGTGTGCAGGATCCCCTTGGGCTTGGCTGTGGATCCGCTCGAATAGAGGATGAACAGTGGGTGCTCCGCGTCGAGCGCGGCCGCCTCGCAGACCGGGTCAGCGGCGGCGAGCGCCTCATCCCACCAGCGATCGCGCCCCTCGGTCATCGGCGTGTCGATGCCGGTGTGGCGCACCACGAACACGGTGGCCAACTCGGGCACGGTGCCCAGCAGCGGATCTACCGTCGCCTTCACCGGCGCCGTCTTGCCCTTGCGGCGCGCACCGTCGACGGTGATCAGCGCCTTGGCGTCCGAGAACTCCATCCGCTCGACCACCGACTCGGCGCTGAACCCGCCGAACACCACGTTGTGGGGCGCCCCGATCCGCGCGCAGGCGAGCATCGAGACGACGACCTCGGGAATCATCGGCAGGAAGATCCCGACGATGTCGCCCTGCGTGATGCCGGCATCGGTGAGTGCGTTGGCGGCACGCTGCACGTCGGCGAGCAGCTGCGCGTAGGTGATGTCGCGCTCCTCGCCCTCCTCCCCGCGCCAGTGCAGTGCGACCCGGTCGCCCAGCCCCGCGGCCACGTGGCGGTCCAGGCAGTTGTGGGAGGCGTTCAGCTTGCCGCCTTCGAACCACTTGAAGAACGGCGCGTCGTCAGCGTTGAGAACCCGGTCGAAGTCGGTGAACCAGTCCAGCTCGTGCGCGCGGTCGGCCCAGAAGCCGTCGGGATCGACGGCGGCCGCCTGCGCCAGTGCTCCGTCGGTGTTGAGCGCGTGCTGCGCAAATGACGCCGGCGGCTCGAACCGCTCGACATCCAGCAGTTCCTTGAGCCGTTGCGCGACCTGCTCGTCCAGCGACATGCCGTCTCCCGTCATCGGTCCCGATGTGCCGGGCCGAGACTACCGGCGCTTGCGCTTCTTCTTCTTCGACGAGGAGTGAGCGGGCCCGGTGGGCTCGTCGTCCTCGGCATCCTCGGCCTCGACGATCGGGGCCGGCTCGGCGGCTGCCTTGCGACCGCCGCCCGGGCGGGGCAGCGGGAACGGGGTGCGCGGCGCACGCTCCGGACGAGCGGTGGTGCCCTTGGCCTTGGCCACCTTGGAGTCCTCGACGTCCTTGGCGCGCTGAGCCTTGATCTCCTGCTGCGTAGGCCATGGCTCCGGCTTGCCGGACCTCCACGACAGCGGGACGTTCCCGCCGGGCCAGCGCTGCAGGATGAGGAAACCGAGGGCCACGAGCCAGAACGTCTGCACGACGGGGAGCTGCGAACCCAGCGGGATGACGAAGAGGACGCCGGCGATGATCCCCAGGATCCCCATGAAGCGGGTGAGCAGGCCGACCCGCATCGCGTTCAGGTTGATCAGCACGAAAGCCAGGCCGACGACGAGCACGCCGAGCTGGCGCAAGAGCGTCGCGGCCACCAGCGCGCCGCCCTTCAGCGCGTCGTGCGCGGCCTGGGTGCCGTGATCGGAAGCGTCCGCAAACTGACCGGACTTGTAGGACACGAAGATCTGCAGGCCCAACTCCGAGACTGCGACCATGATCGGCCCGGCGATGGCGGCGACGAGCGCGATCTTGGGCAGCCGCGAAGTCCGCGCCGACGTGACGCGATACATGTAGCGCAGGGCGTACCCGGTGAGCAGGGAGCCGGCCGCCAGCACGAGGCTGACCACGAGCAGCTGGTTGCTGTGGTCGCTGTAGAAGAGGATCTGGGCCGACTTGAGCCCGGGCGCCCCTTGGAGGCCCTGGCCGAGGCTCTCCCGCAGGGTGGTGAGCAGCGGCACGTGGGGAAAGTCGGCGTAGATGAGCGAGGCGACGATGCCGCCGCCGAGGGTCAGCAGGCCGGCGAGGACCGCGACGATTCCCGCGGAGCCGCGCTCGGCCTCTTCCCGGGCGAGGGCGTCCTTCGGGGCAAGGGGCTGCTCAGGCGTGCTCACGGACGCGTCAGTCTACGTCGCCGGGGTCGACGTGGCCCCGACGCTCGACTAGCCTGCGGTCGATGGTCCTGCGCGAAGTGATGACCGAGTCCGTTGTGACCGCGCCGCCCGAGGCAAGCGTGCGCGTCGTCGCCGACCTGATGCGTGAGCGTAATGTCGGCTCGGTGATCGTCGTCGACGCGGACGGCGCGCCCGTCGGGTTCGTCACCGACCGCGATCTGACGGTGAGCGTCCTGGCCGAAGGACACCTGGGCTCAGCGGCCGTTCAGGGTCATGCCTCAGCGCCCGTCGTGACGGGCTCGCCCGATATGGAAGTGAGCGATGCGGTGGAGCTGATGGCCCAGCACGGCATCCGTCGCCTTCCCGTGCTGGACGGCGGCCTGTTGACCGGCATCGTCACCCTCGACGACCTCGCCGTGCGGATCGGCGACCTCGAGTTGGCCCAGTCGATCACCGCGCGGCTGACTCGAGCCGCACTGCCGGGCTTCTATTTCCACAACCGCGGGGAGTAGCCGGGCTGCTTCTCAGCCGACGGCGAGCGCCGCAGCCGCGATGTCACCGTCGGTCACGCGACGCGCATCCGGCATCAGCGCGGCCATCCGATCGGCGGCGAGAACGACAACGGCCGCAGAGTCGGGCGATGTCAGCAGCGTGACGGGCGCGACCATCGCCCGCAGCTCAGGGCGCGTCACGGGCCAGGAGGCCAGCCCGGCGTAGTCGGCGAAGAACCCGCGATGGGCGTCCTGGGCGCGGGCCAGCTCGTCGGCGGGGGCGTCGGCACCGAGCCAGGCCGCGACGGCCGCCCGCGGCCCACCCTCGCGCAGCGCGTCTTCCAGCATCTGTCGCTGCGCGGCCATGCCTTCCGTCGCCTCCGGGACGAAGGCGAACAGCGGCGGGTCGTAGGCCACCGCGCCGCAAACGAGCGCGGGGTGTCGACGGACGACGTCGAGTGCGATGAGCGCGCCGAAACCCTGCCCGACCAGCAGTGCGGGCGCGGCGTTCAGCGCCGCGATGACCGCGGCGAGATCCTCGGCCTGCTCCTCCACCGTCGTCGCCGAGTAGGGCGTCGGAGCTCCGCTGGCGCCGTAGCCACGGCGGTCGTAGGTGATGGCGCGCCGTCCGTCGGCGCCGAGCGCCCCGGCCAGCGGGCCGAACGTCAGCGCGTCGGCGGCCAAGTCGTGCACCAGGACGGTGGCGGCCGCGCCGGTCGGGCCGTGCTCCTCCACGTGCAGCGGTACGCCTGCTCCTTCGATCATCGTCATGGCCCACACGCTACGTGGTGAGCCCGCACAAGCCGAGCGCTACGCTGTCCTCATGGACGAAGGCTTCAACATGTTCGGTGACCCCGAAGAACTCCAGCGCCGCTTCGCCGAGTTCGCGGAGCAGATGCAGGGCCAGCAGACGCTCGCCTGGGCCGACAGTGCGATCAAGCTCGCCGTCGACCTCACTGTCGCTGCGATCAACCGGGTCAACATCCAGGGCACGACTTCCGAGCAGGCCGAGCAGATTCGGTCGGTAATGGCGGTCGTCTTCCCCGAGGCCGTCACGCTCGTGCGCGAGGCACGCTCGGGCCTGAGCTAGGCCACCGGCTCACTTAGCCTCCGCTGCACCGCCGTCGGCCTCCGCCGCTGCCCGTTCCTTCTCGGCCGTGCGGTCCTCCCGGCCTCGGCGGATCACCTCCTTGAACGACGTGATTCGAAACACGAAGAACAGTGCGGCGAACCCGAGCGCAAGCATCGAGACGGCGATCGCCACCTGCTGCCCCACCGAGTAGGCCGCCACCGTCGCGGCCGGCGCCGTGGTGGCGAACACCTGCACGAGGAGTGCCTGCTGGACGCCCGCCCCGCCTGGCGTGAAGGGAACGAACCCGGCGACGGCGTTCACCCCGAACACCAGCAGCACGTTCTGCACGGACCCGCCGATGTTGAACGCGTCGAGCAGAAACCAGAACGCGACGAAGCGGCAGCACCAGCCGCCGAACTGCACGGCAAACACCTCGCGCATGTAGCGCCGGCGGTCGAACACGATCGTGACGCCCTGGCGCACCCGCGCCCATAGCGCCTTGACCCGCCGCGACAGCAACGCGAACGCCACCAGCGCGGCCATCGCCAGCATGGTGATCACGAACAGCGTGAACCGCGGGTTGCCGGCGAAGAACTGCAGATCAAAGGCGGGGATCTTGGAGAAGTCCGGCGGCTTGGGGAAGACTCCTTGGGTGAAGGCAAACAGCAGCACGAGCACGCCCATGAACAGGTCGAAGATCGCCTCCACGGAGAACGCGGACGCAACGGTGGCGTACGACGAGTTCGGCACGGAGGTCTTGACCAGGAAAAGCTTGATCACGTCGCCGCCGCGCGCCGGCACCACGCCGTTGAAGCCGACGGCCGCGACGTACGCCGCCCACACGTCCCGCCAGCGGATGTGCTCCACCGGGTAGGCGGCTCGAAGCGCGTTGAAATACGCCCGCGAGCGGAGTGTGAGGTTGCCCGCGAAGAACAGCAGGCCGATCAGCAGCGGCAACCAGTGAATCGCTGCGAGGTTGTCGAAGAAGCTGTTGAACGCATCCGAGAAGGAGCGCAGGCTGTCCCCGAGCGAGGCGATCGGCACGACTGAAGAGTCTCAGGTTCCGAAGTCGAAGGGCAGTTGTCAGAGACCGAGGCGGGCGTACACGGCCGGGTCCGCCAGTGAGTCGGCGAGCAGGTCGCCGTCGAGCGTGATGCCCTCCAGCGAGGGGATGGCGATCACGAAGGCTCCACTGGCGCGGGCCGAGGTGACTCCCGTGGGCGAGTCCTCCAGAGCCACGCAGTCCTCCGGCTCGGCCCCGAGGGCGCGAGCGAGCGCGACATAGATGTCGGGCGCCGGCTTGGCGTTTTCCACTTCATCGCCGGCGATGATGTGGTCGAAGTGGTCGCTGAGGCCGGCGGTGGCCAACCCACGATCGAC
Organism: Solirubrobacterales bacterium; assembly: GCA_038319025.1. Classification (GTDB taxonomy): domain Bacteria; phylum Actinomycetota; class Thermoleophilia; order Solirubrobacterales; family Solirubrobacteraceae; genus JBBQCW01. The sequence continues at coordinate 45,407 of JBBQCW010000019.1, forward strand.
GAGCACCCGTGGTGAGTTGGAGGCCATGCCGACCGGCCGACCAGCCGCACGCAGGGCGTTGAGCAGGGCGACGGCGCCGGGCCGAGGACTGACGTCTCGGCCGAGTTCATCCCACATGCGCTGGTGCAGGTCCGCCATCAGTGCCTCACCCTCGCCGGGGGCGTCGAGCTGGCGTTCCATGATCATCATCGCCACGTCGGCGGAGCTGCCGATGATCTCCTGCTTGTGGGCGAGCGTGAAGGTGTGGCCGCGGGCGGCGAACAGCGCCGCCTCGGCCCGCGTCCAGCAGACCTCGGTATCGAGGGTGAGGCCGTCGTTGTCGAACAGGACGGCGGCGGGGACGGGGGCGCTCACGCCTCAGCCGTAACGAGTGCCGACGGCGGTGGGCAGCATGTCGAGCTCCGCGAGGTCGGCGGGCGTCAGGGCCACCGAGGCCGCGGCGGCGTTCTCCTCCAGGTAGGCGATGCGCCGGGTGCCGGGTATCGGAACCACGTGCTCGCCCTGAGCGAGCGTCCACGCGAGCGCGATCTGCCCGGGGGCCGCGCCGTGGCGGGCCGCGACCACTCCGACGGCGTCGACGATGGCCTGATTGGCCGCCATCGCCTCGCGCTCGAACCGCGGCAGGCTGCCACGAAAATCATCGGCCCCGAACCCGTCGGCGCTGAGCTTTCCGGTCAGGAACCCGCGGCCGAGCGGCGAGAACGGGATAAACGCGGCGCCGTGAGCGGCGCACCAGTCCAGGACGCCACTCTGGAGCGCGTCGCGGGTCCAAAGCGAAAGTTCGGATTGCACACTGGCCACCGGGTGGATGGCGTGAGCGATCTCCAGCTCCGCAACTGACACTTCGGACATCCCGATCGCCCCGGCTTTGCCGGCGGTGACCGTCTCCGCCATGGCGCCCCAAGTTTCCGCGACGGGCACGTTCTCGTCCACGCGATGCAGTTGGTACAGGTCCACACGGTCGGTCTGGAGCCGGGCCAGCGATGCGTCGATCGCCGCGCGCACGTGCTCGGGCGTGCCGTTGCGCGACATGCGGATCGGCACGGCGCTCTCGACGACGAGCCCGCATTTGGTGGCCAGGAACGCCTCGTCGCGGCGCCCCGCCAAACCACGGCCCACGAGTTCCTCGTTGGTGAACGGGCCGTACATGTCGGCGGTGTCGATGAACGTGACGCCGAGGTCGAGCGCGCGGTGCAGAACGGCGATCGACTGGGCCTCGTCCCGGCCCTCCTCGCCGTAGGCCCACGTCATCCCCATGCAGCCCAGGCCGATAGCGCCCACCGAGGGGCCGTCGGCGCCGAACGAACGAGTCGGAATGCGGTCAGTCATGGCGGCGAACGATAGACGGCAGGTACTGTCGGCCATCCGACTAGGCTCGGCGAGTGCCCGCACCCGTGCCCGCTCTGGCCTTCGACATCCTCCCCGAGGATCTCGCCATCTGCCGCCTCGACGCCGGGGACGGAGTCCCGGCGTGGGCGATGCCCGCCACCGGCTTCTGGTCGGTCAGCTGCAGGGGTGAGGAGTTGTCGGTGATGTGCCGGGTCGACATGGTGCCCGCGGAGGTCATGAGCGCCGCGCCCTACCGGGCGTTCGTCGTGCGCGGCCCGATGGCGTTCGACGTCGTCGGCGTCGCCGCCGCGTTCACCGGCGCGCTGGCGGGCGCCGGCATCCCGGTGATGCCGATCGCGACCCACGACACCGACGTGGTGCTCGTGCGGGCACAGGATGTGGACGGCGCGACGGCAGCTCTCCGCAGCGCCGGGTTCACCGTCGCGTTGGCTTAGGAGTCAGCTGGGCGGCAGGTGGCCGGCGTCCGAGCCGGCCTTGTCCAGCGTCACCGCGACGGGCGCCATCGCCTCGCCGAGCGCGATGATCCCCGACAGCGGGCGGATCATCACCGTGAACTCCTTGACCAAGCCGTCATCACCGAACCGCAGGACATCGAGGCCCTCCACGGCCTTCTCGCCGACCCGGGCACGGAAGATCAGGGCAAGCGTGCCGTCCGCGTTCTCGAACTCGTCGGTGTACTCAAAGTCCTCGAACGTCCGCAGCAGCTGACCGAAGAGGCCGGCGGCGGCCTCGCGGCCGTCAAACGGGCGAAAGGCGACCGGGGAGTGGAAGAGCACGTCGGGGGCCAGGCAGGCCGCCATGGCCTCGTGGTCTTGGGCTTCGACGGCGGTGCGGAAGGCATGCATGCGTGCAGCCTATGACCCGTCGCCACCACGGTCCACCGCAGGCGCCCAGCCGAGGGCGCGTTGCCGGGCCTTGGGCAGCGCGGAGACGATCAGGTCGTAGGAGTCCTCGACCATGTCGCCGAGCACCGCATCGGGCACGTCCCCCGCCAGGTCCACGGTGTTCCAATGGCGCTTGTTCATGTGGTATCCAGGCCGCACCGACTCGTAGACGGCGCGCAGTTCTTCGGCCAGGCCGGGATCACACTTCAGGTTGATCGCCACCCCGCTGTCGCCCATCAGCGCGAACAGCTTGCCGCCGACCCTGTAGACGGCCGTCTGCGGGCCGAACGGGTAGTCCTTCTCGGCCCCGATCAGCGCGAGACAGCGGCGGTCGGCCTCGGCCGCCGTCACGGGGCGAAGCCCTGCTTCACGCGGTCGGCCCGACTACGAGGATGCCCTCGCGCTCGGCTGCGGACAACACCCTGCGATCAAAGCTCGCCAGCCGCGCACCATGGTGACGAGCGCTCGCCAGCGCATAGGCGTCGGGGATGCTCACCGGGTGCGCCGAGCGCAACCGTGCAGCATCGACGGCGACGGCCTCGTTGGGCGGCTGGATGGTGATGCCCAGGGCGGCGATCGCTTCGCGGGCGGTTCGCAGGCCGGCGGCGGTGGCCGCAGGAGCGATCAGCACTTCCGTGAGGGTCGTCAGGCCCAGGAGCCTCGAGGTGGCCTGTTCCTTCCACGCGGTGAACAGTTCCCGCGAAGCGTCGTGATGGGCGTCCGAGGCATCCAGCGCACCGATCACCACGTCCGCGTCGAGCACGACCGTCACCGACTGCGCTCCTCTTCGTCCAGGCGCTCCAGGTACCCCGCGGGGTACGTGCCGGTCAGGCTGCCGAATGCACCGGCAAAGCTCAGCACGGCCCGCCGGATCAGCAACTCGCCGTCACCGATCGGCTCAACGATCACGTGATCCCCCGAGCCGAGGCCTGCCTCCGACAGAGCTGAGACCGGCACCGTGACCTGATTCTTGGAGGAGATGCGGGGCACTCCTTTACCTTAGCAGTAAAGGATTTGCAAATGAATGCACCCCCCTACACCGCCGCCAACTCGGCCAGCACGGCCAGCACCTGGTCGTCATGCGTCTTGGGTGACACCTTCGGGATCACGTGAACGACCGTCCCGGCGCCGTCGATGACGAACGTCGCGCGCAGCGACCCCCAATAGGTGTTGCCGTACATCTTCTTCTCCGACCACGTGCCGTAGGCCTCGCAGATCGCGTGGTCCTCGTCGGCCAGCAGCGTGAAGTTGAGGCCTTCCTTGTCGTGGAACTTCTTGACCAGCTTCACCGGATCCGGCGAGACGCCGAGGACCACGGCGCCGGCGTCCTCATAAGCCGGAAGGTGGTCACGCACGCTGCAGGCCTGCGTCGTGCAACCCGGCGTGGCCGCCTTGGGGTAGAAGTAGAGGACGACCGTCCGGCCGGCGAAATCGGACAGCGAGACGTCGTTGCCGTCCTGGTCGGGCAACGTGAAGGCAGGGGCAGGCTGGCCGGACTCGAGCATTGGGTGACTCCGAGGGTGAGGAGGGAAAAGGGCTGCACCGGATACTGACGTGCGCGGCCGGGGGGTCAATCCCAGCGGCACGAAATCGTCACGAAAAGGGCCGAATCACTTCAGCAGCCGCGACAACCGGCGGTCCTTCAGTACGCGTCCCCCGGTCTGCTCGGCCGGGCAGTAAGCCAGCACGTAGGACTCGTAGTGCACCGCGGCCAGCGTCTCGCCGCAGCGCGGACACGGTGACCCCTCGTGGCGGTGCACCAGCAACGGGAGCGGCAGCTTGTCGGGGATCGGCAGTTGCACCACCTCCTCGTAGTGCGCCACGGCCTGGCCCAGCCGGAGCACCATCGCCTCACGCAACATGGCGGCCTCGCTCTCCGACAGATCGTCACCCCGCTTGAACGGCGACAGCCGCGCCTCCCACAGGATCTCGTCGACCCACGAGCGACCGATCCCGGCGATCACTCGCTGGTCGCGCAGTACCCCATGAAGCGGCCTGGCGCCCTGCGGCGCCAACAGTTCTCTCAGGTCCGGCGGCGCGGGCCATGCCTCCGGCCCCAGTGCCGCCACCACCTCGTCAGCAGCCACCTCGCCGGCTGCGACGACGCGCATCCACGCCGCCTGCTTGGTGCCGAACTCGCGCAGGCGCAACTCACGGTCTGAACCGAACCGCAGCAGCACTCGCGACGTGCGGTCCCGCAGCCCGGCACGCTTCTCCCACAGCTGCAGCCGCCCGGCCGACATCAGGTGCACGATCGCGGTCGGCCCATCGTCGAAGGCCAAGAGAAACAGCTTTCCGCGGCGCGTCACCGAGGCCAGCGAGCATCCCTCCAGCGCCCCCACCGGAGGGTCAAACGTGCGCAGAGCGTTGAGGCCGGGGACCAGCACCGAGCCGACGACCTCGCCGCGCAGCGCGGCGTCGAGGCGACGGGCCGTGATCTCCACCTCCGGCAACTCCGGCATCGCGGCCTGCCCTCACTCCTCAGGTGCGCCGAGCACCCCGAGGTCGCGGAGGAGCTGGGCCTGATCCCAGTAGATCGTCTCCGCGTGGATGTACCCGTGCGGATCGAACTCGTGGACGGTGCAGCCGTCGATCTCCATCTTGCGCCCGGTCGCGGGGATCCGGTTCAGCGGGCCGGTGTGGGTACCGACGGCCAACCAGCGGGAGAACACGATGGACCCGTCCACGTTCACCGCCGAAAGCCGGAAGTCCAGGTCGGCGAACGCACCGAGGTACAGGCGCGCCCGCGCAACCACGGCCTCACGTCCGTGCCGGGCACCGTGCATCCCGCTGTCACGCGACGTGCATTCGGGGCTGAACAGCACGGCGATCTGAGTGGGATCGTGGCTGTTCCACGCCGCCGTCACGCGCTGGGCACGGTTGATCAGGTCCTCGCGATCCATCCCCACCTCCTCGAGCGACGACGCTACCGGCCTTCGGGCGTCTTCAGCAATGCCTGCAACGTGTGCCGCACGACGGTTTCGGCCTCGTCGGCGGTCAGTTCCTGCTCAGACCGCAGCGACTCCCAGTGGCTGAAGGAGCCCACCACGCCGAGGGCGGCGGTGAGCACCGGGCGCTCGCCTTCCTCTCGTTCCGCGATTTCCTCATGGAAGATCCGCGCGAGGTCGCCGCGTTTGTAGGCGCGAAACTCGGCCAGCCCCTTGTGGGCGGTAGGCGAGAAAGGCTCGGCCAGGATCGCCGAGCGCCGCATGGGGCCGATCACGTCGAACAGCCGTCGACGCTGGTCGACCACTGCATCCACACGCTCCTCAAGTGAGCCCTTGGTCGACACCGGGCGCAGCATCGGTATGACTCGCTCGGCCTGGCGCGACGCCAGTTCGGCGAACAGGACCTCCCGATCGGTGAAGTGCTGGAAGACGGTGCGGGGCGAGACGCCGGCACGGGCGGCGATCTCATCTACCGTCGGCGTGAGGACGTCCTCTTGGAGAAGCGCGAACAGCGCATCGACGATCGCCTCGCGCGTACGCAGCGAGCGTGCGGTGCGTCCATCCAGACGCGGCGATTGAGGGTCAGAACGCGCGGCCATCACCTTCAGGGTAGAACTTTCTGCACCAAGACTGCAGGTTCTCGCCCGTGACGGGTGGCAATCCCGGCGCCGGCAAGTACCCTCCCCGGAGCGATGGCCGCTCAGATCTGGTTCCTGCGGCACGGCGAGGCCGAACCCCACGGCACCCGCGAGGACTCCGCGCGCCGCCTCACCGACCGCGGTGAGGCGCAGTCACGAGCGGCCGGTATCGCCCTTCACACCCTGGGCGTCGACATCGCCCACGTGTTCACCAGCCCCAAGGTGCGGGCGCATGAGACCGCCCGTTTGGCCTGTGTGGCGGGCGTGAGCGGCGAGCCCGTTGCCCACGAGGCGCTCGTCGGCCTGGACGAGCGGGGAGCGAGAGAGCTGGCGGCCATCGGCGGGCCGCACGAGCGCATCCTGCTGGTCGGCCACGAGCCGGATTTCAGCCAGGTCGTGCACGACCTCACGGGCGCACGCACCGACGTGAAGAAGGGCTGCGTCATCGGGGTCCGGCTGCTGCCCGGCGGGGGCGAGCTGATCGTGCTGCTGCGCCCGCGCGAACTGGCGGCGATCGCCGGCGTCCCGCTCGCCTAGGCCTGGCGGAGGCGGCGGGCGCTACCGGTGATAGGCGAGCGTGGCTGACCCGCGGAAGACGGCGCCGCCGGGCGCCGTCCACACGACCCGCCACGTGCGACCGCGCCGGGCCGACGCCTTGGCCGTCCAACTGCCGTCGGCCCTCGTCGTGACGGTGCTCAGATCCTTGAACGCCTTGCCGCGATCAGCCTGCTGCACGACGACGCTCGTCGCGCCCGTCGCGGGTCGCACCAAGCCCCACAGCGCGATGCGACTCCCGCTCGGCGTCGCCACGAGCGGTAGGCGGAACCCACCGTAGGACGGCTTGATCTCGCCCTCATAGGTCATCAGACCTGACTCAAAACCGGGGTAGCGGCGGTACTTAGGGCCGCTGTTCAAATGCTTGTCGTCGGTCAGCAGATACTGGGAGAACCCTGCGATGCGCGGGTCGGCCCAGGCCAGGTGCTCAGCGATCGAGCGGTAGTCCGACTGCTTGGCCAGTGAGACACCGGTGAACGTGTCCGGCGTGGACTGCACGCCGAACTCTGTGAGGTAGATCGGCAGGTGCTTGGCGATGGCACCCGCGCGGGCGGCACGGTCCAGCGCCGTCTTCAACCGGCCCAGCACCCCGAGGGTGACGTCGTCTCGGTTGGCGGGCACGAAAAACGGGCCGGCGGCCGTCGTGTACGGGTGGTGTGCGTAGCCGTTGGCGGGGAGCGGCGGGCACCCGGACGTCTTCTTGTAGGAGGAGGAGAGGCACAGAACGCCGCGCAGGAACACCAGCGGCGCGATCACGCGGCCTTGGCCGCGCGGCGCCGTTTCGCCGAACAACACCTGGGCGTTGGGCAGGCCCGCGGCCGTCAGGCCGGCGCGCCCGGCGAAGAACAGTTGGCGGTACAGGCCCGGTGAGTACGGGCGCCCGTTTACGTACTGGGGCTGCAGGAACTGCGGATGGTTGGGCTCATTCCAGATCGACCACGTAGCCACCTGGTCGCCGAACTGGCGGCCGATAGCGGTCATGAAGGCCTGGAAATCCGAAGGCCGCGGGCGCGTGATCTGATCGACCGCTCCCTGCGTGGCCCACCGTGGCACCGGGCTGGAGACGGTAAGCGTGACGGGCCAGCCGCGGGCCTGGGCGGCCGCGAGGACCGGGGCGTAGCGCGACCAGTCATAGCGGGCGGGATCGGTCAGGTCGCCGGTGGGCCGCGCGCGGGAGGTGGAGGCGGGCGCCACATCGGCCCAGTGCAATACGACGCGTAGAGCGTGCACGCCGAGGCCGTCGAGCTTGGTCAGGGTCTCATCGCGGGTGGCCGGGTTCAGCAGGTTGCCGGGCGCGTCGAAGATGACGGTTTGCCCTGGTTTGGCTTGGGCGCTGCCGGCGAACAGCGCGCACAGCAGCGCGGCGAGAAGGCTGATGATGGTGAGTCGACGCATGAAGTGAAGGTGGTGCGGTGGGCGTGCGCGATGGGCGCTGCGCCGGGTCCTACTCATAACGACACCGTATCCGGGCCAGGGTTGCGGTAGCGCTAAGACGTTCTCAGGCGATGAACCGCGGTTGGCAGGCACCGCGCCGGTACAGTTGCGCCGCCATGAGCGAGTCACCGACCATCGTCGCCACCCCCGAAGAGGCCGCCGCCCTGGACCTCGAGCCGCTGCTCGTCCTGCGGCCGCTGGAGGCGCTCTTTGACCGCCACGGCATCGGCTCGGGTGAGATCGAGGCCACGCCCATCGGCGACGGGCATTCCAACATCACCTACGTCGTCCGTCGCGGCGACGCCGAGGTGGTCCTGCGCCGCCCGCCCCGCGGCCCGCTGCCGCCCAGCGCCCACGACGTCCTGCGCGAAGCACAGGTGATCTCCGCCGTCCACGGCAACGGCGTCCGCGTGCCCGACGTGCTGCTGACCTGCGACGACACGACCATCATCGGCGCGCCGTTCTACGTGATGGAGAAGGTCGACGGCGTGGTCATGACCGGGGAGATCCCCGACTCGCTCGACACGCCTGAGCAGCGTCGCGCGATCGCCGATGAGCTGATCGACGCGCTCGTCGAGGTCCACGCCTGCGACTGGCGCGCTTGCGGCCTGGAGAGTTTCGGCAAGCCGGACGGCTACTTGGAGCGCCAGCTGCGCCGCTTCACCGGGTTGTGGGAACACAACCAGACCCGCGATGTGCCGGATGTCACCCGCCTGACGGAGTGGCTCGGGGCCAACCTGCCGGTACAGCAAGCGGCGACCATCGTCCACGGCGACTACCGCCTGGGCAACACGATGTACGCGCACAGCGCCCCGGCCTCGCTCAGCGCAATCTTCGACTGGGAGCTGGCCACCATCGGCGACCCGCTGGCCGATGTGGGCTACCTGACCGCCACCTACCCGGAGCCGGGGGACGACGAGGGCGCCATCTTCTCGCTCGCGGCCGTGACCACCCGCGACGGCTTCCCCACGCGAGCGGAGCTGATCGCCCGCTACGAGGAGCAGTCAGGGCGATCGATGCGCGACGTGCGCTGGTACACGACGCTCGCACTGTGGAAGTCGGCCGTCTTCCTTGAGGGCTCCTACAAGCGGCTGCTCGCCGGTACTACGGACGACCAGTTCTTCGCCCTGCTCAAGGAAGGCGTGCCTGAGCTGGCCGCGCGCGCCTGGGCCGTCAGCCAAGGCGAGCTCTGAGCATGGCGCTCACCGGATTGCTGGTCGACTGGGGCGGCGTCCTGACCACCGACGTGTTCGCTTCGTTTGAGACGTTCTGCACGGCCGAGGGCCTGGACCCTGCCGCTGTGCGCGACGCGTTCATGACGGACCCGCGCGCCCGCCGGTTGCTGCACGAACTGGAGACGGGCGCCTCGACCGAGGAGCAGTTCGCGCCGCCCTTCGCCGAGGTGATCGGCGTCGCCGAGCCCGAAGGCCTGGTGGAGCGGCTGTTCGGCGGGATGAGAGCTGATGAGTCGATGATCGCCGCCGTGCGGTCCGCCCGTGCGGCCGGCCTACGCACCGGCTTGATCTCCAACTCCTGGGGCGTGCACCGCTACGACCGTGGAATGCTCGACGAGCTGTTCGACGGCGTCGTCATCTCCGGCGAGGAAGGCATCCGCAAGCCGGCCCCGGAGATCTACCTGCTCGGCGCCGAGCGGATCGACCGGCTGGCCGAGGAGTGCGTGTACGTCGACGATCTGCGCGGCAACCTGAAGCCGGCGCGCGCGCTGGGGATGACCACCGTGCATCACACGGCGGCCGACACCACGATCGCCGAACTCGAAGAACTGCTCGGGATCAGCCTGCGCTGAGCGGCTGCTCGTCGGGCACCGGCTCGGCCCCTTCGATGCGCCGGCGCAGATCCTCGCCGCGCCCCGCCGCCACCGCGCGGGCCGCTCGCTCGTCGGTCAGCTCAACCCCGTGGGCGCGAGCCAGATCGAGCAGGTCCTGGCGCTCCTCCCCCTGCTGAGCCGCGGTCAGGAACAGCCACGCGAACAGGCAGATGGTGAGGATCGACCCTTCGACCATCATGATCGCGCCCGCGACCTGCTGATCGGCCTTGGCGGCGATGTGCCAGTACGCCTCGCCCTTTGCGTACCGCGGGTAGAACACCGAGTCGCTCCACACGAGCACGTTCCCCAGCACCGCGCCGACGAGCCGTACGCCGACGATGTAGGCCAGCTTCCAGGCGTTGGTGAACCAGGGCGGCTGCGGGAGCGGGCCGAACAGCGGCATCCACACGTTGGCCCCGAGGACGATGAACATCGTGTGCTGCAACGCGTGGACGGCCTCGTGATCGAGCGCCGCGATGTGGATCGCCGGCACGTGCCACAGGTAGAGGTTGAGTGCCCACAGGGGGAGCGCGACGAGCGGGTGCCCGAGGATGCGGATCATGCCCATCCCGGGGAGCCGCACGACTGGCGCGATCACCGGCCCGGTGAGGCCGAGCACCAGCAGCAGCGTGGCGATGTCGCCCAGCAGCAGGTGCTCGCTCATGTGCGCGGCGAACAGTTCCTCACCGACGTGCGCGACGGGCGAGACGAGCACGAGCACGATCAGGCCGACGCCGCTCAGAAAGCAGGCCTGGCGCCACCCGGGGACCGCTCGAGGCGTGGAGGCGAGCGTGCGGACGCGCAGCGCGTAAAGCACGGCCGCCAGCAACGCCGGGCCGAGCTGGAGCGGCGCGAACGTACCGCCGCCCAGGTGCGCGGGGATCGCCTGCATGAGGGCGAGGTTACGCGCTGCCGAGACTGACCATGGCCACCCCGGCCAGGGCACAGACGATGCCGACGATCTGGATGGCGCGCATGCGCTCGCCGAGTACCCCGCGGGCGAGGATCACCGTGAACACCGGGTACAGCGAGCCGATCACCGCCACCACGGCCAGGTCGGCCTTGGTCGAGGCAAAGCCGATCAGCAGCGTGGCGCCGAGGTCGAGCAGGCCGACGGCGCACAGCTTGCGGCCGTCGAGGCCACGGGCCGGGGGCGTGCGCGTGGCCAGCATGGCGGCACCGACGAGCAGCACCGCGACCAGGCGCACGGACAACGAGGCCCACAGGACGCTGTGCTCCGCGGCGGGCTTGAACAAGGTGAAGAACAGGCCAAAGCCGACGGCGGCGAGCAGGGCGAGGCCGATGGACTCGCGCGAGACGGCCTTGGCCTTCACCTCCTCCTCAGCCTCCCAGGAGGCGAGCAGGATGCCGGCGAAGGTGACCGCCAGCCCGATGCCGATGAGCATCGTGAGCGTGTCGCCGCCGGCGATGCCGACGACAACCGGGATGACGGCGCCGGTGGCCGAGATCGGCGCGACGATCGACATCGAGCCGATGGCCAGCGCGCGGTAGAAGATGCCTAGCGCAATCACGCCCGCCGCACCGGCAGCCACAGCGCCCACCATGTCCCCGGCGGACGGCAGCGCGGGCTGCGCGATCGCCACGATGACGATGCAGCCGACGAGTCCGGCGATCTCGATGACGCCGAGCACCGACAGCACCGGCAGCCGTCGGCTGAACAGCCCGCCGAAGAAGTCGGCCAGGCCCCAGCTGATAGACGCCGCGAGGGCGATGGCGATTCCTAGCACCGCGCCATGGTGGCAGCGCGGCGGGGTCCACGCCGAGCGGCTCGAGGCCGCCGGCGCGAACAGCGCTGCGAACTACTAGTCCCGCTCACCCCGGCCGTAGAGGAAGCCGAACAGCTTGGTCAGCCGCAGCGACATCTTCTCGGTGTACGGGAACTGGTGGGGATCGCGGTGACCGTGCAGGCGCGACACCAGGATCGACTGCGTCTGGCAGTACTTGCGGATGCCGCCGGCCGCGTGCCGGGAGCCGACGCCGGACTCCTTGGCGCCGCCCATCGGGATCTCCAGCGCCACGTAGTTCATCAGCGCGTCGTTGACGCACGCCGCACCGGTGTCCAGGCGACGGGCGACCGCTTCACCGCGACCGACGTCCTTGGAGAACACGGAGGCCGACAGGCCGTACGGGCCCTGGTTGGCGAGGCGAATGGCCTCCTCCTGGTCGCGCACCTTCATGATCGGCAGCGTCGGGCCGAACGTCTCCTGCGTCATGCAGTCCATATCCGGCGTCACGTCGAGGAGCACGGTGGGCTCAAAGAAGTGCCCCTCCCCCGTCCCGCGATGACCGCCGGTCACGGCGCGGGCGCCATGGGCGATCGCGTCGTTGACGTGGGCTTCGACGATGTCGACCTGCTTGGGGAACGTCATCGAGCCGACCTCGACCGAACCGGGGCCGCCGGGGACGCCCTGGCGGAGCGCCGCGGCCTTCTGGGTGACCTTGGCCACGAACTCGTCATAGACCGGCGCTTCGACGAACACGCGCTCGATCGAGATGCACGTCTGCCCCGAGTTCTGCATCGACGCGTAGACGGCGGTGTTGGCCGCGCGCTCCACGTCGGCGTCGGAGAGGACGATCATGGCGTCCTTGCCGCCCAGCTCCAAGGACATCGGCGTAAGCGTCTCCGCTGCCTTCGCGGCGACCTTCTTGCCCGTTGCCGTGGAGCCGGTGAACATGATCATGTCGACCTCGTCCACGAGCGCCGCGCCGGTGTCCCCGAGGCCGGTGGCCACCTGGTAGACGTGCTCCGGCACACCACACTCACGCAGGCAGTCGGCCATCACGAGCGACGTGAGCGGAGTGATCTCGCTGGGCTTGAGGATCACGCTGTTGCCGGCCATCAGGGCCGGGATGCAGTCGCCGAAGGAGTTCGTCAGCGGGTAGTTCCACGGGCCGATGACGCCGATCAGGCCGAGCGGCTTGTAGCGGACGACCAGCTTCTTGCCCTTCACGAGCATGTTGCTGGAGCGCACGCGCTCGTCGGCCAGGTACTTCTCGGCGTTCTTGGCCCAGAAGCCGAAGGCGCCGGCGCCGTAGGAGATCTCGGCCAGCATCGCGTCCTCGTACGTCTTGCCCGTCTCGGACATGATCGTGTCGATCACACGCTGCTTGTTGTCGATCAGCCACTTCTGGGCGCGCATGAGGATGCGCGCGCGACCGTCGAAGCCGAGCGCGTTCCAGCCCGGCTGGGCCTGACGGCCGCGGACGGCCATCTCGCGCACGTCCTCGGGGCTGAGGTTGGGCACGTGGGCGATGATGCGCCCGGTCGCCGGGTTCTCGACGGCGATCTCGGGACGGCCGGACGGGGCCGGGGCCTCCTCGTGGATCTCGACCTGCTCTTCGACGCCTGCCATGGGTCAATCTCCACTACGGCTTCTGAAGTCGTTCTGACGGACA
>JBBQCW010000020.1:0-49956 GCA_038319025.1 Solirubrobacterales bacterium
ACCGCGGTCGTCTCGCTCACGCTCACCGGCTCCAACGCGACGTCCAGCACCTCGCCGATGGTCATCGCCGGGTGGAACGTCATCGCGTCGCGGACGTCCTGCGGCACGTCATCCAGATCGCCGCGGTTGCGCTCGGGCAGGCTCACGTCGGTCCGGCCGGATGCGTGGGCGGCGCGCACCGTCTGCTTCAGCCCGCCGATCGGCAGCACGCGGCCCTGCAACGTCACCTCGCCGGTCATGCCGACGGTGTGCTTCACGGGGCGACCCGACAGCAACGACACGAGGGCCGTGGTCATCGTGACGCCCGCGGAAGGCCCGTCCTTGGGGATGGCGCCGGCCGGCACGTGGACGTGGAACTCCGTGTCCTCGAAGGCACCCTCCGGGATGCCGAGCTCTTCTCGGTGCGCACGCACGTACGTGAGCGCGATCCGTGCGGACTCCTTCATCACGTCGCCGAGCTGGCCGGTCAGCGTGAGGCCTCCTGACCCCTTGCCCTCCATGGCGTTGGCTTCGACGAACAACACGTCGCCGCCGGCGCCGGTGACGGCCAGGCCGGTGGCCACGCCGGGGACCGCGGTGCGAGCCGCAGCTTCCTGCCAGACCTTCTGGCGACCGAGGGCGTCGCGGATCAGGTCCACGTCCACCGTGACGGGGGCCTTTACGGTCTCCGATGCGACTCGCGTGGCCGTCTTACGCAGCAGCGTCCCGAGCTCACGCTCGAGGTTGCGCACGCCGGCTTCGCGCGTGTATTCGGCCACGATCGTGCCCAGCAGCTCATCGGTGATGGCCACCTCGTCCTCCCGCAGACCGTTACGCGAGAGCTGGCGGGGCCACAGGTAATCGCGGGCGATCGCCGTCTTCTCGGCCGTGGTGTAGCCGTCGAAACGGATGACCTCCATGCGATCCAGCAGCGGGCCGGGAATCGTCTCCGCCTGGTTGGCGGTGGCGATGAAGATGACCTCGGACAGGTCCAGCTCCACGTCCAGGTAGTGGTCGCGGAACGTCGAGTTCTGGGCCGGATCGAGGACCTCGAGCAGTGCTGCGCTCGGGTCACCTCGCCAGTCGGCGCCGACCTTGTCGACCTCGTCGAGCAGGATCACCGGGTTCATGGTCCCGGCGTCACGCAAGGCACGCACCAGGCGGCCGGGCAGGGCGCCGATGTAGGTACGCCGGTGTCCGCGGATCTCCGCTTCGTCGCGCAGGCCGCCGAGCGACATGCGCACGAACTCGCGACCCATCGCTCGGGCGATCGACTCGCCGATCGACGTCTTGCCGGTGCCGGGAGGCCCGATCAGGGTGAGGATCGCGCCCGACTTCTTGTCGGCTTCAATCTCACGATCCTGGCGCAGCTTCTTGACCGCGACGTATTCGACGATCCGGTCCTTGACGTCGTCCAGGCCGTAGTGGTCGGAGTCCAGCACCTCACGGGTGTGGACGGGGTCAAGGTTCTCCTCGGACTGCGCGCCCCACGGCACGGAGATCAGCCAGTCGAGGTACGTGCGGATCATCTGGGCTTCGCCGCCCTGCTCGCCGGCGCGCTCCAGCCGGCCGAGCTCGCGCTCGGCCTGCTCACGCACCTCGTCGGGCATCTCGGAGTCGGCGATCTTGGTCTTGTATTCGTCGATGAAGGAGCCGTCGTCCTCGCCGAGTTCACGGCGGATCGACTCCATCTGCTTGCGCAGGACGTACTCGCGCTGCTGCTTGGCGGTGCCCTCTTCGACGTCGTCGCGGATGCGGCGACGTACCTGCATCTCCGCCAGGCGTTCGCGCTGGAAGCCGAGCGCAAGCTGCAGTCGCTCGGTCACGTCGGTCGTCTCCAGCAGCTGCACCTTCTGGTCAAAGCGCAGGTCGGGGGCGTAGCCGGACGTGTCGGCCAAGGCCCCGGGCTCGACGATCGAGCGCACCCAGGCGGCGATGCGGCCGTCGTCGCCGCGGATCTCCAGGATCTCCTCGACGATCGCGCGGTACTCGCGCTCGACCTCACGGCTGACACCGTCGACGGGTACGTCGTCGGGAGCCTCGGTCACCTCGACGCGCAGGCGGCCCGCCGCGTCGGTGTGGGCCGCACCGGCGATGCCGCGCATGACGCCGGAAAGGGACGCGCCGCGGCCGCCACCGGGGAGGCGGACCTTCTCGGTCACATCGACGATCGTGCCGACGGAGGCGTACTCACCCTCGTGGCGTGGGACCAGGAGCACGCGCTCCTCGTCACCGACGTCGATCGGGAGGGTGACATCCATCGTGGGGAAGACCACGGTGTCGTCGAGCGGGATGAGGAGGAGCGTGGTCATGGGGTGGGTTCTCTCCGTCGTTCAGTTGAGTACATCAAAGGTTGTGGAAGCAACTATAGCGCATCACGAGATCCGTTGGAAGAAGATCTGCGCGGGGTTGACTAAGATTGTACGACAAGGAGTCGGCCGGCGATCACGGTGCGCCGGAGCCCGCATCCGCGTCTTGCAAGAATCCCAGCCGTGTCGATCTCCACTTCCACCGCCCCCATCGCCGATGCCACCGACGAGGCCGAAGGCATCTCGCCCGAGAAGTGGCGGATACTCGCCCTCCTCGCCGCCGCGCAGTTCCTTGTCGTCCTCGACGCCTCGATTACCAACGTCGCCCTGCCGTCCATCGGCAAGGCGCTGTCGGTCACCCAGTCCGACCTGGCCTGGGTGGTCAACGCCTACACCCTGACGTTCGGCGGCTTTCTGCTCCTCGGCGGACGCATGGCCGACGTGCTCGGCCGCCGGCGTATCTTCATGAGCGGACTCGTGCTGTTCGCGCTCGCGTCGCTGACGGCGGGCCTCGCGCAGAACGAGACCATGCTCATTGTCTCGCGCGCCGTACAGGGCCTGGGTGCCGCGCTGCTCTCTCCGGCTGCCCTGTCGATCGTCACGGCGACCTTCCGAGAGGGCCGCGAGCGCAACACCGCCCTCGGCGTCTGGGGCGCGGTGGCTGGGTCCGGTGGCGCCGTCGGCGTTCTGCTCGGCGGCGTGCTCACGGAATACCTGAGCTGGCGCTGGGTGTTCCTGGTCAACGTCCCCGTGGTGATGGTGACGTTGTTCCTCGTGCCGCGGATCGTCCCGGAGAGCCGGGCGGAGAACGCCACGCGCAACTTCGACGTGCCGGGCGCGGTGACGATCACGGCGGGCCTCTCGCTGCTGGTCTACGCGCTGATCAACGCCAACGACGCGGGCTG
Organism: Solirubrobacterales bacterium; assembly: GCA_038319025.1. Classification (GTDB taxonomy): domain Bacteria; phylum Actinomycetota; class Thermoleophilia; order Solirubrobacterales; family Solirubrobacteraceae; genus JBBQCW01. The sequence continues at coordinate 3,194 of JBBQCW010000020.1, forward strand.
GACGTCGACCGAGACGATCGCGCTGATCGCCGCGGCCGTCATCCTGATCGGCTCGTTCATCTTCATAGAGGGCCGCGCGAAGGCGCCGCTGGTCCCGTTCGACATCTTCTCCTCGCGCACCCGCAACGCCTCCTACCTCGTGGGGCTGCTGCTCGCCGCATCGCTGTTCTCGATGTTCTTCTTCGCCTCTCTCTACATGCAGCAGGTGCTGCGCTGGGATGCCCTGAAGGCGGGGTTGGCGTACCTCCCGCTGGCCCTGACGATCATGGCCGGCGCCATCGGTGGCTCGCAGTTGGCCAACCGCATCGGCTTCAAACCCGTGCTGGTCGCGGGCATGCTGTGCACGACAGGCGGCCTGTTGTGGTGGTCGCAGATATCGGTGGACGGCGGGTTCGTCACTGACGTCCTCGGCCCGTCCGTGCTGGCGGCATTGGGCCTCGGGCTGTCGTTCCCGGGCGCGACGATCGGTGGCACGTCGGGCGTCAGCCAGGATGAGGCCGGCTTGGCCTCGGGCTTGATCAACAGCGCCCAACAGATCGGCGGAGCCGTCGGGCTGGCCATCCTCACGGCGGTCGCGACGGCGAAGACCTCTGACGTGCTCGATGCGGCACGGGGCGCGAAGTCGGCGCTGCCCGGCGCGCTGACCGAGGGGTTTCAGGCGGCCTTCCTCGTGGGTGCGGGTTTCGCCCTCACCGGCGCCATGATCGCGCTGTTCATGATCCGCAGCAGCGACAGCCGCGCGGCGATCGGGCTGGAGAGCGCGCCGGCAACTGCCTAGGGGGTGCTTTTCGCCCAGCGTGACCTAGGAAGGGTGTGCTCCCCGCCCGGCTGCTCCGTCTTCCCGCTCGGTACATGGCCAGCGGGCTGGTCGTCCATGAGGCCGTCTCGTTGCGCGCGCGGCTGCTCGGCCTGGCCGGGCTGCCGAGTCTCCCGGCCGGCCATGCGCTCCATCTGCCGCGGACACGCTCGGTCCACACGTTTGGGATGCGGTTCGCGCTGGACCTCGTGTGGTGCGACACGGCCGGTCGTGTGGTGCGGGTCGATGCGCACGTCGGCCCGCGCCGCTTTCGAGGCTGTCGAGGCGCCCGGTCGGTGATCGAGGTCCGGGCCGGTCACGGGCCGCGGTTCGCGGCGGCGGCCACCGTTCTCAGCGGATTCCCAGCAGATGTGAACTGAACCTGACCATGCGCACGGCAGGGTGAGACTTCGGAACTGCTGCGGCGTACCCGTCGTGGCTGTGCGTCCCCAAACCATTGATGGAGTCCGAAAAACCATGCTCGTAAAAGCTCTTTCCCTCGCCGCCATTGTGGCGTCCGTCCCCGCTCTGGCCGCTTGCGGGTCCTCCTCGAACTCGTCGAGCACCTCGACGCCCAGCACCGGAACGGTTGCGGTGGCCGCGGCCACGGCCACCGCTCCCACCACCGGCCCCGTGTCCGTGCAGTTGACGGAGTGGAAGATCGCTCCGAGCGCCACCGCCGCCAAGGCGGGCAAGGTCACGTTCGACGTGAAGAACGCCGGTGCCGCCCCGCACGAGATGATCGTCCTGAAGACCGACAAGCCCGCAGGGTCGTTGGGCACCGGAGCGCGCATCTCCGAGAAGACCAGCGTCGGTGAGGTCGGCGAGCTGCAGTCCGGCAAGTCCGGGTCCGTCACGCTCAACCTCACTAAGGGCAATTACGTCCTGATCTGCAACATCGCCGGTCACTACATGGCCGGGATGCACACCGCATTCACGGTCAGCTGACCGACGATGGCCGTGCCTGGATCCGCCGGTCTTCGGTGGATCCAGGTCCGTTGCTAAGGGGTGTCGTACTCCATCGCGTAAGTGATTGAGGCCCGTACGGCACCCCGAACCGGAGCACCCGGAGCGACCGAAACTCCCGCACGCGTGAAGGCGGGGTTGAGCAGATTCGCCCGGTGATCGGTGCTCTGCATCCAGGCGCGGACGATCCCCGCCGGGGTGGCCGGCCGGCCGCTGCCCCAGGCGATGTTCTCCCCGCCGACAGACCCCCGCCACCCGTGAGCCAGCAGTCGGGCTTGGAGTGAGCGCCCCGACGGCGAGACGTGGCTGAAGTACCGCCGGCGGACCATGTCGCGTGCGTGCGCGCTGCCGACGTGCGTCAACGTGCCGTCGGTGGTCAGGGGCCCGAGCCCATGGGCGGAGCGCTCCCGGTCGACGAGGCACGTGATCGCCGACTGCGCGACAGCGAACTCGTGGATGAGCGCCGGCACCACATCCGCCCCGGCACAGCGCTGGGTCGCTTGTGCCGGTGTGCCGGCGCCTACGAAGGTCGCGGCCAGCAGGCCGCTGAGGGCGGAGGTGGCCGTCAGTAGAGCATGGTGCGTGAGCCCGGTCATCGCGATCAGCAACGACCGTACGCCTGCGCAACGCCCTTGTGGGAAAAGCTACAAGCGGCCGCGTCGGGTCGCCCGGATCACGGCGTGTCGTAGTCCATCGTGTAGGTGGCTCCGGCGAGGCCGCCGACGTCCTCCGGCACCCCGGCCGTCACGCCGACGCCGCCCCTACGGAAAGCCCGGTGGAGGATGTTGGCGCGGTGCCCGGGGCTGTGCATCCAGCTCTTGACGATGCGGGCTGGGCTCCCCAGGTCTCCGGTGCCCCAGGCGATGTTCTCGCCGGCCGACATGCCCTCCCAATGGAAGGCGTCCAGCCGTTTGCGCAGATCGCGCCCGTCCGGCGTGGTGTGGTCGAAGAACTGCCGGGCCACCATGTTGTCCGACAGCCAAGAAGCGACCTTCCAAAGGGTGTGGTTCGCCTTCAGCGCCTTCATTCCCCGGGTGGTCCGCTCGTGATTGACGAGGCACAGCACGGACGCCTCCGCGGTGACCTGCTCGGCCCGGCTCGCCGGCACCGTGCCCGTGTTCTGGCAGCGGGCAGAGGCGCCGTCGGCCCCGGCCGCGGCCACCATCAGAGCAGAGAGCACCGCGACGGCGCAACGAGTCCAGCGGCTCCGGTGCGACATCCCCATAGGCGCACAGTAGGGATGCGCAGACCATCGCTGCGGCGGTGCTTCGAAAAGCTTTCACTTTGTCCCCGTTTGGGGGCGTTGAACACCACAACATCTCGTCTTCCCTGGCTGTTGTCGCGCGGACGGTGATGTCGCGGGCCAATCAGCGCTCGTCTCCCTGTGTACTAGCCTGCGGGCCATGAGCCGCCTGGGCACAGCAGCGACGCAGGGCCGCGAGACGCTCGACGGTGCTCGAAAGGAGATCGCCCAGAGTCGACAGGAGTCCGCTCGCCATCGGCCGGCGCCGCCCGAGGCCGGCCTCGTGCTCGATGTGGGCTCGGGTCCGGCCGCCGAGGCGCGCGCGGACGTTCGTGTGGACGCCGACGTTCTGGACACCACCAAAGCCCCGGCGGAGGCCGCCGCCGCAACCTCGCCGCTGATCGTCGCCGACCCGCGACACCTGCCGTTCACCGACGCGGCATTCGCCTACGTGATCGCCTCTGACGTGCTGGCGATCACCTCAGAGCCGGGTAAGGCAGCAGAGGAGCTGGCGCGCGTGGCGCCGCGCGGCTTCGTGCAGGTGCCGACGCGCGCCGCACTGCTGGTCTACGGCGGCCCGCTGTACCGCTGGTATGTGGACGATGAGGACGGCACGCTCGTCTTCTCGCCAAAGGAGAGCGAGCCCGCGGGGGCCGCCGACGCGCGCGCCGCGTTTGACGAGAGCCTGCTGGTGCGTCTCGGTTGGGGCGCACACCGCTCCCGGTGGGAGCACAGCGTGGAGTGGGAGGGGGCACCGGCCGTCCGTGCCGATGGCGAACCGGGCGGCGAGGAACCTGCCCCACTTGATGTCGAGCGCACCCTGGCGTTTTTGGAGGACGAGAACCGGCACGGGCGCCTCGCGTTCATGGCGCCCGCGATTCTCGGCCTGCTGCGTTGCCCGGCCTGCGGCGACGAACTGTCGCGCCGCGGCCGTTGGATGGACAGTGCCGGTTGCGGCACGTCCTACCCCGTGGTGGGTCCGGTGCCGGTACTGCTGGCTGCCGCGTCCCGCCCGTCGGCTTGAGCCTGGATCCCGGCTGAGCGGGCTGGTCGGTTGCCCGACCAGCCCAGCCGCTGACCTACCGGCCGCGAGCGCCGCCGCGGCCCGAGGGCCGGGCGGAATGCACGGTGCGGGCTGAGTCTCCCGAGCCCGAGCCGCCGCCGCTGCCGCCCCGCGAGGAGCGCGGCTTGCGGCCGTCGTTTTCGCGGGTGGAAGCGGTGAGGCCACCCTTGCGATGCGTCGCGCGCTGCTTCTGATTGCCTTGGCCGGGACGACCTTCGCTGCTGCCACGGGACGGACGCACGCCGGCGGCGGCGAACTCCTTCTCCAGCTTCAGGCCATTAGCGATCTTGGCCACGTCACCTGCCTGCTCGGAGCCGACGAACGTGATGCCGATGCCCGTCTTGCCCGCGCGGCCGGTGCGGCCGATGCGGTGCACGTAGCCCTCGCGGTCCTCCGGCGGGTCGTAATTGATGACGTGCGAGATGCCGTCCACATCGATGCCGCGAGCGGCGACGTCGGTAGCCACTAGCGTGTCGACGCGAAACGCCTCGAAGCTGGCCAGCGCTTTCTCGCGCTGACGCTGGGACTTGTCGCCGTGCATGGCGACGGCGGAGACGCCCTCGGCGCTCAGCTTCTTCACGAGGCGATCGGCGCCGCGCTTGGTGCGCACGAACACGAGCGCCAGGTCGCGCTTGGCCGAAAGCTCACGGATGAGCATCTTGGTGCGGTCCTGGTCGACGGCGAGGAAACGGTGCTCGATGTCGGCGACGCGCTGCTCGGTCGGCTGATGCTCGTGGCGACGTGGGTCGCTGGTGTAGGCCTGGGCGATCTTGCCGGCCTCACCGTCGAGCGTGGCGGAGAAGAACAGCGTCTGACGGCCGCGCGGGCACTGGGCCACGACACGGTCGACCGCGGGGCGGAACCCCATGTCGAGCATGCGGTCGGCCTCGTCGAGCACCAGGATCTTGATGTTGGACAGGGAAAACGCGCGACGGTTGAGCAGGTCCTCGAGGCGGCCGGGGGTCGCGACGATGATGTGCGACTTGGCGGCTGCGCGGGCCTGCTTCTCCAGCCCGACCCCGCCGTAGACGGCGGTCACGCTCAGCGCGCGGGCGTGGGCCAGCTTGTAGGAGGCGTCCACGATCTGCGTGGCCAGTTCACGCGTCGGCGCGAGGATGAGGGCGGCGGGGCGCTTGTCGGTGGCCTCGATGCGATCGAGGATCGGCACCATGAAGGCGAGCGTCTTGCCCGAGCCGGTGGGGGACTTGGCGAGCACGTCGCGCCCGGCGAGCACGTCGGAGATGACGAGCTTCTGGATGGCGAACGGCTCGTTGAAGCCCTGCTTGCCGAGCGCGGAGCACACGGCATTGGAAACGCCGAGATCGGCGAAAGACTGCGATGACATTTGGAACTCCTTGGGCGGCATCGTGCCGCCACGTATGCGCGGCGACCGGCCGCAACGATTCGGGAGGACTGCTGACCCGAACCGCTCGTGGCGGGACCCAAGAAAGCTTCCTCGCGGGCGATAAAGGATCGCTCCGCTTCAGAAAGTGTAGCGGTTTAGCGGCCTGGTTTGCGGACCTGGTCGACACCGCCCGTCGGCTGTCGCAGGTAGCGTTGAGCCATGGGTCAAGTCATCGGGGAGCTGCTGCCGTACGCCGCGGTCGCCGCGATCTCACCCATACCGGTCATCGCGATGATCGTGATGCTGCTGACGCCGAGGGCGCGCTCGAACGGTCTGGCCCTGCTGATCGGCTGGGTCTTAGGGCTCGCCATCGTGGCCACCGCGACTTTCCTGCTGGTCGATTCAGGGCGGTTCAGCCCGGGCAGCGACGCCTCTGAGAACTCGAGCACGTTCCAGCTCGTGCTCGGAGCGGTCCTCCTCGCACTCGGCGTGCGTCGTCTTCGCGCGCGGCCCGAGCCGGGCGATCAGGAGGAACTGCCGAAGTGGCTGCGGGCGGCCGACGAGTTCAACGTGGTCAAGTCGCTCGGAGCCGGCTTGGTGCTCTCCGCGGTCAACCCCAAAGCCCTCGCGATGTCCGTGGCCGCCGGGCTCGCCGTCGCGGCGGGCGAGGAGTCGACGAGCACCGACATAGTGTCGATCGCCGTCTACGTGGCGCTTGGCAGCCTCACCATGCTGATCCCGTACGTGCTCTACGTGACGCGACCTGAGCCTGCGCAGCGCATCCTGGGCGGCTGGAAGAGGTGGCTTGCCGTCCACAACGCCGCGGTGATGGCGACCGTGATGCTCGTGATCGGCGTCGTGCTGATCGGTAAGGGCGTCGCAGGCGTCTGACGCTGATGGACGCCGCCTACCGGATTGCCTTCACCGACTGGCTGGCCTGCGCTTGGCGTGGGCGATCTGAACCCGCCGCGCAAACCGCCCGGCACGCCGGTGACGTGACGTTGTGGCTCGGCACCGCCGGCCATGTCCTGGACTTCGACGACACCTACCTGCCTGGCTTGGCACACCTCAGCGCACCGACCGCACCAGCGGCGCTTGCCGTCGGGGCAGAGGTGGGGGCGACCATCGGCGAGGTGCTCATCGCCTACGCCGCCGGCTTTGAAGCCATGGGCGCATTGGCCCGCGCCAGCCATCCGGCGCTGTACGACCGCGGGCTGCATCCGACGGCTGTCTGCGGAACGGTCGGCGCCGCCGTGGCCGCCGGCGTTCTGCTGAAGCTGGATCAGCGGGCCACAGAGGCGGCGCTCGGGCTGGCCGCGCTGCGCGCCACCGGTACGCGGGCCGGCTTCGGGAGCGACGGCAAGGCGCTGGGCGTCGGCCTGGCCGCGGCCGAGGGCGTTGCGGTGGCGCGACTGGCAGCCGGTGGGGCGCGGGTTCCCGCGCGAGCGCGCGAGGCGTTTGCACAAGGGACTGGCGGCCGGTGGGCGGACGCCGAGCCCGACACCCTCGCGGTAGCGGAGAACTGGATCAAGCCCTGGCCCTGCTGCTTGATGGCGCAGTCGGCGATCGAGGCGGCGCTGACGCTCCGCGACGCCCCTGCCGGCCCGCCGTCGGGGAGCCTCGTGGTGCGCCTCCACCCCCGTGCCCGTCAGGCGGCGGCTTACGACGACGTCGCCGATCCGCTGCAGGCCAAGTTCTCGATCCCGTATCTGACGATGTACGCGCTGCTCCGGGGTGACCCGGATCTGGCGAGCTTCGCGGCCGTCGACGAGGAGGTCCGCGCGGCGGCGGCCGCTCGCGTGCGCGTGATCGAAGATGCGTTGCTCGGGGAGACCGAGGCGCGCATCGAGGACGCCGATGGCGTCGTGCTCGCTCAGGTCGCGCATGCCCTCGGGTCGCCGGAGCGGCCGATGGACGAGCCGGCGTTGGCGTCTAAGGTGCGAATACTGGCCGGAGGTGCGCTCGATGAGGTGCTCGACGACTCTCGCGCTCCGGCAGCAGCACTGCTCAGCCGTATGATGGCATTGTGACATCTGCCTGCATGCGATTTGCTAGCATGGCCGCATGGGCAACATCCAGATCCGTGACGTCCCGCCTGCAACCCATGAGCGTCTGAAGGCACTCGCAGCCGAGCGCAGCCAGTCCCTCAACCAGCTGTTGCTCAGCGAGGTTTCCCGTCTGGCGCCGGCGGTCAGCGTCGAGGACTGGTTGGCCGTCGTCCGTCGCCACGCTCCCCCAGTTAACGATGACCCTGGGCTTGCCGCTCGCATCATTCGTGAGGCGCGTGACGAACGCGAGGCCCGCATGGCCGATTGGGGCGGCGGGGAGTGACGCTGGTCATCGATGCTTCGCTGCTCGTTCGAGGGGCTCAGGGGAACCGTGCTGCTGGGGAAATGCTCACGGGCCAGGGCGAACTCCACGCGCCGGACTTGATCCTGCTTGAGACCGCGAACGCGCTTCGCGGGCTCGAGCGCAGCCAAAGCCTCGATCCGACGGACGTTCACAAAGCGGTCGGGCTGCTGCGCCTCCTCGACATTCGCCGGCACCCGCACGATGAACTCCTCGATGACGTGTGGGCGCTGCGCCACAATCTCACCAGCTACGACGCTTCGTACCTCGCGGTTGCCATGCAGCAGAACATGCCGCTGGCCACGGCAGATTCCGGGCTGGCCACCGTTGCGCGCAAGAAACTCGGGGCTCGTCGCGTGACCCTGCTGGGCTGAAGCATCACGGCCCAGTTTGGGCGGGCAGTACGGTCCGTACCCGTGGCCCCCACCGACCTGCCCTCCCTCCGCCGCGCCGATCTTCCCGCCGACCCGCTTGCGCTGTTCGCGCGCTGGCTCACGGACGCCGAGGCCACCGAGATGGTTGATCCCAACGCGATGACGCTCGCCACGGCCGGCGCCGACGGCCGGCCGACGGCGCGCACCGTTCTGCTGCGCGGCGCGTCGCCCGACGGCTTTCGCTTCTACACGAACCGCCTGAGCACGAAGGGCCGCCAGCTCGCGGAGAACCCGCGCGCCGAGCTGCTGTTCTTCTGGCGGGAACTCGGGCGTCAGATCCTCGTCCACGGCTCCGTCGTGGAAACCACCGACGCCGACTCCGACGCGTACTACGCGAGCCGCGTGCGCCTGTCGCGCATCGGCGCATGGGCGTCTAAGCAGGGATCCGTGCTGACCGATCGTGCGCAGTTGCTCGGCCGCGTCGAGGAGATCGAGGCCCGCCACCCCGGTGAGGACGTCCCCCGCCCGCCGTTCTGGGGTGGCTACGTCGTCCAGCCGGAAGCGATCGAGTTCTGGCAGGCCGGCGAGTTCCGCCTGCACGATCGCTTCGTCTACGCGCGGGTCGACGGTGAGGCAAGCGCGGCCTGGACGATCGAGCGGCTCTCGCCGTAGTGACCGTCCTGGGGTCCACCAGTCTCGACGTCTTCGCACTCTGCCTCGGCGGGAATGTGTTCGGATGGTCGGCGAACGAGGCAGAATCGTTCGCCGTCCTCGACGCCTATGCGGCGGCCGGTGGCAATTTCATCGACACCGCCGATGTCTACTCCACTTGGGCTCCCGGGAACGTCGGCGGGGAGTCCGAAGCGATCATCGGCCGGTGGATGGCCGCCCGTGGGAACCGCGACGAGATGATTATCGCGACCAAGGTCGGTCAGCTTCCCGGGGCCGAAGGCCTGTCGGGAGCGGTGATCGCACGGGCGGCTGAGGCTTCGCTCGACCGGCTACAGACGGATCGAATCGACCTGTACTGGGCGCACATCGACGACCCGACGACGCCGCAGGAGGAGACGCTGGTCGCGTTCGACACGCTCGTGCGCGCCGGGAAAGTGCGCTACATCGGAGCGTCTCAACACACCGGGCCTCGCCTTACCTGCGCATTGCAGATCAGCGCGCGCGAGAACCTCGTGGCCTACGTGGCGGTGCAGCAGGAGTACAACCTCATCACGCGCGAGATTTACGAGGGTGAGCTGATGGCGGCCTGCGTGGAACAAGGCATCGCGTTCTTGCCGTTTTGGAGCCTGGCCCGAGGCTTTCTCACCGGGAAGTACCGTGCAGGGGGCCCGCCGGTGCAGAGCGTTCGCGCTGGTGCCGCAGCCGAGTATCTGGACGACGCGCAGGCGATCGCGGTTCTCGTCGCCCTCGACGAAATCGCCCGGGCTCGTGGGACTACCGCCTCGGCCGTCGCGCTGGCCTGGCTGGCGACGCGACCGATGGTTGCTGCACCGATCGCCAGCGCTCGCACGGCGGAGCAGCTCTCCGAGCTGCTGTCGATGGCCGACCTTGCCCTATCCCCGCAGGAGCTTGATCGCCTGACGTCGGCAGGGCAGCAGGCCGATCTGCCCTCCATCGCAGGACTGGAGACCGTGATCGCGCCGGATTCTGTGACGTGATCGAACTGACGCTCGACAGGTGAACGTCATTCCGCGCACGTCTGGCCAGCCGGGGGTGCCGGAACCAGCAGGGGCCCCGAATCCCGTGCGCGGCGCCTCCCATCGACCACGCACGGCGGATGCAATACCTTTCGCACTGCAGCGTCACCGGCGGGCCACACGGTCCTCTCATCCGAATCGGGTGATGGGCAATCGGTTCGGGTTCGCTTTGATGGAAGTCAACCGGTTGAGGAGATCGATATGCCCTTTGGGAGACGACGTCCGCTGATGCGGGCCGCAGTGGTCGGAGGTGGCGCCTACATGGCGGGCAAGCACACCGCCAACAAGCAGGAGGCCGAGGCCCAGCAGAACGCGCAGATCGCCGACCTACAGCAGCAGCAGCAGCAGGCGCCCGCGCAGGCGGTCCCGCCGCCCCCGCCGCCGCCGGCATACGCACCGACGGCGCCCGCACCCGCTGCCGGTGGCCTCACGTCAGACACGATCACCCAGCTCAAGGAGCTGAAGGGCCTGCTGGACGCCGGTGTCCTCACGCAGGAAGAGTTCGACGGCCAGAAGGTCAAGCTGCTGGGGGCCTCATGAGCTTCGGACCCATGCAGGTGATGGTCTTCGGTTTTGGTGACGGCAGCGGCCTGCATGGCGCGGTGCTCGCCGAGCTGCGCAGGCTGCGCGAGCAGCAGGTGGTTCGCGTCGTGGACATGCTGGTCGTCGCCAAGGACGAAGACGGTGACGTGGTTGCCGTCGAGGGCTCCGGCCTGACCGACGACGAACAGACCGAGCTGGGCGCCGTCGTCGGCGCGCTGATCGGCCTGGGCGCCGGCGGCGAAGAGGGCATGGAGATCGGTGCAGAGCTCGGCGCCGAGGAAGCCGCCGAGGGTGGAGTCTCCCCGTTGGCCGACAACGTCTGGTACATCGCCGACGCCGTTCCGCCCGGCCAGGTGGCCGTAGTGGCAGTGCTCGAACATCAGTGGGCGATCCCGCTGCGCGACGCGATTCTGAGCTCGGGTGGCGAGCGGCTCGCCGACGAGTGGCTGCACCCGGAAGACCTCATTACGCTCGGCGCTGTGCTGGCCGACGGGGCCTGAACCGGAGGGCCGGCCGGGGTGACCCGGCCGGCCGTAGGATCACCTGACCGCACGACCCAAACCGACCAAGGACCGTGCCCGATGGCCGCCACCTCCGCTGACCCCGCCCGCCTTGACGTCGAGGAGCGCGGTGACATCGGCCGCGCCGCCCGGGCGAAGGTGAGCCGCTCCTCCCACGGTGACTGGTCGCCGGCCGCTGATCGCCCTGATTCGGTCGAGGTCCTGGAGGCGCAGGCCACGACGCGCGTGCCGGAGCTGGTGCCGATCCGGTACGGGCGCATGCTGGCCACGCCCTTCACCTTCTACCGCGGTGCCGCGGCGATCATGGCCGCCGACCTCGGGGCCATGCCGCACACGGCGCTCAACGTCCAGCTCTGCGGCGACGCGCATATCTCCAACTTCGGCGGCTTCGGCGCGCCCGACCGCACCTTGGTGTTCGATCTGAACGACTTCGACGAGACGCTGCCAGGCCCATGGGAGTGGGACGTCAAACGCATGGCCGCGAGCATCGAGATCGCCGGGCGCGACCGGCGGTTCCCCACGGCCCAGCGCCGTGCGCTCGTCGCCGCCGCGGTGGCCGAGTACCGCGCGGCGATGAAGGCGTTCGCCGGGCAGCACAACCTCGACGTCTGGTACGCCCGCCTCGACGTCGATGGCATCCGCGACCGCTACAGCGAGCAGGCGACGGGGAAGGACCTGAAGGCCGTCCGGAAGACGGTCGCCAAGGCCAAGAGCAAGGACAGCCTGCGCGCGCTCAACAAGCTCACACACGTGGTCGACGGCCGGCTGCGGTTCATCAGCGCCCCGCCGCTGATCATGCCGATCGAGGATCTCAACACGTTGGGGGCTGAGCCCGGCGACCTGGATCAGTGGATGCGCGATCTGCTCGATAAGTACATGGACACGGTGTCCAACGATCTGCGTCACCTGCTGGAGAACTACGAGTACGTACACATGGCGCGCAAGGTCGTCGGGGTCGGCAGCGTGGGCACCCGGGCCTGGGTGATCCTGCTGGAGGGCCGCGACGGCAATGATCCGCTCGTTCTGCAGGCCAAGGAGGCGCAGGCGTCGGTGCTGGAGCCGTACGCCGGAGCGAGCGTCTATGAGGAGCACGGGCAGCGAGTCGTGGAAGGCCAGCGGCTGATGCAGGCCGCCGGCGACATCTTCCTCGGCTGGTTGCGCATCGACGCCCCCGACGGCACCTGTCGGGACTTCTACCTGCGCCAGTTGTGGGACTGGAAGGCGTCGGTCGACATCTCGCTGATGACACCGGAGCGGCTGTGGGCCTACGTGGAGTCGTGCGGATGGACGCTGGCCCGCGCCCACGCTCGCTCCGGCGACCGGCAGGCCATCGCGGCCTATCTCGGCGCGGGCGCCGGCTTCGACAAGGCGATCGTGCGCTTCGCCTCCGCTTACGCCGACCAGAACGAACTGGACCACGCGGTGCTCTTGCAGGCCGCGGCCGACGGGCGCATACCGATCGAATCGGGGATCTGATCGTCTGGTGAGACAGCGTGTCGCACGGTCGGTTACGCTCGCCCCATGACCGTAGCTGCCCCGCGCCACCTCCTCGCTGTCGCGCTCATGTGCGCCCTCAGCCTCGCCTTCGGTGCGGCCTCCGCCTCAGCTGCCTATGACGCCTCCGATTCGGCGCAGAAGGCCGCTCACGACAGCGCCTTCGCCCTGGCGACGCGCGGCTATGAGTACGGGCTGCCCCTGCTCGACATGCAGCGCACCTTCGCCAAGAGCACCAGCGTCAACGTGTCGAACGGTAAGGGCGGCGGCCCGGTCAACCAGTTCAACCACTTCACCAAGTTGGCCGACGCCAAGGACCGCACGGTCGTCGCCCCCAACGGCGACACCGTGTACTCGATGGCCTGGCTGGACCTCCGGGCGCAGCCGCTCGTGATCCACACGCCGAAACCCACCAAGCGCTTCCACGTGCTGGAGATGCTCTCGCCCTACACCGAGAACTTCGCCAACATCGGGTCACCCGCGAAGGCTCATCCTGACGGTGACTACCTGATCACCGGCCCGGCCTTCAACGGCAAAGTCCCCAAGGGGCTGACGCGCATCCGCTCCCCGTACGACCGCATCTGGATCATCGGCCGCACCTACAACACGGGGCCTGCGGATCTGCCGGCCACGATGAAGGTGCAGCACACCTATCGCATCGTGCCGCTGAACCGGTGGAACGCCAAGAAGCCTTACGGCTACACCCCGCCCAAGCCCAAGCACCGCGACACCACCCTGGACGAGACCCACGTCCCTGGCACCGCCACGGGGGAGGATGCAGCCACGTTCTTCGACGCCTTGGGCGACGAGCTCAAGCGCTTCCCGCCGCCGGCCGCCGACGCGCCGATCCTGGCCGACCTGAAGACGCTCGGTATCGGCCCGGGCCTGCATCCCACGCAAGCCGGCTCGCTGTCCGACGCGCAGCGGCAAGGCCTGAGGGACGCCGTCACCGGTGGGCCCGCGCACCTGCAGGGTCTGCTCCTGGGCAAGTACTTCGACGGGTTCGACGCGCACAACGGCTGGCTCGTCGGGAAGACCGGGCGCTACGGCACCGACTACGTCACGCGCGGGGTCGTCGACAAGTACGGCCTGGGCGCCCCGACACCGGACGTATCGGTGTACCCGCTGACGTTGTTCGATCGCGACAAGGGTCCTCTGAGCGGCAAGCAGCGCTACGTCGCCCACTTCGCGGCCGGGACCTTCCCCCCGCCGGTCAAGTTCTTCTGGTCGATGACGATGTACGACAACGACGGCTTCTTAGTGGACAACCCGAAGAACCGTTACGTCGTGAACAACCGAACCGGGCTGAAGCAGAACGCCGACGGTTCAATGGACATCTACATCCAAGGGGCCGAGCCCACGGACCCCGCCCAGCGTGCGAACTGGCTGCCCTCGCCCCAGCCGACCGCCACCCAGACGGGCTTCCGACTGATGGTGAGGCTGTACGGGCTGACCGCCTCCGGCATCGCCGGCGTGGTTACCGGCAGCGGCTGGCGCGCACCGACGATCCGGCCGTGCCGGGACGACGGCAGGACCGCCGACGGCATCGCCTGCGCAAGCTGACGCATCACGGGTACGGTTGGGGTACGAACCGCCGACCCGAGGAGTGCTCGATGCAGGGCTTGACGATGGATGACTACCCGCTGACTCTGACGACGGTCGCGCGGCGCGCCGAGCAGTTCCATGGAGCTCGCGAGATCATCTCTCGCCGGCCGGATCAGAGCATCCACCGCACCACCTACAGCGACGTGCTGCATCGCGCCCGCCGCCTCGCCGGCGCCCTGGCCGACCTCGGTGTGGGCGACGGCGACTACGTCGCCACGCTGATGTGGAACCAGGCCGAGCACCTGGAGTGCTACTTCGCGATCCCCGGGATGGGCGCCGTGCTCCACACGCTCAACCCACGGCTGCATCCCGACGAACTGGGGTACATCGTCAACCACGCGCAGGACAAGGTCATCGTCGTCGATGAGACGCTGCTGCCGATCCTGGCGGGCTTCAGCGCGGCCCGCCAGTTCGAGCATGTGATCGTCGTGACGCATGATGAGCCCGCGCCCGAAGGAATGCTGCGCTACGAGGACGTGGTCGCCTCCTCGGAGCCGATTCGCTGGCCCGAGGTCGATGAGCGGCAGGCTGCCGCTTCGTGTTACACGTCAGGTACGACCGGCCGCCCGAAAGGCGTCGTCTACTCCCACCGCGCCGCCCTGCTCCACGCCCTGGGCGCATCGCTCCCCGACGCGCTGGGGATCTCCAGCCGCGACACCGTCCTGCCCGTGGTGCCGATGTTCCACGCCAACGCCTGGGGCATCCCGTACGCGGCCGCTCTGAGCGGCGCGGGGATCGTCTTCCCCGGCCAGCATCTGGACGCTGTCAACGTGCTCGACCTGCTCGCCGACGAGCGGGTCACGATGACCGCCGGCGTGCCGACGGTGTGGATGGCGATGCTCGCCGCGCTCGACGCCGAGTCCCAGCGCTGGGACCTTGGGCGCCTGCACACGTTGATCGTCGGTGGTGCCGCGGTACCCCCTGCGGTCATCAAGGGGTTTGACGCCCACGGCCTGCGCGTGCTGCACGCCTGGGGCATGACCGAGACCAGCCCGCTGGGTAGCGTGTGCCACGTCCCCTCGCACCTTGAGGGCGCCGAGGAGTCGGCCGTCGACGCCTACCGGGCTCGGCAAGGTGCGGCCGTCCCGCTGGTGGAGATCCGGGCCAAGGACGACGAGGGCGTCGAGGTCCCCTGGGACGACACGACGATGGGGGAGTTGGAGGTCCGCGGCCCCTGGGTGGCCTCCGGTTACCACGGCGGCGAGGGCGCCGACAAGTTCACGGCCGACGGCTGGTTTCAGACGGGTGACGTGGTCACGATCAACGCCTACGGCTGCCTGAAGATCTGGGATCGTTCCAAGGACCTGGTCAAGTCGGGCGGCGAGTGGATCAGCTCCGTGGATCTTGAGAACCTGTTGATGGCGCACCCCGCTGTCGCCGAGGCGGCCGTGATCGCGATGCCGGACGAGAAGTGGGGCGAGCGTCCGCTCGGCGTGATCGCGTTCGTCGACGGCCGCACGGCTACGGACGAGGAACTGCGCGAGCACCTCTCGACCGACTTCGCCAAGTGGCAGTTGCCGACGAAGTTCGAGATCGTCGAGGCCATCCCGCGCACAGCGACCGGCAAGTGGAAGAAGACCGACCTGCGCGCGCAGTTCGTGCCCGGCGGGGTGCCGACTGCGCCCGGCGGGTCGGCCGCATGAACGCACGGACCACCGCCGATGCCTACGACGTCCTCGTGCGCAAGGACGACCTCTCAGTGACAGAGGTGCGCGCGGCGCAGGGCGCGGACGAGATCACCCTGGCGCCCGGCCAGGTGCTGCTCGCGGTCGACTGCTTCGCCTACACGGCCAACAACATCACCTACGGCGTGCTGGGCGACGCGTTCTCGTACTGGTCCTTCTTCCCGGCCCCGGAGGGATGGGGCCGAATCCCGGTGTGGGGGTTTGCCGACGTGGTCGCTTCGGCTCACGAGGACGTCACTGTGGGCGAGCGGGTGTACGGCTACCTGCCGATGTCCACGTATCTCGTGGTCGAAGCGGTCGAGGTTTCACCGTCGGGCTTTACCGATGGTGTCGCCCACCGCCGCGAGCGCGCCGCGATCTACAACCGCTACGACCGCGTCGCCGCCGACGCTGCGTACGACCCTGAACTGGAGGGCGAGCAGGCCCTCCTGCGTCCGCTGTTCACCACCGCCTTCCTGATCGACGACCATCTCGCTGACGAGGGCTTCTTCGGCGCTGACTGTGTGGTGCTGGGCAGCGCGTCGAGCAAGACGGCGTACTGCACGGCGACGCTGCTGGCCGCGCGCGGCGCGGTCGAGGTGGTCGGGCTCACCTCGGCGGCGAACGTGGCCTTCACCGAAGCGCTCGGGTGTTACGACCGCGTGCTCGCCTACGACGCGGTGGCCGACCTCGACGCTGACACCCCCACGGTCTACGTGGACATGTCAGGTGACGCGGGCGCGCGGGGCGCCGTCCATCGCCGGCTCGGTGACGCGCTGCGGCGCGACATCGCCGTCGGCATGACCCATCACGACGCTGTCGGCGGAGACCCTGACCTGCCGGGTCCCGCGCCCGAGGTGTTCTTCGCTCCCGGCCAGGGCGCCAAGCGTGCCGCGGACTGGGGTGGGGCGGAGCTGGTTCGGCGGATCGGCGAGGCATGGGCGATGGTGCTCCCGAAGGTCACCGATCCCGATCACCCTGCGTTGACCGTGATCCGGGGCGCGGGTTTAGAAGCGGTGATCGCCGTCCACGAAGCCACGCTCGCGGGCCGGGTGCCGCCGGCCGAGGGCCATGTGTTGACGCTGGCCGAACCGGTCTGATCCGGTACGAGAAAGGGAACACCATGTCTGCTGATGCCACCCCACTCGACGAGGCCCTGGCCTACGACCCCGAGGAGTGGGTCGACGGTCCGAACCTCGAGCAGTTCGCGCGGATGCGCCGCGAATGCCCCGTGCATTGGTCGGCCGGCATCCCGGAGCTTCCCGAGGAGGCCGGCTACTGGTCGGTGACCACGGCCGAGGGCGTCCACGAGGTCAGCCGGGATTGGCAGACCTACTCGTCGGAGGTGGGCGGGTTCGCCATCGCGACCGACGGCATCATGCCGCTGGCCATGCAGCAGGGGATGTTCATCGGGATGGATCCGCCTAAGCACGACCGGATCAAGGGCCTGTTCCAGCGCGGCTTCACGCCCAAGCGCATCGCCGAGCATGAGGAAGCGATCCGCGAGATCACCCGCGGGGTACTCGACGGGCTCGACGGGCGCGAGACCTGCGACCTGGTCGAGGACGTGGCCCAGCCCGTTGTCGCGCGGGTGATCGGCAGCTTCATGGGCCTGACGCCTGAGGATGACGCCGTGTGGGCGAACCTCATGAACATCCTGATGAACCCGACGGACCCTGAGATCAATCCCGGAGGGGTCGACGCGATCGCGTCGACCTACGTTCCCGAGATGTTCGAGCGCTGCGCAAAGCTGATCGCCGCGCGGCGCTCGGAGCCGGTCGATGACCTGACCAGCGTGCTCGTGCACGCAGAGGTCGATGGCGAGCAGCTGGAGGAGTACGAGATCGTGATGGGCTTCGTGCTGCTGATGGCCGCCGGCAACGACAGCACCAAAGCCACCTACTGCAGCGCCATGCGAGCGCTGATGGAGAACGCCGACCAGCGCCAGCTTCTCCTCGACGATCCATCGCTGATCCCCGGCGCCGTCGAGGAGGCGCTGCGGATGTTCCCCGCGTTCGCCAACTTCCGCCGCACCGCGACGGTCGACACCGAGCTGCAGGGCTGCCCGATCGCCAAGGGCGACAAGGTTCTCATGTGGTACGTCAGTTCCAACCGGGACGAGTCCCGCTACGAGGACCCAGACCGCTTCGATGTGCTGCGCAACCCGGAGCATCAGGCCTTCGGGGCAGGCGGTCGGCACTTCTGCCTGGGCACCGCGCTCGCCCGGCTCGAGCTGAAAATCCTGATCGAGGAGACGCTCGCCCGCTACCCGGACATCGCCATCGAGGGCCCGCCCGTGCACGCCATCGGGCCGTTCGCCAACCAACTCCGCGAATTGCCCGTCCGCTTGGCTGGGTAGAGCGGGCGCTCAGTCAGCGAGCGACGCGACTCAGGGACCGGTGGTACGCGGGCGCGAGGATAGCCTGGGTCGCGGCATGCGGGGGCAGGACCGCGGCGTCGGTGGGCGAATCCAGTTACGTGGACCATGAGACGAACGCCGGCCTGCCGGACCGGCCCAAGCGCTGGCTACTGGCCGCCGAGCGCGTCAGTGACGCCTACGGCCTGGTGCTGCTACTGACGCTCGCCACGTACGTGGTGATCTCGCTGGTGCCCGACAGCGGTTGGGGGCGGGCGCTGGGCGTGGCAACCGCCGGGCTGACGTGCATCGTGGCGCTCACCAGTTCTGAGGTGCCACTGCCGCGGGTCCGGCAGATGGTGGTGCTGGTGAGCGTGACTTCGGTGGTCGCGTTCGTTTCGGTCGCCTTCACGTCCCGCTTCGTGATCGGCGCGGTGATCATCATCGTCTCCGGGCTGATGCTCTACTCGGCTGGGACGATCCTGCGCCGCGTCCTGTTCTCCCGCGAGGTCGACTTTCGCACGATTCTCGGCGCTCTCTCGACCTACACGATGCTCGGGCTGCTGTGGGGCTTCCTCTTCATGGCGACGAACATCTTGGAGAAGGGCGGCTTGTTCGGCAGCGGCACGAGCCCTGACGACGGCGAGATCCTTTTCTTCAGCTACACGACCCTCACCACGACGGGGTACGGAAACTTTGTACCGGCCGGGCAGCCGGGCGAGATGTTCTCGGTCTTCGAGATGCTTACGGGCCAGGTCTTCCTGGTGACGTTGGTTGCCGGGCTCGTCAGCCTGTGGCGTCCGGGTGCGAGGGCCGAGGAGTTGGGCCGGCCGCCGGTGGACAGCGGCTTTCGGCATCTCGCCGAGGAGTTCCGCGAGGGCCTCGACGAGCGGCCCTGACTGTCGCGCTCAGATGATGCCGACGATGGATGCGCAATCCCAGTTGCGCGCGCCCGAGCCGCCGGCCCACAGGCGCGCGGCCAGGCGATCCTGCTCGGCTTTGGAGGCCAGGTAGGCCTTCGGGGTGCTGCCGCCCAGCGCCTGCCAGGTGGAGTCGATGAACTGGTAGTAGCCCGAGGCGGTGGCCGAGTTCGGGGGCATGTTCTGGCCGCCGGACTCGCACTGCACGATCGCCCACGGGATCGCCCACGGCCCGCCGGGCCCGGACTTGTCGACCGACGCGCTGGCCTGCTGAGCGAGGAGGTGGGTGAGCACGCGTTCTGCGTGGTGGCGGCTGCTGATCGAGTTCTGCAGGGCGGCCAGGCGGGCCTCGCGTGCGGAGGCGAGAGCGTCGCGGCGGGCCTGAAGGCCGGCGGTCATCGAGGCGAGCGCATCACGCTCGCGCTGGACGGTGGCCGCCTCCTTGAGCTGGCCGGGAAGGATCCCGGCCAGGACGGCGGCCTGGTGGTGAGCGTCGGCTCGGGCGGTGCGCACTCGGTCGAGGATCACCGTGTCGCTGGACTGGATGCGATGCAGGAACGCCACGCGGTCAAGGAGATCGGAGAACCCGTGGGCGTTGAGGACAACACCCAGGAGGTCAGGCTTGTCGGCCTCGTACCGTTCGAGCAGTAGCTTGGCCAGGGCGGCGCGGTCCGCACCCAGGTGTCGCTGTAGCCGGGAGAGGCGCGCGCGCTGGACGCGGAGCAGCGCCTGCGTGCGAGTCAATCGCGCCTGGGCGGCATCCAGCTCGCCCTGGCGGGCGGCAAGCCGGCCTTCGATCACGGCGACCGCTCGCGCGGCGCTCTGCTCCAGCGCGCCGAGGCGTGCCGCGGCGGAGGAGAGGTTGCCCTCGGCACTCTTCTGGCGGGCGACCTGCTGGCGCAACGCGTCAGGTGACTGCGCACCGCCGGCGGGCAGCGCAAGCGCGCCGGCGGCGGTGAGCGCGGCGAGCAGGGTGGCGAGCAGAGCGCCGGTTCGGCGTGTCGAAGTGATGCGAGGCGGCATGAATGGGGCTCCGCTGTGGCGGACCCTCTCCGGCACGGTAGCCGCGCCCGGGCCGCTCTCCCAGCGGTGCACGGCGTCGTGCGACCGCTGATTGTGTTTGGATGAACAACGTGACCGATACTGCCGCCGCGCCCACCTCCGCCGCTTCGGGGGAGGCCACTCGCCGGGTCGCCGCCGTCGCGGCGCTGGCCCTGATCGCGCTGGCCGCCGTCATCGCGTTGGATCTCGTGATCGAGCGGTTCCCGCGCGGCCTGATCATGGTCGCCTTCCTGGTCCTCACGGGCACTCTCGTGTGGTTCGCGGTCAAGCGCCGCGACTTTTGGCGGATGAGCGGATTCATCCTCGGCTTTCTCGCGCTCCTCGCCGCCCTCTACCTGGTTTTCACCGAAGGCCGTCCGCTGCAGGGCCTGGCCGTCTTCATCTGTCTCGCCCTGTCCACCGCGTGCGCCCGCCGGGCGATCCGCATTCACGTGCATCTGCCTTCGGTCCCGAAGCCGGTGAACCCGATCCTGTTCTGGAACCCGAAGTCCGGCGACGGCAAGGCCACCAAGAACAACCTCGAGGTCGAGGCACCCAAGCGGGGCATCAAGGCCGTCCAGCTCCAGCTCGGCCAAGACCTTGAGCAGCTCGTGCGCGACGCCATCGCCGCGGGTCACGACGCGGTTGCGATGGCCGGCGGTGACGGCTCGCAGGCGCTGGTGGCCAAGGTCGCCTCGGAGCTTGACATCCCGATGGCGTGCATCCCGGCCGGCACGCGCAACCACTTCGCGCTGGACTTGGGCGTCGACCGCGATGACGTCGTGGGTGCGCTCGACGCGTTCGGTGAGGGCGCCGGCGAACGGGTGATCGACCTTGGCGAAGTGAACGACCAGATCTTCGTCAACAACGTGTCGCTGGGCCTGTACGCCGAGGCCGTTCAGCGCGACGGCTACCGCGACGCGAAGCTGCGCACGATCTTCGACACGATCCCTGATGTCCTCGGGAAGGGCGATTCGGGCGATACGGTCGATCTGCAGTGGACGGGGCCGGGCGGCGACGAGCATTCCGGCGGCGCCGCCGTGCTCGTCTCCAACAACAGCTACCGCATGGGCAAGGTGGTCGGCACCGGCACGCGGCCCAGTATCGAGGACGGCCTGCTCGGCGTCACGGTTATGGGCGCCGTGAAGGGCGGTGGGGATTCGGCCGGGGGGATTCAGCCCCCTTGGCGCCAATGGACGGCGACGGAGTTCACCGTGCGCGCCGATGCGCCCGTGCCCGCGGGCGTCGACGGCGAGGCGATGGTCTTTGACCCGCCGCTGGTCTTCCGCACCAAGCCCAAAGCGCTGCGAGTGCGGATCGCCCCGCAGCACCCCGGCGCCTCGCCGTCGGTGATCGCCCCGGAGAGCGGTGTGCACGGGGTCAAGTTGCTGGCCCGGATCGCCGCCGGCCGCCCGGCCTGAGGGACCAAGCCCGAGCCTGACGGCGAAACCGCGTCAGACGGCGTTGCGAGCGCTCGCGGGTTCCGTCTGAAACCAGGCGAAAACGAAGCAGCCGATGCCAAGCAATCCGGCGGCGATTCCGTGCTTGGTGTGATGTTCGGTCGCGCCGGCCTTGTGGCCGGGGAAGAACGACGGCAGCGCGTCCGCCGTCTGGGTGAGGTAGACGCCGGCCACCACGAGCAGCACGACGCCGAGGATCACAGCGGGGACGATGAGCTTCGGGTGCTTGGTCATGTTCAGCTCCGGTCAGACGGCGAGGAAATACAGCGAGCACAGCGCGCCCGCGACTACGCAGTAGATGGCGAACGGCGTGAGGCGGTTGGACTCGAAGTAGCGCATCAGAAAGCGGATCGTGAACCAGGCGGCGACAGCCGCGCCCAGTGCGCCGACGAGGGCCGGGCCGCGCACCCCGTCGCCGGCAGGGCCAAACAGATCCGGCAGCTTGAGCGCGGCGGCCGCCAGGATGATCGGCGTCGCGAGCATGAACCCGAAGCGCGCGGCGCCCTCGTTGGAGAGGCCGACGAGCAGGCCGCCGGCCATGGTGGCTCCGGAGCGCGACAGGCCAGGAATGAGGGCAACGGCTTGGGCGGCGCCTACGGCCAGCGCGTCGCGGAAGGTCATCGCCTTCGCGATGGTGGCGTCACCTTCGATGCTCGCCTTTTCGACCACCGGTGCCCGCCGACGCAGGCGCTCTGCGCCATAGAGCATCAGGCCGTTGACCATCAGGAAGAACGATGCGGACTGCGGCGAGGCGAACACGTGGCGCAATGAGTGCTCAAGGGCCAAGCCCAGGATGCCCGCCGGGATCGTGCCGATGATGAGCAGCCAGCCGAGCTTGGCGTCGGTGTCCTGAGCGCCGATCTCACGGTCACGCAGCGACCGGCCCAGGCCCTTGACGATGTTCACCCAGTCGCGCCAGAAGAAGGCCACGAGCACCAACGCGGTGGCCAGGTGGGTGGCGATCAGGAACGTGATGAAGTAATCGTCGTTCTGATGGATGTTCCAGCCGAACAGGCTGGGCAGGATCACACTGTGGCCCAGGCTGGAGACCGGGAACAGTTCGCTGGCGCCTTGGAGGAGCCCAAGGATGAGCGCCTGCAGGTAGGAGATCGGATGCATGAAGAGGTAGAGCGGCGCAGCTCGCGACAAAGGGAGGCTCGGGCGGCGGCCGGTAGCGGATGGTAGTGGGGCAAACCTGACGATGCTCTGTACCGGCGGTCCGATCACCACCACGGTTTCGTCCAGTGAGCGGTGCCCTCTACGCTGGTTGTATGGCGTCATCACCGCAGCCCGCCGGGCCAGGAGCACGCCGTCGGCCGTCTCACGCGGTGCGCCGCCGCCGGATGCTGGTGGTCGGCGGGCTGCTGTTCGCGATGCTCGTCACCGGCTGGGTCGTGGCCCGCTCGGTGTTTGGCAATGTCAGCACAGGGAGCGGTGATGCCCACGGTGCCACGATCCTCAGGTACAACCTGCACTCGCGGTTCGTGCACGCCACGCTGCCCCAGACGGCGGCCATTCCGCGGGGTGGCGGGACGGGTCGGCCCCTGCTGGTGTTCCTGCACGGGCGCGGCTCCAACGGGAACGAATCCAACGCGAACGGGCCGTTCTTCGCGGCGCTGCGCGGGCTCGGCGCGAAGGCTCCCGATGTGATCTTCCCCAACGGCGGCGATCACTCCTACTGGCACAAACGCAGGTCGGGCGATTGGGTCGCCTACGTGCTCAAGGAAGTCATCCCGGAGGCGGTTCGTCGGCTGCACGCGGACCCGTCGCGGGTGGCGATCGGCGGCATCTCGATGGGCGGCTATGGCGCATTTGAGATCGCCCGGCACGCCCCCGCCAAGTTCTGCGCGGTCGGTGGCCATTCGGCGGCGCTGTGGATGCAATCCGGTGACTCTGCGGACGGGGCGTTCGACGACGCCGCCGACTACGCGCGCCACGACGTCCTCGCCGTCGCGCGCTCACATGGCCGGGCCCCCTGGGGATCGGCCCGCCTATGGATGGACGGCGGCACCAGCGACCCGTTCCGCTCATCCGGCGAAGCGTTCTCCCACGCGCTCAAGATCCCGATGCATCACTGGAAGGGCGCCCATGAGGGCAGCTACTGGCAGGCGCACTACAAGGACTACTTGCGGTTCTACGCCAACGCCCTCGCGCACTGCTGAGCGGCCTACTCCGCCGCGTCGGCGCCTTCGGCCGGGCGCACGCTGAACGGCAGGCGCCAGTCATCGTGGGCCTGCCCGTTGATGGTCAGGCGCCACTCGTAGTGCGTGCCGGGCGGTAGGCCGATCGGGCCGCTGTTGACGGCCGCCATGAAGGGCAGCGAAGTGCCGGTGCGCACGCCCGGCGGGCGGCCGACCTCGAACTGGCCGTCGATCGCCACGGGGTCTTCGAGGCCGAAGGGGACCACGCCGTTGCCGTCCAGGTCGATCAACTCGATCCGGAATGTGTGCTGGGTGTTGGTCATCCGCCACGGCACGTCGATCATGAGGGCGATGCCGAACGGCGCGGCGCCCGGGCCGGTCAGCGTCCAGCCGCCACCCAGCAGGTTCATCTTGCCGTCGGCCACCTGCGCGTGATCGCACAGGATCATCGTGGCTTTCAGCGGCCGTTCCAGCTCGTCCCAGGGCTCGGTCATGCGCCCAATGCTACGAGGCGCACGCGGCCCGCGGGATCGGCCCCCGCTGATGAACGGGTCCGGTACGGTCGGCCCATGTCCCTTCTTCGCGTCCTCACTGGTGCCGCGGTCGCGGCGCTCGCCTTCTTGGCTGCGGCCGTCCCCGCCGGTGCCGCGGTCCAGCCCGCCGTCCCGATTCAGGCCACGGGTGACACGCCCACGGTGCCGGCCTACGTCGGCGCTCCCGCCAAGGCCCATCCGGTGGCCGGGGTGCAGGCGGCCTGGCAGAACCCGTTCATGGCCCCCAACCCGAAGAACGGCGTCCACAACGACTCCTGGCAGAGCGACGCCTACACCCAGCTCGCCGGTCCGATGGGCCACAACCCGCAGGTGTTCTCCACCTCGATCGGCCGTACTTGCATCACGCTGGTCTTCGACAAGCAGGGTCGACTGATCGGCTCGTGCACGAACCTCGGCGACGGCCCCGGGCTGTACATGCTGGACCCGGTGACGCTGGACACGCTGGCCTTCATGCAGTTGCCTTTCGTACCGCCGCCGGCGGGCACCAACCCGGCGCTGAACACCACGGGCGGGGCGTACTTCTACCTCGACAACAAGGGCCGCGTGGTCGTGGCCGCGGCGAACCGCCACCTCCTCGTCGTGGCCACCAGTGACGCGACCGGCGCTCCCGGCTTCACCACCGTCGCCGACTATGACCCCACGCCATGCCTGCCGGCGGGCGAGCGGATGCCCTCGACGCTCCCCGACAGCCAGGGCCGGCTGTGGTTCGTCGGCCGCTACCACGGCACCGTAGGCGTGCTGGACCCGAAGACCGGAAAGTGCGGCGCGATCAGCACCGACCAGGAGATCGAGAACTCGTTCGCGATCGCCAAGGACGGCGTCTACATCGTCACCGACAAGGTGATGTACAAGTTCCGCGCCGGCGCGGACCTGAAGCCAAAGGCGGTGTGGAAACAGACCTACCGCAACGATGGGGTGCAGAAGGTCGGCCAGATCAACGCCGGCTCCGGTACCACGCCCACGCTGATTCACGGCGCCCACGACAACGCGCGCCCCACGTCGCCGGCCTACGTCGCCATCACCGACAACGCTGATCCGCTCGACGTCGTCGTATACCGCGCAGCGGACAAGCTCAAGCACGGCCAGAAGCGCGTCGTATGTCAGGTGCCCGTGTTCAGCAAGGGCGCCAGCGCCGATGAGAATTCGCTCATCTCGATGGGCAACTCGCTCGTGGCCGAGAACAACTCTGGCTATGACCTGCAGAAGTTCAACGACGTCATCTCCGGCCCGGTGGCCATCGGCGGCGACCCGGCGCTGGTGAGCGCCCCGGGGATGGCCCGCATCGACATCAACGCGAAGGGCACCGGGTGCAGGAAGGCGTGGACGAACACCACCGTACGACCTGCCTCGGTCGTGTCCAAGGGCGACACGAAGAACGGCCTGCTTTACACGTACGAGAACGTGGCCGACCCAGGCGCCCCGAAGGCCGACCCGTGGTACTGGACGGCCGTGGACTTCCGCACCGGCAAGGTCGTCTGGAAACGGCTGGCCGGGCATGGCGGCCTTTACAACAACCACTACGCGGGTATCGCGCTCGGCCAAGGCCGCGCCGGTGGCAAGCCGACCCTCTACGTCGGTGGCGTCGGCGGCGTGATGGCGCTGCGCGACGGGTCCTAGCGCCCGGCGCGCTCCTCGTTCAACCCGGCGATGAGGAGTGCGATCAGCGCCTCGAACGAGGCGTCCACGCCCGTCGGGTAGCCAAATCCGCCGGCGGCTTCCAGGGTGATGAAACCGTGGACGGCGCTGCGCACCGAGCGCGCGGCGTGGATGAGGTCATCCCCCTGCAGCTTCCACTCCCGCAGGACGGCACCCATCGCTTGCACCGTCGCTGCCCCCCCGGCGGCGCGCTCGGCCTCGTCGGGACCAGGGGCTGAGATGCCCGCGGCGTACCGGCCTGGGTGCGCGCGGGCGTAGTGGCGGCAAGCACGCGCCATGGCGCCGAGCGCGTCGGCACCCGAGCGGCCGACCGCGGCGGCGGTCATCACCTCGCCGAGTTCCTGTGTGCCGAGCAGGCCCACGCCGCGCACCAGCGCCTCGCGGCTATCGATGTGGTTGTACAGCGAGGGAGCCCGCACGCCGAGGTCGGCGGCCACGCGGGCGATGGTCACGGCCTCCAGGCCGTCGGCGTCAGCGACGGCGGCCGCGGCGAGGACAACCTGCTCAGGGTCCAATCCGCGGCGCGCCACGTCAGGCTGCCCGGGCGATCGCGGCGTCCATCGCCGCGCCCGGGGCTTCCAGCACACGACCGTGGCCCGCGGCGAGCCGCTCGGGCGCCAGCGCACGCAGGGCCTGCGCGGTACGCAGCGCGGTCGGGCGGTCCCAGGTGGCCCAACCTGGGAGCGGAAACCAGCGGCTCGGACGGGCCGGTGTGGCCAGGCCGCCGAGGTTGACGAAGGCGTCGCCGCAGTACAGCGTGCCGTCGCGGGGGTCCAGGAACGCGACCTGCCCCGGTGTGTGGCCCGGTGCGGCGATGACCTGCAGCGAGCCGACGACGTCGCCCTCGGCAACCGTCCGGGTCGGCTCGGTCTTCGCCCCGGGGTAGGAGCCGCGCACCTTGCCGGGCTCGCCGGGATCGAGGGTCTTGTCCTTGCGCAGCAGGCGCGCCTCGCGGGTGCCGATGACTACCTCGGCCTCGGGGAGCGCCTTGGCCAGCGCGTCGAGCGCGCCGATGTGGTCTTGATGGGCGTGGGTAAGGGTGATCCGGACGATCGGCGCACCTAGGCGCTCAGCGGCGGCGAGGATCGGCTTGGCCGACCCGGGCAGTGCGGCGTCGATCAGGGTGAGGCCGTCGTCATCGGCGACGAGGTAGGTGTTGACGAATCCGAAGCGGGTGACCTGAAGCATCTGGAGTCCTTACGACGGGTGGACTATGGACAGTAGCAGATTAACTACGATCCGTAGTTCTCGGCCGATCACATCCCTTGAATCAGGCGGGCCTTGGCCTCGGCGAACTCAGCATCGCTGAGTGCGCCGGCCTCGTGCATCTGGGCCAGCTTGGCGATCTGCTCCACCGGGTCGGCGGCCGCCGGCCCTCCCGCCGGCGCCTCTGCGCCGGCCGCGAGCGCGCCGTCCAGCGCGGCCGGGTCGTACACGTAGTGCTCCTGCGGATCGGCAGCGTCGTAGGTGATGGGCATGGTCAGGCCCGGCCGCGGGATGTTCACGCGCGAGACGGTGCGCTTGATCTCCAGGGCGAACGGCTCTCCTCCCTCGGGCGCCACATCGAACGTGAGCTTCACCCGCGGGCTCTCGTTGATCGTCGTACCGGTGTCTTGCACGCGCGTAAGCGTCGCGGTCGCCTGCCGGCCGAGCAGCGCCACCTCGGCGTTGTGCAGTCCGAGCATGCCCCCGCCCTCCAGCGGAGACGCCCACTCGGTCATCGCCACGCGCAGCGGCTTCATCTGATCCATCACGTCCTTCATCGCCTGCTTGTCGACGTCGTCGCGTGTGATTTCG
Source organism: Solirubrobacterales bacterium (assembly GCA_038319025.1). GTDB lineage: Bacteria > Actinomycetota > Thermoleophilia > Solirubrobacterales > Solirubrobacteraceae > JBBQCW01. The sequence goes on from JBBQCW010000020.1 coordinate 30,791, forward strand.
TCGTGCAGTCGGGCCACGAGTTGGCCCCGTAGCCGGTCGCCGCTGTCCAGCAGCATGGGGACGGAGGGATCGGCGACGACTTCCGGCGCACGCTCCTGTGCGCCGCGGACCATGCGCAGGTCGGTGTCCAGCTGCATGCCGACGGCGTTGGCTGCGCGCTTGCGCCCAAAGGGCACTTCACGTCCACAGCCACAGAAGCAGGTCGTCATGAGGCGAGACTATCCGGCGGCGCGCTCAGCGGAACAGCGTGTGCGTGTCCGGCCCCTGGTGGGTCTCGGCCAGCGCGGTGATGTCATCGACTACGCGCCGCAGCTCGTCGATGTACGGCTCCGCGCCCGGGCCCATCCGGTCGCGCTCACGCTCAAAGGCAGCGGCGAGCTCGCGGTAGTAGACGCGCGTGGCCAGACCCTGGCCCTGCTTGAATCGCGCCCAGATTGCATCGCCGTGCGTGCGGTAATCGATCAGGATCGAGCGGGAGTTGTGCACCTTGTCGGCGAGCGAGACCCGCAACGCGCCGGGCGTCTTGTCCGGGATGCCGGCGACGTAAGCGCGCTTGCGCACGAACCAGTCGCCCTTTTCCTCGCCCTCGTCGACTGAGTCGCTGTTGGCCAGCACGATGTCGGCGACCACCGGGCCGAACTCATCACGGATCGCCGCCAGTGCCTTGGACCCGCCGCCGTCCTCGACGACGTCGTGAAGCAATCCGCCGATCGCCTCGTTCTCGTCGCCGTGCATCTCCAGCACGAGGGACGCGACGGCCAGCAGATGGGCGGAGTAGGGGACGGCCGTCCCCTTACGCAACTGGAGGGCGTGATGACGCGTCGCGTAGTGCAGCGCGGCGTCGAACCGCTCGGTCAGCAGGGGGGTGTCGGTGAAGGACTCGGGCATGGAGACGACGTCGAGCATGACAGCCTCGTTCGTGCTCCCCAGTGACGCGGGGCGCGCGCGAGGCGTTTAGGCTCCCCGTTCGTGTTCCCTTCGCCCCTCGGAGTCCGCATGTCACCGCGTCGCTTGCCCGCCCTGCTCACCGTGACCGCCTTCACGATAGGACTGGCCGGCTGTGGAGGCTCGTCGTCGGGCACTGTCAGTGTGAGCACCACGACAACACCGGCGTCGACCACGGCCGCAACGACTTCAACGGCGGCTACGACCAGCACTCCGAAGACAACGACGACGGCGACCTCGACCACCGCGTCGACGCCGAAGACCACCACGAGCACCAACGCGACCACGTCGACTACGACCACGGGGGGCACCGGGACGACTCCCCACGCTTCCGGGCCGGCGTACTGTTCGGCCTCCAAGGCTGTCCAGACGGCGCTGGACGGAGTCAACAGCCCGGACCGCGGCCCGGATCCCAAGGTGCTCAAGTCTCTGCTCGTGCAACTCCAAGTCGCGGTCAAGGTATTCAAGGCGGACACTCACGGGAAGTTCCAGGCCCAGGTCGACAAGGTCAACTCGACCCTGAAGCAGGTGTTGGCTGATACCACGGCCATCGTCAACGGGAGCCCACTCACGTTGAAGCAGCAGGTCAAATCGTTCAGTGCGCTGGGTTACGCGATGGTGGACTACTTCAAAGCGGTGAAGAAAGCGTGCCACTGAACGCTCGTCGCGGGCTGGGCGGTGCCGCCACGGCACTGCTGATCGCGGCGGCACTCTCGGTCGCCGGCTGCGGCAGCGGTGGCTCGAACGTCGTGATCGTCCGGACGGCCACGAACCCTGCCGGCACCACGGCGTCGGCCCCCGACGGCACCGTGACGCCCAGCACCACGACCACGGCCGCGACCAAGACCACCACGACAACCAAGACGACTCACACGAATACGACGCACGCCAGCACGACGAAGACGAAGACCAAGACCACCAAGCACGGTCACAAGGCCAAGCGCAACCACGTGTCCCACGTGATCGGCAAACCCCGTCACGTGAGCAGGATCACGCCGGCCGCCGGTACGTTCTGCCGCCAATACCCTCTGGTTCGGCAGTCCTACGGCGCGGTCAGCGGCTCCGGCAGCCCAGCTGCGGTGAGGACGCGGCTGGTGGCCCTGCAACAGCAGATTCAGTTGTTCGCGCTTACGGGCGGGGCACGCTTTTACCGGCAGATGAACGCCTCACGCATCGCGGTCCGCAAGCTCATCGCCGCTGAGACGGCCGCCATAGCCGGTCGGCAGCCCAGTGCGGCCGAGCTCAAGAATGGCTTTGCCGCGCTCGACAAGGCGATCGGGGACCTGATCAGCGTCGTAAAGAAGGCCTGCCCATGAGCAATCGGTCGATGGTCATCGTCTCCGTGCTGATCGTCGCGCTGATCGGCGCGACGATCGCGATGCTCGCTGGGGGCGGGGCAGGCGACAAGGCGACCACGAATGCGACCGCGGCAGCCAAGGCCGCTTATTGCACTGACGCCGACAGTGCGCGCACGGCGCTGGACAGCTTCAAGTCCCTCAAGCTCGATGCGAGCCTGATCACCACGCTGCCTGCGGACATTTATGCCTTCAAGACTTCCGTCGACCGGCTGCGCGTCAGTGCGGCCGCACAGTTCAAGCCAGAGTTCGCCGCGGTGCAGTCATCGTTTGACGCGCTGCAGAAGGACATCTCGTCGATCAGCGGCCCGGTCGACATCGCCAACGCGCTCACGACGGTTCCCAACGACGCCAAGGCGCTCGTCGCGGCAGCCAACAATCTGCTCTCGGCCACGCAGGTCGCCTGCCGGGCCTGATCGCCCTGCCTGCTAGCGTCGGGCCATGATCGACGACGACTTTCGCAAAGGCGCCAGGGCGATGTGGTCGTCCGGCGATTGGGATGATTTCTCGCGCCGGCTCGCTCCCGTCGGGCAGGTGGTCCTGGACCGCATCGGCATCGAATCGGGCGCTCGGCTGTTGGACGTGGGCACCGGGAGCGGCGGTACGATCGCGATCCCCGCGGCGCAGCGAGGCGCCGTCGTCGTGGGCGCGGACGTGACTCCGGAGTTGCTCGAGCATGCGGGCCGTCACGCCCAGGAGGCCGGCGTCGCCGTCGAGTGGGTCGAAGCGGATGCGCGTGAGCTCCCGTTCGCCGAGGAGACGTTCGACCGCGTGACCTCCACGTTCGGTGCGATGTTCGCTCCCGACCATGCACTCGCGACGGCCGAGCTCGTGCGGGTGTGCCGCCCCGGCGGCCGCATCGCCATGACGACGTGGACTTTGGACGGCTTCGCCGGCGCGATGTTCACGATGAACGAGGCGTTCCTGCCCACCCCGCCACCCGGCGTGCAGACCCCCTCGCAGTGGGGTGAGGAGGAGCACATCGTCGAGATGTTCGGCGCCGCCGGCGTGGCGCCCACCATCACGCGGGAGGAAGTCGGGTTCACCTTTGCGTCGGTCGAGGCCGCGGTGACCGCCTACTCAGAGGACCTGGGTCCGTTCGTTATGGCGCGCAAGTTGCTGGAGCCCGCAGGCCGCTGGGAGGACTTCATCGGCGGCTTCGCCGACCTCATCCGACGCTTCAACGCGGCCGATGACGGCAGCGTCGAAGTGATCTCCGAGTACTTCCTGATCCTCGTCGACCGGTAGGTCGCGCGGCCGTCAGGAGGTGTGGGTCGACGGTGACGTCGAGCTGGCGACCGCGGCGGTGACGTTCGAAGCTGCCGTGGAACTGGCCGCAGCGCTCGTGGTCTGCGTCGTCGCGGATGAGGTCTTCGTGCTCGTCACGGTCGCCGCCGAGGACGAGCCGGAGGGCTGGGTGGCGTACAGGCCGCCGCCAACGGCGATGAACATCGCGGTGGCACCGCCGGCCACCCAGCGCCGCAGGTTGCGGGCGCGCTGCCGGCGCGCCGTTGCAGGAGCGCCGTTGCGCAGACGCGCCGCCACGCGGGCACGCTCGGCGGCGCGCTCCGGCGAGAGCGGCGGGCCTGACGGGGGGTTCGGGATCGGGGTGGGTTCCATGTGATGTCTCCGGTGGGGTGACATCCATGGTGCGCCTCAGACCTAAGGGCAGGCTCTCGGTTCCCTGGGAATCGGCTGAGTGCTTTTGACGCCGAAACGCAAGCGCTCAGGCAAGCTCATTGCTCAGGGCATCCGCTTCCGCGGCGGCGCTCGCCACGTCCAACACGTCCGCCACGCTGCCGGCCAGCCCGGGCCAGCCCCACCGTTCGACGGCGCCGCGCCGCGCGGCGAGGCCGCGCTGGGCACGTTCCTCACCGTCGTCCACGGCGGCGACGATCGCGTCCACGAGGGAGGCTTCGTCATCGGGCTCGACGAGCCAGCCGGTCCGCCCGGCGTCGATGATCTCCGCCGGGCCGGCCCGGTCCACGGCGATCGGCGGCAGCCCGCACGCCATTCCCTCGACGAGCACGAGCCCGAACTGCTCGTCGACGGAAGCGAGCACCTGCACGTCGGCGGCGTTGAAGAACCCGGCGAGCGCGTCGTGGTCGTGCCAGCCGGCGAGGAAGACGCCAGGTGCGCCGCTGCGGCGCACGGCGTCAAAGGGATGCTCGCCTTCCCATTCGCCGGGGTGGCCGCCCAGAATCACCAGCGCCGGGGTGCGTCGTGTGCGACGCCGGGCGACGGCAAAGGCGTCGATGAGCAGGCTGAGCCGCTTGACCGCCGTGTACCGGCCGACGGCCAGCAGGATCACGGCGTCCGACAACCGGGCCACGTCGGCGGCACGGTAGGTGACGCTGCCCGGGGCCTGGCCGGGCCGCCAGCCGTGCGGCTCCTCGGCCAGATGGCGCTGCCAGAAGGCGGCGCGGTCCACCAGGGCCGGACGGAAAGTGCCGGGGTCAAAGCCGTTGGCGATGATCACGCACGCTGAGGGATGCACGCCGAGCAGTCGCACGGCCCGGTCGCGGGCTGCCGTCGTGGGGACGATCAGCCGGGCACAGCCGTGCGCCCAGCGCCGCAGGCGTCTGCGCCAGGCGTCGGCGTAGAGCCAATCGGCCGGCGCCCCTTCCTCGATTCGCTCGAGCATCGCCAGTTCTGTGCCGTGCAGATGGCCGACGACGGGGACGCCCGGCGCCACTCGCGCCGCCGCCTCGTTGACGGGTGTGAGGTGGTGCAGCAGCAGTACGTCCGCCGTGTCTGCGCCGGCATCCTCGAGCACGCGCGCCCAGGCGTCCACGTGAGCGGCGTAGTGCGCGTCGTCGATGCGGGCAAAGCACGTGTCCGGGACGCCCAGACGATCCTCATAGGAGGGGTGCATGGGCGCGTCGCCGGCGGAGAAGTCGACCGGTACGACGTCGATGCCGTCGTAGAACCGCTCGGCGTCGGCGTGGCCGCCGGCGACCGAGCCGGAGACGACCTGGACGTCCCAGCCGTTCTCGGGAAGTTCAAGGGAGAGCGAACGGGCTACCTGGGCGGATCCACCACGCGGGAAGAACATCAGGATGTTCATCACGCGCATACGTCCACTGTACGGGTCGTGTGCCGCGCCCTTGGCTTCGTGTGCGTTCAGTGGGGGCTGAACACGAGTGCGGTGGCGATCGCCCGCCCACCTGGCACCGCGAGGTCAAACCCCTCGCGCGGAACGTTGCGCAGGACACCGCCGGAGACCAGCGAGGTCGATCCGCCGCCGTCCAGGTTCAGAGCCTCGCGGGCTCCGAGGTCGATCATGGTCTGCGCGAGTTCCCCGAGGGTCAGCCCTGCCTCGTCCTCGGCGCGTCCGTCGCACGCGAGCGCGATGACGCGCTCACCGTCGCAGCCCAGGGCAGCACGGGGGTGGCGCCCGTCGGTGATGTCGGAGTCGAACTGTCCGGCACCGGCGGAGAAGCCTTCCTCATCACCCGGGACGGCGAGGCCGTCGTGGACAAGCAGCGGCCCGGCTTGGAGAAGGTCGCCGGCGGGCTGCGCAGGAAGCGCGGCGCGCCGGTCGATGCGCACGGCGCCACCATCGGCGTGGACGCAGGCCCGGCGCGAGCCCCAGGGCTCGGTGAACGGGATGAACGGCTGCACAGCACCGTCCACCCACAGCTCCCCGAGCGGGATGGCCGTCAGTTCGGCGCCCGGTGCGGTGCCCTGTTCGCGAAGGTAGAACCCGCCGACCAGCGCCTCCTCGACCCCCGACTCCTCGCACCACAAACCAAGTGGGGCGAAGGCGGGCAGGCGCCTGACGGACACTCTGGTGTCGCTCAGCCGGTAAGTCGTGACGTGGGCGGTGGTGTGGGCGCCGTCGGCCAGCGAAAGCCGCAGCCGGCGCAGGTACGTGGGAGCGGCAGTCGCCATCAGACGCGATGCTGACAGGTGCGGAGGCTGTTGCGGTGAAGATCCCGCCGCGGCGCGACCGGCCCGCCTTGGCTTCAGCGCTCGAGCTGGTAGGTGTTCTGCAGCACGTCCTGCACGACGACCGCCTTGCCCGTGGTCGTCAGTGCCATGTCGCGCCTGAGTCGTCGGGTGCGGTACTTCCAGCCGGCGGGGAGGTTGAGCCGCGGGCCCAATCCCTTCAGCGCGGGCAAGGCCAGCATCGGGTCGACGATCTGCGAGTACGCCTGCATCACGTAGACGTGCCCGTCCGGCCCGAGGAGTTCGTGGATGGGGTTCTTGCGGCTCCAGGTGAACGTGTTGGCCCGCAGGACCGTGGTGGCGGTGTAAGCGGCCAGGCCGGGTACGCCATTGGTGACGGGGACCCGCACCTGGGCGATGCGGCGCATCCGCAGACCGCCGAAGTTGTGGATCTTGCGCAGCCCGGGCGCGATCTTGATCGACGCGCTGTCGATCAACCAGTGCCGTGGACCGTTGATCTTCACGGCGATGGCCCCGAACTCGGTGGCGAGCGCCTTGGCGTCCTGCATCTTCCACAACGCGGCCGGGCAGTGGTTGAGCCCGTAGGTGTTCCACACGTCGGCGACGAGGTCGTTCGGGACTGTCCCGTTGACCATCAGCAGCTCGCAGTAGCGATCGTTGTACATGTGGCTGGTCCGCGCGATCTTCGCCGAGGCGGCGGAGGCGGGGGCGAGCACAGCGACGGTGACGGCGAGTGCGGCGCAGACGAGGCGGCGCATGGATGGGCGGGTCATCAGGTCAGCGTACCAGCGGCCGGACGAGCCGTGTGACTGTCTGTCACCTCAGGTCTTGGTCAGTGAGGTGAATGTCGACTCCGCCGATCCGCACCACGTCGCGGCCGCCGCGGACGGCGGCGGGAACCTCGAGGGCGATGGCGGTCATGCACTCGGGGCCGGCGGTGAACATGATCGCTCCACCGTCGAGTTTGAGCGTCGTGTCCGGGTTCGGCCTGATGTCGAGGATGGAGCCCCAGAGTTCGGCGGTGGTCTGCGGGTCCGGCACGCCGACGGTCGCCGAGCGCAATTGCCCCGGCGCACCGGTGCCGGCGCGGTTCGTCCAGTCCGGGCCACCCCAATGCCAGGAGCCGGGCGGGTCGGCGCTGTCCAGGGAGATCAGCGCGCCCCGCGTGTCGGCCGGGTGCAGGTGGGTGCCGGAGATGTCCGGCAGGTCGGCCTGCCAGACGACTCGGATGCCGAGGTCGGCGACGCGGGCCCGGGCTGGGGTAAGGTCATCGAACTGAAAGATCAGCATGTACCCGCCGTCACCCCCGTTGCGTTCCAGCCAGCGGCCGGCGGCGGTTTGGGGCTCGGTGGGGGAGATGACCTCCAGGAACGTGTCGCCGATCGCGAAGACGGCGTTGCGCAGACCGAACATGCCGACGCCCGGGTCGGCGTAGGGCTCAAGTAGGCCGAGTTGTTGCTGCAGCTGCGCCGCGACGGGATCGAGTTCTGCGGCGACGATCACGGCTTGGCGGAGGCGGACGCCGGTGGCAGCGGTGGACATGGCGCCAGCCTAACCGCGCGGGGGTGAGTGATCGCCAGGCGCGACGGCTGCGGGTAGTGTCGGACGACGATGAGCGACGGGCCGGCAACTCAGCTCGACGTGCGGCGTGTCGGCTCCGGGCCGCCGGTGGTGTTCGTCCACGGCAGCATCGTCGGCGCCGAGCGCACCTGGCGCGATCAGCTCCCGCTCGCTGAGCGCTGGACGCTGCTGCTGGCCAACCGGCCTGGGTTCGGCGCCAGCCCGGCGCTGCCGCGCAACGACTTCGAGGCCGAGGCGCCGGCGGTCGCCGACCTGCTGGGTGAGGGCGCGCATCTCGTGGGGCATTCCTACGGGGCGGTGATAGCGCTCTGGGCGGCCGCGCTGCGCCCGGGGGCGGTGCGGTCGCTGACGATCTCCGAGCCGGGTTGCCAGCGCGTCGCGGCCGGGGATCCGCGCGTGGACGAGATGATCAGCAACGGGGACCGGTTCTTCGCCGCCACCGTCGCCGGCGAGGTCGATCACCGAGATGTGCTGCGCATGTTCCGTTACGGGGTGGGCTCCACCCACGAGACGCCCGCGGAGCTGCCGGAGGAACTACTGGCGGGGGTGCGGTTGCTGGCGACCGAGCGCCCCGCGTGGGACGGCGAACCTCCGCTGGAGGCGTTGGCCGACACGCCGTTCCCCAAGCTGGTCGTTTCGGGCGGCCACTCCGATGTGTTCGACCTGGTGTGCGACCGCGTGGCCGAGCGCATTGGCGCCGAGCGGGCGGTTGTCCCCGGGCGGGGCCACACGATCCCGCGGGCCGGCGCTGCGTACAACACGGAGTTGGAGCGAGTGCTGCGGGCCGGGGAGGTAATTCGGGCCGGGGAGGTCATGCCGGACGGCGAATTCGGCCCCGCGGACGACTGAAGGTCTCGTCGACCGTCGCTCGTTGGTCGAGCTTGGTCAAGATGGGCGACTGATCGGGACATGCCCGGATCGTGCCGGGGCGCGCGTTACGTATCTACCCCGGCTCGTGACGACGCCGTGCCAATGATGTGACCAGAGATGCCCCGGCGACGCTCGTGGCACCGCGGATGGTCCTCGGGGTAGGGATCCGCCGAACCTTGGTCATCTACCCCCGCCTAGCGGGGGTAACTAACCACGGTTCGGGCCGCGGCGGGCAACCGAGGCCCCCCGGGAACGACCGAGGCCCCGGGGAACGACCGAGGCCCCGGGGAACGACCGAGGCCGCCCCGGAGGGCGGCCTCAGTAAAACCGTCAGTGCCGACCCGGGGCGTCCGGGCCGGCGGTCAGCGGATCAACTGTGAATCCGCATCAAATTGACAGTCCGAGTCCGCACGAGATTGGCAGAGCGCGTCCGCACGAAGTTGTCAGTGGGTTCGCAATGAGGCTGTACGGAGCGAACTACCCGAGTAGACCTCGACAAGCAACATTGGCGCCGATGGGACGTCCTCGACGGCGCCGGCGCTGAGTGCCCGCTGGCCTTCTGTGGCGGTTCGTCAGGGTGAGACGACTCGCATCCGTAGCCGCCTCGCCTCGGCTACGAGATACTCGGCTGCTCGCAGTGCGACGATCCGCCTCGCGCTGCCTTCAGGCGCGTCGGTGGCAATGTCGCGTTGCCTGCAGGCGGCCGCCGCGATCGCTTCGCTCTGTCGCTCCCGCTCAGCCGGGGTTCTGCGCGGCTCGCGCATGACGGTCGACACTGTTCGAGCCTACGCAAACGGGGTGTAGCCAGGACGACCGGTGGTGGCCTCGAACAGCCGGCCGAGAAGGCTCATGGCGATGGCCTTGGGGTCGTCTAGCTCGGAGACGGCTGCCAACCGCGTCACGCGCGTATAAGTGTCGCCCTTGTACCTCGGTACGAACTCCCAGTCGATGTAACCAGCGGTGCCTTGCAGATGTTCGTTCCGCCCAACCCCGATGCCGTCTCGGAGGTTGGTAACCCGCAGGCCGAGGTCGACTGCGCCGTAGTACCCCGCCTGCTGCATGAGTACCGCGAAGGCCGCCAAGAACGCGGCCAGGTTCCCTGCGATGCCCTGTTCGTGGATCCACTTTTGCGCGTTCGGGTCGGGCCCTTGATTGCCGGACCCCTTGGCGGCGTTGCCCGCGAACAGGACAGCGCGCCCGTCGATGTTGAAGGTCATATCGCCCAGGTACACGACCATGTTCGGCTCGGGCTCAGACTGGTGCTGAGTCGAAAGCCGGTAAGAGTCCGCGCCGTTGTCGTGCCAGTAGGTCTGGTCGGCGAACGACGGGTCGTACCCTTGCGTCGTTAGCTGGGGTCGTGCAGAGCTCTGGATACGCAGTTGCAGCGCCGTGAGGTCGCCCGAGCGCTCGATGGCGGCGTCCCAGAGTCCCTGATCGGTCGGCACGGGCTGCACAAACGCGTGTAGGACGCCCTTGTCGGCCCCTTCGGGCACAAACGGGCAGTAGGTGAGGACCTCGTCAAGGCGGGCTTCGAGGTTGATTTCGCGCTGTTGGCGACGGCCGTATGACTGGGCGATCTCGTGCTCATCCAAGCGACGGTTGCCGCGTGGTCCGCGCCCATAGAACCGCCGGTCCCCGCCCACCGTCACCTGATGCGGAGCCCGCGGCGATGGCGGCACCATAAGCAGGAGGTAGCCGTTCGCGGGGTCGCCCGGGAGGGTGAACGGCCGAAACTGGATGTGCGGGACCTCCATGATGGAGGTCTGGACGATGTTGGAGATGCGATCTGAGACGCCCGCTAACTGGATCGGGCACCGTACCGTTAGGCGCTCGTCCTCGTCCTCGCCAACGCCGTAAAGGATGGTCCCCCCTGCGGTGCTCATCGCCGCCACGTCTTCCGCAATCGAGGCGTTGCCCTTCTTGGTCGACGGCGGCGGCTCGCGCTTCCCATCGAACGACGACGTCTCCTCAAGATCGCCGCCTGCGATGGCAGCCTCGACCTCGTCTACGTTGCTCGGAACCCACATCTGTCTCGAGCCTACACGCGACCTCGTAGCGAACTTCCTCGTCGCGCGCCGTGACACGACATCCTGGACTCGGCTCCCGCGAAAACGGAGCCTCCTAGTCTTCGCGCGCAGCGGTAGTCCCGGGAGTTCCCGGGGGACGAGGAGCCTTCGAGGTGCCTTCGAGGCGATTCGAGCGGGATAGGGTCGGCAGATGCGCCTGTGGACACGACGGACGTCACCAATCACGAGCTGCGGCATGACGTGGCGAGAGCTATATCGACAGGGTTGCTTCTTCCAGAATGAACTCGTCGGCGCGAACGCCATGCGATCGTCTGCGAGAGACCGCGGCTGGCAGGTCAGCCTCGGGCGCGAGACCTGGGAATCCTGGGATGAGGCTGGCGCGTTGCGTCCACTGGCGTTCGCCCAGGCCCAGTACATGGGAGGCATGGCCGCGGCGGCGATGGAGGACGACGAGATCCTCTTTACGGAGGAGTTCGTGTACCGGTCGTGGGACGAGCTTGCGTTCGAGCTGTACGGCCGGCCGCAAGTGCTGGAGCGGTACAACCCCTGGCAGAAGCTCATGTTCGAGGAGGTCATCGGCATGGAGCGCGCCGAGTTTTGCGTCAGCGACCTCCTGGACGAGAAGCAGCGCGCGAACGGGTGGGGTGCCGTCGGCTCTCTGCTCGAACAGCAGGCTTTGGACTGGGCCGCTCTGAACGAGGCGTGGGACCCACTGCTCAAAGTCCTCGCGCGCATTCAGCCTCGCTACTGGCCCATCGTGCGCGGGCGCGTCTCGCTCTTGTCCGACGTCGAGACTGGCGAGCATTACGACCCCCTCGACCGCGCACCGTTCGTCCCCACCGACGCGCTCCACGAGCTAGGCGTCACGACTGACGACATCGCTGGCGCGTACACATACCTCGCAATCCGCGCCCACCCCTTCGACCACGGCGACGAGCTTGCGCTTCTTGGCCAGATGATCCCGCGTGAGCGCCGCCTGAAGTTCAAAGGCAGAGCACGAGTTGCTCAAGACTTCCTCGATGCCGCTGAGGTACTGCGGCGCTTCTATCGTGACCTGACTGGCGATCTGCTTCCCGATCCGGACATCGTCGGCAAGGCTTACGGATCGGAGTACGAGATCAACGACCGAACCGAACGACGCGAGAAGTCATTCGGTCATGGTCGGACGCTCACACCAGACGCCGCCGACGGGCGGCATCTTCTCCTTCGACTAGGGATCTACCCGCACACCATTCACGTGATCGTCGAGGGCGAGACCGAAGCGAACGTGGTCATCGGCTTTCTCGACCGGGTCATCGGCAGCTACTTCACCGAACAGCTGACCATCACCAACATCCGCGGTGTAGGCAACGCGATCAAAGTCGAGGAGGTCGTCGCCACGATCCTCAACTACGCCGAGAGCACCGTGATGATCCTCGACAATGAGGGGCCGGTCACGACTGTTGTCGAGCGCCTGATTGCCAGCGGCGTCGTGCTGACGGAGAACGTGCTCGTCGTGCCGAGCAGTTTCGAAGAATCCAACTTCGCCGACGACGAACTGGTGCAAGTCGCTCATGAAATCGCTGCTCGACCAACGGATCAACGCCCTGCCGCGAAACTCGTCCTCGACGGCGAAACGCTGCGCGATTACCACGATGACCGGTGCGGTCGTGCATCCGGCAAGGAGAAGCCTGGTCTTGCCGACAGCCTCTTGACGCTCGCACGTTGGCCCGCTCACGGCGCGGTGCAACTCACAAAGCCACAGCTTGCCGAGGGCCTTCTGAAGATGCTGGTCGAGGAGTTCGAAGCGGCCAAGGACGACGAGGCCCAAGCACAGCTGTTCCAGCGTCGTCCGGTCGTCCAGTTGCTGGTGCAGCGCATCGCCAATCCACTGATCAACCAACCGTTGGACCGACTCAGTAGCCGCGGGCGACGGGCTCGCAAGACGACGGCGGAAGAGTTCTCATGAGCCGATCATGAGGCGAGCCCTTCCAGGCGCCGACCGGTAGATCGGGCCGAGCAGATGGTCGCCCAGCGAGCACGGCCCTGGATGACGGCTAGGGAATGGGCGAGGCCCGCGGGCCGTGAGTTGGTTGACGCTGGTTCATCGACCAAAATCCGGAGTTCGGGGTCACGTGTCCTCTTGGCTGCTGGTTTCGCTTAAAAGGAGAAGCAAGCGTCCCGAACGCACCCTCCAAGCGCTTAAGACGCGCCACTATGAGCCCAGACTGAACGCTGCAGCTTCGGTGAGCTCGAGTCCTTCCTCGGTCTTGTGGATGACACCGAGCTTGATCAGGCGGGAGACTGACACCCTTTGCGGGTTGCTGAGGTTGCGTTCCCAGATGTGATCTCCGCGTCCGATCATGATGTCGTGGAGCACTCGCGCGTCGCTCTGGAGTAGGCCTCGGTCGCTGATCTGCTCTCGTGCGAGCAGCTGCCTTTCACGATCGTCGAGCACCCCCGGCCGCGATCGCAGCGACCATCCTTGCGGGTTGTACCTGAGTTCTTGCCCGGTGTCCTGCAGCTGGGTCTCGAGGGAGCGAAGGGCTTGCGTCGTTCGTTTGAGAGTCCATCCGAACGTCCGTGCGAGTTCCTCCCTTGACGTGCGCCGCGTGCTTTCGGTGAGGGCGGCGTGCACCTTGACCTCATCGGCGGTGAGCGGTCGGTCGACGCGTTCGAAGCTGTTGGTCGTGAACAGGCCTCCGGGGTGCATCTGCAGCGTGTCGGCAAGCGCCATCAGCTGGTGGAGTGGAATGTCCCGCACCCGCTCGCCCGCCTCGATGCGGGAAACCATCGCGGTGTTGGCTGCGATTTGGTCAGCCACAGCCCGCTGGGAGAGGCACAGACCGAGTCGACGGTTACGAATCGCGTACGCGTTCAGGACGGGAGTGCTCATAGCGCGCTTACTCCTACGCCGTGTCGCTGAACCCAGCTTCGCGGGGTATCGACCGTGAGCGCGTTCCAGCTGGCGCTGAGCGACAAGCCGGTGTCCTTGGTGATCTGGGAGGTCGCGTTTGACAGTGCCCGAGCGCTCGCGCGGCCGTCGCCACGGTCGCCGGTCTCCCGGCCGGTCTCCTGCAAGAACAGACCATCGTCCTTGGTATCCGCGTGGATCAGGTCCATGCAGAGTAGGTGGGTGCGCAGGATGCCCCGGGCGTAATCGGGTATCTCGGCAGAAGCGCTGGCGAGCGTGACGAGGTCACCGTCCGCGGTGACATCACTCAGGTTGAGGGGCTCGATCTCGGGAGTGCCGGCGCGGGTTGCGAGAACGACAACTCCGAGTGCTGCATACCGGGGGCTTGAGTACCCGCGCAGCAGACGGGCCGCCGCCTCGTCCAGGCCGTAGACCTGTTCCGTTTCGCCCAGCCGCTGCGCGAGGCGAGGCAAGCTGACCTTCACCAACCACCCGGCATGGAAGAGCGAGATCTGCGCGGCGCGCAACAGCACGAGCATCTCGCGCTGGTTGCGACAGGTCCGCATCCTCGCCCGCAGATGCTCGGCCAGCTCATCCTCGGTGAGCTCCTCGCCGGCAAGGCGCCCGGTAAGCCAGCGGTGTGTGTCGGCGCGATGGTCGGCGAGGAGCTCGTCCACACGCTCGAAGTCATCAGCACTGAGCAGGTCCCGGCACGCGGCGCGGAACGTGGTGAAGTCGTCGCCAGGAAGCTCAGGCAAACCGGCGTCGAGTGGGGTGGTGGCGCTGGCCTCCAGCTCGACAGCGTCGGCCTTGCGCGATGCGCCAGCCCATTGCCCGAGGAAGTCTTCGGCGCTCATGCGGCGAAACGGCCATTCCTTGTCGACCATGTCGCGTTGCGTGCGCCGAAGGCTGCCGCCCTGCGAGATAAGCCACAGTCGCGCGCCGCTGAAGACTGCGAGCTCCACCAGGTAGTTCCATTCACGCAGCGAGATGTTCTGAGCCCGGGTCACGATCAGGTCCTGGATCTGCTCGCCGGCCGTCCAAGCACGCGCCCAGTCCCACAGGCGCTGCGAATTGCGCGGGCTACCCGCGTGCCCCTGCTCCTTGCCGAGCGCTCGCAGAACGTCCAGGGCAAGCCAGTGCAGGTTGCGGCTGTCCGGACTGGCCTCGATCACCAGTCGGCCCGCGCGGATGTCATGAAGGTCACGAATCCGCTCGAGCAGCTCTCGTTCGTCCTCGAGTTCGTGCACAAGCGTCAGGGAGGGCTCAGGCGGCAACACGGACGCCTCCGAGCAATCGGGTGCAGTGCACGATCAAGTCCTCGGTGAGGACTTCGGTGGTCTGACGTTCGAGCGTCCTGACCGCGGTCTTGGTGAGGTTGCGCCACTCGCGGAAGTGACCACGGGCAAACTCGTCGGCGAGCAGGATGAGCTCAGGTTCTACGTCCGCCCAGACTGGGTGGTATTGGGGGATGATCGTGAGCAGTTCCTGCTCAGTGAGCGGGCGCATCTCCTCGCGCCGGTACACGCGGCTGCGCAGCTGCGGGTATCGGCTCAGGATCCTCCAGCAGTCCGGGCCGCCGACGAGCATCAGCGCGAATGTGGTGCGGCGGTCGTCGTGCAGGTAGCGCAGGTGCTCGATGCCCTGGTAGCCGAGTGACTGGGCTTCGTCGATGACAACGAGCCGCGGGGTCTCAGCCAGGACGTTCATGAGCTGCTCGCGCAGCTCGTATCGCGGAGCGTCTTGATCAAACCCGGTGACGGCCGCGAGCACTTCGCGGGTGATGCCCTTCGGCGTTGTGCGTTTGTCGGCCTGGAGGTACACGACGGGCAGCTGCTGGCGGCTCATGGCGTGCTGCACGGCATACGTCTTGCCGATGCCCGCGGGCCCGTGCACCACACCGATCTCCATCTCGTCAACGATGTCGTCCGTGGCCAGCTGGGTGAACGCGAACCCCTCGGTGTTCATCGTGACGGAGCCTTCGAGCTTGCGATCAGACATCACGCGCCTCCGCGGTGACCGGCTGGTTCAGGCCCGCGATGACTGGCCGTGTTGTCTTGCTCCGCTTCTTCTGCGCGCCCTGGCGGTACGGGACGCCTTCCTCGCGTGCCTCGTCGTGAGTGATCGTTGTCAGCAGGTCAGGTGTGCCCGATGTGGTCATCGGTGCGTGCCGGACCCGTGAGCGTCGGTTCCGCCTGTTGGCCAGGGTGTTCGCGGTCTCGTTGCTCTTGCGGCGAGCCTTGATGAACTCCTGGATCTCGTCCTCGTCCAGGGTGCCTTGGGGCACGGCCTTGCAGAGGAACTCGCCGTCGCGGTACACCTCGATCTGCCGGTCGTCATGGGGCACGAACGCGATCTGCACGACTTCACCGACCAGCCCATGAAGCTCGGGCGCGATGTAGTCCTTCTTAGCCCAGCGGATACCCGACTTGCTGATCGTGCGCTCGTCTGTCGGGGTGGTCAGCCACCGAAGGTCCTCATCGGGCACTGCCTCGATGGCGTGCAGGTCCGCGTTCCATACCTGCGCAGGGGTGCGGCCACCGAGAGCCCCATGCGGGCGCTCGTAGTTGTAGTACTGCACCCACGTGCTCACGCGCTCGTAGAGTTCTTCCATACTGATCGGAGCCGAGTCCTCGAAGAGGTCCGCGAGGGTGCCGTCGAGGCGGCGCGGCCCGTTGGTGTTCAGCGGCATCGGTGCGATCAGCTCCTGCTGGATCGTCCGCTGCACCCGTTCGACCTTTCCTTTCAGCGTTGGAGAATAGGCACGAGCGGGCACGCCGTTGATCCCCAGTACTCCGATGACCTGCGTGACGCTGTTGGCCAAGAACTCCAGGCCGTTGTCCCACACGATCGTGCCCGGCTTTCCGAACCCCGGGCCCATCTCCGGTTCTCTACTTATTGAGCGGCGCAATGCGGCCAGGACGGTTCCGGCGTTCGGCTGCACATCCAGTGCCCAGCCCGGAATGACGCGGGACTTGCCGTCGATCATCGGCGTCCACCACACCTTCACCCCATGCGTCCCGCCAGGCGGGATCACCAGCACTGGCAGCTCGACATGGTCGGCCTCCCACAGCTCGTTGATGGATTGCGGCTCATGCCGCAAGTACACGGTCTTCAGACGACGAGCCTCGATGCCGCCTGATGCGTGGGCACGCTCAGCCGGAGTGAACTCGCGCTTGAACGCACGGGACAGGGTGTCCCACGACGGTGTCTCGAGCCCCTCGGCCTGCATTGCACGGCGCACACCCGCGACGCTGCCGCCGTGCTCGAAGTACAGCTCCTTCTCCCGTTCGGACAGTTCGTGCCGTGAACGCGGCACCCGGCGGCTGCCGTGCTTTACGTACCTCCATGCCGTGCGCTCGGACACGCCGAGCACCTCGGCGGTCGACCGGACATACGAGCTCGGCAACGACCCGTTGCTCTCGCGGGCTTGGCGCATCGTGTTCACGATCCGCTCACGCGCGTCAGGGTACGAGGCAGGTGCCGGCATCGGATGCAGGGCGCCTACCATGACAGTGCCTCGATCTGACCGTCAGCCGTCATCACATATGACCGCCGCGGCGCGGCGAGAAGGCACGCTCGCACCCCGAGGAACCCGTGGAGATGCTCGACCCCGGCAGCGACCTGTGCGTGCACCTGTTCACTGAACGCATCTCGGTCATCACGGCCGGTGAGCTTGCCCGTCTTCAGCTCGTCTGCACGAAGGCCGTCCGGCGTGTCGAACAGCAGGTCCAAACGCACTCCTCCGACGACCGCTTCAGCGCCCACGAATTCCCAATCCGCCGGCGGTGCGAAGAACCGGAAGTAGCAGGCGACGCCGGTCACGAGACGTTGCTTGGCCGCCTGCCTGTACGTCGTGATTCGGGCAGTAGCGGGGTGCTCGTTCACGGCACGGACGATCTGCCTGATGTCCGGCGTGCGGGCGCCTGCCGCGAGAAGACAGCCGACCACCTGGTGGGTCGCCGTTCCCGCGTAGCGGGGTTGCAGCGGAGTGTTCTCAGAGACTTGGCTCATCTTCTCCCCGTTGGTGTTTGGGCTGGGATTCGGCTCCCTGCCATGGCTGATGTTGGTCATACACTCACCTGACCGACCGCCTCGAAAAATGGCTCGTGCACCTGCGCTTTCTGCTCTATAAGCGGGATCTCAGGCAAGCAAAAGCCATACAACATGTACGACTCACGATCCCGGGACGGCAGCATCTACGCCGTTGCGCTCCCCGTGCGGCGCTGCTGTCAGTCGACGTCGCGGCGAGTCCTGACCCGCCGGTCGAACTCCTCGAGGGCGACCTTGCCGTACTCGTTTTCAAGTAGGGCAAGCTCAAACTGAAGTCGTTCGAGGTTCCGGGTCAGTAAGTAGCGGATGTGCTTCCCGCGTCTCTCGCTGCGAACCCGGCCGTCACGTCGCAGCCGCTGCAGGATGGTCAGGACGACCCTCCGCGGAACTTCGGGTCCGCGCGTCGCTGCATTTACGGCCTTCGTCACTTCCGCCGTGGTGAGGCCGTTCTGGAACCGATTGATGTTGTCTCCGCGTGCCTGATTGGCCCCGAGAGCAGCGACGACCAGGTTGATTAGCTCCCCGCGAGCGCGCGGCTGAGATCCAGTCATGGCCTGACATGTTCGCCCCCCGACCGGCGGCCTACCCGGGACGCGTCGTAGCGCTGCACGGCTGGCAGGTCTTGCATGGTCGCCGGGGGTTCGCGGGCAGGCTCGTCGTTGCGGCTGCGTTCCGGTCGGTTCAGGGTAGGCGCAGCCTGGCCGGGTGCACTGAGGGACGTACGCGGGTTCGCTGCCCCCTGCCCGCTGAGCTTCCTTGCGGTCACGAGGACACGGCGTTCCATGGAGCTGACAGCGCTGTTGTAGGCGCCCGTTGCCCCGTCGAGGCCTTTGCCCACCTTCTCCATATGTCCCGTGAACGTCACGAGCCGGTCGTGCAGGTCACGCCCGAGGCGCACGATCTCGTCCGCGGACTCGCCAGCGCGGACCTGCCGCCAGGAGTACGCCACGGTATTGAGGAGCGCCATGAGGGTGGTCGGCGTGGCGAGCAGCACTCGCCGCTGGAAGCCGTCTTCCATGAGCGCCGGGTCTGCGTGCAGTGCGTGCGCCATGAACGACTCGCCGGCGACGAACAGCACGACGAAGTCTGGCGATCCCGCGACCGCCGACCAGTACTCCTTGCTCGCCAGCGATGTCATGTGCTTTCGCACGTGGCGGGCGTGCGCGGCCAGGCGAGCCTGGCGCTGCTCGTCATCGGGGGCCTGGATCGCTTCCAGCAGGCCCTGCAGTGGCACCTTGGAGTCGACGACGATCCGTTCCCGTCCGGGAGGTTCACGATCAGGTCCGGCCGCAGCCGTCCGTCGGCGCCCTGGACAGACTCTTGCTCGACGAAGTCACAGTGCTTGTCCATGCCGGCAAGCTCCACAACCCGCAGCAGCTGCATCTCCCCCCACCGCCCCCTGACGTGTGGCGCGCGAAGCGCGGTTGCCAGCCGGCCGGTCTCGGAGCGCAGCTGCTCGTGGGAGCGGGCGACCATGCTGAGCTGCTCACCGAGCGCTCCCTCGGTCTGCTTGCGGTCCTGCTCGAGCAG
>JBBQCW010000021.1:0-49856 GCA_038319025.1 Solirubrobacterales bacterium
GTCCCCGCGGCAGCCGCGTCCGCGTCACCGCCACCGCGACCAGCACGAACGGGACCGCGGTGAGGCGCGCGACGGTCGCGGCCCACAGCACGCCGCCGTCGGCCGCCTTGTCGTAGCCGGTGAAGAAGAGCCCGAAGCCCACCGCCGCGCCGAGCGCCAGCAGGATGCTCAGCCGGCCGGCCGGGCTGCGCTCGGCACCGTCCTCGTTGGCCTCCCGCGAGGCGAGCATGATGCCGGCGAAGGCGACGAGCAGCCCCGCGCCGATGAGCACGGTGACGCGATCGCCCTGCGCGATGCCCACCACCACGGGCACGACGGCTCCGGTCGCGGCGATCGGAGCCACGATGGACATCGAGCCGATGGCCAGCGCGCGGTAGAACAGGCCCAGGGCCACCACCCCGGCCGCACCGGCCGCCACGGCCGCCAGGGCCTGCCCCGTGTCCGGCAACGGGGGCTGGGCGATGGCCGCCACCAGCAGCAGCGTCACGAGCCCGGCGGCCTCCACGTAGAAGAGGACGCCGAGCACGGGCAGCCGGCGGCTGAACAGGCCGGCGGCGAAGTCCACAAGCCCCCAGCAGCACGCGGCCGCGAGGGCGATGCCTATGCCGAGCAGGGACTACTCGCGGTTGCCGCGCCCGTACAGGAAGCCGAACAGCTTCCCGAGGCGGTTGGTCATCTTCTCGGTGTACGGGAACATGTGCATGTCGCGCTTGGGGTGCAGGCGGGACACGAGCATCGACTGCGATTGCGTGTACTTGCGGATGCCGCCCGCGCCGTGGCGCGAACCGATGCCCGACTCCTTGGCGCCGCCCATCGGCAGCTCCAGAGCGGTGTAGTTGACGAGCGCGTCATTGACGCAGACGGCGCCGGTGTCGAGGCGACGGGCGACCGCCTCGCCACGGGCGATGTCCTTGGAGAACACCGAGCCGGAGAGGCCGTACGGGCCCGCGTTGGAGAGGCGGATGGCCTCCTCCTGGTCGCGGACCTTGACGATCGGCAACGTCGGGCCGAACGTCTCGTCGGTCATGCACTCCATGTCCGGGGTGACGTCGACGAGCACGGTCGGCTCGAAGAAGAGCCCGTCGCCGGTGCCCCGGTGCCCCCCGGTCAGCGCCTTGGCGCCGTGCGCGACCGCGTCGTTGACGTGGCGCTCCACGATGTCGACCTGCTTGGGGAAGGTCATCGAGCCGATCTCCACCGAGCCCGGACCGCCGGGGACGCCCTGGCGCAGCGCCTTGACCTTCTCCGTGACCTTGCCGACGAACTCGTCGTAGACGGGTTCTTCGACGAACACGCGCTCGATCGAGATGCACGTCTGCCCGGAGTTCTGCATCGACGCGTAGACGGCGGTGTTGGCCGCGCGCTCCACATCGGCGTCGGACAGGACGATCATCGGGTCCTTGCCGCCGAGCTCGAGCGAGATCGGGGTGAGCGTCTCGGCGGCGCGCGCGGCAACCTTCTTGCCCGTGGCCGTGGAGCCCGTGAACATGATCATGTCGACCTCGTCCACGAGCGCCGCGCCGGTGTCACCGAGGCCGGTGGCCACCTGATAGACGTTCTCGGGCACTCCGCATTCGCGCAGGCACTCGGCCATCAGCAGCGACGTGAGCGGGGTGATCTCGCTGGGCTTGAGGATCACGCTGTTGCCGGCCGCCATCGCCGGGATGCAGTCCCCGAACGAGTTGGTCAGCGGGTAGTTCCACGGACCGATCACGCCGATCAGGCCGAGCGGCTTGTAGCGGACGACCAGTTTCTTGCCCTTGACAAGCATGTTGGAGGAGCGCACGCGCTCGTCCGCGAGGTACTTCTCGGCGTTCTTGGCCCAGAAGCCGAAGGCGCCGGCGCCGTAGGAGATCTCGGCCAGCATCGCGTCCTCGTACGTCTTGCCCGTCTCGGACATGATCGTGTCGATCACTCGCTGCTTGTTGTCGATCAGCCACTTCTGTGCGCGCATGAGGATGCGGGCACGACCGTCGAAACCGAGCGCGTTCCAGCCCGGCTGCGCCTGGCGGCCGCGAACGGCCATCTCGCGAACCTCTTCCGGGGAGAGGTTCGGCACATGGGCGATGATCCGCCCCGTGGCCGGGTTCTCCACGGCGATCTGCTCGCGACCCGACGCGGCCGGGGCCTCTTCGCCCATCTCGACGTGCTCGCTGACCTGTTCCTCGACGCCTGCCATGGTCTGACTCCCTCTAGGTACCTACGAAGCTCTGACGGACTGTCAAGGCTACCGCGCGAGGACCTCCAGGCAAAGGTGCAGACCGCTGTGGCCTACTCGGTGATCGTCACCGACACGATGCCCATCGGCTCGACCGGCCGGTCGCGACCGTCGGTCTGCGTGCCCTCGATCACGTCGACGACGTCCATTCCGGATGTCACCTCACCGAACACGGTGTGCTTGCCATCGAGCCACGGCGCCGCTTCGGTGGTCATCAGGAAGAACTGTGAGCCGTTGGTGTTCGGGCCTGCGTTGGCCATGGCCAGGGCACCGCGAACGACTTTGTGGTCGTTGAACTCATCCTCGAACTTGTAGCCCGGATCGCCGGTGCCGGTGCCCAGCGGGCAACCGCCCTGGATCATGAAGTCCTTGATCACCCGGTGGAAGATGAGGCCGTCGTAGAAGCCCTTCGCGCTGAGATCCTTGAAGTTCTGGACCGTCTTGGGCGCGTCGGCGTCGAACAACTCGATGACGATGTCGCCCTCGGTCGTGGTCATGGTGGCTTGAGACATGGGTAGTTCTCCGGGAGTCGGGTTGGAAAGGCTGGCGCTGCTACTTGAGGATCTGGACGGCGGAGATCTTGGCGATCAGATTCGCCGTCGGCAGGACATCCTGGGGCTTCGGAGGCGGGTACGTGACCCAGATCATCACCGTGCGGTATTTGTTGCCATCGCCGATGCTGATCACCTCGTGCTTGGGGTCCGCGTTAGAGGTGCCGTCAACCTTCTTGCGATCTTTCAGAATCGCCCAGCGTGAGTCGGTGATGCCGCCGGTGTACCCGGCCACCCCCGCGGGCGTGTTGCTCGAACCATAGATCGCGACGCTGAAACCGGGCGTGGTGGTCGCCAAGCGCAACTGCTGCACGGCGTAGGACCCGCCGAGGCCCAGCAGCAGGCCCACACACATCTGGTGTGGGTTGGAGACGTTTGGAGGCTGGGCGGCCGGATCCGCGGCCGGGCAATCCGCTTTCGGGGACGCTGGGTCCACCGGCGTTGTGGGTGCAGCCGTCTCCGCTGTCCACCACGTCTTGGTCGATGTACCCATCGCGCGCCCGGGATCGCCGTCGTTCGGGGCGAGCTGGAACCCGTTGGGGTTGTAAGCCGTGGCGGCATCAGCCTTCAGGGGCAGCGCCGTCAGCGCCGGCACCGTGGGCGTCGTCGTGGTGGGGGTGGTGTTCGTCGTCGTCGTGGTCGTCGTCCCGCCCGTGCTGACCGGCGGCACGTACGGGGTGCCGCTGGAGACCGGCGGCACGTAGGGCGCAGTATTGCTCGGGGTGATGGTGGGGGTGGTGGACGCGTTCGGCGTCGACGTGGTCGGCGGCGGTGTGGTGGCCGTTGTCGCCGGGGGCGGGACGACCGCCACCACGGGGGGCGCCGGCACGGTCGCCGTGGCCAGGACCGGGGGCTGATCGATGATCGCGGCGTAACTGGCGGCGACGGCGACACCGAGCAGCGCGATCGTCACGCCGACCGTGGCGATGAAGGGGCGTCGAGCGCTGGCCAACCGGCCCTGATGTCGCGCGGCACCACACTCCAGGCACCACTCCTGACCATCGACGAGCGGGGCCGCACAGACCCGGCAAGGATCGACGACGGCTGGCGCCGCAGCGGCGTCGGCCCCGACGGGCGCCGTGCCCGGGGCGTCAGTGGCAGCCGGCGCCGGGGGCGCCGGCGACTCGCTGCCGGAGGGTGTGGGTGGAACGGTTGTCACAGGGTCAGGGTCGCATACTCATACGGCTGGCGTCCAAGGAGAACCGACGGTCGGGCGCTACGCCAGGCTCAGGCGTCGAGCGGTTCGAGGCGCAGCTTCGTCCCACGGATCTCGGTGCCGTCGACGTCCGCGATCACGCGCTGGGCCTCGGCGGAGGGCACGCTCAGGAAGGCGAACCGCTCCAGCACACGCACGTCACGCACGGCCTCGCCGTCCAGGCCACTGGCCTTGGTCACTGCGGTGACGATGTCCGCCACTTCGATGCCATCGGCACGGCCCGCGGCGATCACCAGCGTCTGCAACGGCTCGGCGCCGTTGCGCGAGATCTGCGGCTTGGTGTGGCGGCGCGGCTTCTCCTCGATCACTGCCGGCTTGGTGTGCGCCCCCGGAGACCAGGTCGAGATCTTGGCGTTGATGTGATCCTCGATCGCCAGCAGGTCGCCCGACTGCTTGGGCTCTACGAACGTGATGGCGCGACCGGAGCGACCGACGCGGCCGGTACGGCCGATGCGGTGAACGTAGGTGTCGGGCGAGTTCGGCACGTCGTAGTTGATGACGTGGGTGACGGTGGAGATGTCCAGCCCGCGAGCGGCCACATCGGTCGCCACCAGGATCGGCACGCGGCCACCCTTGAAGCCCAGCATCACGCCGTCGCGGGAACCCTGGGACATGTCGCCGTGCAGCGCCTTCACGTTCATCCCGCCGTCGCGCAGCTTGCGGTACAGCTGATCACAGCGAATCTTGGTGCGCACGAAGACGATGGCCTGATCGGGCTTCTCGGCCTGCAGCACCTTGAGCAGCAACTCCGGCTTATCGGCCTGCTTCACGTCGACCTGGAACTGCTCGACACTGTCGACCGTAAGCGTGGCGGCCTTGACCTTGACGATCTCGGGGTCGTACAGATAGCGGTCCGCCAGCGCGCGGATGGGCGGCGGCATCGTCGCGCTGAAGAGCGCCGTCTGACGGCTGTTGGGCGTGAGCGTGAGAATCTTTTCGACGTCCTCCAGAAAGCCGAGGTCCAGCATCTCGTCGGCCTCGTCGAGCACCACGAAGCGGCAGTCGTGCAGCACCAGGCTGTTGCGGGAGATCAGGTCCTTCACGCGGCCGACGGTGCCGACGACGATGTGGCCGCCGGCGCGCAACTGGGCCTGCTGGGTGCGGATCGGTGCGCCACCGAACACGGCGACGACATCAACGCCCTTGGTCTGCCCGTAAGTGCGGATCGCCTGGGTGACCTGGATGCACAGCTCGCGCGTCGGGGTGAGGACGAGGGCTTGGACCTCCTGCACCTCAGGATCGACGTACTCGATGATCGGCAGGCCGAAGGCGGCCGTCTTGCCCGAGCCGGTCTGCGCCTGGCCGATCACGTCGCGGCCTTCCAGCATCAGCGGGATCGCCTGCTCCTGGATCGGGCTGGGTTGTTCATAGCCGACGTCCTGAAGGGCGCGCAGCGTGGTTTCGGAGAGGCCGAGGTCGGCAAAGCTGGTCATCTGTACCTATGAGAGTAGAGACGCAACCCCGCTGCGGTCGTGGCCCTTCGGTGACGTCCTACGCCGTCGGGTCCAGCAGGACCTTGCCGGTCGTGCGGCGGGCCGCCAGGTCGATCTGGGCCTGCGCGGCCTGCGCGAGCGGATACGTGGCCCCCACGACGGCGCGCAGTTCCCCGCGCGCCACGCGCGCGAAGAGGTCGGCCAGGCCTTCGGAGATGAGGTGCGGGCGCTCGAACAGGTGCATGAACCAGAAACCCACAACGGCGCGGGAGTGGCGCATCAGCGTTCCCGTGCGCAACTCGTTCTGCTCGTGGGTGGCGATGCCGTAGGCCACGCAACGCCCGAACGGCGCGAGAACGGCGAGACATTCATCGAAGGCGGACCCACCGGCCATCTCGAACACGACGTCGACCGGCCTGCCTTCGTTAGCGGCCACGAGGCGCTCCCCCAGCCCGGCCGGCTCGGCGTCGACCGCCACGTCGACGCCCAGGCTCAGCGCCAGGTCGCGCTTCTCCTGGGTCGACGCAACGCCGATCACCCGCCCCGCACCCATCGGATGCCCGAGCTGGCACAGGAGCGTGCCCATGCCGCCCGCCGCCCCCTGCACGACCACCGTCTCCCCCGGCCGCAGCTGCGCGCTGGTGCGGTACAGGTGCCACGCCGTCAGCCCCTGAATCAGGAGAGCCAGCGCGGTGCCGTCGTCGACATCGTCGGGAAGCGGCCAGACGCGATCGGCCGGCGCGACGGCGTACTCGGCGTACCCGCCGATGCCGGTGAGGGCGACGACGCGCTCACCCGTGTCCTCGCGCACGCCCGCCACCTCACCCCCGGGCACCAGCGGCAACGTGGCCTTGGCGATGTAAGTGTTCTGACGCGTGTGCGTGTCGGCGAAGTTCATCCCTGCGCGTGACACCCGCACCAGCACCTCGTCAGCCCCAGGCTCGGGGATCGGGAGATCGACGAGGTGCAGGACCTCGGGGCCGCCGAACTCGGTCTGCTGGATCGCGCGCACGGCGGGCACGATACCTCCGCGGGCCGTTCTCCATTAGCCTCGCCCCGCATGAGCCTCACCGTTGTCGGATCCCTCGCCTTTGACGCCGTCAAGACCCCGTTCGGGGCGCGTGAGCGCATGCTGGGCGGCGCGGCCACCCACTTCGCGCTGGCCGCATCGTTCTTTGACGACGTGCGTGTCGTCGGCCCGGTCGGGGAGGACTTCGGCGACGCCGAACTGGCCGTCCTCGGCGCGCGCGGCACCAACACCGACGACGTCGAGCGCGTCGCCGGCGGCAAGACGTTCTTCTGGTCCGGCGAGTACCACGACAACCTGAACCGGCGCGAGACCCTCGTCACCGACCTCAACGTGTTCGAGCACTTCTCCCCGAAGTTGTCGGACGCGTCGCGAGCGAGCGATGTCCTGTTCCTGGCCAACATCCAGCCTGACCTACAACTCCAGGTGCGCGAGGCCTGCACCGACGCCCGCTTCGTCGCGATGGACTCGATGGACCTGTGGATCAACATCGCCCGTGAGCCGCTGCGCCAAGTGATCGAGCGCGTGGACTGCCTCCTGCTCAACGACGAGGAGCTGGAACTGCTCACCGGCAAGCCGAACGTGGTGGCCGCGGCGCGCGAGGTGCTTGGCTGGGGCCCGACCGTAATCGTCGCCAAGCAGGGCAAGTACGGCGCGGCGCTGCACACCCGCGACGGTGTGTTCGCCCTGCCCGCCTATCCGCTGGAGCATGTGGTCGACCCGACTGGTGCCGGAGACAGCTTTGCCGGCGGGTTTGTCGGCTACGTGGCGGCCAACCCGAACGAGAAGATCGGGATGGAGCTGCTGACGCGCGCGATGGCGTACGGCACCGCCGTGGCGTCGTTCAACGTCGAAGAGTTCGGGACCGAGCGCGTCGCGCGCCTGACTTCGTCGGAGATCGCGGCGCGGGTGGCCGACCTGCAGGCGATGACGACGTTCACCGACGTGCCCGTCGCGCTCCGCGGCTGAGGGTCGGTCAGCTAGGCCGGCACGGTGAGCGCGGCCATGACCAGCGCGACCGCCTCGCCCACCGTCAGCACGCCACCGTCGACGAGCGGCAGAATCGCGTACGAGACGCCGCCCCACACCGCCGACAGGCTCGCGGCATCCAGGTCGCTGCGCAACACGCCGTCGCGCCGACCGTCCTCCATCAGGGCCGCTGACCGCTCGTTCAGTTCCTGGACGTAATCGTCCATGCCTGAGCCGTGGTAGGTGGCAAAGCGCCAGACACCGGCGGGGAGCGCGTTCTCGATGACCTGCCGGACGAACGCCGGGATGCGCACCGCGGTCGGTTCGCTGGAAGCCTCCGCCGCGTCCAGCGCTCGCAGGGTCCGCTCGGCCGAGCGCTGCCGCAGCACGGCGACGAGGTCCTCGCGGGAACGGAAGTGGCGGTGCAGGGTGGCGCGGTGCAGGCCGACGGAGGCCGCGATGTCCTGGAGGGAGGCAGACGCATCGACCTTGAGGACCTTTGTCGCCCCGGCCAGGATCTGCTCGTAGTTGCGACGTGCGTCCGATCGGCGCTCGGCCGGAGGCACATGGCGGGGGCGCGACGCGGGCTGAGATTCGATCATCGACATTGGGTCTACCCAACATGTTAGGCGCGTGAACGTCGTGATACGCCGCTGACGCGCCGATTTCCTGACAAAAGCACGCCGTGACGCTAGGATCGCGATCGTGGATTGGACCTTCGTCTACCTGATGGTGGTGCTGAAGATCCCGATCGTCCTGCTGGGGTGGATCGTGTGGTGGAGCACGCGACCCGTGCCGGAACCGGTCGAGGGATCCGATGACGACGGCGGCAGCCGGCGTAGCCGCCCGCGGCACCCGCGCTCGCCCCTGCCCAGGTCCCCCCGGCGAGGCCCGCACGGCGCACCCCGGCCGCCTGCCCCGGCGCGCAATCGCACCGTCATAGCCCGTTCGCGGCACCGCCACTCCGCATAGAGCGGATTTCGGCGCCCACGCTCGGCCGCGCGCGCTGGCAGACTCCCGGCCGTATGGACGCCAGCCCTTCCCCCGTCTCAGTCCTCTCCGACGGCACGATCCTGCGCCTCGTCACCGACGGGCACATCGTGATCACCCCGTGGGACCCGGCGCTGCTGCAGCCCGCCAGCATCGACCTGCGGCTGGGCAACTCGTTCCGCGTGTTCCACAACCACCGCGTGACCGCCATCGATCTGCGCGAGCCGCCCACCAACCTGACCGAGCAGGTGGTGGTGGATGACGATGAGCCGTTCGTGATTCACCCCGGCGAGTTCGTCCTGGGTCGCACGCTGGAGCACGTGGAGATTCCGGACGACATCGTGGCCCGCATCGAAGGCAAATCGTCACTGGGGCGTCTGGGCCTGATCGTCCACGCCACGGCAGGCTTCTGCGACCCAGGTTTCCGCGGCACCCTCACGCTCGAACTGGCGAACCTCACGCGGGTGCCGATCATGTTGCGCCCCGGCGCCAAGATCGCCCAGTTGTCGTTCATGACGCTCGACCGTCCCGCACTGCGGCCGTACGGCCATCCGGACCTCGGCAGCCACTACCACGGGCAGGTCGAGGCCACCGAAAGTCGCTACGAGGGCGCCCAGGCACCCGTCGCTGCTCCGGCGGGGACGCCAACGGACCGCAACGTCGGATAGGCTCGCCGCGCGATGCACGCTCTCGCCTCCATCCTGGCCGCCTCCGACGAGCTCAACGTCGGCTACACCGTGGCCGGTGTCCTCTTTGCCGCCTGGGCGGTCGTCGTCTCGATCGTCGGTCTGCGCAGCGAGACGTTCCCGAAGTCCGCGACCCAGGGTCGCGCGGCGATCATGATCTCCGTGGTCCTGGCGGCTTCGACGCTCGGCCTGCTCATCGTCGTCTCGGTGTAGCGACCGCTCAGCCATGGCCGACGACGACGACGGCATCGCGATCTCCTACAAGGTGCTGGAAGCCGGCGTGCCGGTCGTCTCCGCTGACGGCGTGGAGCTGGGAGCGGTCGTCGAGGCACTCGACAACGCACGCGAACAGATCTTTGACGGCATCGTGTTCGAGGGTCCCACGGGTCGGCGTTTTGTCGACGCACCTGAGGTCGCCCGGATCGCCGAGCGACGGGTCACCCTGACGTTGACGGCGGCCGAAGCGGCCACGTTGCCCGAGCGCGATGACAAGGGCGCGGAGGAGTTCGAGGCGCGGGCGCCACGCGGCCCGCTCAAGCGCTTCTTCGGCGGTGGCTGGAAGCGTCGCTGACCCACGCTCGCGTTTCTCTAGACTCCTGCGCGAACCCGGCTGAGGTATCTACAGGAGAACATGACGATGAGCGACAGCAACGGCAGCGACGTAGCCGAAACCCTCACCGTCACGGATAACCGAACCGGGGAGACGTACGAACTCCCGATCACGGACGGCACCGTCCGTGCAACGGAGTTGCGCAAGATCAAGGTCGACGCCGACGACTTCGGGTTGATGACCTACGACCCGGCGTTCATGAACACCGCAGCGTGCCGGTCGTCGGTCACGTACATCGACGGCGACCTGGGCATCCTGGAGTACCGCGGATACCCGATCGAGCAGCTCGCAGAATCGAGCACCTACTTGGAGGTCGCGTATCTGCTCGTCTTCGGTGAGCTCCCCACGGCACCTCAGCTGGACCAGTGGGTCGAGGACATCACGATCCACACTTTCGTGCATGAGAACGTCAAAAGCTTCATGCAGGGCTTCCGCCACGACGCCCACCCGATGGGGATGCTGCTCGGCTCGGTCGGCGCGCTGTCCACGTTCTACCCCGACGCCAACCACGTCGACGATGCCGACACGCGGATGATCCAGACGATCCGGTTGATCGCCAAGATGCCGACGCTGGCCGCTTTCGCCTTCCGCCATTCCAACGGGCAGCCGTACGTGTATCCCGACAACGACCTTGCCTACAGCGGCAACTTCCTCGGGATGATGAACAAGATGACCGAGCTGAAGTACCAGCCCGATCCTCGGATCGAGCGTGCGCTCGACATCCTTTTCATCCTCCACGCCGACCACGAGCAGAACTGCTCGACCAGCGCGGTGCGCGCCGTCGGGTCCTCACGCGTGGATCCGTACTCGGCGATCGCGGCGGGCATCGCGGCGCTCTACGGACCGCTGCACGGCGGCGCCAACGAGGCGGTGCTGCGGATGCTGCGGCGCATCGGCACGACCGCCGAGGTGCCCGCGTTCATCGCGGGCGTGAAGGCCGGCGACGAGCGGCTGATGGGCTTTGGCCACCGCGTGTACAAGAACTTCGATCCGCGCGCCACGATCATCAAGAAGGCGTGCGAGGACGTTTTCGAGGTCACCGGGACCAGCCCGCTGCTCGATATCGCCAAGGAGCTTGAGCGGGTGGCGCTGGAGGACGAGTACTTCGTCTCCCGCAAGCTCTACCCGAACGTGGACTTCTATTCCGGCCTCATCTACGAGGCCCTGGGCCTCCCAGTGGCGATGTTCCCGGTGATGTTCGCCATCGGCCGGACGAGCGGCTGGATCGCGCAGTGGCTGGAGATGGTGGTCGACGGCGAGCAGAAGATCGCCCGCCCACGGCAGATCTACACGGGCGAGCGCACGCGCGCGTACGTACCGATGGCGCAGCGGTAAGCGTGACGCCTGCGTCACTCGGTGATGCCCCTCACACGCAAGTTGCATCACGACACCTACCGTGGCAGAGGTGCTCCATCGCCTCTCTGACGACACCCCCGTGTTCATCCGGCCGATCCGCTCAGCGGACAAGCTGGCACTTCAGCGCGGCCTGATCGCCCTTTCCGACGAATCCACTCGCGCACGGTTCCTCGCTCCCAAAGACCATTTCTCTCGCGCGGAGCTTGCGTACCTGACGGAAGTCGACGGCCACGACCACGTGGCCTTCGTAGCGTTTGACTTCAGTTCCCCATCCCGACTTGTCGCTGCCGGCCGGTTCGTTCGCGATCCAGAGGACCCGCAGACCGCTGAGATGGCCATCACCGTGGCCGATCATCTGCAGGGCAAGGGCCTCGGGCGGATCTTGGGCAACGTGCTCGCTGATGCGGCGCGCGCCCACGGGGTACGCAGCTTCTCCGCGTCGCTGCTTTCGGAGAACGCCGCCGCTTTGCACCTGTTCAGGACGATCTCTCAGCGTCTGCATACGGCGCCGATCAACGGCCCGGTGCGTGAGATCTTCGCCGACTTGGCGGCGTAGCCTCCAGCGGCTTCAGCCGGCAGGTGCGGTGCTCACGAAGAACGTGACCTTCTCGCCGTTGACGGCCGTTACGCGCATGTGCGCGACGTAGGGCTTGGGTTCGGGCCCCGTGAAGTGGCAGTCGAACGTCTTGCCCGCCTTGGCCTCGACCCCAGATGGGCACTTCACGTCCTTCGGGTGGAAGCCCGTCTGACGAGCGACCACGTCCGTGACGGACTTCTCCGCCCCGTCCGTCTTGATGGTGGCTGTCCCGCAAGCAGCCAGGGCGACGGAGGCGACGAGTGCCACGGGGGCGACGACGATGAGGGCGCGCATGACTCAAGTATCCCTCCGCGGTCGGCGCCGCGTAGGCTCCGAGGCCGATGGCAGGGTGGAAACTGACGTTCCGTGTAGGGCCGCGCGTGACTCGCGAGAAGGCCGCCGACCGGACCGAGGCGCTGACCGAGTTGCGGATCCGCCTGCGCACTGTCGCCAAGGAGGCCCGGCCCAAGCAGGTCGCCGGCCTGATGCGCGAGTACGAGCCAGTCCAGCAGGTGATCGCCCGCGGCGAGGTGCGCGGCCCGCGCGGCGTGCGCGCCGGCGTGGACGTCCGTGGCGACGGCTCCAGCGAGGCGTGGACGGGGCGCATCCGCAAGGAGGTCGTCGTCCAAGAACGCGGCGAGGACGCGTATCAGGCGCTCGAGCGCGTGCTCAGCGCCGGCGGGTAGTCGGTCGCGCGCGCTACGCCGTGAGCACGAGCGTGGCGCCGTGCTCACGCAGCCAGCGCGACCGGGCGCGGTGCTCGGGCACGTGCTCGGCCACCAGCGCCCAGAACCGCGGTGAGTGGTCAAGGTGCACGAGGTGGCAGCACTCGTGCCAGACCACGTAGTCGAGGATCTCTTCCGAAGCGAGCAGCAGGCGCCAGTTGAAACTGAGAGCACCGGTGGCGGAGCAGGAGCCCCAACGCGTGCGCTGGTTGCGGATCGTCAGGCCGGTGGAGTGGACCCCGAGCGTGGCGGTGACTGCGGCGACCCGCGGCGCGATCTCCGCGCGCGCCGTGCGGCGGTACCAGCGCTCGATCGCCGGACCGCGCACGGCCGCGTCGGCGGGCACGAACAGGTCGTCGCCGCGCCGGTGGGCGCGGGTGCGCCCGTCCTCCTCGACCGCGCCCAGCGTGGCGCCCAGGTACGGCAGGCCGTCCCCGCGCTCCGCGATCGCCGAGCGGGCCGCGGCGCCCTCGGCGCGCCGACGCTCGATCCACCCCGCGAGCTCCGCCACCGCGCTCGCCGCATCGCGTTCGCGGGCGCGCTCGGGCAGTGTGACCTCGACCCGGCCGCTGACGGGGTCCACGGCCACCCGCACTCGCCGCGAGCGCGCCGAGCGGCGGATGGCGTATTCGATTCCGGCGGCGGTGGGCACTGACGGAGCCTACGAGACGGCCCGGTGCCCTTCGCCCAACACGGACATGCGCCGTGGGGTTTTCGAAAAGTGCTACCCGGGAGTAGCACCAGGCGCTACCCGGGAGTAGCACTTTTGCCAAACCACTCGTGCCTTCTCCGTGCTGGCGGCTGGCGGGCCTGGCCTAAAGCACACGCAGAGTCGTGAGACTCGTGTCGCGCGCGACGATCGACCCTCCGGCGGCCTGAGCTTCCAGCAGGTAGTCGACGGCATCCTGGGATACCCGGAAGCCCTCGAGGATCAGCGGGATCCCGGGCGGGTAGACCTCGATGACCTCAGCGGCCACCTTGCCGATCGCCTCCCGGATCGGGACCTCATGGCCGATCGCCTTCGCGTAGCGACGAGCGTGGTAGGGGTGCATGACCGGCCGGTCCTCGATCGCACTGAACGGATTGGAAGGGCCTGGCTGGCGCGCGCCGTCGGGCAGGACGGTGGGAGCCAAGATCTCCCCCAGAGCCACCAGGGTGTCCGCCTCCGCCTGGGGATCCAGCTGAAACGTGGTGATGAGCGTGATGGTGTTCACGCCCGCCTTCTCGATCACGATGCCGCGTTCCACCAGCGCTTCGGCCACGTCGTAGCCCGACAACGAGTACCGGCTCAGCCCGACGGTGGTCTTGATCGGATCGATCCCTGCGGCATGCTCGGCGTTGCGATCCAGCCAGTTGGGATCGTGCAGATCGTCCAGGTCGGGCAGACGCTTCATAAGGGCGGCGCGAAACGCCTTCGAGCGATCGATCGAGGTGCCCAACGCGTCGAATCCCTCCGCCGCAAGTGTGCGCACCGCAGCATCGGCAGAAGCGAGCAGGTGGTAGCTGGGTGACGTGGTCACGTACTCGCGGTAGGCCTCCTCCAGCAACTCGGAGTCGACGCGCGCGGTTTTCCAGTGGATGAGCCCCGTCTGCTGAAGGCCGCCGGCCAACTTGTGGGTGGACTGCACGCAGATGTCGGCGCCCGAATGCATCGCGCTCTCAGGAAGCGCGGGGTGAAAGCCGAGGTGCCCACCCCACGCCTCGTCCACGATGACGAGCGTGTCGTCAGTGGCGGCGTGAACGGCATCGGCGATCACCGTGGTGTTGGCCGCCAGCCCTTCGTAGGTTGGCGACGTGTAGAGGACGGCGATCGCCTCGGGGTAGCGCGCAAGGCCGTCCAGGACCTCCGCCACGCTCGGCGGCAGGAGCGCCTCAAACGACGGGTCGTACGGCGTGGGTAGGAACCGGAAGTCCAAGCCGAACGCCTTCAGCGCGTTGATCACCGAGTGATGGATGTTGCGCGCCACCAGCACCAGCGCGTCCGAGCGCTCCAGCGCCAGCATCCGCAGCACGATGAAGTTCGACCCGCTGGACCCGTGCACGGAGAACATCGTGCGATCCGCGCCCTGCGCGTCGGCGGCAAAGCGCTCAGACTCGCCAAAGACGCCGGTGTGATCTACCAGCGTCCCGAAGAACCCGGCGGAGATCGACACGTCGGACGCGTAGAAGTCGTCGATCCGCTCCTGCTGCTGAAGGATCGAAGGCGTGCACCAGCGGTGGTACTGCCGTACATCCTCGTTGAGGATTCGCACGATCGGCGACGGGGTGACGGCGGATCGGCGTGGGGGTTCGGGCGTCGTGCTCACGCGCCGAGGATAATCCTCGGAACCGTGACCCGTTCGATCGTCCCCTTACCCCCTGAAGTACGCACCCCTTTCCAGGTGTACATCTCGGGTGTTCCGCAGGCGCTCGGCACCGACTATGAAGTGCAGGACGGCGCGCTCGTGTTCCAGCGAGAGCTGCGCAAGGACAAGGTCAGTGGTTGGCGCTGGTTTCTCGGTGCGTGGGGCGTGGGCACCTATCGTCAGGACGACAGCGTGGACGTGCGCTGGACCGCGGCCGACGGTACGCCCCGGCTCGCCGAGGGCCTGGCCATCAAGCCGGGCTGACGACCCACGGCCGCGCCAGCTTCAGCGCACTGAGTATCGCCCGCGTGGCCGGCGAGCGATTCAGGGTGATGAAGTGGATGCCGGGCGCGCCGGCTGCAAGCAGCTCGGAGCACTGGAGCGTGGCGTATGCGACGCCGAACTCGGCAACGGCCTCGTCGTCGCCGCGGCGCGCCTCGAGCTCGCGCTCCAGGCCGTCGGGCAGGGCCGCCGCCGACAACTCGGTCATCCTCTTGATCCCGTCGAGGCTGAGGATCGGCATGACACCCGGGATGATCGGCACGCCGATCCCGATCGCCCGCGCGCGCTCGACGAACTCGAAGTAGAAGCGGTTGTCGAAGAACATCTGCGTAATCAGGAACTGCGCGCCGGCGTCGACCTTGGCCTTGAGGAAGCGCAGGTCGTCCTCGGCGGAGGTCGCATGGATGTGGGTCTCAGGGAACGCCGCGCCGCCGATCGCGAACTCGTACTCCTCGCGGATGATGCTGACGAGCTCGTGCGAGTACTCCAAGCCGCCGTCGGTCTTCGTCCAGCGGTCCTCACCGTGCGGCGGATCGCCGCGCAGCGCCAGCACGTTGTCGATCCCAGCGTCGCGCATCTGGTCGAGCGTCGCGCGCAACTCGTCTACCGTCGCGTTGACGCACGTCAGATGCGCCATCGCCTCGAGCCCGTAGTCCTCTCGGATTCGCGAGACGATGTCGATCGTCTTGCCGCGCGTCGAGCCGCCCGCGCCGTAGGTGACCGAGACGTACGCCGGGTTCAGCGGGCGGAGCGCAGCCAGCGACTGTTCGAGGTTCTCCTCGCCTGCCGGCGTCTTGGGCGGGAAGAACTCGAACGAGAAGATCGGGTCGTCGGAGGCGGCGAGGATGTCGTCGATACGCACGGGCACGGATCCTATCGCAACCTTGACACGACCGTGTCAATGTGACTCAGGTTGCTGGGTACCACAGGTCGCGTCCGTCATCGGCCTCGCGGCGGACGGCCCGGCCCGTCACTTCCAGGTGCGTCAGGAAGCACAGCGTCTCCGACAGCCACCAGTTCGCGTTCATCGGCGTGATGTCGGCGCCGAAGATCAGCGGGACGGCGTCAAAGGCCATGATCCCGTCGTGCTCGGCGAGCACTCCCTCCACGATCGCCAGACGCTCGTGGACGAGCGCGCGGTTGGCGTCGATGTGCTGCTGCACATCCGTGAAAGTGCGCCCGTGGCCCGAAAGCACGAGGCGTGCGTCGAGCTTCTCGACCACGTCGAGGGAGCGCAGGAACTGGCCGGCGGGATCCGGGCTCCAGCCGTAGTCGAAGTACAGCGAGACGCGGCCGAGCAGATGGTCGCCGGAGATCAGCAACCGCCGCTCCGGCTGGAAGAAGACGACGTGAGACGGGGCGTGACCCGGGGTCTCGTAGGTCGTCCACGGCCCCAGATCCGTGTCGATCTGCACGCCGTCGACGAGGTCATGGTCCGGTTCGACCAGCTCGGCGATCCCGTAGCCCTGCCCCTTTCGGGCCTCCTGATACGCCGCCAACGGCGCCTCGGGCACCCCGGATTGCCGGGCCACCTCGATGCGCTGAGCCAGCGCTGCGTCGGGATCGGTGGCCGCGATGCGCATGTGCTCCCAGTTGGGATGCAGCCACAGCGGCGCGCCCGAGCGCTCGATCACCGGGCCGGCCTGGCCGTAGTGGTCAGAGTGGGCGTGCGTGCAGACGACGGCCCGGACCAGCTCGGGCTTCAGGTTGACCTGGTCCATCGCGCGCTCCAGATGGGCGAACGACCCAGGCTCATGCATACCCGTGTCAAACAGGACGATGCCGTCCCCGGAGGCCACGGCCCAAGCGTTGCAATGCGGCACGCCCGGCCACGGCAGCGGAAGGCGCAAGCGCCACAGCCCAGGCATGACGCGCTCGCCCCGGCCGAGTTCACGTCTGCGAGCGGGAGCGGGCATGGCTGACAATCTAGACTCACCGGAGGGAACTTGACGCCGAGGGAGCAAGCATGTCCACCACCGCCAGCATCGATCCGACCGTCACCCAGCAGGTGGCCGACGCCTACTTCGCCGCGCTCGTTGATCGCGACGTGGAGACAGCCGTCGCCCTCTGGGAGCCAGGCGGGCGCGAGAACGTGCGCGGGCAAGTGGACACCACCGCACCTGAGGGCGTGCGCACGTTTCTGAGCGGCATCTTCGGCTCCTTCCCCGACTTTGCCTTCACCGTGCTGAGCACCACCACGCAGGACGACCGCTGCTCCGTGCGCTGGACGGCGTCGGCCACTTTCGCCGGGCCTGACGCCTTCCACGGCATCGAGCCCAACGGTGCGAGCGTGACGATCGAGGGCGTCGATGAACTGACGGTGCGCGACGGTAAGATCGTGGAGAACAACGCGTACGCCGATGGCGCCGGCCTGATGCGGGCGCTGGGCGTGCTGCCGCCCGAGGGCTCCAAGCAGGAGACCCGCATGACGGGCGCGTTCAACGTGAAGACCCGCGTGACGCGGAAGGTGGGCAGCGACGCCGTCGAGAGCGTGGCCGACGGCGTGTGGTTGCTGCGCGGCGGCGTCCCCGGCAAGACGATGAACATCTACTTCGTACGCGACACCGAGGCCACCGACGGCGTCCTCATGTTCGACGCGGGCGTGAAGCAGATGACGAACGAGGCGCGGCTCGCAGCGGCATCGCTTGGCGGCCTGACCCGCGTGGTCCTGGGCCACAGCCACGCCGATCACCGTGGAGTCGCGCCGTTCATGGGCGTGCCCGTCTTCTGCCATCCCGACGAGCGCCCGGATGCCGAGGGCGACGGCGGCGATCACTACTTCCACATCGAGAAGCTCAACGCCGTGGGGCGGATGCTCCTGCCCAAGCTGCTCCCGTGGTGGGACGGCGGGCCGGTCACGATCGCCGGAACGGTGCAGGAGGGCGACGAGATCGCCTCCGGGTTCAGCGTCGTGGATCTTCCCGGCCATGCGCCCGGAAACATCGGCTTGTGGCGCGAAGCCGATGGCGTCGCCGTGACCAGCGACTGCTTCTACACGCTCGATCCGCAGACCGGGTTGAACAGCAAACCGCGGGTGCCGCACGTCGCGTTCAACATCGACACCGAGCAGGCGCGTGCGTCGATCCGCAAACTGGCTGCGCTGAAGCCGACGGCGGCTTGGCCGGGGCACCTGAAGCCGCTGATCGGTGACGTCGCCGCCGGGCTGGAGCAGGCGGCGGCCACCACCTGATGGGTCGACGCAGCCGCGCCCGCGGTCGGGCCCCGATGCCGGATGCGCCGCAGGCCACCTACCCGTCCACCGAAGGCGACTCGTCGCTGACCTTGCGCGGCGTGATCAGCCCGAAGACGCGCACCCAATACGCCGCCACCCTGCGTGCTGCGAGTGCTGACAACGAGGACGCCTGGCACCGCGCCGTCGAGTTTTTGTTCGAGCGTCTGGTGGTGGACTGGGTGATCCACGACGTTCCGGTCGGCGGTCAGCGTGACCTGCTCGCCCGCTTCCGCGTGGCGAGCACCGACGAGCGCGCCTGGATCCGCGACGTCCTGCGCGAGCACTGCGCCGAATTCTTCCCCGACGTGGAGGCACCATGACCATCGTCAACGCCCCCGACCGGCTACTGCTCGGCTCCGGACCCAGCCCGGTCCCGGAGCAAGTGCTGGCCGCGATGGCCCAGCCCACGGTCGGCCACCTGGACCCGTGGTTCGGCTCGCTCATGGAGGAGACGGCGCAGGCACTGCGCGACGTGTTCGGCACCGCCAACCGGCCGACCCTGCCCATCAGTGGCACGGGCAGCGCGGGCATGGACGCGATGGTGGCCAACCTCGTGGATACCGGCGACCGTGTCGTCTGCGGGGTCCACGGTCTTTTCGGTGAGCGGATGGCCGACGCGCTGGGGCGCCAAGGTGCGGACGTAGTGCGTGTGCAGGCCGACTGGGGCCGCGCGATCGAGCCCGAGCGCCTGATCGCCGCGCTCGACGGCGGCGCGCAGTCGATGTTCGTCGTCCACGGGGAGACGTCGACGGGCGTCTGCCAGCCACTGAACGGCCTCGCCGAGGCGTGCCGCGACCACGACGCGCTGCTGCTGATCGACTGCGTCACCTCCCTGGCCGGGCAGGAGTTACGGCTGGACGAGAGCGGCGTGGATGCCGCTTTCAGTGGGACGCAGAAGTGCCTCAACGCCCCGCCGGGCCTGTCGCCGTTCACGCTCGGCGAGCGGGCGGTGGCGAAGCTGCGTGGTAGGGCGAAGCCCGGGCGGTCGTGGTACTTCGACTTAGCCCTCGTGCTTGATTATTGGCATGCCGCCGAAGGCTCCCCGCGCGCCTACCACCACACCGCGCCCATCAACCTCGTCTACGCCCTGCGGGAGGCATTGGCGATCGTCGAGGAGGAAGGCCTGGAACCCCGCTGGGCGCGGCACGCCCGCGCCCACGAGGCGCTCCGCCGTGCCCTCGCCGTGCTGGGCCTGGAACGACTCGCGCCTGCCGGGGAGCAGCTCAACCCGCTACTCGCGGTGCGCGTGCCCGACACCGTGGCCGACGAGGCCGCGGTGCGCCGGGGCCTGCTCCTGGAGGACGGCATCGAGATCTCCGGCGGCCTCGGCCCGCTGGCCGGCCGCGCATGGCGGGTCGGCGTGATGGGCGTGGGCGCGGCGATCGAGCCGCAGACGGCGCTGGTGCGAGCCCTGGCTCCCCGGCTGGGCGCTGACCCGGCCGACGCTCTCGCCGCGCTCGAAGAAGGCTGGGCTGCGTGAGCGACATGCTTCCCATGGACCCGGTGGCCTTCGCCGACCTGCTCGTCGGCTACTGCCTGGAGGTCGAGGAAGGCCAGCGCGTACTCGTGCGCTCCACCACGCTGGCCACGCCGCTGCTGCTGGAGATCGAGCGCGCGGTATTGGAGCGCGATGCGTGGCCGCTGATCAGGGTCGAACTTCCCGGCCAGCAGGTCGGCTTCTTCGCCCACGCGCGGTCCCGCCACCTGGACGACTTTGATGACCTCGCCCTCCATGAGGCGAAGAAGATCCATTGTCTGCTCGGCATCCAGGCGCCGTACGACACGCGGGAATTGGTGGGTGTGGATCCCGACAAGATCGCCCGCTTGTCGCGGGCACGCAAGCCCATGCGCGACGCCACGATGAAAAAGCGCTGGTGCTCGACCTTGTGGCCGACCGAGGCCGGCGCCGCTCAGGCCGGCATGGACTTGGAGGAGTTCGGCGCGTTCGTAAGCGGCGCGATGTTCCTCGGCCGCCCTGACCCCGTAGGCGGATGGGGTCAGCTGTCACGGTTTCAGGAAGGCGTGATCGCCCGGCTCTCGGGAGCCGGCGAACTGCGCATCGAGGCCGAGGGCACCGACCTCACGCTGTCGGTCAAGGGCCGCACGTGGGTCAACAGCGACGGGCGGCGCAACATGCCGTCCGGTGAGGTGTTCACCGGCCCGCTGGAGACGAGCGCCAACGGGCACATCCGGTTCGACATCCCGTCCTCGCCCGCCGGCGTGGACGTCTCGGGCGTGGAACTGGAGTTCCGCGACGGAACCGTGGTAGCCGCAAAGGCCGAGCGTGGCGAGGAATACCTGCTGCGCGCGATGGCCACCGACGACGGCGCCCACCGCCTGGGCGAGATCGGCATCGGCACGAACTTCGGGATCTCCCAGCCGATCGGCGCGATCCTGTTCGACGAGAAGATCGGCGGAACGGTCCATCTCGCCCTCGGTCGCTCCTACCCCGAAACCGGCGGGAAGAACATGAGCGCGCTGCACTGGGACCTGATCTGCGACCT
Source organism: Solirubrobacterales bacterium (assembly GCA_038319025.1). Taxonomy (GTDB): domain Bacteria; phylum Actinomycetota; class Thermoleophilia; order Solirubrobacterales; family Solirubrobacteraceae; genus JBBQCW01. Next base: position 20,722 of record JBBQCW010000021.1, read on the forward strand.
GCGACCCGGCGGCCGACTGAGCGCCGACGGCGAGACGATCATCGAGGACGGGCGCTTCGTGATGCCGGACGGCAAACGGGTGTAAAAGGTCGCGCCGTACCCGTCGTTATATGACGTTCGACATAGTATGCTCGTCCCATGAGCGCGATCGAGGCATCGACGGCCACCGAAGTGACGACACCCCCCGCGATCGACTGGCAGCCCACCGCCTGTGTCCTGTGCGCATGCAACTGCGGCGTCGAGGTTCAGGTCACGGGCAACGCGATCACCCGGGTGAAGGGCGACAAGGCGCACCCGGCGTCGAAGGGGTACGCCTGCGAGAAGGCGCAGCGTCTCGGCTTCTACCAGAGCAATCCGCGCATCTCCTCCCCGCTCCGCCGTCGCCCGGACGGAACGTACGAGGAGGTCGACTGGGACACCGCGATCACCGAGGTCGCAGCGCGTCTGGCCCAGGTGCGCGATGAGCACGGCAGCGATTCGCTGTTCTACTACGGCGGCGGCGGGCAGGGCAACCACCTGGGCGGCGCCTACTCCGGAGCGACACGGTCGGCGCTGGGGATCCGCTATTCCTCCAACGCGCTGGCGCAGGAGAAGACGGGCGAAATCTGGATCGACGCGCACCTCTTCGGGCACACGTCCCACACCACGCCGGATTTCGGCAACGCCGAGGTCGCGGTGTTCGTGGGCAAGAACCCGTGGATGGCCCACGGCTTCCCGCACGCCCGCCCCACGCTGAAGGCGATCGCCGCGGACCCCGAACGCGCGCTGATCGTGATCGACCCGCGGCGCACGGAGACGGCTGCGATGGCCGACATCCACCTGCAGGTGCGACCCGGCGGCGACGCCTTCCTGCTCGCCGCCATGCTCGCCGTGCTCGTGCAGGAGGACCTGCTCGACCACGAGTTCTTGGAGACGCGCACCGAGGACTTCGAAGCGGTCGTCGCGGGCGTGCGCGACATCGACGTCGAGGAGTACAGCCGGCGGGCCGACGTGGACGCCGAGCTCGTCCGAGCGGCGGCACGGCGCATCGGTACGGCGGCGAGTTGCTCGATCCTCGAGGACCTCGGAATCCAGCAGGCACCGCACTCCACGCTCAACTCCTACCTGGAAAAGCTGCTGTGGGCGCTCACCGGGCACTTCGCCCGGCCCGGGTGCACGAACCTGCACACCAGCTTCTCTCCGGGCGGCCTCGTCGGGCGCGCGCGGGAGTCTCGGCGCCGCACTCCCGTCACCGGCGAGCGCATCATCGGTGGCATGTTCCCGGCCGCCGCGATCCCGGACGCCATCCTCACCGACGATCCCGCTCGCTTCCACGCGGCGATCATCGAGAGCAGCAACCCCGTGCATTCGCTGCCCGACTCACCGCGGATGCGCGAGGCGATGGCGGCGCTGGACTTCAGCGTGGTGATCGATATCACGATGACCGAGACCGCCGAGTGCGCCGACTACGTGCTGCCCGCTCCGACGCAGTACGAGAAGTACGAGTGCACGTTCTTCAACATCGAGTTCCCAATGAACTACTTCCATCTGCGCGCGCCCGTCGTTCCAGCTCCGGACGGGCCGCTCGGCGAGCCGGAGATCCATCGTCGTCTCGTCCGCGCGCTCGGCGTGCTGACCGACGAGGATCTCGCCGGCCTCCACGAAGCGGCCGGGCAGGGCCTCGACGCCTACGCAGCCGCGTTCGCCGCGCGGATGGGCGAGCGCCCGCACCTTGTCGGCTTGGCCGCAGTCGTTCTCTACGAGACGCTCGGCCCCGCCCTGCCCGATGGAGCGGCGGCCGCCGCCGCCCTCTGGGGTGCCGCGCAGATGTGCGCCGCCACCTACCCCGAGTCGCTGCGTGCCGCCGGGTTCGCGGGGGACGGCCCGGGGCTGGGCAACGCCTTGTTTGAAGCGGTGCTGCGGGAGAAGCGCGGGCTGACCTTCAGCGTCGACAGCCACGAGGCCAACTGGGAGTGGATCCGCCGCGCCACGCCGTCGGGCCGCCTGCGGCTGGCGATCCCCGAGCTACTGGAGGAACTGGCGACCCTGGAAGACGAGCGGGACGAGCCGGACGATGAGTTCCCGTTCATCCTGTGCGCCGGCGAGCGGCGCAGCAACACCGCGCAGACGCTCATCCGTGACCCCGCATGGCGCAAGCGCGACCCACAGGGCGCGCTGCGCATCAGCGGCCTGGACGCGCAGGCGCTAGGGCTCGACGACGGCGCCCACGTCACCGTGATCACGCGCCGTGGTCGCTGCGACACCCCGATCGAGATCACCGACATGATGCGCCCGGGCAACATCTCGCTACCCAACGGCCTGGGCCTGGCCCACGGCGCCGGCGGCCCCGTCACCGGAGTCCCCCCGAACGAGCTGACCAGCAGCGACCGGCGGGACTGGTTGGCGGGCACGCCCTGGCACAAGAACGTCCCCGCACGTCTAGAACCCGTCGCCCCGGAGCCCGGCGCCTGACGATGCCCCGCCAGTCCGACGCACGCCAGAAGATGATCGAGAGCGCCGCGGTGCTGTTCCGCGAGCGCGGGGTTCAGGGCACATCGTTCGCCGACGTGATCGAGCGCAGCGGCGCCCCGCGCGGCTCGATCTATCACCACTTCCCCGGCGGCAAATCCCAGCTCGCGCAGGAGACCACGCAGTGGGCGGGCGAGTTCATCATCGCCGGCACCGTCGCCGCCCTGGCCGAGGACGACCCGGTGCGGGCGATCGTCGTCCAGCAGCGGCAGTGGACGAAGATCCTGCGCGGCAGCGACTACGCCGCGGGCTGCGTGATCGTCGCGGCCACGCTGGACGGGGACGGCGACGCGGCGCTGCGCGCGACCGCGGCCGCGGTCTTTGCCGACTGGGAGGACGTACTCACCGCGGCGCTGCGCCGCCGCGCCCTTCCCGCGGCTCGCGCGCGCTCACTCGCCACGCTCATCATCACGTCGATCGAGGGCGCCATCATCATCTCGCGCGCGGAGCGCAGCACCCGCCCGCTGGAACGCGTCAGCGGCGAACTCGAAGCGTTGTTGCGGGCCGTACTGCCGCCGGCGGAGTGACGCCTACCGCAGCGCGGCGTGGACCAGCGTCATAAAGAGCTTCAGCGAGATGGTCAGGCTGATGGTGAGTCCGATGACCAGGTCGCGCTCGCGCAGCCCGAGCGCCACACCGAGCAGAGCGGTCGGCGGGCCACCGATGATCCACGGGGCCACGAGGCCAAGGCCGATCGCCCCGTGACGATCGGCCAGCGCGCGGATGAACTCGCTGCGACGGCTCGTCGTTTTGGGCTCCTCGGGCTCCACGGACGGCGACGCCGCACCGTCGCGACCGGGCGTAACCCGGCGAACCCCAGGACCACGACGATGAGCACCTCGAGGATGACCACGATCAGCTCAGGGAGTGACGATGGCGAATCCCGGATCCGGCGGATCGAGCAGGCCCAGCAGCTCTCCGAGCTTCATGGGATCGCCCTCGACGGTCAGCCGCCCGGCCCCGAGAACGTCGCCGATCTCCGTCGTGCCCGCGACGATCTCGTTCAGCGCAGAGCGTTCCACGCTCACCGTGGCCTGCACGTCGCGTGGGCTCAAGCCCGGTCGGTGGGTCAGCACGCCGTTCTCCACCGTGAGGTGGTGGTCGCGGCCGGTGTCGGTGAACCGCCAGTCCAGGAGGATGTGGGTGACCCCGGCGCGCGGCCCGTCGAGCTGAATGGCCAGCGCGTCGAACAGGTGCTCGTCGGAGAGATTGCGGATCACGTCCGCCGGTGCCGTGGAGGTAGCCGTCCCGCCGATGCCCTCGCGCAGTTCCAGCGCGCCCATCAGGAAAAAGTTTCGCCACGTGGCGTTCTCAGCCCCGAAGGCCATCTGCTCCAAAGCGGCGGCCTGCAACTCACGAGCGTCGGCGTTCTCGGGATCAGCGAACACGAGGTGGTTGACGACCTCAGCCACCCACCGGTAGTCGCCCGCCTCAAACGCGGCACGGGCGTTGGCCAAGAGCGGCTCGGCGCCGCCGGCCAGCTCCACGTACCGTTGCGCGGCCTCCACCGGCGGGTGAGGCCACAGGTGCGCCGGGTTGCCGTCGAACCAGCCGAGGTAGCGCTGGTAGACCGCCTTCACGTTGTGGTTGAGCGACCCGTAGTAGCCGCGGCAGTGCCACTCGTGCTCCAGGGTGGCGGGCATCTCGAGCATCTCGGCGATCTCGGCGGCCACGTACCCCTTGTTCAGCAGGCGCAGCGTCTGGTCGTGGATATAGCCGTAAAGGTCGCGCTGCTTGGCCAGAAAGTCGACGATCCGCTCGCGTCCCCAGCGCGGCCAGTGGTGCTGGGCGAACTGCACGTCGGCGTCGTCGGCGAACAGGTCGATCGCCTCGTCCAGGTAGGAGGCCCACACGTGCGGGTCGCGGATCTGCGCGCCGCGGAGGGTCAGCACGTTGTGCAGGTTGTGGGTGGCGTTCTCGGCCATGCACAGCGCGCGATGGTCGGGAAAGAGGAAGTTCATCTCCGCCGGCGCCTCGGTGCCGGGGGTCATCTGGAAGACCATGCGGATGCCGTCGACCGTCTCCTCCTGCCCGGTGTGAGTGATTTCCACGGTCGGCGGGATCAGGGTGACAGTGCCCAGCGATGTCGTCTGACCCAGGCCGGCACCGACTTGCCCGGTAGAGGACTTGGGCAGCAGCGCGCCGTACATGTACGTCGCGCGGCGGCCCATCGCCACGCCGGCGTAGACGTTCTCGCTGACCGCGTGCTCGAGAAACCCCTCAGGCGCGTAGACGGGGATGCGCCCGGAGGTGACGTCCGCCTCGGAGACGACGCCGCGCGCGCCGCCGAAGTGGTCGATGTGACTGTGGGTGTAGAGCAGCCCGGTGACCGGCCGGTCACCGCGGTGTTCGCGGTACAGCGCCAGGGCCGCGGCGGCCGTCTCGGCGCTGATCAGCGGGTCGATCACGAGCACGCCGGTGTCGCCCTCGACGATCGTCATGTTCGACAGATCCAGCCCGCGCACCTGGTAGATGCCGTCGGTCACCTCGAACAGCCCGGAGATCGCGTTCAGCTGACCCTGCCGCCAGAGGCTCGGGTTAACCGTGTCGGGGCAGTCAGCGTCGAGGAAGCCGTAAGCGTCGGCGTCCCAGACGACGCGACCGCCCGTCGAGCGGATCACCGCATCCGACAGCGAGCCGACGTGCCCGCGCCGCGCGTCCTGGAAGTCCTCGACGTCGCCGAACGGCAGGCGCAGGTGCACACCCGCATTCGCCTCGGCGACCTGCGGTGAAGCCTGCGGGATCGGGCGATCGGCCATCAGATCCTCACATCCAGGGACGAGTGGCCTGCAGCACGGCCGCCTCGAGCGAAGCCGTACGCAGCGGGGTGATGGCCTGGTAGCCAGGCTGGGAGACCATGTCCAGGAACGCCTGGCGAGTCGGGTAGCGGACCACCAGCATCGCGTCCCAGTCGTGGCCGTCCGGGGCGACCAGCGCCGTCGAGCAGGCCCCGGCGTACAGGACCGTGCCGCCGACGCCTTCCAAGAACGGGCCCGTCTGGCCGCCGTACTCGCCGTACTTCGCGCGGCCCTCCTCCCCGGCGAACTTCAGGAGGTTGAGCATCACGACGGGCCCGCCATCGTCTTCGGCGAAGAACTGCTTGATGTCTTCGGGGGTGGGATCGACGTTCACGGGCACTCCTCGGTCGGGATGGGGTCAGGCGGTGGTCGGCTGCTCTTCGCCGCCGCGCGCATCGAGTTTGGCCAGCACCGCTTGGGTGGCGGCGTCCTTCTCGGCGGCGGAGTCCAGCAGGGGGTTGATGATCCCGCGCAGCACCGACATGGCGATCCATCGCTTGGGCACGATGATCCGCGGCTTGCGCGCCTCGATGCCCAGCACGACCGCCTCGCCCGCCTGCTGGGGTGTGAGCCGCTTTTGCAGCGGCTTGGGGAACGTGGCCAGCATCTCGTTGATGAGCGGATCCTGGTCGATGCCGCGGTGCACCATCTCGGTGTCGATGAACCCGAAGTAGGCCACGCTCGCACTCGCGCCGTGCTGCACGAGCTCGACGCGCAGCGCGCGCCCCAGCTGCTCGACGGCAGCCTTGCTCATCGCGTAGGGGATCGTCCCGACGCCGTTGGTGAACGCGTACACGGAGGAGACCACGACCACGTGGCCTCGGTTGCGCACGACCTCCGAAAGCGTCGCCTCCACCGTCCGCACGACACCCATCGTGTTCACGTCGAGCACGCGGTCAAAGCTCTCGGTCGACATCGCCCGCATCGTGGCCCCGCGCGACACGATGCCGGCGTTGGCCATCACCACGTCGATGCCACCGAAGTGGTCGACGGTGGTGGCGACGGCGCGCTGCATCGCGGAGCGATCCGTCACGTCGGCGGCCAGGCCGAGCGCGAGCGTGTCGTGGATCTGCGCGGCGGCCTGCTGCGCGGCTTCGAGGTCAAGGTCGACGAGCACCACTGAAGCTCCGCGCGCCCGTAGCGCACGGGCGGTCGCGAAGCCGATGCCGCGAGCGCCGCCGGTGACGAAGGCGATCTTGCCGTTCAGGTCGTAGTGGGGCATGGCGGGAGTCTCCCGCAAACGCACCCGCTGTACTTAGAAGAGGCCCCCGAGGGCCCCGACCGCGGCCTTGCCCAGGACCACCTCCAACACCACGCCCGCCACGCCGACGATGATCCCGACGCCCACGACGACGATGTCCTCAAGCAGGATGCCGAGAGAGAGCAGCACGACTCCGAGCGCCGGCAGCGTGTCGAGCCCGGTGAACGGTGGGGCGAAGAAGGCTCCGACGGTTCCCCCGATGACCAGCAGTCCGAACACTATGTTGGTGAGCCGGTGGTCGAACAGGAAGCGCAAGCGCGGCTTGGAGAATCGTTCGAGCCGTCGGATCATTTTCATCAGCCCGATGAGGAAGCGCTGCTGCTTGTCACCTGCGAGCTCCATCCGGCGCCACTTCTGCGGAAGCCAGATCTCACGACGGCCGGCGATCAGTTGCAGCGCCAGCAGGACAGCGATGATCTCGAACACGTGTGTGGCGCCCCCCGTGGGGATGGGCAGCGCCGGCACACCGAGCAGCAACACGAAGAGGAGGGCGAAGCTCTTCTCCTCGAATACGCCGATCAGCCCGCCCAACGTCTTGTCGCCATCGCCCTGGAGCCAGCGCTCCAGCCCATCGCTGACGTTGGCCGGCGCCTGCTGATTGTCGGTCTCCACGAGCGTGACGATAGTCGTGGGCTCATCTCAGCCGTCCGCGTGGGCAGTATCCGGACGCATCCGCTGGTAGGCGAAGGCGGCGAGCAGGAGGAGCAGGCCGAGCGCCAGAAACGAGCCGACGCGAGGCAGCGCGTCGAGCGTGGCCAGGTCGAACAGGAACACCTTGCTGATCGCCAGGGCCAGGAGCGCGAGGGCGGCGAGCCGCACCGCCTTGAGCCGCACCTTCAGGCCGACCACAAGGGCCACCACGCCGGTGAGCGTCCAGAACGCGCTGAGCGCGAGCTGGCTGGAGTCGCCCGCGACCGTCTGCCCGGAGGCGGTCAGAGCAACGAGCGCCACGGATGCCAGGTAGAGGACGATCCCTGCTACGCAGGCGAACAGCACGTCGCGCTCAGTCCGGTCATGTGCCGTTGCCCGCGCGATGGAGATCAGGGCGGCGGCAACGGCAGCCAGACCGACCACGGCGGAGAGGATTTTCACCCCTCCATCCAGCAGCGCGGTCGGCGGCGCCTGGTCGACGACGCACCAGATCAGCGCGCCGCCCATGAACAGCCAGGAGGCGCCGAACGCCAGATCGTCGTCCTGGCGACGGGCGACCTGGGCCAGCGTGCCGGCCAGCCCGGCCCAGGCGAGGGTCAGGGCGACGCCGTCGAAGGCGGCCAGGCCCAAGGCGGCGAGCACGATCAACCCGGCACCGTCGAGCACCATCCGCCAGTGCGGTCGGTCGCTGCTCAACCGGCCGGAGACGAGGCAGGCAGCGGCCAGCGCGGCGAGCGCCACGATGACTTCGCCGTCATCCTGAAGCCCTCCGGCTTTGATCTGCAGCAGGGTTGACACCGTCGCCAGGGCGAGCTGGCCGCCCAGCCCGCAGGCGAGTAGCGGGCCGGGGATGTCCTTCCGGTGGCGGGCCGCGACCGCCATCGCCACGGCCGAGCCCGCCCAGACGAAGATGCGCAGTGTGGTGTCCAGCCCGGCTGCCACGAGAGCGGCGTTCCCCAGAAGGGTGGCCATTGTGATGGCCAGCAGCGACAACTCGCGGGCACGGATGCGCACGCCGAACGCCACGGCCACGTGAGCAGCCGCCAGGCCCAGCAACCACAGCGCTGACGAGTCCCGGCCGCCGAGATCCCAGAACGCCTGGGCGCCCACGACGGCGAGCACCATCGAGTTGCAGGCGAGCAGATACGCGGAAGGTGTCCGCACCTCGAGCGCACGAGTGCGCAGATCGACCCCCAGCGCGGCTGCCGCATTCACGGCGCCGAATCCGAGGAGGACCGCGGCGATCCCGTACGCCTGCCAGGAGCCCGTGAGGAGCTCGGGCGCCCACTGGATGGCGGGGATGAAGAGCACCGCGAAGGCGAGCCACGTCCACCGTTCGTAGACGAGCACGAAGGTCGCGCCGCACGCGGCGATCAGCAGGAAGACGCCCGTCGACCCGGTGAAGGGGAGCCCGGCCAGAATGGGAGCGAGCAGGGCGCCGACGATTCCGACGGCGCCGATGACCTGTGCCCGCCACCGGATGGCTACGACCGCGGTGGCGACGGCGATACACGCGGCCAGCATGAGCCCAACCACGGGGTCGAGAAGCTCATAGACCCTGGTGGCGACCGTGTCGGCCAGGAACAGCCCGCCGAATCCTGCGGCCGCGGCGGCGCAGGCCGCGTCGGTCCGCCCGCGGCGTTCCTGGAGCCACACGCCGGCGCCGACGAGCAGCACCGAGAGACCGGCGCCGAGCGTGACACGGGCGGACGGGTCGATCCATCCCTCCGAGACGCCGAGCGCGAAGAGCAGGGCCAGGCCGGCGAGGACGGCGACGGCACCCACCCAGGCGAGCACGCGCCCACCCAGTAGACGCTCAAGGTCCACGGCGGCGCGGGGAGGTGTGGCTGGTGCCGCCGGGGCCGGCGGCGGCGCGGGTGTGGACGGCGCGGGCGTGGCCGGTGTGGCGGAGACCTGAGGGGCGGGCACGCCGGTGCGGCATTCGACGGTCCGCAGGCGGGTTTCGAGATCCGCCAGGCGGGCTTCGACATCGGGGCTGGGCAGCTGGGTGGTGGTCATGCGGGTGCTCCTTCTCTGTTGACCATCGGCCAGGAGGGTGCACCGTAGCGCCTTGCTGACCATCGGTCAAGAGTTATCTACCGATGGTCAACAAATCGATATGCTGTGGGCATGGCCAAGGCGTACACCCGGTTGGAGAACGATGAGCGCCGCCGCCGGCTGATCGCCATCGGCCAGGACCTCTTCACCCGGTACACCTTCGATGAGGTCTCCATGGCGCAGATCGCCCGCGAGGCCGGCATCTCCAAGGCGCTGCTCTACCACTACTTCCCCAGCAAGCGGGACTACTTCGTCGCCACGTTGAGCGAGGGCGCAGAGGAGCTGCGGGCGGCGGTCGAACCTGATCCCGACGCCCCGCCGATCGAGGCGCTCACGGCGTCGATCGGCGCGTACCTCGGCTGGATCGACACCCACGGCGACAGCTACCGCAAGCTGTTGCAGAGCGCCGAGTCGATCCCTGAGGTCCGTGCGCTAGTCGAGGGCGTTCGGAGTGAGACGGCCAAGCGCATCATCGACGGACTTGGCGTCCACGATCCCGCCACGCGCACGGCGGTGCACGGCTGGCTGTGGTTCATGGACGGTGCCTGCTTGCACTGGCTCGATCACCGCGACATGGAGGTCGACGCAGTGAGGGATCTGATTCTCGGCTCCCTGGTCGCGATGCTCGGCGCCGCCGCAGCCACCTCGGGCTGACAGCTCGGCGCCGTTGCGATAGAGATGGGCCATGGCAGCCATGGTTCCTCCCTCCTCTCCGGGCGCACCCGGCGGGATCCCCGCCGACCGACTCGCCGCTGCGCTCGCCGTCGAGATCGACGCGTTCGTGCGCACCCACCCTGTGGCGGCCGCCCGGGATACAGCCGGCGGCGGGGCGCTGCTGGGCGGCGTGCCGATGCCCTGGATGCGGCGCTGGGCCGGCGGGTTCCCCATGGTGGCCACCCGCGCGAAGGGCGCGCGACTGTGGGATGTGGACGGCCACGAGTACGTGGACTTCTGTCTCGGAGACACGGGTGCGATGACCGGCCACGCCCCCGACGCGGTCGTCGCCGCGGCGGCGGCGCGGATCGCCGCCGGCACCACTTTGATGCTCCCGACCGAGGACGCGGACGCCGTCGGCGAGGAACTTCAGCGCCGCTTCGGACTGCCCGCGTGGCAGATCACGCTCAGCGCCACCGACGCCAACCGCAACGCGATCCGCATGGCCCGCCACCTCACCGGTCGGGACAAGATCCTGTGCTTCTCCTACTGCTACCACGGCGGGGTCGACGAGACGTTTGCCGTGACCGGCGCGAGCGGCGAGACGGTCGCCCGGGAGAACAACGTCGGCCCGCCGGTCGACGTCGCGCTGACGACGCGAGCGATCGAGTTCAACGACATCGAAGCACTGCGCGCTGCGCTCGCGCATGGCGACGTGGCCTGTGTCCTCGCCGAACCGGCCATGACCAATATGGGGATCATCCTGCCGGACCCCGGGTACCACGAGGCGCTGCGCACACTGACCCGCGAGGCCGGCACGCTGCTGATCATCGACGAGACGCACACGTTCTCGGCGGGCCCGCGCGGAGCCACGGAGCTGTGGGGCCTGGAGCCGGACATGCTGACCATCGGCAAGGCGATCGCGGGCGGCATCCCGGCGGGTGCGCTCGGGCTCTCTGAGAACCTCGCCGCCCGACTGCTCGGCGACGTGCGTGCCGACCTGGAGGACACCGGTGGCATCGGCGGCACGCTGGCCGGGAACGCGCTGTCGCTGGCGGCAATGCGCGCGGCGCTGGAGTCGGTGCTGACCGAGGACGGATTCGCGCATGCTGGGGCCGTGATCGACCGCGTCGCGGCCGGGATCGACGACGTGATCGACGAGTTTTCGCTGCCGTGGCACGCGATCCAGTTGGGCGCGCGCGTGGAGTACCGCTTCACGCCGACCGCACCCCGTAACGGCACCGAGGCGCACGCCGCCATCGAGGCGGACCTCGAACGCTTCATGCACCTGTTCGCCCTCAACCGCGGCGTGCTGATCACCCCGTTCCACAACATGCTGCTGGCGGCACCGAGCACGACGACGGCCGACGCAGACCGGCACACCGAGGTCTTCCGGGCGGGGGTCGCCGCGCTGTGCGGGCCGTGATGTTGCGTTTGCGGCACACAATTGTCACGAACCGAGCCTTTACCTGACACACTCTTTGGTAAAGGATGAGCCGAGTGTCCTCCAAGAACCAGATCACCCTGCCGGTCGCGGCGCTGCGCGAGGCGGGCATCGACGCGGGCGATGAGTTGTTCGTGCGAGCCGACGGTCAGGGCCGGCTCATCGTGGAGCGCAGGACCGCGCAGGACATCATCGCCCGGTACGCCGGATGCATGCCGCCCGGCACCTACCCGCCCGGCTACCTGGAAGATCTGCGCAACGAATGGGAACGGTAGTCGACGCCGATGTCCTGATCGGCTTTCTCGAGGGCGATGACGCCCACCACCCACGCGCGGTCCACGTGCTGGAGCCTGTGCTCTCCGCAACGAGCGAGACGCTGATCAGCGCCGTCACGTACTCCGAGATTTTGGTGCGCCCATTGCTGACCGGCACCGGCGACCACCTGGACGCATTTCTAGCGGCCGCCAAGATCGTGATCGTCAATGTCGATCCGTCGATCGCGACGGAGGCCGCCGCGCTCCGCGGTCGCCACCGCAACCTGCGCCTGCCTGACGCCATCGTCCTCGCCACGGCACGCCGCCACAACGCCAAGCTGCTCACCTTCGACGCGCGGCTGCGGCGCCTGGCCGCGTGAACATCGCGTTGCCAGCAGTGGCCCCGGGACACCGCTGGGATACGGTGGACGGCAATGCGCCGCACGAAGATCGTCGCCACCATCGGCCCTGCCTCGCGTGACCCCGAGGTTCTCGTCCGCATGGTCGAGGCGGGGATGGATGTCGCGCGGTTGAACTTCTCGCACGGCACATGGGCCGAGCACACCGAAACGGTGCAACTGCTGCGCACCGCGGCCGGCCGCGCCGGCCGGCCCGTTGCCATCCTGCAAGACCTTCCCGGACCCAAACTGCGCATCGGCCCGGTGCAGGACGGTCGCATCGATCTGGCTCGCGGCAGCACCGTGACCATCTCCTGTAACGACGAGGATGCGATCGGCGACGCGTCGAGGCTCTCCATCACCTGGAAGGGCCTGGCTGACGCAATCGAGCCCGGCGAGCAGCTCTATCTGGCCGACGGCGCGGTGCGCCTCGTCGCCACGGCGGTGCGCCCCGGCGACGGCGAGGTCGACTGCGAAGTGGAGATCGGTGGCTCCGTGGTCAGCCGCCAGGGGCTGAATATCCCCGGCCCGGCCGACGAGCTTCCGTCCGTCCCGGAGGAGGACCTGGCCCACCTCGCGGCGGGAATCGAGATGGGCGTCGACATGGTCGCCCTGTCTTTCGTGCGTCGCCCCGAAGACGTTGAACTTGTCCGCGAACACACCCGCGCTCCCCTGATCGCCAAGATCGAGAAGCCGCAGGCCGTTGAGCGCATGGAGGACATCCTGCGCGTCAGCGACTGCATCATGGTCGCGCGAGGGGACCTCGGCATCGAGCTCCCGCTGGAGCAGGTGCCGATGGTGCAGAAACGCCTGTTGCGCATGGCCGGGTCGATGGCGCGACCGTCGATCACCGCCACGCAGATGCTCGACTCGATGGTTACCGCAGCCCGCCCCACGCGCGCCGAGGTGGCCGATGTCGCCAACGCGATCCTCGACGGCACCGACGCGATCATGCTCTCCCAGGAGACGGCGGTCGGCGCCTATCCGGTCGAGGCGATCGCGATGATGAACTCGATCGCGCTGACCACCGAGCGCGAGGCGCCGTACGAGCAGTGGAACGAGATCCGCGTGCGCCGCGACGCGCGCGATCCCAGCTACACCGTCGCCCACGCGGCCTGCGAAGCCGCTCGCGAGCTGCGCCTCGACGCGATCGTGGTGCCGACCCTTTCGGGTCGGAGCGCCCGGCTGGTCAGCGCCCACCGCCCGAACGTCCCGATCTATGCGCTCTCCCCCGGCAAGGAGACGGTTCGTCGCTGCGGGCTCATGTGGGGCGTACAGGCGTCCAGCCAGCGGCGCCACGAGGTGACCGAGGAGCTCATCGCGGACGCTGCGCGCCGCGTCGTCGAACTGGGCTGGTGTCGCCCGGGTATGCGCGTCGGCATCACCGCGGGGCTCCCCTCCGGCCGCCCCGGCACCACGAGCCTTTTCCAGGTCCAGGTGCTCTAGCGGGTCATCCCTCAGCGGGCTCGCCCGCCCGCAGATCCCGTCGCAACAGCCAGGCCCCGAAGATCGCCATCCCCACCAGTATTCCGACGGCCACCAGCGTCACGGGCTTGGAGAAGTCGCCGAAGTTACCGCCCAATGCGGTGTAGGCGAATGCGCGCGGTGCACAGCCGATCGCCGTGGCCAGCGCGAACGTGCCGAGCGGCACCGGCGTGAGACCGGCCGCGTAGTTGACGACGCTGTACGGCATGCCTGGGGCGATCCGGGCCAGGAGCACCGCGGTGAACCCGCGCGTACCGACCCACAGGCGGAAGCCCTGCACGCGAGGTCCGGCGAGTTCCTCGACCGCGTCGTGCGCCCACCACCGCGCGATGCCGAACGCCAGGCACGCGCCAAGCGTGGCGCTGAGGATGGAGATCGGTGTCCCCGCGATCGTCCCGAACAGCAGGCCGCTCGCACCGGCCAGCAGCGGCCCGGGAAACATGCACACCGTCAAGAACGAGGAGAACGCTACGAACACCACTGGCGCGGCCCAGCCCGCGCCCTTGACGTCGTCACGGATCGTGTGGACGCTGAAAGAGCCGCTCGTCAACAGCACCAGAAAGGCGGTGGCGATGCCGCCGGCCAGGATCGCGATCCGCAGCCGCGGGCCGAACATCGGGCGCCCCACCTGCCGCCGCTGCCGGTTAGGACGTGCGCTCGACCTGCGAGCCCGGGACGATGTCGTCGGCGCCGTCCGGCCAGCGGACCCACGCCTTATGTCCACCGTCGTAGTCGTCGCCCAGGAGCACCAGCGTCGCGGGTTCGCCGAGCGCCGTGCAGGGCTCGCTGCCCTCAGGATCCAGGCCGCGCCAGACGCGGATGAAGGCGTTGTTCTCCCATTCCTTGGCCACCGTGGTCGGCTCGGTGTGGCCCGGGCGGATGACCGTCACGGGCGGCAGCGCCATGAGGCCGTCCATGATTGAGGAGCGCAGGTCGGCGTAGGTGGTGTGGCCGGGGGCGCGAACGCCTCCGACGGAGTTCTCGAACAGCGTGTCCCCCGTGAAGACATTGCCCTCGACGATCAGCGCGAGCATGCCCGCGGTGTGGCCGGGGATATGGAGCGTCGTCACTTCCAGGCCGCCGACCGTCAGGGTGTCGCCGGCGTCCATGGTCCCGGTGGTGCCGTCCACCAAGTCCTCTTCGAGGGGGTGGATGAGCACTTCCAGCGCCGGCCATTTCGCGGTCAGATCGGGGAGTTCGCAGACGTGGTCGTAGTGGTGATGAGTGAGCAAGACGTGCGTCGGTGTGATGCCGAGGCGGTCCGCTGCCTCGATCAGAGGCGCGACCGGCCCGCCGGCGTCCACGAAGAACCCCCCGCCGGCCTCGTCGCCGACGAGGTAGGTGTTCGACAGGAACTGGGGGTGCATGGAACGCTCGATGACCATGCACACAGCTTGGCAGGCGGTGAGCGTCACCGGCTCGAGCATTCGACGAGCGCATCGAGCACCCGCGCCGCTGTGTCGGCCTGCATGTAGACCACCTCATGCCAGCGCAGCCGCAGGACGGTCAGGCCTTGAGCTGTGAGAGCCGCGTCCTTGCGCTCGTCCCGCTCACGCTTGGCCAGCGACTGGTGAAAGCGCCCGCCGTCGGTTTCCACCACCAAATGGTGCTCGCGCCAGAGGAAGTCCGGGCGCCACGGCCCGATCCTCCCGTTCACCAGGGGGCGCGGGATGTGCTGGTCCGCGCACAGGCGCAGAAACCGGAGCTCCATCGGCGAGCGCACCCCGGTGGGGTCGACAGCGCCCATGAGTAGGGCGCGCATCGCGGCGGTACCGCGGCGTCGGGAGCGCTTTTCGATCGCCCGCACCATCGTGAGGGGATGCAGTTGGTGGATCACCTGCGCCTCCTCGAAGGCGACGGCTAGCGTGTCGGCGTCGACCGTGGCGGCCAGGTCAAGCAGTGTCCGGGGCAAGCTGGTGACGCCGATACCCGAGCGGCGTTTTGTGTCGGCGGCCGGCAGCGCCGCTCTGTGGACGGTGATTCCGTCGCGGGCCACGTGGCCGGCGGTGCGGGGCACGGCTACGTGAAGGCCGCGCGAGGGTGGGAGCAGCTCCCACAGCTCGGCGGCGGCCCGATGGCTCAGCACCGCGCCGTCGCTGAGCGCGAGCACCGCCGCCATCCAACGACGCTCACGCGTCCGTTGCAGGTGACCAAGGGCGTACACGCCGCGGTGGAGTGGGATGAGCGCGCCGGCGACGAGGCGGTGGTTGATCTGGTCGCGCGTCAGACCTGCGTGCCGCAACTGGTCCCGCGTCACGCATCCATGTTGGTGCGAAGCAAGGTCCGCGATTTCACGAGAGTCAGCCAGACCGGTCATCTGCCTACTTAGGTGACGCTCGTGAAATCGCACCCCCTGCGTGCACCGTCGACGGCCGCGGCGGGTCGCCGGCCGCGGGACGGCCCGGCCCCGACGATCCGACGATCCGACGATCCGACGAGAGTCACCTTGATCGGCCTGTCGACTGCTTGGGTGACATTCGCGAGCCCACGCACCGGCGACGATCGCACGAAGGTCACCTCGACCGGCCACCGGCCTGCGTAGGTGACACTCGTGGAATCGTGAACCGCCGGCCCCGCCGCAAGCACCCGCGCCACCGCGGGCCTGGCGCCACGCGGTAGGTTCCCCGCATGCCTGCGCTCATCCACACCTGCTACCGCATTGGCGACATCGATCGGTCGGTCGCCTTCTACGAAGCGCTCGGTTTCGCCGAGATCGGCCGAATGCCGATCCGTGAGGAGGCCATCAACGTTTTCATGGGCCTCCCGGACGACGGGGCCCGCCTGGAGCTGACGTACAACCACGGCGTCGACAGCTACGAGCTGGGCACCGGGTACAACCACATCGCGATCACCGCCGACGACCTCGACGTGACGCTGGCCAAACTCGCTGAGCAGGGCATCACCGCCGAGAAGCCGCCGTACAGCATCCGAGAAGGTGGCAGCCGGCTGTGCTTCGTGCGCGATCCGGACGGATACCGGATCGAGCTCATCGAGATGGCCTAGTACCTGATGGCCGGCGAGTCGCGCACAGCGGTCGTCGACCTCGGCTCCAACTCGTTCCGGCTCGTCGTGTTTGCGGCCGGTGACGGCTGGTGGCGGCGCACCGACGAGATCTACGAGCCGGTGCGAATCGGCGAGGGGCTGGGCGCCAGCGGCGAGTTGGGTGAGGAACCGATGGAGCGGGCGCTGCGGACCATCGACGTGTTCACGCACTTCTGCGCGGCGACCGGGATCGCCGCGGCCGACGTGGAAGCCGTGGCCACCAGCGCTATCCGTGAGGCCACCAACGGGCCTGCGTTCGTCGAGCGCGCGCGGGCCGCGTCAGGGCTGGACATCCGCGTGATCTCCCGGGAGGAGGAGGCGCGGCTGGGCTACCTGGCCGCCGTCAACTCGACCACCCTCAACGACGGCATCGTGCTCGACCTCGGCGGCGGGTCGTTGCAACTCGTGCGCACCGAAGACCGCCACGCCACTGCGCTGGAATCCTGGCGCCTGGGGGCGGTCCGGATGACGGAGCGCTTCCTCGCCGACGGCGAACCCGCGTCCAGGAAGGACCTGGACAAGCTGAGCGCCCACGTGGCGACAAAGCTCGAGCGCGCCGACTGGTTGCCCGACGCCGGGCGGCGTCTGATCGGCATCGGCGGAACGATCCGCAACTTGGCGACGGCGACCTGCCGCGCCGCGGGCCTGCCGGCGATCGGCGTGCAGGGGCATGTCATCACGCTCGACGCACTGGACGATGTGATCGAGCGCCTCGCCGCTCTCCCGGCCCACGAGCGCGGCTCCGTGAGCGGGATCAAGCCTGCCCGCGCGGACATCGTGCTGGCCGGGGCGGTAACGGTGCGCACCATGATCGCCCAGGCCGGATTGGAAGGCATGGAGACGACGGAGGCGGGCCTGCGCGAGGGCATGTTTTTCGACCGCCATCTGAAGGGTGACCCACCCCTGTTCGACGACGTCCGGGTGGCCAGCGTGCGCAACCTCGCTGTGCAGTACCGCGTGGATCCGAAGCACACGCGCCACGTCGCCCAGCTCGCGCTCGGCCTGTTTGACGACCTCGCCGAGGCGCGGCTGCACGGCGGGGACCCCGTCGAGCGGGAGCTCCTCTGGGCGGCGGCGATGCTGCACGACATCGGTGTTGCCGTGGACTACGACGACCACCACAAGCACACCCGATATCTGATCCTCAATGCCGGCCTGCCGGGTTACTCTCCCAGCGAGGTCGCGCTGATCGCGCAAGCCACGCGCTACCACCGCAAGGGCATGCCCGACCCGGGCTTTCTGAGCTCGCTGTTCGACGACGAAGCCCGTGCGCGCCTGCTGCGCCTGTCGACCTTGCTGCGCCTGGGCGAGGACCTGGAGCGCAGCCGCGATCAACTGGTGCGCACCGTCAACGTGACCGTCGACGACCACGACGTGACGCTCACCCTGGCCGTCGACGGGCCGGGCGACGCGAGCGTGCCGCGGTGGGCGGCCCGCCGCGAGGTAGAGCTGTTCGCGCTCGCCTTTGACGGCGCGCGCATGACCGTCAACTGAGCGGCTAAGCGGTCGGGTCGCCCGGGCGCCCGCCGGGGAACGCCGGAATCGGAACCATCAGCGGCTCGACGGGGGAGCCGATGACCTCGGTCTCCTCAATCTCCAACTCCGGCGGCTCCATGCCGTCGCAGATCAGGCGGAAGGCGCCGGTGCCGATCTTAGGGTCGCCTTCGAGGAGCAGCCCGGCGATCGAATCGCCCTCTTCCCAACCCATGCGCTCGATCTCGAACGGGTTCATCCGCACGGAGTGCGGCGGGAACGGGCAGTCACGGTTGTGCTGCGCCTTGGCTTTGCTGATCGCCTCGAAATTGCGGGCCTCGGGGTTGCGCTTAGCCATGGGCCGGATGATGTCAGGCGGCCACCTGCTGCGCATCTGAAGCCACGTGCTCTCGCGCCGGCGCCGGCGCCTGCGCGGGACGCACCCGCCCGGGGACGAACAGCGCGGCGATCCCGCCAAGCACGAGCACCGCGGCACCCACGGGCAGCGCAGCCGTGAGTCCGTCGACGTAATCCTGCGGCGTGCCGTAGCCGCCGGCCGCCGAGAAGACCCCCGCCAGCACGGCCACGCCCATCACGCCACCGATCTCCCGGAACGTGTTGGTGGCCCCGGAGGCCTGCCCTGCCTCCTCGTCGCGGACGGAGGACAGCACGGCGTTTGCGGCCGGTGCGAACACCAGGCCCATGCCGACCCCGCCCAGGACGAGCGGCAGGATCTGCTCGGAGTACGGAAGGTCGACGGTGGCGATCGAGGCGAACAGCCCGACCCCGGCCGCCTGCAGGAACAGGCCGGCGGCCATCAGCGGCCGGGCCCCGATCCGGTCAGAGAGGACCCCGGCGATCGGCGCGACGATCATCGGCATCCCCGTCCACGGCAAGGTGCGGATGCCGGCTTCGAGCGGCGAGTAGCCCTGTACCACTTGCAGGTATTGCGACAGGAAGAAGATCGAGCCGAAGACGCCGAAGAACATGGCGAACGACACGATGCTCGTGGCCGAGAACGCCCGGCTGCGGAAGAAGTGCAGCGGAAGCATAGGCTCGGGCGCCCGCGCCTCCCAGCGTAGGAAGGCGGCCAGCAGCACCAGCCCGACGGCGATCAGAGAGATGATGATCGTGCTCGTCCAGCCCAGGGCATTGGCGCGTACGATCGCGAAGACGAGGGCGAACAGGCCTGCCCCCGCCAGGCCAACGCCCCGCAAGTCCAGCCGGGCGTTGGGGCCACGGCTCTCTACGAGTCGGCGCGCGGCGAGCGGCGCCAGGACGAGGCCGATGGGGACGTTGACCCAGAAGATCCAGTGCCAGGAGATGCCCTGCGCGATGGCGCCGCCGACCACCGGGCCGAGCGCGACGCCGAGGCCGCTGATGGCCGACCACAGGCCAATGGCGAGGCCGCGCGATCCCGCCGGGACGGCCTCGGACAGCAGCGTCAGGGTGAGGGGCGTCACCATCGCGGCGCCCAGTCCTTGGACCGCCCGAGCGATGATGAGCGCGTTGGAGGTGGGGGCGAGAGCCGCGGCCGCGGAGCCCGCCGTGAACACGGCGATGCCGATCACGAACATGCGTCGGCGCCCGAAACGGTCACCCAGTGCTGCTCCCGTGAGCAGGAAGACGGCGTAGGACAGCGTGTAGGCGTTGACCGTCCATTCGAGCGACTCGAGCGAAGACCCGAGGCTGGTGCGGATCGACGGGAGCGCGGTGGACACGACCAGGTTGTCGAGCGTCACCATGAACAGTGCGATCGAGACGATCAGGAAGGTGACGAGCGGGAACTTGGTGTGTGATTGCTTACTCACATCAACGGCGCGGCTATCGGTGCTCATTACGGTTTTTCCTGGCGGGTGGGTCGGTGGTGAACGTCAGCAGGCGTCGTCGGCCGCAGGGCCGGCTAGCAAGGTACGCGCCCAGGGCGTGTCAAGTTCATCAGCGCGCATGGCCGCAACAACGGTCATGAGCATGCCGTGGGCAAAGAAGTCAGAGACGCGGACATCATCGGCGCCGGTGAGGCGTTGCACGGTGTCCACGATGAGGCCGTACTGCTCCTGCACGGCGGCGCGAATATCGGGCTCCTCGCACGCGCTGTAGGAGTGCAGCTGGTTGAGCAACATCGTGCGGTCGCTGAGCAACGCCTTGTAGGTGTCGCCCATCGCGTCGAAGACCGCGTCGACATCCCCGGCGTGCGGCGCAGCAGCATGTTCGAACCCGAGGCGGATGCGCCCCATGCAGCGCTCTAGGCAGGCGATGTACAGCTCCTGCTTGGTGGGGAACAGGCGGAAGACGTACGCCTGGGAGATGCCGGCATCGTGGGCGATGTCGGTGGTCGGCGTGCCGTAGTAGCCGCGGCGGGCGAAGTGCGGGATGGCCGCCTCGAGCACGGCCTCGCGCCGCTCCTCGGCGGTCTGCAGCGTGCGGGGAACGGTGGCCGAAGCTTGCATCATCACGAGGTGTGAGTATGCACTCACTCACACCTCTTGTCAAGCGCTCACCCGATCAGCACGCCGGGGTTCAGCAGGCCATGCGGGTCGACGGCGGCCTTTGCGCCGGCGAGGGCGGCGGCGAAGGCATCAGGGCGCTGGCGGTCATACCAGGGCCGGTGATCGCGGCCCACGGCGTGGTGGTGGGTGATCGTGCCCCCGCCCGCGATGATCGCGTCGCCAGCCGCCTGCTTGATTTGGGCCCACTGCTCGAGTTCCTCGCCGCGCCGCGCCGGCGCGAGCACGGTGAAGTAGGGCGCAGGGCCATCTGGGTACACGTGCGTGAACCGGCAACTGACCTGTCCAACGCCGCCGAGCGCGTCGGTGACCGCGCCTGTCACGGCAGCGTGAAACGCGGGGAAGGCATCCCACGTGACCGCCGTCTCGAACGTCTCGCTGAGGATCCCCATCGCCACAAAGGTGTCGCGCAGGTAAGGCGCGCGCAGGAAGGCGCTGCGCCACGAGCCGACGGCATCCGCGGCGCCTCCGGCCGCCGACGGGGCAGGCGGGGCATCCCACTCACCGCCGTGCTCGGCGCACAGCGTAAGCCCGCGGGCCAGAGCGTCCGCGACGTCGTGGTCGGTCGATTCAAATCCGAGTACGAGCAGCGCTGCCGACCCGTCGCCGGCGCCCGTCATCGCTGCCTCGACCGGGTCGATCAGCCGCAGGTTCGCGGGGTGCAAGCCCGACTGGGCCACCGCCCGCACCGCTTCGGCGCCGGCCGCAAACGACGCAAAACGCACCCCGCGCGACGCGCGGAACGTGGGGCGCGGCTGCACCCGCACCCACGCCTCAGTGACGATGCCCAGCGTGCCCTCGCTCCCGAGGAGCATCCGGTCCGGCGACACCCCGGCGCCCGAGCCCGGCAGGCGCCGCGACTCCCACACGCCGCTGCCGGGCGTCACGGCCCGCACCGATTCCACGACGTCGTCGATGTGAGTCCAGACCGTCGCGAAGTGTCCACCGGCGCGCGTGACGATCCACCCGCCCAGCGTGGAGAACTCGAACGATTGCGGGTAGAACCGCATCGTCAGGCCGTGGGCGCCCAACTGCTCCTCCAGCACCGGCCCGGCGGCGCCCGCCTGGATGCGCGCCGCACGGGAGACGGGGTCAACCTCCAGCACGCGGTCCAGCGCACCGAGGTCCAACGACACCACGCCCGCGAACGAGCCACCGTCGAACTCGACCCCGCCCACCACGCTCGTGCCGCCGCCGTAGGGAACGACGGCTGCATCCACGTCGTCGGCCCAGGCCAGCACCGCCTCCACGTCGGCCTCATCGCGGACGCGCATGACGACATCCGGAGGATGGTCGAACCGGCCGCGGAAGCCGCGCACCACGTCGCGATAGGACTTGCCCATCGCGTGCGACGCGCGGGCGTGAGTCGATGTGTCGGCAATCGGAGCAAGCCGCGCAGGCGCCGGCGGCAGCCGCGGCGCGCTGAGCGTGACGGCCTCCAACGGCACCGCCTCCTCCACGTCGGCCGACCCCATCCCGAGGTGGCTCGCGATGCCCGGCGCCGCCTCGCGCATCTGCGCCGCCGTCAGCTGATCGGCCTCGTTGCCCCAGCCCCAGTGCGCCCGTCGCGTCGTGCTCATAGCGAGCAACCTATCCGCGTTCTGAACCGCCGCGGGCGCAGTCCTCGTAGCCTTAGGGCAGATGAACGATCAGCCCGGCATCCTGGCCCGCGGCCCTTGGGCCACCAGCGACGTGACCGCCACATGGCGCAAGGACACTTACGTCGCTGCGCCCGAACACGTGCGGGCCGCGGATGCGGCCATCCAGGAGCTGCGCGATCGCGACTCCCCCAGCCACGACGGGGTCGCCGCGCGCATGGTCTCCCAGACGCTGCAGGACGGCAGGCTGCACATCGAACTGCAGCCCATCCGGTGGGGCCTGCGCCTGGTGGAGGGGGACGCTTCGGACAGCATCGCCGCACTGTGCGTGACCCGCGATGCGCAGGGCCGCTGGCTGGCCGGTCGCCGGGCCGCGTGGCTGTCCACGTGGGCTGGGCGCTGGGCGCTGGGCGCGGGCGGCGCCGTGGATCTGGGCGAAAGCCCGGTCGACACGCTCGGTCGGGAACTGATGGAGGAGTGGGCCGTCGAGGCGGAGCGGATCCGCGCCGACGCCCTGATTCGCCTGCCGCACCGGATGGTTCTGTTCGTCGGCAGCGCTTGGCTGCCCGACGGGGCTGAGGTGACGATGGATCACGAGCACGACGCGCATGCGTGGTGGCCCGCCGACATCGCCCAGTGGCCTGAGGAGGCGGACGCACCGCTGCGCCATATCGCCTCGCTGCTGGCCGCCGCCGACTGATGCGCATCACCCGCAACTTCATCAAGTGGGCGTCGTTCGCCTCGTCGACCGCGTACACGGTGCTGCTCACGGTCTGGCTGATCCCCGGGCTGCACACGTACGAGATGATCTTCGGCTTCGTCCACGGTGTCGGCTGGTTCTTCATGGTCGCCCTGGCCTTGCACGGTTTGCGCACCCGTTTGATCGACCTGCGACTGGCTTTGGCGATCGCCATACTTGGGGCGATCGGGCCGTACTTCGGCACCGCGGAATTCGTTCACCAGGATCATGTCCGCGCCCGCGCACGAGCCGCCGTCTGACAAACCTCTGAGCGCTGGGCGCACAGACGCGCCCACCTGAGCGTGCCCCCGTCCTCATAGCGCTAGAGTCCGAAGCGAAAAGAAATGGCAGTCGACGCAACGACGATGCAGGTCACCCTTCCCGCCATGGGAGAGTCAGTCACCGAGGGCACAGTCCTGGAGTGGCACAAGGCCGAGGGTGATTTCATCGAGGCTGACGAGGTTCTCGTCGAGATCTCCACCGACAAGGTGGATGCGGAGGTCCCCTCCCCGATCTCGGGAACCGTGGTGAAGATTCACGCCGCCGAGGGCGACACCGTGGCCGTCGGTGCCGTACTGGCCGACATCGAGCCAGGAGAAGGCGGCACCGCTGCGCCCGCCGAGAACGGCTCAGCCCCGGCGGCCAGCAATGGCGCCTCCTCCGACGACGGCCCGGCCTCGGTCGAGATCGTCGAGGTGACGATGCCCGCGATGGGCGAGTCGGTCACCGAGGGCACCCTGCTCGAATGGCACGTGGCCGAAGGTGGTCAGATCACCGCGGACGACGTGATCGTGGATATCTCCACCGACAAGGTCGATGCCGAGGTGCCTTCCCCGGCCACCGGCACCGTCACCGAGATCCTCGCCGCCCCGGGTGACACCGTGGTCGTCGGCCAAGTCCTCGCGCGGATCGCCTCCAGCGGCGCCGGCGCTCCTGCGCCCGCCGCGGGCGCGCCCGCAAGCACGCCCACCGCCGCCGCGCCGGCCGCCGCCGCCGTTCCGGATGGCGCCAAGGTCTCCCCCGTCGCCGCCCGCGTGGCTGCCGCGACGGGCGTCAACCTGGCCTCGGTCACGGGCACCGGGCCGGCGGGCCGCATCACCAAGGCCGACGTCCTCTCCACCGACCCCGGCGCGGTCAAGCCCGCCGGCGGCACGGTCGTAAAGGGCGCCGCCGCGATGCTCGCGCGGTACATGGACGAGAGCCGGGCGATCCCGACGGCCACCTCCTTCCGCACGATCACCGTGACCGTCATGGACGGCCGGCGCAAGCAGCTCAAGGAGGCCGGGCAGAAGGTCTCCTTCACCCATCTGATCGCCTACGCGATCGCACTGGCCGCCACCGACGACATGCCGGTCATGGCCCACCACTTCGACACCGTCGACGGCAAGCCAAACCGCTTTGACGACGGCGCCGTGAACCTCGGCATCGCCGTCGACGTGGAGAAGAAGGACGGCTCGCGCACCCTGATGGTGCCGGTCATCCGCGACGCCGGTCGCCTCAGCTTCACCGGCTTTCTCGACGCGTTCGGCGACCTCATCGCCCGCGCGCGCACCAACGCGCTGACGGCCGACGACCTGGCCGGCGCCAACATCTCCCTGACCAACCCGGGCGGCATCGGCACGATCGCCTCGGTGCCCCGTCTGATGGTCGGCCAGGGCACGATCATCGCCACGGGCTCCATCGCCTACCCCGTCGGCCTGGGCAACATCGGCGCGCAGATCGGCGCCGAGAAGGTCATGTCGATGACCTCGACCTACGACCATCGGATCATCCAAGGCGCGGAGTCCGGCCGTTTCTTGAAGACGGTCGAGGAGTACCTGCAGGGCGACCACGGGTTCTACGAGAAGGTCTTCGGGGATCTCGGTGCGTCGCTCGGGCCGGCCCCGGAGGCGCCCGCGCCGGCCGCCGTGGCCACCGCGCCCGCGGCCGCTTCCTCCGGCGCGCCCGACGAGGAGTTGCTGCAGGCCGTCCAGGCCGCGGTGTCGCTCGTCAAGGCCCACCGCACCCACGGTCACCTGTCCGCCCGGCTGGACCCGCTGGGCCACGAGCCGATCGGCGACCCGGCGCTGGATCCCGAACCGCTGAGCCTCACCCCCGAGATGATGCGGCGCATACCCGCGCACATCCTGCGCATGGGCGTCGCGGGGTCGACGCTCGCCGAGGCTCTCCCCCACCTGCGCGAGATCTACTGCGGCACGATCGCCTATGAGATCGAGCACATCGCCAGCCATCAGCAGCGCGTGTGGTTGCGCAAGGCGATCGAGACGGGTGAGTACCGCCTGACGCTCACGCCCGACGAGCAGAAGAACCTGTTCAAGCGCCTGGTCGAGGTCGACGCCTTCGAGCGCTTCATGCACAAGGCGTACCTGGGCCAGAAGCAGTTCTCGATAGAGGGCCTGGACATGACGGTCCCGATGATCGACGAGGCGATCCAGCTCGCCGCCGGGCAAGGTGCCCGCGAGGTCGTCATCGGCATGGCCCACCGTGGTCGACTGAGCGTGCTGGCCCACAACCTGGGCCGTCGGTACGAGACGATCTTCGCCGAGTTCGAAGGTGCCTCCACGCTCGACGCGATCACCACGATCCCGCAGGGTGGCACCGGCGATGTGAAGTACCACCACGGTGCCCAGGGCAGTTACGAACTGGCCAACGGCGAGTCGGTGCTGGTGAACCTGGAGAGCAACCCCAGCCACCTGGAGTTCGTGCACCCCGTCGTGCTCGGCGCCACGCGCGCCGCGCAGACCAAGCGCGACACCGGGCAGGCGACCCGCAACACCGATGCCGCCGTGCCGATCGTGCTCCACGGCGACGCGGCCTTCCCCGGCCAGGGCGTCGTGGCGGAGTCGCTCAACCTGCAGGGCCTCGACGGGTACAAGGTCGGCGGCGCGCTGCATCTGATCCAGAACAACCAGGTCGGCTTCACGACGGACCCCGAGGATTCCCGCTCGACCAGATGGGCCTCAGACCTCGCCAAGGGCTATGACGTCCCGATCATCCACGTCAACGCCGACGACGTGGCCGCGTGCATCACCGCCGTGCGCCTGGCCTTCGCCTTCCGCGAGGAGTTTGGTCACGACGTGGTGATCGACCTGATCGGCTACCGGCGCTTCGGCCATAACGAGACGGACGAGCCGGCCTACACGCAGCCGGAGATGGCCGCGCTGATCAAGACCAAGCCGCGCCTCGCCGACCTGTACGGCGAGCAGCTGGTGGCCGCGAAGATCATCACCCAGGCCGAGTCAGAGCAGCAGCGCCAAGCTATCTGGGACGAGCTGACGCGCCTGCACCAGGAACTGAAGGAGCGCCTGAAGGCCGCCGCCGAAGCGGGCCAGGTGGAGCAGCCCACGGGCGAATACCAGCTCGACCGCTCCATGTCTGCCCCCGTCGAGACGGCCGTCGATGCCGAGACGCTGCACCGGCTCAACGCCGAGCTGCTCCAGACGCCCGAGGGCTTCACCGTGCACCCCAAGCTCGTCAAGCAGCTCGAGCGCCGCCGTGACGCGCTGGGCGAAGCGGGAGGCATCGACTGGGGCCACGCCGAGGCGCTGGCCTTCGCTTCCCTGGTGACCGAAGGCGTCCCGATCCGGCTTACGGGCCAGGACGCCGAGCGCGGCACGTTCAGCCACCGGCACATGGTCCTGCACGACTCGGTGACCGGGCAGACGGTGTGCCCGATCCAGCGCCTGCCCGACGCCACCGCCACGATGGAGCTGCACAACTCGCCGCTGAGCGAGACAGCCTGCCTAGGCTTTGAGTACGGCTACTCGCAAGAGGCGCCGGAGACGCTGGTGATCTGGGAGGCGCAGTTCGGCGACTTCGCCAACGGCGCCCAGGTGATCATCGACCAGTTCATCGTGTCCGGCCTGGCCAAGTGGGGTCAGTCCTCGCGGCTGACGCTGCTGCTGCCGCACGGGTACGAGGGCTCAGGCCCGGAGCACTCCTCCGCCCGGCTCGAACGGTTCCTGCAGCTCGCGGCGGAGGGCAACATCCGCGTGGCCAACGTGACCACGCCGGCTCAGTACTTCCACCTGATCCGTCGTCAGGCCCTGATCGCCAAGCAGCGCCCCCTGATCGTGATGACCCCCAAGTCGCTGCTGCGCGCGGCCCAGGCCACCAACCGCATCCAGCACCTCTCCGACACCCAGTTCTACCCCGTCCTGGGCGAGCCCCGGGTGGACATTGAGAAGGTCACGCGACTGGTCCTGTGCACCGGCAAGATCTACTACGACCTGGTCGGCGACGCAGGCCGTCAGGACAACCCCGGCGTGGCGATCGGGCGGGTCGAGTTGCTCTATCCATTCCCAGAGCAGTCGGTGCTCGAGCTGATCCAGCAGTACCCCAACCTCACCGAACTCCTGTGGGCCCAGGAGGAGCCGCGCAACATGGGCGCTCGCGCGCACATGATGCCGCGCCTGGCGCAGATCACGCCCGACCACATCCACCTGGGTTACGTCGGTCGCCCCGAGCGCGCCTCACCGGGTGAGGGCTACCCCGTGGCGCACGCCGAAGAGCAGCGCCGCATCCTGGGCACGGCCCTAGATCTGTCGATCCCGGTATCGCAGTACCCCAAGAAAACCCCGGGCGAGCGGTAGGAGCCCGCGCTCGCGCGGTTCGCGAGCGGGCGGTGTGTTGATGGACGAGCTACGGCCATTGCGCGGAGTCGTGATCCCGCTTTCGGAGGTGGTGCTGCGCACGTCGCGCTCCTCGGGACCGGGCGGGCAGCACGCAAACGTCACCGCATCCCGGGTGGAGGCGGTGTTCGACGTGGCCGCTTCGGCGTCGCTGACCGAGGCCCAGCGCGACCGGGTCATGGGCCGTTGCGGCCCGGTGGTGCGCGCCGTCGCCCAGGATGCCCGCAGCCAGACCCGCAACCGTGAACTGGCGCTCCGACGCCTGGAGGAGCGCCTGGAGCGGGCGCTTCACGTGGCGCGGCCAAGGACGGCGACCAAGCCCTCCCGCGCCGCCAAGCGCAAGCGGGTCGACGCGAAGAAGGCCCGCGGCGCAACCAAGGCCGACCGCCGACGCCCGAGCGCGGAGGAGTAGGCGCGGTTCCGGGTGCCGCCGCGCCGGCCGAGTGCCACATCGTGCCCGGTGGGCGAGCAGATGGTGGCACTCGACGACGAGCTCCCTACAGCCCGAGCGCCGCGCACACCTCCGCGGCGCCGGGGGCGATGTCCGGTTGCAGCCGCGGGAGCAACTCGGCCCAGCCGGGCTGAAGAGCGATCGCGGCACGCACTTGCTCCAGCGCCGCCGGCATGTCGCCGGCCTGCGCGGCGGCCAGGCCGGCCCAGAACAGCAGTTCGTGGTTTCCCGGGGCCAGCGCGGCGGCGCGTTCGTAACGCTCCCCCGCGGCCTCGTGCTCGCCGCGGCCCACGAGGTCGTCGCCCTCGGTGGCGAGGGCGTAGGCGTCATGCAGATCGAGCAAGCGATCGAGGTCGCTGAGCGGTGTCGGTGAATCGTCGACCCGCAGGTCGACCGTTCGCCGCCAGGGCTCGCCTTCAGCCGGGGCGACCACCAGCGCGCAGGACTGCTGGCCCCGTACGTCCCCGCCGTGCGCCTGCGCGGCGTGCAGAGCCGCGAGCATCCGCCGCGCCAGTGGCCCCGTCGCCCGCTCGAACGCGTCGTGCATTCCGGGCCAGACTCCACTTGACGCCATCATGTTGGCCTGCACGCTGAACCCGTCGCCCATCGCGTGGCCGGCGAAGGAGATGCATCTGTCACCCGTGTGCACCGCCACCTCACCATGGACGTCGACGACCGCGACCTGCCGGTAGCGCGCCGACGAGTCGTCGGCCAACAGCCCGTCGAGCGCACCCTGGGAAGACGCGCCACCCGCCAGAGCGTCAAGCAGACGTGGGCCGTACGCCGGTTCGGCCACGGACTGGGTGCAGACCGCGCCGACGCCCGCGCGCACCCACGGCACGATCGGCCCGACGGAGAACCAGTGCGACTGCACCGCCGCCCCCACCTCGCCCGTGCGGCGATCGTGGGCGACGATGGAGTAGGTGCCGCGGCGCATGGTCAGCGAGCCTATCCGCCGCTCGGGGGCCGGCGGTAGCCTGCGGGTGTGCCGGATCCAACCCCGTCCGCCGTCCGCGTGCTGCACCGCGTGGAGGAGATCCCGCCTGGCTTCGTGCGCACGTACGGCGACGTGTCCCCAGGGGCGCCGCGATTCGCCGGCATGGTTCTGACCCGCTGGGGCGACCGCGTGCCCTGGCATCGCGTGGTGCGCGCGGACGGCTCGCTGACCCAGGGCGACCGGCAG
>JBBQCW010000022.1:0-49823 GCA_038319025.1 Solirubrobacterales bacterium
GGGCGGTCGCAGGTTCAAATCCTGTCTCCCCGATACAGTCGCAAGAATGCGAAGAAGTGCGAAAGCCCGCTGAATTAGCGGGCTTTCCGCGTCTTCTGGGTGCGAAAACCGCGAAACCGTGAGCAGGGGTTTTCCGTATTCGCGTCCTTATCTCGGTAGCAGCCGGTAGCAGCCGCGTCACCAACTCGGTAGCAGCCGCAAACTCGGGAAGCGAAAACTCGGCGAGATGCGAGGTCATGCCCGCATAGTCGGGACATGTCCCCTTTCTCGACCCCGAGCACCAACGGACGCGATGAGTTCCCCGCCTTCACTTGATGGCCGTAGGCGACCGCAGGTCGCCGGAGGCCAATATGCCAAACGCGTCGTGGAGTTGGAGGTGCTGAGTGGTCTGGACCCTGGACTGTTTGACGACAGGGACCGGCTCGCGTTGCACTACTCACGGGCCATCGCGCGCGCTCCCGAACCCGAATGCCAGGACACGGACGGCTGGTGGGCTATCTCAGACGCGTCTGGCGTTGCAGTTCCGCGGCTGTGCAAGCGGTGGACGTGCCCGTCGTGCGTTCGGTTGAAGCGGGCAGCCGTCCTCGTCTCAATTCAGGACGGGCTATGTGCCGCACGGGAGCGCGGCTCCCGTGTTCGTTTCATGACGCTGACCGACGGGACGGGCGCAATGGACATGGCTTCGTTCTACGACGCGTGGTCCTCAAAGCTCCGGCCCCGACTTCGCCGAGCAGGGAAGCTGGGCGACTACGCGTGCGCTCTAGAAATTCAGCCAGGTTCAGGCCGCCTTCACGGGCACTTCCTCCTGATTGATAACTCCGTTGGCGGTGGGTTCATTGCCCAGGCGAAGCTCGCCGAACTGGCCTTCGCCTCAGGGTTTGGTCACGTGGTTGATATCCGCGAGGTCACGGACATTCCGGAGCGCCAGGGCGAGGTCTCGGCGTATCTCACGAAGGGTGCACATCGGGTGCAAACCGAGGCAGCGGGGCAAGTGGCCTCCTACATGGCGAAGGCGCCGCTGATAGCCCAACTCGAAGGGAAGTCGGGCGCCAGGCTGCGGCCCTATCGGGTGTCGATGGGCTGGCCCCTGAAACTCACGGAAGCTCAGCGGCGCTTGGTCGCCGAGTGGTATGGCGGGGAGACCGACCCGGGGCCGTGGCGCATGGTTCAAGAGGCGCGCGGCGGAAGGTTCCTCGCCGCTGAGCGCGAGCATCGGCGCGAGTGCGTTGCGGGCAGGGTCAGTCTCGGCTCGGCTCGGCGCCGCGAGCTTCTCATTGCGGGCGCACGGGCAACATGACGGCCCAGTCAAACGTGACCGCCTCGAAGGAGGGACGCGTGAGGAGGGACGCCGAGCAAGCGCGCCAGCGCGCAGCCGGCGGACTGACGAGCGCGTGCCGACGCAGAGGTGGGCATGTTGGACGAGCCGCGCGGCGGCGAGCGCGAAGCGAAATCCGGGCACAGGCTTGTTTGCCTGGCTACTTTCGACGTATGGCCCGTGGAACCAATCCGGCGTTCTCATCTCCGCTTCCGGCGTCTGCCGAACGGAGGGGTGCCTCCTGGCCCGAGCGGGTTCCGTCCTCCGAAAGCGTGTCGTCGGTCGAGCTGGTCGTCCGCCGCTCGAACTTCGACAGGCCGGACGGTCGGCCCGCGTTTATTGTCGAGGCTCTGAGCACAGACCCATTGGAACCGGGTGCGGTCGTCGCGCGGACGACCGGGTCTCTCAGCCGGGCGCTCGCGCACATCGCTGATGAGCTGACCGAGTGGGCCGCTCTCGAACACGGTCTCGAACAGGGCGCCGAAGTCTAGCCCGCCGCCTTAGGGGCGTTCGGCGCCCCGGCCCGCGCCGAACAGGTCATCAAAGCCGCCGGTCTGTGTCGTGGCCGTTCTCGGCTCGATGCTCACCCGGAGGTTGCGTTTCAGGGCGTCCGCGATGCGTTGTAGGTCAGAGACCTTCGGCGACCGGGCACCTCGTTCCCATGCCGACACCTGAGGTTGGGTTGAGCCGATGAGTTCGGCGAGCTGGCCTTGGGACAGACCCTGTTCTCTCCGCGCTACGCGTATCGCGTTCCCAGCGTCCATTCGAACGTTTATACCCAAACGCGCCTATCGGGCATCGTCGCAAGCCCGTGCGACCTGTGACTTTAGATGCAAACGCATATATTCTACGGATATGCGATTTCCTCCGGTTAGCGCGCATCTCGCTCCTAGCTTGCCGGTATGGGCGTCGTCATTCCATTCCCTCGCCGCACAGACTGGGAGCCAGAACTTTCGAAGAAGAGGCTCGCGGAGGTGCTCGGCTACTCGCCTCGATGGGTCGAGATGCGCATGAGGGACGGGATGCCGTCACGCCTGAAAGGCAACCAGCGCCGGTTTGTCCTCTCAGAGGTCGAACGGTGGCTCAACGAGTGGAGAAAGTCATGATTGTCAAGCGTGGTTCGAAGTATGGGGTTCGCGTGTATCGCGGCGGGCGTCAGGAATGGGTCGGGACGTTTGAGAAGCGGGCCGACGCCCGAGCCGCCGAGCGTGAGGCGCAGTCGCGGCCCCGCCCGACCTTTGACGAGACTGTCGAGGACTACGTCGAGCGGTGGCGGACGCACAATCCACGTCCTCGGGCTTCAACCAACAGGCACAACCGTTACATGACCAAGTCGCTGACCACAGAGTTGGGGGGCCGTCGCATGTCCGACATTGGCCGCCGTGAGGCGCGGGAGTTCGCGGTCCGCAATCCCTCCTCGGTCTCGGTGGTGCGTGCCCTGTTCAACGATGCGCTCGATGACGAAGTCGTGGTGTCCAACCCGTTCTCGAATATGCGGCTTCCACAGTCCCGTGGCCGCAAGGACCTGGTGGTGCTCTCAGCGGCGGAGGTCCGAGGGTTGGCTGACAAGGCGCTTGACCTGTTCGGCGACTACGGCTCGACGTTCAGGGCTTGCGTGCTCTTCGCCGCCTGGGTCGGGCTGCGTCCAGCCGAGATGTTCATGCTCACTTGGGACGACATCGACGGCGACGAATTGGTCATCAGGCGGTCGCTTGGGTCCACGGGCGAAGTGACGCTCCCGAAGAATGGGAAGGTCAGGCGGGTCCTACTTCCTCCGCAGGCTCGGGCAGCGCTCCATGAGATGCCGCGTCGGCTTGACTCGCCATACATCTTCACGACGAAGACCGGCAGGCGGTTTTCCAAGACGTCGCACTACTACTACTGGCATGCACTTCGGTGCGCCGCCGGTCGTCCGAACATGGCGTTCTACGAGCTACGTCATTTCGCCGCGACCTGGCTGCTGGAACAGGGCGCGAGCGAGGCCGACGTTGCGGTCCAGCTCGGGCACACCGATGGCGGGGCGCTCGTCCGCAGCACCTACGGGCACCCGTCTGGTGCGTCCTCGCTCGGGAGACTGCGGGGCATCTACGCGTCGGAGCTTCCCGTGCTGCGGTCGGTGCCATCGCACGCCCCGGAAGTGGAGCAGCCCGTTGCGTGAGGGTGCCAGGACTGCGCCGGTCTCGCGTCGCGGGGGGTCGCCGTCAGCTGCATCGCCTAACCTCGTCACAGCCATGACCGAAACTGCCCGCCTGTTCTCTGTCCCAGACCCGGAGCCGACGCCCACTGACTCGCCGAACCCGTTGGGGACTGGCCGGCTCGTGGTTGGTGACGTGCGAGACGTGCTTGGGACGGTCGATGACGGAACTTTCCAGACCTGCGTGACCAGCCCGCCGTATTGGGGTCTCCGCGACTACGGCATCGAGCACCAGATTGGGGCCGAACCGCTCCTGGGCGACTACATCACGGCGCTTGTGGACGTGTTCCGTGAGGTGCGCCGAACGCTCTCGGACCGGGGAACGTTCTGGTTGAACATCGGCGATAGCTACACGAGCGGAGGTCGCACCTGGCGTGATGCGGACAAGAAGCTCGCAGCCCGCGGCATGAGCTATCGCGCTGCAACACCGGAGGGTCTGAAACCGAAAGACCTCATCGGCGTTCCATGGCGGGTCGCGTTCGCGCTCCAAGATGACGGCTGGTTTCTTCGCTCGGACTTGATTTGGAATAAGCCGAATGCAATCCCCGAGTCGGTCAAAGACCGACCGTCACGCTCCCACGAATACCTCTTCCTCTTCTCCAAGTCGCTCCGCTACGACTACGATTACCACGCGGTGCGCGAGTCGCTTTTAAACGGCGACGGGCTGCGCGGGCGTCGTTCAGTTTGGAACATCAACACGGAGCCGTTTCCCGGCAGTCACTTCGCGGTGTTCCCGCGCGAGCTTGTCCGGCCTGCGGTGCTCGCTGGTTCCCAGCCGGGCGGGCTAGTGCTCGACCCCTTCTTCGGGTCGGGCACCGTCGGCGAAGTCGCGGCGACAGAAGGCCGAGACTTCTTAGGTATCGAGCTGAACGCCGAATACGCGACGATTGCTCAGAAGCGGCTCGATGCCCTGGCGCCGAACCTCATGCAGGTAGAGCACCATGAGGGAACCTCCACGTCGCATGAACCTGACACTCCACCTTCGCCAAGTTCCTGATTTGGAGCTTACGCTCGGTGCCACCGTCGAAGTAGAGTTCGAATAACTCCTTCCCCTGCCGCGTTACGACGCAACTGCCGGGCTTGGGGTTCTGTCTGCTGTCTTCCTTCATGACGCACGGGGCGTTGGCAGCCCGTTTGAGTAGAGACTTCGGTATCTCGACTAGCTCGTATTCGTGGAAGGGCTGCGCGTAGCGCGTTGCAGCGCTCAACGCGCGTAGGGTGAAGATGCGGTCGTATCCCTTCATGTGGTCGAACATGCGGTCTCGCAACGCTTCGAGGTCGGCGGCGTTGCGCCATCGACCCTTTCCAAGCTCCATGAACTTTGAGATATGGATGGCGTTCGGCTTGATGCTGCGGTCGGCCTGGGTCTTCAATGACCACCGCTCGTCGTCGACGAGAAGGTCGGCACCATGTGTCCCGCGAGGGGTGAGTTCGGCTCGCTTGCCAACGCCGCGCAGCGCAGCGACGATGCCGTGCTCAAACTTGTCCTTCGTGAAGTTCTCGTTCGACAAGGTGTGGTGTATCAGCAGCGTGTCGC
Source organism: Solirubrobacterales bacterium (assembly GCA_038319025.1). Taxonomy (GTDB): domain Bacteria; phylum Actinomycetota; class Thermoleophilia; order Solirubrobacterales; family Solirubrobacteraceae; genus JBBQCW01. The sequence goes on from JBBQCW010000022.1 coordinate 5,047, forward strand.
CCAGGAGCTGTGCAAACGCTCCGTCGGCGAAGTCGGAGGTCGGGTGCTGCGTGATGACGAGTTCGGACGCAAACGCCTCAACGATGCGCGTCAGGACTCCAAGACGGGGGGTTGAGAGCGGTGCAAGGGCGTCGAGCAGCTTGGCGAGGAGAGCATCGCGGTCAGGTGGCACGGGGTGGGTTTCGCCGGTCCTAGCCCGTTTCCCTGCCTGAAAGGCGGTAGCAGACGGGTCGCAACGTCTTTCAAATCCCTGATAATTACTGGCTTTTCGGGGTCTATTGAACCTGTCTCCCCGATCAAGGAACGCCCTGCTAACGCGGGGCTTTTCTGTTGCCCAAGTGAAATGGCGCAGCGGTGCTTGGCATCAATGTCGGCCTAGCCGCCGACAAAACTCGGCTTCGGCTTGGAGTGCCCGTGCTCCCGTCTGCGAGCTGCCGCACGCCGGGCAGCTTCTTTTTTGGCTGCCTTGCTTTTCGCGGCTGCCTTCTTCGCAGTGGCCTGAGCGGCTGCTGTCCACGTGGCGATGTTCAGCGCGAATGAGGCGTCGACCACGGGCGCCTGCGCTATGGGTCTGATGGTCCCGTACAGCACGTTGTCGACGACATCGAACCTCGTACCCGCGACTATTGCGGACTTCACTCCATCAGGTACCAGCTGGAAGAAGTCGATGCGTCCGCCGTCAGCATCGAGGCAGTCGTCGACGAACGGAGTGTTTTTCGAGCAGGTCTGGGTCGACCCACCGAAGCCGCCGTACAGCGATTTGTCCCACGGGCCGAAGGCTCCACCCCAAGCGCCGCGATCGGTGCTGCTGACGGTGGCGACAAACCAAAGGCCGAGGCTGCCGGGCACAGCGATCTCTGAACCACCCGCCACGCTGCGCGCTTGATCGAGGTTCACCGGCCCGACCCGCCGCACGAGGGTCGGCTCGATGGACACAAGGAAAGCGTGCTGTTGGGCGGTGAGCTGCTCGCGCGCGATCACCGGACCGCGGAAAAGACCCCAGGTTTGCGAGATCTTCGGCAGGCTGCTCGGCACGCTCGCTTCCGATGCCGATGGCAGCCCGATGGCGCCAACGATCGTGATCACCAGTACGGCGCTCCTTCTCTTCATCCACTGCTCCTCATGGCCGTGACATCACACGAGACCAACATTGACACAGGATTAGGGGGCCTGCACGAGGAGACGCCAGCGTTGAGAAGTAATCGATCATCTCGAGCGCTCGATCTCGTATCTCGCTCGCGCTCGTCGACGTCTAGGCGCGAAATGCCAGCTTGTTGGCGGTTCCGGCCGCACCGGCCGAGACGCTCGTGCTACCGCGCGTGGAATCCGGAACGTCCTTACGAGCTCGGCGTCACGATGCGGCGGCGCGCTCGGCAGCGTCGCGACGGGCCGCTTGGTCGTCGTGCGCTGACTTCGCAGATTCGTTCAGGTGCCGCCGCGTGCTCGCCGGGCTGACTCTCGGCGTACTTTGGAATCGTTGATGTAGTGATGGCCCAGCACGTCGATGTTCTCGTGCAGCCACGCGCTGATCGAGCCGGTGCACGTCGCTTCGCCGATCGGTACTAGACAACCGGACCGCAACGACTGCAGCTCGTCCCGGGTGACGAGATCGTCGCCGAGCACCCGACCGGCACACCAGGTTCCGCCGGCAAACGCGGCCTGGGGAACCGAAAAGAAACGACGCCGCAGCCCGGCCGCCGTTGCGATCAGTTCTAGGTACTCGCGGAAGGTGTACCGCTCGGGGCCTACGGCTTCGACCATCCGCTGTCCCGCCACGTCGGCGGTGGCGGCATCTGCGATGAGCCTGCCGACGTCTGTCAGAAGCACGGGCTGCATCTCGCCGGCGGGCACGGGAACCAGCGGCAGGCGGCGCACGAACCAGGCCATGTTCGACGTCAACACGTCCTTGGTCCCTAGGACGAGGGACGGCTGGACGATGGCGTAGTTGTCGAACTGCGAGCGAACGTAATCGTCGACGACCCCCTTCCCGGAGTAGTACGGCGATGGTGACGAAACGTCGGCATGAAGCACACTGACATTCACGAACCGACCCACACCGGCGGTGCGGGCGGCATCCACGAGCATGCGCGAGTTCTGGATGCCCTCTTCGAACGTCGCGCCGTGCAACGGAGTGCGCACCCAATAGGTGTTGATCACGACATCGACATCGCGCAGCACGCCGACGAGGTGGTCCATCTCGAAACGGAGTGCATGCGCTTCGATGCCCTTCAATCGCCCGCGTGCCTCACGGTTGGTGAGCGTCAATACCTCCTCGCCGCCGTCCACCAAGCACTCTGCGGCGCTTGCGCCGACGTTGCTGAAGGCTCCGGTGACGAGGACTCGGGTCACCGAGCCAAGGCTAGCCGAGGCTTGAAGCTCACCCCGCCATCGGCACCGGCACGTCAGGCGTACGCGCCGCGGTCAGGGCTCCCATGACGAAATGCATCGAGGTCGGGAAGCCGCGGCCCGGGGGCGGGGGACCGGCGTGTTGGTCCGCAAGATCGAGCAGATGGGTGATCGCGCGTGCGGCGTCGGCGTACGGGCCGTCCACGTCGCAGGCCAGGCGGGCGAGGGCGATCGACTCACCCGGATCGCCTCCGGCCAGGCCACGGCCCATTGCCGTGAGCAGGTGCGACACCACGCGCTCCATGGACGGATCGAGCGCGCCGCACGGACCGGGCGGCGGACCGACGTCCCACGGTTCCTCACCGGCGAGGATCCGGGCGATCTGGCCGCCGGCGACGGAGGCGATGGCCTCCTGGTCCAACCCGGCCGTCAGCGCACAGCGTAGGTGGAATGCCGCGCCGGTCAGCGGCATTCCGTACGGCGAATCGCTGGCCCACAGGATCTGGCCGGGCGGGGCGAGGCAGAAGAGCGCCATCAGGTCGGCCGGATTCCACCACGACGTGTCCACGAAGAGATTCGGATACTCAGGCATCAGGCGCCACATCCACGCGAGATCGCTCACTGCCGCGTGGGCAAGAATCAGGCGCGCCCGCGGGTACCGCCCCGCCAGCTCGACGGTGTCCTGGCCGAGTGCCGGGATCCCACGCCCAGCATGGATCAGCACTGGGCAGCTTCGCTCGTCGGCGAGCGCCACGAGCTCTTCTACGACCGGTTCGCGCATCGCGAACTGCTCGGAGCGCGGGTGGAGCTTGATGCCCCGCGCGTCTGCGTCCAGGCAGCGGACGGCTTCGGCGAGCGCTCCGTCGTGCGGATCCACCCGGCACAGGGCGACCAGGCGCCCGCCTGAACCGGCGGCGGCGGCCATCGCCTCGTCGTTCGCCGCCCCGTAGCCGTCGGGCTCGTGCATCGCGAAGCAGAGCGCGCGTGCGCCCGCGCGTTCCATCCTCGCGAGCAGTTCCGACGGCTCTTGCCGGAACCCATCCGGGTCGTTGCGGCCGAAGTGGGTGTGGGTGTCGAACAGCGGCGGTGCGCCCGTCAGCGGCGCGATTGCATCGAGCCACCGGCGAGCCTCGGCGTCGACCCGTGCTTCAAGCTCCCTCAGCCCCGGGGCGTCGGTCACGACTCGGACCGCGGTGCGTAACGCTTGTGCAGCATCAACTGGTTGCCGTCGGGGTCCGCGAAAAACGCCATGTGACAGACGCCGGTGTCCAGTGTGTCACCGAAGAACGTGACGCCCTTGGCCTCCAGCGCGGCGCGGGTGGCCGGGACGTCATCGACGCCGAGCGGCCACGGGTTGCCTGCCTGGGCGAGGAACGGCATGCCCATCCGCTCGGGCTCCCAGATGCCGAAGCACGTGTCGCCCGCCCAGAACTCGTACTCGGCGTGCTCGTCGGGCCTCAGGCCCAGAACGTCGCGATAGAACACCCGCGCGCGGTCGGCATCCTGCGAGGGGATCCCCATGAAGTCCAGCCGCTGAATATTGGTCATGGCCTAATCCTGCCAGCCCGCGGCGCGGTGGTCAGCCGGGCGGCGCTACCAGTCTCCGCGGTCGCCCTCGATGCGCACGATTCCGTCGCGGACGCCGGCCAGCACGCCGGCACGCACGCGCAGCTTCGTTGCGGCATGGGCGTCGCGGTCCAGGCCGGCGAGCGCTGTGACCGCCTCGCGCGTGGTCGCCTCCAGATCGTCGGGCGCCACGAGCTGGTCCACGAACCCGGCGGTCAGCGCCTCCGTGGGGCTGAGCAGAGCGCCCGTGATCATGCAGCGATCGAAATATGGGGCGGTAAGGCGATGCCGCGCGAGTTCGATCCCGAACCAGGGAACGGTCATGCCGATCGCGACCTCGTTCAGGCCGATCTTGTGCTCGCCCGTGACCGCGATTCGATGGTCGCCCGACAACAGAAGAAAACCGCCCATGGCGATCGCGCTGGCCTGCGCCGCCACGACGACCGGGTGAGGGAAGGCCAATATCTTCTCCGCGAGCCGGGCGCCGTCGCCCACCATCAGCTGCCAGTCCTCGCTGCGCAGGTCAAAGCCCGCTGAGAAGGCGCGCCCGCCGGCGGTCAGAACGACGATCGCCTCGTCGGTCGCGGCCTGGTCGAAAGCATCAGAGATCTCCGCCAGCATCGGAGACGAAAGCGCGTTCACCTTGCCGTCGTTCATCGTGATCGTCGCGACACCGTCTTCGAGGGCGTAGGTGAGAAGTTCGCTCATGCGGGGCAGAATACGCGCGGCGCTCAGTCGCGCGCGCGCTCCGCGGCCACCACCAGCGCCAACTTCGGGCAGGCGTCCGCAGCCCGGCGGGCGTGGACCAGCAGCTCCTCGGGAATCGGGCCGGACTCGATTATCGGGTAGCCCCAGTCGTCAAGTCCGATCCATTCGGGGAACAGTTCCGCGCACAGTCCGTGGCCGGTACAGGCGATTGGGTCGACGCGCAGGCGCGAGGTCATGCCGCCACCCATTCGGACGTGCGAGGGACGGCGAGCGTCATCGGGCGCCGGCATGCGTCACACGGGCCTTGCTGCTCGTGATCAGCGACCTCAGCGGCGAAGACACGCATGCCGCTGTTAAGGAACCGCACCGCGCCGTCGGGTAGGCGACACGCGCCGCGGCCGAGCAGGTCGCCGCTCCAGCGCTGCAGCCGCTCGCGCGCGGTCGCATCCGCTCGGCCGACAGCCATCGCGTCGAGTACTCCGACGATGGCAGGCAACCCGTTGCGGCACGGGCCGCACTGGTGGGCGCTCTGCTCGGCCAGCCAGTGGACGGTCTTGGCGAGTTCCACCATGGGGCATGCGGTGCCGGGCAGGGCGACGATGACTCCCGCGGCCAGGCTGCCGCCGTGGAGGGCGAGGCTCTCGTCGTCCAAGGTCGTGCGGCGGATGTCGTCGGCTCCGATCCACACCCCGTGGAAGCCGCCTACGAGGACGGCGCGCACCGGCTCGGTTACACCTCCGGCGGCGGCCAGAACGCGTTCGAGCGGCGTTCCGCACGCCATCTCCAGGACGCCCGGCTGCCGCACCGCACCGGCCACGGTCACCAGCGTCGACCCAGGGTGAGCCGGCGTGCCCAGTTCGCGAAACCATGTCGGGCCGTGGCGGGCGATCAACGCCAGGTGGGCAAACGTCTCCGGGTTCTGCACCAACGTGGGCTGGCCCCTCAGGCCACGCTCAAACGGGCGGGGCGGGGCGGCAGTCGGGAGTAAGGCGCCGCCGTCCAGGAACCGGATGAGAGCCGTCTCCTCTCCGGCGAGATAGGCGACCGGAACGTCGCGCACCGTGATCTTCACTCCCGCCACCCGCTCCTGGACCGCGCGGCGTATGGCCACCCCTGTCTCGACAGCGCCCTTGTGGACGGCCACGACGACCTCCTGCGCGTCGACGGCAATCGCCGCCGCCAGGGCGCCGTCAAGGATCAGGTGCGGCGCCAGCCGCATCAGGACCTGGTCCTTCGCGCTCATCGGCTCACCTTCGGCACCGTTGACGAGCACAGCACGTGGGCCACGCTGCTCGGCCACGCTGCGCAGCTTCACCGCGGTCGGGAACGAAGCTCCGCCTCGACCGCGCAGCCCCGCGGCATCGACCATCTCGAACAGCTCGTCACGCGTCCGCGCCGGGAGCCGGCCGTGCGTCGCCTCGTGCGCGGCGAGGAACGCGGTGCGCTCCTGGGCGCCGGCCAGGAGCCGCGGCAGGCTCATCGTGTGGCCCCACGGACCGGTGTACCTTGTACCTCGCCGGTGAGGTCGGCGCGTCCCAGCGACAGGTTGATGGTGAGGCGCACGGCGTGCCCATCAGCCGATCCGACCAGCGCGCGCAACTGCGTGCCCTGCAGGAAGTTGATGCGCCCGCGGTAGCGGCCAGGGTCCCCGGGAGGGCCTAGGGTCACCGCGCTGCGATCCATCTGCAGCCCGCCGTTGGCGAGTTGCTGTCCGCCGAGGCGGACGCGCAGCTCGCCCGGCTGGTTACCGTTGAGCTGCATCGTCAGGTCGACGACCGCGGTGCCGTTCGCGCTGGTGCCGTTGCGGATCCGGCCGGTGAGAGGAGCCACGAATCCCGTGCTCAGGGCGTCAACCGGGACTGGCCGAGCGGCGCGAGTGCGCGGCGCCGGGGCGAAGGCGGCGAGAACGTATGCGGGGGTACCGGCCCGTCGGGCCCAACCGGCCGCCAGCGGCCCCGCGGGCAGCCATACGCCCAGCGCGATGAGGCAGGCGGCGAGGGCAGCTGCACCTGCGGTGCGCGCACGCTGGGGCGTACCCGGCGCCGTGAGACGGCTCGCGACGGCGACGGCCACGGCGCCGACGCAGACGAGGGTGAGGATGAGCATCCAGGTGCTTTTGGTGTCAGAGCCGGCGCCGATCCCGTGAGCGATGGCGATCGGCCAGCACGCGTAGGCCAACCAGTGCACGCCACGCCAAGCCCGGTACCCCATGCGCCGGCGCACAAGACTGGTGATCACGAGGGCCAGTAACAGGTCCGACGCCAGCGTTCCCAACCCCATCCACAGCTGTCGGTAGTCGGTCGCGAACGGGACGACGGCGTTGAGTACACCGATTCGCGGGAACGAGTCGAGCAGCGTCGTTCCGATGTGGACCGCGAGGAGTGCGACAGCCAGCAGCGAGATCGTCCGGTGCAGTGATGCGACGGCAAAGCGCGGGACAGCACCGGGGCGCCACAACCTCACTTCGCCGATCCCGAATACGACGCTGGCCGTGAGCAGCACCGTGGTGATGGCGCCCGCGCCCCGCGTGGCGTACCAGAGTGCCGACGGCCCGTGGGTCGCCGCGGCGATCATGCGGCCGCGCGGTCCGCCGGCCAGTCGGCCACAGTCACGGTCGCTCCGTTGCGTCCGACCAGGCGCGCTGGGAGGCCACGCTCGACGAGCCATTGCGGCGCATCGTGGCCGCGCACGATCGCTGCGGTGCTCGCGATGTTCGCGTCCAGGCAGGTGGCGGCGGCGACGCTGACGGTGCGCCACGGCGAGACGGCGGGAAGTCCGGTCGCGGGGTCGATCAGGTGGTGGGCAGCGGCGCCCCAGCGGCGGACGGTCGTGCTGGATGTGGCCAGGCCACCGGCCGCGATGCTGACCAGTTGGCCGGGGGCGTCGGGGCCGGCGCGATGGTCTTCGACGCAGCGCACTGCCCAGCCGCCGGCGGGGGCCGGTCCCGCGACCGAGATGTCCCCGCCGAGGTTGACCAGAACCCCTGCCCCGGCGGCGTCGCCCGCGGCGGATGTGGCCGCGCGATCCGCGGCAAGGGCCTTGGCGGTGGCCCCCAGATCCAGCCGGACTCCCATGGGGACACGGGCCCGGCCGCGCCTCTCGTCCAACTCGATCGATTGCCAGCCCGGCACGCGTCGCGCCGAGAGCGGCCGGGCCGCATCCGAAGGACCGGAGGCGAAGTCGCGGTCATAGCCTGCGAGCACGAGGGCGTCGCCGATCGTCGGATCGACCACGCCATCGGTGATCGCGGCGGCACGGAGCGCCGCGGTCAGTGCTTCGACGAACAGCGGGGTGACGTCTACCCATCGGCCGGCGCTTTCATTGAGTCGGGTCAGTTCTGAATCCCCGCGGAAGCGACTGCACGCACAATCGATGTCCTGCAACTCCCGGGCCACCGCGGCGCGAGCGGCCGGGAGTGCTCCGGCGTCGGTGACCACCACCGCTGCCGTGGTACCCAGAGCGGACCAACGGGCTTCGGTGTCGTCGGTCACGAGCCGCCGGAGTTCTGCTGCGGCACCTGGCCTTGGTCCTGCGGCTGTGCCTGGGCCGGAGGGGCGGCCGGGGGCAGGATCGGCGCGCCGGTGATGGCCGGCACGTGCTGGGGCAGAGGGACGCGCAGCGTGGTGGCGGCACGTCTGGCGGTGGTGCCCGCGGCCGTGCTCTTACCGCTGTGACCCTTGAAAGCGCTGGCCGCAACCGCCGAGACGGCTGCGGTCGCGGCGACGGCGCTCACGCCGAGGACCCAGCCCACGCGGCGCATGCGTTCCACCAGACGATCGCGCCCGGCGGGGTCGGTGGTGGCGGCACGATCACGCATCAGAGAGACCAGTCTAAAAACGTGTGCGCAGGATGGGGCAACGATCGGGCAAAGATCTGGCAAAGGTTGGTGCACAACCTGATGAGGGGCGTGAGAATCAGCTGGGAGTTTGCTGAGAGTGAGGCGTCCTCAGAACCTCGGTCCCCGGCGCCAGTCGCTCACCGACGAGAGGAACAAGACGGCCAGCACGATCCCTGACAGGAGCGAGCCGGCGAGCAGCGAGGCCCGTGGCCCGGCTCCGGGAATGCGACGGCGGGCGGCGGTGGTCCAGTCCGAGCGCAACGACCTGAGCATCTTGGGCAGATGAGCCAAGAAGTGCACACCGAAGCAGGCACCCCACACGATGAAGCTGACCTTGTGGATCTGCTTCAGGCTGTCCGAGCCGTGGCCGAGCAGGAGGAGCAGCACCCCGGTCACGAACACGACCGCGGTCGCGATCACCAGGATCGGGGCCAGCAGGCGCAGCGGCAACAACGGAGCACCTTTTTCCCGGTACGGGCGCGAGCCCAGGTAGTAGCGGGCGAAGCGATAACCGGTGCTGGCCAGCTTCAGTAGAACCGGAGGGATCAACACGATGCCGATCAGCATGTGCGCGCTAGGGGACCGTCCAGGAACAGGATGGTCACGCCCTCGGCGGCGAGCAGGATGGTCAGCACGAGCGCCGTGGCGCTCGTGAGGATCTGATTGCCGACCGGTCCCGCCGCCGGGGTGAGCTTCGCCACGACTATCCGCGCCTACTGAACGGTGAAATCCTCATGCATGCCAGCCTGGTAGTGGCCCGGAAGGGCGCAAACTAGCGCGTAGTGGCCGCTCTTGAGGTTTTTGATCACCAGCGTCTTGCTGGCCCCGGGGGCGATGGTGGCGATCTCGCCGCGCGCGCCGGCGATGTCGTCGTTGGGCTTTTGGGCCGACAGAACCGTTCCGGCTGACTTTGTCGTGCTGATCACGGTGAACTGGTGTTTGACCTTGCCGTTGTTCGTGACCTTGAACGTCACACGGCCGGCCGGCACGGTGGCGGGCGTCGTGGCGATCGCGAACTCGGTCAACGTTGAAGCGACCGTCGCGCCCGATGTGCTCGGCGTAGTGGTCGCGGCCGGAGCAGCGGTGCTGGTGGTCGCGGCGACCGTGGGCGACGGCGCCGCGCTCGTCGAAGAACTCGAAGAGGAGCTGCTCCCGCACCCGGCGACGCCCAGCGCGCCGATCGAGAGCACCGCGGCCGTGAGCAGTGTTGGGCGATGTACAACGAGGTGCTTGGGCATGGTCCTGCCTTCCCCGGCGACGGCCGGTCTCATTGGTTGTCCGCGTCTGGAGGGACGGCGGTGAGCCGATGCTAGGAACGCCGGATCAGCTCGAGGCAACCACCGGGCAAAGATCGGGCAAACCCGGGAAGGCGCCCGGTCTTTAGGTTCGCTTGGGCAAAAGCTTAGGAACGCGTCAGAACACATTTACGAGGTCCTGAGCTGAGATCTCTACGGTTCCCAACGTGATGTCCATGAATCGCCCACGGATGGGCACCCGATGAGCTTCGCGACCCCGGTCGTGCTGGCCGCCCTGATCCTTCTGCCGCTCATGCTGGCCTGGTACCTGTTGCACGAGCGCGGGCGCCGTCGCGCTGCCGAAGCCTTTGCCGCTCCGCACATGACCGCGTCGGTCGCCCCGACCCGGCCGCGCTGGCGTCGCCACGTGCCGATGGTCGCCTTTGCGCTGGCCGTGGCCGTGCTCATCCTGGCCGCCGCCAAGCCGCAGCGAGTCGTGGCGGTGCCCAACCCGCAGTCGTCGATCATGCTCCTCACCGACGTCAGCGGATCGATGCTCGCTAAGGACGTCGCCCCCGACCGCATCACGGCCGCCCGCACCGCAGCGCTGAAGTTCGTGGCCGGAGTACCGAAAGAAGTGAGCATCGGCGTGATGGCGTTCAACCAGACGCCCAGGGTGTTGCAGTCGCCCACCCGCGACCGTGCGGCCGTGCGATCCGCCCTGGCCAACCAGACGCCGGGCGGCAGCACCGCCACCGGCGACGCGATCGCCACCGCGACCAAGATCCTGGCCGCCCAGCCTGCGGTCAACGGCAAGCGCCCGCCGTCCAGCATCGTCCTGCTTTCTGACGGCGTCTCCGTACGTGGGTCCGACCCGCTGGTCGCGGCCAAGGCCGCCAAGACCAAAAAGATTGCGATCTACACCGTCGCCCTCGGCACTGCCGGCGGAACGATCACCGTCAAGCGTCCGGGCGGAGGCACCTCGGTGCACAAGGTCCCGCCGGATCCGACGACGCTGGGCAAGGTCGCGCAGGCCTCCGGCGGGCAGGCTTTCGCCACCGCTGATCCGGCCAAGCTGAAGACCGTCTACAAGAAGCTCGGCTCCCAGCTGGGTCGCAAGACCCAGAAGCAAGAACTGACCGCCGGCTTTGCCGGCGGCGGACTGGTCCTGCTGCTCCTCGGCAGCGTCCTTTCACTGGCCTGGTTCGGCCGGCTCATCTAAATCAGGCAAGGAGACCAACCCCATGAGTGATGAATACGAGATTCCCCCGCACGACGAAGCGCGCGCCGCCCTCCAGGAGGCCCTCCACGAGGTCAAGCGCGTCATCGTCGGTCAGGACGCGATGCTCGAGCGGCTCGTCGTGAGCCTCTTGGCCGGCGGCCACGTGCTGCTGGAGGGCGTACCCGGCCTGGCCAAGACGCTGACGGTCAAGACGATGGCCCAGGTGCTCGGTGGCACGTTCAGCCGCATCCAGTTCACCCCGGACCTCGTGCCCGCCGACCTGGTCGGCACGCGCGTCTACCGGCCCGACTCGGGCACCTTCGACACCGAGCTCGGTCCGGTGTTCGGCAACTTCCTGCTCGCTGACGAGATCAACCGCGCGCCCGCCAAGGTGCAGTCGGCCCTGCTTGAGGTCATGCAGGAGCGTCAGGTGACGATCGGTGGCACCACCTACCCGGTGCCGCGGCCGTTCCTCGTGATGGCGACCCAGAACCCCATCGAGTCCGAGGGCACATACCCGCTGCCCGAGGCCCAGGTCGACCGTTTCCTCATGAAGATCCTGGTCGACTACCCGACCAACGGCGAGGAAGCCGCCGTCGTGGGGCGCAGCCTCGGGCTGCCGGCCACGGTGCGTGAGCGCCTGTCGATTGAGAATCTCGAGCGCTACGCCGTGGCCGTACGCGACGTGATCGTCGACCGTGAGGTGATCGGCTACGCCGTCGCCTTGGCCGACGCCACACGCTTCCCCGGCAAGTACGGCCTGCAGGAGTTGGAGAACCTGATCGAATTCGGCGCCAGCCCGCGGGGGCCGATCGGCCTGGTTCAGGCCGCCCGGGTTCTGGCGATGCTGCGCGGCCGCGGCCACGTGACCACCGAGGACGTTCGCGACCTCGCCGGCGACGTGCTGCGCCACCGCATCATCCTGTCCTACGACGCGCTCAGCGAAGGCATCACGGCTGACGCGATGCTCGACCGTATCCTGGCCACGGTGGCTGAGCCCGTCACCGATCACCTCACCCGTCGCACGGTGGCCGCGTGACCCAGTCGGCCCTCACGCCGCCTGCTGCCCGCCAAGGGCCGGGGCCGATGCCCCGGCCGGCGGTCGACGCGCTCGACGTACTGCTCACGCGACGCGTTGCGTCCTCACTGCCCGGTGACCAGCGCGCTGCCGGCGTGGGCCTCGGCACCGAGCTTGCTCAGATGCGCCCGTACCAGGTGGGCGACGACGTGAGACAGATCGACCCAGCGGCCACCGCCCGCACGGGCGAGCCGTACGTGCGCGTTCACGTGCCCGAGCGCACGCTCACCACGTGGGTCGTGCTCGACCTCTCGCCGTCGATGGCGTTCGGCACCGCGCAGCGTCTGAAGGCGGATCTGGCCGAGGGCGTGACCCTCGTGCTCGGTCGCCTCGCCCTGCGCCGCGCCGGGAGCGTCGGATTGATCGCCTTCGGCGCGGGCACCCCGCGCATCCTGCCCCCGCGCGGCTCCAAAGCCGGCATCGTCGCGCTGCGGCGCATGTTGGGCGAGGGCGTCGCCGCCGACGGCCAGCCGGATTCGAACAGCCTGCATGACGCCCTCGTGATGGTCGGCCGCTTGGCGCGCCAACCTGGCCTGGTGGCGCTCGTATCTGACTTCCGCGGCCAGGAGCACTGGGAACGGCCGCTCGGCGCGCTGCGCGTACGGCACTCGGTGCTGGCCGTCGACATCTCCGACCCGCGCGAGCACGAATTGCCGGCCGTCGGTCGCCTGCAACTGGTGGACCCCGAGACGGGCGAGCTGCTGGAGGTCAACACCTCGCGGCGCAAGGTCCGTGACGCGTTCGCTCAGGCCGAGGCCGACCGCCGCGCACACGTGGACAACGAGCTGCGCCGCCTGCGCGTAGACCATCTTCCGCTGTCCACGGGCGACGACTGGCTGCGTCAGATGGGCAGGCACATGCGATGAGCTTCACCACGCCGCTCGTCCTCGCTGGGCTCCTGCTCATCCCGATCCTGATCGCCGCCTATCTGTGGCGCCGCGACCGCGTGCGCAAGTACGCCGTCCGCTTCACCGCAACGTCATCCCTGCGGATGGCGGGGCTGGGCGATCCTGTCTGGCGCCGCTGGCTGCCGACCGTGCTGCTGCTCGGCGCCGTCGCCTCGCTCGTCGTGGCCATGGCCAAGCCCACTGTCACCAGAGCGGTTTCCGTGAAACGGGCGACCGTGATGCTGGTCTCCGACCACTCCGGCTCGATGCAGGCCAACGATGTCGCACCATCACGCATGGGCGCCTCCAAGCAGGCCGCCCACACCTTCCTGCGCCAGCTGCCCAAGGACGCCCTGGTGGGCATCGTCGCCTACTCGACCCAGCCGGATGCCGGGCAGGCACCGAGCACCGATCATGCTGCGGTCGGGCAGATCATCGACGCCCAGCAAGCCTACGGCGCCACGGCCACCGGCGACGCGCTGCAAGTCGCATTGGACCTGCTCAACTCCAAAGGCAAGCACGGCCCGTCGGCGATCGTCCTGCTTTCGGACGGCGCGACGACCGCCGGCCGTGACCCGGTACCGGTGGCGGCGATCGCCAAGCGCAACCGCATCCCGATCTTTACGGTGGCACTCGGTACCCATGACGCCACGCTGCCCAACCCTGACCCGTTCGGCCAGCCCATCGATGTGGCGCCCGACCCGGTCACGCTGAAGCGGATCGCCACGGCCGCCGGCGGGCAGGCGTTCAGCGCCCAGTCCGACGCGCAACTCAGCACCATCTACAAGCACCTGGGCTCGCAGCTCGGCACGAAGGAGAAGACCCATCAGGTGACCGCTTTCTTCGCCGCCGGCGGATTGCTTCTGCTGCTGGGTGCAGGTTTCGCTTCGGTCAGCAGCGCCGGTCGCTTGCCGTAGCGCTCGACCGCCGGGCGATCATCCGCGCCTCCGGCTTGTGTCGAACGTCCAATGCGCTGTGGCCTCAGCGCTCCTAGCCTGGATCCATCAGTCAGACCGTCGTCCCCGAGTGCCGCGACTGGACCGGACACGTGATCGTGTGCGGGATGCGCGGCGTGGGCCTGCGGACGGTGGAGCAGCTCCACGTGGTGGGCGCCCAAGTGGTCGCGGTGGACACCGAACCGGACGGCCGCACCACCAGCACCGTGCTTGCACCTGAGATTCCGCACCTCACGCGGGGCGCTCATATAGAGGACACACTGCGCGATGCGGGACTGGCCGGCGCCTCGGCCGTGGTGTGCGCGCAGGACCGTGATCTGGACACGCTGGAATGCGCGCTCCTGGTCCACGACCTGCGCCCTGACGTGCGGGTCGTCGTCCAGCTCGACAACCCGGCCGTGGGCCGAGCGGTCGGCGAGGTCACCGGCGCGGGCACCGTGCTGGATGTGGCCGGACTGTTCGCTCCGTCGGTGGTGGAGACATGCTTGCGCCAGAACGCTCACCATCTCGTGCTGGGCGGTGAGCACTTCGTGGCGGCCGAGGTGCGGCCCACCGCCTCCGCCACGTTGCGCGGGCTCTACGCAGACCTCGCGCCGATGGGTGTCGCGCCGGCCGACGGTGGGGAACTCGTCGTGTGTCCGGGCCGCGACCACAAAGTGGCGGAGGGAGACCGCGTGTGGGTTCTGGGGACCCCGGCAGAGCTGGCCGTTGCGGCGAACCTGGGGGGCTCTGACCGGGCAACGGGAACGGCGGGCGCCGACCCGGACGGGGGCCCGATCGCGCGTCTGCGCCGGGCCGTGGCCGTGCTCATAGGGGAGACCGACCGGTCGTTGCGAATCGCTCTTGGGCTGGTGGCGGCCGTCGTGCTGGTGTCCACACTGGTGCTCACGTTCGCGTACCACGCCTCCGGCGGGGCGCACGGGTTCAACGTGCTCGACGCCCTCTACCTGACGGTGGTCACGATCGCCACCGTCGGTTACGGCGACTTCAACTTCTCCGGTCAGTCTCAGTGGCTGGAGGCCTACGGAATCCTGCTCGTGCTGGTCGGCGCGACGCTCGTGACCACCGTCTTCGCCCTGATCACGAACCTGCTGGTCAGCCGCCGGATTGAGCAGTCGCTGGGCCGTCGCCGGGTGACCGGCATGGAGGGCCATGTCGTGCTGGTGGGGCTGGGCGCCGTCGGGATGCGGGCGTTGGAGGGGCTGCTGGCGCGTGGGCTGGAGGTCGTCGTGGTCGAGCGCGACGAGGCGAACCGCTACCTCAGCCAGGCCCGCTCCCTCGGGGCGCCGGTGATCGTGGGGGATGCGACGCTCCCAACCACGCTGGAGTCGGTCAACCTGTCGGCGGCCTCGGCGGTCGCCGTCCTCACCAGCGACGATCTGACCAACATCGAGACGGGGCTGGCGATCCGCGATCAGCTCGGCGATCGCTGGCCTGACGTGCCGATGGTGCTCCGGGTATTCGACCGGGCGCTGGGCCGGCGGGTCGAGGACAGTTTCCAGTTCCACCACGTGTGGTCGACCGCGGCCCTCGCCGCCCCTTGGTTCGTCGGCGCGGCGCTGGGTCTGGAGGTCATCGCCACGTTCTACGTGGACCACGAGCCTTTCATGGTCGCCCAGCTCACCGTCGCACCCGACGGCGGGCTGGCGGGCGTCGCGATGCGCGACCTGTCGGCACGGATGCGGGTGATCGCCATCAGCCACGTCGAGCACCCGGACCGCCTAGAGCACCCACCCCGGCGCGACACGCGCTTCGCGCCGGGGGATCGCGCCTATCTGGCCGGCCCGTACGAGGAACTGCTGCTCGTGCTGCGCCGTGAGCAGGACGGCGGACGTGTGCTGATCGCATAGGCTCGCCGCCATGGCCACCGAGCGGCTTCTGATCACCGGCGGGTACGTCCTGACAATGGATCCGGCGGTCGGTGAACTGGAGCGCGGTGATGTACTCATCGAGGACGGCGTGATCGTGGCCGTCGGGCCCATGCTGGAAGCGAGCGATGCGCTCGTCGTAGACGCGGCCGGCCACGTCGCGATGCCGGGGTTCGTCGACACCCATCGCCACACCTGGCAGACGGCCCTGCGCGGGATCTGCGCGGACTGGTCGCTGCTGGAGTACTTCCGCGGGATCCGTCAGACGTTCTCCCCGCGCTACCTCCCCGAGGACGTCTACGCCGGCAACCTCGTCGGCGCGCTGGAGGCGCTCGACGCCGGGGTCACCACGCTCCTGGACTTCTCGCATTGCAACAACAGCCCGGCCCACGCCGACGCCGCGATCGCTGGGCTGCGTGAGGCAGGGGGGAGGGCGACTTTCGCCTACGGCTACTTTCCGGCGCCGACCGCCGAGCCCGTGTTCACCGACCATCTGCAGCGGATCGCCGACGCCCGCCGCGTACAGACCGAGCACTTCTCCAGCTCTGACCAACTGCTGCGCATGGGCGTGGCGGTGACCGAAGCGGGCCTGCTGCCCTTCCACCTGCACGTGGCCGAAGTGCAGTCGGCGCGGGATCTCGGTGTGCTGCTCGTTGCGCACACGGGCTGTGACTGGAGTTCGACGCTGACCGGCGGGGTGGAGCAGTACCACGAGCACGGTCTGTTGGACGCCGACCAGGTGCACGTGCACTGCAACAGCCTAAGCGACCACGAGTTCGACCTGCTCGCCCAAGTGGGTGCAAAGGTGTCCTGCAGCCCGGAGACGGAACTGCAGATGGGGATGGGGCATCCCGTGATCCGCCGCGCGCTGGAAAGGGGGATGGCGCCGTCACTGAGCTGCGACATCGTGTCCTTGAACTCGGGAGACATGTTCGCTCAGATGCGCCTGGGCTTGCAGTTCCAGCGCGCGATGGACAACGACCCGATCCTGGCCGCCGGGGAGATGCCGTCGTCGCTCTCCCTGACGGTGCGCGATGCACTCAGTTGGGCGACGGTCAACGGCGCGGCGGCGATGGGACTCGGCGCCGTGACCGGGTCGCTCACGCCGGGGAAATCGGCTGACGTGATCGTCGTGGGTGGCGACCGCTTGAACATGACGCCGTTGACCGACCCCGTCGGGGCGATGGTGGTGCAGGCCAACGCATCCAACGTGCGGGACGTGTTCGTGGCCGGGCAGGCGATCAAGCGCGACGGCGTGCTGGTGGGCGTCGACCACGTGCGGATTCGCCGCCTGGCCGACGAATCACGGGAGCGCGTGTTCAGCGCTGCTGTGGCGGCGGGCGCCCCGATCCTGCCGCCCGAGCCGCCCGGCTACGCGGACGCGCTGCGGGCGATGGCCACGGCAAACTTCGCGATGGTCAAAGCCCCCGGCTAGGAACGTCGTTTAGGAGTCCGGGCCACCGGTGCGCGACTCGCCCTCGGCCAGATGGGCGTCGCGGCCGACGTAACCGTCCTTGGCCCCGACGCACAGGTACGTAGCGTCACCACCGCCCGCGTTGCGCATCGAGCGCACGGTGGCCGCCTTTACATGGACGACGGCGCCCGGCCCGGCGAGGTACGTGGTGCCGTCCCCGAACGTGAACTCGACCTCACCGTCGTGGATGAAGTACAGCTCGTCCTGAAGGTCGTGAAAATGGCCCCCGGACTTCCAGCCGGCCGGCATGACGATGGCGTTGACCCCGAAGGCCTCGACCCCCAGCGGAACGCGGATCTTGCGAAAGCCCGGGCCTTCTCCCAGTTCGTCCAGGGTGGCGCCGGCCCAGCCGTCGCCCGTGCTCACAGAATCGGTCATCGCGCGAGCCTATCGGGCAACGGTTGGGACGCCCATCCGTCTTACGCAGTGACGGTGATGGTGCCCTTCATGTACGGGTGGAACGTGCAGACGTAGGGGAACGTTCCGGCCTTGGTGAAGGTGATCGTCTTGCTTTTGCCCTGGGTGAGGGTGCCGGTGTCAAACCCGCCGGAGGCGGTCGCCGTATGCGGCGCCGAGTCCTGGTTGGTCCACGTGATCTTGTCGCCGACCTTCACCGTGGCCGCGTCCGGACCGAACTTGAAGTCCTTGATGGTGACGGCGTTGGCGGCCGCGGCGGCCGGTGCGGCGGCAGCCGGCGCGGCGGTGGTCGCCGCAGGCGCTGCGGCGGGCGTGCTCGACGACGAGGACGAGGAGCTTGAGCTCCCGCAGCCGGCAAGGGCCAGTGCGCCCACGGCGATTGTGATGGAAAGGGTCTTTCGTGTGCTCATGACGGTCTCCTACGCGAGCCTGGCGCGTTTGGATGCATTTCGGGATCCGGGTGATCCGATCGTACTGCTCGACGCGAAGTGCACCAATGACAAGCAGTAATCGCGGCACACACGTCCGTACCACCAGCCCCAGGAGGAAACGCATGCCCCTGCAGGAAACCCACGATCCCGAGATGCCGCAGACTCCGTCTGCCCTCGACCTGATCGCCGACGATCCGCACAACCGCAAGAAGTTCCTGAAGATGGCCGGTGTCGGCTCCGCCGGCGCACTCGCCGTCTTCCTCGCTGCGTGCGGCGACACCAAGAAGAAGGCCGTCTCGACCGCCACGGCAGCGGCGACCGGCACGACAACGACGGCCGCCGACGTCAAGAGCGACCTCGCGATCGTCAACTACGCGCTGACCCTTGAGTACCTCGAGACGGCGTTCTACACCAAGGTAGCCAAGAGCGGCCTGTTCAAGGGCTCGGATCTGGACACCATCAAGCATCTGCAGGACACCGAGCAGCAGCACGTGGACGCCCTCACGGCGACCGTGAAGAAGCTGGGCGGCACGCCCGCCGCGGAGCCGAAGTCCGACTTCCCGGTGAAGGATCAGAAGTCGGTCCTGAAGCTGGCCGCGACCGTCGAGAACCTCGGCGCCGCCGCTTACCTCGGGCAGGCCGGGAACATCAAGAACCCGGACATCCTGGCTGCCGCACTGGCCATCCACTCGGTTGAGGCGCGCCACGCAGCGGCGCTGAACATCCTCACCGGCCAGAACCCGTCCCCCGATGGAGCGTTCGCCAAGCCGGCGGACATGGCGACCGTGCTCGCGGCCGTCAAGCCCTTCATCGTCGCCTAGTCCTGAGAGGAATCAGAACATGAATCAGATCACCACACCCCAGCCCGAAATCGGCGGCGTCGAAGTCCACGGCATGACACGCGGATCGTTCATCCTGCGTGGCGCGCTCGCGGCCGGCTCCGTCTACGGCCTGAGCGCCGTGACCCCGTTCGTCGGGTCGGCACTCGCCCAGACCGGCACCAGCGATCTCGACATCGTCAACTTCGCGTTGACGCTCGAGTACCTGGAGGCAGCGTTCTACAAGAAGGCCCTCACATTGAAGCTCAGCGGCAAGGCCAAGGAGTACGCCAAGCAGTTCGGTGACACCGAGCAGCAGCACGTCGACGCGCTGATCGCCACGGCCAAGAGCCTGGGCGGTACGCCGGCGGCGATGCCGAAGTTCGTGTTCCCGATGAAGGACGAGAAGAGCTTCCTCAAGCTCGCTCAGACGCTCGAGGACACCGGCGTCGGTGCTTACAACGGCGCCGGCCCGTCGATCAAGAACAAGGACGTCCTGGCTGCGGCGGGCTCCATCGTCCAGATCGAGGCGCGCCACGCCGCCGCGATCCGCGCGCTGCGCGGACAGGACCCGGCACCGCTGGCGTTCGACAAGGCACTGGACACGGCCACGGTGCTGGCTGCCGTCAAGCCGCTGATCATGGCCTAGGCAGGGCGCCCCTCGTGGGCTCTTGAGCCGGCCCGGCAGGATCATGACGGCCCCGCATGGTGCGGGGCCGTCGTGCGTTCTCAGTGCAATCCGACGAGCGCGCGGATGATCAGCAGCGCTCCGACGAGGACGCACGCGCAGATCGCGATGGTGCGCCCGTGGCGCCGTCCCCAGCGGTCGATTTCCCCCACCCACTCGCGGGCGGCCTCGGGGCGCACGATGCAGGTGATGAGGGCCATGATCGGGACGGCACACCAGATCAGGCAGTAGATGGCCACGAGGATCGCGCTGGCGGCGAGGCTGGCGTCGTCGGCGGCGATCACGTTCAGCGCCAGCAGGTAGAAGATCCCCGGGAAGTGCGTCGCCGGCCCCGCGATTGCCGCGAGTTTCAACGACGGCTCACGCTCCTTGATCGAGGCCCAGCGACCTTTCCCGCCGGGGACGTCCTCCCCGTGCTTGCCGCCAAGGCGACCCGTGGCGACCCCGACGCCGAAGGTCAGGATGATGCCGCCGGCGATGAGGTCGACGATGGCTGGTGTGTCCTGCCCGGAGTCGGCGTTCGTCCCGGGGAACAGCACCAGGATGAGCGCGCCCACGGCCAGCGTGAAAAACAGGCTGGCGAACACATAGACGAACATCAGCCGCCGCGGCACGGGCGCGGACAGCAGCGCGTAGACCGCGGCCATGCTGGTGGGCCGGATGGCCGTGGCCAAGGCGAGGAAGAAGACTTGGAAGACCACGCCGGCACCATTCTGCGCGAACGGGGCGCTGAGCGGGGGCTGGTACGCAAAAGTGATCTATGTGAACGCTTTTGCGACCCAGCTTCGAGGCGGCTCAGCCCAGTTCGGCTCCGGTCGCCGGACGCACGCGGTAGGTCTGGCCCGCCTGCCGCAGGCGTTCCGTGAGGACCTCGCCAATCGCGGTGGCCGGCGTGAGGACTCCTGCCGTGTCAGGCAGCGCTTCACCGTCGAGGGCGAGGGCCAGCGCGGCTTCGCCGAGCATGACCGCCGTCGCCTTGTAGCCGGGGTCACCGGCGGCGCGGATCTCGGCGACGATGCGTGCGCCGCTGCCGGTCGAGGCGTGAACGTCGATCTTGAAGAAGCCCTTCTCTCGGGCCTCCTGGTCAGGCCCCTCGCCGGGATCCGGGAGCACATGGTCCAGCAGGCGCCGGGTGGGGGTTATGGACAGGCCGCCGACGAGCAGGCCGAGCCCGCCCGCGATCGCCGCCGCCTTCACCGGCCCGAGCGGCAGATCACCGGCGAGCATCAGCTCGCGGTAGCGCAGCCGTTCGCCGTAGGCGTGGCCCAGCAGCGCGTTGCTGCGGCGCACGACACGGGTGTTGATGGTGCCCATCGCGAACGGTGCGAGGTAGCCGCCCAGTGCCGGGTCGTGGATGACGCCCATCGGGTCGCGCTCGCGACCGAGCTTCGGCTCAGCGGCGCGGTCGGGGCTCAGGGCGTACGGGTCACCCATGATGCGGCGTGCCGCCGGGTCGCGTCGAGCCTCGTCGAGCTGGCCGCGCAGTGAGTCGATGGTGCCGCCGCTGACGCCGCCACGCATCGCCTTCACGACGAGTGTGGTGTCCTGCAGCCCGCCGAGGTCGTGCTCGAGGGCGTGGGCGTGGAGTGCGAGGACGCCCAGGTCGGACGGGATCGAGTCGTAGCCGCAGGTGTGGACGATGCGCGCCCCGCTGGCCTTGGCCGCCTCGTCGTGGGCGTCGATCGAACGGCGCATGAAGAGCGGCTCGCCGGTGAGGTCGGCGTAGTGGGTGCCGGCCACCGCACAGGCCGCGACGAGCGGCATTCCGTAGCGCATGTACGGACCGACGGTGGTGGCCACGGCACGGGTCGAGGCGGCCAGGCTCGCCATGCCCGCCTCGTCGGCGCTGTCGGCGACGACGAGCGGCCAGTCAGCAGCACGGTCGCCGAATGCGGCCCGCGTCTGCTCCAGCTTCGCCCGCGAGCGACCGCCGAGCGCGATGCGCGCCCCCTCCGGGGCGTGCTCGGCCAGGTAGGCCGCGGTCAGCGCTCCGACGAAGCCGGTGGCCCCGAAGACGACGACATCGTGTTCACGGTCCTGCGGATGGGCGGTCATGTGCGCATTCTCGCGCCCCGGGCGAGTCGGTGTCAGGCCGGCTCGGGCAGCGGGCGGCAGTACGGGCGCGCGTGGGCCTGTTCCGCACGAAATACCGAGCTACTAAGCTCACGCCATGCCCCGTTCCCCGTATCCGGCCTCGCTGCGCTCCCGGCTCGCCCACGCGCTGGACCGCCGGTTCGCGGCGCTGCACGCGGATCTCGCCGGTGGGCGTGCTGAGCTCGCCGCGGCGCGCGACGAGATCGAGGTGGTTCGTGCCGAGACCGCCGCCGCGGGGGATGACGTAGCGGCCGCCCGCGCCGAGACGGCCGCGGCCCACGCCGAGCTCGCCCGGCTGGGCGACATCGTCGCGGACATGGACGCGCGGCTGGCCGTGCTGCGTGACCAATCCGACGAGCAGGTGATCCCGCTGCTGCGCGAGTTGCTCATCGACGATGCCGGCAACCGCCGTCGGCTGGAGGCACTGCGCGCGGCGCCGCTGTACGCGCAGGCGTATGACGATCCCGCGCCACTGGTCTCGATCTGCATCGCGACGAAGCGCGACCGCGCCCATCTGCTCACCGAGCGGGCGATCCCCTCCGCGCTGGCCCAGACCTACCCCCATGTCGAGATCGTGGTCGTGGGCGATGGCTTTGACCCGCGTGAGGATCCGAGGGTCGCTGCGCTCGATGACCCGCGACTTCGGTTCGGTGCGGTCATGCATCACCTCGAGGATCCGGATCCGAGGCGCGCGTGGTTCACCGGCGCCACCCTCCCGCGCCAAGAGGCCCGCGCGCTGGCCCGGGGGTCCTGGCTGACCGACCTCGACGACGACGACGCACTGTGCCCCGCTGCGGTGGAATCACTGCTGAACCACGCCCGCGCGGGGGGTGTGGAGGTCGCCTCAGGCCTGATGCGTCGCCATGTGCCGGGCCCAGAGCCCCCGACGGTCATCGAGGGCATCGACCCGGCGTTCGTTCCCGCCTGGTCGATGCTGCCGGACGGGTGGCGCGGTCGGTCGTGCACGGCGGCGATCTGGCATGCCGGGCTGCGCTCATTCGTCCGCATCCGCGCGGCCGCTCTGCTCGGCGTCCCCGGCGATCTCTTTCTGACCATCCGCCTGGCGCGGGCCGGCGTGCGGTTCTCAGTGCTGGACGAGGTCGTGTACGAGTACTACCCCGGCTTGCTGTGGGACCAGCCGGCCGGCCTCGGTTGATCGCCTCCGCGGGCGTTCCAACGAACGCGCGTGGCCGGGAGCGACGGAGGCGGGTGGCGCGCGACCAAATCGCGCACTGCTGCGGGCTTCTACCGTCAGCGAGTACGGGAGCGCCGCCGGCCGGGGCCCCGACGAGTCACTACTGGCGGATTGTGGTGGCCTGCCAACCACTGGCTGCCCAGAGTCGGTATCGCCGCCGATCGGCAAGGGGACGTTGAGCACGCGTGGCACGGAGGCCGGACTGTGGTCGATTGCGCCGCTGTGCGACCGTAAGCGACCAAGGTTCGCGCGATCGGGTCCCGCGACCCCGGCGTGCCGCACCCGCAAGACAGCACAATCGCCGAGGTCGCCAAAGCACGGGTGCCAGGGGTATCCGCTCCGTGACATCGCGCACACGCCAGTCGCGGATGATCGGCTCGAGAATCAAACGCAGGCGCAGGTGGCGGCGAATGCGGACCGAAAGGCCAGTGGCCGTGCGGGATTTAGGCCCGCAGCACGACGCCTGGAGGTCGGCCCGGGCGTCTCAGGGCGGCGTGTCTTGGGACCGGCCCGGACCCTACCGGGCGTGTCACAAGCTTGTTACAATGTCCTCCACTGGACCGGTTGAGCTTTACGTCCAGGCGGTACGGCCGGTTTCAGCCACGGCCCGGGAGCAACGGCAGCGCCAAGCCCCGCCGCGTCAGGAATCCGCATACCCCCCGACGCAGAAGGAATCTCATGAACCATCGCCTCGTTGCGGCGCTCACCCGCGCCATCGCCCGCACATCCGATAGCACCCCCACGGTGCATTTCCATCAGGACGGCGCCGTCGCCCCGTGCTTCGACAGCCGCTGCGACCGGCCGCGCCTCGAAGTCTGATCGCTACGCCCGCAGACGCAGCGTCATACGCGCCCCGCCGAGCGGGGCGTCGCCGATCTGCAGCGCCCCGTCGTGCAGCACGCCCTGCTGCGCGACGAGGGCGAGGCCCAGGCCGCTGCCCGCACCGCCGGCGCCTGTCCCGCGCACGAACCGCTCGGTGACCTGATCGCGCTCGGCGGCCGGGATGCCCGGACCGTCGTCGTCCACCGTCACGACGACCACACCCTCCGCCGCCGCCACCGTGGTGGCGACGGTGCCGTCGGCCCGCCCGTGGCGGGCCGCGTTCTCGAGCAGGTTGTCGATCGCCAGTCGCAGTCCATCGGGCCAGCCGGCCAGCACCGCCTCCGCGCCGTCGGGCGCCGTCAACGTGAACGTGATGGCCCGATGGCGCCGTCGCGCGGCCTGCACCGCGGTGTCGGCGACCTCCGCAACGTCCACTGACTCCCGCGGGATCGCCTCGGCGGCGTCGGCGCGGGCCAGTGCCTGAAGACCCTCCAGCAGCGCCGCCATTCGCTGCTGCTCATCGCTCAGTTCACCGACGATCGTCGCCCGCTCCGGGATGTCGGGATGCGCACGGAGTGTGTCGAGGTTCGCGCCCATCGCGGCCAGCGGGGTTCGCAACTCGTGGCCCACGTCACCGGCGAAGCGGCGACTGGCGGCCAGCGCGGCCTCACGCTCGGCGCCGGTCAGCGCGATGCGGTCGAGCATCATGTTGAGCGTCCCCGCCAGGTCGTCGACCTCGCGCGGACCGCCGCGCGGCAACCGGTCCTCCTCGCCGCCCGGCGCCGATACGCTCGCCGCACCGGCGCGCAGGCGCTCCAGCGCGGCCAGCGCCACCCGGGCGAGCAGGAAGGCCACGCCGCCGGCCAGCAGCAGGCCAAGCAACCCGACCACGATCATGCGGTCGCGCAGGTCGGCGATCCGCGCGTCGACATCGGCGGACGATGCGGCCACCTCGATGCGGCCGATGGTCGACACTCCGGTGCGGGTGATGATGCGCGTCGGCAACCAGACGGCGCGGTAGTCCTGGCCGTGAACGGTGACGGTCTGCACCTCGCCGCCGTGGGCCGGTACCGGGAACGGGGTGGGGGCGGCCGGGCCTGCGCTCGCCAGCGTGCGCGAGCCACTCACGATTCGGGAGAATTCGCCGTTGCGCGCGGTGGAGTCACTCAGGCGCCGCGTGAGGCTCGGGAAGTTGGGGTTGACGAGCTCGACGGCAGGGGCACCGGCCGGGGGAGCCCCCGGGGGAACAGGGCCCGCCGGTGTGCCGACCGGTGGCGGTAAGAGGCTCTGGCCCGGGGGCAGCCCGGGCTGGCCGCGACCCGGCGGGCGCCCTGCCGCGCCGCGGGCGCCCTGTCGCGCGGAACGCAGCACCTGCCGGTCGAGCCCGCTGCGTTCGCCGGAGGCGAACGTGGACACCACGACCACGAGCACCACCGCGAGGGTGATGGCCACGGCGGCGATGGCCGCCAACGTCACTCGTGCCTGAAGGCTGCGCATCGCGGTGCAGGCTACGCCCGCAGAACGAATCCGTGCCCACGGACGGTGTGCACGATGCGCTCCTCGCCGTTGGCCTCCAGCTTGCGGCGCAGGTAGCCGATGAACACGTCGACCACGTTCGTCTGCACGTCGAACGTGTAGCCCCAGACCTGCTCCAGCAGTTGCGTGCGGGTGAGCACCATGCCGGCGTGGCGGGCCAGCGTCTCCAGTAGTTCGAACTCGCGGGAGGTCAGATCCAGCTCGCGGCCGTCGATGGTTGAGAGCCGACGCTGGGGGTCGATGCGTAACGGCCCGACACTCACGGCCACGCGGGCGCGGTCCGGGCGCCGGCGCAGCAAGGCCTGCAGTCGGGCGAGGAGTTCCTCCATCGCAAACGGCTTGACGAGGTAGTCATCGGCACCGGCGGCCAGGCCGGCGACCCGGTCGTCCACGCCGTCGCGGGCGGAGAGGATCAGGATCGGCACGTCGTCACCTTGCCCGCGTACCCGGCGCGTGACCTCGACGCCGTCGATCCCCGGCATCGTCACGTCCAGGACGATCAGCGCCGGGGCCTCGCTGGCGAGTGCGGCGAGCGCTTCGTCGCCGTCGGCGGCTTCGGAAACGGCGAAGCCCTCGAGGCGCAGCGCGCGCTCGAGGGCCTGCCGGATGCCCGCGTCATCGTCGACGACGAGGACGCGGGCGGGATCGGTTCCGGTCACCCGGTGGTGGTCCCGGCCGGCGGCGCTGGCGGCGCCGGCGGAGCGGGCGTCGCCTTGTTGATTGCGCTCACCAGCTCGTCGGTGCTGACGCCCAACGCCTTGGCGACCTCTGACCGGAACGAGGTGACCTCGGCCGCACGCTCCGCCTCGGTGGGAGGTGTCTGCGCGGCAGCCTTCCCGGACCGCTTCTTCAGCTTCAACCGGGCCGACGGCTTGGTGCTCTTGTCGGGGCCTCCCTGATCCCAGTTCTTGAGGATCTGTGACCTTTCGTCGGCCGTCAGCTTGCCCTCGGACACGCTCTTGTCGAGCCGCGTGACGATCGCGCCGCGCACAGCCGCAGTGACAGCGGCGCCATCCTTGCCAAGCTCCTTAGCGATGGCGTCATAGTGCTTGGTGCGGGCCGCCAGGTGCTCAGCGGCGGTGCCGGCGCCGGGGCCGCCACCAGGGCCGCCCATCGGGCCGCCGGGGTGGCAGTTCCCACCGCCACCCGGACCCTGCGGGTGCGCGGGAGCACCGGTCGGCGGGTCGGGATGCATAGCGGCCTGGGAGAGGCGCAGTGCGGGCGGGCCGCCACCGGGGCCGCCCGGGCGCGGGCCGGCCGGAGGCGCAGTGGCGGGGGTGCTCGTGGTGGCCGTGCTGGTGCTGGAAGTCGCGGCGAAGGACGGAAGGACGGTCATCGCTCCTGCGGTGAGAGCAGAAGCGGTGGCGATTGTGATGCCGGTCTTGATTCGGCTGCTGATCATGGGTTGCTTCCTCCTGGGGTGAGGGGTCGATGCACCATCAGGATGGGCCCCACGTTTGTGGCCGCTCTAAGAATCGCTAAAGCTCAATATCCGTTGAAGGTGCCGCCGGTCTGCTTCAGGGCACCCGGAATTTCCGTGGCCGCCACCCTCGGGTTGCGCAGCACGCTGGAATTGATCCAGCCGACGACTCCGGCGGGCACGTACTTCGCGTTCACGACCGTCACGCACGAGTACGCCCGGCAGCAGCCGTGGTCGTTCTTGTTGGCCGTCTCCGCCGGGCATTTGATCGACGGGTTGTAGAGCGTGCACTTGTAGCAGTGGCGGTCCACCAGATCGCCCGGCACGAGCCAGAAGATCGTGGTGCTGTCGGCCTGATACTTGAGGTTGTAGCGCTCGTGGGAGAGGTCGCCGATCAGTGGGAAGTCGTCGATGTTCTCCTGGATACCGACCTGCAATCGGGTGCTCGCGCCGCAGTGCCCGAGGCTGGTGGAGCCGCCCAAACACTTGAACCCGGGATCGTTCGGGCGCGCCGCATGCCGACACTGCGTCTTGTACTTGGACGAGGCATCAGTACCGGCGCGGCAGTCAAAATCCAAGTCGGCGGGGCCGCAGAGCACACCGTCGAACCCCGGATCGTGTCGGCTGTACTGGACGCTGCCCGAGGAGTGCGCGATCCAACCGCCCTTGTTCCATGTGCCTGAGATCGCATGCGTGGCCGGGATGCCCCAGACGAACTTCCCGTCCGTGCCGCGCGTGGGCCGCAGCGGCGGCGCCGGGCAGTCGTTGCGCACGCCGCCCGTGCGGTCGTTCTGCCGCTCGGACTGACGGCCGAAGATGCCGCCGACCTTGATGATGCACGGCTCGCCGTACTTGTAGACGATCGGCGCGTCGGGCTCGGGGCCCTTGCGGACGGCAACGCCCTTGCGGCCGCGAGGGAGGACATCGGCCGGCTCCGAACGGACCACCTGCCACGGTTCGTAACACACGTGGATGCGGCCGCGGGCGATGCCGCACCCGCCGGGGACGGCCCCTGACGCGACAGCCTCGCGAGCCTTCTTCCCGGTGGTCTGCGTCGTATCGCCGTGGTGTCCGCTGGCCTTCCCGCACGCCGCCAGCGCCTGAGCGCTCATCAAACCGACAGCGGTCGTACCTAGCAGCCGGCGCCGGGAAAACGCCTGTGCGGCCAAGCGGTCACCGGTGCGGCGGACGAGGTCGTCAATGCTCATGGGTACCGCCTTCGACGTGGACGATGTCGAGGGTGTCGTTCACGCCCCAGGCCGGAACGGCGCTGCCCCAGACGGTCGAGCGGATCGAATCCGGCGCGCCGATCAGCACGGCGCCGTCGGCGATCGCGGCCGCCTCGCGCAGATGCTCCAGCGCCGCAGGGTGCCCGACCGCAGCGATCAGGCCCTCGCGGGCCACGGCGACAAGAGCGGGTGTCGTGTCGGGCCGCAGCGCATCTGGCAGGGAGTCCCAGCCGACGGTGGGCACGCCGCGCAGCGATCGGACGGCCAGGTGCTCACGGGCAGCGTCCTCCCGCAGACCGAGCACGCTGACCACGGTGGCGGCAGGCCCTTCGTCGGCGAGCGCTTCCAACCAATCCTCGACGAGTTCACAGCTGGCACATCCCGGCGCGTGGACGACGAGGAGCATCGGCCGGCGTTGGTCGCCGCCGAGGACGAGGGTGGGGGGCAGGGAGAGGCCGCCATCGTGCAGAAGTTGCAGGTCTGCCGGCGCGACGGCGTCGTACGGAGCCGGGCCACTGGCCGCTACCGGTGGCGCGATCGCCCCGCCGGCGCGCAGCTCTGCGACCTGCCGCAGCAAGGAGACGACGACCAATACGAGAACGGCGATCACCACCCAAGCCAGGACGAGCGAGACAATCCACACGGTGCTCATGCGCGCGTCACAGTGCGGGTGCCCGCCCAAGTACGGCCAAGGGTCCAAAGGCACACGGTGCCGACGCATACGGTGACGGCGCCCGCGAGCGTTGAGGCGCTCGTGCCCCATACCGGCCCGTGGATCGGTGAGGCAAGCGTCAGGAGCGCAAGGACCGCGAGCACGCCGTTGCGCACCAGCCCAGCCCGTGTGTCGCCGTCACCGGTGCCGAAGCAGTTGCACGCCGGCAGCGACGGGTCGCGGCGCAGGCGCACCAGCGCGGCGGAGAACGCGACCAACGTCATCAGCACCGCCAGAGCGGCGGCGCGCGGCGCGACGCCGCTGATCAGCAGCGCGGCCAGCGCCATCTCGGCGACAGGTACGGCTCGCGCGATGGCGGTGCCGAAGCGCGTCGGCGTCGGGACGTGCGACACGTTGCCCGCATGCGGAGATCTTTTCCGCGCTGAGGCCAGAAGCGCGGTCACCGTCTGCGCGAATGGCTCAGGGTCTCGCAGCTTCGACAGCGCGGCCATCGCGAAGACGCCGGAGAGCAGGAGCGTGAAGACCGTCGACATGGCGGCGAAGGGTACTCGACGTGCCCACATCAATTCGCTGCTCACCGGCTGGCCTTGCGGCCATGACGACGGACGTGCGGGATCCGACCTTCACGCCGTGACCATGGACCCGAACCCGTCCCGTGCCTTGGCCTGGATCGGTGGATTCAGGCTTGGGCCGGTACCGTTGCCCGGCCGATGAGCGACACCGCTGACACCACCGACGCCGGCCCGTCTGAGCCGAAGGCCCCAGCCCGCACTCTACGGCTGCGAGACCCATGGCTCCTGGCCGTCGGCGGCGTCGTGCTTTTGGCTCTCGTGCTGCGGCTATGGGGGATCCGGTACGGCCTGCCGGTCGCCTACAACCTTGACGAGCGCTCACATTTCGTCCCGCGGGCGGTCGAGTTCTTCAAAGCGGGATCCATCAACCCGCACTATCAACTGAATCCGTCCGGGCTGATCGAGTGGATTGCGATCGCCCTCGCCGTGGTGCACCGCTCCTCGAGCGGTGTCGTTCACACGTGGCAGACCGATCCAGGCTCGATCTGGTTTACGGCTCGAGTTGCGTCAGCGTTGCTGGCCACGGCGTCCGTAGGGCTGCTCTACCTGGCGGGGGCGCGGTTCTTCGGTCGCGGCGCCGGACTGCTCGCCGCGGCGATCTTGGCCACCGCATTCCTGCCCGTCCACTACGCCCACCTGGCGCTGAACGACGCGCCGTCGCTGGCGCCCACCGCGCTCTGCCTGGTGGGGATCGCCGGCGTCCTGAAAAACGGTCGTCGGCGCGAGTACGCGCTCGCGGGCCTGGCCGTAGGCATCGCCGTCGGGCTCAAGTACAACGCGGCCTTCCTGCTGCTGCCGCTCGGTACCGTCGCGCTGATCGCTGCGACGCGCGGGCCACTGGATGAGGACGCGGTGCC
Organism: Solirubrobacterales bacterium; assembly: GCA_038319025.1. Classification (GTDB taxonomy): domain Bacteria; phylum Actinomycetota; class Thermoleophilia; order Solirubrobacterales; family Solirubrobacteraceae; genus JBBQCW01. The sequence continues at coordinate 34,977 of JBBQCW010000022.1, forward strand.
GCGCGGCACCGGCTTTGCCGGACGAATCCCCGGCTGGCGCGGCGCGCTGATCGGCCTGCTCGTCGCCGGTGGGGCCGCCATCGTGGGCTTCTTCCTGCTCGATCCGTACGCGCTGCTTGATCCCCACCGCTTCCGGGTCGACCTGCAGCACCTCAGCGACTACACCAAGGGAGGGTTGTTGCTGGGAGAGACGCAGACCAGCGGCCACCGGTACTACCTGTCGTCGATGGTGTGGGGCTTCGGCGTGGTGCCGCTGATCCTCACCGCGGTAGGGGGCGTCGTGCTGCTGGTGCGCCAGCGCTGGCACGCGCTCGTGCTCATTCCCGCGCCCGTCATCTTCTTCCTGTTCGTGGGCAGCCAGGGGCGCTATTTCGCCCGCTACGTGATGCCGATCTACCCCGTGATGGCGATCGTCGCCGGGGCCGGCGGCCTCTGGCTGATCCTATGGCTATCCCGCCGGCTGAAGCTGCAGGGCAAAGGCGCCACAGCCCTGGCCGTGGCGGTCGGCGTCCTGGCCTGTGCGCAGGGCGTGGTGTGGGCCGTCCACAACGACCGGGTGCTTTCGCGCACCGACACCAGGTCGCTCACGCGGAACTGGATGGTGGCCAACATTCCCGCCGGCCAGCAGATTCTGGTCGAGCCTCTGGTGCCCAAGGAGTGGTACCGCGACGGTGGCCTGCCGGGCGCGGTCGGGACGCAGGCGGGATACCGCTGGCCGCGCTTTGTCCGCAACCGCGCTGACATCCGGGCGCTGACCCGCCAGTACCGTGGCGCGCGCCGCAACGCCGACTTCGCCAACTACGAATACACGCTGTTCCCGGGGCTGATCGACTTCTATCGGCGCAAGGGCGTCTGCTGGGTCGTCTCCGGTTCGATGCAGTCGGGTCGCGCGTTCAACAACCCCCGCCGCGTCCCGCGGGCGATCGCCTACTACCGGGCGATGGAACGTGAGGCGACCGTCGCCTTCGCCGTCTCCCCGTTCGGAGGGCCCAAGACCGGCCCGACGCACTACTTCCAGTACGACAAGGCGTTCGACTATGCCCCGCTGCGCTTCGTGCGCCCTGGGCCGTACATGAAGGTCTACCGGCTGAAGAACTGCACGCCTCGCTGAGCCTGAGGCAGCACGGCTCAGCCGATATAGACGGACCCGACGAACAGTCCGATCCAGAGCAGTCCGAAGACCTGCAGGGTGCGGTCGCGCATAACTAGTTCCTCCGGCGCGGAGCCTTCCCCCTGTTCCACCAGCAGCGCGTACCGCATGATCGCCAGCACGAAGGGGAGGATCGAGAGGCCCCACCAGGGAATGCCGGAGTCCGCGCGCGGGTGCTCAAAGGCCCAGAGGCAGTACGCGCCGATCGTCACCGCGGCGGCCATCGTCCACACGAAGCGCAGGTACTCCAGCGTGTAGTCCGCCATCGCGGGGCGAGTCGACGCGTCGCCGATGTGCATCAGTTCGCCGTGTCGCTTGCCGGCCACCATGAACAGGGACCCGAACGACGCGACAATCAAGAACCAGCGGCTCAGCGTGACATCGACGGCTAAGCCACCGGCCACGGCGCGCACGAAGAAGCCGGACGCGACGACGACGATGTCGACCACCGCCATGTGCTTCAGGCGCCACGTATACGCGATGGTGAGGATCTTGTAGCCGAGTACCAGCAGACCAAGTTGCCAGCTCACGAGAAAGGCGATCAGCAGACCGACGGTGAGGAAGGCCACGGCGGCCATGAGCGCGACGTTGATCGGCACGATGCCGGCCGCTATGGGACGGTCGCGCTTGGTGGGGTGGACACGGTCCGATTCGATGTCGCCCACGTCGTTGAGCAGGTACGTCGCGCTGGAGACCATGCAGAAGGCCACGAAGGCCGCAATCTCCTTGCCGATCACGCCCGGGTGGCTGAGGACGCCGGCGGCCGCGGGGGCGGCGAAGACGAGCAGGTTCTTGACGTACTGCTTGGGCCGCGCCGCGCGCACGAGGCCGCGCGCGACGGACGGGGTGTCGTGCGCGGGGCCTTCGGGAACAGGGGTCGTCGTGGCGCTCACCGTCGGGCAGTGTCGCGCATGGGTCGGGTTGCAGGCGGTGGCGACGTTGCGTAGAGCGGAAGGTGGAGGGTGATCGTCGCCCCGTCGACAGTTATCGAGCCGCCGTGGCGAGCGGCGGTGGCCTGCACGATCGCCAGGCCCAGCCCCGAGCCGGGACGGCCCTGCGCATCGGGGCCGCGCCAGAACCGCTCGAACGCCGCCGAGTGCGCATCCCGCGGCAGTCCGGGGCCCTCGTCGGTCACGGCCAAGGTCGCTTCCGCTTCGGTGGCTCGCACCAGGACGAGCACGCGACCCTCGGCGGGGCCGTGGATGAGCGCGTTCTCCACCAGGTTTCCCAGCGCCCGGCGTAGTGCGTCGGCCTCGCCGGCCACGATGACTCCCGGTGTCGCGTCGACATCTAGGCGTGGTTGCGCGCCCGTGTCCTCGGCGAGCGCGCTCAGGTCGACCGTCTCGGTGGTCGATTGCATGGCGCCTTCGCGTTCCAGGATCAGCAGGTCGTCGACCAGGCGCCTCAGGCGGACGGTGTCGTGCTGCAGGTCGGCAATGAGCTCAGGTGTGCTGCCGTGGGCAGCGAGGAATTCGACGTTGCCGGCCAGCGCCGTCAGCGGGGTGCGCAGCTCGTGGGACGCGTCGGCGAGCAGGCGCCGCTCGCGGTCCTGGGCATGTTGCAACGCGTCGAGCATGCGGTTGAGGGCAGCGGCCAGTTCGTCGGCCTCATCGTCGGTCCCCGGCGCTGGCAGTCGTTGGGAGGCATCTGCGCTGCGCTCGATCTGGGCGGCGCCGGTGGACAGGCGGCGCAGCGGGCGCAGAGCGCGACCCACGAGCCCGGCCGCGACGGCGGCGCCCAGCAGCGCCGCGATCGCGCCCGCGATGAGGAGGACGGCTCGAACACGGTCGGCGATGGCGTCGATGTCGCTGACATCAGAGGCGACGATCACCGCGCCACCGGCGGCCGGGCCGCCGGCCTGGGCCAGAGGCGCCGCGTACAGCCGCACCGACCGGTCGCCGATACGAGCGTCATCAAAGCCGCCGCGCCCGTCACGCAGCGCCCGCTCGACGGCGCCGGTGCGCGGCAGCAGCCGGGCGCCGAGCGACAGTGATCGTCCGACGATCCGCCCGCGGGCGTCGAGCACTTCGACGTCGAGCTGTCGGCCCCCGGAGGCGGCATCCAGCGCGCCCGCACTACCCAGCAACGCTGGGGCTGACGCGCTGAGGCGGGCGACATCGCCGGCGCGTGCGCGCAGGCTGCGGTCGGATGCGTCGCCCAGTTCGCTCGCCACGAGGGCGGAGGCGGCGAAGCCGAACAGAGCGACGGCCAGCAGGACCGCGGCGGCGGCCGCGATCACGAGGCGGCCGCGCAGCGTCCCTACCTTCATGGACGCAGTGTGAACCCCACGCCGCGCACCGTGTGGATGAGCGGGGGGTCACCGAGCTTGCCGCGCAGGTTGGCGACGTAGCGATCGACCACGTTGGGGACGGCCGCCTGCCCCCAGATCTGCTCGATGGCGGACTCGCGCGTGACGACCTGGCGGGGCGTGCGCAACAGGAGTTCCAGCAGGTCCACCTCGCGGGGCGTCAGCCGCACGACCATCCCCGCTCGTCGCGCGGTGCGCGTCTCCAGGTCCAGGCTCAGCTCGCCGAAGCTCATCACCGCGTCCTGCGGGCGCCCGCGCCGGGAGAGCGCACGGATGCGGGCGACGAGTTCCTCCACGGCGAACGGCTTGACGAGGTAGTCATCAGCCCCGGACTCCAGCCCGGCGACGCGGTCGGCCACGGAATCGCGCGCGGTGAGCATCAGGATGCCGGCGGTGACGCCCTTGGCCCGCAGGCGGCGGCATACGTCGAGGCCGTCAAGGCCCGGCATGGCGACGTCGAGGACGATCACATCATGAGGGGTGCGTTCGGCCGCCGCGAGGGCGCCGCCCCCGTCAGAAGCTCCATCCACCACGAAGCCTTCGGCGCGCAGCGATCGCTCCAACATGCGGCGCACCGAGGCGTCGTCGTCGACCACCAGCACGGCGTCTGCGGCCCCTACCGGCACGGGCGACTCCTCAGCCGCCGTCGACGTCCCGGCGCAGAAACACCAACGCCGCCACGCCGAGCGCCGGCACCGCGTAAAGCAGGCTGACCCACACGGCCCGCACGATCGGCGCCCAGTCGATCGGTTCGCGCAGCAGCCCCTGCCAGGAGTTGAACTGGGTGCTCAGCAGATACGGGTGCAGCGAGCCCAGCCCGGGCAGAATGCCCACGAGCTGGAGCAGGAGGGAGAACATCAGGGTGCCGACCACCGCCGCGGCGCTGTTTCGCGTTACGGTCGAAAGCAGCAGGCCGATCGAGGCCACCGCCATGATCGGAATCAGGTAGACGCCCATGCTGGCGACGACCAGGCCGAGGCCCTTCATCGCGGAGATCCTCGTCCCCGACAGTGTCGTCAGAGGATTGAAGCCGGAGACGATGCTGCCGGCGACGATCGCCACCGTGCAGGTCAGGACGATGGCCGTGATCGCATAAGTGGCGGTGGCCAGGGCCTTGCCCGTGAAGATCTGCCCGCGATCGACGGAGCGCGTGAGAATCGTCTTGAGCGTGCCGTTGTTGTCCTCGGCGGCGACGATGTCACCCGCCACGAGGGCGGTGATCAGCGGGTACATCCAGACCGAGCCGAAAAGCAGCAGCACCAGCGGGATCGCCAGGCCGGTCTGGTGGATGTACTTGCCGAAGGCGACGTCCTGCGGGCCGCCGGGCCGACTGGCGACGGCGGCGACAAAGAGCACCGGTACAACGACCGCGGCGCCCAACCCGAGGTAGGTCCTCTTCTGCGAGCGCAGCTTGCGCAGCTCCCAGCGATAGACGGTGGCGACGGCGCCCATCAGGACACTCCTTCAGCGATGGGTGTATCGGCGCTCTCGCCCTCGGTGAGAGCGAAGAAGAGGTCCTCGAGGCTGGCCACATGCGGGGTCAATTCGATGATGCCCACGCCGCTCTCCACCAGCGCAATGGACAGATCGGCGATGGCGGGCTCGCCGGCGCCCCGCAGGACGAGGGCATCGCGTACACGGGCCACCTCTGTCTCGATACCCGGCTGCGCGGCGCTCACCGCGGCGGCGCGCTCATCGTCGGTCGTGCGCAGGCGCCAGGTGCCTGATGCCGTGCGCTTCAGGTCGGCCAGCGACCCTTCGTAGACGATGCTGCCGCTGCGTACGATCGCCACGCGGTTGCATAGTTCTTCGACCTCGGCGAGCAGGTGGCTGGAGAGCATCACCGTCATCCCCGAGTCGGCCAGGCGGCGCACGAGCAGGCGCATGTCGCGCATACCAGCAGGGTCCAGCCCCGTGGCGGGCTCGTCGAGCAGCAGCAGGCGCGGGTCACGCAGCAGCGCGGCGGCGATGCCCAGGCGTTGACGCATGCCGTGCGAGTAGCCGCCGACCTTGTCCTTGGCCCGGTCGCGCAGCTCCACCACGTCAAGCACCTCATCAATCTTGGCGCGGTCGGCGCCCAGACGATCCAGGCCGGCGAGCAGCTCGAGGTTCTTGCGACCCGGAAGGTAGGGGTAAAAGCGGGGGGCCTCCACGAAGCCGGCAACGCCGTCCAGCGCACGCACGCCCAGCAGCGGGTCTCGGCCGAACAACCGGACTGAGCCGGAGGTCGGCCGGATCAGGCCCAGCATCATCCGCAGTGACGTCGTCTTCCCGGCCCCGTTGGGGCCGAGGTATCCGAATACGTCGCCGGCCTCGACCGTCAGGCTGACCCCGTCCACGGCGGTGATGTCGCCGTAGGTCTTGACGAGGTCGCGGACCTCGATCGGAACGTCGGTGTCAGCCTGATGCTCCACGCTCGGCACTAGAGACCGCGCGCTGCGGCTTCGGCGGCGACGGGCGGCACCGAACCGGCGACCACGTAGCGCACATCACCCCGCGTGAACGTGAGGATGGTGCCCAGTGCGGTGGCCAGTTCCTGACCGGTCGCCCCGTTGATCGAGATGCTCGGCAGCGCGCCGCCGCCGTCACGCTTCTTGGCGCCACCGGGCAGCACGGGCGATGCCCCGCCCTTGGCCGCCGTCTGCAGCACGGCGATCCCGCCCAGGCCCTTGCCGTACGTCACCAGTGCGCCCGGCGTACCGCCGGCCATGATCAGGTGCACCGACTGGCGAGGTAGCCCGGCAAGCGTCTCGGGAGCCGAGAGCGTGAACGGCAGTTTGGCCTGTACCGCGGCCGGGCCGCTCACGACAGCGCCGCGGCGCAGGTGCTTGTCGCCGTGCTTGCCCTGCTTGGCCGCGGCGCTCGCGAGCTGCGGCGTCAGGTCGACGACCTTGGCGTCAGCAGGCGCGGCCGCGTTGAAAGCGTCGTCGCCGACCGGGCCGTAGTTGATCTCGGTGGCCTTCAGCTCAAGCACCGGATCGGCGGTGCCGGCAGCGTAGATCGCCACGCGCAAGGGCGTGCCGGTTGCTGCATCCCAGGCCAGCTGAGCGGCGCCGAGCAGGCCGCCGTCGTGCTTGGGGCCGATCTGCACGGTGTAAGCCGGGCGGCCCGCAACGTTGCTGGGCTTGGCGCCCGACAGGTCGGTGTTCAGCCCGAGTTTGGCCAAGCCGCTGGTGATGGCTGCCAGCGTCGGTGCCGTCTCGGGCTTGTTCTTGTCCTGGCCCGAGTTCTGGGGCAGCGTCGCCTTGTACACGGTGTTGGCGCTGGCGCTGTAAAGGGAGATCGTCTTGCCGTCGGACAGAATCTGCGCGTCGCCCGCATCGGACTGCAGCTCAAGGCGCAGATGGCCGTCGGCGCGGGTCCACAGGCGCCCGGTGGCACCGGTCAGCAGCGGGTCGGCGGCGCCCTGGATGCTGGAGGAGTCCAGAAGCTTGTTGGTGAAGGAGATGCGCGCCGTGACGCCCTGGACGGCCGGGGCCGTGAGCGCATCGTGGACGGCCGCGGCCAGGGGCTTGGCCGGCGGTACCGAACCACCGGACGTGGCGGCGACAGCGATCGCCGTGACGACGCCTGCGGCGGCGAGCGTGCCGGCGATGACGGCGATCAGACGGCGGGTGGGGAGGCGGCGGAAGAGCGACATGTTTGGACCTGTCCTGTGCGTGGGCTTGGCCGACACGGTAGGTGGCTTCTCTGAAGGAACCGTGACGGTCTGCCTGTGTACGGACATGGTGGCACGCTCGGTGCACGGGGTCGCGGGCGGATACGGTTGGCGCATGACCGATGCCCCGCACCTGCCCACCGCCGGCGGCCTGGCCTTTCGCGCCGGCGGCCCCGAGAACGCTCCCATCGCCGTCTGCCTCCACGGCTGGCCGGAATCGTCGTGGATGTGGCGCCCGACGCTGGCGGCGCTGGCCGCCAAGGGCATCCGCGGGCTGGCCCCGGATCTGCCGGGCTACGGCGAGTCGCCCGTCGTCCGACCGGGCACCTGGGCCATGCACGTGGCGGCGTTCGGGGAGTTCGTCGACGCCGTCTCGCCTGATGCACCGGTGGCACTGTGCGTGCACGACTGGGGCGGGTTGATCGGGCTGCGCTGGGCCTGCGACAACCCGGGCCGCGTATCGGTCCTGACCATCTCCGACACCGGATTCTTCGCTGACTCGGTCTGGCACGGACTCGCCGACATGATGCGAACACCGGAGCAGGGAGAGGAGCTGATCCGCGGCATCACACGCGAGGGGTTCGGCGGCATGCTGGGCGCCGTCAGCACGGGCATCGACGACGCTGCGGTGGACGAGTACTACCGCGCGTTCGCCACCGACGAGCACCGCCTGGCCCAACTCGACCTCTATCGCTCCGGTGAAATGAGCGAGCTGGAGGCCTATGACGGCAAGCTTGGTGCGCTCGGCGTGCCGACCCTGCTGCTGTGGGGCGGCAAGGACGAGTTCGCCCCCGTGAGCGGCGCTCATCGGTTCAAAGCCGCGATTCCCGGAGCTGAGCTTGTCGTGCTCGACGACGCTGGGCATTTCATCGCCGAGGATGCGCCCGAGGAGTTCGCGGAGACGGTGTCGGCGTTCGTCGCTGGCGTGCTGAACGCCTGACGCGGCTCAGGTGCGCCGCAGCACGGTGATGAACTCGTGCTCGTTGGGACGGATCTCGACCGTCTCGCAGGGGAGGCCGCGCTCGTCGCGGGCGCGGCTGAGCATGGTGGCGAACTCGTCGGCGGTCCACACATGGAAATGGATCGAGTGGCGCCGCTCGCACAGCCTGCGGGCGTGGTGCTCTCCGTCGCCGTCCGCGATGTTGCCGAGCGGCCCGTCCACAAGTTCAGCCCACTCGCGGTAATGCCCGAGCCGGGCACCGACGCCGCCGTCGTCGTGATCGGCCAACAGGTGCTCCCACGTCGGCGCGGTGCGGCGCGCGTCGTATCCGGGTCAGGCGGCTCACCGGTGGCGATCGTATCTGTCCTGTCTCCGCGTGTTTACGGCGCGCGGACCGTGGGCACATTTAGGTGGACGGACCGAATACGACCGAGAGGATCACCATGCCCGTGAATACCGACGACGTGAAGGGCCGCATCAAGGAAGCCGCCGGCGACCTGACCGGCGACAAGGACCTCAAGCGCGAGGGCAAGGTCGACCAGGCCTCCGGCTCGGTCAAGGACAAGCTCGACAGCGCGACCGACAAGGTCAAGGACCTACTGCACCGCGACAAGTAGGTCCGGCGGCTCAGGCTGCCGGTCGAGGCGCGACGGCAGCGGCGCCCCGGGCGCCGCGCCTCGTCGCCTCGGCGGCGGCCCGATCGATACCGCCATGCTCCAGCGCGGCCAGCGACGATTCACCTGACCAGACCACGGCACCCCGTCGCTTGACGGTCACGGTTATGTGGCCGCCCAGATGCTCGAGCGCCCCGGCCACGTTGCGCCGTTCCAGTGGCAGCGGCACGGGAAGTACATGCGCGGCCGACAGCGGGGCCTGGCCGTCTATCTCCACCGTCCAACCGAACCCGCGGCCGCGCAGCGTCCACGTGTCGTCGACAACATCCGCGCTCACGGGCGAGACGATCGGGTCACCGAGGCGGAGCACACGTCCGTCCGGTAAGCGCACCACGACGGCGGTGACTTCAGTGCGCAGCGGCCCGGCCGTGATGACGCCGCCGGCGAAGGCCACGCACGCCGACGGGTCGGCAAAGCCCTGGGCTTGACCCCACCACCACGCTTCGGGGAACCCGCCCTTGCCCCAGTTCTTCTCGGCGTATACCGAGGCTCCGTCGAGGGTCCACGTCTCGTCGTCCATCGTGACCGTGCCGTGCGCGCGGCCGCCGAGCAGCCACGGGTGCCAGTACTGGTTGAGCGCGGGCACGGCTTGGAAAATGCTGGAGCCGCCGAGTGACCGGCGGGGCCACGGCACCGCGTCGGTGATGCGCACGTCGAGTCGGGCGCCGGCGTCGAGGTTGACGTTGACGGTGTCGGCGGTGCCATGGAACGCGTCGCCCGCGCGCGCACCGAGTTGGGCGGGGTCGGCCGTCGCCGGCTCCTCGTGCGCAATCGCGCGCAGGAAGGCGTTCGGGTGCCCGCCCAGGCCGAGCGTGGACCAGGTGTCGCCGCGGCCGTCGCGGTTCACGCCTATGAGGGCGATCACGACACGGCCGCGCTCGGCGTCGGTAAAGCGCCAGAAGTAGCCCTCCATCGCCACGCCGTGGGCCGGGAGCAGGTCGCCGAACGGCAGGTCGGCGCCGGAAGCGCGGTAGGCGGACGACAGGCGACTCATGGCGCGGATTATGTCCGGGGAGACGAGCGGCCGGACGCCCGGCTCAGGTGCTGAGCGAAGCCCGGTGCTCGGGCTCGGTGAGGGGCAGTGCACGAAGCCGCCCGGGACCCACGGCCCGGCTAGGGTCCGAGCCGTGCAGGTCTTCGGGTCCAAGCTCTCCTACTTCACCGGCAAGTTCGAGTGCTACCTGCGCTACCAGGAGATTCCGTACACGTTCCGGGCACTCGACGTGCGTCACTACCGCTGGGTTTTACCGCGTCGCCTAGGGGCCACGCAGCTGCCGAGCGTGAAGCTGGACGACGGGCGCTGGATGAGCGACACGACGCCGATGATCGCGTGGCTCGAAGGGCGCCACGCACGGCCCTCGGTGATGCCCCACGATCCCGTGCAGCGCTTCATCGCGCTGCTGATCGAGGACTATGCGGACGAATGGCTGTGGCGGCCGGCGATGCACTACCGGTGGAGCTTCGGCGCAGACCGGCATCTCGCCGGCACGCAACTGGCGCAGGAGATCGTCGTCCTCCCGCTACCGCTGGCGGTGCGCCGGTCGATCATCTCCCGCCGCCAGACGCAGCTGTTCGTGCGCGGCGACGGGATCGACGCCCGGACCCGGGGGCATGCGGAGGGATCGGTCGTCCGCCTGTTCGCGAACCTGGAGCGGATCTTCCGCACGCGGCCGTTTCTTCTCGGAGATCGGCCGACGATCGCCGACATCGGCCTGATGGGCCCGATATGGCGCCACTTCGTCCACGACCCGACGCCCGCGCGACTGATGCAGGAGAGCGCGCCCGCGGTGTTCGAGTGGGCGGCGAGAACGTGGAACGCTCGGGCGCGGGAGATCGGCAACCGCAGCCTGCTGCCCGGAGTCCCCGAGGACCTGTCGCCGCTGCTGCGGGAGGTGGGCGCCACGCACGTGCAGGCGCTGGCCGCCAACGCCGTTGCCCATGGCGACGGCCGGGCGGTGCACGACCTCACGGTGCAGGGGGCGACCTACCGGGCCGTACCCACCAGCGCGTACCGCGTGTGGTGCCTGGAGCAGCTGCGGGCGCGGTACGCCGAGCTTTCACCGGAGGCCGCGGTCGCCGTGCGCGCACGGTTGGAAGCTGACGGCTGCTGGGAGCCGCTGTGGCGGATCGAGGAGCTGGCCTCCGGGCACGACCGCGCGGGGCAGGCGCCGTTCTGTCGCGTCACGCGCATGGTGCGTGACTGAGCTTGAAGGCGGCCGGCTTGGGCCAACCGATCTGGTCCATCCCCACCTCGGTCCCGCTGAGCGGGACTCAGGTGGGGCTCGGCCCGGGCGCCACCCGCGGGCGCCGCCACGATTCAGTGCGGATGAGAGGACTCGAACCTCCACGGGATCTCTCCCACACGGACCTGAACCGTGCGCGTCTACCAATTCCGCCACATCCGCAGGGGGTGGGGCGGGCGACGATAGCAACCATTCCCTTGCTACGGTTGGGCGGTCTCGCCGCCATCGTCCAGGGGACTAGGACGCCGCCCTCTCACGGCGGAAACGGGGGTTCGAATCCCCCTGGCGGTACTTTGAAGCGGGCTTGGCACAGTCGCCGCTTTTACCCTTGACACGGTGTCAGCTATCCTCGGGATCCCCTCTCGCCGACCGTTGGAGACACCGTGACCGAGGAACTTGATCCCGCCCGCCGCGCCATCCTCACGTTGGTCTGCGACACGGTCGTGCCGCACATCGACCACACGCCGGATCCGCACGGATTGTGGGCGCGGACAGCGAGCGAGATGGGGGTGCCCGCTGCGGCCGAGCAGATGCTGCTCGGCCTGCCGCCCGTGCAACGGGAGGGCATGCTCGGCCTGCTCGACATCCTCGCCCAGCAAGGCCTTGAGCCTCAGACCCAGGCGTCGCGGGAGCAGACCCTCACGAACATGATGTTGATGGGCGGCACCGAGGCGATGGTCGGCGTCGGTGGCCTGATCCGGCTGATCCTCTTCCTCTCCTACGGCCTGCCGTCGCTGACCGAGCCGGGCGCGCCGAACCCGATGTGGGCCGCGTTCGGGTACCCAGGCTCGCCGGGGCCGGCCGCTCCCACCGATCACGGGATCAGCCTCACGACGCCTGAGGGCGATCGGCTCGAGCTGGAAGCCGACGTCGCCGTGGTTGGCTCTGGCGCCGGTGGCGGCGTGATTGCCGGCACGCTCGCCCAGCAGGGCCTGCGCGTCGTCGTGCTGGAGGCCGGTGGTCACCGCGACGAGGGCGCCGCGGCCGGGCTCGAGGTGCCCGCGTACCAGGACGCGTACTGGCGCGGCGGGCCGCAAGCGTCCGCCGACTTCAACTTCACCCTGATGGCCGGAGCCGGCCTCGGCGGCGGCACCGCAATCAACTGGACCAACAGCCTGCGCACGCGTGCCTGGGTGCGCGATGAATGGGCGAACGCGGGCCTGGAGGATGTGGGCACCGACTTTGATCGCCACATCGACGCCGTCTGGGAGCGCCTGGGAGTGTCCGAGGATTGCTCGGATCCCAACGGCACACAGCAGCGCATGGGGCTCGGAGCCGACCGCCTCGGCTGGAACACCAGCGTCGCCGCCCGCAACGTGGACCCTGAGGGTTACGACCCGGCCACAGCAGGGTTCACCGGCTTCGGTGATCAGCCCGGATACAAGCAGTCGACGCTGCGCACCTATCTGAAGGATGCGTTTGACGCCGGCGCCGTGATCGTCGCCAACTGCGCGGTGGAGCGTGTGGTGGTCGAGGAAGGCGTGGCGGCCGGCGTCATCGGCACCTGGACCGATCCGCTGACCGGTCGCGCCGCCGAGGTGATCGTGCGTGCACCACGCGTCGTCTGTGCCGCCGGTGCCCTGGAGAACCCGGCCTTGCTGTTGCGTTCGGGGATTGGCGGCCCGGCCGTCGGCCACAACCTCTTCCTGCATCCCACCGTTGCCATGTCGGGCGTCTACGAAGAGGACCTGAAGGCGTGGTGGGGCGCGCCGCACGCGCTGCTCATGGACGAGTTTGAATCTGGTGCGGATGCCGACGGCTTCGGCTTCCGCGTGGAGGGCGCGCAGTACGCGCCCGGGCTGAGCGGCTCCGCCACACCGTTCGCCTCGGCCGCTGACCACAAGCGACTCATGGCCCGCACCGCCGAGACGGGCGTCTTCCTGGGCCGGATCCGCGACCGCTCGGGCGGCCAGGTGACGATCGACGACGAGGGCCAGGCGGTCATCACGTACTCGCCGACGGACCCGGTCGACGTCGCCACGCTGCACCGCGCGCTGGACACCTTGGCCCGGCTCCACGAGGCCGCCGGCGCCGCGGAGATCGGAGTGCTCGGGGTCAACCCCCCGACCTGGCGCCGCGGCGACGACCTGGAGGCGTTCATCGAGCGCACGCAGCGGATGCCGATGCGCCTCGGAGGCATCGCCCTCTTCACCGCCCACCAGATGGGCTCGTGCCGCATGGGCTCTGACCCGCAGACGTCGGTCGCCGACCCGCGCGGAGAACTGCACGACACGCCCGGCGTGTGGATCGGGGACGCCAGCGCGTTCCCGACAGCGTCGGGGACCAACCCGATGATCTCGGTGATGGCGCTCGCCCATCGCACCGCCGACGCGATCGCTCACCACGCGGGCATCGTCGAACCTGTCCCCGCCTGACCCGAACCCAGGAGATCTCCCCATGGCCACCACCGCAACACTCCATGTTCACGACCGCCTCTACATCGACGGGGCCTGGGTCATGCCGATCGGCACCGACACCATCGACGTGGTCAACCCCGCCACCGAGGAGGTCGTGGGGCGAGTGCCTCTCGGCAACTCCGCCGACGTGGACGCGGCCGTCGGCGCGGCCCGTCGCGCTCTGCCGGCCTGGGCCGGTGCCCCGCTGGCCGAGCGTCAAGCGGCCGTGGCCGCCGTGGCCGCCGCGCTGGAGGTGCGAGCCGACGAGATGGCCGCGCTGATCACCAGCGAGCTGGGCATGCCGCTCACGCTGTCGCGGCCGATCCAGGTCGGGCTGCCCATGGCCACGTTCGCCACGGCGCCGGCGTTCGCGGAGGAGGTGCCGTGGACGCAGGAGATCGGAAACTCGCTCGTCGTACGCGAGGCAATCGGGGTCGTCGGAGCAATCACCCCGTGGAACTACCCGCTGCACCAGATCGCCGCCAAGGTCGCCGCGGCGATGGTCGTCGGCTGCACCGTGGTGGTCAAGCCGTCGGAAGTGACGCCGCTCAACGCGTTCGTGCTGGCCGAGATCATGGCCACGGCGGGCGTGCCAGCCGGCGTGTTCAACCTGGTGACCGGTGAGGGGCCGGTCGTCGGCGAGGCGCTGGCGGCCCATCCGGGCGTGGACATGGTCTCGTTCACCGGGTCCACCCGGGCGGGCCGACGGGTGAGCGAGGTGGCCGCGGCCACCGTCAAGCCGGTGGCCTTGGAACTCGGGGGTAAATCAGCCAACGTGTTGCTCGACGACACCGACCTGATGCGCGCGGTGCCGGACGGCGTGCGCAAGTGCGTGCTCAACTCCGGGCAGACGTGCAGTGCGCTGACACGCATGCTCGTGCCCCGCACGCGACTGGCCGAGGCCGAGGCGATCGCCGCCGCGGCGATGGAGACGATCGTGGTGGGCGATCCTCGGGATCCCGCGACCAACCTGGGGCCGCTGGTCTCGGGCCTGCAGCGCGATCGCGTTCGCGAGCATCTGGCCCGCGCGGCGGCGGACGGCCAGCGTTTGGTGACCGGTGGCGCCGATGCACCTGATGGCCTCGATCGCGGCTACTACGTGCGGCCGACGCTCTATTCGGATGTCGATCCGGCCTCCGCTCTGGCTCAGGAAGAGGTCTTCGGACCGGTGCTGAGCCTGATCGCCTACGACGACGAGGACGACGCGGTGCGGATCGCCAACGACTCCGCCTACGGCCTCGCCGGCGGCGTTTGGTCGGCCGACGACGAGCGCGCGTTGGCCGTGGCTCGGCGGATCCGCACCGGCCAGGTGGAGATCAACGGTGCCGCGTTCAACCCGCTGGCCCCCTTCGGCGGCGTCAAGCAGTCCGGTCACGGGCGCGAATACGGGCCGTGGGGTCTGATCGAGTTCACCACGGTGAAGTCGATCCAGCGATAGCGGTCGTCGGGGCCGCGCGCAGTTTGCGGTCGCGCCGTCC
>JBBQCW010000023.1:0-34881 GCA_038319025.1 Solirubrobacterales bacterium
GTCGGGCTTGGTGAAGCGGCGGCGGCGGTGCTTCAGCAGGTCCTTCAGCGTGTCGGCGACTTGTGAGGCCATCGGCACCGAGCGTGGCTCCTCGCTCTTGGTCGGCCCCTCCGCCCCGGAGGTGTAGGAGCGCCAGACGCCCAGGCGGTCGCCTGCGTGGTCCACGTCGCGCCACCGCAGCGCCAGGAGTTCCCCCTTGCGCAGGCCCGCAAATGCCGCCGTTGTGAAGAGCGCCGCATCCTGGCGGTCCTCCAGACGGCGCCACGCCTTCTCGGCGTCGCCGACCGGATGCGACGGAGGCGTACGGTGGCGGCCCTCCCGGGTGGCGGAGAGCAGTGCCTCGACCTCATCGGGCGTGAAGTAGTTCAGCCGGCCCGGGCGCGGCTCGCGCACCTTCTCGACGGCGAGCACCGGGTTGACCTCCATCGCATAGGTGTCCGCGCGGCTCGCGTAGCGGTAGACGTTGGCCAGGAGTTGGCGCAGCTTGTTCGTCGTCCGTGGCCCGGTGCCCTCCTTCAGCAGTCGATCGCGCCAGGCGCGCACATCGCGCGGGGTGATGTCGACCATCGGCTTGGCCGACAGCTCCGGGGCCGGCAGGATCCGTGCGCGAAGGCAATATGAGTAGTCGCTGAAGGTGGAGAGCCGCAGCGCCCTTGTGGCTTCGGCGTGCGCGAGGTACTCGGCCGCGACCGTGGCGAGGGTGAGCTGCGAGACGTGCGCTGTCGCGGCGCGCGCGGCGGCCTCCTCGACGTCGACCTGGTGCGCGGCGATGGCGTCGCCCATCGCCTGGGCCGCCGTCTTGTCGTCGAGCTGGCCGGCAGGACGACGACCGCGGCGCGGGCGCCAGGCCTGCCGCCACGCGTCGACCCCCGTGCCGTGGTCTCCCGCCTCGGCCTCCGGACGGCGCTCGAGCCATGCAGGCCCGAGCCGGCGCTTGACCTGCGCGCCCGTTCCGTCGCGCCATTTGGCGTACCAGACAGGCCCGCCCTGACGGTCCATAACGAGCAGATGGCCGACGATGTCCCGGCCTGTTTTCGCCCTTCGCATAGACTCATAGTACTGCGACATCAGTGCACGGGTACCGCAAAAGGTACCGCTTCAGCCTGAACGGACCTCGCGAAACGTCCTTTATCCATGCGGGGTTTCCGCAGTCTCATGCGAAACGGCTTCGACTTGGTGGCCTGTCACGCCGGAGGTCGCGGGTTCGAGTCCCGTCGCTCCCGCTCCTCGCGCGGGGTAACTGCTCGTCCGATGGCAACACAGCTGATTCGATCACCGGTAACGTCGGCATCACCTTGCCCGACCCGGTAGCTGCTGGACCGAACCCCGAAACCGAGCAGGTACCGTGGTTGCGGTGACCATCCGACCTGCCGACGACCGCGACTGGGCGCGGATCTATCCCTTCTTCGCGTTGATCGTCGCCGAGGGCCGCACGTACGGGTATCCCGAGAGCCTCTCGCTCGAGGAGGCTCGCCCGGTGTGGATGGAGCGCCCGCCGGGGCTGACGGTGGTCGGGGTGGACGAGGACGACACGGTCCTCGGCTCGGCCAAGATGGGCCCCAATCGCGACGGCCGAGGCTCCCATATCGCGACCGGAAGTTTCATGGTCGATCCGGCCCGGCAAGGTCAGGGCGTGGGGCGGGCGCTGGGCGAGTACCTGATCGCGTGGGCGCGTGACGAGGGTTACCGGGGGATCCAGTTCAACGCTGTGGTGGAGACCAACGCCGGTGCGGTGCACCTGTGGCGGTCGCTCGGGTTCCAGATCGTCGGGACGGTGCCGGGTGCGTTCGAGCATCCCGAGCTCGGCTACGTCGGGCTGCACGTGATGTTCCTGCCGTTGTAGAGCGACTGTCAGGGCACGATCTCGCCCAGCGTGCGGTCGCTCACGACGGAGCGGGGGTGCTCGGTGACCACGTCCGAGCCGGGCCGCGCCTCGTCATCACGCCGCTTGATCAGGAGCCATTGCGGCTCTGCGCCCGGGCGGGTGCGTTGCAGGGCGAAGCCACCGCGCAGCTTCTCTCCGTGCAGGGCGAAGACGGCGTGCCCGCGCGCCAGCGCTTCAGGCCACCGGACGCGCCCGCCTTGCTCGTAGGTGCCTCGATCCCACACGATCACGTTGTCGGCTTCGTAGGTGTTGTGGGAGCGGTCGTGATCCTCCACCTCGATGGCAAGGCGCTTGACCGCCGGATCTAGCGATGGTCCCTTCGGCACCGCCCACGAGCGCATCACACCGTCGACCTCCAGACGCAGATCAAAGTGGTGGGCGGTCGCGGAGTGCTCCTGGATCACGAACACCCCCGCGCTCACTCCGCGGATGGCGAACTGCTCGTGGCCTTCGGGCTTGACAGGCTCAATGGTTACCTCGGTCACTCGGGCCGCCGGGGGCCCGGCGCGCAGGAAGGCGCCGAAGGTGTCGAGGGCCTCCGCATCGCCTTCCGCGTGCACACGCACAACGTCATCGTCGTTGCGCACCCAGCCGAGCACCCCGAGCTCGCGCGCCCGGCGCACGGTCCAATCGCGAAAACCGACGCCCTGGACGGCGCCGTGTACGGCGGCGCGGAATGCGGTGGTGCTTGCCGGTCGGTCAGTCACGTCCACAGCGTGACAGCCCGCCGGCCTTCGCTCAGGCGTCCGCGGGCAGCAGCGTGAAGGCGCCGCCCGCCGCCCCGCGAGGCGTAGGCTCGCTTCATGAGCCGAGCACTGGTAATCGTCGACATCCAGAACGACTACTTCCCGGGTGGGGCGTACCCGCTCCATGAGCCGGAGGCGGCGGCCGCCGCCGCGGCCGGCCTCCTGGAGGTTTTCCGTGCCTCAGGCGAGCCAGTGGTCCACGTGCAGCACGTCTGGGACGCCCCCGAAGCGACCTTTATGCGCCCCGGTACCGACGGTATCCACATCAACGAAGCGGTCGCCCCGCGTGACGGCGAGCCCGTCATCACGAAGGCCGCGCCGAACTCCTTTCTAGGCACGTCGCTAGAGGCCGACCTGCGCGAGCAGGGCGTGGACGCTCTAGTGGTGGCCGGGATGATGACCAGCATGTGCGTCGACGCCACGGTGCGCGCGGCCGCCGACCTGGGCTTCACCGTCACCGTCGCGCACGACGCCTGCGCCGCGCCGGCCCTCTCCTTCGGGGGCGTCGACGTGCCCGCCCCGTCAGTGGGGGCGGCGTTCCTCGCTGCACTGGGCGACGGGTACGCCGAGGTCGTGGCCGCGGCGGACGTGCCTCACCACGGCGACGGTTCGTAGTCCTTCAGGAAGCAGCCGTACAGATCCTCGCCGTCCTCGCCGCGCACGATCGGGTCGTAGACGCGTGCCGCGCCGTCGACGAGATCCAGCGGCGCGTGGAAGCCCTCGTCGGCCAGGCGCACGCGGGTCGGGTGCGGACGCTCGTCGGTGATCCACCCCGTGTCGACACTCGTCATCAGGATCCCGTCCTGCTCGAGCATCTCTTGCGCGCTGGTGCGGGTGAGCATGTTCAACGCGGCCTTGGCCATGTTCGTGTGCGGGTGGCCCGGGCCTTTGTAACCGCGCCCGAACTGGCCCTCCATGGCCGACACGTTCACCACGTAGGTGCGCCGCGCAGCGGAGGCCGCGAGGGCCGGCCGCAGCCGGCTGACGAGGATGAATGGCGCGGTCATGTTGCACAGCTGCACCTCGAGCAACTCGATCGGGTCGACCTCCTCGACCGTCTGGATCCAGCTGTTGACGGCGTGAACGTCGGGCACCAGGCCACCTGCGTCGATCGCGCGACCGGCGGCGATGCGCTCGAACGAGGCCGACCCTGCGGTCCGCGCCAGGGCGGCAACCGCGTCGGGGGTCGGCGACCAGTGCCCGCCATCTCCCCCGCCGAGTTCGGCGGGCGCCGAAAGCTCACCGGGTCGACCGAGGGTGACGATCTCCGGGTAGGAACCTGCTCCGAGCGTGGTCGCCTCGCCGGCCATCAGCGGCGCGTAAGCCTGCGGGGAACGGCGCACGGTCTGCGCGGCGTTGTTGATGAGGATGTCCAGTGAACCTTGCGCCGCAACCGAGTCGGCCAGGGCCACGACTTGCGCTGGGTCGCGCAAGTCGATGCCGACGATGCGCAGGCGGTGCAGCCATTCGGCGCTGTCGGGCAGGTCGGCAAACCGGCGCGCCGCATCACGAGGGAACCGCGTGGTGATGGTCGTCTGCGCTCCGTCGCGCAGCAGACGCAGCGCGATGTACATCCCGATCTTCGCCCGCCCGCCGGTGAGCAGCGCCCGCCGGCCGGTCAGGTCCGTCCGCGCATCGCGGCTCGCGTGGTGGCGGGCCGCGCACTGTGGGCAGAGCTGGTGGTAGAAGGCGTCGACCTGCACGTAGCGGCGCTTGCACACGTAACACGCGCGCGCTCGTTCCAGAACGCCGGCGACCGCACCCACCGTGCCGGAGGCAAGGGGGATTCCCTGCGTTTCGTCGTCGATGCGCCCGTCGGCGCCGGTGGCCGTCGCAGCCGTGACCGCCGCATCGGCGGCGCGCGCGGCGGCACGGCGCTCGGTCCGTCTGCGCTCCTTGACGGTCTTGAACAGACCGCCCACGGCTCGGCGAACGGCGATGGCGTCCGGGTGGTCGACCGGTAGCGCCTCGATCTCAGCGAGCGCCCGCAGACACTGCTCGAGGTCCGCCGGTGCGATCCCGGGCGGGTCGTCTTGTTCGTGCTTCGTCATCGGTCATGCAGCGTAGGGACCGGGCACAAATCACTTGCCCTCCTGCTGCGAGCTTGCTACGTTCGACGTCCTCTTGCCTTCCAGGCAAGGGAGGACTCTCATGACGATGCTCACGCGAATCACTTCTCGCTCCGCCCGCGCCGCCGCTGTTGCGGTGGCTCGCGCCGCATCGCCCGCGTGCTGACCCTGTCCATCGACGAAGGAGTCCGGGCGCGCCGCCCGTCGACCCTCGCCGATCGTCGTCTGATCTGAGTCCGTCGTGGGCGGTTCGCCGCACCCACACCCAGACCAGGAGCAGCACCATGCACGGCCTCAACCACGTCGACTACGCGCGTGCTCACGCGCAAAGTCGGTTGCCGAATGTCCCGCCCAACCACGAACCAGAGCGACCCACCGCCCGCCGCCATCGGCTGCGGGGCCCGCTGGCCGCCCGCCTTGCGCGGCTGGCCGGCTCGTTGGATCGCGATCGCGCAGCACGCGCGCTGTTCCCCGAATGGTGAGCGGCGCAGCACTCCGCTCCGGGCCGGGCTGCCCACGGGCAGCCCGGTTGCGGAGTCGGCGGCGCGCACCAGCGTCCGTCACACTCCGCGGCCGATGCGCGTCCTCTTCGTCTGCTCCGGAAACATCTGCCGCTCGCCTACGGCCGAAGCTGTCCTCGACCACCTCGCCACCGAGCGCGGCGTCGACGTGGAGGCCGACGGCGCCGGTATCGGCGCCTGGCATGTCGGCTCGCCGCCGGATCCCCGGTCCGCGGCCGAAGCCCGGCGTCGCGGCATCCCCCTGCGCGGTGTCGGCCGGCAGGTCCGCGCGACCGATTTCGACGACTTTGACCTGATCGTCGCGCTGGACCGCACACATGCTCGCGACCTGCACCGTTTGGCACCTGACGATGAGGCGGCCGCCAAGGTCCACCTTCTGCGCGAGTGGGATCCCCTATCCAAAGGCGACCTCGACGTTCCCGATCCCTACTACGGCGGCGAGGACGGCTTCCGCGACGTGTTCGATGTGATCGAACGCAGTTGCATGGGCCTGCTCGACACGGAGGCCGCATGACCGACATGACCAGGCCCATCGCCGTCTACGGCGCCACCGGCTACACCGGCAAACTCGTTGCGGCCGAACTGCAGCGCCGCGGACTGCCCACCGTGCTGGCCGGTCGCAGCGCCGACAAACTGCGCGCCGTGGCCGCCGCGGTCGGGCTGCCCGCTGACGCCGTGCGTGTCGCGGGGACTGATGACCCCGCCGCCCTGCGCGCCGCGTTCGCCGGCTGTGCGGTGGTCATCTCCTGCGCCGGCCCGTTCACGCCGTGCGGTGAACCGGTGGTGGAGGCGGCGATCGCCGCGGGCGCCCACTACATCGACACCACCGGTGAGCAGCCCTTCATCCGCATGGTGCTCGACCGCCACGGACCTGCCGCAGAACGCGCCGGCGTCGGTCTCGTTCCCGGCATGGGTTTCGACTACCTTCCGGGCGACCTGCTCTGCGCCCTGGCGGCTGAGGGGCTGGGGCACCTCAGCGAGATCACGATCGCGTACGCCCTCGCGGGGTTCGGAGCAACTCGCGGCACCACGAAGTCGGCGTTCCTGATGATGGGAGACGCCCCGCTGCGCCAGCCGCTCGGGTACCGGTTCTCCTTCCCGGCGCCGCTTGGCCTGCGACTGATGGCCAACTATCCGTCCGGTGAACTGGTGACGGTGCCGCGGCACGTCGATGTGGACCGTGTCACCGCGATTATCACGAGCAGCACTTTCGCTCCGCATCCGCGCCTGGATTTCGCCGTCCCGGTAATCACGCCCGCTATCGCGCTGCTGCTGCGCACGCCGATCCGCGGCGTGCTGGATCGCGCGGTGGACCGTCTCCCCGAAGGCCCGCCGGAGGAGGATCGCCGCGCGGCGGCGTACACACTCGTGGCGGTCGCTCGCACGGCAGACGGAACCCAGCGCCGCCTGGTGCTGCGCGGCACCGACGTCTACGGGATCACGGCGGTGACCACCGTCCATGGGGCATCGTTGATGGCGGGGCCGGGGTATGCCCGGTCGGGCGGGCTCGCGCCTGCGCAGGCCTACGACGCCCGCGCGTTCCTCGCCGCGCTGGAGCCGCACGGTGTGACGGTGACCGAGCCGGTGACGGTCACTTAGCCCCCGCGGCGTGCGGTCAGCCCTGCACGTGATGCATGTGGAGCAGCGGCCGGTACCCGGCGCGCTCGTACACGCGCCCGGCGGCCTCGTCGCCCGGCGTCAGCACCGACAGTTCCACGCCGGCGCGGAAGGCAAGGCGGGTCAGCTCGGCCGTGACGGTGCCCGCGATGCCGCGCCCGCGGTAGGCCTCCAGCACACCGATGCCGGCCACTTCGGTCACGCCCAGTGCCGGCGGGGTGAACATGCCTGCGCCGACCGGCTCTATGCCCACGCGCGCGAGCACAGCCAGTCCGTCACCCAGGATCTCGGGCATCCGTGCAACCTGGGCCCCGGTCGGCGGCGGGCCCCCGAATGCAGCGGATTGCACGGCGATCATCGTCCGCAGCGTGGCCGCGTCGGTGGTGGCGTCGATCCGCTGCAGGGTCACGCCCTCAGGGGCAGGCGGGGCCAGCAGTTCATCCGGAGCGCAGGCCATCACCGGGGTGTCGAGTTCGACGGTGAAGCCGCCGGCCGCAAGGTCCTGCGCCAGGTCCGGCGCCTCCTCCACCACGTACTCCAGCCGCACGGTGCGTCGCTGCTCGGCAAATACCGTCCGCAGCTCGGCGAGAGCTTCTGCGTCCGCTCGCGCGCCTGGGTCGGGGATCGCGTAATTCGCGTGCGTGCCGTCACTGTGCGGCGCGATGTAGACGGTGAACGGGCCCGATCGCACGGCCTCGCGGGCCGTCCCGGCGTGGTGGCGCATCGACTCCTGGATGCGGCGGGCGATCTCCATAGTGCCCCATTCTGCCGGGGCGGTGCAACTCTGAGCCCGCCGTGGGGTTCTGAGTCAGTGACGGCGCGAACGGGTATCACGACCGCTACCGTCCTGAGCCGCACCACGAACCCGCCTCGATCCTCCGGAGCCTCGCACCATGAAGCGCACCATCATTGTCATGTCCGCCCTGCTGGCCTTCAGCATCGGTGCCGTCACCCCGGCCCTAGCGGGCACGGCCGACCACGGCGCCCCGGCGACGGCGGCCGCGACCAAGAAGAAGCGCAAGCCCGTCATCCAGAAGGTGGGGATCGCCGACAACTTCTACTTCGCCGCCAAGAATCACTCCGTGCCGCTCAACGTGAAGATTCACGTCGGCGACTCGATCAACTGGGTCTGGCCCTCCGCCGTGGGTGACACGCACGACGTGAACCTCGGCAGCGGCCCGGCCGGCCTCAAGCCGTGGGCCTCGCCGGCTTTCGCCGCGCGCGCTTCGTGGAAGCGCAAGTTCACCCATCGGGGCGTTTACCAGCTCTACTGCTCGTTCCACCAGGGCGAGATGGTGATGACGGTCACCGTCCTGAAGTAGATCCGCCGGGCCGGGCCGGGCCGGCGCCCGCCCGCTCGGCTCACACCATTCGGTGTCTTTGCTCATACGGTTCTCGTTCGTCGTCGCGGCAAGGTGGTGGCACGTCCCCACCTCGAACCGTTCTGGAGCCGCGAGCCATGAAGCGCACCATCCCCGCCGTCGTCGCCCTACTGAGCCTGAGCCTCGGGTTCAGCACTGTCGCCCCTGCTCTGGCGAGCAAGAAGAAGCACAAGGCGTCGACCCAGATCGTGCGGATCGCCGACAACTACTACTACGCGGCCAAGAACCACACGGCGCCGTTCAACGTGAAGATCCACTCCGGCGACAGCGTCAAGTGGATGTGGCCGTCCGACGTGGGCGACACGCACGACGTGAACCTGGGCAGCGGTCCAAGGGGCCAGAAGGCCTGGGCGTCGCCGGCCTTCGCGGCGCGCGCCGACTACAAGCGCACCTTCAAGACGCCTGGCGTCTACCAGCTCTACTGCTCGTTCCACACGGGCGAGATGGTGATGTCGGTAACCGTCACGAAGTAGAACGCGCATCTGCCCGGGCGCACTAAGGGCGCGCCGGGCCTGCAGGTTCGTCATGCTGTGTCGCCGGTATCCCACTCTCGACGAGGAACGCCACCGATCGCATGAGCACACCGCCGCAGCCGCCCACCAAGAAGGAACGCCGCGATGCCGCGCGCGAAGCACGCGTCGAGGCCGAGCAGGCGTCGGCCGCATCGGCCCAGCGCAAGCGCCGCCTGGCCATCATCCTCGGCTCGATCGCGGCCGCGGCCGTCATCGCGATCATCCTGATCGCCGTGGCCGGCGGCGGGAACGACGCGGCCAGCACGGCCGCCAAGACCGGCAAGGCAAAGGGTGGGGCTGACACCGCCGCCGAGTTCGCCGGCATCCCGCAGGCCGGGGTCGGTCTGGGCAACCCCAAGGCCAAGGTCACCGTGGTCGAGTTCATCGACGCGCAGTGCCCGATCTGTAAGGCGTTCTCCAACGACACGTTCCCGACGATCAACCAGAATTACATCCGCACCGGGAAGATCTACTACCAGTTCCGCACGCTGCATTTCCTGGACAACAACAACGGCGGCACCGACTCGATCCGCGGAGCACAGTTCCTCAACGCCGCCGGTTTCCAGAACAAGATGGCCAACGCCACGTCGCTGCTGTACCGCAACCAGGGCACCGAAGGCACGGGCTACATGACCGACAAGTTTTTGCGGTCGATCGGGAACGCGATCCCCGGTTTCAACACCGAGAAGGCGATGGTGGACCGTAATACGCCGAAGGCCAAGGCATTGGTCGCCACGGCTGATGCCCTGGGTGCGCGCTACAGCGTGGACGGTACGCCGACGCTGCTGGTCGGCCCGACCGGCGGCACGCTGGCCAAGATCAACTACACCAACGTGAGCAGCCCGGCGGAGTTCCAGGCGGGCATCGACGCCGCCCTCAAACTGAACCCGTGACCGCAGAAGCCACGGACCGCCGCCTTCGCACAGCGTTGATCGCGCTCTGCGCGGTCGGCATCGCGATCGCGACCTACCTGGTGTACATCCATTACGCCGGGATCAAGCCGATCTGTGCGGCCTCGGGTGGTTGCGAGATCGTGCAGTCCTCGAAGTGGGCGAAGTTCGTCGGGATCCCCGTGGCCGACATCGGCCTGGCGGGCTATCTGACGATCATGGCGTCATTGCTGTTCCTCAAGGGCGAGCTGAACCGACTCGTCCCCATGTGCCTGGCGCTCGGCGGCCTCGCCTTCACCGCGTACCTGAAATACGCCGAGTTCGTCCTCATCAAGAACTACTGCATCTGGTGCATCGCCAGCGCGATCATCATGCTCTGCATCACGGTGCTGACGGTGTGGCGCTACGTCCGCGCGCCGCCGCAGGCGGCACCCGCGGCCGCCGCCGCGGGCTGACCGTCCAGCCCTACAGCTTCTTCAGCGCGTTCTTCGCGGCGTCCTCACCCGAGCGCAGCGCGCCGTCCATGTAGCCATTCCAGATCGTGGCGTGCTCGGCTCCGGCCCACTGGATGTGGCCGTGCGGCGCGCGGATCGCGGGGCCGTAGTCGGTCAGCACGCCCGGGGGCAGGTAGCCGCCGTAGCAGCCGCGCGTCCAGGGCTCCTGGGCCCAGTTCATCTCCACATACTGCTGCGGGGAGGACGCCTGCGGGCCCATCGTCTTGGCAAAGTTGGCGAGCACCGCGGCCTTGCGGTCGGCGGCCGAGCGTCGGCCCCAAACACGCGCTTCGTGCCCTTCGATAAAGCCCAGCAGGACGCCCTTGGATCCGTCGGGCGGCGAGTTGTCGTACATCAACTTCACGGGGCCCTCGTCGGAGTTCACGTAGCCCGACAGCCCCTCCTTGCGCCACCACGGGGTGGAATAGACGGCCTGCACCTTCATGGCGCTGCCCTGGGGGAACCGCTGCAGAAGCTGCGCGCGGTCCGACGGAAGGATCGGGTCGTAGTCGATGAACGCGCCGACGGTGGGCGGCACCGCGACGATCACCTGTTTGGCGCGGTAGCTGCCCTTGTCGCTGACCACGGTGCACTCGCTCCCGCGCTGCTCGATGCGTCGTACCGGCGCGTTCAGCGTGATGCGCGAGCCGAGCCGCTTGGCCATCTGCAGCGACACCTGCTGGGAGCCGCCGACAAAGCGCGACTCCTGCGCGCCGCCGCCGGTGGAGGTGAGGCGGATGAAGCTGCCCGGCGTGGTCTCGTTGCCGGCGCTGGAGATGTAGAAGAGGATGTGCAGCAGCGAGACGTCGCGCGGCTCGCAGGCCCATACCGCGTTGACGGCGAGGTCGGAGAGGAACTTGCCGCCGTCCGTGGTGGCCGTCGCGAGCTTGTACGTCTCGAACGTCTGACCGTCGTACTCCAGCGCGCCGGGTGAGTTCCACGGCTCGGTGCGGGAGATCGTCGGCGCCAACTGCTCCAGCTTCAGCACGAGGTTCACGGCGTCGCTGGCGTCCGGGTCCGGCGGGATCGGCGAGGATGCCTCGAACAGCGTGCGCTGCCCGCTGCGCAGGTAGACCGATTGCCCCTCGTTGTAGGTCTTGAACGTCTTCACGCCGACGGCTTTGGCGACCTCGGCGAGCTTGTCCTGCGTCGGCCCGATCCACTGGCCGCCGACCTCGATCACGTTGCCACCACCGATGGGATGGTTGAGCGTGCGGCCACCCACGCGGCCGCGAGCCTCGAGCACCTTGACCGTCTTGCCCTTCGCCACCAGGGTCCGTGCGGCCTGCAGGCCGGCCAGGCCGGCGCCCACGACGACCACGTCGTATTTGGTCGAGGAGGTGCGTTTGGCGGCGGCGGCGATGCTCGTCGGCAGTGCGGCGGCCGCGGCTGCGCCCGCCCCTGCACCGAGGAGGCCACGACGGGTGATCCCTGAGTTCATGGCGCCAATCTAGCCGAGACTCACCTTGCTCAGCGGCAGTTGCGCGCGACCGGAGCGGAGGCTCGCGGCGTCGCGTGGGAGACTAGGAGGACCAAATTTGCCCCTGCGCTCAGGAGAAACGCCATGTCCACCAACTCGTTCGGAGCCCGCGACACCCTCGAGGTGGGCGGCCGCTCCGTGCAGATCTTCCGACTCGACGCGCTGCAGTCCCAGTTCGACGTCGCCCGGCTGCCCTTCTCCCTGAAGATCCTGCTGGAGAACCTGCTGCGCACCGAGGGCAACGGCTCGGTCACGGCTGCTGACATCGAGGCCCTGGCGCGCTGGGATGCCAAGGCCGCCCCCAAGGACGAGATCGCGTTCACTCCCGCGCGCGTCGTGATGCAGGACTTCACCGGTGTGCCGGCCGTCGTCGACCTCGCCGCCATGCGCGACGCGATGGCTGACCTCGGTGGTGACCCGGCGAAGATCGAGCCGCTCGTACCTGCCGAACTGGTCATCGACCACTCGGTGCAGGTCGATGCGTTCGGCACGGCCGGCGCCCTGGCCGTGAACGTACAGCGCGAGTTTGAGCGCAACGAGGAGCGCTATGCCTTCCTGCGCTGGGGGCAGACGGCTTTCGACACGTTCCGCGTCGTGCCGCCCGGCACCGGGATCGTCCACCAGGTCAACCTTGAATACCTGTCTCGGGTCGTCTTTGTCGACGACAAGAGCGGAACCGCATATCCCGACACGCTGGTCGGCACCGACTCGCACACCACGATGGTCAACGGCTTGGGCGTGCTGGGCTGGGGCGTCGGCGGAATCGAGGCGGAGGCGGCGATGCTCGGCCAGCCGATGACCATGCTCGTGCCGCAGGTGTTGGGCGTGCGCCTGGACGGTGTGCTGCCCGAGGGCGCCACCGCCACCGACCTCGTACTCACCGTCACCGAACTGCTGCGTGAGCGCGGCGTGGTGGGCAAGTTCGTGGAGTTCTACGGGCCGGGCGTAGCGGCGCTGCCGCTGGCCGACCGCGCGACGCTGGGCAACATGAGCCCCGAGTTCGGCTCCACCTGCGCGATCTTCCCGATCGACGCCGAGACGCTGCGCTACCTGGCCTTCTCCGGTCGGCCCAAGGACCTGATCGACCTCGTCGAGGCCTACGCGAAGGTGCAGGGCCTGTGGCACGAGGCCGGGGGCGAGGAGCCCACGTTCTCCGACACCCTTCATGTGGACCTGAGCGCCGTGGTCCCCTCGCTGGCCGGTCCCAAGCGCCCGCAGGATCGCGTCCCGCTGGACCGCGCCCAGGAGATGTACCGCACCGCCGTACGCGGCTACACGCAGGACTACGACGGCGAGGACTCCGCCGACGCGCAGTCCTTCCCGGCCTCGGACCCGCCCTCGGCCACCGCGCCTGGCGGCGACGCCCCGACCCACAACGGCGCGACCGTCGTGGCGGACGCGCGACACGCCCCCGTCGCCGTGACGCTCGCCGACGGCACCACGTGTGAACTCGATCACGGCGCCGTCGTGATCGCCGCGATCACCTCCTGCACCAACACCTCCAACCCGTCGGTGATGCTCGGCGCCGGCCTCGTGGCGCGCAACGCCGTGGCCCGCGGGCTGACGAGCAAGCCGTGGGTGAAGACGTCGCTGGCTCCTGGGTCCAAGGTGGTGACCGAGTACCTGGAGCGCGCGGGCCTCACTGACGATTTGAACGCGCTGGGCTTCAACCTCGTCGGCTACGGCTGCACGACTTGCATCGGCAACTCGGGTCCGCTGCCGGATGAGGTCAGCGCCGCGATCAACGCTCACGACCTAACCGCCGTCTCCGTGCTGAGCGGCAACCGCAACTTCGAGGGGCGCATCAACCCCGACGTGAAGATGAACTACCTTGCCTCGCCGCCGCTCTGTGTGGCCTACGCGATCGCGGGCACGATGGACATCGACCTCGTCAACGATCCGCTCGGCCACGATCAGGGCGGCGCGCCGGTGTATCTGCGCGACATCTGGCCCTCCTCCGCGGAGGTGGCCCAGACGGTCGAGGAGGCCGTGCAATCGGACATGTTCCGCAAGAGCTACGGCGGCGTGTTCGACGGCGATGAGCACTGGAACGGCCTCGACGTGCCGACGGGGGACCGCTTCGCCTGGGATGCGGACTCCACCTACGTCCAGCAGCCGCCGTACTTCGACGGCATGCCCGCCACGCCGGAACCGGTGCGCGACATCCTCGGCGCCCGCGTGCTGGCCAAGCTGGGGGACAGCGTCACCACCGACCACATCTCGCCGGCCGGCGCGATCAAGCGCGGGGGCCCGGCGGGCGACTACCTGGAGGCGCATGGCGTGCCGCCGCGGGAGTTCAACTCCTACGGCTCACGGCGCGGCAACCACGAGGTGATGGTGCGCGGCACCTTCGCCAACATCCGGTTGCGCAACCTCTTGGCAGGGTTGGGTGGGGAGACGATCCCCGAGGGCGGCTTCACGATCCATTCGCCGTCGGGCGATCCGATGTCGATCTACGCGGCCTCCGAACGCTACCTGCGTGAGGGCGTCCCGCTGGTGATCCTCGGCGGCAGGGAGTACGGCTCGGGCTCATCGCGCGACTGGGCGGCCAAGGGCACGTCCCTGCGCGGCGTGCGAGCGGTGATCGCCGAGTCCTATGAGCGCATCCACCGCTCCAACCTCGTCGGGATGGGCGTGCTGCCCTTGCAGTTCCCGGAGGGCCAGACGGCCGCCACGCTCGGCCTGACCGGTCACGAGATCTACGAGATCACCGGGCTGGCCGACCAGCTGAACGCCGGCGAGACGCCGCCCACGGTGACCGTGAACGCGGGCAACATCGAGTTCAGCGCCGTCGTGCGCATCGACACGCCCAAGGAGGCGGACTACTTCCGCCACGGCGGGATCCTGCCGTACGTGCTGCGGCAGTTGGCGGTGGAGTAGTCCTGCTCGTTCCCCTCGTCGCGGTCGTGTGATCCCTGACGATGCCGGGAAGTAGGGTTGGACGCATGTCAACGCCGCCCTTCCTTCGCTCCCTGCTCACCGCCACCGGCCCTTCCGGGTACGAGACAACCCCCGCTGCGGTGTGGCGCGAGGCGGCGGCCGCCTTCGCCGATCATGTCGAGGTGGACGTCATGGGGACCTCCACCGCCCGTGTGACCGGTACGGCCGGCGGCCGCACTTTGGCGATCGTCGGCCACATCGACGAGATCGGCCTGATCGTCACGCACATCGATGAGAAGGGCTTCCTGCGCTTCATCGGCGTCGGCGGCTGGGACCCGGTCAACCTCGTCGGCCAGCGGGTTGAGCTGATCACGCGCGACGGCCTGGTCCACGGCGTCATCGGTAAGAAGCCGATCCACCTGATCAAGCCCGACGAGCGCAAGACCGCTCCGGAGATCAAGGATCTGCACATCGACATCGGTGCCGCCGATGAGGCTGGCGCCAAGGCCGCGGTGCGCATCGGCGACGTCGCCGTGATCAGCGGTGAGCCGCTGGAACTTCCCAACGGGCGCGTCGCTTCCCGCTCGATGGACAACCGTCTCGGCTGCTACGTGGCCTTTGAGGCCGCCCGACTGGTGAAGGAGGCCGGGGGTGCGGCGGGCGACGTGGTCGCGGTCGCGGCGGTGCAGGAGGAGACCGGTTTCGGCGGATCGTCCACGCTCGCGTACGGCGTCAAGCCGGACCTGGCGATCGTCGTCGACGTGACGCACGCCACTGATGCCCCGGGCATCGACGTGAACGAGATCGGCGCGCATCCCTTCGGTTCCGGCCCGGTCATCGAGCGCGGTACCAACCTGAACCCCGTGATCAGCGAGCTGCTGTTCGACGCGGCGGAGGCGGACAGCATCGCCTACACCCTCGCCGCGTCGGCGCGGAGCACGGGTACCGATGTCGACGCGCTGCACATCAGCCGTGGCGGCGTGCCCTGTGGGCTCGTTAGCCTGCCGTTGCGCTACATGCACTCGCCGGTGGAGATGGTCCAGCTGGACGACATCGCGAACGCGGCGAAGTTGATCGCCGCGTTCGCGCTTCGTTTGGACGCCGCGCAGACTTTCCTGCGCTGAGGGGGATGGCGCCCGATTGGGTGGGACGCTTTTTAGACCGAGGCGTCTTCGTGGGTCCGCGTCGTCTCGGCGGCCAGCGTGCGACCTTCGTCGTGCGTGGAGCCGGTCAGTGAATCCTTGAACTCGCGCATGCCCTTGCCGAGCGACTTGCCGGCGTCGGGAAGCTTCTTGGGGCCGATCACGATGAGGGCGATGATCAGGACGACGATGATTTCCATGGGACCGATGTTGGGCACGGTGTTTCCTTTCGGAAGGCAGGTTGTGTGGGGGACTGCGCAGCCGGTGCCAAAGCGGATCACTCAGGCTTCGTGCGCGGACGCTCGCAGAGGACGATGATGTCTCCCACATGCTGATCCTGTTCGACATCGACGGCACCCTTCTGCTCCGCGCGGCGGCTGAGCATCGCGCCGCTCTGCACGACGCGATCGCACAGGTGTGGGGTGTGGACGCCGACGTCGGTCGCGACGTCGCCGCCGCGGGGCGCACAGACCTTGAGATCGCCCGCGAGATCCTCCTGCAGGCGGGCGTCACCCGGCACGTCGAGGATAGGTGGGACGACTACCGCGCGGCGGCTGTCCAGGCGTACGCCCAGCGATGTCCCGAAGATCTGACCGATCGCGTCGCCCCCGGCGTCGTCGAGCTGCTCGCCAAGTTGGATGCGGATGGCGAGCACACGGTGTCGCTCGTCACCGGCAACCTGGAGCCGATCGCGCGGATCAAGCTGCGCGCGGCCGGGATCGGCCGTTCCTTCGGGGACGGGCAGGGCGGCTACGGCTCCGACCACGAGGATCGCGCGATGCTGCCTGCGATCGCCCGGCGCCGTGCCGCGGCGGTGGCGGGTCGCGAGGGTGACTGGCCGCGGGATGACACGGTCGTCATCGGCGACACTCCCCGCGACATCGCCTGTGCTCATGCCGACGGCATCCGGTGCATCGCGGTCGCGACCGGGCCTTACACCGAGCAGGAACTCGGCGCTGCTGACGTCGTCATCTCCAGCGCTCCGCACGTCGCCGGGGCGCTCACCGACCTGACGAAGTGACCGCTCAGGCAGTCAAGGCCAGTGCGGCAGGGGCCGACCAGTAAGCGTCTTGCCCGGCCGGGTGCTCGTCAGCGACCGTGGCCGCCTGCTCCCGCGCTTTGGCCGCGCTGATCTGCATGATCTCCGCGATCTCCGCGGTGGCGAGCGGAAAGGGGCTCCAGGCGAGCAGCTCGTCCACTGAGGCTGGCGGTTCGCGGCGCTCCAGGTCGGGCACCAGGTTGGCCAGCACCGTCTCGTAGGTCTCAGTTGCCTGGAAGCCGGCCACCACAGCCGTTGTGCCGTCCGGCGCGGTGAAGACGACGGACGGGCACGTGTAGCGCCGGCCGTCGCCGGCCGGGGCGAGCTTATGGTTCTGGGCCAGCGCGGCGGGCAACGGGTCGCGGGCCGCGGCCATGTCGGCCCGCAGGGCGACCGTCACGTCGGGATCGCGCAGCCACGCCTCCATGTCGGCGGCGTCTATGCCGGCCTCCGCCACGGCCTGCGCAATCAGCGTCGGGTCATCCAGCACGCCACCGTCCATGGCGAGCACACGCAGGCGCCGCAGCAGGAGCCCGGCACGTTCAGGTGCGTACTGACGAGCCGCCACGAACGCGCGACACGCGTGGACCGTGGCGGCAAGCGGGCGCAGTGTGTCGTCGATCGGCATGCCGTGGGCGTCGCGCAGCGTCCGGGCGCCGACTTGAGCTATCTCGGGCGTCAGCCCCTTGGCGGCATATTCGTCAGCGGACTCCGAGAGCACCACCATGCGGGTCGTCCAGCTCAGCTGGTCGCCGTAGCGCCACTGCAGCGCCAGCAGGCGCGGCTCGGCCGAGAAGGCGAACGGGCAGCCCGGATCGGTGAAGTGCTCGACGGAGATAGTTGACACCGCAACGACTCTAGCAACGTCGTCATGTGGGCCCCGCGGGGTGGTTCGGGTCGGGCGCTCAGCCCCGGGTCAGCCGCTTGTAACTGATGCGGTGCGGGCGGTCGGCCTCGGCACCGAGCAGTTCGCGGCGGTGCTCCTCGTAGGCCTCGAAGTTGCCCTCGAACCAGGTCACCTGCGAGTCGCTTTCGAACGCGAGGACGTGCGTGGCGACACGGTCCAGGAACCAGCGATCGTGTGAGATGACCACCGCGCAGCCGGCGAAATCCAGCAGCGCCTCTTCTAGCGCGCGCAGCGTGTCGGTGTCCAGGTCGTTGGTCGGCTCGTCCAGCAACAGCAGGTTGCCGCCGGCCTTCAGCACCTTGGCCAACTGGAGGCGGTTGCGCTCACCACCGGACAGCTTGCCGACCTTCTTCTGCTGGTCGGTGCCTTTGAAGTTGAACGACGACACGTACTGGCGCGAGTTCATCTCGCGATCGCCGACCATCAGCGTGTCCAGGCCGCCGGAAATCTCTTCCCACACGTTCTTCTCGTCGTCGAGTGCGTCGCGGCTCTGGTCCACGTAGGCCAGTTGCACCGTCTCGCCGACGCGCAGCTCACCCTCGTCAGGCTGCTCCTCGCCGGTGATCATGCGGAACAGCGTCGTCTTGCCGGCGCCGTTGGGGCCGATCACGCCGACGATCCCGCCGCGGGGGAGGGTGAAGGAGAGGTCTTCGATCAGGAGGCGGTCGCCGAACCCCTTGCGCAGGTGGTCAGCTTCCACGACGACATCACCCAGGCGCGGTCCGGCGGGGATGTGGATCTGCACCTGGTCGAGCTTGACGTTGGCCTCTTCGGCCAGCAGGCGGTCGTAGTTGGCCAGGCGCGCCTTGGACTTCACGCGGCGGCCCTTGGGGTTCTGCCGAACCCACTCCAGCTCGGCGGCCATGACGCGCTCGCGGGCCTTGTCGACCCGGTCCTCCTGGCTCATGCGCTTGTGCTTTGCCTCCAGCCAGGAGGAGTAGTTGCCTTCGAACGGATGACCTTTGCCGCGGTCCAGTTCGAGAATCCACTGAGCGACGTTGTCCAGGAAGTACCGATCGTGGGTGACGGCCACGATCGCGCCCTTGTACTCGGCCAGGTGGCGTTCCAGCCAGCCCACCGACTCGGCGTCCAGGTGGTTTGTCGGCTCGTCCAGCAGCAGCAGATCAGGGGCGCGCAGGAGCAGTTGACACATCGCCACGCGGCGGCGCTCACCGCCGGAGAGGTTCGTCACCTCGGAGTCCGAGGGAGGCAGGCGGAGCGCGTCCATCGCGTATTCGAGCTGGGTGTCGAGGTTCCACGCGTCGGCGGCGTCGATCTTCTCCTGCAGACGACCGAACTCATCAGCGGTCTCGTCGGAGTAGTTGGCGGCGATCTCGTTGAACCGATCGAGCAGCGCCTTGGTCTCCGCGACGCTCTCCTCGACGTTGCCCTTGACCGTCTTGGACTCGTTGAGCTGCGGCTCCTGCTGCAAAAAGCCGACCGTGCGGTTGGTCCCGAGCTGCGCTTCGCCGCGGTAGTCCTGATCGACACCGGCCATGATCTTCAGCAGCGTGGACTTGCCGGAGCCGTTGTAGCCCAGGACGCCGATCTTGGCCCCTGGGTAGAAGGACAAGCTGACGTCGTCGAAGACGGTCTTGTCCGGCGGATACCGCTTGCTCAGGCCCTGCATGGTGAATACGTATTGGCTTGACATCGACCAACGAGGATAGGCGACGGTCGTCCGACGGGCCCGCCCCCTCCGGCTCGATATCTTGGAGGGTTCATGGCCACGATCCTCGACGTCGAGCAGTCCCTCCTCCTTCTGGAGTTGGACGCCCCGTTTGACAAGCGTGCCGTTCAGCTGGCGCGTCGCCGTCAGGCCAAGCTCTGGCACCCGGACATCGCGCCGCCGGGGCGTCAGCACGAGCACGAACGTCATCTGAAAGCGATCAACGAGGCGGCCGACACGCTGGAGTCCCTGGCGGAGGGCTCTCGGGGCGGTCGCGTCACCCGCAACGCGGTCAAGGTCAGCGCCGCGGCGGCCAAGGTCGCCCGCGCCGAGGAGGGCCGCCGCAACTACGAGGCGGCACAAGCACGCGCGGCCGAGTCCCAGGATCGCCGCGAGAACGACCCGTTCGGCGCCCAGGTCCCTGATCACTCCGTCGTGCACCGCTACGCGCGTTGCCTCTCCTATCCCGAGTGGGGCGTGGGCAGCGTGACGGGCATCTACTTCACCGGCGGCGGCGATGACATTCAGCAGTGGGCCCGTGTCACGTTCCAGATCGGGATCCGCACCGTTCCGGCCGGCTCGCTGCAGTTCGTGGACTTCTCCAAGCCCGACCCGGGCGCCGACCGCGTTCAGCGGTTCATGACCGCAGCCCAGCACGCGATGGCCGAGGGCCGGTTTGATCTCGCGGCCCAGCGGCTCATCTACGCGCGCGATGCCGACGGCACCAACCCCGCGGTCCTGCGGCTGATGACCCTTGCGTTCTGGCAAGCAGGCAACCTGCCGGCGGCAGGGCGGTCGGTCCGCGATTGGATCCGCGTCGAGCCCGAGCGCTCGCCGCCGCACCGGTTCGCCGCCCGCATCTACGAGGACATGGGCGCGGTGGATCTGGCCGCCGAGGAAGCACTGAAGGCCGCGCGCCGTGCACCTCAGGACGCGGGCGCGTGGGAACGAGTTGGCCGCTTACGGCTGCGGATGATGGATCGCGACGGCGCCCTCGACGCGCTGGAGCGCGCACGCCGCCTGGGCCCGAGCGTGGAGGGGTTGCTCGACCTAGCCCTGGTACTCCACCTGGCCGGCGACGTCGGCGGCGAGGTGACGGCGACGCAGCAGGCGACGTTGCTGGCGCCCGACGATGGCGCCGCGTGGGCGCGCTACGCCCATGCATTGGCGCGCACCGACCGCATCACGGATGCCATCCGGGCCGGCGAGCGTGCCCTGTCGCTGATCAAGGACCCGGAAGTGCGCGAGCTGCTCGAGCGCCTGCGCGATGCCGTCCCCCGAGTTCTGCCGGCGGCCTGAGGTGGTCCCCACGGGCGCTGATCTGCTGCTCGGCGCGCTCGGGGTCGATGTTGTCTTCGGCCTGCCCGGCGTGCACAACCTGCCGCTGTGGGCCGCACTTGACCGGTCGCCGGTGCGGCTCGTCGGCGTGCGTCACGAGCAGGCAGCTGTCTACGCGGCCGACGGATACGCGCGCGCCACCGGCCGCCTGGGCGTCGCGATGGTGACCACGGGCCCGGGTGCCGCGAACACGCTCGGGGCCTGCGGGGAGGCGTGGGCGAGCGGGTCGCCGGTGCTGGTGATCGCCACCGACATCCCGACCACGCTGAAGCGTCCGGGGATCGTCGGCGGAGCGCTGCACGAGTGTGTTGATCAAGCGGCGATGTTCGCGCCCGTCACCAAGGCGACTTTACGGGTGACTTCATCGGCCGACCTGTGGGAGATGGTGGAACGGGCCACCGGCGAGGCGCTGGCGGCGCCCCAGCGCCCGGTGTTTCTGGAGGTCCCGACGGATCTGCTGTCAGCGACAACGGTCAACGCCAGCTTCGTGTTTGCGCGCCCCACCCGCGACCCGCCCGACGCCCGGCACGCTGCGACCCTCCTCGCCCAGTCGACGCGGCCTCTGGTGTGGGTGGGCGGAGGCGCGGTGCGGGCCGAGGCGGGCACAGAGGTCCGCGCGCTGGCCTGCCGCCTCGGAGCCCCGCTCATCGAGACGTATGCCGCCCGTGGCCTGGGCGCCGGCGAGTCGCTCGCGCCGGGCCTGCCGCCGCACCTGCCGCAGGTCGGCGCGCTGTGGGATGAAGCCGACGTGGTGGTCGCGATCGGCTCGGATCTGGACGGGATGACCACGCAGAACTGGCGTCAGCCGCGCCCGCCGGCGCTCGTGGCGATCAACGTCGACGCCGCGGACGCGGCCAAGAACTACCCAGCCGACGCGCTCATCGTCGCCGACGCCGCGCAGGGGACGCAGGTGCTGCTGGATCTCCTCCCTCCCGAGGATCGCTCCCACTGGGCCGACGTCCCGGCGATCCGGGCGGCCGCGCTGGCGGCCGTCCGCGCCGAGCAACCGGTCGAGATGGAGTTCCTCGACGCGTTCGCCGACGCCGTCCCCGACGCCGCCGTCGTCCTGGCCGACATGTGCATCGCCGGGTACTGGCTGGCCGGCATGCATCCGGTGACCATCCCCCGCCGGTTGCAGTATCCGATGGGCTGGGGGACCCTCGGCTACGCGCTGCCGGCCTCGATCGGCGCTGCTTGCGCCGGGGCAGGTCCCGTGGTCGTCGTATGCGGCGACGGCGGCGCAATGTTTGCGCTCGGCGAGTTGGCGACGATCGCCCAAGAGCAGCTGGACATCACGATCGTGATCGTCGACGACGCCGGCTACGGGATGCTGCGCTACGACCAGCGCCGCAGCGGGGAGGCCGTGTCCGGAACCGATCTGCTCGTTCCCGACTTCGTGGCGCTGGCCTCCAGTTTCGGCCTGCCGGCGTCGGCGGTCGAAGGTCTCGGCGCGGCGTTCGGCGAGCGTCTGGCACGTGCGATCGCCGTCGGCGGACCTTCGGTCCTGGTGGCCCATGCCGCGCTGGATCCGCCACCGACCACCTCGCCCCGCTGGTATCGCACCGGCCCACCGGCGTGGGCGGCGCCCTAGCGGGGGGTCAGCGGATTGCGACCACGGTCCCTCGATCCGGAGGGCGGTGGTCCTGTTTTGCAAAAGTGGTAGTGGGGAGTAGCACCACGTGCTACCCGGGGGTAGCACTTTCGCGAAAGAGGTGCGGCCCATCCTCTGTCGACGCCACCCGCGGAACCTGCCTACAGACGGAAGTCCAGATCGGCCGGGACGTCTTCGACATCCATCTGCGCCTTCTGCAACTTCCCGGCGAAGTCCCAGTTCATCGACTGCCAGCGGGTGAACTGATCGAGCACCCACATGCCTGACTGCCGCGAGCCGTTGCCGGAGCGCCCGTTGCCGCCGAACGGCAGGTGCGCCTCGGCCCCCGAAGTTGAGTTGTTAACCGACACCATCCCCGCGCTGGCCTGCTGGCGAAAGCGGAAGGCGTGCCCGGCATCGCGCGTGTAGATCGCGCACGACAGGCCGTAACCGTGCCCGTTGGCCAGGGCGATCGCCTCGTCGAACGTGGAGAACGAAGCAACGCCGATGATGGGCCCGAACGTCTCGGTGTTGGCGATCGCGTCGTCGATGCGCACGCCGTCCACGATCGTCGGGTGGCGGAAGAGCCCGCCGTCCGGATCGTCGCCGACGAAGTGCGGCCAGGGCGCCGCGTTCGTGATCGCCCCTCGGTAGTCAGAGCCGAGCACGCGATGGTGGTCCTCGATCAGCTCAAGGTGCGTGTCGAAGCCAATCGCGAACCGCTCGCTGATCATGGGGCCGTACAGCACGTCCTGGGTCGGATCGCCGATACGGGCGCCGCGCACGGCGGCATCCAGCCGGCCCACAAAGGTGTCGTGGACGGACTCGTGGACGATCACCGTTCCCAGTGACGTGCACCGCTGGCCGGCCGTCCCAAAACCGCTGAACAACGCACCTTCGACGGCCAGGTCGATGTCGGCATCCTCCATCACCACAAGCGGGTTCTTGCCGCCCAACTCCAGGCACGGCGACTGCAGATGGGCTCCGCAGAGCGCGCCGATCCGCGCGCCCACGGCGGACGAACCGGTGAAGCCGACCTTGTCGACGGTGCCTTCTTCCAGCGCCAGCGTCAGCCCCTCGAACGTCTGCTGGCCGTCGGCCAGCACGAGGTTGAACACGCCCGCCGGCAGCCCGCTCGCCAGTACCAGCCGGGTCAGGGCCTCGGCCGTCGCCGGCGCGTACTCAGCGGGCTTCCACACGACGGTGTTACCGCACAGCAGCGCGGGCACCAGGTACCAAGCCGGGACGGCGACGGGGAAGTTGCCGGCCGTGACGATGCAGGCCACGCCGACGGGCGCTCGGAACGTGAAGAGTTGCTTGTCGGGCATCTCGCTGGGCACCGTCTGCCCGTACAGCCGCCGGCCTTCCGCGGCGAAGAACGTGCACGTGTCGACGATCTCCTGCACCTCGCCGAGCGCCTCCGCGTATGGCTTGCCTATCTCCCGGGTCACGATCGCGGCCAGCGCCTCGGCGTTGGCCTCGACCAACCGGCCGAGCTGCTGGATGGCCCGGCCGCGGCTGGGCGCCGGCGTCGCGGCCCAGTCGGGCTGAGCCTCGTGTGCGGCGCGGCAGGCGACCGCCAGAGTTTGAGCATCGCCCAGTCGGGCCTCGCCGAGAACATCCTCGAGGCGCGCGGGATTGCGGATCGACAGCATGCCCCCTGGGGCGTCGCCCAGTTCGTGGCCGTTGATGATGGAAGCGATCGTGCGCGGGGCGGGCATGCGCCCAAGGTATCCGGTGCGCGCCACTACAGTCCGAGGCGTGAGCAGGCCCAGTGCCATCGTCGTCGGAGCTGGAGTGTTCGGCGCGGCCACCACCGACCGGCTGGCGCGGTCGGGGTGGAAGGTGACGCTGGTCGAGGCGCAGACGCCCGGCCACGAGCGCTCCGGATCCGGCGACCACACCCGCCTGATCCGCTGCGCCCATGGCGATGATGACTGGCACACTGCGTCCGCGCGGCGCGCGATGAGCCTGTGGCGCGAGCTCGACCCGACGCTGATGATCGACGCGGGTGTGGCCTGGCTGGCCCGTACCGATGACGGCTGGGAGGCCGCCAGCGAGCGGGCGCTGACGGCGCTCGGCATCCCGACCGAGCGTGTCGACGCCGCCGACATCTTCCCCGACGTCCGCACCGACGATCTTGCCTTCACCCTGTACGAGCCCGAGGCCGGCGTATTGCGGGCGGCGGCCGGCACCTGCGTCTTGGTCGACAGGGCGGTGGCGCACGGAGCCACGCTCACGCGCGCCCGCGCGCGACCCGACGGCGCGGCGGTCGTGCTCGACGACGGCCGGCGGCTGGAGGCCGACCGAGTGGTGTGGGCCTGCGGCGCTTGGTTGCCGGCCCTGTTCGACGGACTCCTCACGCTGCGCATCACCCAGCAGGACGTCTTCTGGTTCGCCGCCGGTCCGAAGTGGGCGATGCCGGGCATCCCCGGCTGGGTCGACTACGACGGCGCGTTCTACGGTCACGGCGCCGACGGGCAGGGAGTCAAGGTGGCGCCCGACGCTGAGGGGCCGCCGATCGATCTTGACGCGGCGGCGCGCGTGCCCCGTCCGGAGCACGAGGCGGCGGCGCGCGCGTACCTTGGCCACCGGTTCCCGGCACTGGCGGGCGCACCACTCACCGGTGGGCGCGTGTGTCAGTACGAGCTCACCGCGGATACACGGTTCATCATCGCGCCCCATCCCGAGCACGACGGCCGCGTGTGGATGATGGGTGGCGGCTCGGGTCACGGGTTCAAACACGCCCCAGTGTTGGGGGAGCTCATGGAAGGGTGGCTGTCGGACGCCGCGGCGCCCGAGCCGATGTTCTCCCTGGGCGAGCGAACAGCCGGCACAAAGCTGCGCACTGCTGGCGCGTTGGAGTGATGCAGGCCGCCCGCGTGCGCCCTACACTGGCGCATAGGCGACATCACGTCGCTGCTCGTTCCGAGCTTGCCAACCAGCGTCCAGATGCCAGGTCCTGCACACCTCCGCCGCACCCTGCTTGCGCTCACGCTGGCGATGGTGCTCGCGCCCGCCGCCGCGCAGGCCGCGCCGACGGCCGGCGTCCTGGCACCTGCTATCCAGTGCGCGAACGTCCTTGCCTCCGGCGCGCAGACGGCGAAGTTCCTCGTGAAGTGGAGTGACCTGCAGCAGGCGCCGCTGACTACAGCCCCCGGCGTCCCCGTTCCTGCAGGCATTTACAACACGACGCTGATACAGGACCGCAGAAACTGCTTCT
The DNA here is from genome assembly GCA_038319025.1 of Solirubrobacterales bacterium. GTDB lineage: Bacteria > Actinomycetota > Thermoleophilia > Solirubrobacterales > Solirubrobacteraceae > JBBQCW01. The sequence continues at coordinate 25,386 of JBBQCW010000023.1, forward strand.
CTGCATTGAAGACCGCAGGGATTTCGGTTTTCGTCGTCATCTACGGCACCCCCGGATGGGCGAATCAAAACGCCGGTGAGACAGCCCCACCTGATCCTGCCTACGTCGGCCAGTTTCAGTCCCTGATGACCCAGCTGACCAAGGCCGGGCCACCGACGGCGGTCAACAACTGGCACGGCTTCGTCACCGGCTACATGATCTGGAACGAGGCCGATGGCCCGACGTTCTGGAACGCGCCGGGCGGCCCTAACGCGGCCAACTACGTTCCGCTTCTGAAGGCCGGCTACGCGGGTGTCAAGGCCGGCGATCCGAGCGCGCTGGTCGGCTTCAGCACCCTCACGGGCGGGGACGATGCGTTCCTGCAGGCGGCGTACGCCGCGGAGCCCAACCTGAACAACTACTTCGATGCGGTCCCGGTGGACGCCGACACCGCATGCAGCACCACGTCGCCCTACTCCTACTACCGGGTCGGTACGACTGGACCTATCGGGCAGACGTCGTTCCTGGCCTACCGCAATGTGCACGACGCGCTCGTGGCGCACGGCAAGGACGCGCCCATCTGGCTCGAGCTCGGCTGGTCCACTTCGTCGGCGCTGTGCAACCAGGGCGCGAGCAAGGACATCGGGCCAGGTGGTGTCTCACCGGATACCCAGGCGCTCTACCTACGCCAAGCGCAGCACTGCCTCAAGCAGGACCCCTACGTCTCCCACGCTTGGTGGTTCTACCTGCGCGACGACCCGACGGCCGGCCCGGTCGACGACAGCTTCGGACTGCAGACCGCAGACGGCTCGCCGAAGCCCGCCGTGGATGCGTTCCGCAGCCTGCTCGCGGGCAACGACACGCTCACGGGGGACTGTGGTGATTTCACGCCGCCCAGCGTCCAGATCACGTCGCCGGTCCCGAACACGTATTACGCCGGCCCATTGCCCCTCGCTGCCACCGCCAGCGACCCAAGTGGCGTGACCCGCGTATCGATCGACGTCGACGGACAGCGCATCCGCAGCTACCCCAAGGCACCGGACACGTCGATCGTCAACGACGCTCCCCTCGACAACGGCGCCTGGTCCGGTGGCAACGATCTCCCCGCCGGGCCGCACACCATCCTCGCCAGGGCCACCGACGTGTGGGGCAACGTCAGCACGACCACGCGCATCGTCAACAAGGTGGACCTGACAAAACTCAAGGGAACGGCCAGGATCGTGCTCGACAAGGGCACCAGCCCGCGACGGTTGAAGAGCCGCACATACGCGATCTCGGGGAGCATCGCCGTCGACAAGCTCACCTCCGGCGTAGGTCTCACCGGGCCAATCATCGGCATCGTGCCCCAGGGCAAGGTGCGCGTCGCTTGGTCCTACTCCCGGACCAAGATCAAGAAGGTGAAGGGCAAGAAGAAGAAGGTCAGCTCATGGGTCGTGCTCCACGGCAGCGGCGGTTACGCGAACCACCCGTTCGCCTTCACGCAGAAGCTCCGTTACAAGGGCAAGTGGCGCGTCAAGGTGAGCTATATGGCCGATGCGCCGTTCGCTAGCACGGCCACGAAGTATCTGAAGTTCACGGCGAGGTAACCCTCTCGCACGGGCGCGCGGAGGGGTCTACCATTGGCCCATGCGTGCTCTTATTGTCTTAGCTCTGCTGGTGACTGTCGGCGCCGTGGCCGCCCCATCGGCTCAGGCTGTGGGGCAGGCTGATCTCGTGATCAGCTCGGTCAATCCCAGCACTGCGCGCGTCCTTGGCACGCTCTCGGGCACCTTCACGGTGACGAACATCGGGACGGCAGCGGCTTCAACGGTTGTTGGGATAGCGGTCGAACCGCCGGGCGAGACCGGCCCCCAGAGCATCAGCGCTCCGACCAACGGTGCCGCGATCGCGATCGGGCCATGTACAGGTTGCGTGAACGCGAGCCTTTCGAGCCTCGCCCCCGGAGCGTCGTTCAGCGCGAACTATGGGTTCGGAATGACTACGTCGGCAACGACTTCACTGGTGGTCAAGGTCACGACCACCACTCCACAGCCGACTGACAATGACACCGTCACCCAGTCGATCACGGTCACCGGACTGGACATGACGACCGGACCGATCTTCCCGGACACGGAGCTCGGTCTCCTGAGCCCCTCGCAGCGCGTCACGATCACCAACCGGGCGCAGTTTGCCCTCACTCCGGGGGCAGCCTCATTTTCGGGGGCCGGGGCCGATGACTTCCTCGTCCTGCCGAACACGAACACGTGCACGGGCTCGCTGGTCCCCGACGCCACCTGCAGCTTCACGATGCGGTTCGCCCCGAGTGCGTTGGGCGCCCGAGCAGCGACGCTCACGCTCCCGACCCAGTTTGCCGGTACCCGCGGCGACTACCCGCTGACGGCGAACGGTGTCCCCCGTCAGGTGAACACCGGCCCGGCAGGCCCAACGGGCCCCCAGGGTCTCCCAGGCGCCGACGGTCAGCCGGCGTCAAAGCTCCTTCTGGCCCTGGTGTCGCGCAAACTCCGAGCCCGGGCCGGGTCCAAGGTGCCGCTGGCCTTCGCCGACACAATCGCCGGGCCGGTGAGTCTTGATGTGCTCAAAGGCACCAAGACGGTCGCGACGGTGAAGACCGCGGCGAAGGTCGGGGCCAACACCGTCACGTGGAACGGCCGCGTGGCGCACAAGAAAAGGGCTGCTCCCGGGCACTACACGCTACGGCTCACAGCCAAGGGCGCTTCCCAGACGGCGATCGCGAGAGTAGCCCTCACGCTGACCCGCTGAGGAGCACGGTAGCTTCCGTCGGGTGCGCCTGATCGTCGCCCGCTGCGAAGTGACCTACACCGGCAGGCTGACGGCCGTGCTGCCGGAGGCGCTGCGCCTGCTCATGCTGAAGTCTGACGGCTCGGTGATGGTCCACGCCGACACCGGCGGCTTCAAGCCTCAGAACTGGATGACCCCGCCGACGGTGATCGAGGAGGCCGACGATCACATCGTCGTGCGCAAACGCGCGGGCGCCACCGAGGATCGCTTGGACATCCGCATCGTCGAGGTCATCTCCGACTCCGAGCACGATATGGGGGAGGCGGCGGCACTGGAAAAGGATGGGGTTGAGAAGGACCTCCAAGAGGCGCTCGCCGATGCACCGCACTGGTGCGGCGAGGGCTTCCGCCTCGTGCGCCGTGAGTGGCCGACGGACATCGGCCCGGTGGATCTCATGTGTCGCGACGAGGCCGACGGCTGGATCGCGGTGGAGATCAAGAGGGTCGCCACGATCGACGCCGTCGAGCAGCTGACGCGGTACCTCGAACGAATCCGCCACGACCCCGCGATGGCCGACTGCCGTGGGGTTCTTGCCGCCCAGCAGATCAAGCCCCAGGCCCGCGTCTTGGCGGAGTCGCGCGGCATCGCGTGCGCCGAGGTCGATCTGATGGTCGTCCGCGGCGAGCGCGAGCCGGACCTGACGTTGTTCGTGTAGTCGCGTCTAGTCCCGTAGCGAGGCCGCAAACGCCGTCAGCGCCGCGGAACCGAACACAGGCGGGCCGTGACCGGCCAGGGTCAGCGCGGGCTCAAGCTCGGCGATCCGGCGGATCGATGCCTGGTTCACCGCGATGTCCGTCGTGAACAATGCTGGCGGCTCCTGGATCCCCGGCTTGGTCGTGATCAGGTTCATCGTGTTGATCACGTCACCGCACACGAGTGTGCGATCGGACTCCCGCCACAGGCTGATGTGCCCGTTGCTGTGGCCGGGGGTGTCGAGCACGACGAATCCGGGGCCGACCTCGTCGCCCTCGACGAGCTGGCGCGCCACTGGCACACCCGGGAAGGCCCCGACCGCGTCGGCCAGACCGAACGGGACGGGGTTGTGGGGCGGAGCTTTGGGCTTGCCGCTTTCCACATCCGCGGCGTCGTTCGCACCGGCCCACACCGGGACGTCGAGCGCGCCAACCAGCTGCCGCGCGGAGCCCACGTGATCCACATGTCCGTGGGTGATGGCGATCGCGCTCACGGGGTGGCCGGTGAGCTGGTTGAGGATCTTCTTGCCGCTGAACCGCATCCCGGTGTCGACGAGCAGATCGCCGATCAGGTAGGCGTTGACGCCGTTACGCGGCGTTAGGGCGAGCTGGAAAACGTCTTCAGACAATCGGCGCATGGGGCTGACTATAGGCTCACGGCCATGTCCGACACCGAGCAGCCTGCGGTCCTCACCGAGGTCCGCGACAACGTCCTACTCATCACGATCAACCGCCCGGAGGCCCGCAACGCGGTCAACACCGCCGTGGCTAACGGCATCGCCGCCGCGCTGGAAACCCTCGACGGCGATGACGCCCTCTCGATCGGCGTCCTGACCGGGGCCGGTAAGGGCTTCTGCGCCGGGATGGACCTGAAGGGCTTCGTCAGCGGCGAGCGCCCGTGGCACGAGACGCGCGGTTTCGCCGGCATCGTCCAAGGCCCCCCGCGTAAGCCCATCATCGCCGCGATCGAGGGCTTCGCCGTCGCCGGTGGTCTGGAGATCGCGCTGGCCTGCGATCTGATCGTCGCGGCCGCGGGCGCCAAGCTCGGCGTGCCGGAGGTCAAGCGGTCACTTGTCGCCGCGGGCGGCGCCCTGCTGCGCCTGCCGCGCAAGGTGCCCTACGGCATCGCCATGGAACTGGCGCTCACGGGGGATCCGATCACCGCTCAGCGAGCGTACGACCTGGGCCTCGTGAACCGCGTGGCCGAGCCGGGCACCGCCGTCGACGTGGCGCTTGAGTTGGCGGCGTCGATCGCGAAGAACGCGCCGTTGGCACTGGCGGCGACCAAGCAGGTGCTGGAGGCTCAGTGGGATTGGACGGCCGAGGAGTTCTGGGCCAAGCAGGGCGAGCTGACGATGCACGTCTTCACCAGCGAGGACTCCCGCGAGGGTGCCACCGCCTTCGCCGAGAAGCGCGAGCCGGTCTGGAAGGGCCGGTAGCGCGGGTCGGGTCAGGGCCGCTCGCTCAGGCCCCGGAACGACGCCGGGCCCCCGTTTCCGGGGGCCCGGCGCCCAATTCCGTTGTGGATCCTCGTGCTACGGGATGAGGATGTTGAACGAGACGTTGCTGTTAGGAGTCGCGACCTGCGGCAGGTTGGCCTGCAGCGGGATCGTCGGCTCGCCGGTGGTCAGGTCGATCGGCCCGTTGTTGGAGGCGCCGTTGACGACGGCCTGACGCGGCACCAGCGGGTCGTCCGGGTTGCAGAAGTCGCCGGCGCTGACCGGGTCACCATAGGCGTTGAAGTGGCAACCGTTGATCGAGATCGACGGGTCACCGTTGCCCTTGGATCCCATCGGGATGTCGGCCGTGAGGCCGTCCGGGTTGGCACCGACGTTGTACGTCTGCACGGCGATCGTGCCGTTCGTGCAACTCGTGTTGTCGGGCCGAGCACTGATGATCGCGGACTGGCCGGTGCCGTCACCGCCACCCTGCGAGTTCGTGTAATAGGCGTCAACCGAGACGATCCCGTGGGAGTCCAGGCTGGGCACACCCGCAGAGGGCGTCAGGCAGAACGTGCCCGTCTGAGCCGTCGGGTCGCTTTCGTCGGTGAGCAACGTCACCGCGTCAAAGCCCGGGTGGTCACCCTTGAAGTCGGCTACGAGGCCCGATACGGCGAGGGTGGTGACGATCGTGGCGTAGGCGCGGGCGCTACCCGGCTTACCATCGGCGCCGGCGGCACCAGCGGCACCGGCAGCACCGGCAGCACCGGCAGCACCGGCCTTGCCTGCGGGGCCTGCGGGGCCAGGCTTACCGGTCTTACCGGTCTTACCACGCGGACCCTGCTTGGCCTTAGCAGCGTGGGCGGTTGTGTTTGTGGGCGGCTGGACCGCCGCGTAGGAAACGCCACTGAGCGCGAAGAACAGCGCTACATAGGCGATCACGTTTGAACGGACATGACGGACGATACGGGGCATAGATCCACTCGCGGATAGAGGATGGGGACACATTGGCCGCGACTCCCCCTCGGGACACGGCACAGCGCTACCGTACAGAATCGTCTCGGGTTCTGCAGCAGTTTGTCCGGACAGACACATCAGACGCGCATGCAGCCGGAAGTGCGGCTTTGACGACCTCCCTTGACGACCTCCTGTGAGCGATCGCACAGAAATGGCCCACAAGTCACCGCGTTCGTGCATAATGGCGTCGTCCCCAAATCTCCAGGAGGAGATATCCGTATGCGTAAGATCGCCCTCTTCGGGCTTGCGGCTGTTGCCGCACTCGCAATTCCGGCCACCGCCATGGCGGGGTCCAACACGGCCACCGGCCTTTCCGGCGGCACTGTGACCCAGACCGATACGTTCACGTATCTCGGCGTCGGCAACACGGCGACCCCGGCCCACCTGGGCAACCAGTACGTCGGGCTGCGCAACGTGCAGAGCATCACCGACAACGGCTCGGCCCTGGCGCCCAGCCCGCACACCACGAAGCTCGTTCTCCCGGCCGGTGCCACTTGGTACGCCGCTGCGGGTGCCGCACGCTTCGGCTGCGACGCCGCTGTAGTGGTCGTCCCGGCGTACCTGTTCCCGGGCAGCACGACCGCCGTTGGTACGAAGGTCGATCCGGCCGCCAAGAACGGCCGCGTCAACGGCTGCAAGAAGCCGACCGCAGCCGCCATTGGTAGCACCACGGGTTCCGTGTCGCTGCTGACATCTGGCGGTCCGGTCTCGCTGGCCACCACGGGCTCGCTCTACATGAACTCCGAAGGGGCGCTCATGCTCTCCTCGTCGATCACGCAGAGCGGTGCCGTTCCCGGTGGCGTTGTGACGGTCGCGTCCGCGGTTATCCCGGGAACGTATGACCTGGCCACCAACACCCTGTCGTTCCTGGTGCCGCACATCGGTGCTCCGGCGGGCTGCGCGCTCTCCGCCACATGTGGCGCGGGTGCTCCGGCAACGCTGACGGCTCTGACGTTCACGCTCAACCAGGCGGCGAAGTTGATCCGTCTGCCGAAGTGCACGCTGGTCTCGCCTCCGCACACCCCCAAGGTGAACGCGCCGATTACCAGCCAGGGTTCGCACAGCTACCAGCGCGCGGGTATCGCTTCCGCTCCGCTGTCGCTGACGCCTGCCGCGTACTCGGACGGCCTCGACGTTGATGCCAGCGCCGGTACGACGTTCCTCACCGTCACCGACACGACGCCCTGCACCTGATCAGGACGTAAGTCACGGGCTCACGCCCGGACGTTGAGTTAGGCAAGGGCCCCGCCGTTCGGCGGGGCCCTTGTCGTTCTGGGGGCGATTTGCGCGCCTTGGACCGTCGGTCGGACCTACTTCGACCGTCGGCACCAGATTGCTTCCCTGCTCGCGCGCGCGAACCTATGGTGCGGAAATGGTTCCTCGGGTTCCTCAGATCGTGGCGTTTGGCGGCGGCGGCTTCTCCATGGAGTCCGGCAACCCGCTGTTGGATGACTACGTCATGGGCCTGGCCGGGGCGGCCGCCGGATCCGCGCGACCCAAGGTCTGCTTCGTGCCCACGGCCAGCGGCGACGCGGACCACTACATCGTGCGGTTCTATCGCGCGTTCGGCGGCGCCCATTGTGAGCCGTCGCATGTCTCCCTCTTCCGCCGCGACCGCGGGAGCGGCATCGACGGGGACATTGCCTCCCACCTGCTGGCGCAGGACCTGATCTACGTCGGCGGCGGGTCGGTGATCAGCCTGCTGGGCGCCTGGCGCGCACACGGTCTGGACGACGTCCTCGCTGAATGCTGGCGTCGGGGGATCGTCCTGTGTGGGCTGAGCGCCGGGTCGCTGTGCTGGTTCGACGAGGCCGTGACCGCCTTTCACGGCGCGCCGCAGCGCGTCGAAGGGCTCGGGCTACTGCCCTACGGAAACTGCGTCCACTGCAACGATCCTGAGCGGCGCGGCGAGTTGCGCGCCCTGGTGGCGGCCGGTGAGATGGGGACCAGCTACGGCGCCGAAGACGGGGCCGCGCTGCACTTCGTCGGCCGTGACCTGGCGCGGGCGATCGCGTCGCGGCGTGATGCCCGGGCCTTCCGCGTCGAAGGGGTCGGGGGCGAGGCCGTCGAGACACCGCTGAACGTCGACTATCTCGGCGAGCAGCGCGCGCTCGCCGCCGCATGACCTCCGTCCCGACGATCTTCGCCATGGGTGGGGGCGGCTTCACGATGGAGGCTGACAACGCGGCGCTCGACGAGTACGTGCTCACGCTCTCTGACCGAGTCATCCCGCGGCTGCTGTTTCTGCCCACCGCCAGCGGCGACGCCGAGGTACAGGTCGCCCAGTTCCATGCGGCCTTCGATCACCTGCCGTGCGAGCCCACGCACCTGTCGCTGTTTCGCCTCGGCGCCAACCCGGCCATCCCGCTGCGCGACTTCATCCTGTCGATGGACATCGTCTACGTGGGCGGCGGATCGATGCGCAACCTGCTGGCCATCTGGCGAGCGCATGGGCTCCACAGCATCCTCACCGAGGCGTGGGAGCGGGGCACCGTCCTGGCTGGTCTCAGCGCCGGCGCGATGTGCTGGTTCTCCGGCGGCGTGAGCAGCTCGACGGGTGTCCCGGAGCCGACGCCCGGCCTGGGGCTGTTGCCAGGATCGCTGACCGTCCACCGCGAAGGTGAGCCGCGCCGCCTGCCCGTCTATCGCGATGCCGTTCGTCGAGGGCAGCTGCCGCCGGGGTGGGCGGCCGATGACGGTGTAGGGCTGCGATTCGCGGGAACCCGACTGGTCGGTGCCGTCTCCTCACGCCCCGGTGCCGGTGTGGCCTGGATCGACCGCACCGACGAGCACGAACTGGAGGTGCGCTGGCTGGGCGAGCGGACCCGCGGTGCCTCGATGTCGCCCCCGACGCCGGTCGACATCCGGGAATACCGCGAGCACCGTCGGCGAGGTGGCCGCGGCTGACGCCGTGCCCGGGTCAGCGCTGCTCCCCCTGCACCGTCACGAGCAGCGAGCGCGAGCCGCCGTGGTCACGGTGCTCGCACAGATACACGCCCTGCCACGTGCCCAGCGCCAGACGTCCATCGCGGACCGGCAGGGTGAGCGACGGGCCCAGCAACGACGCCTTGATGTGCGCGGGCATGTCGTCCGGGCCCTCCAGCGTGTGCGTCCAGTAGGGAAAGCTCTCCGGCACCACGACGTCGAACCACGCACTGAAGTCCGCTCGCACATCGGGGCTGGCGTTCTCATTGACGGTCAGCGACGCCGACGTGTGGCGCAGGAACAGGTGGGCCAGTCCTACGCGGATGTCGCCCAGTTCCGGCACGCCACGCTCGACCTCGTCGGTGATCAGATGAAACCCGCGCGGCCGCGGGTCGAGCGACACCTCATGCTGAATCCACATCGGTCTCACCTTGGCATGCGGGCCCGGCGCATGTCGACCCGTGGTCCCCTGAACGGAGCGCCCTCGTCCTCCAGCAACATGCGCTGCCGGTCGCCCTGGGTCAGCGAGCCGTCCGCGCGCACCACGCGATGCCAGGGCACGCGGTCGCCCCAGCGGGTCAGAACCATGCCGGCGAATCGCGGCGCCCCTGGGGACACGTCGCCGTACGTGCGCACGAAGCCAGG
>JBBQCW010000024.1:0-27647 GCA_038319025.1 Solirubrobacterales bacterium
GTGGTGGCCCCGTCGGTGTCGGCACGGCAACCGCGAAATCAATGGTGTTGAACATTGTGCTCGTCCATCTGATCGGGATGCTCGGCACACAAGTTTTCTGGGGCGCCAACCCGCGCGCACCAATCGGAGGATGACCATGGCGGCGACACGCACCCGCACTGCACCCGCACCTGCACCCGGCCCCGGAGCGCCGCTCGACGAGGCTCCCGCGCGCCGCGAACTGCGTCGCCAGATCGCCTACCTCGAAGGTCGCCTCTGCGCCTACCCCCCGACCGCGGGCCTGCCTCGCCCCCAACCGCGCCCAGGACCCGGCGTCCTCGATTTCGCGACCCTCACCGCCATCCGCGACGACCTTCACGAGAGGCTCGCCGCAGCGCGCGCAGCGCAGATGGCAAACACGGCGGACACCCAGCGCGCCCGGGACCGTCTGGAGCGCATGCTGCTCGCTCCCGGAAAGCACCGCTTCGTCCGGGTCTCCAACGCCGAACTCGGTGTTCCCGGGTGCGGGGTCTGGCACGTTCGTCCGCGTTTGGGACCGCTCGGGCTGCTGATGGACTGGTGGGTCGTAAAGGTCAGCTCCGGCTGCCCGTTACCCGGACCCCCACTATGAGCGCACGGCCCGCCCGCACACCACGACGGCGTACTCCGGATCGTCCGGACTGAGGATCGCCGGATCGACCTGCTCGATCGGCATTCCGTAGAGGAACGACGCCGCCGACTGCACGTTCCCGTGGCTTTCCACCGTGATCTGGCTCGCGCCGAACGCCTCAGCCAGCAGGAGACGCAACCCGGTGACCGTCAGATGGAAGACGTCGGGGAATCCGCCTGCGTCGTGGGCCAGGCTGATCTGGCTGATGGAAGGTGCCGTCACGAGCAGGACGCCGCCCGGAGCGAGCACATCGTGGGCGTGGGCCACGGCGGCGCGCAGGTCGTAGATCGCCGACAGCGTCTGCGTGCAGATGAAGCAGTCAAAGACGCCGGTGGGGAGCCCCTCGCCCGTCTCCAGATTGCCGGCGATCGTGGCCCGCGTAGCGGCAGGATCGGCGTCCAGGATGTCGCCGCGGGTCACCCGGTCGCCCCCGATCAGGCGCGTGTAGTGATCGTCATGGATCTCCAGCACACGGCCCCGGACATCGCCGGCGTTCGCACGCAGAAAGCCCTCAATATACGTGCGGTCCAAGGCATTGCCCAGATCCAGGCCGTAGCGCCGACTGACCGGCTCGGCCGGCAGCACGGGCAACCGACGGCGCGCGCGTTCGGAGGCCGGCGCAGCACGGTCCAGGGCCGACTGGGCCGCTCGCCAGCTCCTGGCGTACAGGCGACCGGCGGAAGAGCGCAAACGGGATTGGGCAGGCATCCGCGGGCAACTATCGCCGATGCTCAACTACGATGCCCGCCGTGACCTGCGAACTGTTGCCCAGCCGCATTGACGGCCCCCTCCTGATCCAGCCCGCAGTGTTCGGCGACGAGCGCGGATTCTTCTGCGAGACGTACCGCGAGAGTGAGCTGGCGGCGCTCGGCGTGACCGACACCTTTGTGCAGGACAACCACTCCCGTTCCTCACACGGAGTCGCGCGGGGAATGCACTTCCACATCGGCGAGGGCTGCTCCAAGCTGGTGCGATGCGGCCGTGGGGAGATCGTCGACATCCTGGTCGACCTGCGCCGCGGTTCACCCACCTACGGCGAGTGGGAGGCGTTCACGCTCAGCGACGTAAACATGCGCGTCCTGTACGCGCCGGTCGGATTCGGCCACGGCTTCTGCGTGCTGAGCGATGTGGCCGACGTCCTCTACAAGCAGTCGCGCTACTTCAGCCCCGAGATCGAGCGGGGCATCACGATGTTCGATGCGGATGTGGCGATCGACTGGCCGCTGCCTACGGACGAGCTGATCTTCTCCGAGCGCGACGCCGCGGCCCCCACGTTGGCCGACATCGCCGCCGACTTGCCGTTCGTGTATTCGGCGGACGCTTCCGCTTGAACCTATGATCCGTGCATGGCCCTTGAGGAGCAGGACGCCGCGCAACTGCCTGTAGGAGCCCAGCTCGCGGCGCGCCTGCGACATTACGAAGGGCAGGTCGCGCTGCTCGAGGTGCGACTGCTGGCCGCCGAGCAGGACAACGCGCGGGTGGGCGAGTTGGAGGAGGCGCTGCGCAGCGCGCTTCACGAGGTCGACGTGACGGCCCGTGCGCTGCAGGAGCACCGCGTCGCGGGCGAAGCCCAGCGGGCCGCACTGGCGGCCGAGATCGACCACCTGCGCGGCGTGATGGCGGCGCTCCAAGGCTCGCTGAGCTGGCGGATCACCCGGCCGCTTCGCCGCCTCAAGCGCGCCGCCGGCCGGCCCTGAGCGTTCGACTATGAGCGCCCCTCTGAGGTTGCGCCTCGTAAGCACGACTGGCTCCAACTTCTTCATGACCGAGCTCCTGGAGCTCGTCGCCGCGGGCGCTCGCGACCTCGGTGCCGACGCCCGTGTGGTGCTCGATCGTTTCCCCGACGGGGACGACAACACCGTCTACGTGATCATTCCCCACGAGTACTTCGAGACGGTCACCGAGCGTGACCTGCCCACCGCCGGCCAGCTGCGTCGCACGGTCGGCCTGTGTACTGAGCAACCGGGGACCCGTTGGTTTGAGCTGGCCTTCGATCGGCTCGGAGATCTCGGGGCCGTGATGGACCTTCAGACGGTGGGGCTCGGCGAGTTGCACCGGCGCGGCGTGGAGGCCGAACACCTGCCGCTCGGTTACCACGAAAGCTGGGATGACTGGGGCCGGGACACCACCCGCGAGCGCCCTGTGGACGTGCTGTTCCTCGGCTCGGGCAACCCGCGTCGTGACCGGTTGCTGGCCGGGTACGCCCCGACGCTGTGGCCGCGCCATTCCCACATCGTGTTCGCCACCCACGAGGCCAAGCCCGCGGCCGGGCCCGGCGTGCTGGCAGCCACGGAAAAGCGCCGTGCGCTGGGTGAGGCGAGCACCATGCTGTGCGTGCGTCGCCGCGCGCCCGCCTACTTCGAATGGGTTCGGGCGTTGGAGGCGATCCTCAACGGCTGTGTCGTGGTCACCGAACACGCCGCTGGGTACAGCCCGCTGATCCCGGGTGAGCACTTCATCTCCGGTGCGCCCGAGAGCCTGGCGCTGCTCGCCGACGGCTTGCTGCGCGACCCGGACCGCCTGGAGGCGATTCGCCTTGCCGCGTACGACGCAGTCCGCGATGGGCTGCCGATGACGGCGGGCGCCGAACGCCTGCTCGCCGTCGCCGCCGACGTGCGCCAGCGGACGCCGGCACCGCCGGCCCGACCTACTCACGAAAGGCTGCGCCAAGAGGTGTTCACGCCGCCGGTGGACGAGCCGCCGGCACCCGTGCCCGACGACGCCGCGGTGCTGAGGGCGGCGGCCAAGTCGATCCTGCTCGACAGCCTGCGCACCCGCCGCCTGCGCGCCGTCGAGGCGGCCCGCGAACGTGGGATCGACGCACCCACCACGCCAATCGACGTCTGCACCACGCCGGCCTACGCCGATGCGGCGCCGCGGGTCTCGGTGCTGATCCCGGCCTACAACCACGCGGAGGAGGTCGTCGAGACTCTGGCGTCGATCGCCGCCTCGGAGTTCACCGACCTGGAGGTGCTGATCCACGACGACGGCTCCACGGACTCCACCAAGGACGCGGTGCGCACGTTCCTGGAGGCCCGGCCGTGGCTGGCGGCCCGCCTCAGCACCGTCCCCGTGAACTGCGGGCTGCCCCGCGCTCGCAACCACCTGGTTGCGAGCGCCCGGGCCGACCTGCTGCTCATCCTCGACTCCGACAACGAGGTGTGGCCCACGACGATCGGCCGCCTCGTGGCGACGCTCGCCGCCGATCCCGCCGCTGCGTTCGCCTACCCGATCCTGCAGATGCACCGCAACGACGAACCACTTGGGTTGCGCTCCCACGACGCCTGGGATCCGGCCCTGCTCGCTTCCCGCAATCCGGTGGATGCGTTCGCCCTGATTCGCCGCGAGCGGTTGCAGGCCGTCGGCGGGTACACCGAGGATCCCCGGCTGCACGGCTGGGAGGACTACGACCTGTGGTGCCGCTTCGCGGAATCCGGCGCCTTCGGCATCCAGGTGCCGGAGATCCTGGGGCGCTACCGAACCGGATCGGTGTCGATGCTCAGCCTCACCGACGTGGACGTCAGTGAGATGCAGGCCCTGCTGCGCGAGCGATACCCCAAGACGATGGTGGGGTGAGAGGCCTGCTGGTCCGGCGCACTAGGCGCCGGCCTTGATGATCTGGAAGGTCATGAACAGATTGGCGTTCCAGGAATCCAGAGCCGCGAGTGGAAACCGGTGGATCGCCAGCTCGTCATCGGCGAACGTCGCTTCGACCATCCACCGCAACGAGCCGATGTGATTTCGGTGATCGCATGCGTTGATGTAGCGGATCTCGAGGCCTGAGTACCCACGTGCTTGAGCGGCACGGAAGGTGGTCAGCGATCGACCGGCTCGCCACAGGGCACCGGGGTCACACGGCAGGAAGATGGACAGCGCGCCGCCCGGTCGGATGACCCGACGCCAGTTTTCCAGGGCACTGCGGGGATCGGGGAGATGGTGCAGGAGGCACATGGCCACCAGACGATCGACGGATCCGTCCGGGATCGAGGCCAGATCTTGAGCGTCGCCGGTGATGAACTCCACCGACCGACCTGACCGGCTGTTTGCCGTGGCCACCTCTCGAGCTCGATCGGACTCCCGGATGTCGAGCATCGTGTAACGCGAGAAGTCGTGACGAACGAACGGAAGGTGCTCGCCGCTGGTCGCGCCGACCTCCAGGACGGAGTCAAAAGTGTGGTTGCTGGTCCACGGACGTTCGACGGCGGTGTGGAACATCCGCTGGACCCGACCTCCGATCCCGCCGTGGACGACCGTGTCGTAGTGCTCGTCGTAATACCGGTCGAGCGCATCGTCAGCACGGGATCTCATGGCTCAGTCAGGTCCGGGCCGCTGAAGATCTCCTCCACGGCGACGAAACTGCTCCGGGCCAGCGCCTCGGCCGTCAAGGTTTCCACGTCCAGCGAGGGGCGCGGCACCCGCGCCATGAACCGCTCGGCCGTCTGGCAGACGACCACCTGTGCCCCGACCTGATCGAGGTACTTCGGGTCCCACCCGAACGGTGCCCACACGAAATGCACCTCGGCGAACGTCTGAGCGAGAAACCACGATGTCCCCTGGTAGCTCTCGGCACCGAACCCGTAGGAGTCGCCGAACAGGACGACGCAGCGTGGGTCCGGGGCGTTGTCGTTGCGCCAGATCCGGCGCGTGCCGATGTGTCCTCCGACCTCGCGGATCTGGTCCCAGTTGTCCTCGACGATGCGGGCCTGGCCCAGTGAATGGGGGGCGTGCATCACCTCCATGATGTTGGGCGCGAACTTGCTGCCCAGGTCGCCGCTGACGACGTAGTCGCGGCTGGCCGGCACCTCCGGGGCCTCCTCGTGCACACTGAGCGACCGCATCAGAGCGGCGTGGATGATGGCGTTGCCCGCCGGCGTGAAATGGCTGTCGGTGACGAGACACACCTGCTGGTCGCTTGCTCCGACCCGCAGCTCCTGGAGCGGGTAGGTCAACGGTAGGTCAGCTTCGCTGATCAGTCGCTCGATCGGGCGCAGGCCCTGACGGGTCAGCGGCTCCGGGTAATGCTCCTCAAGGACGGCGACCTTTTCGGGGATCACAAGAAACGCCACTGAACGGCCGGCCGCTTGGGCCTGTGTTTGACGGGCGGCGATCAACGCCTTCCACTCCTGGAGCCAGCCGGACGGCATGGCCAGCTCGCCGGTGAATTGCGGCACGTACCGGTTGGAGCCGCCACAGAGAAAGATCCAGCCCTCGCGACCGACGATGGCCACGTCGTCGGCCGATCGGCGCCCGACCGGATGCGTCCAGCGCGCCAGGTCCGGATGCCACAGGTTCGCGATCAGCGGGTCGCGCCCCGTCCGGGCCTGGCTGGGATTGCGCTGGGCGTACTCCGCGGAGGCGAGGATCACCTCCGCCAGTTGCTGGACGGACTGCGAGGTGGCGAGATGGTGGGTCAGGTCGTGCTCACCGGCCTCTCGGCCCAGCAGCGCGTCGTAGAGGAGGCGCACGCCGTCCGCATTGAGCGTGTCGACGCTGTCGTCAGAGGTGGTGGTCATGCTTTCGGGCGTCGTCCTGCATCCATGCACCGAGCCTACAGGCGGGCGGGCGCTGTCTCGGACGCCGATATCGGCTGCGCGCACCTATCATCGGCCAGGAATGCAGGCGTGCACCATCATCGCCAGGAACTATCTGGCCCACGCGCGAGTGCTGGCGGACAGCTTCGCGGCGCACCATCCCGACGGACGGTTCAGCGTGCTCGTCGTCGACGGGCTCGAAGGGTTCACCGATCCTGCCCAGGAGTCCTTCGAGGTCCTGACCCCTGCTGACATCGGGCTGGGCCCGGACATCGCGCTGATGGCCACGCGCTACGACGTGCTCGAACTGTCGACCGCCGTCAAGCCGTGGCTGCTGCAGGAACTTCTCAAGCGCGAGGACCATGTGCTGTACCTCGATCCGGACATTGAGGTGTTCGCGTCGCTTGAGCCGATCGCCGCGCTGGCCCGCGAGCACGGCGTCGTGATGACGCCGCACATCACCGACGCGATGCCGCGCGACGGGGAGCGCCCGCACGAGCAGGACATCCTGCTGGCCGGGCTGTACAACCTCGGCTTCCTCGCGCTGGGCGCCGGGCCGACGGCCGACGGCCTGATCTCCTGGTGGCAGGAGCGCCTGGAGCACGACTGCGTGGTCGACCCCTCACGCGGGTTCTTCGTCGATCAGCGATGGATGGATTTCGTCCCCGGGCTCGTGCCGACGACGTTCCTGCTGCGCGATCCGGGCGACAACCTCGCCTACTGGAACCTGCACGGGCGCACGCTGGCCGCCGACGGGGCCCGCGGGTACACGGTCAACGGTGCGCCGCTGCGCTTCATGCACTTCAGCGGCTACGACCCGCGCCATCCCGCGCGGCTCAGCAAACACCAGACCCGTATCGGCCTCGACGACCCCTTCCTGCGCGAACTCGCGGACGCTTACGGTCAATCGCTGCTGGCCGCCGGCTACGAAACTGTGATCAAGTGGCCGTACGGCTACGCCGAAACGGCCTCGGGCGTGCGTCTTGATCGCGCGCTCCGCCGTGCTCACGCGGGTGCCGTCACCCGTCAGGAACTCCAGGAGGATCCGTTCGCGAAGGCCGGGGACGAGCAGTTCCTCACCTGGCTCGCGTCCCCCGCCGCCGCGGGCGGGGAAGAAGGCGTGACGCAGTACATCCACGCGGTGTGGGAGGAACGGGACGACCTGCAGCGGGCCTACCCGACGCCCGAGAACGGCGATGCCGCCGGCCTCATCGGCTGGTTTCAGGTGTACGCGCCACAGCAGATGCAGGTGCCGCCCGGGGCCGTGCCGCCTGGGTCCCCGGACAATGAGGCGCACGTCAGCCGACTCGGAGTCAACCTGGTCGGCTACCTGCACTCCGAGCACGGCGTCGGAGAGGTGGCCCGGCAGGCAGCCCGTGCGCTCGAGGCCGCCCACATCGACGTCGTGGCCATCAGCCAAGAGGCCAGCGCGAGCCGGCAGGGCCACGAGTTCGAGGACCATTCGCTCACCGAGGCCGAGCATCCGGTGAACCTGCTGTGCATCAACGCCGATCAGACGGTGGCGTTCGCTGATCGTGCCGGTGCCGAGTTCTTCGCAGGCCGCCATACGATCGGCTGGTGGTGGTGGGAGGTGCAGTCCTTCCCGGGAGCGTGGATGGGGGCGTTCGAACGGGTGGACGAAGTATGGGCGGGGAGCCGATTCGTCGCCGACACGTTGGCCCTCATCTCACCCGTGCCGGTCACCTATATCCCCATGCCTGTGGAGCTACCGCCGGGCGTGAAGGCCGACCGGCGTCGGCTCGGGCTTCCCGAGGGATTCGTTTTCCTGTTCACCTTTGACTACAACAGCGTGTTCGCTCGCAAGAACCCGCTGGACGCCGTGCGGGCGTTCGTGGCCGCGTTCCCGGAGCCCACCGTAGGCGGGCCGACGTTGGTCCTGAAGAGCATCAACGGAGACCGATTCCCGGTTGAGCGCGGACTGTTGGCCGACGCCGTCGCCGGGCGCTCCGACATTGTGCTGCGCGAGGAATACCTGGACGCCGGGGACAAGAACATCCTCATGGCCAGCTGTGACTGTTACGTGTCACTGCACCGGGCCGAAGGGTTCGGGATCACGATCGCTGAGGCGATGTTGCTCGGAAAGCCCGTGATCGCCACCGACTACTCCGGCGCCGCCGATCTGCTCGACGCCGACCACTCCTACCCAGTGGGGTACGAGCTCGTGGCGATCGGCGAGGGCGCCGGGCCGTATCCGGCCGAGGGCGTCTGGGCTCAGCCCGACGTTGCCGCGGCGGCGCGGGCGATGATCGAGGTCTTTGCTGATCCGCCGGCGGCGGCGGTCCGTGGCGCACGGGCCGTCAAGTTCATCGAGCGAGCGCACAGCGCCGAGGCGGTAGGCCAGGCCATGCGCGAGCGGTTCGAGGCGGTGGCGGCGGGGCAGGCGAGCGGTGATCGCCCCGTCGTCGGGCTGGACGCTGTCTGGGCGCTGCTGCGCAGGGGGCCAGGCCGCTCTTCGCGCGGAGGTCCGCGCCGCGTGCTGCGGGGAGCAGCGTTGCGCCTGACGCGTCCCCAAGCATCGTATGAGGCCGAGATCACCGCCGAACTGGCGGGCGGCACCGAGTACCTGATCGAGAGCGCGCTCGATCACGTGGACACCGTGCGTAAGGCGGCGAAGCTGTCGGACGCAGCAGCCCGGCAGCGCGACGGCACATTGGGTGACCGCCTCGCCCGGGCCGAGCTGAAGATTGCTGAGCTGAGCGATCAGCTCTCCGTGGTTCGTCCGGACATCCAGCACCTGAAGTCTCATCTGAACGCGGTGCCGTACGTCGCCGGCACACCCTTCGAGCTTCGCGAAGAGGCCGGGCTCGGCCGGGTCCTGAGCTACCAGGACAGTTCTGGCGCCGCCGGCACAGGTGCCTATGTGGCCTTCGAGGACGTCTTCCGCGGCGACCGTGAGGTCATCCGCGAGCGCCAACGGCCGTACCTGGATCTGATCGGCGGCCACGGCCCCGTGCTCGACGCGGGGTGTGGTCGCGGCGAATTTCTGGATCTCCTCCTGGAACAGGGCACCGAAGCGATCGGCGTCGACGCCGATGCCGGCCAGGTCGCACTCTGCCGCTCGCTGGGGCACGAGAACGTGGTGCACGCCGACGTCCTCATGTGGCTTGCCGATGCTCCCGCCCACAGCCTGGGCGCAATCTTCAGCGCGCAGGTGGTCGAGCACATGCCGTACGCGGAGCTGGTGCGCTTCCTCGAACTGGCCCACCGAGCCCTTACCCCGGACGGCGTGCTGATCGTCGAGACGGTCAATCCCCACTCGATCCGGGCGTTAAAAACCTTCTGGGTGGATCTGACCCACCAGCATCCGATTTTTCCCGAGGTGCTGCTTGCCCTCTGTGGTGCCGCAGGGTTCACCGGGATGTACGCGTTCCACCCGCTGGGAACCGGCGACTTCGACGCCGATCGCCTCGAGCAGGGCGAATACGCCGTGGTAGCCCGCCCCGGCCCGGGCGCCTGAGTACCCTTGACGGACATGTCTTCCGAGGTTCCCGCGATCGTCGTGGACGGTGTTTCGAAGTCCTTCGAACTCCCCCGCGAACAGGTCAGCACGCTCAAGGAGCGCGCGCTCCATCCGCTCAGGCGGACGGGCCACGACACCCTGCATGCGCTGCGGGACGTGTCGTTCAACGTCCAGAAGGGTGAGTTCTTCGGCATCGTCGGCCGCAACGGCTCGGGCAAGTCGACCATGCTCAAGTGCCTGGCCGGCATCTACGGGACGGACGCCGGACGCATCTGGGTCAACGGTCGCCTGTCGTCGTTCATCGAGCTGGGCGTGGGGTTCAATCCGGATCTGGCCGCCCGCGACAACGTCGCCATCAACGCGACGATGCTCGGCTTCTCCCCCAAGGAGGGTCGCGCCCGCTTCGACGCCATCATCGACTTTGCCGAGCTGCACGACTTCGTCGACCTGAAGATCAAGAACTACTCCTCGGGCATGCTGGTGCGCCTCGCGTTCGCAGTGATGATCCAGGTCGATGCCGAAGTACTGCTCATCGACGAGGTCCTGGCCGTGGGTGACCTGAGTTTCCAGCAGAAGTGCTTTGACGAGTTCGAGCGGATCCGCCGCAGCAATACGACCGTCCTGCTCGTGACCCACGACATGAACGCCGTCAACCGCTTCTGCGATCGGGCGGTACTCCTCGAACACGGACGTGTCACCGAGATCGGGGAGCCGACGCTGATCGGCAACCGCTATCAGGAGCTCAACTTCTCCGAGGAAGCGCGGGAGCGTGCCGCCGCCGGGACCAGCGCCATCGAGCCTGGCGCGGGGGGTGAGTCGCCTGCCCTTCAGGAAGGAGGTCACGCCGACGGTCCGGGCATCAGCACCGTCGTGGCCGACTTCAGGGGGTCACGTTACGGAGATCAGACCGTCGCCGAGGTGATCGACGCGGGCTTCGAGAATGACGACGGCACGCGCATGGAGGTCCTTCCCAGCGGCGGCACATGTGCGGTCGTCTTTCGCGCGCTGTTCCACGAGGACATCGAGGATCCGCACTTCGGCATCGAGATCTTCAACACGGGTGGCGACATATTGTTCGCCGCCCAGTCCTCCGGGGCGATGGGCCGTTTTGCTGCGGGTGAGCAAGCACACTTTCGCGTCTACTTTGAGAACGTCCTCGCCCCAGATCGGTACTTCGCCTCCCCCGCAGTCCGTCGGCGCCCTGGTGGGGAGTGGCTCGACTACCGGGAGAAGTTCTGCACCGTGGTCGTGACCGGGAACCGTGAGTCCGAAGCGCTCGTGGCGTTGCGCCACCAGGTCACGATGCTGAGGCTCAGCCCCGACGGTATGCCCGAGGTCCTGGCGTGAGCGCCACGGAGGTGGAGCCCGCGGAGGTGGACTTCTCCGTGCTGGGCGACCCGATCAAGGGCCCCACCGCATTGGGCAGCGACCCGGTGCGCTTCTGGCACCTGACGCGGGCGCTGGCCGTGACGGATTTCAAGCTGAAGTTCTTCGGCTCGGTGTTGGGTTACGTGTGGCAGCTGATGCGCCCGCTCCTGATCTTCGGCGTGCTCTACGTGGTGTTCACGAAGGTCATCTCGTTGGGCGCCGGCATCCCGTACTACCCCGAGGCGCTGCTCCTGGGCATCGTCATGTTCTCCTTCTTCAGCGAAGCGACCGTAGGCGCGCTCACGTCCCTGATGGACAGGGAGAACCTCGTGCGCCGCATCGAGTTCCCGCGCTTGGCGGTGCCGATGGCCGTCGTTCTCACGGCCATCTTCAACATCGCCCTCAACCTCGTGGTGGTGGCGATCTTCCTGCTCGCCTCCGGCGGGTCGGTGCGCTTGAGCTGGGTGCAGATCCCCTTCCTGGTGGCGCTGCTGGCCGTGTACTGCGCCGGCTGGGGGATGCTGCTTTCAGTCGGCTTCATCCGGTACCGCGATGTGCGGCCGATTTGGGATGTGATCGTTCAGATCACCTTCTACGCCTCGCCCGTCTTCTACTCGATCACGACCGTGGCTTTGAAGAATGAGCAGCTCTCGCACATCCTCATGTACAACCCCTTCGCGGCGATCCTTCAGCAGGCGCGCCACGCATTCATCGGGCCTTCTCAACCGACCGCGGCCGCGGCGATCGGCGGGGCCGAATACCTGCTGATCCCCGGGGGCATCATGCTGCTCGTCTTGGTGGTCGGCTACCGGGCCTTCCGGCGCGACGCGCCAAAGGTAGCGGAGATGCTGTGAGCGTCGTGCGCGCCGTCAGTTCCGGGCCAGCACCAGGTTGACGAATCCTTCGGCGGGGATTGCTGCCAACACCTCATCGGCGGTCGCCGCACTGGTTTCCCCGCCGGCCGCCAGCAGCGCCAGGCCGAGACCGAGATCGCCGTAGTCGCTGAGCACGGCGACAGGGTCGTCGCCGCGTTCGCGCAGCCCATCCGGCCAGAACTCGCACACGATGCGTAAGCCCGGGCTGCGATCGAGGATGCCCGCCATCCCCTGGAGGACCTGTAGCTCGGAGCCCTGCGTGTCGATCTTCGCCACGTCCACGACGCAGTCCGCATGAAGTTCATCGTCCAGCGGCCCGGCAGGAACCAGCAGCCCTCCGTCCTCATCAGGCATTCCCACGCGATGATCCCCGCGGTTCTCTTCGCTGAGCCGCAGTGTCAGCAGGGCGCGACGGTCATGAGCGGCGATCGGCAGCACATGGACGTGATCCGCGCCCGCCCGCCACAGGTTCGCCCGCAGCAATGCGAGGTTGCGCGGCTCGGGTTCGACGGCGAAGACGGTGCCCGACGGGCCCACGGCGGCCGCGCCCAGGAGGGAGAAGTACCCGACGTTCGCGCCGGCGTCCACAAAGGTCATGCCTGCGGCCAGGACACGGCGCAGCCAGGCTGACTCCTCCGGCTCCCAGGCGCCCCGGGAGGCGATGATCGGGGTCATTACGGCATCGCCGGCGTGCATCAGCAGCGGCCCGATGTCCGTGGCGACGTCGATCACATCGTCGGTGGGAACGGCTGGAGGACGACGCATACTCATAGCTCATCCTCGCGCAGGTCGACGTACGTGCGGCCCGTCTCGTCGACGGTATGACCCATCGCGGTGAGAAAGTGGTTCGGGCCGCGCCGCGGGACGTGCGTGCTGAACGGGCCGGCGAGATCGTCGCGCACGAAGAACGCGTTGACACCCGCCAGGTCGGTGTGCACGAGCCGGTAGCCGCGCTCAGCCGCGACGTGCTGGAGCGCGCCGACTGACGCCCCGTAATAGTCGGTGCGCTGCCAGCCGCCCTCCATGCCGCGCGGTTCCACGAGCGCCCGGTCGGGGTCCAGCGTGGCGTTCATCTCGATGACGACGACGCGCGGTGAGAAGGAGGTCAGTACGCGCCAGATCCACAGGTCCTGGCCGTCAACATCGATCGAGACGACGTCCGGCTCGGCCGGGATGCACGCGATGCTGAACAGCTCCTCCACGTTGTCGGGTGTGACCGCGGCATGCATGACGCGAACCGCGTCCGACCAGCGGTATTTGGCGGCCAGGTGGTAACAGGAGTTCGGGTCGGACTCGATGAACACTCCCGGCCAGCCGAGCACGTCGGCCAGAAAGACGCAGTTGCCCTCGGCGCCCGTCTCCACGCCGAACTCGACAAAGCCGCCGCCGCCGACCCCGATGCGGGCAAAGATCTCCGCCAGCACGCCGTCCTCCCCGTTCTGGGAGAACACCCGCAGCTCGTGTCCGGTGAGCGGGGTGCCGCCGCTTCCCGATGCCGCGCTCCATCGGCGCGATAGCTCCGCGAGCGCCAGGTAAGTGTCTGTCCGGTCGGTCATCACACAGAGCGTCGCAGAATCAGGTGAGCCGGTAGAAGTCCACCCAGCGCCCGCAGGCGTGGGCCAGCGTCACGGTCCGCCCGGGCGCACGGCGGGTGGCGAGTAACACGGTGGGCACGACGGTGGGCACGTTGGTGGGGGACAGCAGGGGATCGTCGGCAGTCAGCGTGACGACCACGTCACCGGTCTGGTGCACGGTGAGCTTGCCGGCAGGCCAGGCAGGCCCAGGGCGATCGATCACCGCGGGTAGTCGAACGTGGGGGCCGCCTGGGGCGCTGAGCGTGAGCGGGCGCTGGCTGACGTAGCGCAGCGACAGATCCCACGTACCGGGAGTCAGGGGCAACGTGATCCGCTGTTTGTCTCCCGGGCGCATCGGCACGGCGGCGACGCGAACCGGGAAGGGGCGCACCGAGGCGATGCCGTGGCGGCGCGACAGCGCCCGGCCCTCAGGCGTCTTGCAGTCCAGCACGGCCGTGCCATCCTGGCTCTCCGCCAGCGTGCTGCGGGCGCCCGTCGGCCCGTCGCGCCGGTACGCGCGATACGCGCCCGCGGTGGCGACGAGCGTGAAGTTGGGCGGGACCGAGCTGGCGGCCGCATCCCGGGGGACGACGAGGTAGTGGTAGGCGTCCAGCACGGTCGGCGGGAAGCTGTCGACATCGAACCCCTGCCCGTACGCCCACGCCTTCTCTGGTCGCAACGGGACCTGCAGGACGCCCAGCAACGTCGGCGTGACCGGCACACCGCGCAGTTCCTCGGCGACGAAGTCGTCGATGCCCAGGAAGAGCGTGGACTTCCCGTGCAGTGCCGGCGCAAGGGCTGCGAGGTCACGGGCGTGATCACGTGGCCCGACCTGGCCGGCCCGCAGCACGCCGACGGTGGACCACAGTGCGGCGCCCGTGATCAGGACGCCGACCACGGCCGGCGTCCACCGCCTGGCACCACGGCTCCCGGCCGGGCGCGGGGCAAGCAGGGCACGGGTGATGAGGAGAAGCACGAACGGCGACGCGATCGCCAGCGCTTTGGCGACTACGTAGGGAGACTGGCCGCGGTCGGCTGCCAGCCAGATGAGCGTCACCGCCACCAACGCCGCCGGGGCGCCGAAGTCGCCGCGTCGCACCCACCACCAGAAGGCGTAGCCGAGCGCCCCCACGACAAGCACGAGCCAGACCGTGGTCGGACCGCTGTTAACGGGATCGAAGCGGAAATCCGGCTGCAGCCACACGCCCAGCGCCTCGAACGGCGACAACGGGCCGGCCAGGTTGCCCAGATCGTTGACGCCGATGCCGTGGGCCACGTTCCAGTCGTAGAAGTGCTTGATCCGCGGCAGCTGCGGAGCCAGCGCGATCAGCATCACCGACCCTCCGAATACGGCCGGCAGGACCGCAGCCCGGATCGGTGCGACAAGGGCTCGCACCCCGCCGCGGCGGAGGGGCGATATCGCCATCGCGACGCACCACACGCCGATGGTCAGCACCGGCCATATGACCCCGGGGTAGGAGTAGGCGGCGACGACTCCCGCCAGCATCAGGCCGATGGGGATGAATCGGCGCCGGTCGGTGCGCGCCGGAGTCTCGCCGAGGGCCACGACGACCCCGAGCGTGATTAGCATCGCCACGAGTTCCTTGAACGCTCCCTGGGCAAAGTAGGAGGCGGCGAGGTAGGGCAGGGCCGTCACCGTCACGGCGAGCGCGCGCGTCCATGGGCGCAAGTCACCGAGTAGGGCCAACGCCGCGGTCGCGGTGAGGATCGGTAGAGCCACCGTGAACCCGGCGAACGCCAGATCGGTAGGTACCCCGAGGCCGGCGCCCAGGGCGGCGCTGACCGCGTGGGGGCCAAGCGGGTAGTAGTTCAGGAGCCCGTCCACCGTGGCCACATGGGCCGAGCGCAGTGCGTCGGCGAGCAGCTCGTGGGAGGCCATGTCGTTGTTGAATCCGACGCCGATCGTGCCCACCCGGGCGTTGGCGGCAAACGGGATGAGCGTGAGCAGAGCGGTCGGGAGCACGGCGAGCAGTCCCAGCAGAGGCGGGCGCAGCGCCGGCTCGCGAACCATCGCGATCAGCCCGGCCACGGTCAGGAGTGCGGTGACGCCGGCGGCGAACCCCATCCGCCCAGGGGCGTGCAGGCTCGGCAGGGCCAAGAGCATCAGCGCGCTCAGCCCGACCGGACCGGACATCCATGTCCATGTGCGCACGCCGCACAGCCGGCAGGCCAGTTGGCCGACGATCAGCGAGCAGACGACCGTCGCGGCCGTGGCGAAGAGGAGATCGATCACGGTCAGTACGCGTCGAAATCCAGGAACTCGAAACGCCCGACGGGCGTTGTCGAGCCAGGGCTGTTGTCGTCGTCCAGGCGGAGAACGATCAGGTTCAGCGGCGAGGGGCGCAAGCGGACGGGGAGAGGGACGCCCCGCAGAGGGTGAGGGGTGATGCCGGCGTGCAACGCAGCGGGTGCCCTATGGGCGCGGCACGTCGCGCGCACCACGGCGCCGATGGCGCGGCGGTCCAGCACGTGATCGGCGAGCAGGGCGAGGATGACCGCCACCCGCAACGGGCCTCGTTGCTCGGTCGTGGATACGACGATCAGGCCGTCGCCGCGATGTACGACATACGGGGCGCCGGGAGAGGCCAGGCGCCACGCGAGCGTCTCCGGCGTCCAGCACCGCGTGAGCCCGTCCGTACCCGCGCCGACCACCTTGAGCAGTTGGGCCAGGGAACCGTCGCCGGCCAGGCTCGCCGCGGACTGCTGATGCAGCGCCAGGCCCCCGCGTCCCGGCATGGGGAGCATCACCGTGACCGGCAGCGGGCCGAGGAGCGTGAACCCCAGACTGTGGACCATCCCGTGAGTGGAGTTCGCGTTGGACACGCCGACCACCATCTCGATCCCGCGCTCGCGTGCCGCGGCGTAGGTGGCCCGCGCGAGCCGTGTGAAGACGCCCCCGCCGCGGGCCCGTTCCTCCACCGCGGTGTTGAGCGACAACGCGCCACGAATCGGCCCACGGCCATCGGCCAGTGCGCAGGGGACGACCGCGTAGTGGCCTGCGCGGCCCTCGTCGTCGTCGAGGTTGCTCTCCACGACGTCCCCCGCCGGGGACGTGCGGTAGAGCCAGTGCAGATAGTCAACGTCGCCCAGGCGGGTGCCCGGGAAGACCGAGCCGAGCATCCGCGCCGTTGCGTCGTCGTCAGCGCTCACGCGTCGCCTCGCGGGCCTGAGGCGACGGGCCGGACGGCGGCCGGGCGCGGCATCAGCCAGATGGCAAGCAGTACGCGCATGACGTACCAGGTGCTGGCCAGCGCTCCGGCGCTGGCTACGCCCGTGGCGCGCGCGGACATCGTCACGGGATGTTCGACCACGCGGGCGCCGCTGCGACCCGCCACGACAAGGGCTTCGACGGTGTCGCCGAGATACTCCGACGGATACTCGCGGGCGAACCCGTCCAGCAGCGGGCGACGGATGGCCCGAAAGCCGGATGTGGCGTCGGTGATCTCGCTTCCCAACGCCCGCGTGGCCCGGCGGGCCAGCAGGCGCATCGCCACTTGACGGGTGCGCCCCAGGGCGAAGCTCGGCCCGTCCGGCCCGAAGCGCGAGCCGACGACCATGTCTGCGCCGGAAGCGTCCATGGCGTCGAGCAGGCCGCCGATCTGGGCAGGGTCGTGCTGCCCATCGGCGTCCACCTGGACGACCACGTCGTAACCGGCCGCCACGGCGTACCGGAAGCCACACCGCAGCGCTCCTCCGACCCCGACGTTGCGCGGCAGTCGCAGTACTTCGGCACCCACCGCTGCGGCACGCTCGGCGGTGGCATCGGTCGACCCGTCGTCGATCACGCAGGCGTCGTGGCCGAGGGCAAGTACGGCCGCGGCCACGACGCCGACGCTGGCCTCCTCGTTGAGGGCCGGTAACAACACCAGGACGCGGCGACGGCTCACGAGGCATCGTCCGGCTGGGGGATGTCGTCGCCGTCGCGTTCCAGGTCGCGAACGCGCTGCTCGAGCAAGGCGCTGTACTCGCTGAGATCTTGCACCGCCTGACCCAGGCCTGAGGCGGTCATCGACAGCTGTAGACAGATCATCCCGAGGAACACGATCAGCACGCCGAGCGAGAAACCCGTCGGGGTGAAGCCCAGGTCGTGCACGCGCCGCGAGAGAACCTCGAGCAGCGGGGCGCCCAGAATGCCGGACAGAGCCAGCATCGTCCAGCCGACTCCGTAGCGGATGGACAACAGCCGCATACGCACCAGGATCACGCTGGACAGCAGCAGGAGCACACCCCCGGCGACGATCAGGAGGGCTTGCGCGCTCACGGGGTGGAAAACACCGGGGTCATGCCCGACCGCACGAGCAGCGCGGCACCGGGCAGGCTGGCGATGAACAGCACCGCGACCGTCATCAGGGAGATAAGTGTGGCGTCGGTGGCGGTGATGCCCACGGTGCCCAGCAGCACGATGTAGCTGCCTTCGCGGATCCCGAAGCCTGCGACTGAGAGCGGGATCAGGAGGGCGAGCGTCACCAGGGTGAACGTGACGGCGGCGGCGGCAAACGACAGATCCACCGAGATGGAGCGCGCCAGCGCGCACGTCTGCAACACGATCAACACCTGGAACGCGATGCTGCTGATCAGGACGAGGAACGCGATCTTGGGGCGACGCACGCACGCCAAGGTGATGCCCCGCGACTCGCGTACTTCCTCGTGCCAGCGTGTGGGTAGACGCCGAATCAGGGTTTCCGGGGCCCAAGCGACAAAAACCAGTCCCACCACCGCCAGCAGCGTGCTGAGCACCGCCACCACGGCCAAGGTGCGGGCCTCGGTGGCAGGGACCGCGCTCGGATCGATGAGGTACGCGCCAACCGCCACGATCACCAGACCGGCAAAGGCAGCGGCACGGTCCAGCAGGATCGTGAGCGTCACCCGAGCCAGCATCCGGCCACGTCGTACGACCAGCAGCGCCCGAGCCACGTCGGCGCCCACCGAGGTGGGCAGGAACGTGCCGGCGAATGTGGAGACCGCGTAAATACGTCCGACCTGGCGCCCCGTGAGGCGAATGTCGGCCACACCGAGCAGCACCCACCAACGCAGCGCCCCGATCACGAGCGCCAGCGCCACCAGGGCGACGGCGACGGCGAACCAGATCGGCTTGCCCTGCTCGATCCGGTGGCTCAGTGCACTCCAGTTGATTCCGGAGGCGACGATGGCGAGCAGGGCGCAGGTGACGAGCAGGCGAAAGAGCACGGACCCCACGACGCGTTTCGCACGGGCGCTCCACACCCGCGCTCGCGGGGAGGACTTCATAGCGCCAACGGTAGCCGAACTCCCGCCCCCGACCGGGTCAGCGCCCGTCAGCATCCAGGTGCCATACCGGCGCGCGCGCCACATCCACGGCGTTGGCCACCTCTGCCAGCGGGGGCCCGATGCCACCTGCCGCCGTGACGAGGCGCTCAAGGCGGTCCAAGGTGCCGCGACGGCGATGATGCACGATGCGACTGGTCACGTAGCCCGCGTGGGGCAGCACGGCGAACGGTTCGTCCGGGTCAAGGTCGTACGGGTGCAGGTAGCTCCAGGCGGCGACCTGCGACGGCAGGCGGCGCACGCCCACCTGGCCGAGCGCGGATGGCAGGTAGCGCAGGTAGACGCCGCCCAGAAAGGGCACCGACAGTCGCCCGCGGCCGATCACTGGGCACGGTAGTTCGATCGGTCCGTCCGCCCAACGAAACGGGCATCTTGGGGCACCGGCGAGACCGTGTAGCGGGCTGTCGGCCGGGAGGACGCTGGACGAGTAGGTGAAGCCTGCTTCAGTCAACGCGGCCGGCGCCCAGGGCGTCTGTCGGGTCAGCGAGAAGATCGGGGCCCGGTAGCCGGGTACGGCTGTGGCGCCGGCATCTTGCAGTGCTGCTCGCCCGCGGCGCAGTTCGTCCAGGAACCGATCCGGCCCGGTCTCCTCGATCGGGACATGGTGAAACCCGTGCAGGCCGACCTCGTGGCCTGCCTCAGCGATGCGCCGGACAAGCCCAGGCTCCTGGAGGGCCAGGTCGCCGACCACGAAGAACGTGCCCTGTGCGTGGTGATCCTCGAGCCACTGCAGGACCTGTTCGGTCGGGGCGACGCAGCGCAACGGCGTCCTGGTGCCGACCCTGTGGTCCTCGACGTCCAGGGTGATACTCAGCGCCACGCGTTGCTCATCGCGCCGCGGCCGCCCAGCGCTCTGCGTTGTGCGCGTGAATGTCGTGCAACACGTCGTTGATCCCGAAGGTCACGTCCCACTCCGGGTAATCGCTGCGGAAAGCATCGAGGTCGCTGATCCACCAGCGGTGATCACCGGCCCGTGCGGTGTCTGACAGCGTCCATGCCAACTCGCGCCCGGCGATCAGCTGGCACTTTTCGATCGCCTCCAGCATGGACACGTTGCTCGCGCGGCCACCGCCGAGGTTGTAGACCGCGGCACTGCGCGGGGCGCGGTGGAACGCTGCGAAGGCCGCGACGACGTCGTGGGCATGGAGGTTGTCGCGCACCTGTTTGCCGTCGTACCCGAACACGGTGTACGGGTCGCCGGTGACGGTGCAGCGCATCAGGTAGGCGAGGAAGCCGTGCAGTTGGGCGCCCGCGTGCGCGGGGCCGGTGAGGCAGCCGCCGCGGAAACAGACGGTGGGCATGCCGAAATATCGGCCGTACTCCTGCACCGCTAGGTCGGCGGCCGTCTTGCTTACCCCAAACAGGGAATGGGTGCTGTGGTCGATGCTCATCGACGTGGGGATACCGCCATGGAACGCGTGATCTACCGGGAGGTCCAGGCGGGTTTCGTATTCGACCAAGGGCAGCAGGTTTGGCGTGTCGCCGTACACCTTGTTGGTGGACACGAACACAAAAGGCGCATCCGGTGCATGCTGCCGGGCCGCTTCGAGCAGGTTGAGGGTGCCGTTCGCGTTCACCGTGAAATCGGTCTGAGGGTCGGTCGCTGCCCAGTCGTGCGAAGGCTGCGCGGCCGCGTGGACGACGAGGTCGATGGCGCTCCCGTGGCGGGCGAACAGCGCCAGAACCCCGTCCGTGTCGCGGATGTCCATGTCGACCGCCGTGAACGCGTCGAGTTCACGGTCCAAACCGGCGGTGACGGAGGCGGTGGAGGCCTGCGCGCCGAAGAACTGCGCCCGCATGTCGTTGTCGATACCGACCACATCGAATCCCTCGCCCGCGAAATGGCGTGCAGCCTCCGAGCCGATCAGGCCGCCGGAGCCGGTGATGATGGCGACGGGCATCGCCGTCAGGCTAGAGCAACGCGCCGGCAGCGACCGGGCGCGCACCCACCCACGCGGTGCGGCATTCTTCGCCACCATGCGTGAGCGCCTCGCCGATCGACTCAACATCACGCCCGAGCGCTACCACCAGGTGGCGAAATGGGCGTTGCTTTCGCTCGCGCTGATCGTGCTCAGCGGTGCGGCCGTGCGGGTGACGGGGTCAGGGCTGGGGTGCCCGGACTGGCCGCAGTGCTACAAGAACGGCCGCCTGGTGGCGGAGAGCAACGCCCATGCCTGGATCGAGTTCAGCAACCGCATGTTCTCCGGTCTGGTGGCCATCACGGCTATCGCGGCCGGGCTCCTGGCCTTCCTGCGTCGCCCATACCGGCGTGACCTGATGTGGCTTGGCGTGGCCCTTCCGGTCGGGGTAGTGATGCAGGCGGTGCTGGGCGGGCTGACCGTGAAGTACGGCCTGGCGCCCGGCTGGGTGATGAGTCACTTCCTCCTGTCGATGCTGATCCTCGTCGCTGCGCAGCAGCTCTTCTGGCGCTCGCGGCCCGCGCACCCCACGCCGGCGGGCGCACCCGACCGCATGACCGCATTGTTGATCCGCGGCCTGCTGGCGCTCGGCGCCGTGACCCTGTTCGTGGGCACGGCGGCGACCGCGGCCGGCCCGCACGCGGGCGCCTCGGGCACCGGCGAGATCGTTCCCCGCTTCTACTTCGAGGGCTCCGGCACGTTGAACTGGCTGATCCACCGCCACGGGGCGCTCGCCGCGGTGCTGGGTGTGGGCGCCGTCTTGGCGTGGGTGCTCAACCGGACCCGCGGCGGCAACGCGCGGCTCCAGCGCTCGTTGACGATCCTGTGCCTGCTGATGGCTGCCCAGGGCGTGGTCGGCATCACGCAATACAACCTCAAGCTCCCCGCGGAGATCGTCTGGATCCACGTGGCCCTGGCCACCTACACCTGGATCTCGCTGCTGTTCGCCTACTCCGGCGCCGGGATGCCGGCGCGAGTGGTCGCGACGGCTGCGAAGGACCCAGCTGCGGCCGAGCCGGAGCCCGCCGTAAGCGCCTGATCAAGCCGGATCCGTGTCGAGTCCGGGGATGGGTTCGATCGGCAGTTCGCCGTGCTCGGCCTCCAGGGCGAGCAGGTCGTTGCGTTCGATGGCGTTGAGCAGGAGGAACGCCTGCCTTGACAGGTGGATACCGCGCCGGAGCAGATCCTCGGTGCTGGCGTCGGAAGGAGGACTGAGGAGCGCCTGTTGTTCGCACGCCAGCGCTGACTATTCAGTGTTGCCCGGAGTCAGCAGCGTCGGAGAGACCATGGGCACCATGCTACGCCCAAGGCGGACCAGGATCACAGGCTGAGCCCGATCCACCGGGCCGAAGGTGAGGCGGAAAAGTGGTCCTCAACGCAACAAATCCGCCTCACGTCCGGCCGGGGCCTTGGGGTGAGGCGGAAAAGTCATCCTCAATGCAACAAATCCGCCTCACGTGGGCGCGCCCCGGCCGCCACGACCCGGCCGCCGCGACCCGGACCCGGCCCACGACCGCCCGCGCCGCCCGCGACCGCCCACGCCAAACCCCGGGCCGACGCGCGCACGCGCCGACCCGGGATCCAGCGAGACGTACTAGCGCGAGGGCAGTGCCGCGGCCAGATTCAGCACCTTCACCGAGAAGGTGCCGTTGGACGGACGATGCGTCGGGCCGTCGTTGCCGAGCAGCTCGAGCTTCACCGTGTGGCCCTTGGCGAACTGGTAGCCGTTGCCGTGCAGCGCGAAGGACACGACGCCCTTCTGGTTGGCGATCAGGCGGTAGACCGAACGATCCACCAGCGTCTGCTGGCCGGCGTTGACGTCCCACAGGCGGGCGTCGAGCTGACCGTAGAGGCCGGTGGTCTTGATCGTGGCCGTGATGTGACCGATGCCGAGGTAGATGAATCCCTTGCTCTTGGCGGTCGCGGTGGCCGTGCCGGCGGAGATGGCCGCCGGGTAGGTGCTGCAAGCGTTGCCGCCCTTGGGGGCCAGCGGGTTGATGTCCGCGCTGAGCTGCGGATCGCCGCCGGTCGAGGTCACGGTCTGCGTCTTGCCGTTGGTCAGTGTGACGAAGCTCTTGCTGAGCTTCGCGAACGAACTCGCCTTGAACGGGCCGAGTGCGTTCGGCGTATCACGCGGGCAGCTCTGCCCGAACGCGATGACTGAGCCAGGCTTGGGCATCTTCACCTTGCTGCCCATCAGGTAGTGATCAAAGAACTGGATTCCCTGATCGCGCAGCACCTTGTCGCTGGCGGCGTGACTCCCGCCGCGAGCGTGGCCGAAGTCGCCGTACTGGCCCCAGATCGGCGCTTTCTTGTTCTTGGCCAGCAGGGTTTTGATCAGCCGCAACGTCTGCGCCGGCGGGAACAGGTCGTCGGTGAAGCCGTTGGCCACGAGCAGCGGCGAGGGCTTGTTGCCCAACTGCAGCGAGCCGTGGTACTTGGACATCTCGTTGCCGATGGCCTTGGCCTGCGCGCCGTACGGCTCACCCAGATTGAACAGGTCGTTCCAGGTCGACAGGTCCGAACCGGCGTCCACGCCGGGAGGCGCGACGAAGCCGGTGGCGGCGCCCGCGATGTACAGCGCATTCACGTAGCTCTTGATCGACACGCCCGGGGGTGAGAACAGCGATGCGACGCTGCCGTCACGACCGTTGGGCACGAGAGCGTCGCTCAGGTCGCTCCACGGGATGATCGGATAGGCGGCGGCGAGCTTAAGCGCCGTGCCGTTAGGGCTCTTCCACGGGACGAACGAACCGTCCGCGTTGCGGGTGCGGTCCTTCAGGTACGCCAGTTCCAGTGACTGGCCGCCACCGTATGAGCCGCCGGTGGCGCCCAGGCCGTCGGCCTTGGCGATGCGTTCGTCCACGAGCTCGCCGAGGAGGAGCTGTGCGTCGTGGGCCTCGTAGCGCTGGTCGGCCAGATGGATCCAACCCTTGGCGCAGTCCGGCGTCCGTGAGGAAGCCGACCCGCACGACTTGCCGAAGCCGCGGGCTGACGTGGTGAGGACCGCGTAGCCGAGCTTGGCCAGCCCGATGTTGTTGAAATCACCTGGGGCGGCGCTCGCCGCCTCAAAAGCTGTCTTGTTTCCGCCGTAACCGTGAAGCATCACGATCGTCGGGAACGGCCCGCTGCCGGTGGCGGGCAAGGTGACGTCCACGTCGAGCGGGATGCCGTCGAAGGACGGGACACGCTGCGTGAGATCCGCGGTCGGGCAGAACCGGACGCCGTCCTGCACCGAGCAGGGGTGGCCGAACGGGGCCGTGCTGCTGCCGGCCGATGCGATGGACGGGAGAGCCAACAGGGCGGCGACGGCGATGGCCGCGACGAGGAGACGACGATGCATGGCGGACTTCCTATGCGGGGATGGGAACCGTGACCGTAGCTGAACGCGCGCGGTCAGGCGACAGTGAGTCAGGCGGTGAGGTGCATCAGCACCCGGGTGCCCAGGCGCCGGGTGACCGTGGGGGTGAAGCCGTGTTCGGTGACGAGGAGGTCGAGCATGGCCGGCGTGGGGACGAAGAACGTGCTCGCGTCCCCGTTGTACGCGGCATCGCCGGGGAACACCTCGGTGCGCGCGCCGATCTCCGTCTCCAGCACGATGTGGCCGCCCGGCACGCACAGCTTCCGGAGCTGATCAAAGGCTCCGGACCAGTCCTCCAGGTGGTACAGAACACCGCAGAAGATCACGACGTCGAACGTCTCTTCGACATCGAAGAACGAGACGGCGCGGTACTCGTTGTCGAGGCCCAACGCGTCCGCGCAGAACCGCGCCTGTTCGATGAACGAGAAGCTCGGACCCGTTCCCTGCTCGTTGTCGACGCCCAGCACTGATGCCGCCCCGAGGCGCTTTGCCTCGATGCTCATGAAGCCCGCATTGCAACCGATGTCGAGCACCCGCTTGCCGGCGAGCGGCGGCAGATCCCGGGCGACCAGTTCCCACAACGGGCGCGGGATGTCAGTGCCCTCGAAGATCTCACCGGCACCCTCGACGCGCTTGGTGAACAGGCCGCCCGGCAACTCGATGTTCTGATACCAAGGGCCCAGGTCGCGGATCTGCTGGCTCAAGTCGGTGCTCACCGGCCGAACCCTACCCGCCGTGAGCCCTAAACCACGTGCGCGGCGGCGGCCGTGACGGCGGCCCCACAGACGACGAGAGCCATGGACACGACCATGATGATCCGTGCCCAGCGGCGCCGCTTGCCTCGCCATGCGCGCTCCCGGCGGGACAACGTGCTTGTGTAGATGTGGGTGTGCGCTCCGCGCTCCATCCCGTAGGTATCGAATCAACGCCTGCGGACGGCACCGGTCAACCCCTGCGCAGACGTCCTCCCCGCAACCTGCGGGAAACGCTCTGGGCGATCAGTCCGCGCGCACGACCAGCAGCGCCAGATCGTCCAACTGTGGGCCTTCCTGGAACGCGGCGACCGCTTCATCCACACGGTCGGCTGTGGCCTCGGCGGACAGGCCCGCGGTCGACTCCAGCAGCGCCGACAGGCGCTCGGGCCCGAAGTGCCCCTCAGCGCCGCGGGCGTCGGTGACGCCGTCGGTGAACAGCACGAGCGTGTCGCCCGGAGCGAGGAGGAAGCGCACCTCGTGCCAGTCGCCCGCATCGGCCGCACCGAGCAACGAGCCGAAGTCGCCGACCTCCCGCACGGCCCCGCCATGGCCCAGCATCGGCTGCGGGTGCCCGGCCAGGCTCAGCGTCACGGGCACTCCGTCGGCCGCCGGCAAGCCCACCAGCACGGCGAGCGCGGAACACAACACGCGCGGCTCAGGCTCCTCGGCCAGCGTGGCGTTCAGCCGTGACAGCACCGCACGCGGGCCGTCCTCGTAGGCAGCCGCTGTCCGCATGGTGTCCCGGGCGCGTGCCGTGATCGCTG
This sequence comes from Solirubrobacterales bacterium, assembly GCA_038319025.1. Classification (GTDB taxonomy): domain Bacteria; phylum Actinomycetota; class Thermoleophilia; order Solirubrobacterales; family Solirubrobacteraceae; genus JBBQCW01. The sequence goes on from JBBQCW010000024.1 coordinate 25,603, forward strand.
CGGCCTGCGGGCCTTTGCCGGTTACGTCTCCCATCACCACCATCCAGCCCCCGCGGGCCGCGAACGCGTCGTAGAAGTCGCCGCCGACCGCCGTCCCCTCCCCGGCCGGGCGAAAGCGAGCGGCGATCCGCAGGCCGGGGATCTCCGGCAGCCGGCGGGGCAGCAGGCTGCGTTGCAGGGTCTCGGCGATGTACTCGCTAGTGGCGTGTACGCGGGCGTGATCGATCGCCATCCCGGCTCGGCGACCTAGGTCCAGTGCGAGATCCAGGGTGTCGTCGTTCAGAACGCGGCCTGAGGCAGCCGTGGCCAGGCTGAGCACACCGATGGTCCGCTCGCCGGCCATCATCGGGACGATCGCGATCGACTGCAGGCCCAGACGCAGGGCCAGATCGGTCAGGCGCTCATCATCCGGGGGCGTGTCGCGCACCGCCTGCGGTACATCGGGGATTGTGAGCGCCCGCCCACTGCGCAGGACCCGCCACGGCGAACGTGGGTCCTCGCTCCTCAGCCGCGGCACGCTGCGCGCGAGGGCGATGTGCTCAGCCGGGGCATCCTCCGGGTGGGCGAGTGCGGCCGGCATGAGGTGCCCCTCAGCGTCCAGTACGTCCACCCAGCACCAGTCGGCCAGTGCGGGCACGGCTGTGGCGGCGGCCCGGCTGACCGTGGCGTCCACGTCGAGCGTCGCGCCCAGCAACTTGCTGGCGGAGGCGAGGAACCGCTGTGCGGTCTCGGCCCGCTTCACGGCCGTCACATCGTCGGCGACCGTGACGGCCATGACGACCTCACCCCGCTCGTCGCGCACCGCTGTGGCCCTGACCTGGGTCCAGCGCACGGAGCCCGTGGTCAGCTCCACACTGCGCACCACGATCGGCAGCGGCGTCTCGCCCGCCAGGGCGGCGCGGGCGGGATAGGCCGAGGCGGGGACCGGGCGGCCAAGTTCGTCGGTGACGGTGAAACGGCTCCAGATGTCGGCGATTGATGCCTGCAGCAGGTCGGCCGGCCCGTCGTACCCGAGAGCGTCCGCCGCCGCCTGGTTGGCGAAGACGATGTTCCCGTCGCGGTCCTGGGCGGTGACGACCTGATCCATTCCGGCGAGGATGGCCTCCTGCTGAGCCTCGACCGAGCGCAGGTCGGCGAACAGGCGGGCGTTGTCGAGCGCGAGCGCCGCGCGACCGGCCACCTCGACTGTTGCGGCGAGGTCCTCCGGGGAATATCTCCGTTCACCGATATGGATCAGCGTGACCACGCCGAGCGTGTGGCCGCGGGCGATCAGCGGCACGACGACGGCTGATCGGTAGTGGAGCGCCTGCATGGTCTCGAAGTGCGACTCGCTGGCGGCCCAGCTGCGGAGCTGTTCGGAGCTCAGTTCCGGGAACAGCTGCGCGTCACCGGTGCGGGCGGCGACGGCCGCCGGGTGTGGGCCCGTCGAGGTCAGGGGCGAACGCGAGCGCGCAGCGCGGATTGCGTCGGCGACGGCCGGGTCGGTGGCGCTGGCCACGCCGTCACCGGCGAGACGACCTTTGTCGTCGACCAGGTCGATCACGCACAGTTCAGCCATCTCGGGGACGGCGAGGCGCGCAACGCCATCGAGCGTCGCCCGCGGGTCCAGCGCCTCGTCGATGAGCTGGGCGACCTCGGCCACGAACAGCGCCCGCCGCGCCGCGTCCTGTTCGCGCGACAGCCCGGCCCGCTCGCGCTCCAGCAGCAGGGCACCTTGCTCGGCGACCAGCCGCTCACGGCGAGCGGCAGCCTCCAGGCGCGTACGGTCGCGCAGCGTGCGCAGCCCGAGCCCGCCCGCCACCGCACTGGTCAGTGCGAGGGCGGTGCGGCCGGGAGCGCGGCCGGATCGGCGGAATCGCGACATTCCGCCGATCCTACGGGCGATGGCCGGGCCTGCGGATCAGACCGCGGTCGTCTCGCTCACGCTCACCGGCTCCAACGCGACGTCCAGCACCTCGCCGATGGTCATCGCCGGGTGGAACGTCATCGCGTCGCGGACGTCCTGCGGCACGTCATCCAGATCGCCGCGGTTGCGCTCGGGCAGG
>JBBQCW010000025.1:0-27244 GCA_038319025.1 Solirubrobacterales bacterium
AAACATCAAAGTTATTATTCTGACAAATATGGGTGAGCAAGAGGTACCAGCAGGCGTTAAAGAACTCGGCGTTAAAGACATTATCCTAAAGGCCGACATGACGCCGCGCCAAGTGGCCGATCTTGTAAAAAAGAACCTCGAAGCCGTCGATGTCCGGGGAGCGGCCGGCGCCGACCGTGTACCGATCGCGGCCGTCGATCTGGAAGCTGTAGACGATGCCGTTGCGGACGTACACGAAGTCGTTGCCGTACGCGGAAAGTTCGAGGTCGGTGACGCCGGAGCCGCCCGAGACCACCCGCCGTACCGTGCCGTCGATGCGGGCGTAGATGCCCGACGTGGTGGCGAACACGACCACCCGGCATCCGTCGGCCACGCCGACCTCCAAGGCGGTGCCGGTCGTGGGGATACGCGTGAGCGCACGACGGGCGAAGTCGTAGAGAAAGACGTCGGGTCGGCCGTCCGTATCGCCAGGCACCAGGTTGGTGGCCGAGGAGACGAACCCGAGGCACTTGGCGGCCGCGCCGTCGTCGCCGTCGAGCGCCGGCGCCGAGGATGCTCCATCCGGCGCCGTGCCGCGTAGCCCGACCGAGATCTGTGTCGTGTCGCCCAGGCGCCACTGGGTACCGTTGCGCCCATAGCCGGCGGCGCGCCCGGCCAAGAAGACGTTGCTCACACCACCGGTTGGCGTACCGGTGATGTCCGTGGCCTTGGATGTGTAGGCGACGTATCGCCCGATCCGAGCGTCGCGCGAGATCACGCCCTGCGAAGAATCACCGTTGGGGATCTCGCCGCCCGGGGTGGCAGAGATCAGTAACTGATCGACGTCGTAGATGTTGTATACGGCGGCGTGCGCGATGGGGCCGTCGGCCGCGGAGCGCGCCGATGCCGCGGGAGTCGCGAGCACTGTCAGCAGGAGCGCGAGCGTGAGAACGCGTAAGGAACGATGCGAGGACATGACGGGACTTCCTCAAGTATGGCCGGGATGCCGATCGCGCGCGCTGATAGCGCTCCGCGAGGCGAGGAACTACGCGCGCGCCGCCATAGCCAAGCGGATCGACTTGGGCAGCATGAAGCGCACGTCTTCCTTGACGACCTCGAACTCCTCCACGTGCTCGACGCCGCGGGCGCGGAAGTGATCCACGAGGCGCTGCACCAACTCTTCGGGCGCGCTGGCGCCTGAGCTGATGCCGACGACGCGCTTGTCCACGAGCCACTCCTCACGGACCTGCGTCTCGTTGTCGATCAGGTAGGAATCAGCGCCATAGTCCCGGGCGACCTCGACCAGACGCTGCGAGTTGGAGGAGTTCTGGGAGCCGATCACCAACACCAGATCGCAGTGCTCGGCCATCTGCTTGACGGCGGCTTGGCGATTTGTGGTGGCGTAACAGATGTCGTCCGTGCGGGGGCCGGTGATGTTGGGGAAACGCTCCCGCAGGCGGGCGATCACGGCGCTCGTCTCATCGACCGAAAGCGTCGTCTGGGAGATGAAGGCGAGCCTGTCTGGATCGGCTACCTCGAGGCGGTCGACGTCGTCGACCGTCTCCACGAGGACGATGGCCTCCGGGGCCTCTCCCATCGTGCCCTCGACCTCTTCGTGACCGTCGTGGCCGATCAGGACGATCGTGTAGCCCTCACTGGCGAACTTGACCGCTTCACGGTGGACCTTGGTCACGAGCGGGCAGGTCGCATCGATCGTCTGCAGCCCGCGGGCCTGCGCGTCCGCATGTACCGCCGGTGACACGCCGTGCGCCGAGAACACGGTCACCGCGCCCTCGGGAACGGTGTCCGACAGTTCGTCGACGAAGATCGCGCCCTGCTCCTGCAGTTTCTGCACGACGTGCTTGTTGTGGACGATCTCCTTGCGCACGTACACCGGAGCGCCATACAACTCCAGCGCGCGCTCGACGGTCTGCACGGCACGATCGACACCGGCGCAATAGCCGCGTGGTCGGGCCAGGAGAAGTTTTTCGGGTGCGGACATGTCCCTACAGGGTACGCACCGGGCGCCCCGGCGTTTCACGTCGGGGCCATCGGCAACCGCGGCGGTCATCCGCGGGGCAGCCCGACGAGCCGTTCCCAGCGCGCCGCCACAAGCGGATCGGTCTCCCGCACCAGCGCCAGGAGGTCGGCGGTGCGAACGACGCCGTACCGGTACCGGCTCACCTCTCGGCGCAGCATGCCGAGGAAGCGGGCGCGACCCAGCATGTTCTCCAGCGAGGTGAGTGCGCAGGAGCCGCCGCGATAGATCACGTCGTCGTAGGCGTCGGGATGGCGGTCGTAGTACCCCATCCCGCGCAGCAGCCCCGCGGTACGGGTCCCGAGCGGATGGCGCGGGTCACACGGGTAGGAGCCGGGGGCCAGCTGGGTCTCACTCCACGCGGCGAGCGGCTCGTCCAGCCAGGGCTCGCCGTACTGGTCGTCCCCCACGATTCCGTACCACCACTGGTGGGCGACCTCGTGGACGACCGTGGCGCGATAGGCGTCGGCGAACACGAGCTCGGGGAACTCCACGCCGTTGTAGGCCAGCGAGGACTGCACGACATCCAGTTCCGGCGAGCCGTAGGAGCCGAACCAGCGGGTGTAGGCCCGAAGCGCGTCGCCCGCGGCTCCCAGCATGTGACGGCTGGACGCGGGCGAGCTGCTGCGCGCTGCGAAAATGCGGATCCGCGTGCCGTCGACGACCGCCTCGGTCCGCCGCAGGTGCCCGATGGCGAAGGCGAAGTCGCGGGCATGTGGAGTTTCGGCCTCGATGGTTCGCATCCCGGTTGAGGCATCGACCGAGTCCCCGACCTCGCGTCCCGTCGTGGCGGCGTCCAGGTCTGCCGGTACCTGCAGCGAGGCGTGCCAGGCAGCCGCGAGCCCAAGCGTCGGATCACCGTAGGAGCTGGCCGGATTCAGATGCCATCCCCGGTCATCGCGAACGGCAAGCGTCGGCACGGCATAGCCGAAAAGGTCGACGCCCGCGCTTCGCCCGAGTGACTCGTTGCCGCGCGGTACGTGGAGCCGGAAGCGCACGGAGATCGCCGTAGCTCCGCCCGGCGCAGGCGGCTGGGCGAGACGGAGCTCCACGGCCGAACACCCCACGGTGCGCCGCTCGACGACGGCGCCCGCGACCACGGTGAGCACGGCGCGAGTGTGGTCACACGTCGCGCGCCGGGCCGCGCCGGTCTCGGGCGCGTTGGGCCACAGTCGCAACCACACCCGCGGAAGGGAGCCTGGCCCGTCGTTCACCACCCGGATCGACTCGGTCCCGCTCAGGATGCGCGTCAGCGGATTCCACCGTAGAGCCAGGTCGTAGGCGGCGGGATGCGGCCGGCCGTCGGCACCCGTGTCGCCCGCGGCACCGGCCGCCAGGACGGGGGTGATCGCCGCGGTCCCAAGAAGTGCGAGGACGGTCGTGCACCTCACGGCGCCGCCTCCCACTGAGCAAGCAATGCGACCGTCTCCCCCACGGCGTCCATCGACCGCACCGACAGCTTGTCGTAGCTGTCGGCCCGCACGTGCTGATAGCGGTAGGACCAATCGATGAGGTCCACGGCCGGCACGCCCGAGCGCAGGAACGGCGTGTGGTCGTCGATGATGGTCGTCTGCTTGGCGTCGGGAAACACGGCTGCCACCCCGACGGCTGCGGCGGCGGCGCGGACCTTTGCCCAGAGAGCCGGAGTGGAACTCCCCTCCCGCGGGAGGCGCAGGCCCTTGTTGGCGATGTAGTCGAGCAGCACCATCGCGCTGGTCTGGCCCGGATGAGCGGTGACGTAGGCCCTTGAGCCGATCAGCGCATCGTCGTAGTAGTGCTGCGTCGGATGCGCAGCCTCTTCGCCGTCGAAGAGAACGAAGCGGATCTCGCGATGGGCAACCGGCAGCGCGCCCGGCCGAGCGAGATCCCGGGCCAGCTGCACGACAGCGGCCGTGCCCGCGGCGCCGTCGTTGGCGCCGATGAACCCGCGGATCGGCGCCGTGTCGTAGTGGGCGCCGATGACGAGCACGGGCCGCCGGCCGGGGATCGTCCCGACGATGTTGCGCAGGCCCGATCCGACGGGCTCAAAGCGCCCTGCTGGGAGTTGCGCCCGCAGCTGATCGGCCAGGCCGCGCAACGGCGGTGAGCCGGCCGGGCGAGGCCCGACCGCGAGCTGCTCACGCGCAAGCGCCATCGCTGCCGGCGCGTCGAATCGGTCAGCGGTCGCGCGTGGCACCACTGCGACGACGCGGGCGGGGTGCGACGTGCCCGTCAGGAAAGGCAGGAAGTCCGCGGAGCGCGAGGCCGCTAACAGCAGGCCGCCCACCAGGACGATCTGCACGATGAGCACGATGACAAGGGGCCGAACCCGCAGAGGGTGGCCCTCGTCGTCCGGGTCAGTCGTTTGAGGTCACCGCCTCCAGCAGCCACGCGAACTGCTCCTGCGCGGCGGCTCGGCGGCTCGGAACATGCTGGCTGGGGACACCGTCGGCCGGAGGCTCATAGCCGCGCAGCACCTGCCGGGCCACCGACTCGCGGTGCACCTCGTCGGGGCCATCGTAGAAACGGGCGCCCCGCGCAAAGCGGTACATCGCCTCCAACGGCATATCGGTCGAGTACCCCAGCGATCCGTGGGCCTGAAGTGCTCGGTCGATGACGTTGTGCAGGACGGTTGCGCCGTACACCTTGATCAGGGAAACGTCCATCCGGGCCGCGGATGCGCCCTGGGTGTCCATCTTCCACGCGGCGTGCAGCGTCATCAGGCGCGCGGCCTGCATCTCGGCCGCCGAGTCGGCGATCCAATTCTTGACCGTCTGTTTGTCGCCCAGAGTGGAGCCGAATGCGTACCGGTATGTCGCCCGCTCGCACAACATGTCGAACGCCCGCTTGGACACTCCGAGCCAGCGCATGCAGTGGTGGATACGGCCTGGCACCAGACGGTGCTGGGCAATCAGGAAGCCGGCACCCTGGGCGCCCAGAAGGGCGTCACGGGGGAGACGCACGTCCTCGTACAGAATCTCCGCGTGCCCGCCGTATTTCGCGAACTCCTCATGCGGATGCTCCATCGTGCCCACGTCGCGCAGGATGTTCACGCCTGGCGTGTCGGCCGGCACGAGGAACATCGAGGCGCGCTGGTGGGAGCGCGCGTCGGGGTCGGTCACCGCCATCACGATCAGAAAGTCGGCGATCGACGCGTTGGAGCTGAACCATTTGTGGCCGTTGATCACCCACTCGTCGCCCTCGAGGACGGCGCTCGTGGTGAGCAGCGTCGGGTCTGACCCGGCGTTGGGCTCCGTCATCGAGAACGCGGAGTGCAGGTCACCGGCCAGCAGGGGGTGCAGAAACCGCTCCTTCTGTTCGTCGGTCCCCGCCAGCGCCAGGATCTCCGAGTTGCCCGAGTCGGGCGCCTGGTTGCCAAAGGCGAACGGTGCGATCGGGGTGCTACCCAGGATCTCGTGCATCAGCCCGAGCTTCACCTGCCCAAAGCCCTGGCCACCAAGCTCGGGATCCAGGTGCGCGGCCCACAGCCCGCGAGCCTTGACCTGCTCCTGCAGCGGCGCCATTGCCCGCTGCAATTGGTCGTAGTCGAGCCCGAGCGTCTCCAGGGGCCAGATCTCCTCGCGCACGAGGCGCTCCATCCAGTCCAGATGCTCCTGGAACTCGGGGTCAGTCGAGAAATCCCATGCCATGCCGTCAGCCGCCTCTCCACGTCGGTTCGCTGCGCGCAGTATCGCGCGCTCACGGCTCGATACGCTCCCTGCTCGCTGTCAGGGGAAGGGAACAAGAGAACCATGGCTCAGCAGCACTTCGATCGACTCACCGCAGTGGATGCGTCCTTCCTGATGCAGGAAGGACCCGACTCGCACATGCACATCGGTGCGTTGATGCTGTGCGATGGGCCGCCCCCGCCGTTCGACGAGCTGCTCGACGCGGTTCGCGAGCGCCTGCACCTCGTGCCCCGCTACCGGCAGAAGCTGACGATCCCCCGGCTCGAGGCCGGGCGACCGCTGTGGGTCGATGACGCGAACTTCAACCTCGAGTACCACATCCGACAGACCGCGCTGCCCAAGCCCGGCAGCGAGCAGCAGCTGATGCGGCTGACCTCGCGCCTGTTCAGCCAGCAACTGGACCGCGCCAAGCCCCTGTGGGAGATGTGGCTGATCGAGGGGCTGGAAGGCGGTCGCTTCGCGATCATCAGCAAGACCCATCACGCGCTCATCGACGGGATCTCCGGCGTGGATCTGGCCACCGTGCTATTCGATCTGGGGCCGGTACCAACGGTGGTGGAACATCCCGACGAGGCTTGGGCTCCGCACACCGAGCCGGGCGCCATCGAAGTCATCGCTGCGGGCGCCGCCGACGCCGTGCGCTCCGGCCTGGGCCTGGCCGCCCGGGCCGTCGACGTCATGACGCGGCCCCAGAGCGCGGTGCGGGAAGCCCGCGTGGCCGCTGAGGGCATCGGTGAGATCGTGTGGGCCGGGATGAACCCGGCGCCCAGCACGCCGCTCAACGTCGAGCATGGCCCCCACCGGCGCTACGTGACCGTGCGCTCGGAGCTGGCCGACTTCAAGACGGTCAAGACCACGTTTGGCGGGACGGTCAACGACGTTGTCCTGACGGTGGTCAGCGGCGCTCTGCGTACCTGGCTGCGCTCGCGCGGGGTCCGCACCGAAGGCCTGGAGCTTCGCGCCCTGGTGCCCGTTTCGGTGCGTCCGCCGGCCGGTCGCGGGGATGGGAGCGCGCACCAGCTCGGCAACCAGATCGCTGCTATGCGCGGACCGCTTCCGGTGTATGTGGAGGACCCGATCGCCAGGCTGCACACCGTCAAGCAATCGATGGACGGACTGAAGGAGAGCAAGCAGGCGATCGGGGCTGAGATCCTGGCCAACGTGCAGAACTTCGCGCCCCCGACGGTGCTCGCCCAGGCCTCGCGCCTGAACTTCTCCACCACTCTGTTCAACCTGATCGTGACCAACGTTCCCGGTCCGCAGATTCCGCTCTACGTCCGCGGCCGGGAAATGGAGGACGTCTTCCCGATCGCGTTCCTGCCGCAGAACCACTCGCTCGCGATCGCGATCATGTCCTACAACGGCGGCATGAACTTCGGCTTGCTCGGCGACTACGACGTACTGCCGGATATCCAGAAGATCGCCGACGGGATCTCGGCCGCGCTGGCCGAACTCGTGACGCTCGCCGACCGCGAGCGTGACCGCCGCGCCGTGAACGCCTGACCCTGCGGCGCCGCGAGTCGCAGTTGCGGACGGACGGCGAGGGCTTGGTGATTGCCGGCACGATCGACGGCGCGGACGGTCAGCAGGATGGCGCGACGGCCTCCGATCCGCAGCCGCGTGATTCCGACCCCCGTTGACGCGATGCGGCGCCGCGTGGTGCCGATCGTCTGCCACACCTCGACCCGTGCCGGCCCAGAAACCCGGACGCCGGGTGGCCCGGCGTCCCGTGCGCCGACGCGCAGCGTGACGCTCCTCGCGCTGCGGCGCACCACGGTCAGCGACGAAGTGGGTGGCGTGTGATCGGTGTCACGAGCTGCCGCCATGGCCGCGCCGCCGTTCAGAATGCCCCACCCCAGATCGTTCGTCCAGCCCACCCCGGCCGGCCGCGTCGCTGTCCGCTTGAGGATCCGCTCCACGTTCGCCGGAGGTAGATCCGGGTTGAGCCGGCGCATCAGCGCCGCGATGGCGGCGACCTGCGGGGCGGCCATCGAAGTTCCGGCGATGTACGCGTAGCGGTCATCGCCCCCGAGGCTCGTCCGACATAAGCACGGTGGGCGCGATCCCTGCCCCACTTCGATGCCCACCGTGGGCAGGGGAAACGCGCCGAACACGCCCCGAGGCCCGGAGGTGCGCGCAAAGGCCCCGTACGCGGCCAGCGAGATCTGGGTGCCGCGCCCACCGAACCACGCCACGTGACCATCACGCTGCGCGGCGGTCACGGACAGACCGATTCCCTGCTCCAGCCTCGGCCCCGTCCCGGTTGGTTGCAGCACGTTCGCCGGGTCACCCTGCTCGGTGACCGGGTCGTCCGCGGCGGCGGCCACGAGCACAGCGCCTCTGCGGCGCGCGTAGTGCAGAGCGTCGAGCAGCGCTGGACCAGGGGAGGTGCGACCGTCGGTACCGAAGCTCATATTGATCGCACCCGCGCCGCGATCGGAAGCGTCGACGATCGCCGCCGCGATACTCGCGTCCGTGAAGTCGGTCTTCTCGACGATCAGCGAACAGCCGTACCCTGCGCCGACCAGTCCGAGCCCGTTGCCCCCTGTCGCGCACGCCAGGGAGGCGACGTGGGTACCGTGCCCGTCCTCGTCCACCGCGACGCCGCGGTCGGTGGCATCACCGTCGAGGTCGTTGGCGGCGATGATCTGTCGGGCGAGATCTGGGTGGCTGGCGTCGACGCCGGTATCGATCACCGCCACTCGGGCACCCGCGCCCTGCGTGATGTCCCATGCGGCCGGAAGGTTCTCGGCTGCCGCCCACCATTCCAGTGGCGTGCCCGGCAGTGTCCCCGCGCTCGTCTCGCCAACCGATAGCGCCGGATCGTCGGGCAGCAGGCGCGGCGTCGCGCGGCGCTCACGCTGGACCGCTCGCACCCGCGGGTCGCTTTGCAGTGCGACGGTCAGGTCCGCCAGCGACTCACCGGCGCGGGGCCGGACGGTGATGAGCCGGATCTGCGGTACCGACGGGCCTGCGCGACGGGCATGGTTGGAGGCGATCACTCCACCGGCCGTGGCGTCGTAGGCAGAGGAACCGTGAGAACGAGCAGCGGGTCGGAGCGTGACGAGCAAGCGGCCCGTCTGGGTGGATGCGGCCGCGGCTGCCGTGGCCGGGGTGCCGACTACCGACGCAGCCATGAGGAGTAATACGAGGCGCACCGTGCCACCGTACGCATCGCGAGCGGCGTTCGGCGCCGGTGGAACGACGGCGATTGCGGTGCGCCGGACGCCGGATCGGTGGATCCAGGCCTTCCTAGTATCCGAGCGCGAACTTCGCGTCTTCGCTCATCTTGTCGGGAGTCCACGCGGGCGTGAAAGTCATCTCGGACGTGACCGACGTCACGTCGTCCAGCTCGCTTACAAACTCGTCGATCTGCTCGGCCACTTGCGGCCCGATGGGGCAACCAGGCGACGTGAGACTGAACGTCACGTGGACGTCGCCTCCGGTGACCTCGATCGTGTAGATCAGCCCCAGCTCGACGAAGTCAAGACCGAGCTCAGGGTCGATCACGTTGGTCAGGGCGTCTTGGACCTCATCGTATGACGGCATCGGCGCAGTCTAAACGCTTGCCGCCCGGCCGACCGGGGAGGGTGAGCGGCGGCGCGCGATACCCTTTGACGCAGACATGTTTGTTCTCGTCGTACTTCTCTTCATCATGGTTCCGGTTCTCGAACTGGCCGTGATCATCCAGGTCGGATCAGCGATCGGTGTGCTGCCGACGGTCGGACTGCTGCTGCTCGACTCCTTGATCGGTGCCGCCCTGCTGGGCCAGCAGGGCCGGTCCTCGTGGCGCAAGTTCACCGAGGCGCTGCGGGCCGGCCGTCCGCCGACCAGCGAGGTCGTCGACGGCGCGCTGGTCATCTTCGGCGGTGCGCTGCTGCTGACACCGGGCTTCATCACCGACTTCTTCGGCTTTGCCCTGCTCGTGCCCCCCTCCCGCGCCGTGGTGCGCGTCGTGCTGGTGAAGATCTTCAACCGGCGCCTCGTCGTCCGCGCCGGCACCACGGCCTACGCCGGAGCCGGGACGGCATGGCGCAAGCGGCAGGACGCCCGTCGCCCGTATGACGTGGACGGATCAGCCGTGGACGTCGACAGCGCCCGTCTCGGCACGTGAACGCCGACCCGGCCTCAGAGCAGCCCCGGGCACTGAGCGTCGCGGGCAGCAGCGATTCGGTGACGTTCGCGTTCGGCGATGCATCGGCCGACGTTTACGGCGTGGCCCGTCTCGGGCTGGCCCCACCGACGGACGGTGGCGAGGCACCCACAGCCAGCGGCCTGGCCATCATGTTCGCCGGGGGCGAGGTCCTCACCGCCCGCGCCGAGGGCGCCGCGGCGCCGGTCGGACCGGGCTGGGAGGGAGTGCAGGCCGCGGGTCTACAGACCACGATCGATGAACCGCTGCGCATGTGGACGGTGAGCATGAGCGCCGAGGACGGTGCCGGCTTCGAGCTGCGCTTTGCCGCGCTGGCCCCGCCCGCGGTGCTCGGTGAAGAGCACCCCGTGGCGCGCGTCGGCGGGATGCAGGGCTATGAGTCCTACTGCCGCGTCACCGGCACGGTGACGCTGGGCGGGGCTACGCAGCCACTGGACGGCGTCGGCCAGCGCAGCCACTCCTGGGGTGCCCCGGATTGGGACCGCCTGACCATCGCCCGCACGCTCTCGATCTGGTTGGACGAGCGCACCGCCGTGTCGCTGAGCGCCGTGCGCGAGCAGTCAGCGCGCGAACACGACGCCGAGCAAGTCGTCGCGTTCCTGACCGAGCCGCCCGATGAAGGGGCCGGCGGCGCCGTGCCCCAGATCGCCGAGGAAACGCTGCTTTCCACCACCTACGACGCGACCGACTGCCAGCGCGGGGCGAGCCTTGAGCTGTACCTCACCGAAGACGGCCCCGCCCGCCGCGCCGCAGGCGAGGTGATCTGCGGGACGACGCTGGATCTAGGTCGCCTGCGGCTTGACTGCGCGTTCTTCCGCTGGCACATGGAAGGCCGCGTGGGCATCGGGCGCTACGACATCCTGCGGCGCGCATGACCCAGCCTGAGCCCGTGCAGGCCGTGATCAGCGACCTGCTCGGAGTCCTCACATCGTCCGTGCAGGGCTCCTTCGCCTTCGTCCAGGAGTCAGCGGGCATCCCACTGGACGCGCTGGGCCGAGCGATGACGACCGTCACCGAGGAGGACGGGGCCAACCCCCTGCACGAACTCGAATGCGGTCGCGTGAGCGAGGCGGCGTTCATGGCCCGCCTGGGCGATGTGATCGCCGCCGACATCGGCCGCCCCGTCGCGATGGACGCGTTCAGCGAGCACTACTTCCGACACCTGCACACCAACCACGAGATGCTGGAGCTGATCGGCTCCGTACGCGCCCGGGGGCTGCGCACCGCGCTGCTGACCAACAACGTGCGCGAGTGGGAGCCTCGCTGGAAGGCGATGCTGCCCGTCGAGGACCTCTTCGAACTGGTGGTCGACTCCGCGTTCGTAGGTATGCGCAAGCCTGACCCGGAGATCTTCCTGCTGACGTGTCGGCGCCTGGACCTGCCGCCGTCCGCCTGCCTGTTCATCGACGACTTCCCGCACAACTGCGACGCGGCGCGGGAACTGGGCATCCGGTCGGTGTGCTTTGTCGACACCGCCCAGACGATCGCCGACGTCGAACGCGAACTGGCGGCCTGAACCTCATCACTGCAGGGCCGGCGGACCGCGCCGACCCCGCCAAGACCCCCTGCCCGTCAGTTGTCGCAGCCGAGGCGATCCCAGAGATATAGATCCAGGCAGTCGCCCGCCAACTCCATGGAGCGCTCGCGGGAAAGATGAGGCAGCACCGTCTCCAGAGCGTGTTCCTCCGCGACGCCGGAGTCAAACGCCTCCTCGCCACGGAAGCCCGCGGCGATCTTCAACGCCTCGCGCCGGTTCTCCCCGAGGCCCGCGAATGCGCTGACCAGAAAGTCACGGTTGGCGATCGGATGGCCTACCTCCAGGGATGCGTGCCAGGCCGCGAGCATCGATAGATCCTGCTCGTCGAGGTCGGCGACAGCCTTTACGTAGTGGGCATCGAGTTCGTGCTCGGGGATCTCATCGACCCAGGCACGGACGACCTCGCCCAGAAGTTGTCGGCGCGCCTCGCGCCCGACGGATTCGGCGATGACGCGGATCGCGTCCTGTGGTTCGATGAAGCAGAGTGCCACGTGAGAATTCCTGAACGCTCGCGGGGATCGGACTACTCGCAAGGTACGCACGCCCCCGGACAGCATCGGCCGCTCGATACGCGACCGCCTTGGGGGTAGGCTGGTGCTCATGCCCCAAGAGACGACGGTGCCCAGGACCTGCCCCTTCTGCGAGGCCACATGCGGGCTCGACGTGACGGTGTCCGAAGGCAGGGTGACGCGCGTACGGGGCGATGCCGACGACGTGTTCAGCCGGGGTTTCCTTTGCCCCAAGGGTGTCAGCCTCAAAGAGTTGCACGAGGACCAAGATCGCCTGCAAACGCCGATGATCCGCGGCGCGGATGGCGTCCACCGACCCGCTACGTGGGATGAGGCGTTCGCGCATATCGACGCCCACCTGCCCGCGATCATGGCGGAGCACGGGCGCGACACGGTGGCCACGTATCTGGGTAATCCATCGGCGCACGGCCTGGCTCCCATCATCTACGGCCGTGTGCTGCTGAAGGGCATCGGCTCCAAGAACGTGTATTCGGCTTCCAGCGTCGACCAGATCCCGAAGCAGCTGTCGTCGGCGCTGATGTTCGGCACCGGCCTGTCGGTTCCGATCCCCGATCTGGACCGCACCGAGCATCTGCTCATCCTCGGCGCCAACCCGCTCGCGTCGAACGGATCGCTGATGACCGCGCCCGACGTGCGCGGGCGCCTGCAGGCCATTCAGAAGCGTGGCGGCCGCGTCGTGGTGATCGACCCTCGGCGGACGCGCACAGCACAAGCCGCCGACGAGCACCACTTCATCCGGCCCGGGACGGACCCGCTGTTGCTGTTCGGGCTGATCCACGTCGTGTTCGAGGAGGGACTCGACGACCTGGGGCCGGCGGGCATGTGGATCGACGGGGTCGACACCGTGCGTGCGCTGGCCACCGACTTCAGCCCCGAAGTGGTGGCCGAGCCCACCGGGATCGCCGCCGAGGACATCCGCAGGATGGCGCGCGAGTTGGCGGCCGCACCCACCGCCGCCGTCTACGGCCGCATCGGGACCACCACCCAGCCCTTCGGCACCGTGGCTTCCTGGTTGATCGACGTCCTCAACGCGATCACCGGTAACCTCGACCGACCGGGCGGGGCGATGTTCACGCGCGCCGCCGCCGGAGCGTCCAACACCAAGGGTGAGCCGGGCCGTGGCCGCCCGACCAAGACGGGCCGCTGGACGAGTCGCGTGCGTGGTCTGCCGGAGGTCTTCGGCGAACTGCCGGTGGCCACGCTGGTGGACGAGATGACAACGCCCGGGGAAGGCCAGGTCCGCGCCCTCATCACGATCGCCGGCAACCCGGCGCTGAGCACACCCAACTCCGATCGCCTTCAGGCCGCGCTCGAGGGGCTGGACTACATGGTCAGCGTCGACATCTACCTCAACGAGACGACACGCCATGCCGACGTGGTGCTGCCGTCGCCCTCGCCGTTGGAGAAGGGTCACTACGACCTCGCGCTGTACGCGTTCGCCATCCGCAACATCGCCAACTACTCACCCCCGGTACTCCCGCTTCCGGAGGGGATGCGCGACGAATGGCGCAGCCTGTTGCGCCTCACCGGTGTCCTCACCGGGCAGGGTGCTGATGTCGATGTCGACGCGGTCGATGCGTTTGTCGCCGCCGAGATGGTGCGCCGTGAGTGCTCCGACGAGCATTCACCGATACACGGCCGGGATCCCGACGAGATCATGGCCGCGCTCGCACCGCGCATCGGCCCGGAGCGAATCCTGGACCTGATGCTGCGCTGCGGGCCGTACGGCGACGGATTCGGTGCCGGCGACGGATCGTTGTCGATGGACGAGCTCCAGGCTAATCCGCACGGGGTCGATTGCGGTGCGTTGGAGCCCCGCCTACCGGATGTGCTGCGCACTCCGAGCGGGCGGATCGAATTGGCCCCGGAAGCCATTGTGGCTGACGTAGCCCGGTTGCACGAGGTGCTGATGCCCACCCAACGCGATGACGGGGCGATAGTGCTGGTGGGTCGACGTGACCTACGCTCCAACAACTCGTGGATGCACAACCTGCCGCTGCTGGTCAGCGGGCCGGCCCGGTGCACCGTGCATGTACATCCTGATGACGCCGACCGCTTGGGCCTCGCGGATGGTGAAACGGCCCGTGTACAGGCGCGCACGGGCACAATCGAGCTGCCCGTCCAGGTGACCCCGGACGTGATGCCGGGCGTCGTTTCGATCCCGCACGGCTGGGGCCACGGCGGGTCCGCCGACACGATGCAGGTCGCCGGCGAGCACGCCGGCGCCAACAGCAACGTGCTGGCCGACGAACTCACCGTCGACGCACTCACGGGGAACGCGGTGCTGAATGGCATTCCGGTCCAGCTGACCGCCGTCCGCGCCGACGCCCCGGTCGCCGCTTAGCCCACGCTCAGCTCAGACCCACGCTCGCCCCGCGGCGCCGGCAGGTCGCCGACGCCGGGGTGGCGAGGTGGTGCTCTAGTAGTCGCGCACCGAGCGGCAGGGCGCGCCCGCGCAGGGATCGGGCAGCTTGCCCGCCGGGGCCAGGAAGTCCGACTTGAGCTGCCGCTCGGCCGGCGTGTTGCGGGGCAGCTCGTGCGGATCCCGGCCGACCGTCTGGATGGTGTCGGCGATCGGTGAGATCGGAGTACCGAATCCGTCTGCGCCCACCGGACCGGAATCCCAGATGAAGATCCCTGACCCGGTCGATCCGGACTTGAGGGTCGGGATCCCCCACAGGGCCCTCTTGTCCAGCGAGCGCCCCGCGCCGTACGTCGGCCGGTAACCGGCGGCGCCGATGGTGCGCGCCTCCGTCTCGGCGCTGATCTGCGCAACCTGGTGGTCGCCGAGCGCGACGTTCAGCAGCACCTGGTGCTTGGGTGTGTTCGGCAGCGGGTCGGTGGTCATGTGCTGGGCGTAGCCGTCGCCCTCGCCGCGGTCCCACAGAACCTGCGCGACGTTCAGGAGCATCTGCCGGGTCAGCACGTTCGGGTACGCCGGAGCCATGATGGCCTTGTAGGTGTTCCAATCGGTGCTGCGCGGCAGCAGCAGGCTGTAGTTCATGCCGGGCACACCCAGCGCCGCCCTGGTGAAGTCCGGAGCGACCGCCGTGAGGCCGCCACCGAAGATGCCGCCCTGGCTGTTGCCGTCGTAGTACAGGTGCGAGATGTCCAGCACCGGCTGGCCGCTCGCGTTCTGGAAGGCCGGGCTCGAGATCAGGCCCTTGGGATGGATCATCAGGCGGCCGAGGTACAGGCCGTTGACCATGCCCTGCTGCAGGCGGTCCGCCAGCGTGTTGAACGTGGAGAAGTCCCCCAGGATCTTGATGGCGTTGCCGACGTCGTCCTCCGCCATGCCGATCTCCGCCGTTGCGCAGAACGTGAAGTTGTGCTCGCGCGACATGTTCTGCAGCTGCCCCTGATCAATCTCTCCTGGATCGCCGAGAAGGCCGTGCCCGTAGAGCGACGGCCGCGACGGCGACGTGAATGCCACGCGCGGGATGTTGCACAGGAACTTGGCCTGCATCACGTTGCCGGGCATCTGGCTCGGCGTGAGGTCAGTGGAGTGCTTGAAGTACGCCGCGGCGCCCGGCGGGCAACCGGGCTGGTCCAGATAACAAGGCACCGTCACGGTGCCCTCCACCTTGCGGGCGATCCGGTCGCTCTCGCCGCTTAGGCAACCGCCGGGGCTGCACGGCGGCTGATCGACGAGCTTGTCGATGGTGAACTTCGGGGCGCTGGACGAGGCCGGAATCTTTCCGTCCGCCAGGTTCGTGTCCCCTAGCTGCTTGAAGGCGTCGTTGCGCATCGCGAGCAGTCGGCCGGCGATGATCTTCCCGCTGCCGACGGTGAAGTCCCAGGCCAGGTAGAGCGACTTCTGGCTTACGCCGGCCTTCTTGAGCGTCTTGAAGATCGCCGCGAAGTGCTTGCGGCGGGCCTTCGGGCCTTGGCCGGAGCGCAGGGCCGCGAACGCTGCTCCGGGCTTGATGAGCGAGCCGTCGGCGCCGCGCAGGTTGCGCAGCGCGACGATGTACCGATGCCCCTCGAGGAAGTTGGTGGCAGGGTGAATCTGAAGCGATTCCTCCGTCGGCGTCGTGGCGGCGAAATCCGCCTCCGCCCAGATCGGCCAGCGCTTCCCGGAAGCGGTGTCGAGCACGATTATCGACTGCGACTTGCCCGCATAGGCGGCGATGTCAGTGATCGGCACCGCGCCCGTCTTCGCGAGGTCCAGTCCGGGAACCTGGGTCATGATCACGCTGCCAGGGCTGAATCCGTCGTTCTTGTCCCAGGCCGACAACTGGATCGGCACGCCCTTGCTGTTGGCGGGCAGGTTCCCCGTCGTGAGGTTGAGGCGCTTGCCCGTGGGCATCTTTGCGTCGTGCTTGGTGAACGAGTCGTTGGGCCACGGCAGCAGACAGGCCGCGGGATCCAGGGAATCGCAGGCCGCAGCGCCGGCAGCAGGTGCGGCGACAGCGGTGACGGTGAGCGCCAGTGCGGCGATCAGAACGGGACGGAAGCGCATCTCTCTCCTCTGTGGTGACAAGCGTCCGTCGACGGCCTCCCCAGGCCGCGACTCTGGACGTGGCGCGACGGTACCAGACGTCACGGGCGCACAACCCCGCTTCGCCACGGCCGGCACTACCGAGCATCTGCTGACGGTTGACGGGTTGGTCACCGGCTTCCCGGATGCGGCTCAGTTCTTCGGGGCGACCGGCCGGATCAGGATCTAGCTGACGTCCACGTGCGGTGGCTGGGAGATCGCGTACATGATCGCCCCGGCCGCATCGTCAACGGTCAACGCCTCAATCGAGAGCTCGTCCTCCCAGAAAGGGCGACTGCGGACGCGGTGCGGCCCTCCGGACCGCGGTCAAGTCAGCGCACGAGTCGGATCTGCAAGCCGTCGAGCGCCAGGCCACCGCCGTCCCCGGAGGCCCTCAGCAGGCCGAGGATCCGGGCCACATAAGCTTGGGTCTCCGGGATCGCGGGGATGCACATGCAGCCGACGACCCGGCCCGGCCCGGCGTTGTAGGCGGCCAGCGCCAGCGGGACCGAACCGAACTGACGCAACAGGTCTCGCATCAGGTGGCCCTGGGCGTCGATCGATTGAGCTGGGTCCATCGGGTTCGCGAGCCCGTACGTCCTAGCGGTGCCCGGCATGAACTGTGCGATCCCGAGCGCTCCCGCCGGCGACCGAGAATTGGGGTCAAAACCCGACTCGGCTTCGATCTGGGCGCCGAGAAGACCGCCCGACACATTCCACCGCTGAGCTGCGCGCGCGAGCATCGGTGCGTACCGGGCGGGCACGAAGGACGGCAGCGACGACCCTCCGGCCTCATGGCTCCCGCCGTAGCCCACGGAGGCGGAGCCGGGGTTCAAGTTCAGGCCGTAATGCCACGGCTCCCAGGCGTAGCGCCGGATGAAGTGGAAGGTCGGCGCGTGCGCCGCGAGCCATCCGTAGGCCGAAGCCGGGCCGAGATCCAGTTCGGTTCCCAGGCGATGAAGGGACTGACCGGGTCGGGCGACCCATTTCGGATCCGGATGCTGGGCGAAGAGCATGGCCTGTTCCGCGTCTGAGCGGTAACCGCTGACGACAACGAGGTCGACCCCGGCCGCTCGCGCCGCGGACGCCATGCGGTCGTAGGCCAATGCCGTGTCGGGGCGCATAGGCTTGCCGTCGCGGTAGGCGAACGGGCCGCGGTACTCCCCTGCGCCACCGGCACCCAGCGCCGGGCCGACCGCCGGCAGCCGCAGCTCCGCCTCGGCGACCACCGCCGCGCTCCGTCGATCGGACCCTGCGGGCGATCCGGCGACCTGGACGCGCACCCGCAGCGGCGGCTGCGTGGCGCCCGGGAACGAGACGGTCACGACGCGGACACCGTTAGCCGAAGCGGTCACCTGCGCCGCCGTGCGTGCCGCTCCCTCATAGGCCGCCGGTGCGAGCGCCACCAGCCCCGGCGCCGGGTACAGCCGAGGGTAGTCGCGCCGCATCGCGCCGGCCGCGGCGAGAGCCGCAAGGTCGGCGGCCTGCCGGCGATCGGCCGTGAGGGTCGACGCGCTCGCCACGGCACCCAGGACCACGGCGCCGACGAGAACAGCACACATGGCACCCACGAGGAGCACCGACGCTTGGCCGCTCTGGCCACGGAAAATTCGCTTCATGCGGTTACCTCGGATCGGCGGGGCACGCCGGGGCCCAGCAGCCCGCAGAGCGCGGCGCGTCGGCGGACGGCGCCCGGCGGCGCCCAGCTCACCGCGACGGGCCCAGCCGCAACCACTGCCCCGGCCAGTGCGAGCGCGCCCAGCGGCGTGTTTGCGTCGACGGCCACCAGTACCTCCGGCATCTCGGCCAGAAGCACGTCGAGCTCTTGCCCTCGAGGCCCGCCAAGCGCCAGGACCAAGGGTGTCCCCGTCGGCAGCAGCGCGCCGACGCGGCGCGCCTGCGCGGCCGCGGTGTCCTCTCGCTCATCGAGCAGGCAGAGCACGAGCCGCCCACGGGCGAGCGCCGGTAAGTCGCGCTCCGTGAGTCGACGTGCGAGCCTGCGCGCCGCCGGGAGGGCCGGTGCCGCGGGGCCGGCGGAGATCGATGCGCCCCAGCTGAGCAGCACCGCGACCCGCGACCCGCGGGCCAGCTCCAGCGCGACTACGGCGCCGGCCCCTGCGGCCACGTCGGCGGAGCCGATGACGGCGGCTTCTGAGCTGATGGCCGCCGCCCTGCTTGGGACGGGGGCCGACCGGGACTCAGCTTCGTCGAGGAACCAGGCCCCGATGCGCGCGGAAACACTCATCGCGACGGCCCCGCCGAAGCACTGGCGTGCGCCGTAAGGAGATCGCCCAGCCCCACCACCGCGACACGCGGACGAAGGCTGACGTCAACCCGGTGTCCGTGGACGCTGACGCGCAATCGCCCGCGATCGGCACCTGGTGTAGCTGCTCGTGCGGCCGCGGCCGGGTCGCCTCCCTCCAGAAGCGCCACGGCGCCCGACTCCGCTGCGTGATGGGCCAATTCAACGGCGGCGCCTGCTGAAAGCCACTGGCCGGCCACCACAGCGACGAGGAGGAGTAACGGCAGCAAAGCCGCCACCTCCACCGTTCCCTGCCCGCGGTCCCCACCCGCGAACGAATGCATCATCGCCCCTGCGGCGTGAAGCGCGCCTGCGCGTGGACCGTGCTCAGCCTCGCACCGCCAACCACCGACGGGATGCCCACCGACACGTCCACCCCGGAGGAAGCCGTCGTACGCACGTGCAGATCGGCCCGCAGCCGCGGCGTGAGCGCGGCGGCTGCCGCGCCCTCGACGTTCCGTCCCAGGGCCTGAGCGCGTGCGGCCGCGCGGGCGGCGCCGGCCACCATCCACATGGCCTCCCCAGCAACCGCGATCTGCCAAGCCAGCAAAGCCACCGCGGCCATGATGGGCAACAACGCAATGAACTCCACCGTGGCCTGGCCGTCACTTCTGCGGATCGCGTTTCGCATGACCCGTACGTTGCCCAGGTCGCTGCAACAGAACTACACTCGCTTCGTGCCGATCTCGTCACATACCTGTGACGCAACCGTGACGGTCAGGCGAGCCCTCGGCGGCGCCATAGCACCATAAGCACGTAGATCGCGCCTCCGAGGAGCCCGACCCACACGACGGCGCCGGGGGCGGTCTTGAGCATCACACCCGCTCCGACAATCGCGATCACGAGCGCCCCGACCGCCCCGTAGAGCATCAGCCGGCCACGGTCACCCAGTAAATTCAGGTCGCTGCGGTGGCGGCGGTAGAGCATCACCGCTACCCAGCACAGCGCCGCCGCGAAGCCCACTCCGAGAACGGTGCTCACCACCGCAGCCGTCGTACCGCCGCCGGGCAGGAAGTACACACCAGCGCTGATGGCCAGGATGATGGCCACGTTGCGTGCGGCGGTAGCGGCGTCGACGGGCATCGGCGAAGTGTGGCACGCCGTTGCTGCGGCAGGACGCCGCGGCAACGCTAGATCAAGCGAGAAGTCGCCGGCCGCTCGGGCTCGGCGACCAGCTCCGGGTCCGGCAGGTGAGCGAGGTCGGCGGCGTCCGGGGTCGCCATTTCAGGGGCGAACCGGTAGCCGACACCGAAGTGCGTATGGATGTAGCGCCACCCCGGCGAGGCCTTCTCGAGCTTCTGGCGGAGCTTGCGAACGAAGACGTCGACCGAGCGGTCGCCGCGGGCCATTGCGTAGCCCCAGACCCGCTGATAGACCTCTTCGCGCTCGAGTACGCGACCCTCAGCGTCGGCCAACAGCTGAATCAGCTCGAACTCACGGCGGGTCAGGTCGACCGACGTTCCGCTTACGAACGCTTGGAAGCGGTCGCCACGGATCTCAATCTCACCAGCCTGCACCGGGGCGCTGGCCTGCGGGCCGTCGGCGCGGCGACGGCGACGGACGACGGCTTCGACACGCGCGATCAATTCTTCAGGATGGCACGGCTTGGCCACCCAGTCATCGGCGCCGAGGCGTAGGCCCCGCACGCGCTGAGCGACGCTTGAGCGACCCGTGCAGACCACTACGCCGAGCCCCGGGAGCTGCGTGCAGACGCGCTCCAGGTACTCCCACGCCTGTGGACCGAGAACCGAAAGATCGACGACTAGCGCACCGATGCGCATAGCGACGAGTGCCTCCACCGGCACGGGGCTGGCGAGGACGCGGTGCTCCCAGCCCAAGCGCTCCAGGCGCTTGCCCAGCACCTGCAGGAAACCGGAGTCGTTGTCGAGAACGGCGAGACGCAGAGGAGCCTGCGTCGGTGCGTGCGCCTGACGGTCCTTGTCGGCGCGCAGAAGGGCTTCACTCATCGTGGCCGGAAGTGTGGCACAGGCGAAGGCGTCAGGTGTGTGTTCGTGCTCCGCATCACAGGATGTTCACACCAGAACACCCGGGTGTGGACGCGACAGCGACAAAAGCTCACCAACAGTGCCTTTCCGGCGCGTCATCGGAGCCCGGCGAGTTGCGCGCGCACGACCGCATATCCCGGCCGCGGATTACCGTCGGTGCCCATCAGACCGGCGTCGAACCGTGCACCGGGGTTGCTACCGCTCCACGCGTACAGGTAGACCCGCCGGATGCGTGGGCTCGATCCCGCCATGCGGAACAGAAACCGCAGCGAGGTGGCGGCGCGCACCTCGTCGTAGGCGAACGTCTTACCGAATGCGACGATCCCGCCGGTCTCCGTCAGCCAGACCTCGCCCTTGACGGCGGCCAGAAACCGGCGTGTCCCGGTCCACCGCAGCCGGTTGGTGTCAGAGTAGTTGTGCAAACCCCAGATCTTCGGGCGCACCTTTATGGCCCGCAGGAACGCCCGTGTGTAGGCGAGCGTGGCGCTGATGTTCGTGGTATCCAGTACGTCGAGGCCGACGATCTGACAACCGACGCAGTGTGTGCGCAGGGCCTCGTACAGGGCGGCGGCGAGCTTGGGCTTGTGGAAGGTGGGCTGGGAGGCGTTGTTGACCTCGTTCCACGGCGAAAAAACGCGGACCCACGGATAGCGCGCCCGGAAGGCGGTCACGGCCGCGATGTACTGAGGGATCGTCGGGACCTCGCAGCGGCGGGGGCCTTGCAGTCCCTGGCAGTCGTCGCTGCGGTGGTGGTTGAACGCGACCAGCGGCTCCACGCCCGACTTGTGGGCCATCGCCAGCCAGGCGTCGGTCGCCGCAAGCTCCTCTCCCCCGGCCGTCGCGACGTCGTAGCTGACGATGAGACGCGCCTGACGGACCCGGAGCGGCGCAAACAGCGGACTGCTGAACATCGACATCGTCTGCTCCCCGATCCCCGTGCTGTACGCCTGAGCGGTAGCCGGAGTGACGGCGCGCGTGCCGGCAGCAGCGATGAGAACCGCCAGGACGGCGGCCACGACGGCGTGTTGGCGACGGTTCATCGGACACCGTCCATCCCGGCCAACCCTCCGAGGTAGAGCTGGGTGATGAACCGCGTGGCGCCCTCGACATCGGGGGGCTCGCGTTCGAGCATCCGGACCCCGACTTCGAACCCGCCGCCGAAGATCGCTGCGGCCGCGTAGTCGACATCGACCGGCGGCAGCGCTCCCGTGGCGACCGCCGCTCGCAGATCTTGGAGCAGTTCATCCATGCCTGCGCCCATGGCAGGCTCGTCGAACATGGCCCTGACCGTCCCGGCGTTGCGCCGCAGAAGTTCGAAGCTCGCGCGGTCCTCGGCCAGGAACGTGAAGTAGACGCGAAAGCCGTCGGCGATGAACCCACGCAGGTCGGTCGCCTCCGCTCGCGCCAGGCGGATCCGGCGCCGGGCCTCAACCGCCATGTCGTCCAGCAGCGCGCGCAGCACGGATTCCTTGTCGGGGAAGTAGTTGTAGAACGTGCCTGTCGCCAGATCGGTGCCGCGAACGATGTCGCGGACCGTTGCCGCGCCGTAGCCCAGCTCGGCGAATACGAGCCGAGCAGCGTCCAGGATGGCCGCGCGATTGGCGAGCTTGGTCGCCTCGCGCTTACCCGACTGCGCCTGCGCGCCGGCGGTCAGCGTCACGCCGGCGCACCCTCCGACGCGTGACGCTCCACCGGCAGCGCGAAACCGTGCCGCTGGGCACGCTCGGCGCCTGCCTTCAGCTCGGCCTGCAGCTTGTAGAGGTAATCGTCGAAGTCGACCTGGATCGTGTGGCGCTTGGACGCGACGTAGCGCTTGCGCATATACGCCTGGTCGTCGGCCATATCTTGGCGCATCTGCGTGCGCTGGGGCAATGCGTATTCGCCGCGCAAATGGTCGGCTATCCACCGGCCCTGTGCCTCGGCCAGCGGCATCGTCGCCCCCAGCGGCTGCAGGAGGGCCACGAAGAACACGTTGGGGATGTCAGGATGGAATACCCGCCAGAACAGCTCGATCTGGTTGTCCGGCGCCGAGATGAGGTCCTCATCGAAGAACGGGAACGTAATCTTGTAACCGGTGCAGTAGATGACGACGTCGGCGTGGACGCGCGTCCCGTCGGTGAATACGACATCGTTGCCGTCAAGGCGCTCGATGTTCGGATGCGGCGTGACCCGACCGTGCTGGATGCGGTCGAGGATCCGCCCGGACACCGTCGGGTGGGCCTCACCGAAGTCGTGATCGGGCTTGGGCAACCCGTACTTCTCCGGCGAGCCGGTGTAGGCCTTGACGAGTCGATGTGTGAGCTTCTGGCGGACCTTGAAGGGAATCCGCGGGTCGTTGCGCAGTTGGTCGGTCGGACGACCGAAGATGTACTTGGGCACGATCCAGGCGCCGCGCCGTGCCGCCAGATGCGTGTTGGCGGCCACATAGCTCGCTTCGACGGCGATATCGACGGCGCTGTTGCCGATGCCCAGGACGACGACGTCCTTGCCGGCCAGATCGGTGTTGTCCACGTAGGAGTGTGCGTGCATCTGCCGGCCCGTGAACGTGTCAGAGCCCGGGAAGGCCGGCTCGGGCCAGCGCGGGTTCCAGTGGTGACCGTTGGCGATGAGCAGCGCGTCGAAGCACTCGGTGGATCCGTCGGGCAGCGTCAGCTGCCAAGTGCCGTCGTGAAGTCGGGACGCGTCCTGGATCGGGGTCTGGAACCGGATGCGGTCGCGGAGGCCGAAGTGATCCACGTAGGACTCGAAGTAGGCGGCGATCAAGCTGTGGTGGGGATAGTCCGGATAGTCCCGCGGCATCGGGAAATCCGTGTACTCCATGCGCTCACGCGAAGTGTTGATGTGGAGATCGCGGTAGGCCGCAGACATGCCGTTCGTGTTGCCGAACACCCAGTTGCCGCCGATCCGGTCGGACGCCTCGAAACACGTGACCTCGATGCCGCGCTCGTGCAGGCCTTTAAGGGCGGCGATACCGGATGAACCGGCACCGATGATGGCGGCGGTGGGCAACTGGGACATGCGTTCCTCTCGGCCGGGCGACGTGACGGAAGGCCACCGTAGCACCAACTTGACGCCAGCGTCACTTTGTTGGCGGGAGCCTGCTGCTCGCGGCCACGGGTCCTGCACTTCAACCTCCGGCCGCCGGGCTCGGCGCCCACGTGGGCGCCGAGCCGGACCGACCGGCGGTACTAGTGGGAACGCTTTTTGACGACGACCTTGCTGACTCCGGCGACGGCACCCGCGCTCACCGAGACGGACTTCACGCGGCCGCTGCGAGCGAGCGAGCGGTAGCGCGAGGTGATCCGAACGGTGATCTTGGTCGTGCGATGCGGGGCGATCCGGTAGTGGGCCTTGCCGAGCACGACGCGCCGGACCTTCGAGGCGTGTGCCCCGCGAGTGGATGAGCCGATACCGACCGCCAGCGTCACAGTGCCCGAGCACGTCTTGGTGCCGCTGCAGGTGACCGGGACCGAAGCCGAGGAACCCGTACGAGCCACCGTCACCGTGCCGAACTTGAGCGCAGCATGCGGAGTCGGAGTCGGGGTAGGCGTCGGGGTCGGAGCCGGGGTGGGCGTCGGAGTCGGGACCGGCACCGCAATGTGCGGCGGCGGGTTCAGACCGCCGGCGCGCTGGACCGTGATCGTCGCGCTGCCGGTGTCATTGGCGTGGTTGGTGTCAAACGTCGACGTCCCGACCGTGGCGGTGTTCGTGATCGTCAGCGTCTCGCCCAGGGGCGGACCCGTCTCGATCCCGATGCACTCCAGATCGACGGTGATGGTGACGGCGTGATCATTCGCGTTGTAGAAGTCGAAGTCACGGTTGATCGGCTCCGGCACGCTGCCCAGCGGCGTAACGCCGGGCGGCAGGTCGTACGTCCCGACGATTCCCTCGTATCCAACCGGGCAGCTGACGCGGACCTGGTTGGTCCGGCCGGGGCCGATCGTCACGGTCCGCTCGATGTGCAGGAACGAGAACGGGTGCACGTGTGCCGGGCTGCCCCCGATGCCAGTGGTGTTGTTGAGCGTGCGGAGGCTGAGCTTCAGAGTCGCCGTCTGCTTGACGTCGACGGTGAACTTCCAGCCGCCGGCGACGGGCTCGCTGGCCACCAGGCTGGCGACGCCGGAGAGCACTTCGATGCCCTGTGCGATCGCGTGATGCTGTGCGTCCACCGGCATCGTGTAGGTGTACCGACCGGGCGCCAGCGGGCCTTCGGGGAGCTCCTGAAGAGCGCCGACGAGGAGCGGATGCGTGTTGGTGTCCGGGTCGGTGTTCGCCGGCAGGCACGTCACGTGCGGACGGACCTGAGCCTGTCCACTGGTCGTGTTCTTCACGATGAAGCGGTAGGTGCTGAGCGAGATCGAGCTAGCCTGGATGACCTGCACGTCGGCGGGCGTGCCGTGACCGCTGTCCACATCGACGATCTGGACGGTCCCATCGGCCGCGATGCCACCGTTCGGGCATGTCAGGTCCATCGTGCGGGTCTCACCCGGCTGCAAGCTCCAGTACTGCTCGACCTTGTCGACGGTGATCTTGTGCGTGTGGGCGTCGGTGGTGACCGGTGGGGAGCCTTGGGCCTTGGTCACGATCGTGACCGTGCGGTCCGCGCCTGGGGCCAGTGACCCGAAGTTGCAGTGCACGTGACCGGCGACCTGCGTGCAGGTCGGCGCACCGGGGCTGACCGAGACGAAGTCCAGGTTGGCGGGGATGTCGTCGTCAGCCGTCACGTTGGCGGCCGTCGACGGCCCGTTGTTGTGGGCCACCAGCGTCCAGGTGACGGTGTCGCCGCCCTGGTAGGTCGTGTGGTCGGAAGTCTTGTGGATCGTGACGTCCGCCTGGGGGCCGACATGGCTGTCGACGCTAGAGCTGTTGTTGGCCGGGTTGGTGTCGGTCGTGGCCGTGGTGACCGTGGCGGTGTTGGTGAACGTCGTGGTCTGGGCCGGATCGACGGCGACCGTGACGTGCACCGTGCGAGTGGCGCCTGGCACCAACACGCCGTAAGCGCAGGTGACTACCTGGCCGGCGTGCGAGCAGTGGGCGTTGTCATCGTCGGAGACGTACGTCACGGCGTTCGGGAGCGTGTCGTGCATCGTGCTCGTCTGCGCATCCGACGGACCGTTGTTCTTGGTCACGATGGTGTAGACGAGGTTGGTGCCCGGCACAACTGGATCGTGGTCGACCGTCTTGGTCACCTGCAGATCGGCCTTGGCGGAGACATCCAGCGAGCCGGTGTCGGTCTTGTCGGTCGGCGCCTCATCGGCGTGCGTGGACGCGGTGTTGAGCAGGTTGGTGCCGTCGGGGACGCTGGCGTCCACCGCAACCGGGACGGTGATCGTCACTGATGCGCCGGGCGCGAGGCTCGTGACCTTCCAATCGATCGTCTGACCGGCCGCGCCCGTCTCGGAGAACCCGGCGGACGGGACGGCCGTCGCGCTGCCCGCGGTGTAGTGCAGACCGCTCTGGAGGACGTCATGGACCACGACGTTGCGCGCGGTGGCGTCAGCATCGGTGTTCTTGACGACGATCGTGAACGAGGAGTTGGTTCCGGCCGTGGCGGCGCCGTGGTCGGGCGTCTTGACGATCGTGAGCACCGGTACGTGCAGGACGGCCTTTGCTGTGTCGGAGTTCGACTTGTACGGGCCGTCAGCGTTGCCGGTGGCGCCCGTCGAATCAGACGCTGTGGAGATCGCGGTGTTGATGTGAGGGTTGCCCGCACCGGTGCCCGGCGTGGTGGCCGCAGCCAGGTTGGGCTTGGCGTCGAAGGTGACCGTCAGCGACTGGCCATGGGTCAGGTCGGCGGTGTCCGTCCAGGTGAGGACGTCACCGGAGCCGGCCGGTGCGATCGACGGGTTGGCGAGCGCGACGCCGTTGAGCTTCGCGGTGCCCGGGATGTAGGACCAGTTCGGCGGCAGCGTGTCGACCACGTCGACGCCCTTCGCCGTGGCGATGTGGGCCGTGTTGGTGACGACGACACGCCAGCTGAACGGCTGTCCGACCTCGGCGTTGGCGATGTCCGGGTTGCGGGCGGCGCCCGTGGTCTTCACCAGGGCGAGCGTCGGGAAGTCCGGCGTAAGCGTGACGGTCGAGTTCGGGCCGGTGTACTTGCGGTACACGAAGCCATCGGTGTCCCGCGTGGCCTTCGGTACGCCGTAGTACTCACCGATCGCCGCCGTGTTCTTGATCTGATCGGCGGCGTGGAGCGCCGATGACGGCTTCACGTCTGCGGTGTAGGTGAGCGTGACCGATGCGCCGACCGCGATCGGGCCCGGGATGGTCCAGCTCATGTCCGGCGAGCCGGCCGTCCAGCCGTTGGTGATGAAGCCGGCGCCCGTGACGGGCACGACGTTCGTCAGCTCTGTGTCGGGCTGGTCGTTGACGATCAGGTCGTAGGCCGGCGAGGTGCCGCTGTTGGTGACCTTGACCGTGTAGGTCAGGTGGTCGCCACCTTCGACGTACGGGCTCTTGTCGACGCTCTTGAGGATCGCCAGCTTGGGCTCGACCACGTGGTTGGTAGCTGTCGCCGACTGGCTGTCGTCGAACGGGAATCCGGGGAT
>JBBQCW010000026.1:0-25822 GCA_038319025.1 Solirubrobacterales bacterium
CTCGGCGAGCATCAGCCGGCGCAGCTCGGCCTCGGCCTCGCGGCGGGTGAGGCCCTCGTCTGTGCCCACCGGGCGGACGGGGCCGACGCGGCGGCTCAACCGCCGGCCGTCGGGCAGCCGCCAGCGCCCGTACCAGGCGCCGTGCTTGGTGAAGAGCGTCCCGGTGCCGTAGGCGCGCTTGGTGCTCATCGGTGCTCCTGCTCTTTGAGCCAGTCCTCGATGCTCGAGGGCCGGTAGCGGTAGTAGCGCCCGACGGGGATGTGCGGGATCCGGTCCGCGCGGGTCTCGGCGTAGACCCAGGCGGTCGTCAGGCCGAGCCACGCAGCGACAGCCGAAGCATCCAGGAGCTCCTCAGCGCCACGGGGCGGACGTGAGCAACGCGGTGCGGTGGTCAGGGGCAGCTGTTCGTGCATGCCTCTCAGTCGCACGAACTCACGACCTCCCCCGGGGCAAATTGGACCCCGTATTGGACCCCGTGGCCTTCGAGGGCGGGGTCCGGGTAGCAGAAAACCCTGCCAGGAGCAGGGCTTTCCTGAAGTCGGGGAGACAGGATTTGAACCTGCGACCGCCCGGCCCCCAGCCGGGTGCGCTACCAGACTGCGCCACTCCCCGTGGCCGGTGGCCATCGTAGCGGCAGCGACGTGCACTAGGCGTCCACCCCACCGTCGCTAGAACGCCCCATGAGTTGTCCCCTCGCTGTGCGAACATACGTTCGTACGATGGCGGAGAGCCAAGACACAAAACGCTGCGGCCGATGCGCCGCTCAGAAGCCGCTCCACGACTTCGCGTGGAGACGCAAAGAGCGCGGGCAGCGCGACTCCATGTGCCGACCGTGTCGCTCGGCCTACGGCAAGGAGCATTACGCGGCGCATCGCCAGCGGTATATCGATCGCGCCGGAGTCTTGAAACAGCGCCTGGCCCGCGAGCGCGGGGCGTACCTGATCGAATTCTTCGCGTTGCACCCGTGCGTCGATTGTGGGGAGCGTGACCCCGTGGTGCTCGAGTTCGATCACCTCCAGGACAAGTCCTTCAACATCGGATCGGCGATCCGTGACCGCAACTGGCAGAGCATTCTCGACGAGATCGCCAAGTGCGAGGTCGTGTGCTCCAACTGCCATCGCCGCAGGACAGCAAGGCGGGGATCGTTCACTCGGTCGCTGCTTGTCGACAATGCCGCTGGCCGCGAATCGACCGACCAAAACCAAGCGGGCGACCGGACTCGAACCGGCACTGAGAGCGTGGAAGGCTCTAGTGCAACCATTACACCACACCCGCGGGAACCTCCCGGAGTATAGATCTGCGTCAGCCTCCGGGCCGCGTCTCCGTCGGCACCACGCCCGAGTCATCCACGAGATTCGCCGGCGGCCACCGGCCGTACCAGTTGTCGGCGGCGCCGTCGATCGTCACGGTCGATCCGCTCAGCGCGCGGCCCAGCGGCGAGGCCAGCAGGGCGATCAACCAGGCGAAATCGGCGACTCCGCCCAGGCGCTGGAGCGGCACGGTGCGCGCCGCGGATTCGTACACGTTCGGCGGGTATTTGCGCAGCGACTCGGTGTCGATCCGCCCGACGGCCGCGTTGACCATCGCGATGCCGCGCGGAGCCAATTGCGCGGCGTACTGCAGCCCCATCGCCTCGACTGCGGCCCGCGCCGCTCCGGAGTGCACCATCGCCGGAAAGCCCTGGTGGGGCGACACCGTCACGTTGACGATGCACCCGCCCTCCCCCATCACCGGCGCCGCCGCCTCGATCATCGTCAGCGTCCCCTGCAAGTTCAGCCGCATCACGGCCGCCCAGCCTTTGGCGACGATCTCCTCGGCCCGAGCAAAGTACTGGCCGCCCGCGCTACCGACCAACGTGTCAAGACGCCCGTGGCGCTCGAGAACCGCTCCCACGATGAGCGCGGCCGAGTCGGCCTCACGGATGTCCCCGCACACGTACGAGCCCAACGGCCCGATCCGATCGACCGCCTCGGCCAACACGTCCTCCCGGCGCCCCGCGATCACGACGTGCGCCCCGCACCCCGCCAACTCCACCGCGGCGCCGAGCCCCAGGTTGGTCCCGCCACCGGTGATCAGTACGACATGACCGTCGAGCAGGCCATCGGCGAAGATCTCTGAGGGCACGGGCGCAGTCTACGAACCCCGGCCCGACCGTCGACCAGCCACGCCATGCCCGCCTCCGACCGGCCGTTCACGATCCGCACCGCCACACCGGCCGACGCCGGCGCGATCAGCAACGTGCTCACCGACGCCGGCCTTGCTGCCTGGGCCGACTTCCTGGGCACGGCACGCATCGAGGAGGCCAACCGTGGCCGCCACCACCCTGCCGACCTGGTCGCCTCCGACGACAACGGAGTCTTCGCTTTCGTCGCCTGGGATGAGGCCACGGGGGAGATCCTGCGCCTCTACACCCACCCAAGCAGTTGGGGCCGCGGGGCGGGCGGCGCGCTGCTGGCCCGCGCCGGCGACGCGCTGCGGATCGCCGGCCGCACGCAGGCTTGGCTGAATACCGAAGAGCGCAACACCTTGGCCCGACGCTTCTACGAGCACCACGGCTGGCATGTCGACCCCCCACCCCGCGAGCGCGACTGGAACGGCGCCCACCTGCGCGAGCCGCGCTACGTCAAGGACCTGTGAGCCGGGTCAAGGGCGACGCTTCCGCGAATGTCACGTTGACCGGCCGTGCACCGACTTAGCTGACCTTCGCCGAGCGCTCAACCGTTTCCCGCCCCTTCAGCGAACCATCTGGCGCTTGCGCACCAACACGCAGCGGGGGACCGAGGAATCGAACCTCGAGCAAGGGTTTTGGAGACCCCTATGTTGCCGTTACACCAGTCCCCCGAGAACGCTCGGGCAGGATAGCCGCCGGGCGCGGCCGCCCGTCGCCCCGGGCGCGTAGGCTGGCGGGACCGTGAACGACGACGCCTCTCCCAAGCCGGTCGACGACGCGCCCCGGCGCACGCATCTGGCCAACGAGCGCACGTTCCTCGCCTGGTGGCGCAGCGGCCTGGCGGCGGTCGCCGTCGGCTTCAGCGTTGGCAAGTTCGGCCCCATCGTCACGCACGAGGCGCATTGGCCCTACTCGGTGCTCGGCGGGGGCTTGTTGCTGGTGGGCATCATGTTCATCGCCTACGGCCACATCCGCCGGCACTCGATCCGCGACGCGCTCAACCGTGGCGAGAACGTGCCGGACGACACGGCGATGATGGTCTTCATGACGGGCGTGACCGTCTTTCTCTGCATCGGTCTGTTGGTGCTGATGATCGCCACCAACTGACCGTCACTCGCTGCGCAGCACGGCCAGCGCGGACGACCAGCGACCTAGCGCATCCAGCATCGCGCTCGCACCCTGTTCCATCGCTTCGTTCGGCTCCACCGCGCCGTCGTCGTCGATGAACTTGGTCACCCACGGGATCGATACGGCCTCAGGCAGCGGCATCACCGAAAGCGTCGTCAGCACCTGCTTGAGCATTTGCGCCCCACGCGTACCGGCCGACACGCCGCCGTAGCTGACGATCCCGGCCGGCTTGTACTTCCACTCCTTGTGAAGGAAGTCGATCGCGTTCTTCACCGGCGCGTTGAAGCCGTAGTTGTACTCGGGGACGACGAAGGCGAACGCATCGGCGGCTTCAACGGTGGCGGACCACTGCTTGGTGTGCTCGTGCGTGTAGCGGCCCATCGCCGGGTGGTTGGGCTCGTCCATGAACGGCAGGTTCAGCTCGGCGAGATCAGCCACCTCGACGTCGAACCCGCCGTGCTCGCGGGCGTGGCCGGCGAACCACTCGCCGACGGGCAGGCCGACGCGCCCCGGTCGGGTGCTGGCGATGATCACGAGAAGGGTGGGCATCGGCCGTACGCTATTGAACGCGCTCCTCGGCAACTCAATGCGGGCGGAGGGACTTGAACCCCCAAGGCCTTTCGGCCACCGGCTCCTAAGGCCGGCGTGTCTACCAATTCCACCACGCCCGCGGGTGGTATTACCGGCCGCGATTGGCGCACGGCCGCATGGGATTGTAGGCTGGCCGCATGGCCACCGACGGCGCCCCCGACGGCGTGATCATCACCCACCCCAATCGCGACTCCGCGGCCAGCAAGTCCACGCGGGTGATTGTCATCCTGCTGCTGCTGATTTCCGCCGTGCTGATGACCGTCGTGATGATCGGCGGCTGGGACGTTCTGCTGGGCATGAAGCCCGTCACGATCGCTTACATCCTGATCTACCTGATGTTCGCGTTCTACGTGGGCCGCTGGAACCGGGGCGTGCTCCCGGTCATCGCGGCCCTGGCGATCATCATGGCCATCTTCTGCGCCGTCGCCGCGCCCGAATGGTTCGCTCGTGACAAGTCCGGGTTCATCGAGCCGGCCTTGTCCAACACGACGCTCGGGCTGCTCACCGCGATCATCATCCCGGTACAGATCCTGCTGATCGGCTTCTCCATGAGCGGGTTCCGCCAGGCGTGGAACGTCGAGGTCGAGCGGTACGAAACGGTCGAAGCCGACCATGCGCCGCCCGCCTCTGGTGGCGGGCCGGACCCATTGCCGGCGTAGACCATCTAACGTCCGCGACAGGCACAGCCTCCCTGCCCGGGTGGCGGAATCGGTAGACGCGGAGGCCTCAAAAGTCTCTGTCCTCTGGACGTGCGGGTTCGAGTCCCGCCCCGGGTACTGAAGGATCGACCCAGGCCGCGTAGCGCATCTGGAAGGTGCTCGAGGCCGTGAGCATCAAGCGCCCCCCATCCGCCTCGACGAGGTTGCGGGCCAAGTGCAGCCCGAGGCCCGTGCTCTCGGCCGAGGACACGCCGCGGGCGAACACGGACTCGCGCGCGTCCGCAGCAACACCAGCACCTTCGTCGTGCACATCCAGGGCCACGTGCCCGCCGTCCGTCCGAATCCCGGTGACGCGCACCACGCCGGCACCGTGACGGAGCGCGTTCTCCAGCAGCACCTCCAGCGCCTGCCCGGCCGCGCCGCGGCTGGCGCGGGCGACGAGTGCCGGGCCCACATCCACGTCTATCCGGCGCCCCTGCACTGCATACGCCCGCGCCCACCGCTGCGCATGCTCCTGAGCAAACGACCCGAGCGCCAGCGCCACCTGCTGCCCGGCCGCGCCATCCCGTGCCACACGCAGCAGGTCATCGATGATCTCCGTCAGTCGATCTGACTCACCGACGGCGTACTCAAGCTCCGGCTGCAACTCCGGCTGCTCGAGGCGCAATTGCGCGCTCTCCAAACGCACGCGCAGGGCGGTCAGCGGGGTGCGCAGTTGATGCGCCGCATCAGAGGCGAGATCGCGCTGGCGGCCAACAAGACCCGCGATGCGGCGCGCGGCGACGTTGAGGGCCCGGGCGACGGCATCGATCTCGGGGACCGATGACGCACCCGCGCGGCTGGAGAAGTCGCCCTGGCCCAGGCGATCGGCCGCCACGGCCAGATCCTCGAGCGGGGCGGCCAGCCGCCGCGCCTGGATCCCGGCGAGCAGCGCGGCAGCAAGCACGGCGCCCGCGCCGATCGCGGCGATCAGGATCCAAGAGCGTCGAACTCGATCGGTGAGCTCATTCGCGCTGGCGACGACCGTCACAACCGCGGCCGTCGATGCGCCTGAGCGTGCCGTGACGGTGGAGCCCGACGGGGTGGTGCCGAGCGCGATCACCGCGCGGTGCGGGGTGCGGATCACCACACGGTGGTGGGACCCGAGGATCTGCTTGATCACCAACGGCGGGATCGGCTGCCCTATCTCCACCCGATCGTCGGCGGCGGCGGAAATGGCGTCGGCCTCGCGAGTCAGGCGGGTCAGCTCATCGGACCGCTCCCGAGCACTCTGCACGACGCCGAGCGGAACGCCCATGATCAGCACCGCCGCGAACGCGATGGCCGCGGTTGACCGGACGAGCCGACGGCGCACGAAAGCCCGCTAGCGCTCGAAGCGCAGCCCGACGCCGCGCACCGTGGTCAGCGGCGTGGGATCGTCGAGCTTGCGTCGGAGGCTGGACACGTGAACGTCGAGGGTCTTGGTGGAGCCGTACCAGTTGGCGTCCCACACCTCGGTCATGATCCGGTCGCGCGTCACGACCTTGCCGGCTTCACGCACGAGTAGGGCCAACAGGTCGAACTCCTTCGGTGTCAGGTCGAGTAGCCGACCGCCCTCCCACACCTGCCGAGACGCCTCATCCAACTCGATGTCGGCCACCTGGGTGCGAAGCGGCCCCGCGCCGCGCAACCGCGTTCGGACCCGCGCGAGAAGTTCAGCCAAGCGGAACGGCTTGCTTACGTAATCGTCGGCGCCGGCGTCAAGGCCGGCGACCGCATCGAGTTCCTCACCCATCGCCGTCAGGATCAGGATGGGCACGTTGGGGCGCGCAGCGCGCACCGTCCGGCATACGGAAAGGCCGTCGCGGCCCGGCAACCCGCGATCGAGGATCAGTAGGTCCACGCCGTCCCCCAACCCGAGTTGCTCGGCCTCCAAGCCGTCGGCACACTCGACCACCTCATGGCCGTCCCGGCGCAGCGCCTCCGCCAGCGGCGCCCGGATCCCATCGTCGTCTTCGGCAAGTAGTAGTCGCGACACGCCACCGATGCTAGTTGCCCCAAGACCGTTTGCATGCCCGCGACCCGCATGTTTTGCCCAATCTTTGCTTTCGGGTCAACCGGCATGCGAACCGGCGATAAGGTCCGCTGACCAACGCACCTACAAGGAAGAGGCACATGGCCACGATCGATGACATCCGCGCTCTGCTGAACGCCCCGAACTTTGCTCACGTAGCGACGCTGCGTGCGGACGGGACGATCCTGAGCACCCCGGTGTGGTTCGGCCTGGAAGGCGACGAGATCCTGCTCAACACCGCCGAGGGCCGCGCATGGCCCACGAACCTGCGCCGCAACGGGACGATCTCGATGAGCATCATCAACGGGGAGAACCCTTACGAGTACGCCTCCATAACGGGCCGTGTCGTCAGCGAGGATCACGAGCACGCCAACGCCGACATCGACCTCCTCGCCAAGCAGTACATGGGCCTGGACGAATATCCGTTCCATCAGCCTGGCGATGTACGGGTCACTTTCCGAATCGCCGCGGACCGCATCTTTCACATGGTCCCGCCGGCCGGCTGAAGTCAGCCGAGGAGGCCGCGCAGCTCGTCGATGAGCTGCGCGGGCGCGACGAGGATGCCCGCCGGAACGACCGCGGTAGGCGCCAGCGTCTCGACCACCAACCCGGCGCGTTCGCATATGAGCGCGCCGGCCGCGACATCCCAGCGTTTGGGTCCGCGTTCGAAGTAGGCGTCGAACCGGCCCGCGGCCGTCCAGGACAGATCGAGCGCGGCACTGCCGCAGCGGCGGATGTCTCGCACCCGCGGCAACACGCCCACGAGCACACGAGCCTGCTCGGCGCGCACGTCGGCGCCGTAGGCAAAGCCCGTCGCCACCAGCGCCTGCCCCAGAGGCACCGGCCCGCGAGGCCTGATCCTGGCTCCGTCCAGGGTCGGCGTGCCATCGGCGGTCGCTGCAAACAGTTCGCCGCGCAGAGGATCGAAGACGGCACCCGCGAGCGCGTTGCCTGCCGCGTCCTCCACCGCGACGCTCACCGCCCACTGCGGCATCCCGTAGAGGAAGTCGATGGTGCCGTCGAGCGGGTCGATGACCCACCGCAGACCGCTCGTCCCGCCCGTGTCAGCCCCCTCCTCCCCCATCACGGCATCGTCAGGTCGACGTTCCGCAAGCAGCATGCGGATCAGGTTCTCCGCGTCCACGTCGGCCTGGCTGACCAGATCGGTCGGCGAGGATTTGCTCTGCAGCGCCACCTCGACTCCGGCGCGGAAACGGTCGGCCAGCAGCGCGCCGGCAGCGCGCGCCGCCTCCTCGGCGACGGCCAGCAGGCCGGCGTCGGCGCTCACCCGGCGAGCGGCGGGCGCAGGTCGGGCCAGCCGCGGACGCCCTGCAACTGCGCGCCGAGCGAGAGGAGCGTGGCCTCGTCGTCGATGCGGCCGACAAGCTGCACCGACAGCGGCAGTCCTGCGGCGTCAAAGCCCGCCGGGACCGAAGCCGCGGGCTGACCGGTGAAGTTGAAGATGGGGTAGTAGGGCACCCGATTGGCGACTGCGTTGAACGTCCACATCGTGCCGCGGCCGTGCAGTTCACCGATCCGGAACGGAGGGCCGGCCGGGCCAGGGGTCAGCACCACGTCGTGGTCGTCGAAGATCGCGTTGATGCTGTCGGTAACGGCGACTTCCTCCCGACGACTGCGCTGCAGTTGCGATGAGGGCACCAGGCTGCCCAGGCGCATCATGCCGCGCGTGCGGCGCTCGAGGTTCTCGGGGCGGGCCATGCCGTGCCCGTCATCGTGGATCCCGCTCAGATAACGGGCGACGAACCCGGTGAAAGCAGAGAGCGGGTAGACAATGTCCTGCTCGGTGACCGTATGGCCCAGCTCCCGCAGGGTGTTGGCCATGTCCTGGACGGCGGCGAGCGACGCCGGGCTCGGCTTGGCGAGCGAGCCCGTCGGGATCGCCGTGGAGATAGCGATTCTCAGAGGACCTGGGGCCGTCGCCGCAGCTTGCGCAAACGAGGTGGCGGGGCGCACGGCGGCCGTGGCGTCCATGAACAGCGCAGCGTCCTCGACACGGCGGGCCAACGGCCCGTAGACCGACAGGCCGTGCCACGCATCCAGGTGGTTGGGGCCCAGCGAGACGCGACCGCGCTGCGTCTTGAGTCCGAAGAGCCCGCTGAACGCAGCGGGGATGCGGATCGACCCGCCGCCATCGGAGCCCTGAGCCACACCGCAGAGCCCGGCGGCCGCCGCGGTGCCGGAGCCGCCGCTGGAGCCGCCCGGGTTGTAATCCGGGTTCCAGGCGTTACGGGTCGCGCCGAAAGTCAGCGTCTCGGTGAACGGCCAGATCGTCAGTTCGGGCACGTTGGTCTTGCCGATCAGGATCGCGCCGGCTTCCCGCAGCTTGGTGACCACATCGCTGTCGGTCGTTTGCGGGCCCGCATGCGCGTTGGTACCGAACGCGGTCACCTGCCCGGCGATGTCCGTGTCGTCCTTGATGGCGACCGGCACACCGTGCATGGCGGGCAACGCCCCGCCGGCAGCCACGAGCATGTCGGCTGCGTCGGCGTCGGCGAGTGCCTGGTCGGCGAACACGATGCGAAAAGCATTCAACACCGGGTCCACAGACGTGATGCGATCCAGTGTCGCCTGCACGATGCTCCGGGCGCTCGCAGCACCTGTGGCGATCAGCTTTGCCTGCTCAGCGGCTCCGGCGTACGCGAGGTCGGTGGCGTCCATGGGTGACGCGAAGACTACCCTTGCCCGCCGCATGGCGGAAACGGACATCTCTGAGGCATTGCGGGCGGCCAGGCCCCGCCCGGCGTGCTCGGACGCCGAGCGACGGCTCACCCGTCAGATCACCGCAGGGTTGATCGACCACCGGCCGCAGACGAGTACCGACACGTTCTGGATGCACCGCGGTGCGACCGCGTTTGCGTTGCTGTTCGCGGCTGCCGGCCTCGTGGGCAGCGTGGTCGGCACGCGTCACGCGACTGAGGGTGCGGTCATCACCGGAATCGCGCTCGTTGCTCTGCTGCTGGATGCGGGTGCCCGTGTCCGTCCGTGGCGGTGGTTCGTGCCGGCCCGGGCCACGCAGGTCGTGAGCGCTCCGCCTGACCGGGCTCCGGGGCGCGGCGCCATCGACCTGCTGATCGCGGTGCGCGCTGATGTACCTACTTGCGGCATGGGAGATCGCGGCCGCCTCGCGCTCCATGGCGTGGGCCCGGAACGGGTCGCCGCGGTGGGGTTGGCGCTCGTGACGGCGGCCTGTGGTGCTCGAATCGCCGGCGCTCTAGGTCTCGGCGTGAACGTGGCGCAGGCGGTTCCCACGTTGCTGCTCGTAGTTGCGTGCGCGGCGCTCATCGACCGGGCGCTGGCCGGCGCGCCACGCCCGGTTGACGCGGACGGTGCCGACGGCGCCGTCCAGGCTGCCGTGAATCTGCTGGCCGCGCTGGACGCTCAACCACCGCGCCGATTGGCCCCCACGCTCGTGATCTGCGGCGCGGGCGCCATGTCGATGCGGCGCTTCCTGCGTGCGCAACGGCGGGCAGGCGTGACGGCGCGCGATGTGGCGGTTGTGGAGTTGCGCGCCGCCGCGGGCGAGCACCCCGTCTGGTGGCGCAGCGACGGCGTCGTCTGGCCGTTGCGCTCGCACCCGACGCTGCTGGCCACCGCGGCCCAGGTGGCGGCCGATGAGACGCATCTGGGCGCCCGCGCTGTGCGCGGTGCTTCCTCATCGCCGGCTCGTGCCGCCCGCGGGTTGCGGTTTCCGTCCATCGCCCTCGGAGTCCCGGCGCACGGCGAGGCCGGCTTGGAGTTCGCGCTCGCGGTGGTACGGCAGCTCGATACCTCGCTGAACGCCTGAACAACGCTCCACCAGATCGTTGGAACCTGCCGTAATCGCCCACCCGTGTTGCGCGACCGCCGCCCGTGTCGGTACACATAGGGACATCCAGCACCGAGAAGGAGCTTTCCCCGTGAGCGCCCTACCCGCCGACACGACCGCGTACGTCGTCGACTACCAAGAGCAGCGCAGCCGCCTGACGACGTTCTTCCGCGCCTTCACGGTGCTCCCGCACCTGTTCTACCTCTACTTCTATTCGATCCCGGTCCTGTTCGTGATCATGTACGCGTGGTTCGTCGTGGTGATCACGGGCCGCTTCCCGGAGCGCCCTTACAACTACATCGAACGGTGGGAGCGTTACGCCTCGTTCGTGAACAGCTACATGTACCTGGCTACGGACCGCTTCCCGCCGTTCAACGGGAACGAAGGCACCGAATATGAGTCCCGGTTCCTGCTCGGCCCGCCGAAGACGGAATACAGCCGGGTGAAGGCGTTCTTCCGCATCTTCCTGGTCATTCCGGTGGCTTTCGTGGCGTATGCGTTTGGCGTCGTCGCCCAGATCGGAGCGTTCTGCGCCTGGTTCGTGATCCTCTTCACCGGCCGTATCCCCAAGGGACTGCACGACCTGATCGTGCTGGGCATGAGCTACCAGATCCGCGTCGGTCCGTTCTACTACCTGCAGACCGAGGCATGGCCGAAGTTCACCGACAACGACGTGGCCCAGAGCATCGCGGAGGCCGGCGGCGTCGCGGGCGAGTTGGCGCCGCCTCCGCCGCCCCCGCCGGCGCCCGCCGCGGCAAGCACGGCAACGCCCGCGACGGTCGGCGGATTTGCACCGCCGACAGCAGCCTCGCCGCCTCCGCCGCCGCCACCACCGCCACCACCGGCACCTTCTGATGACACCTCCGAGGACCCACCCCCGGGCGGCCTGACCGGCGGGGACCCGCTGGCCGGTTAGTCAGAACTCCTCGGGGTCATCATCCGCCGGCGCCTCGCCATGCGCCGCGTTGCGGAGCGGCGGCACCGGTAGAGGCATCGCCACCTCATCCAGGCCCGCGTCCGGTTCAGGCGGCAGAGGATGGCTCGGGCGCAAGCCCAGCACGAGGAATGCGCCCGCGATGACCGTCAGGACGAGCGGCCAACCGAGCAGCGTCGCGTGGCCGCTCCCTCCGGCCACCAGCGCGAACGCGGCCAGGCACAAAACGCCGATGTACCCAGGGCCGGGTTCGCGGTCCGCACCGGCGTAGGCCACCAGGCCACAGCCCGCGCCGAACACCACGAGCAGCCAACCCCAGGAGACGGTGGCGACATGAACCGTCGTCGAGCCGGGCCCGGAGCCGCTGGTCACGACGATCGTCTGGGCACCGCCGACGACAACGCCGAGGATCAACGCCAGCACCAGCACCGCCAGCCCCGCGGCGTTCGCCAGCATCACCGCGTGGCGCCGTCGGCGGTCGCGAAGCATCACCGCCCCGACGAGGTCGGCCAGAAAGATCAGCAACAGGAGCCAGCGGATGGTCCCGACCCCGTGGGTGTCGAAGATCCAGGCGACGCCGGCCAGGACGCACACGCCGAACGACACCGCCGCCACCAGCGTGCAGTAGGCGCTGTTGCGAAAAGTGGAGAACGCCAGCGCGAGCAGGCCGGTGAGCAGCGAGATCCAGGTGAGTGTGCCCGCGGCCGTCGTACCACCACCGCCACCACCCAGTACCCCTCGGAACTGCGTGAGGGTGAGCAGCGCCAGCAGGCAAGTCGTCACGTACAGCACCGTCTGAAACGACCGTGGGCGATCGGAAACCAGCGGCGACCGCAGCGCCATCGTCCCCACGAACGCCGTCGCCAAACCGGTGACGGCAAAGCGCGCGCCACTGCTCCAGGTGCCGGCGAAACGCACATCGACCATCAGTACCAGCGTGGCGAGTACCACTACCCCCGCGGCGACCTGGTCGCCGCGGTGTGGTTCGGGCGATAGCGCCCGAACCACCGGATTCGTAGTGCCCGCCACCGGCGACTACACCGCCGCGTTCGGGACGGGAGCCTCGCCCGAATAGTCGTAGAAGCCCATCCCGGACTTCTTGCCGTACCAACCCGCGCTCAGCATCTTGCGCAGCGTCGGCGGCTGCGCGAACCGACGCTCGCGGAACTCGTCGAACAGCACGTCACAGATGGAACCAAGGGTGTCCAGCCCGACGAAGTCCGAGAGAGCAAGTGGCCCCATCGGGTGGCCGGCGCCCGCCTTCATCGCCTCGTCGATCTCCTGGATGGAACCCACGCCCTCTTCGTACGCACGGATGGCGTCCAGCATGTACGGCACAAGCAGGCGGTTGACGATGAAGCCCGCGTTGTCGCGCGTCTGAACCGTGAGCTTGCCGAGCGAGTTCGCCCACTCCAGTGCGCTGTCGTACGCCTCCTGGGTGGTCGTGATGGCCCGGATGACCTCGACGAGCTTCATCACCTGGGCGGGGTTGAAGAAGTGCAGGCCCACCATCCGACCGGGCCGCGAGGTCGCGGCAGCCTGGTCGATCACGGCGAGCGACGAGGTGTTGGTGGCGAAGAGCGCCTCAGGCTTGACGATCCCGTCGAGGATCTCCCACATCTCCAACTTCAGCTCGAGGTCCTCGGTGATCGCCTCGAGGATCAGATCGCAGTCGGCCAAGTCGTTGTAGTCGGTTGTACCGGTGATGCGCCCGCGGATCTCGGCGGACTGCTCGGCAGTGAGCTTCTCCCGCTCCACCGCGCGCTCCAACTGCTTCTCGATCTTGCCGAGCCCCTTGGCCAGGGTCGTCCCGTCCACCTCACGCAACACGACCGCGTAGCCGCTCTGAGCGGCGACCTGCGCGATGCCGTGTCCCATAAGTCCGGCGCCCAGGACGCCCACCTTCTTGATCTCAGCCATTCTCGTTGTCTCTCCGACCCTGTCGCTTGCGTGCGTGTCCGACCGGCGCGGAGCCTACGGGAGCGGCCGCGCTAGCGTTCGCGGGATGCAACAGCGAGTGAGCCTGATCACCCTGGGTGTCGCCGATGTCGACCGAGCGCGAGCGTTCTACAGCGCGCTGGGATGGTCGACTGACGCCGAGCCCGGCGCGGAGGTCGTGTTCTTCCAGGCCGGCGGCCTCGTGTTCGCGCTGTGGGGCGCTGCCGAGTTGGCCGCCGACGCCGGTGTCGACCTGCGCCCGTCCGGCGGCGTCGTGCTGGCTCACAACGTCGGCTCGACCGCGCAGGTGGACTCCGTGCTGGCCGAGGCCGAGGCCGCGGGCGCCACCATCCAACGATCTGGCGCGCCGACCTTCTGGGGCGGATATTCGGGCGCGTTCCTGGATCCGGACGGGCATCCGTGGGAGGTGGCCCACAACCCGCACTGGGCGCTGGAGGCCGACGGGACGGTCCGCCTGCCGGGGAGCACTCGCCAGGACGGCTGGGCAACGGTCGACGACTACATCGCCGACCGCATTGTGCCTCAGGACGACGCGCTGCTGGGCGCGCTGCGCGCCGGGGCCCAAGCGGGGCTGCCGGCGATCGACGTCTCCCCTGCGCAAGGGCGCTTCCTCGAACTGCTGGCGCGACTCGTCGACGCGCACGCGATCCTCGAGATCGGCACGCTCGGCGGCTACAGCACCATCTGGCTCGCCCGCGGGTTGGCGCCCGGTGGGCAGGTGGTGAGCATCGAGGTGGTCGAGCGCAACGCCCAAGTGGCGCGCGAGAGTGTGGCGCGGGCCGGACTCTCGGACGCCATCGACATTCGTGTGGGGGCCGCACTGGAAGTCCTGCCGCTCCTCGAGCAGGAGGGCGCTGGACCCTTCGATCTCGTGTTCATCGACGCCGACAAGCCGAACACTCCGGAGTACTTCGCTGCAGCGCTTCGCATGTCCCGGCCGGGCACGGTCATCGTTGCCGACAACGTGGTGCGAGGCGGCGCGTTGGGTCTCGACGGTGGTGGCGGTGACCCCGGCGGAGTCGGAGGGCGCCGCCTGCACGATCTGATCGCCGCGGAGCCGCGTGTGAAGGCAACGACGATCCAGACCGTCGGCGCCAAGGGCTACGACGGCTTCACGCTGGCGCTGGTGGTCTAGCTCGATTCGCCCAGGCGGGGCAGGATGTGGGCCGGCACGCCGACGACTGCAGTGTGCGCGGGCACGGGACGCACCACGAGGGCGCCGGCGGCGACCTGCGCGCCCTCACCGACCTCCACACCTGGGTTGAGCATCGCGCCGCCGCCGACGCGGCAACCTCGCCGCAGGATCGGTCCGTGCAGAGTCTCACCGACGGCCAGCCTGGCCATCGAGTTGTCGTTCATGGTCATCACGCCCGGCCCGATGAGCACGTCGTCCTCGATCACCGACCAACTCGTCAGCCACGCGTTCACCCCGATCCGAACGCGCGCGCCGATCACCGTGCCGGCACCGATGGCACTGCCGTGCTCGATCACGGTGGCCTCACCGATCGTCGTCGCCTCTCGGACATGCACCCGATCACCGACGACCGCGTCAGCACCGATCGTGGCACCGGCGAACACGACCGCATGTGCCCCTACCGCGGCGCCTGGGCCGATGCGTGTCGGTGCCTGCACCGCCTTGGGCGCGCGTGAGGTAGCGGCCAGTACCGGCAGGCGGCCGAGCACGGCGCCGTCCTGCACCACGGCCCCCTCACCGAGGATCACACCGGCATGTAGGACGACGTTGGCACCGAGGCGCACGCCTTGCCCTAGTCGAACGTCCTCACCGATCTGCAGGTGGGGGGCAAGGTCAGAGTCGACGAGCGGAGCGTGCGTCATGTCGTGCGATGACGGTCATCGGGGTTCCGGCTACCCGATCGCAGCCGATCGGCAGGGGCCAACAGTTGATTCAGGGTGCGCCAGCGGCGCGTCCCGGTCACGTCCTGGAACATCGCCGCGTGGCGATGAGCCTCGGCCTCCCAGACGGCCGCTTCCGCCTGCTCGCGCACCACGACGGAGCGCAGTTCGTTCTCCCGCTCGACGGCTCCGCG
Source organism: Solirubrobacterales bacterium (assembly GCA_038319025.1). Taxonomy (GTDB): domain Bacteria; phylum Actinomycetota; class Thermoleophilia; order Solirubrobacterales; family Solirubrobacteraceae; genus JBBQCW01. Next base: position 15,369 of record JBBQCW010000026.1, read on the forward strand.
CAGCTGCTCAGCGTGCACGGCTGCCGCGATGTGGGCCTGGACCAGGGCAGCCTGGACCTGCCCAAACTGCTTGCTCAGCGCGGCGAGCTGCTCGTCAGCGCGATCGGTCCGCGACGCCAACGCCTCGGCCTCGGCGTGGAATGCGAAGGCCTGCATGTCGGCGCGATGACGGAGTCGAATCACGCGGGCCAGCTCACGCAGCGGCGCCTCGGCCATCGTGTCGCGTGGGGACAGCGCAACGCGGTGCAGCAGCTCGACGAGCGCCTCGGTGTGCTTGGTCGCCGCGTTGTGCGCCACGACGAGGTCGCGATTGACGATGCCCATCCCGCTGTCGTAGAACGCCAGATCGGCGACGAGCCGCTCCTCGTCGATCACGGCCGGAACGCTCTGCCCGCCGAAATTGTCGGCGGCGAGCCGGTCGAATGTCTCCCCGGTGACCCAGCCCTCACCACCGTTGTGGTCAAACACGTACGCCGCACGACCACAGGCCATCGCCTCGAGGATCACGCGAGCCTTGCCGAACACGATGTCGCGTCCTGGAGCACCTCGGTCGCCGGGCGTTCACCCTCCCCGTGAACGCCGACGTGTCGCAGCTCGATGCTTGCCCTGTCGCAAGCCCGCCGGAGCAGCTCCAACCGCTCACCGTGGACGTAGTTGCCCAGGCTCATCGCCACGCGCGGTCGGGTGTGGAGCGGACGGATCGGCTTGAACCGATCCACATCGATGGGCTGGGACAGGCGCACGACCTCCGCGATCGGCTCGGCCAGCGCCCGGATCCGCCGCTCCACACGGTCGTATAGGACGACGACGGCCGCCACGAGGTCGGGCACCTGCGGCGGGAGCTGCAAGTCAAAGACGTCGCTGTGGGCCACGAAGACCTGCGGTACGTGTGGGTAGCGGACCGCTAGGTCTCAGGCGACGATCCCGTCCTGAACGATGAGCACGTTGGGCTCGTCGGGCAGCTCCTGCGCAACCGATATCGACCGCAAACCAAGTGCACCCGCTGCGTCGCTGGAGCGTCCGAGCTCAGGGGCGTACAGCCACACGTCGTGGCCCAACCGCTGGAGGTAATCGGCCACCGTCACCAAGTACGTCTCGCTGCCTCCCGCGCCCGCCAGCGAGTACGCGGCGGCGACGATCCGCATCACAACTCCCGGGCGCCCACGGCGGTCGGCAACTCACGGGCAACGGGTGTGAGACCGAGCATCGAACGAGCCTGAGCCGGCGTGGCGATCGGGCGGCCGACGGCCTGCGCCATCGCGGTGGCCCGCTCGGTCAGCTGAACGTTGGCGGCCGGGACGGCGCCCTCCGCGTCCAGCCACGGGTTGTCTTCAAGACCGGTGCGAACGTGCCCGCCGATCGCCACGGCCAGAGCGTTGGCGGGCCCTTGGTAGGCCCCCATCCCCGCGGCGGCCCAGACCGTGCCGGCGGGCAGCGCATCCATGAGGGCGACGAGCGAACGAGCGTCGGCGGGCGCCGAGTTGGGGAAGCCGAGCATCAGGTTCGCGTACAGCGGGGCCGCGATGACCTTGCGGGCGACGAGCCGGTGCGCGAGGTGGGCCATCCCCAAGTCAAAGATCTCAAGCTCAGGTCGGATCCCGCTCTCGGCCATCCGCTCGACCAAAGCCTCAATCGTCTGAATCGCGTTCAGGCTCGCGCCGGTGTGGAAGTTGAGCGAGCCGAGCGTGAGGCTGGCCATGTCCGGCCGGGCGTCCCCTTCGAGCAGCAGCACGTCGGCGCGCTTGTCGATCTCGGCCGCCGCGCGACCGCTCGTCGTCGCGCACACGACGATGCCGTGGCAGCGCCGCCGGATCTCGCAGATCAGCTCGGCGTAGGCGCCGCGCTGCCACTGCGCGCCCCCTTGTCGGTCGCGCGCATGCAGGTGCACGACCGTCGCCCCGGCGGCGAAGCATTGCTCAGCGTCGTCGGCGATCTCCGCGGTCGTCAGCGGCACGTTCGGAAGCCGTTCGCGCTGGGCGAGCACGCCGGTCAGCGCCATGTTGATCACGAGTGGCTCGAACGGCGTGCGCGGGTGAGCCGGAAAGGGAAACCTGACGTCCATTTCAGCATCATGAACAGGTCTGGCCCGGATCAGGCTCTGCTCAGGCCGTGCTTGCTCTTGAGGCCAGCTCGCGCGCGGTCGCCTCGGCGAGATCCAGGCAGCGCTCGACGCTCACCCAATCCACGTGTTCGGGGAGATCGGTCGGCCAGTGGTAGTTCGTGTAGGCCCCGTCCGGTCCGATCGAAAGAAGCGATACGGCGGGCAGGCCCGCGAACCGCGCCAGGATGGGATCCGTATAGGCGCCTATCCGCCAGCGCTCCGGCGAATCCACGCCGATCCGGCGAGCGCCGGCGTCCACGAGGTCGTTGTCGTCGTCGCGGTAGCGATGGGTCAGCAGGGCGCCTTCCGCCCGAGCGACGATGGGCTCCCCGGCGCCCAGCGTGTCCAGCCCCAGCACGAACGTGGTCGCCGGATCCAGCGACCGCAAGTGCTTCTCCAGGAACGCCGCCATCCCGCCCATTCCCGATTCCTCACAGCCCGGGGAAACCATCAGCACCTCGAGCCCTGCTGGTGGGTCGGCAGCGAGCCGGGCACCGAGCGCCAGCATCGCCGCCACGCCCGTGGCGTTGTCCGAAGCGCCCGGCACCGTCGGTGACCGCGCCACATCCGCCATCAGGGCCACCGTGGCCGCGCCGATCACTCCACCAAGCAAGCGGCCCATGCGAGTTCGCGTGGCGATCGCCAAGGCGCCCAGGGCGATGGGCGCGCCCACCGGGTCCACCGACCGACGACGCAGACGGCGCGCCGACCCCGCCCGCGCCAGTGCGGGATGCCAGATCAGCCCCGTCCGGGCGGCGTCATGGTGAGCGACGAGGACCAGCGTCGCGCGTCGCGGCCCGCTCGGGGGGATCCAGCCGATCGCATTGCTGCCTTCTCCCATCGGCAGGAACCGCCGCATCCACTGCCTTCGACCGCTGACCTCCAGCTCGTAGGACGCGATCGTGGCGAGTGCAAGCATGGCGCCAGGCACGCCTCCAACACGGGCCGCCACCGCCAGCCCAGCGCCGTGGGCACCGTAGGCGTAGGCGTACGTCGGCGAGTACCGGAAGGGTTCGGTGTGAGCAGTGGGTGCGCCGCATTCCCGCATACGTGACGCCACCCATTCCGCCGAGGCGCGCTCACCGGCTCCGGCGGAGTCACGCGGAAAGGAACAGAGGACCTCGACGTCAGCGCGCAGCGCAGGAGCCGGAGATTCCATGGGTCCGAAACCTATACTCCGCGCCTCATGGTCGAACCGGCGGACTCCCGCTTCAGCAGCATCAGCGGATGAGCGGCGCGGTCCTCGTACTGGCGGGCGGGACGGGCGGCGCCAAGCTGGCGCGCGGAATGTTGGATGTGGCCGACGAGCTTGTCGTTGTCGCCAACACCGCTGATGATGTTGAGCTGTACGGCGCTTACGTGAGCCCGGATCCCGACCTTGTGTCCTTCTGGCTGGCCGACCGGATCGACGAGCGTGGCTGGGGGCTGAAAGACGACACCTTCGCCGTGATGGACGGGCTGCGCGCCCTGGGCGTGGAGGTGTGGTTCAACCTCGGTGACCGCGATCTCGCCATCGGGCTGCGCCGGCGCCAGGTGCTGGACGAAGGTGGCCGGCTGACCGATGCGCTGCACGAACTCGGCCGATCTCTGGGCCTGCGCGCTCGCGTGCTGCCAATGGCCGATGAGCCGGTGCGCACCCGCGTGCTGGCCGCCGGCGCGTGGTGGCCGTTCCAGGAGTTCATGATCGTGCACGGCGGGCGCGGCCCGATCGAGGGGCTCGAGTTCGGCGGCGTCGCCGAGGCGACCCCGACCCCTGAGGTGCTGGACGCCATCGCCACAGCCCGGGCCATCGTGATCGGGCCGTCCAACCCGGTCATCTCGATCCTGCCGATCCTCGAGCTTCCTGGCCTGCGCGAGGCGCTGACGGCGTCAGAAGCGCCGGTGGTCGCCGTCTCCCCCATCGTCGCGGGTGCGGTCGTGAAGGGCCCAACCGAGCCGTTCATGGCGTGGGCCGGGCTGGAGCTGAGCGCCGCCGGCATCGCGGCCCACTACGCTGATGTCATCGACGGAATCGTGGCCGACGAGCCGGTGGACGGGGTACCTGCCCTGATCACCGACACGCTCATGACCGACGCGCCGTCGCGAGCTCGCGTGGCGCTCGAGACCCTGCGCTTCGTCGACGACCTCCGGGGAGCCGCATGAGGACCATCGCCGTACTTCCCGTCAAGCGATTCAACGCCGCTAAGACCCGACTGGGTGAGGACCTGAGCAACGGAACGCGCCGTGCCCTGGCCGAAGCGATGGTCACCGACGTGCTCATCGCCCTGCGCCGCACGCCTGCCGTCGATGTGGTGCTCGTCGTGACCGGCGAGAAGGCCGCCGAGGCGCTGGCCACCGGGTACGACGCCCTGGTCGTCCACGACGCCGACGACGCCGGCCACGACCGCGCCGCGCGCCTCGGGGTGCGGGCGGCGGTCGATGAACACAGCGCCGAGCGCGTACTTCTGATCGCCGGAGACTGCCCGGCAGCGGATCCTGCCGAGCTGACCAAACTGCTGACCGAGGTGCCCGCCACGCCTTCGGTGCTTGTGGTGCCCGACCGTCACGGTACGGGCACGAACGCGCTGGTCCTGTATCCGCCGGAAGTCATCTCGCCCGGTTTCGGGCCGGGAAGCTGTGAGCGCCACCAGGAGCGCGCGGATGAAGCGGGGGCGTCGGTTGACGTGATCAGTGTTCCGTCCCTTGCTTTCGATGTGGACACCGGGGAGGACCTTGACGTGCTCCGCGAACTGCTCGGCGAGCGTACGGGCGGCGCGGCTCACGTCCGCGGCTTGCTGATGCAGCTCGACCGCCGCGGCTGACCGTGTCCGTCGTCGTCTCCGTCGCGGCTCTGGAGGGTATCCCCGAGGTGCAGCCCGGCGACGATCTCTCGGCACTGCTGGCCGCGGCGCTCACGCCGCTGGAGCCAGCGGCCTCGGACGTCGTGGTGGTGGCGCACAAGGTCGTGTCGAAGGCGGAGGGCCGTGTTGTGTCGCTGGCCGACGTGACGCCTGGCGCGCGTGCGGCGGAGCTGGCTGCGACCCTGGACAAGGACCCACGTCAGGTGCAGCTCGTGCTCAACGAGAGCGCAGAGGTCTTGCGGGCCGAGCGAGGCGTCCTCATCACCCGGACGCACCACGGATTCGTCTGCGCCAATGCGGGCCTGGACGCGTCGAACGTTCCCGGTGACGACATGGTCCTGCTGCTCCCGCTGGACCCTGACGGCTCGGCCCGGGCGCTGAGAGCCGCTCTCGCAGTGCGGCTTGGCGTCGCGCCGGCGGTGTGTATCACCGACTCCTTCGGTCGAGCGTGGCGACATGGCCAGGTGGACACCGCGATCGGCCTCGCCGGGCTCGCGCCCCTGGATGACTGGCGCGGGCGGGCGGACGCCGAAGGCCGGGAGATGCACGCCACCTGGATCGCGGTGGCCGACCAGGTCGCCGCCGCCGCCGACCTCGTCCGCCGCAAGGACGCAGGAACCCCCGCGGCGCTCGTGCGCGGCATGGGTGCGTTCGTCACCGCCGACGACGGTCCAGGCGCGGCGGCGCTGTTACGGCCGCCGGCCGAGGACATGTTTCTGTGAGGGGCTACAGCACCGATCGTCCCTCCGCTCTGGCCATCGCCGCCAGCGCGGCGTCAGTCGTGAGCAGCTCCATGTCGAGCGTGCGAGCCAGCGCTAGATACGCGGCGTCGTAAGCCGTCAATCGATCCCGCAGGTCCCAGACATGCCAGGCCAGCGGCGCCACAGGGTGCACGACCACCCGCAGCGCGAGCAGCATCCCTAGGGCCGCTTCGATGGTGGCCTGATCCCGTTCTCCCCTGAGCAGCAGAGCGCGCAGCGCGGAGATGCATTCGACGTGGAAATGCTCGGGCGCATGCAGCTCGTCCACACTGGCCAAACGTCGACGGATCTCGTCCGCCTGTGGGCGATCCGCGAGCAGGTCGACGATCGCACTGGCGTCCGTGACCACGACTCAGCGCCGCTCAGCGGCGATCAGCTCGGATGCGGGTGTCGTGACCGGCTCGGTCGGACGCCTAAGCGTGCGCGTCGCTTCCGCCCAGTCGGCCATGCTCGGCCTCCCGGCAACCACCTCCAACTCCTGCAGAACGTACTCCGACAGGGAACGACCGTCGAGCGCCGCCCGGGCCTTCAGCCGACGGTGCAAATCCTCCGGTACATGTCGAACCTGGATGGTTTTCATGCAACGAGCATACTTGCATGTCAATTGCATGCAATTCGTCGGAAAGCGCGGCCCTCCCGCACGGATTCCATTTGTCGCACTCGTGCTACTGTCTGCGACATGAATGTGATCTCGGTTCGTGACCTGCGCAACGACACCGGCGGTGTGCTGCGTCGCGTGGAGGCAGGCGAAACGCTGATCGTGCACAGCAACCGGCGTCCGGTCGCCCAGATCGTGCCGCTGTTGGAGCGACCTACGTGGATGCCCGCCGCACAGTTCTTCGGCCGTGTGCTGGCGCACCCGGCAGATCCTGGGCTGCGTGAGGATCTCGCCGAGCTACAACCGGACACGATCGAGGATCTGTGAGCGATCGGGCCGTGGCCGATACCTCGCTGTTCATCGCCCGCGAGACCGGCCGCCCACTCGATCCGCTGCCTGGGGAACGTGAGATAGCAGTGTCGATTGTGACCATCGCCGAACTGGAGATGGGCGTTCTCGCCGCCGCCGAGCCGCGCGTTCGCGCCGCTCGCCTGCAGACGCTGCGCGACGCCGAGCAGCTGAGCGCGCTGCCTGTGGACCATGCCGTGGCCTCCGCGTTCGCCACGCTCGTCGTGGAAATGCGCGCCGCCGGTCGTGGCCGGCTTGGCGTTCAGGATGCGTGGATCGCCGCGACGGCGATCGCGCACGACGCCGATCTGCTCACCCAGGACGCCGACTTTGAGGCGGTACCAGGCCTCCGTGTCGTTCGGCTGTAAGAACCGCCCAGCAGCCCCCGCTACATCCGCGATCCGGCCGGACCGGGGCAAAGAACGAGAGGCCCCGGAAAGGGCTCTACCCCACCGACACGACCTTCATCTTCCGCTTGCCCTTGGGCGTATCGAACGACACCGTCTGCCCCGGCTTGGCTCCCATCAGCGCCCGCGCGATCGGAGACTCCGAAGACAGCCGGCCCTCGGGAACGTTCGCCTCAGTCGGGCCGACGAGCTTCCAGGTCTGTTCCTTCTCCGACTTCAGATCGAGGACCACGACCGTTGAGCCGAAGACGACCAGGCCAGCGGCCGCGGTGTCGATCTCGACGACCTGGGCGCGACGCAGGCGCTCCTGCAGGCGCAAGATCTTGGTCTCCATGTGACCCTGATCCTCCTTGGCCATGTGGTACTCGGCGTTCTCCTTCAGATCGCCTTCCTCACGGGCGGCCAGGATCCGGGCAGACATCTCCCGGCGGCCGGCCGTCTCCAGTTCGTGCAGTTCGGCCTTGAGGTCTTCCAGACCCTGGGCGCTGATCGCTTCAACGGAATCGTTCGGCATCAGGTTCCCTCAGCGACAAGCGTGCGTGCGCCGGCCGTCTCGTGAGTCGGTAGCGGGTATGGGCGGCGGATGCCGTAAAGCGTGGTGCGCTCGGCGGCGGGGCGGCCGGCCGCGTGGGCGGCGCCGATCAGATCGTCCGGATCCAGGCGCACGCCGTGGTAGCTGCCGGCGAGCCGGCTGATGTTCTCCTCCATGAGGGTTCCTCCGAGGTCGTTGACCCCCCAGTCCAGGGCTTGGACGGCGGCATCGAGCCCCATCTTGACCCAACTGGCCTGAAGGTTGCGGATCGACCGGCCAAGCGCAAGGCGGAAGACGGCCGTGTGTTTGAGGTTTTCCTCCCGGCTTATCTCCTCGATGCCGTGCGTACGGCCCAAAAGGGTGTGGAACGGGATGAACGACAGCGGGACGAACTCGGTGATGCCGCCGGTGCGCTCCTGAAGTTCGCGGATCACGCGCATGTGCTCGGCCAGTTCCCACGGTTCCTCGATGTGGCCGAACATCACCGTCGAGGTGGAGTGCAGACCGGCACGGTGGGAGGCCTCGATGATCTCCACCCAGCGGGCGACCGGCAGCTTGTTCGGGCTGATCCGCTCGCGCACGCCGTCGTGGAGCACCTCGGCGGCCGTGCCGGGCGTCGATCCCAGGCCGGCGTCGCGCAGCTGGGCGAACACCTCGTCGGGTGGCAGCCCGCTGATGTCGCACATGTGCGCGATCTCCATGGGGGAGTAGGCGTGCAGGTGTACGTCCGGGGCGGTCTCCTTGGCCAGGCGCAGCCAGGCGAGGTAATCATCCAGCTTCCAGTCCGGATGGATGCCGGACTGCATGCACAGTTCCGTGGCGCCGAAGGCGAGCGCGTCATGGATGCGCTCGACGAACTCGCCGCGCTCCACGTCGTAGGCCTCGGGCGAGCGCTTGCCCTGCCCGAACCCACAGAAGGCGCAGCCGACGGTGCAGACGTTCGACATGTTGATGTTGCGGTTGACGACGAACGTCACGGTCTCCCCCGCCACGTCCGCGCGCAGTTCGTCGGCGGCGACGCGCATGTCCTCGATCGCCTCCGGCCGCGTCTCGGCGAACATCGCCGTCAGCTCGTCGGGGCTGAGCATGATGCCGTCGCGGCCGCGGGCGATCGCGCCGGCCACGAGATCACGGCGAATCGGTGAGGGCGGATCGGTCCGGCCGGAGCCGTGCCGCGGGATGAAGCTCCAGTAGGTCTGGCGAATCGTGTCCATCACACTCTGGTCGACCCACTCCGGGTCGATGTACTTCGAGTAGACGCACAGCCGCTCGGTCAGGGCGACGCCTTCGGTGGCGAGGCGCTTGCGCACCTGATGCGGTGACGGGAAGGGGTGTTCGGGCGAGATGTGGTCGCCGTTGGCGCTCAGGCCTCCGAGGTCGGTCGCACCCGCGGCCACGAGCTCCGGCCACCAGTCCGCCAGATTGGGTGGGATCTGGATGCCCACATCGGGCATCAACCGCTTGACCTCGCCGATCAGGCGCTTCATGTCCTCGATAGTCACCTCGCAGGCCCACTCCGGCAGCGGCAGCTCAGGCTGGGAACCGATTCCCGTACGCCAGTAGCGCGCGGCGGCTTCGTCGGCGATCTCGGCGGGCTCCTGACCGTAGTAGCGGTCGTGGGGGACGAAGTTCTGCAGGATGATCTCCTGAATGTGGCCGTGCTCGGCGTGCAGCGCAGCCAGCGCTTGCAGCGACTGCATTCGCTCAGCCTCGGTCTCGCCGATCCCAACCAGGATGCCGCTGGTGAACGGGATCTGAAGCTCGCCGGCGGCGCGAATGGTCTCCAGGCGCCGCGCCGGGTGCTTGGTCGGCGAGCCCGCATGCACCGTCTGCATCAACCGCTCGGAGCTCGACTCGAGCATCAGGCCCTGTGAGGCACTCACCTCCCGCAGCCGGGCGAGATCCTCACGCGAGAGCACGCCGAGGTTGGTGTGCGGCAGCAGGCCCCGCTCGAGCGCCCGCTCGCACACCCACACGACGTATGACGTGAAGTCCTCGTGGCCGTGGTCTGCAAGGCGTGCACGAACCTCCGGATTGACCTCCGGCCGCTCTCCCGTCAGCACGAGCAGCTCCTTGACCTGGCGCTTGGCGGCCCCGTCGAGGATCTCCAGCACCTCCTCGGGCGGATACAGATGGGCCTTGTGCGTGGCGAACGCGCAGTACTTGCAGTAGCACCGGCACGTCCGCGAAAGCGACAACGTCAGGTTCCGCGAGAAGGTGACCCGGCGACGCATCAGCTGAGTCTATGACGGTAGGGCCCCAACGCTCGCGGGCTCGCGCGGCTGCATCGCCGAGCGAGCGGCCGGTCTGGCCGGTGCGGCCGGTGCGTCGCCGGGGGCGCCAGTGCCGCGGGGGCGTCGCCGGTGCCGCGGGTGCGTGGCCGTCGGGTCTCCGGTGCAGCCCGACCCCGAATGTCCCATTGAAGCTCCGTATAACCATCGCGCACACAAACGCAAAAGAACCTCACCCCGCCCGCCCCCGGCTCAATGCCCGCCGGGCCCGTTGGTGACGCAATGGGCGCTACCGTCGCATGGCGAAGCCGGCGAGAGCGACCCGAGGAGATCACATGCAGGCGGTCAGGTTCGACGAATACGGCGGCCCCGACGTGTTGAAGGTGCGCGAGGTCGAGGATCCGGTGGCGGGCGCCGGCGAGGTGCTCGTGCGGGTGCAGGCGGCCGGCATCAACCCCGGTGAGATCGCGATCCGCGAGGGCCATCTGCACGAACGCTCGCCGGCGGGCTTCCCGTCGGGTCAGGGCACCGACCTGGCGGGTGTGGTCGAGGCGCTCGGCGAGGGCGTGACGGCGTTCGCGGTTGGTGATGAGGTGCTTGGCTGGACCGAGAAGCGCGCGAGCCAGGCTGAGCTCG
>JBBQCW010000027.1:0-22419 GCA_038319025.1 Solirubrobacterales bacterium
GCGCTCGTGGGGGCGGCCAGGGGCCCAACGGGGGTCGCGGTCGCGGCGTAACACAGCCGCCGCGACCTCCGGATCCACGTTGGTGAGCCCCATGTCTTACGCCCCGCCGGTCCCGCTCACCCAGAGCCAGACCAACTTGGGGCAGTGTCCGGCCTCGAGGTAGGCCTTGAAGGTGATGTCCCGATACTGAAGGACATCCTCGCCGCGGCCCTCACAGGTCAGGCGGTCATCGGCCTGCGGCTCGCGGCGCAGCTTCTTCTCGTAGAGCCGGTCGATGACAGTCTGCAGGGTCTGCTTCGGGTTGATCTCGAAGAGGTAGGTGTCGCCGTCGTCCTGGTTGTGGACGGTCACCTCCAGCTTCTTCGCCTTGTCGTCGTCCTTCGTGTCCTGCGATGTGATCTGGGGGTTCATCGGGGCCTCCTTGGGGCCAGTTGTCCGGCGTATCCGCGAAGTCCCGTGCCATGCGGCATTGGCTGAGCGGTGTTTCAGTAGTGGAGCATAGCAGACACGCGGCACCAGTGGGACAGGGCCTCACGACTGCAACAGTCGTTATGCTCTCGGAGCATGACCAACTCCTCTGGACGTTCTTCCGTTCCCGCGGTCGACGCCTCCGAGCTCGGGGCTCGAGTCCGAGCAAAGCGCCAAGCGTCGGGCCTCAGCCTTCGAGCCGCCGCCAAGGACCTCGACATGTCCGCCGCGACGATCTCTCGCGTCGAGTCGGGCGAACACCTACCCGAGCGCGACCACCTCTTACGCCTTGCCGACTGGGCCGGTATGCGACTCGACCGGGCTGCCCGCCATCGCCGGAACGCCGATGTTCACGGCCACGATGCGAGCACCATGGAAGCTGTCGCCCTGCACTTCCGAGCCGACCCAGACCTGGACCCAGACGACGCCGAGACGCTGGTCCTGCTCGCGCAGACGGCGTACGAGCGGATGAGCAAGAGGCAGAAGTGACGACGTGGCGTACGACCGGACCGACTTCCGCGCAAAGGCGCGGATCGAGAGGACTGCTGCGGAGATCCGCGGGGAACTCGGCCTCGATCAGATCGCGGTGCTCGATCCGGTAGTTCTTCTCGCTCACGTTGACGCCGAGCTCTTCTACGTGGAGGAGCTAGTCGACGACCCGGTCCAGCTGCGCCGTGTTCGGAGCATCGCGTTCGATGGACTTGCGTTCACCCACCCGGAGTCTGGCCGCTCGGTCATCCTCCTCAACTGCGGCAAGCCGGAGCGGCGCCAGAGGGCAACGCTGATGGAGGAGCTTGCTCATATCCTGCTTAAGCATCGGCCCAGCCGAGTTGCGCTTGACCCGGACCTCGGCGTGATGCGCCGGACGTTCGATCGGGCGCAGGAGAACGAGGCGTACGACCTCGGCTGCGCGCTGCTTCTACCCAAGGAACGCATCCAGCGAGACGTGAAGGACCAACAGCGGCTCGTGCGGGAGATCGCGGACGAGCACGGATGTAGCCACGAGCTAGTCAGTTATCGCATCAAACGGGCCCGGCTGTGGCGCCGATACCAGTTGTACGCGGCCGCGGCCTGAACCCAGCCCATTGATAGTTGGCGGGGCTGGCGGACCGCGCATCGACTAGGGGTCCTAGAACGCCCGAGGGCCCTACAAAGTAGGGCCCTCTGACAACTTTGTGCGGATCAGCTCTGCCATCTCGGAGCGGATCCACTGACAAGTGGTGCGGAAACCACTGACAGATCCGTGCGGATTTACATCAACCGCAACCCGTGTTGAACCCGCAGCTGCCGCACGTGTAGCACGAGCCGGTGCGCTGCATCATGCCGCCGCACTGCTGGCACGCCGGGCCGAGATCCAGGCCGCGGAGGGCGGCCGGCATCACCGGGGGCGTGTCGGTCAGCGCGGATGCGGCCGGGGCGGCAGGTGCCGCCGCAGCCGCCGGGGCGGCCGGCGTCACCTCGACGACAGCGCCACCGTTGGACGGGCCGGCGGTGTCGCCGGCGACCGACGTGCCGGCGTTCTGCGCGGACTGCCGGGCGCGGACCTCGGCGGTCATGATGCCCAGTTCCTCTTGGATGTCGCTGTCCAGGAAGCGGCTGGCGAGCCAGCGCATGATGTAGTCGGGCATCGACTTGGCGAACGGGATCTCCGGGTTCTGCGTGATCCCTTCCGGCTCGAACCGCATGTAGCTGAACTTCTCCACGAGCGTCGCGAGCGGAACGCCGTACTGCAGTGCGATCGAGATCGACGTGGCGAACGCGTTCATCATGCCGCGCAGCGTCGAGCCTTCCTTGCCGATGTCGGTGAGGAAGATCTCGCCGACCGTCCCGTCCTCGTACATGCCGGCGGTGATGTAGCCCTCGTGCCCGCCGATCGAGAACTTGTGCGTGATCGACTGACGCTCGCGCGGCATCCGGTTACGCATCGGGCCGGGCTTCTCAGAGACAGCCGGGGTCGGCGGCGTCGCGGCCTGCACCCGGGCGATCGCGGCCGCCACGGCGGCGTCCACGTCGTCCTGGGTGATGCCGGAGTCGACGAGCACAACTTCCTTCTCCGTCTGCGCGTCGGTGCGCAGGGCCTGCGCCGTCTTGGAGCCGTCACGGTAGATGGCCAGGGCCTTCACGCCGCAATGCCACGCCTGGATGTAGGCGTCGGCGATGTCCTCGACGGTCGCCGTCTGCGGCATGTTCACCGTCTTGGAGATGGCGCCCGAGATGAACGGCTGCACTGCGCCCATCATCTTGATGTGGCCCATGTGCGAGATGGCCCGCTCACCGACGGCCACGTCGAACACGGACATGTGCTCCTCAGCCAGTCCGGGGGCTCCGACGATCGTGTTGTGCTCGTTGATGTAGGCGACGATCTGCTCGATCGCCTCGTTGGCGTAGCCGAGTGTCTCCAGGGCCTGCGGGATCGTCTGGTTGACGATGGTCATCTGTCCGCCGCCGACCAGTTCCTTGAACTTCACCAGGGAGAAGTCGGGCTCCACGCCGGTCGTGTCGCAATCCATCAGGAACGAGATCGTCCCCGTCGGTGCGAGCACGGTGGCCTGCGCGTTGCGGTAACCGTAGGCCTCGCCCAGCGCGACGGCCTCGTCCCACGTGGTGCGGGCCGCGGCGAGCAGCGCGGTGTCCGAGCAGGTGGAATCCGGGATCACGTACGAAGCGTCGCGGTGCATCCGCATGACGTTGTTGTGGGCCTCGCGGTTCTCCGGGTAGCGCTCGTACGGGCCGAGCGCGCCGGCGACTTGGGCCGACTGGCGGTAGCCGCGACCGGTCATCAGCGCCGTGATGGCGGCGGCGGTGCCGCGGCCCTCGTCGGAGTCGTAAGGCATGCCGTTGGACATGAGGTACGCGCCGAGGTTGGCGTAGCCGAGGCCGAGCTGGCGGAACGCGCGAGCGTTGACGCCGATCTCCTCGGTCGGGTAGCTCGACGGGCCGACGACGATCTCCTGGGCCAGGAACACCACGTCGATCGCGTGCTGGAAGGTGCCTACGTCAAATGTGCCGTCGGGGCGGCGGAACTTCATCAGGTTCAGCGACGCGAGGTTGCAGGCCGAGTCGTCGACGTGCATGTACTCAGAGCACGGGTTGGACGCGTTGATGCGCCCCGACGCCGGGCTCGTGTGCCACTGGTTGATGATCGTGTCGTACTGCACGCCCGGGTCCGCGCAGCGCCAGGCGGCCTCGGCGATGTCCTGCATGAGCTGGCGGGCCGGGATCGGCTCACCTATGGGCTCGCCGGTCGCGCGGGCGATGAGGTTCCAGTCCTCATCGTTCTGCACGGCGTGCATGAACTCGTCGGTGACGCGCACCGAGTTGTTGGCGTTCTGGTACTGGATCGAGGTGAAGCCGTCCCCGTCGATCGACATGTCAAAGCCGGCGTCACGCAGCGCAGCAGCCTTGTCCTCCTCTTTGGCCTTGCACCAGATGAACTGCTGGATGTCCGGATGATCGATGTCCAGCACGACCATCTTGGCCGCGCGGCGCGTCTTGCCGCCGGACTTGATGGTGCCGGCCCACGAGTCGGCGCCGCGCATGAAGGAGACGGGGCCCGAAGCGGTGCCGCCCTTGCTCAGCGGCTCCATCGACCCACGGATGTTGGAGAGGTTGATGCCCGAGCCCGAGCCGCCGCGGAAGATACGGCCCTCGCGCGTGTTCCAATCGAGGATCGAGTCCATCGTGTCCTCGACCGAGAGGATGAAGCAGGCCGAGCATTGCGGGCTCTCTTCGAACCCGACGTTGAACCACACGGGGGAGTTGAAGGCGGCCATCTGGTGAAGCAGGATGTAGGTGAGTTCGGCCTCGAAGGTGTCGCCGTCCTCCGCCGTGGCGAAGTACCCGCGAGCGCGACCCCAGTCGGCGATCGTGCCGGAGACGCGGCCGATCATCTGCTTGACGGAGCGCTCACGCGTGGGCGAACCGACCTGGCCGCGGAAGTACTTCTGGGAGACGATGTTGGTCGAGTTCTGCGACCACGACAGGGGAAATTCGACGTTCTCCTGCTCGAAGGCGATCTTGCCGCCGTGACCGATCCGCGCGTCCCTGGTCTCCCATTTGATCGCATCGAACGGGTGCACGCCGGGCGTGGTGAACCGTCGACTGATCGACATCGGCTGACTGTGCGCCTCCTGGGCGGCAACGGTCGGCGTGAGCAGGGTCTGCGGGTTGGTCTCCATCTGCCTCTTCCTCTTCCCCGGCGCCGTAATCCCGGTGGGTGCGGCGTCGCTGCGGGTGGTACGTGTGGACGGATGAATATCCGCCTCTGTCCGGACGGAACGGTCCCCCGCTTGCACTCAATTTTACCGACCGCGGACCTCGGCCCGAGAGGCTTCCCTGCACCTTCCGCAGTTTGTTCAGCGGCCGAGCCGAATCCAGTCGGTGAACTCCGCCCATGTACCGCCGACGCGCCAAGATGCCTCGGCGCACGAGTGGCGTGCACGACGGAGCCACGGAGGGTCATAGGCGCGCCAGCGCATGAGGGCGGCGATCACGAGGACCAACAGGCTGAGGAAGGCGATCACGCCGACCAGGACGGCCCAGATGGGCGGCGCAGGCTCGAGGTCAGCGCCCGCGGTGCCGGTGGACCCGACGATGAGGGTGACCGAGGGGACGGGGACGACGGTGGCGGGCGTCGTTGACGTCGTCGTGGTGCTTGCCCCGGGGGCCGTCTCCGTGGTCGCCGTGGTGCCGGTCGGCGCCGTCGTGGTCGCCGGCGGCGTGGTCGGCGTGGTCGCGGGAGTGGTCGCCGTGGGGGTCGTATTGGCCGTCTCGGTCACGGGTGCGGCGGACTGCGCTTGGGCGGCGGGGGCCGTGAAGGCGAGTGCGCTGACGAGCACGAGGGTGAGAGAAAGGCGACGCATCTAGGAGAAGGGTGTCAGGGATGCGGCGCCGAGGACGCCGGCCACCTTCAGCACGACGAGCAGGCAGCCGCCGATCACGACGCCCAGCAGGATCGCGCCGCGGCGCGCTCGACGCTGGCGCGCGGCTGCTAAGTCGCCGGCCGGACGGGATGAGACGGCCCTGGCGGTGGCCGGCGGGTCGAGCTCGTAGAGATGGTCGAACTCGTCGGTGTCCCACGAGCCGATCGACGCGACGGTGGGGCGCTCAGTGAGCCCTGCGGGTTCGTCAGGGTGGGCCGTCGGCTCGGCCGGGCCGGCGTCGCCGAACGGGCCAAACACGGCGACTGCAGCGGCGGGAGCGTCGGCGTCGGCGTCGGCGTCGGCCTCGGCTGAGGCGGCCTGGTGCTCCGGCGCGGACACGTCCTCCGGCGCGGCTGCGGCCGCCGTCGGCGCCACGGCGGTCGCCGCGGCGAGCCGCCGTTCCAGCTCGGCGCGTTCGTCGATGGCCAGGCGCGTCTCCTCCTCGGCGCGGGCACGCGCCCCACGCTCGGCCTGCAGGTCCGCCGTGAGGCGCGCGAGATCGGCGTCGACGACCGTGCTCTGCCGGGCGGGGGTCGGCGCCGGATCGGCGGGGGGCGTCGAAGTCGAAGAAGGTCCCGCGGTCTGCTCGTGTGCGGCGGTGAGCGCGTTCTGCAGGCGGCTGCGCTCCTCGCCGGCCGCGACGAGTTCTCCTGCCATCACGCGCATCTGGCGCTGGGTCTCTTCCGCGCGCGCACGTTGG
The DNA here is from genome assembly GCA_038319025.1 of Solirubrobacterales bacterium. Classification (GTDB taxonomy): domain Bacteria; phylum Actinomycetota; class Thermoleophilia; order Solirubrobacterales; family Solirubrobacteraceae; genus JBBQCW01. The sequence continues at coordinate 6,091 of JBBQCW010000027.1, forward strand.
GTGGCGAGCTCCGCGATCAGGGCTTCTTCTCCGGGGGCGACGCCGAGCGCGTCCCGTTCGGTGATGGCCGCCAACTGCCGCTCGGCATCCGCGGCGCGCCGCTCCGCCGCGTTGGCGCGCGCGAGCAGCTCTCGCGTCTGCCGGCGCTTTTCCACCGCAACCTCGGCCGCTGCGTCTGACTGCAGCGCGCGGACCCGCTCGCGCTCTTTTTCCAGCGCCGCCCGCAGCTCGTCACGAGCGATCTGAAGGTCCACCGCACGCGCGGCATGCTCAGCGGCTTGGGCTTGGGCGGCGACCTGCCCCCGTGTCGCCTCCTCGGCCAGCGCGCGTTGCGCGGCGACGGCCATGGCGGCCCGTTCGCGCTCGCGTTCCCGTTCGCTGTCGGCGTCGGTGCCGGCGGAGTCAGCGGTGCTCTGTGCTTCCAGGGTGCGGCGACGCTGGGCGGTCAGTTCCTCGTCGAGTTCGCGCACGCGAGCCTGGGCGAGGGCCAGCGCCCCGACCGCCGCCTCGGCGTCCCGCGCGCGCTGGCCGGCATCAGCGCGAGCGTGCTCACGCTCAGACTCAAGCTCGGCCCGAGCATGGGTCAGCTCGTCTTCGGCGATATCGGCGCGGACGGTCTGCGCCGAGCGCGCAGCGCGTTCACGATCCAGCGCGGCTTCGGCGTCGCGTAGCGTGCGGCGGCGTTCGTCAGCGAGGCGCTCGGCGTCGGCGCGCAGTTCGCGCTCGTGGGCGAGCTCGGCACCGGCGGAGCGCATCGGCAGCCGCCCGCGACCGCGAGCGGACGGAGCGGGGAGGTCGACGATCGCCCCCCGACCGCCGTCGAGCGCAAAGGCGATCCGCCCGTCCCCCACGACTTGCTCGGGCGCCGCGTAGCTTGCGCGCCACAGGTCAGGCTCCGGGCCGGCCTGGGGTGGGGTGGCGTCGGGGCCGGGGAGCGGGGAGAGCCGTTGGCTGCGGCGGCCGTCGTCGACCACGAGCAGCGGCATCGGGAGCGGCTCGCGGGTCTCGGCGTGCCAGCGGCCTTCGATGCGCAGCAGCACGGTGCCGGGGGTGGCGGGGACGTGCTCGAACAGTTCGGCCTCGAAGCGGGTGCTCATCGGGGGTCTGATGGTGTCAGGAGGTCGGCGAGCGCGCCGTGCGCATCAGCCAGCAGGCTGGCCGGGTCGACGCTTGCGTCGAGCACCGCGAAGCGGTTGGGCTCCGCGGCCGCCAGCGTGTCGTAGGCGGCGGCGATCGTGACGAAGAAGGCATCGGGCTCCTGCTCCAGTCGGTCGGCCGCTTCGCCGCGGTCGGCTTGGCGGCTACGGGCCTGCGCCGGGTCGATGCGCAGGAGCAGGGTGCGGTCGGGCACGAGGCCGCCGACGGCGAGCATGTTGACGGCACGCACCTCCTCTACGCCGAGGCCGCGTGCGGCACCCTGGTAGGCGAGCGATGAGTCCACAAAGCGGTCGAGCAGGATCCAGCGGCCCGCGTCGAGTGCGGGCCGGACGCGCTCGGCAACGAGTTGCGCCCGGGCTGCGGCGTACAGCAGCGCCTCGGCGGCGGGGTCAACCCGCAGCGCGGGATCCTTTACGAGCGTGCGGATCCGTTCGGAGAGGACGACGCCGCCCGGTTCGCGCAGCAGCTCGATCTCAACGCCCGCCTGTCGGAGGTCGCGGGCGAGCGCCGTCGCGAGCGTTGATTTGCCCGCGCCGTCGATCCCCTCGATGGTGATGAGCCGCCCTCGCGTCATCGGCCGCGCCGACGATACCCGTAGCATCGCCTCCCCGTGCTCGCCGCTTTGGAACGCCACCCTCACGCCCGCGCGGTTCTCGGCGGGGCGCTCGCACCGGGAGGCGCTCCGTCGCATGCGTATCTGTTCCACGGGCCGGCGGGATCAGGCAAGCGCGCGGCCGCTCGCGCGCTCGCGGGAGTGCTGCTGTCGGAGGGGTCCACGGACCGCGAGGGGGCGTTGGCGCGCGTGGAGCACGGCACGCACCCCGATCTCACCTGGGTGGTGCCGACAGGCGCGACGGTGATGCGCGTGAGCGACATCGACGAGCCGGTGGTGGCCGCGGCGACGCGCACGCCGTTCGAGGCGCGTCGACGTGTGTTTGTGATCGAGGGAGCGGACCTGATGAACGATGAGGCGGCGAACCGGATGCTCAAGACGCTGGAGGAGCCGCCCTCGTACGCGCATCTGGTGTTGCTGACCGACAACCTGTCGGCGGTGCTGCCGACGATCGCCTCGCGTTGTCAGCCGGTGCGGTTTGACCCGCGGACGCCGGAGGAGATCGCGCGCTCCATGTCGGGTGCCGAGCCCAAGACGGCGCTGGCCTGCGCGCGGTTGGCGATGGGCGATGCGGCGCGGGCGCGGATGCTCGCGTTCGGGGAGGGTGCGGCCCTGCGCGGTCGGGCGGAGGCGTTTGCCCGCGCCGCGTGCGCGGGGCGCCCGGCGCCGGCGGTGGCCGATGCGCTCGTCGAGCGCGCGAAAGCGTTGGGGGTCGCGGCCGGCGAGTCGGTGACTGAGGCGGTGGCCGCGGAGCAGGACATGCTGCCGCGCAAGGAGCAGTCGCGGGCCCGCCGTGACGGTGAGGACCGGGCCAAGCGCGCCGCCCGCGGCGCGCGGACGGACGCGTTGGATATGGCGCTGGTGCTGGTCGGGTTGTGGCTGCGCGACGTGGCGTTCGTGATGGACGGGGTGCCGGAGCTGGTTTACGCCGTGGATCGGCTGGCGCAGATCGAGGAGGACGCGGCCTCGCTGCGCGAGCGCGACGTGCCGACCGGCCGTCCGTTGGACGGCGTCGCCGCCATCGACGAGGTGCGCTTTGGCTTGCGCGAGTTGAACCTCACCGAGGAGTCGGCGCTGGACGCGCTCGGTGTCCACCTCGCGCGCCTGCTGGGCTGAACGGCTGGCGGCTTCTCAGTTGATCGTGTCGGTGAGCGCGAGACCCAGGATCAGCGTGCCGACCACGAACCGGTAGATCACGAACACCGACAGGTTGTGCGTGCGCAGGTACTTGAGCAGGAAGGCGATCGACCAGTAGCCGACGCCGAACGCGACGACCGTGGCGATGATCGTCGGGACGGTGCCGGCCGCAGCGCCGTCGTGACCGCCGACCTTGCGCAGCTCGAACAGCCCGGAGAGCACGACCGCGGGCACGGAGAGCAGGAACGAGAATCGCGCCGCCGCCTCGCGCGTGAAGCCGAGGTAAAGCCCGGCGACGATCGTCGTGCCGCTGCGCGAGAACCCGGGTATCAGCGCGAGCGCCTGGATGACGCCGATCGTGACGCCCGAGCGGGTGTCGAGGTCTTCTAGCTCGCGCGTCTGCTTGGCGTGCGCGTCGACGACGGCCATCACGATCGAGAAGAGAATCATCGCGCTGGCGATCACCTCGAGGTGGCGCAGCGGGCCTTCGATCTGTTTGTGGAATATGAGCCCAAGGATGCCGATGGGGATCGTGCCGACGATGAGGTACCAGCCCATCCGCGAGTCCAACGTGCCGCGCAGTTCCTTGTTGCGCAGCCCGGCCCACCAGCCTTTGAATACCCGTAGGAGGTCGTGGCGGAAATAGAGCAGGACGGCGGCCATCGTGCCGAGCTGGCAGACGGCGGTGAAGGCGGCCCCGGGGTCACGCCAGCCGAAGACGGCGGGCACGAAGCGCAGGTGCGCGGTGGAGGAGATCGGCAGGAACTCCGACAGGCCTTGGACGACCCCGAGCACGATGGCTTGGAGTGCGTTCACTCGGCGGCGCCGATCGTCCCGAGGTTGGGCGTCAGCCCGTACAGCTCAAAGGCGCGGAACTTGGAGAACTGCGGATGGTCGGGACCGTGGTAGTCGGCGCTGCCGGTGCTCAGCAGGCCGCGCTCATCGGCGGTGCGAGCGAGCAGTCGCGTCTGTGCTTCGTCGTGGGCGGCGTAAAACGCCTCCACACCGTCGAGTCCATGGTCGTCCTGGAAACGTGCGATCGCGCCCAGTACGACGTCCGGCTTCTTGATGTCCCAGAACGGGTGCGCCCACACGGCTACGCCGCCGGCGGCATGGATCGCCTCGATAGCCTCGCCGACCGTCGGCGTGGTGCGCTGCCGGTAGGCCGGCGTGCCAGGGATCAGGTACGCCACGAGGAGCTTGCTGAAGTCCGCGTCCAAGCCTTCGTCCTTCAAGCGCTGCGCGTTATCCGGGTGGTGATAGGTGGCCTGCGCGAGGTGAGGGCGGCCGACGGGTTTGCCCTCGGCGCGTCGAGCGTCGAGCGGCGCCTGGTTGACCGACCAGCCCAGCTCGCGTAGCGCGTCCTCCATGCGCCCGATCCGGGCGCTGCGGTCCTCCCGCCACGCGTCGAGGCGCACGAGGAACGCGGGGTCGTGATGGTCGATGTCGTAGCCGAGGATGTGCAGGTCCTCGTGCTCGCCGTCGATCGAGGAGATCTCCGATGACCGCACGACGTTCACGCCGTGCGTCCAGCCGGCGGCGAGGGCCTCGTCGACCCCGCCGACCGTATCGTGGTCGCTCAGGGCCAGCATTTCGACGCCGGCGGCCGCCGCGCGTGCGACAACCTCTGCGGCGGGCAGCGCGCCGTCGGAGTGCGTGGAGTGCGACTGCAGATCGAACGTCGGCGCGCTCATGCGGCCGGCTCGAGATCCTCTTCAGGGTCGTGCTCGGGCGCGACCTCGCTCAGCGCGACGCGCTTGGGAATCAGCCGTGCTGCGGCCTCGATGCGGGCCTTCAGCGGGGCGGCCGTGCGGCCGACGATGTCGCGTTCCGCGGCGCCCATCTTGGGCCAGCCGGTGCGCAGTTGGGCCAGCAGCTCCTCGGCGACGTCGAGCGCCTCGCGGGCGGTGCCGTATGCCGTCTCGGCGATCGCCTCCTCGGCGGCCGTGACCTGGAGCCCCGCCTCGGCGAGGAGTTTGAGGTGTGCATCCATGGGCTGGACGATATGGCCCGGGGAGGACGCGGGGAGCTCTGAAGCCAGTAATGGCACAGAGTTGTCACGTCTGGGCACAGACACGGAACATCGATCTGCGTACGGTCGTCTCATGGCCGCCGAACCCACCCTGTGCATTGAGAACATGTGCGGCACATGCAAACATGTGAGGCACATGTCCAAGATGATCCAGATCAGGAATGTCCCCGACGATCTGCACGCACAGGTCAAGCAGCGCGCCGCGGAGCTGCACATGACGATGTCCGACTACCTGATCCTGGAGCTGAACAGCGTGGTCGGGAAGCCAACCTGGGCGGAACTGACGGCGGAGATTGAGCTGGAGGAGCCGACGAATTTCGACATCGAGGCGATGATTCGCGACCTTCATCGGGAGCGAGAGGAACGCGGCGGCTGATGTTTGTTCTCGATGCGTCAATCCTTGTCGCCTACTTCACGCGGCATGACCAGCAGCAGCGCGTGAAACAGGTGCTCGGCTCCGAATTGAGGGGCCACGGCCCAGAGATGTACGCGCCAGGGCTTGTCGACCTCGAGGTGCTCCATGCGCTCCGGCGCCAGGTGCGGCACCGTGACCTTTCACCCGACAGGGCCGCCCGCGCCGTTCACTACCTACGCCGCGCCCGCATCACCCGGCTGGAGCACACGCCCCTCGTCCCCCGGATATGGGCACTGCGAGACAACGTCAGTGCCTACGACGCCGCGTACGTCGCGGTGGCCGAAGTGTTAGGCGCGACGCTCCTCACCTTTGACCGCCGGCTCGCAGCCAGCACGGGCCACCGGGCCACGATCGTGGTGCCCTGAGCGTTCCCGCTACGCCGCGCCGGCGACGCGGAGCGCCCCCGCTACGCCGCGGTCGCGGCCTTCGCGCCCCGCGCCCCCACCGGCTCCGCCAGCGCTTCCGCCAGCCCGCCGACCGCCGCGTCGCCGATGCGGCCAAAGATCAACCGCAGGACCGGGTCGGCCAGGCGCAGCGGGCCCTTCAGCACCAGGTCGGCGTCGTAGGTCACCTGCGTGCCGCCGGCGTCGGTGGCGGCGAACGTGATCGTGTCCAGCGATACCACCGTTGCGTTCTCCCCGCGCAGCGTCACGGCGTGCGGTGGGTCGAAGGCGGTGATCCCGTAGACCAGCGGCGTCTTGCGGCCCATAAAATCGGCGATCACCTCGAAACGGCTGCCCTCGCCGATCAGGCCGTCGTCCAGGCGCCACGCCTCGGCCACGCCCGGATCCCAGGACTGCGTGGTGGAGAAGTCCGACAGGTACGCGAAGACGTCCTCGATCGGGCGTGGACTGTCGATGGTGGCGAGGTAACGGGCCATGAGAACTCCTGGTCTAGGTGGATGTGGCTTGCGCCCAAGTGGTGCCGCACAGCTCTTCGCACGCGGCCCAAAGGGCCTCGCGGTCGGCGGCGGTCTCTTTGGTACGCGGCAGGCGGTGCGTCGGACGAACGCGCCGGTCATGCCAGAACGCTCCGCTGGACAACGCCGGCTCCTCAGCGGCGCCGAGCCAAACGATCGTGTCCGCACCCTCTACCGGCGACCGCAACAGCGGGGCCATCACCGTGTGGAAGCGGGGCAGGGACTCCTGCACACCCGGCGTGTTCGCCCACCCCGGATGCATCGAATGGACGACGACGCCCGTGCCGGCCAGGCGCGAAGCCCACAGCTCGGTGAGGATCACCTGCGCGCGCTTCGTGCGCGCGTACACGGCGGGGCCGTCGAACTCCAGGCGTTCGGTCTGCAGGTCATCAACGCGGATGCGCTCGGTGTACATGCCGCCGGAGGAGACGCTGATCACCCGCGACGGCGCGCTCTCCTGCAACAACGGCACCAGCAAGTTGGTGAGCAGGAACGGCCCGAGAACGTTCGTGGCGAACGCCATCTCCAGCCCGTCGGCCGACAGCACGCGGTCCTGCGGCAGGAAGCCGGCGTTGTTGACGAGCACTTCGAGGCGATCCTCGGACGCGCGGAACTCCTGCACAAACGCTCGCACCGACGCGAGATCGCTGAGATCACAGAGAGCCAGCGAGACATCCTGGTTTCCGGTCGTCGCAATGATCTGCGCCCGCGCGCGCTCGCCCCGCTCGATTGAGCGAACCGGCAGGCGCACACTCGCGCCCAGTGCCGCAAACCCCTCGGCGGCGGCGAGGCCCAAGCCCGATGTTGAGCCTGTGACGATCACGACCTTCCCGTCCATGCGCGGCAGTTCAGCGTCGCTCCACATGCGTTTGCGGATGCGGTACCCGGCGTTGGTGTAGCCGGGGAGGACGGTCAGGTCCAGGAAAGTGTCGAGGGCGTTCTTCACAGCAATGGATACGGGCCAGAGCCTACGTGCGTATCAGCCGGCGCACGGAAACCCGCGGGAGGAGCAGACTGCAGGGGCAGGAACGATGAGTGACCGCCACGAAAGAACCCTCATGAACTTCACCCCCGCCACTGTCGCCCGGCCGATGCCCAACCGCAGGGCCCGCCGCATGACGGCCGTCCTGTGCATCGCGGCCGCCGGCCTCACCATGAGCACGGCGTCGGCGTCGGCCTCCACGCTGCTGCGACTGAACGGCATCGGGCCGGTGAAGATCGGCATGCTGCGCACCGCCGCCCTCGGTACCGGCTGGTTGAGCGACCGCAGCACCGGCTGCAAGCTCGGCGGCACGCCTTATCCGATCGGCTACCGCCTCCACGGGCCGAGCGCGCCTTCCGGGCTCGTCGGCAACGTCGAGTCCCGCAGCGGGCATGTGCGCAACATCGTCGTCACCCGTAACGCCCGCACCGCCGTCGGCGTCACCGTCCGCAAGACGACCTTCGCCGGCATGGTCACCCGTTACCGCAACGCGGGGTACACCGCCACGGCGGCCTTCGACAGCACGTTCCAGGGCACGTTCGTCACGGTCAAAAAGGCGGGCAAAACGGTGATCACCGGGTTTGGCAGCGGCCAGAAGGTCACGTCGCTCGGGGTCCCGTACATCCCCGTCTGCGAGTAGTCAGACAGCGGTGCCGACCAGCGCGCCGATGCCGTAGGTGACGGCCATGGCGGCCGCGCCCCACACCACCACCCGCAAGGTCGCTCGCAGCTTTTCCGCACCGCCGAGGTAGGCGCCGACGTAGCCCAGCAGCGCCAGCGCCAGCATCGTGACCCCGACGCAGGCCGCCACTCGCGCCCCCGAGGACACCGCGGCGACGGCGAGCAGCGGCAGAATCGCGCCGGTCGAAAACGACAGCGCGGAAGCCCAGGCGGCCTGGAACGGCCGGGCCCGGCGCTCATCGTCCAACCCCAACTCGTCGCGGGCGTGCGCGCCGAGCGCATCCTTCTCCGTGAGGGCCACAGCTACCTCCTGGGCGAGCTCGGCCGGGACCCCGCGGTTGCGGTAGATCGCGGCCAACTCAGCAAGTTCGCCCGCGGGGTCGGTCGCCAGTTCGCGTTCCTCGAGCTCAAGATCGGCACGCTCGGCATCGCGCTGGGAGCTGACCGACACGTATTCGCCGGCGGCCATCGACAACGCGCCGGCCGCCATTCCCGCGATGCCCGCGGTAACGATTGCGCTGTGGGACCCGCCCGCCGCCGCTACGCCGAGCACAATGCTGGCCGTTGAAACGATGCCGTCATTGGCGCCCAGCACCGCTGCCCGTAGCCAATTGGAGCGGTGGCTCAGATGCGTCTCGGAGGGACCGATGAGGCTCGACATGCCTGCAGGCTACGGGCTGGTGGCGGTGCGGCCTGCCTTACAACCGCGCCGATAACGCGGCGACGAGTCGCTTGAAAGGCGCTGGAACGGCGTCCTCGGTGAACGTGTACACGCGGGTGGTGCCGCCGTTGGTGAGGATGAGCTTGTACCCGCGGCAGTCCGCACAGTCGGTGGGCGAACCGATCAGCGTGGTCGGCGGCGCACCGACGATCAGCGCCGACAGGCGACTCAGGCGCTTGCTGCTGCTGACGAAGATGCGCTGCGGTGTTCGTGGCGCGGCGACCCCGCCGGAGCGCTCGAAGATGAGCCTGCTGAGCTTGCCGGTCGGGGGCGTGGGGATTCGCGCCGGCGTTCCCGTGGTGGAGGGGATCGTGCTGCTGGTCGACCCGCAGCCCGCGAGGAGGACGGCGGCGATCAGCGCCACGATCAGCTGAGTACACGGGCGACGGTGCATGCGCGCATTCTGACGCAGAGGCGTGGGGCGGCAACGCCATAGGCTCCCGCGAGCCGTGAGCGATGTCGATCCCACACCGGCGCCCACGCCCGGACCCGCGGCGGACGTTCCTCGTACCCGTCGGCGCCAGGCCGGGATGGCGGTGCTCACCGTCGGTGCGCTCGGCGTCGTGTTCGGCGATATCGGCACGAGTCCGTTGTACGCGCTGCAGACCGTCTTCACCGCCGACAACCACGCCATCCAACCGACCGAGGCCGACGTCTACGGGGTGCTGTCGCTGGTGTTCTGGTCGATCACCATGATCGTGTCGGTCAAGTTCGTCACGTTCATCATGCGTGCGGACAACGACGGCGAGGGTGGGATCATGGCCCTGATCGCGCTGGTGCAGACCGCGACGCTGAAGAGCCGCCACACGAAAGCCGTGCTGATCGCGTTCGGCCTGTTTGGGGTGGCGCTGTTCTACGGCGACGGGATGATCACGCCGGCCATCTCGGTGCTGTCGGCGGTGGAGGGCGTGGAGATCGTGGCGCCTTCGCTGGCCTCATGGGTGGTGCCGATCACGATCGCGGTGCTGGCCGTGCTCTTCGCCGGGCAGCGGTTCGGGACCGACGCGATCGGGAGGCTGTTCGGCCCGGTGATGTTGGTGTGGTTCGTGGTGTTGGGCGTCGCCGGGATCGGCCAGATCGCGGTCGACCCGGCGATCCTGAAGGCGCTGTCGCCGTCGTACGGCGTTGAGTTCTTCACCCGCCATTTCACGATCGCCTTCATCTCGCTGGGCTCCATCGTGCTCACCGTGACGGGAGCGGAGGCGTTGTACGCCGACATGGGCCACTTCGGTCGCGCGCCGATCCACCGCGGCTGGTTCCTGCTCGTCTTCCCCGCGCTGACGTTCAACTATCTGGGGCAGGGCTCACTCATCCTGGACACCCCGTCGGCGATCGACAATCCGTTCTACCTGTTGTTCCCCGAGTGGTCGCGCATCCCGATGGTGCTGCTCGCCACCATGGCGACGGTGATCGCCTCACAAGCGGTGATTTCGGGTGCGTTCAGCGTGACGCGCCAGGCGATCCAGCTCGGTTTTCTGCCGCGCATGACGATCCGCCACACCTCCGATGAGGAGATCGGGCAGGTCTACGCACCGGCGATCAATTGGGGGCTGTTCGCGGCCGTCGTAGCGCTGGTGATCGGCTTCGGCTCATCGGCCAAACTGGCGTCGGCCTACGGAGTGGCGGTGACCGGCACGATGGCGATCGACACGCTGCTGTTCGTCGTGGTCGTGCGCGCACTGTGGCACCGGCCGCTGTGGCTGGCGATCACGGGCGGGGCCATCTTCCTGTCGATCGACCTGGCGTTCCTGGCGGCCAACCTGAGCAAGGTGTTCCACGGCGGCTGGTTCCCGCTGGGCATCGGCGCGATCGTGTTCGTCGTGCTGAGCACGTGGCAGCGCGGGCGCGGCGTGGTGACCAGGCTGCGCATGGCGGACGAGGAACCGCTGCAAGACTTCGTCGAGGCGGTGCGCGTGCTTGATCCGCCGGTGTTGCGGATCCCGGGCACGGCCGTCTACCTGACGGCTCGACCCGCGACCACGCCGCTGGCGTTGAGGGCCGCGGTCGATCACACGAACGTGATGTTCGAGAACGTGGTCATCCTCTCTATAGAGACGACCAAGGCCCCGTACGCGGCCGACAGTGAGCGCTTGACCGTCGACGCACTGGGCTACAGCGACGATGGGATCACCCACCTCACTGCGCGGTTCGGCTTTCAGGACGTACCCGACGTGCCCGCGACGCTGGCGCTGGCCGCCGACACGGGCGTGGAGGTTGGGATCGACGTGGACACGATCCTCTACTACCTGTCGGAGATCACCATCGCCCCGGGCGATGCTCCCGACATGGCTCGGTGGCGCAAGCGACTGTTCGTGGGGCTGGCCCGCAATGCGGCAAGCCCGGTCGAGTACTTCCGACTCCCGCACCAGCGGACGGTGAGCGTGGGATCGCAGGTGGACTTGTAGTTCGCGCGGTCGGGCGCGTTGAACAAATCGGCCTCACGTCTTGGCCAGTTGGATGGGTGAGGCGGAAGAGTGCTTGCCACCAGAACAAATCCGCCTCACGTCTTGGCCGGTCGAGGCGATAGCGCGGAAGGTGACTTACGGTAGAAATTTCACTCTCCCCACGTGCACGTGTCGGCGAGAGGGCGTAGGTTCGGATTCCCTGATCTTCGTCCGGAGGAGCATTTCGTGCCCGCTGCCCGCAAGACCCCTGCCAAGCCCGCCGCCCCGCGCAACGCCGATCTGACGAAGGCGCTCGACGCCCTCAACGATGCGATCGGCCGTGCGCAATCGGCAGCGAAATCCGTCCGTGAGGACCTGGCCGGCTCGACGCTCCCGCGCGATCTCGTCGGCAACGTGGAGCGTCTGATGCGTGACGTGCGTCGCGATGCCGCGAAGCTCGATAAGGCCGTGCGCGCCGACATCCGCAAGGCCGTCAGCGGGGCGAAGAAGCCTGCCGCCAAGAAGCCGGCCGCCGCGGCGAAGAAGCCCGCCGCCGCCGTGAAGAAGGTTGCCGCTGCGGCCAAGAAGCCTGCCGCCGCTGCCGCGAAGAAGCCCGCAGCCAAAAAGCCCGCCGCGAAGAAGCCGGCGGCGCGCAAGCCGGCGGCCAAGGCCGTGGCGGCGAAGAAGCCGGCCGCTGCCGCGAAGAAGCCCGTCGCGAAGAAGCCCGCGGCCCGCAAGCCCGCGGCCCGCAAGCCCGCCGCCAAGAAGCCGGCGGCGAAATAGCAGAGGGCGCGCAGGGCGGCGGCGAAGTTGCCGCCCCGCCGCGTCCTCCCGTTGCCCTCAGGCCTTCTTCAACCAGGCCATGTTGAACTCGAGTTCCCGCGCCAGGCTGGCGCGGAACTCCTTTACGACGGCGCCCTCGATCGCCCCACCGACGAGCGGCACCTTGGCCTTGATGTCGAAATCCAGGAACCAGTCGGAGCCGGTGCCGCTCGGCGTGACCCGCATGAGGCCCTTGATCTGCAGCGGCTTGCCGGGCGAGTCGACGCGCACATCCACCGAAAGCCCGTCCGCCTCGGTGCGCCAGGACTCGTGCTGGACGATGTGGTTGTCGCCCAGCACCTTGCGCGCCACGTCAGGCAGGTCCGCCTTGGCCCGGCGATCGACCTCCAGGGAGAGCCCGTCGTCCGTGGCCTTGTGCTCCAGGATCTCTGTGGAGAGATCCTCGAGGAAGACGTACTTCTCGGCGTGGTATTCGCGGTCCTGGACCATGGCCAGTATCTGGGCTGGCGTGGCCGGGTAGGGATCGGTGTAGGAGACCTGTTTTGACATAGGTGGACGCTAGCGTGCCGAGGCACCCACGTCCGGATCGAAAGCCGCAGGCCGCTTGCTGAAGGCTGCGATCTCCTTCGCCAGCAGGGCCGGCTCGTCCAGCGGGACAAAAGTCTTGCCGCCGGGGATCTCAACGAGGCGGGCGTCGGCGAACGTGTCGCGCAGCCGACGGCCGAAGTCGACCTTGAAGAAGCGGTCGCCGTTGCCCCAGACGAGCAGAGCCGGCCCGGTGAATGCGCCCAGCCGGTTGGACACGCCGAGCAGGTCCTGGGGGTCGATGGCGCGCACGAAGCGAGCCGCGTCCTCCCGGATGCCGGCGTCCGTGAGCGCCGGCTCGACCCACGCCCGGGTCTGCGCGGCGTCGAAGGGTTTGGCGGCCAGCAGCCCGAACCCCAGCGCGGAGTGGCGCACCGCCTTGGAGCGCATCGGCATCAGGCCGGCGCGGACAACCGCCGGGTAGCGGAACGGCTTGAAGATCAGGTCGAACGGCGCAGGCGGGAAGACGTCGAACGCGTCGCAGTTGGTCAGCACGATGCGGCCGATACGCGAGGCGTCGGTGTCGAGCACGTACTGGGAGATCGCGCCGCCGGAGTCGTTGCCCACGAGCGTCACGTCGTGGAGATCCAGCGCCTTGAGAAACGTGATGATGTGTCGGGCGACGCCGCGCGGGGACTGGTCGGCGTTCGGGCCGAGCGCGATGGTGTGGGAGCCGAGCGGCCAGTCGGCGGCGTAGGAGCGCACGCCGGCCGTGGCGAGTGCGTCGGCGGTGGCGGACCAGAGCGTGGCGTTGACCAGGAAACCGTGCACGAACACGACGGGCGGGCTGGTCGACTCGGCCGGCCCGGCGACTCGGTAGGTGACGGTGCCCTGCGGAAGTTCAACGGTCGTGCTCGGCATGTCTGCCCCTTGGTCTAGATTGGAATTTGCGTACAACCTGTCCGCAAGTTACAAACTCTCTGTATGGAAGTCAAACGCCGAACCCAAGCTGATCGTTCTGCCGCCACGCGTGAGGCGCTGGTAGCTGCCGCTCGCCCCCTGTTCGCCTCCAGCGGGTTCGCGGGCGTGGGGACTGAGGCTCTGGCCGCCGCGGCCGGAGTTACCCGCGGCGCGCTCTACCACCAGTTCGCCGACAAGACCGAACTGTTCGCGGCGGTGTTCGAGACGGTCGAGCGCGACATCAGCGAGGGAATCGGCGTGGCGATCGTCGCTTCCGGCGTGACCGATCCGATCGAAGCGATGAAGCTCGGCGCGAGCGCCTGGCTGGACGCGTGCGCTGACCCCGAGGTCCAGCAGATCGTGCTGCTCGACGCCCCCGCAGTCCTGGGCTGGGACCGCTGGCGCGAGATCGCGATGCGCTACGGACTGGGTCTCGTAGAGGGTCTACTCACGCACGGGATGTCGATCGGCCGGATCCCGGAAGGGCCTGTCGCCCCCCTGGCCGTCGTGCTGATCGGGGCACTGGACGAGGCCGCGCTGTACGTTGCGCGCGCCGAGGATCAGGTGACGGCGCGAGCCGAGGTGGGCGTCGTGGTGGAGCGACTGGTGGGGGCGCTGGCAGGGTAGGAACGCGGGTGGCCCCAGAGCGGTGAGCGGCGCCCGACTAGGCTGGCCGCATGACCTCCGACACATCTGACTCCGCGCTGCGCGCCCGGTACCGCACCGCCGATCAGATCGCCGCCGGCGGGGCGATCGGCAACTTGGGCGAGGGAGCGCAGATCACCGCGCACGGGCTCGCCACCCGGCTGATCGCCTGGCCGGGCACCGGGTACCAGACCGAGGCGGTCCACGTGCTCACCCTGGAGCCGGGCGACGAGAGCGATCGCTACGTGTACGAGCTGGCCGAGGAGGCGCTGCTCTGCTTCAAGGGCAGCGGCGAGGTGTGGTTGCGTGATCAGTGGGTGACGCTCGAGGCGGGCGACATCGCCTACGTGCCGGAGGGGGTCGAGCGCGCGGTGCGCAATCCGGTCGCGAGCGAGGTTCCGTTCGTCCTCGTCACGCAGATCACCCCGCCGCAGTTTGACCTCTACGCCGACCACGGCTTCTACAACGTGGAGCTGGGCGTCATGAACTTCGACTCGATCCACAAGGCGTGCACGAACGCCGCGACGGTGGATCTGGGCGACACGAACGAGCTGGCCTTCCGCGACACCGAGCCGACGGTGCGTGCCTGGAACCTCGCCCGCGACGACGTGCGCCGCAACGGTGCGCTGTTCAACGCGTACATGGGCGTCCCGTTCTCCGGTATCGGGCTGCCGATGCGGATCGTGCTGTGGCCGGGCGCCGGTTGTCGCACCGCCGGCTTCAACTACGCGGCCGCTCCGGCGGGCATTCAGGACGTCATCCACAAGCACCCCGTGTCCGACGAGTGCCTCGTGTTGTGGGGCGGCAGCGGCTGGTTCTTCATCGGCGATCAATGGGTGCCGGCGCGGGCCGGCGACTGCGTGCTTGCTCCGCAGGGCGTCGCCCACGGGCACCGCAGCGACGGCGACTGCCACTTCGGCGGGTTCGCGTCCCCGCCCCAGCTCGACCTTCTGCTGCCCACCGACCTGTATGTGGACGGCCGGTTCACGTCGCCGCAGGTCACACAGTTGATCGCTGCGGTTTAGGCAGAGCCCGGAATGGCCTGCGGCTACCCCGCGTACGGGTCTTTCGGCGAGCGGTCTTCGGACAGCGTGCGCGTGGACCGCATCGTCGGCGCTTCGATCGCATCAGCCACGTGGATGCGCTCGATGTGGTCGTCGCCGCGGTCCACCCGTATCAGGTGGGCTTCGAACAGCACGTCGGTGTGGGTGCTCCCGTGTGGTGGTTCGACCCGGTAGGACGCCAGTTCGATCAGTAGGCCGAACGGGTCGGTGAAGTAGATCGAGTCCATGAACCCGCGGTCCTTGGGGCCGCTGTGGGTGATGCCGCGCTCGTCGAGGCGTTCGACGGTCTGAGCGAACATCGCCTGGGAGATCGCGAACGCGATGTGGTGAACGCAGCCGGGGTCCATCGGCGTGCGGTCGGGGGTGCCGACGCGCTCCTCGTTGGTGAAGATCGTGATCAGCCGGCCGTCACCCGGGTCGAAGTACAGGTGGCTCTCGGCCGGGTTGTCGAGGTTGGGCTGCTCGAAGACGAACGGCATTCCCAGGACGCCTTCCCAGAAGTCGATCGACGTCTGGCGACTCGCGCCGACGAGCGTGACGTGGTGGACGCCTTGGCTCTGCAGCTTTCGCATTCGCGACACCCTCTCAGATGAAGCGCGGCGACGGTTCCCGGGCCGCGACCCCGCCCGCGGCGGACGCGGAGCAGGTCGTGGGACCGGTTTACCTTGTTATGTATCGCGGCTTCTGAGAGGGTCGCGCCGTGCGAGGTACACGCGCGCCCAGGGGCTCGCGGGGAGCGGCGGGAACCGCTGCGGCGGCGCTCCTTGCGCTCGCGTTCTTCGCCCCGCCGGCCCGGGCCGCGCCGGGCGACCTCGACCTGTCGTTCAGCGCTGACGGCAAGCAGACGCTGAACTTCGGAGGCGGGGACCGGGCGACCCACGTGGCGGTCGCGCCGGACGGCCGCATCGTCGTGGTCGGGGCGACGGACGCGGTCGGTGGCGGTGACTTCGCCGTAGGGCGCGTGACCGCCGCCGGCAGCCCCGACGACACGTTCGGATCGGGGGGCAAGGCGACGTTCGGGACCGACGCGGGGGTCAACGACATCGGCGGCGGGGTGGTCGTCCTCCCGGACGAGAGCGTCGTCGTCGCCGGTTTCGGCGGGACCGGCCAGGACTTCGTGATCAAGCGCCTGAGCGCCGGCGGCGTGCTCGCCGACACCAAGACCGTCGACTTCGCCGGCAACGAGACGGTCACCGCGATGGTCGCCCAGGCCGACGGGAAGCTCGTCCTGGTCGGATCGACCAGCGCTGTCGGCAGCGGCGCCTTCGCCATCGCCCGCCTGAACGCGGACCTCACGCCGGACACGAGCT
>JBBQCW010000028.1:0-20744 GCA_038319025.1 Solirubrobacterales bacterium
GCGTCGGCCGCTTCCTCTACGTTCTTCATGGTGGTTCTCCTCGTCTCGAATGGATGACTTCGCACTCGCCACGCTGCCAACGACAGCGGACGAGGCGGGAGAACCGCCACCTCAAGTTCTACGAGCTACGGGACAACCTCCCGGTAGATGCCTTCCAGCGGAGGGGCGACCGCAAGGATCAGCGGCAGGTCCAGACCCGACAGGACAGAACGCAAGGCGTGATCGATCTGTCGCGCGTACTGGCGCATCCGAACCTTCTGCCCTTCGGACCCCTGCAGACGACCGCTGGCGGAGCGATCGTTGATCGACGCCTTGCCCACGGAACTGGCGATATCGGTGGGCAGACCGTTGACGTGGACCTCGGTGGCCGCGGCGTCAGGCGCGATCTCCAGCAGCCGGACCGACCCCTGTGCGATGGCGAGAACGTAGGCCGCCTGCGGGAACGTCACCGTGCGCAGCAGCGGCTTGACGTGGAAGCGATCGGAAACTTCGACGATCGTGGTGACGGTGTTGGGAATGCGGAACGAGCGCAGCCCGTTGGCGGTGACGAACACGGCGAGTCCATGGGACTGGCGCGTCCAGAAGGCGTCGTCGTCGATGAGGTCGTGGAGCGACTCCTCGATGCTCGCCACATCGTGCTTGTCGGCCTCAGCCTCGTGCAGTTGCTCGACCGCCGTGGCCGTGAGGTTCTTGAGCTCGATCCGGTCGGCCTGAGCCTCGTGGGGAATCGGGTTCGTGGGGAGGTAGATCGACACGCTGGCAGGCCGACGGGCCGTGAGCAGACGCTCGATGTCGGCGCGGGTGGGGATATCCGTGTGGTGAGCCATAGGCCCACATGTCTATCAGCCCGCTACCGGCAGCACCCAGCCTGCCATCGCCACGACGTGCGCGGCGGCGGCGGTGATGACCAGCGCGTGAAAGACCTCGTGGTATCCGAAAGTCCGCGGCCACGGATCAGGGCGCTGCGTCGCGTAGACGATGGCCCCCACCGAGTAGAGCAGCCCGCCGGCGCCGAGCAGCAAAAGCGGCCAGAGAGGCAACGCGGTGAATAGCTGGGGAAGCGCGAGCAGGGCCACCCAGCCCAGCGCGAGGTAAGTGGCGGCCGTCAGCCACCGGGGGGCGTCGATCCAGGCGACCGACAGGACTACGCCGAGCAATGCGCCGACCCACACGCCGACGAGCACGATCACCTGCGTCGTCCCGTGCAGAACGAGCAGCGCGATCGGCGTGTAGCTCGCGGCGATGAACACGAAGATCGTGCTGTGATCCAGGCGTCGCAACAACGGGCGCCAGCGCGGGCTGCCGCGCCACCGGTGGTACATCCCGCTGCCGGCAAAGAGAGCGCAAAGACCCACGCCGTAGACCACCGCGGCGCCTCGAGCCACGCCGCCGTGCGCGATCACGACGAGCACCACCGCGGCGACCGACGCCGCCCAGAACGCGTAGGCGTGTGACACGCCGCGCAGCCGGGGTTGATCGCGCAGGTGCTCGATCAGATGCGGCGCCCGCATCAGGCCGCCTGAAGCGCGTGCTCGACCATCAGCTCGCGCACGTAGGCGTCGTCCGTCTCGGCCGGAGATGTCGCCGCGATGAAATCGTGGATAGCCGATACGAAACGGACGGGCTCGTCGCGGAAGGGGAAATGCCCTGCCTCCGGGAACACTTCCAACCGGCTGTGGGGGATCAGCGCGTGCGCCGCGTGAGCGTGCGCGACCGGAATGATCGGATCGCGGTCGCCCCAGATGATCAGCGTCGGCATCGCCGCGGCCAGGTAGAGGCGGTCGCTGGCGTCCACACGCTGGCCTCCTGGATCGATCACTGAGCGCGCGGTGTGCAGGAACGCACGTTGCGCGCCGGCATCGGCGAGGGAGGCAAACCCCTCCGCCGCGCCGAGCATGTCGGAGCTGGGACGCAGACCCAGCCGGGCGATGAGCCCGCCGATCGCGGTGCCCGCACCGATCAGCGCAGAGCTGAAGAGCAGCGGCAGCACCAACTCTGAGCCGGGGAGCGTGGCGGCGCGCAGCATGAGATGCACGTCGCGGCCCAGACCGCCGCTGGAGACCAGCACCAGTCGGTCGACGCGCTCAGGGAATTGGTAGGCCATCTGGAGGGCGATCCCGCCTCCCAGCGAGTGCCCCACCACCGTCGCACGCTCGATGCCGAGCGCGACCAGCAGGTCGCGAACGCCGCTGGCGTGTGCCCCGAGCGAGTAATCGCCCTGGGGCTTGGCCGACTCACCGTGGCCCAACAGGTCTGGCGCGATTACGGTGTAGTGCTCGGCCAACCCAGGCATCACATCCCCCCAACTTTGCGAGTTGGAGGTGATGCCGTGGATCAGCACCAGCGCAGGCCCGTTGCCACGAACGCGGTAGCGGACCAGGTGCCCGTGGAGTCGGATACTGCGTTCCTCGCCCAGTGCGTCGGGCACCGACGCTTTGTTTTTCGCCATAGCTTGATGATACACCGATCAATGTCTCATGGAACACCGTAAGATCCGCGGCGTGCCGGCCAAGCCCAAGACGGACATGACCATCGACGAGCTCGCCCGGGAGACCGGGATGACCGTGCGCAACATCCGCGCCCACCAGTCGCGCGGCCTGCTGCCGCCCCCTGAGGTGCGCGCGCGAACCGGGTACTACGGCGCTGCGCACGTCGCGCGGCTCGGGCTGATCCAGGACCTGCAGGCCAACGGGTACAACCTGGCCGCGATCAAGCACCTACTGGAATCCTCCGACGGCTCTGCCGAGGATCTGCTGGGGTTTGCGCGGACGCTGCTCGCGCCGTACGACAGCGAGCAGCCGGAGGTCGTCGAACTCGCCGAGCTCAATGATCGGTTCGGGCAGAAGGGCGACCACAAGGTGCTGGCCCGCGCCGAGCGCCTGGGTCTCGTCGTGCCGCTGGGTGAGGATCGCTACGAGGTGCCGAGCCCAACGGTGCTGCGGGCCGGCGAGGCGGTGCTCGCCCTCGGCGTCCCGTTGGACAAGGCCTTGGACATCGTCGAGCGGGTCACGAAAAACGCCGACAGCGTAAGCCGCACCTTCGTGAAGCTCTTTGTGGAGCAGGTGTGGAAGCCCTTCGATGACGCCGGTCGCCCCCAGGACGACTGGCCGGAGGTGCAGCAGACACTCGAACAGCTGCGTCCATTGGTCAGCGACACGTTCATGGCCGTGTTCCAGCAGCGCATGACGCAGGAGATCGAGTCAGCGTTCGGCCGTGAACTGGAGAAGCGCGCGAAGGGCTGAGCAGCCCAGGGGTTTATTTGCCCAAGAAGCGCTGCACCCGGGCCACGACGTCGGCCGGGTGCTGCATGAAGAAGCCGTGCGCAGCGTCCGCATATTCGTGCAGCTTCGCGTTGGGCAGCTTCTTGGCGAGGTACCGATCGTTGGCCACCGGGAGCAGTTGGTCCTGCGTACCCTCGCCGATCAGGACCGGCATTCGGATGCGCGCCGACCTCAGACCCGCCGGATCGGTGCCACCCAGCCACTTGCTGCTGGCCACGAGCTGGGCTTGAATCACCGCCGCAGGGGCCGCGGGTACAGCGTTCGGGAACGCGCTGAACCCGTTGATGTACGCCGTCAGGAACGTGCCCTTGTCGGCCGGGAACAAGAAGCTCGCCAAGCCGAGCAGGCCGCCGCCGCCGGCGTTGGTCAGCGCGCTCAACGCGGCGCCGCTGGGCAGCGTGCCCTTGCCGTCGCCGGGCGCGGTGGCAGCCAGCACGAGCCGGCGCACCTGCGACGGATGACCCGCGGCCAGCGCCTGGGCGATCATGCCGCCCAGCGACCAGCCGAGCACGTCGGCGTGGCGCAGATGCAGCGCGCGCATGAACGAGGCGACGTCGTTACCCATCCGGCCGATGGTCAACGGAGCGGTGCCCAGCGTGCTGCTGCGGATCCCCGGGTTGTCGATCGTGATGACCCGACGGTGGGCGGCCAAGGCGTCAAGGAAGCCCGCCGGCCAGCTGTCCATCGTGCCGGACAAGCCCATGATCATCACCAGCGGCCGGCCGCGGCCCACCGACCGATATCCGATCGTTCCCTGCCCGGCGTGGACAGTGCGGATCGGCGCCGCGGTGATTGACGCAGCACCGCTCGTCGCCGGGACGGCGAGGGCGGCGATGAGAAGAAGCAGGGCGAGGGGTGTGCGCACGCCGACGAATGTATTGAACGATTGCGCCCCGCGCGCCAACCGAGATCAGAAACGGTTGATGCCCCAGGGTCTGGGTACGCCGACGCCCCAGCAGGTCAAAACGGCCTGCTGTCGATCGACGTCTGTGGGCGCCCACGCTGGTGCCTCGGGCAAGAGGAGTCCTCTCATGCAGTCTCGATCCATCCGTCGCGCCGTGCTCGTGACGCTCACCGCCGTATGCGTGCTCGCCCCGACCGTCGCCACAGCGGCGCCGACCTGGGGGCCAGCCGCAACCGCTCCAGTTCATCCGGGCGTACAGACCGTCACCTCGGGCGGCCAGTGCACCGCCAACTTCATCTACACGTCACGTACCGGCAGCGTGTACATCGGGCAGGCCGCGCACTGTTCGGGAACCGGCGCTGCGACGGAAACCGACGGCTGCAGCTCGGCGTCACTGCCGCTCGGCACCCCGGTCGCCGTCGCGGGAGCGAGCAAGCCCGGCAAGCTGGTCTACAACTCGTGGATCACGATGCACGCCCGCGGCGAGAAGGATCCGGACGCGTGCGCCTACAACGACCTGGCGCTCGTCAAGCTCGACAAGGCGGACGCGGCCAAGGTCAATCCGTCAATCCCCTTGTTCGGTGGACCGACCGGTATCGGCGGTCCCAGCGCCCAAGGTGATCAGGTGTACAGCTACGGCAACTCGTCGCTGCGCAACGGCATCACGCAACTGAGCCCCAAACGAGGCGTCGTCGTCCAGACCGACGGCAACGGATGGAGCCGCGTCGTGTACACGGTCACCCAGGGCATCCCCGGTGACTCGGGCAGCGCGTTCCTGAACGCTGACGGCGCCGCCATCGGCATCCTCAGCACTGTCGCCATCGCCCCGCTCGCCGGTTCGAACGGCGTCGGCGACCTGGGCCGCGAGCTGGCCTACGCCCAGGCCCATGCGGGCATCAGCGGGCTGAAGCTGGCGAAGGGCACGGAGCCCTTCGACGCCAACGCCATCGGCTGATCAAGGGCCGGTCGGTCAAGCGGGCGCGCTCACCACGCCCGCTTGACACCCGGCTGCTTTGGGCTCGCTAGGAGCCGATCCAGACGGCCTTGTAGTACGCGTAGACGTGGTTCGGGTTGCGGATCCTGCCGTTGACGTCGCGGGTGCTGAACCACTCACCCGAGATGCAGTATCCGTTGTCGCACGTCTCTGGGAACCGGTCCGAGCTGACGTGGACGCTGTTCACGATCTTGGCGTCGGCGTAATAGAAGTTGACGAGCTGGTTCGAACTCTGCAGCGTGAAGCACACGTAGTTGTAGTACTTGGCCTTGTACTGAAAGTCGCTGGAGTGTCCCGAGTTCGGCTTCCCGCCCTTGCAGAAGCTCTTGTAGCCCTCGGCGGATGTAGTGAAGTAGGGGTCGCAACCGCTGCTGGAGCTGCCGCAGTCGATTCCGGCGTAGTAGCCGAGCTTCGGCGGAGCCGACGATGCACCCAGGCGCGTGGTGGGCACCGTGGAGGTGCTGGAGCTGCTCGATGACGAACCGGAACTCCCGCAGGCGGCGAGGCCGACGGAGAGGACGGCGAACAGAGTCAGGACGATCGCGCGCTGGCGCAAGGGTTCCTCCTAGTGGACGTTCCGGGCTAATTCCCGGACGCCCGAGTACCGTACAGACTTACCGTACGGGTGTCGATATGTTTTCTCCGGCGCTGTCGAGCACGCCATCGACCACAATGGATCCGTGAGACCACGCACCATCACAACCGCGCTGCTGGTCGCGTGCGCGGTTGGCTTGATCGCATGCGGCGGCTCGTCCGCCCCGCAGCGGGACCTCGCCGATGTTCAGATCCTGCATGGCGGTGAGCCCCAGGACGCTTCCGCTGGGCAGGTCGGGAGCTACGTGCCGACCGGGAAGTTGATCGCCGACACCGGGTTCCGCCCCCCCAAGGACGGGTTCGGGTTTGAGAACTACGGTGATCTGGGCGCGGTCAGCAAGCTCACGCCCGCGGCGGTGGAACAGCTGTTCGGGGCCAAGGTTTGTGCCAGCGGCTCGGGGTCCACGTGCCAGCTGATCCCGCCGGCGAAGGCGTGGCTGGAGGCGGAGAACGATGCGATGGCCGCTGGGCACTGCTTCGGCATCGCCGTCAGCGCCGCGCGGTTTTACGGACGCCAACTCGACGCCGACTCCTTCGGCGCGTCCTCTCCCCGACACCTGCCCATCGCCAGCAACGCAGCACTGCAGCGGACCATCGCGCAGGCCAACGCCCTGCAGGAGCTGCCGTCCGTACGCAGCACGGCGCGGAGCGGCTCGTCGAACCAGATCCTCGACACGCTGATCGCGGGGATGCGCCGCCGCACGCTGTACGTGCTCGGTCTGTTCCGCACCGGAGGTGGCCATGCGGTGACGCCGTACGCGGTGGAGGACCGCGGCAACGGCCGCTACGCCGTGCTCGTGTACGACAGCAACTTCCCCGGCATCACCCGGGCGGTCTCCTTCGACCGGCACGCCGATGCGTGGAAGTTCGTGGCGCAGACCAACCCTGGCGACCCACGGCAGGTCTATAGCGGCCACGGCGCGCAGAGCGGTCTGGCGGTCTATCCCGCGCTGGCGCCCCGTGGGATCCTGCCTTGCCCGTTCTGCGGCGACCCGTCCGCAAAGGGTGTGGCGAGGGTCACGGCGCACCAGTTCAACGAGATCGCGCTCGAAGGCGACCCCGCGAACCACGCCCACCTTCTCATCAGCGACGCTCAGGGCCGCCACACTGGGTACATCCGCCATCAATTCGTCGACGAGATTCCGGGCGCACAAATCCTGCGACGGCTCAACAACAGGAGCTGGAAGGAGTCCGCTGAGCCGGTCTACCTGATCCCCGCGGGTCGCTCGATCTCCGTCCGGGTCGACGGGGCCACCCTCACCCAACCGGCCGTCGAGCGGCTTGAGCTGATCGGCCCAGGCGATCGGGTGGCGGTGGAGGGAATCGGGCTCAAGCCGGGCGAGCACATCACGACAAGGTTCGCCGGGGACGGGTCACGAATCTCCCTGACCACGCATCGCCATCACAACGAGTCGCCGCTGCTGCGCGTAGGCATCGAAGGAAAGCCCGACAGCTACGACTTCGCTCTTAAGGCCACCCGCCTCAAGGGGGGGTCCACGCTGACGCTGCGTCTCGACCAGCCACGGCTTCAGATCGACATCGACACGAAAGGCGTCCTGGCCGCCGCTCGATACGAGCTGAGCTTCAACGAGTACGCGATCGACATTGCGCGGATGATGCCCTCCGGCACCTTGAACTTTCACCACGCCGGCCTGCAGCTCCCCGCGGGGACGGTGGCCCGGCTCGACTACGGCCAGCTGACCACGAAACACCGCACGCTCGATCTGGAGCTGACGCGCCGGGGCAAGACGCGAGTGCAGTCGATCAAGGGGTAGCGGCGGCGGGCGGCGACAGCCAGTCGCCGGCCAGGTAGGGAAGCAGGTACGAGGCCAGATCAGCGGCCGTCCCCGGCACGGGGTGCCCGTTGGCCATCGCGCCCGCCGCGTCGTAGTGGGTGCCGTCCTGTTCGATGCGGGTCATCGGGAAGCCGGCATCCTGCAGCGCGTCTGTCTCGGTGCGCACGCCGGCGATCGGGTAGGTCGCATCCTGCAAATGGGCGAGCTGGACAACGGGGAACTTCCAGCTCGATGCGGCCAGCGAGGCGGCCTGGGTTGAGCCCGTGTCCCGGAACGGCGACGAGTTCTCGATCAGAAGACCGGCGAAAGTGTTCGCGTTGTAGAAAGCGGTGCGGTACGCGAGATCACCACCAGAGGAATAACCCCCGAGCACAACTCGCTTGGGATTGATGTTGAAGTGGGTCTTCAGATCGGCGATCGCTGCGAGCAGCTTCGCCGCGTCGGTATTGACGTTCCAGCAAGCACCCTCGCGACCTCCCGGCGCGAGCGCGATGTAGTTCTGCGCCCCGCCAGGGGCAACCGTGTAGATGTCGAACTGGCTTTGTCCGCCGCACCCGTGCAGCCACACGAACAGGGTCATCGGCGTGGCGTGGGAACTGTCGTAGGCCGTAGGAACGTAGATCCAATAGTCGGTGAGCTTGAACCCCGTGTTCTTCGTGAAGGGGACGGGGTCGGTGGGAACGGAGGTCGCCGCCACCGGCGGGATAGACGGCACGGGCGCAGGTGTGGGGACGGGCGCCGGGTCAGGGACCAGCGGTGGGTCGGGGATCGGTGGGCCTGGAGTTGCCGTGGTCGTGAGCTTCCCGACAACGCGACAGTTGTTGGCCTCCGAACGCTCGCGCACCTGCGCGCGGGCATCCGCGCACGCCAGGAGCGCCCACGAGCCGACGGGCAGACCAACGGGAACAGCCCCCGTGACGGTCACCGTTCGCGAGGCGGACCGCCGCAGGGCGCGCACCACGAACCGCGACAGCGGCTGTCGCCTCCCGGCGACCTGAGCGACGATGCTCGCCGACGAGGCACGAGCCGCCCAACCTGTGTTTCGCACGATGAACGACCCCGAAAGCCTCCCGCCGGACGCGCGCACACTGCCCTTCGTGACCACAAGGTCAGGCCGCGACCTCGTAGAGGCATTGGCCGACGTAACTCCCAGCAGGCTCACCAGGGCCAGCGCCCACGCTGCACGACCACGGAATCCGCTCATGGCTCCACCGTCGCCGACAGTACTCCTCGTTACCGGGCTCCCCGCTGCAACGGCGCGAGATCCAGGCGATGCGCGCGGGCGATCTGCTCGGTCTGGTGCTCGTCGACAGCGGCAGCCTGGGCGAAACGGGGCCATTGGCTGACCGCGTCATGAACCTCGCCAAGGATGCGTTCGGTGCTGCGGCCCTTCAGAGAAGCAAGCTTGGCGCACGCCCGGAAGTCCTCGACCGTGAAGGCGTCGCGCTTGCCGTTGAGGCTCATCTGATGCTGCCCGGTCCAGCTCCCGTTCGGGTTGTAGGCGTAGGTGACGTCGAACGCGGGCGCCAACGACCAGCGTGCCTCGCGATCCATGAGGAAGGCGATGTTCTTGACGTGATCGTCCTGATTTCGGGCGACGACGTTGAACGCCATCCGCCGGAACTGCTGCTCGGCGACGTCGGCGCCAAGGCCGAGTTCGCGGATCACCTGCAGCGCTTGCTCGTAGCTGTAGCTGCCCGCGAGCCTGTAGTCGTAGGGACCCAGCGCGGCGAGCGATTGCATGTGCAGCTTGCCGCCGTCCGGGAGCCGATCAAACCGCCGGGTCATGAAGTGTCGACGCCCGCCTTCCTGGAGCAGTCGGCATTCGGCCATGTCGATCCCGGCCTCGCCCGCCATCAACGCGTAGGCGTACTCGATCGCCCCATACCCCTCAGGGTCGTTGAGCTCACGATCGCGGTTGCCCTGCACCCCGTCGAACTTCAGTAGCCAGTACTCAAACCCTTCACCGGCGGCTACCTGCCCTGAGCGAATCGCGCCGGTCGTTGGGTTGAAAGCGATCACGGCCTTGGCCCGGGCACCGCCGGCGGATGTGCCGACCCGCAGGATGTCCAGCAGCACCGCCTCGTGGACGTCCCCGGTCAGTGCGGTGGCGAAGCCCTCGCGGTGCGCAAGGATCAGCGAGGCCAATTTGACGAGGGCGTCGACCTGCAGATCGCCGGCGGCCGCGGGCTCCGGTCCCCGCGCGGGCGCAAATTCCAGCGCGCCCATGCCGCGTATGCCTGTGTAGCACAGCCGTTCCGCGGCGTTGAAGTCCCCGGATCGGCGGCCTTGGCGGGCCAGCCATTCGTCGATCAGCGCGTTACCAAAGGTGTCAGGCAGCGAGTCAGCCAGCAGACCCGGCAGGCCGTGAAATGAAGCCAGGTCCAGGGTGGGGAATCGGTAGGCGCCTTGGCGCAACGGCATGGTGAGAGGCGAGACCTCTATCCCGCTGGCGGCAAACTCGGGCGTGTACTCGAACGCGGCAATCGGGCTGTCGTCCTCCAACGTGACAGCGCCGATCTGAACGCCCCACATGTTCACGAAAGCACTGGTGCTCATCGCTCATCGCCCCAGCGCCAACCGACCGGCGCGTGGGCCGGGGTAGCACCGGCACGGCGTCCGCTCGCGCGCTGACGGCGTCGCCGCTCGCCCTGCAGTTCGTTGCGCGCTGACTCCAGCGGGGAGATCGACTGCTCCGGGATCAACGCATCGAGCTCGTCCAACATCCCCAGCGCGCGGAGCACGCGGATCAAGCTCGTCAGGTTGGCTCCCTTTCCGCCCTCGAGTCGGACGAGGGTGGCGGCGCCTACCCCAGCGGCGGCCGCCAACTCGGCGCTCGTGAGGTTGCGCTCCAAGCGCACCCGAGCAAGCCGATGGCCCAGTTCATCGAGAATCGCGGACTCGGTGCTTTCGGCGGTGATCTTCATGGTGTGGATCTGCCGTTAACCGTATCAGACCATTCGCGTTAACCAATCAGAAATGATCTTTACAGACTTGTTTTTGTAGTCTACCGATCAATAGTGATCGTCCGAATGCAACGATGCACGCTGGATCATGCCATGGGATCGACAGGGTTGCTGCGGTCGACCAGTAACGGATCCTGCGGCGTGAAGGGGAGTTCGGGCAGTTCGCCGGGCGTGACCCACAGCGTGGCGGCGAGGACCTCGCGAGAGAGCGCCGTCGCCGAGGCGCGGTAGCCGATGTCCGCAGGTGCGCTCCGGTCGAAGAACACAAGGATGTGCACCTCGGCCGGGGACAGGACCTCGATGTGATGCGGGTACGCGGACGGGACGAAATAGACGTCGCCGACCTTCAACTCGTAGGTGTCCAGGGTCCCGTCGGGATCGAGGATCGTCATCCGCGCCTCGCCCGCGTGGACGTACCCCATCTCGGCCGTCTGCGGATGCCAGTGCGGTTCGCGCATGCCCTCCGGGGTGATGCGCAGCGAGTACATCGCGATGTCCGTGAGTGCGGGCCAGGACGCGCCGTTCGCGAGCCGAGCCGAGCCTGCCGCTGTCTGTACCGGCGCGGACTGGGCCTCTACGTCGAAGCGATGGGGATCGTTCAGTCCCGCCGTCGACGGAACGTCGGCCGTGCCGTCGCGGCGAACGAGGTACGGCGCATCGGTGCTACGCGCGATCGCGGCAAACGCTGCAGCCGGCAGGTCGTAGGTATTGCCGAGCACCGCGTCGCTCATGGCTCCAAAGGCGGCGTGGAGGGAGAAGTCCGCAGGGCGCTCGTGACCGAACGCAACGATCAGCTCCGCTTCGCCGTCACCGACGTTCTCGATGTGGTGCAAAGAGCCGGAGTCGACGTGGAACATCTGCCCCAGGCCGAGCGTGAACGACGCCATCTCGCTGCCCGTGTCCAGGACCGAGACCAGTAACGAGCCGCGCGAGCAGTACGTGAGCTCGGCCGCATTGGCGTGCCAGTGCGGCTCGCGCATGGCACCCGGCGCCAGAAGGAGCCGCTTGATCGACAGCCCCTTCAGGACCGGGAGGCCATCGGCATCGACACGGGTCGCCGAGCCGAGGTCGCTTCGATGGACGAGGTCGCCACCGATCAGCGATGCAGCGTGCCGCGATGCGCTCATGGCGGCGATCGTATCCTCCTCGGAGATGTCGCTCCTGGCGTTGGCCCTCACCGTGATCGTCGTTCCGACGCCTGTCACCCGGGGGCTGACGATGCGGGCCGTACTTTGATCAGGCCAGCTCGGCCAACGGATCCACTCTCCGCCCGTGCGGCGGATAGAGTCGCCGCCCATGAGCACTTCGACCGCAAAGCCGATCTCCCGCGGACGCCGTATCGGCGTGCAGGTGCTGATCTGGGTCACCACCCTGCTCGCAATCGTCGCGATCTTCTCGGTGTGGGCGAACCGTCAGATGTTCAACCCCGACAACTGGGCGAACACGAGCACGAGCCTGCTCGAGAATCCGGTCATCCGCACCGCGACCGCCAACTACCTGGTCGATCAGCTCTACGCGAACGTGGACGTCGAGGCCGAGTTGAGGGCGAAGTTGCCACCGGCGCTGCAGCCGATCGCCGGTCCCCTGGCCGGCGGACTGCAGGGTGCGGCGACGACCGCCGCTGAGCGCGCACTGGCCAACCAGAAGGTCCAACAGATCTGGAAGAAGGCCAACCGGGCAGCCGACGCCCAGCTCGTGGCGATCGCCGACGGCCGCAAGGGCGACGTGAGCATCGCGGGCGGTGCTGTGACCCTGGATCTGAGCGCGATCCTGACCAGCATCACCGACAAGCTAGGGCTTCCGAACATCGCTTCGAAGCTGCCGGCGGCGGTCGGGCATCTGACGGTGCTCAAATCCAATGACCTCAAGCTGGTGCAGGACGGGGCGAGCGCACTGCGGAAGCTGGCCCTGCTGCTGACGATCATCGTGCCGCTGCTATACGCACTGGCGATCGTGCTGGCCCGCGGGCGCCGCCGCCGCACACTGATGACCGTGGGCTTCGCGATCATCGTCGCCGGCGTGGTCGTGCTCGCCGGGCGGGAGCTGATCCGCACTCAGGCGGCCGACTCCCTGGTCAAGAACGATGCGAACCTACCCGCAGCTCAAGCGGTGTTGTCGATAGCGACGAGCATGCTCAGCGAGATCGCGGGGGCATTCGTCATCGTCGGCATTCCGCTCGTCGCCGCAGCTTGGTTCGCGGGCCCGTCGAAGTGGGGCACGTCCGCGCGCCGGTCGATCGCACCGTTCCTGCGTGACGAGCCGGTGTGGGTCTTCGTGATCGTCACAGCGATCATGCTCGTGATCTTCATCTGGCAGCCGATCCCCGCCACGGGCAAGCCCGCCGGCATGATCGTGTTCCTTGCCCTTGCCCTATCTGGAACCGAGATCCTGCGCCGCCAGACTGCGCAGGAGTTCCCCGGCTCCGACGCCCCGACCGCCGTCCAGACGTCAGGCTGACGGCGCGGGGCTACCAGGCCTGCACGGGGACCTCACCGAGGTACCGTGTGTCCTTGGTGAGCACCACCGCATGCTGGCCGAAGCCGCCTTCGCTGCGCACCGCCTTGAGCATGTTCTGGAACATCTGGTCGGCGCTCACGCCGCGGGGCGCCACGAACTTTGCGATGCGCTGTAGGAACGGGATGCCGACTTCCTCGGGCATGAACGGCACGCCGAACTTCGGCAGCAGGAATCCGGCGTGGGCCGCGTCGGCGTCGTCCATGATGAGCGTGGCGCCGTGCTCGGCCAAGTCGGTTTGGAGTCCCGCCGCGCGCGCCGCAATGTTGCGGCTGGTGTAGCGGCTCATCGCAAAGCTCCGTTCGGAGGCGTCCAAGGGCGCGAGGATCGGCTTGCCGGCGGCGTCGCGGCCGACGACCTTTGCCAGCCCTACGGCGTCGGCGTCGACGCCCTGGGCCAGCGCCTTGGTCGAGTTGACCACCGTCTTTGTGTTGACGACCTTGCCGCTGCGGAGGGTGTCCTTGACGACGATCTCGTACTTCTTGACGCGGATGAGGTAGGCGTCGGCGTATTTGCCGGGAACCTTTACGAGCTCAAACTCGGCGTTGACAAAGCGCTGCAGGCCGCTGGGAAACGGCTTGTTGTCGAGCGGAACAGTGCCTTCCTTGCCGATGAGCTGCTTGAGCTTGGCGGTCTTGGAGTCGGGGGCCGGGTTTCGCCACTCGGCGTTGGCCTTCAGCGCTTTCTCGTACTCCTTGATTGCCGCCGCCTGCCGCGACTCGGAGAGGTTCTTGAAACCGGGGATCTCCTGCGGCTTGACTTTGGGCTTCCAGAGGACGGCTTCGGCGAGCGCATCGGGCGGCATGCCCGCGTCGATCATCGCCGGTTTGCCGGTGTTCTGCGCGGTCAGCTCAAGCTTGGCGACAGCTCCTGTCTTGCGCAGCTCGGTGGACGGCTTGAGGATCTCGGCGTACTCGGTGGGGTGGCCGAAAGTCTTGGCGTAGTCGTCTTCGATGGACTTGAGGATCGACGCCTTGGAGTCGAGTGTCGCCTCCGGTACGCCGCCGACATTTGGCAGCTTGTAGACGTTGCCGTAGTCGGAGGACCGCACGAGCGTCGCGCCGTCGATGTTCTTCAGCGCGGCCTCGCCGTCCTGCAGTGCCGCGGCCTCTTCGCCGGCCACGCCTACTCCGAGCGCGTTCTTGGTGTCGTTCACCGCATTGATGCCCTTGGCGAGCTTGCCCGACTTGTCGATGGTGCCGGTCGCCTTGGCCATATTGAGCAGCGCAGCGCCCCGCTTGCCGAGCTGGACGGCCTTGCCGGCGGAGGTGATGAGCTTGGTAGCGGCGCCGCCGAGCAGGGTGTCGGCGATGATCTCCATCCCCGCGTTGAAGAATTTGGCGTCGAGCTTTGCCATCTCGCGCTGGTAGCGGATCGGCTGGCTGTCGGCGTACTTCGTGATAGCCCGACGGGCGGCCGCGTCGCTATCGAACGGCACCGAAATCGCGTCGACGACGTCACTCGCTCCTTGATCCATGTTCGCCAGCGCGTAGATCAGCGACTGCCCGTCGTTGAGCAGGTTGCTCGCCTCGTTCTTGGTCCAGGCCGCGTAGGACGAGGTGTCGTTCACCACGCCGTCGGAGAAGGCCAGGACCATTGCCTCGGACTCTTGGCGCTGGTCCTGGCTGGCGGTGTTCAGGATGTAGTTGAGCGCCAGACCGCTCTCGGCGTAGGCGAGCCCCATCTGCCGCTTGGCGCTGCCGCCGAGTTCTGACCACTTCGCGACGTACTTGGAGGTGCCCTTGCCCACCTCGCTCTTGAAGGCCTTGTTGTACTCGTCGTAGAGCTCATCGGCGCTGACGCCGGCCATGCTGCGCTTGGGGAACTGCGCGGCGGCGGCATTGGGTGCGCGGCCCATCAGCAGCGCGCGGGCGACGTCGATGTTGCCGACGACCGCCTTCTTTGCCGACCCGAACCAGCGCTTGCGGCCGGCCGGGCTGAGCACCTTGCCCAGCGCCGACTGCATGGCGCGGCCACGCGCGGACCAGCCCTGATAGAGCTTGCGCGACATCGCGAGCATGAGTGAGTCCATGCCCTGGACGCGCGACCATTGCGCCAACGCGGCGTTGAGGCGCCCCGCCTGGGTGACGGTGAGCTTCAGGGAGCCCGCCGCGTCCTGCGGCGTCCCGTCATCGCCGGTACCGGTGACCTTGACGATGGCCGCGGCAACGCCGTCGCTCGCAGCCGTCAACTGGTAGTCGAACGTCGCGCTTTCGCCGGGGCCCAGCGATGCCGGCGGTGCGCCCGCCGGTGCCGAGAGGATGCCGATGTGCGCGATGCTGCGCCCGTCGATGGTCAACGGCGCGCCGCCCGCATATTGCAGGTCGTGGATCGTGGACGTGCTGCTGGTGTTCTTCAGTGTCACGCGGACGTTGAAGGCCTGCTGCTCGGTGAGATCGCCGTTGTTGAGCGGCCGGCCGTCGGGCGTGCCGGCGGACAGGTCGATCTCAAGCGTGTCGCGGCCTGCGCCGATTCGGTAGATCGGGTCGTCCGACTGGGACGCCGGATGGTTCAAGCGCCCGACGATGTAGCCCCCGTCCGGCGAGATGTCAGTGGCCGTGACGAGCGGCCCGGTCGCCCCCGGAGCCATCATGTTGAGATCGACGGCGGTGCCGTCAGGCCGCCACAGAGTGGCGCGGCCGGTCGGCCCGCTGCCCGACTCGCCCACGACGGTGCCGTCGTCGGCGATCGCTTCGGGCGTGGCCGTGACGAAGCCGGCGAGCGGCTGCAGCGTGGTCACCGAGGAGGCGCCGACGAGCTTGGCCGGAAGGTAGTTCATCATCCCCAGGACGGTGCCGGTTGGGGTGATGCCCCGCGGTATGGGGGCGAAGCCCGCGGGCAGATCGGTGACGACGCCGAGCGCCGAAACGGTGCGTGCGCCGCTTGCGCATTGCAGCACGACGGTTCCTGCATCGTTGATCGCCAAAGCGTTCTGCGCGCTCGTCGGGCAGGACGCTGGCAGGGTCGTCACCGACGACGATCCGGCGGCGGCCGTGACCGGGACGTTTTCCGAGCGGCCGAGCAGGACGCCGGCACCGCTCAGCGCGATGGGCAGCGTTTCGGGCGTCCAAGTACAAGGCCCTGAGTCAGCGGTGTGAGGCAGGCCTCCGATCTCGGTGAGCACGCCCGCACCCGCCCAGACGACCGCGCGGGTGACCAGCCCCTGCCACGAGGAGCAGGCTGACGACGAATTGTCGTGCAAGCTAAGACCGGCGACCCGGCCTTGGTCATTGATGTCGTAGGCCACGGTGTGCACCCTCGCCTCACCGGCAGCCAACGCTGACGGCGGCAGCTGGGTGTACCCACCGTTCCAGGTGAACGGCACCTGAGTGTTGTTCGGATCCGCCAGGTCGGTCGAGCCCATGCCCAGCACCACGCCCGAGCCGTTGACGCCGACGGCCTTGACGTAGCTGAAGGGGCGTTCGAGCTCGACGTAGTCGGCCGACGCGACGGCGACCTGGGAGACGAACACGAGCAGGCTCACGACCAAGGCAACGCGAAGCATGAAGCAAGAGCATAGTCAGATAGTGCGGGCGTGCCGTAAGGCTGTGCCGTTCTGGTTTCGCGGAGTGTTTTGGGTTCCCGCCGACGCGGATCGGATGGGTGAAGTGTTACGTTGCGGCGGGGCCACGGCTTGGGACGCGTTCATACGAGGAGACCGGATGTTCGGCTGGATCGGTGCCGGACCAGGACGCGGACCGCAGGGTGGCTGGGTCGCGGTCGTCGCGACGACCGCGCTGCTCCTCACGTGGACGGCGACGGCGACCGCCTCCCCCACGACGGCTCCCAAGCTCATCGCTCACCGGTACATCGTGGTCCTCCACGGTCGGCTGCCGTCAAAGCCGACCAAGCACTCCGAGCACGTCGTGACCACACTTGACCGGCGTGTCGCCGCCTCGGTGCACGCCAAGCCGCTCTTCCTCTACGACGCAGGCATCAGGGGCTTTGCGGCCTACCTGACGCGCAAGCAACTGCGCAAGCTCCGGCATGACCCGCGGGTGAAGTCCGTCGAGCAGGACGCACTTGTCCGCGAAGACGCCGTCGAGGCCCAGGCCAACCCGCTCTGGGGGCTCGACCGCATCGACCAGCGGTCGCGACCAGCCGATCTCATCTACCACTATCCGTCGACAGGCGGCGCGGGCGTCACGGCCTACGTCATCGACACCGGGATCCAGGCGGACCACCCGGACTTCGGTGCCCGGGGATCCTTCGCCGAAAACTTTGCGGACGACACGAAGGCGGACGGCAACGGACACGGGACGCATGTGGCCGGGATCATCGGGGGCACGCGTTACAGCGTCGCCAAACAGGTAACGCTGGTGGGCGTCAAGGTGCTCACCAGCTCCGGATACGGGACCGCGTCAAGCGTGATCGCGGGCATCGACTGGGTCGCCAACCATGCCGTGGCCCACGCGTCGGTGGCGAACCTGTCACTGGGCGCACGCACGAACCCGACCATCGACGCCGCCACCGCCCAGTTGGTGCGCGAAGGTGTGTTCGTCGTCGCAGCAGCCGGCAACAGCAACAGGGACGCATGCAGTTTCTCCCCCGCACGAGTTCCGAGTGCGTTCACGGTCGGCGCGACGGCGGAGGACGACACCAAAGCGACGTTCTCGAACCATGGTTCGTGTCTTGACGACTATGCCCCCGGGCACAACATCCCGAGCGACTGGATCGGAAGCGCCGCGAAGACGATCAGCGGCACCTCGATGGCCGCGCCGTACGTCGCCGGCGTGGCGGCGCTCTATCTCGCGGCCCATCCCAGCACCCCCGCCCAGGTCACCACTTGGCTCAACGATCACGCGACCCTGGGCGTGGTCGCCGGGAACCCCGCCGGGACACCGAACCGCTTCTTCTTCGCCGGTGGCTACTAACCGGCGCGCCGGAGAACGGCCTTGATGTCAGTTGAAAAGCGTTATCACGCCCAACGGGCCGTTCATGCGAGCGAACACCTCGAAGTTCTGGTTGTGGCGCCTCCCGCTCTTGGTCCAGTAGGCGCGGCACTCCAAGTCGGTCTCGCCGGTGACCCGGCAGCGCCCGAACGTGACCCTCGCAACCTTGTGATGACGCTGCACGTACCGCTTGATCGCGCCCTTCGCGGCTGAGGACGTCGGGCGCTTGGCACAGAAGTCGTAGTCAGAGGAGAAGTCCCCCTTGTCCGTCTTGCCGTTGCGATCGATCTCGACGGTGCCCGAACGATAGGACTTCGCGCTCGCGCCGAAACGTGGGCAGGGCCCGAGGTCGGAGAGGATGTAACGGGCCGGGTAGGTCGTCACGTCAGGATCCCCCGGCGCGCACGAGGGCCCACCGTTCGAGCAGTCCAGCGTCCATACCCCGGTGCCGGTGGAGGTGGCCTCGCCCCAGCCCGACCACAGCAGCTTGTCCAGGTACGGACCTGCGTCCGCCTGAAAGAACACCCGCGCCGGTTTCACGTGTGGCGTTGGGTACAAATCGAAGATGACCACCTTTGGCGCGGCCGCGACCGACGCTTCCGGTGCGGCCGCTGCTCCCGGAGCGAGCACCGCCAGGCCGAGAAGGCTAAACAGCAGGATCGGGGCGGCGCGGAAGGTCACAGGGTCAACGTACCGTTCCGCGCACCGCAACAAGCCACCTCCCGAAACCCTGGCGCGTTCGGTAGTGCACGGGACCCCCTGGTATGACGGCGAGGAATCCATGCTCGGACCACCGAGATAACGGCTTGGTGCCCAATGGATCGCTGAACGCGGTTCGTTGAATTCTTCTCAGCGGTACTTGACGCCCTTGGGCAGTGGATAGCAGTCCAGGCCCCCGCCACCCGAGGCGCAGGAAGTGACGTAGTGGTACGTAGCCAGAGTGCGCGACCGCTGACTGATCGTGACCTCCACACCTCGGCCCGCACGGGCAGGCGAGCGTGATGGATGCGCGAAGACTCCGACGTCAACGGCGTAGACCGTCGGGAATACAACGTCCTTGCTATAGGCATGTACCCGCAGAAGCCCAGTCGCCTTGCGCACGCCCCGGCGTCTGGTTCAGCGGGTCGAACGTCAACGTTATGGGGTGGGTGCTTGCGAGCGGGCGGCGCGCACTCGCGACCGCGCGGGCCACGACGCTGATCGGGCTGCGGTCGCCGCGATATGTGTCTGAGGTCACGACGGCCTTCAGCACGAACTCATTGAAGTCGCCCGGGTGACCGGGCCGGTGAGCGATGCTGTAGCCCAGGGTCGGCGGTGCGCGTGACGGCAAGGGCTTGGTTACGACCACAGTTGCTGAGGCCGAGGCGGTGCACCTCGGCCCATCCGGCCTGTCGTCGTGCAGAGGCCCGTTCGGCTGCGTCCATGTCGCCGTCAGGGTCACCGGGCCCGGCGCCGTAGGCGTGAAGTCGACCCTCAGATACGACGTATGGGCGTCGCCGTGGTCCGGGGTGAGCTTGAGCCCGGCGGGCCCGGTGACGCTGATCATCTGATCGGGAATGAACGGGGACTCGCTGTTGCTCACATCGATGACCAGGGTCGCCGTATGCGTGGCCGTCACCGACGTCGTGTGCTCCGTGATGCCGTAGCTCGCGAAATACAGCTGCGCGGGGTCGATCTGTATCGCAGCGGGGCAAACCGGGGCGGGATCCGTTGCGCCCGCGCCGGGCCCCACAGCAAAGGGCGGCTACAGCCGTCGTCACTGCGATCACACCGAGACTAAGGCGCGCCGATCGCATCCGCTTCCACATTGGTCGCTTCGGCGGCCGAAGTCAATGATCTAGCCCGACCCACGAAGTGCCGCGTGTCATCCCGTCGCACGGTAGTTCGATTCGGGGCGTCACGCGGTCGCCCGCGAGCAGATAACCGCTGGTGTTCAGGGCTCGGACTCGCAGGCAACATCCCATATTCCGCTTCATGCGTCCATCTCGCCATGAAGAGTGACTGATCAAGTCCGCACGCATCAGATCGATCGGGGACAGGAGCAGCGCGATTCATTGGGCACCAATTGGGCACCAAACCGTTGGAAACGCCAGTGACCGGGGCGCCTTAAGTGTCTCCCGACAGAAAGGCCAATCTTGCAGGCAGTTTGTCCGATGGGCAAGCCCGGTAATTCGCCCCACTCAGTGTTCATGGGCGTTCAGGTGGGTTCGCTCGGTTGGGGAGGAGCGCGTTTCCCCCTTTAGCGAGACCGTGCCGCCCCCATCGCGTGGCGTGATTGTCGTGTTTTGCAGGGATTTTGGTTTCCCCCATCGGGGTGGCGTTGGTTTCCCCCAAAGGGTGCTGGGTAGCGGCTTGGTTTGATGCTGCGGCGTGCTGTGGGCCCCGTACGTTGTTGTCATGGGGGGTGTTGATCATCGCGAGTTGCTTCGTCCGAGCGACCCGGATTACAAGACGACTGATCGGGTGTGTCGGGTGGCGGCCGACATTGAGCATTTCGATCAGGCGGCGCTGGCGTTTATCTCCGATGTGCTGCGTGAGCGGATTGCGGATCTGGTCGGCTCGTCGGATGAGGAGACGGTGCTGGCACGGGCGATGTTCATTGAGTCGGTGCGTGAGCAGGGCACGGACTCCAAGGTCGCCTACGACGATTGGCACCGCGGGCAGTCCGCGGACCGCGACGTGTTTTCTTCGCGGCAGTTGCGGCGGATGTTCGGTGGGCCCCGTCAGCTTTGGGATCACGTCAAGCGCGCGCTTGGTTCGGCACCGGTCGAGGACATCACCGCCAAGCGCGTGCTGCGGCGCT
>JBBQCW010000029.1:0-17197 GCA_038319025.1 Solirubrobacterales bacterium
CTCGGGGCCACCGACGCTGAAGATCGGCTCGTCGACCCAGGCGCCATCGTTGATCAGCCGGGTGCCGGACTCCGCCACCGTCCATTCCGCGTGATCGTCCCCGGGAAGAGGCCCTGCACGATGTGTGTGGCCGAAGATCACATGCGGGGGCCGCAGGCCGAGCGCGGTCGTGACGTCCCGCATCCCCCGCAACGATGCGAGCCGCAACTCTTCGCCGCTGAGTGTTGAGCGCACCGGGCCCAGACCGGCACGGTTGATCCCGGCAATAGCGATCGGCACGAGTGCGGCCAGCGCGCGTCCGAACCACGGCCGTCGCCCGTTCCCGGCCAACATCTCCCATGCCTTCGCGGACGGGTTCTGGCGCCCTCGGTCCAGTCCGGTCGCCAGCGACTGGTTGGCGACGTTGTGCAGCCATGCGTAGATGGGGCCCAACCCACGCTCGAAATCGTCCGGCGTGGCGCCGCGGGCGGGCACGCCCCCGCTGACCCGCATCATCGCCCCCGAAGCGAGCCGCTCCAGCGTCGGCAACGTAGTGAGGCGATCGAGGTAGTGCCCGTGGGTGGCGTATACGTCTTCCCGCACCCAGACACCTGGGTAGGCGAACGTGGTGCGCTCCGCGCCCAGCCAGTCGGCCACCTGGGCTCCCAGCGCCGACGGCGCTGCTCCAGCGTCCTCCTGCAGCCTGAGCGGTGGCGCCGGCCCGGCGGCGGCGCGCGCCGCCAACCATGGAGCGATCAGGGCGTGATCGTGGTTCCCGGGCACGACCACGACCTGCGCCTCGGGTTTCAATGCCTGCCCGATGGTCAGGAGCACCGGCTGGGCGACCTGCATGGCCTCCCGCTCGGGGCCTTCGCGAAACTCGATCAGGTCGCCGAGCAGGATCAGCCGGTCGATATCGGAGAGTCGGGCGCAGAACTCCGCCAGCGGCCCTGGACGGCGCAGCACATCGCCGCCCGATCGGCTACCCAGATGTAGATCAGAGACGACGAGCGTTAGCACGACCGCGCAGGCTACCCGCGCGGGCTCAGAGGGCTCGCCCTACTGCGGCCCCAGCCACTGCATCGAGACCGTGTCGGGCTGATCGTCGTACGTGCAGGACTGCACGAGATAGTTCCCGTGTAGCGATGAGGTCGGCGTATGTGCCTCGCCGATCGGCCCGGGATCAGGGCGCTTGCCGCCGACTGGCCCTTCGCTGTCACTGGTCGGGCAATAGCCGACCGGGGACGTCTTGACGTTGAGGTAGACCAAGCCGCGCTTGAGCGAGAAGATGAAGTGCCCACCGGAAGTCTGCGTCGGCTCGGTCCCGCTACCGACCGTCTTGCGCTTCCGGCCGTGGTTGTCGGTGCTGATGACGCGTCCGCCCGACTCGAACAGGACGTAGCGCCCAAAGCCATCGATGTCGGGGGCGCGACCCGCCCCGATCTTGTACTGATCGCGGCCGTCTATCTGGAAGCTGTAGACGGTGCCGTTGCGGGCGTAGACGAAATCGTTGCCGTACGCCGACAGTTCGAGGTCGGTGATGCCCGAGCCCCTGGAGACCACACGGCGCACCTTGCCGTCAATTCGGACATAGATACCCGTCGTGGTGGCGAACACGACGACCCGGCACCCGTCGGCCACCCCGACCTCCAGGGCGATGCCGGGAGTGGGGATCCGCGAGAGGGCGCGACGGCCGAAGTCGTAGAGGAAGACGTCGGCCTGACCGTCCGTATCCCCGGAGACCAGATTGGTGGCCGAGGAGACGAACCCGAGGCATTTGGCGGCAGCACCGTCGTCGCCGTCGAGCGCCGGTGCCGAGGATGGGCCATCAGGCGCGGTGCCCCTCAGCCCCACCGAGACCTGAGTCGTGTTTCCCAGCCGCCACTGAGTGCCGTTGCGCCCGTAGCCGCCGGCGCGCCCGACCAGAAAGACATTGCTCACACCACCCGTCTGAGTGCTCGTGATGTCCGTGGCCTCTGACGTGTAGGCGACGTAGCGACCTATCCGGGCGTCGCGTGAGATGACGCCCTGCGAGGAATCACCGTTGGGGATCTCACCGCTCGGTGTGGCGGAGATCAGCAGCTGATCAGCGTCGTAGATGTTGTAGACGGCGGCGTGCGCTATCGGGCCGTCGGCCGCGGACCGCGCAGAGGCCGCCGGTGCGGCGAGCGCGGTGAGAAGTAGCGCGAGCGTGAGAACGCGTGAGGAACGGTGCGAAGACATGACGGGACGCCCGCAAGTATGTACGGAACGCCGGAGCCGCGCGCTGGTATCGCCCCGCTGGGGACTGGACTACGCCCGTGCGGCCAGGGCTTGGCGAATCGACTTGGGCAGCATGAAGCGCACGTCTTCTTTGACGACCTCGAACTCCTCGACGTTCTCGACGCCGCGGGCGCGGAAGTGATCCACGAGGCGCTGCACCAGTTCTTCGGGCGCGCTGGCGCCGGAACTGATTCCGACGACGCGCTTGTCGACGAGCCATTCCTCGCGAACCTGCGTCTCGTTGTCGATGAGGTAGGAATCAGCGCCGTAATCGCGGGCGACCTCGACCAGTCGCTGGGAGTTGGAAGAGTTCTGGGAGCCGATCACCAGCACCAGATCGCAGTGCTCAGCCATCTGCTTGACGGCGGCCTGGCGATTCGTGGTGGCGTAACAGATGTCATCCGTGCGCGGGCCCGTGATGTTCGGGAAACGCTCGCGCAGACGGGCGATCACGGCGCTCGTCTCATCCACCGAAAGCGTGGTCTGTGAGATGAACGCGAGCTTGTCCGGATCGGCGACCTCAAGACGATCGACGTCGTCGACCGTCTCCACCAGGACGATGGCCTCCGGGGCCTCGCCCATCGTGCCCTCGACCTCTTCGTGACCGTCGTGGCCGATCAGCACGATCGTGTAGCCCTCACTGGCGAACTTGACCGCCTCGCGGTGGACCTTGGTCACCAGTGGGCAGGTGGCGTCGATGGTCTGCAACCCGCGTGCTTCAGCGTCGGCGTGCACCGCCGGTGAGACGCCATGGGCCGAGAACACGGTCACGGCACCCTCGGGAACGGTGTCCGACAATTCGTCGACGAAGATCGCGCCCTGCTCCTGCAGCTTCTGCACGACGTGCTTGTTGTGAACGATCTCCTTGCGCACATAGACCGGCGCGCCGTACAGCTCCAGCGCGCGCTCAACCGTCTGCACCGCACGATCAACACCGGCGCAGTAGCCGCGTGGTCGGGCCAGGAGAAGTTTTTCGGGTGCAGACATGTCCTTAGAGGGTACGCACCGGGCGCCCCGGCGTTTCACGTCGTGGTTTGTCGGCCGCCGCCGCGGTCATCCGATCGGCAGCCCCACAAGTCGCTCCCAGCGCGCCGCCACACGCGGATCGGTCTCTCGCACGAGTGCCAGCAGGTCGGCGGTGCGAACGATGCCGTACCGGTACCGGCTCACCTCCTTGCGCAGCATGGCGAGGAAACGGGCGCGGCCCAGCATGTTCTCCAGCGACGTGAGAGCGCAGGCACCGCCGCGATAGATCACGTCCTCGTAAGCGCGCGGGTGGCGGTCGTAGTACGCCATGCCACGCAACAGGCCCCCGGTGCGGGCGCCGAGCGGATGCCTCGGATCACACGGATAAGAACCCGGCGCCAGCTGGGTCTCACTCCACGCCGCGAACGGCTCGTCCAACCAGGGAGAGCGGTACTGATCGTCCCCGACGATGCCGTACCACCACTGGTGGGCGACCTCATGCACGACGGTGGCGCGGTAGGTGTCGGAGAAGACGATCTCGGGAAACTCGACCCCGTAGTAGTCCAGCGAGGACTGCACGACGTCGAGCTCGGGCGAGTCGTACGGGCCAAACCAGCGGGTGTAGGCCCTCAGGGCGTCGCTCGCTGCGCCCAGCATGTGGCGGCTTGATGCCGATGAGGCGCTGCGCGCAGCGAAGATGCGGATCCGTGTGCCGTCGACGACGGCCTCGGTCCGCCGCAGGTGCCCGATCGCCAAGGCGAAGTCGCGGGCGTGCGGCGTTTGGGCCTCGATGGTTCGCACTCCGGTTGACGGGTCGACGGAGTCAGAGGTCTCGCTTCCGGTCGTCGCGGCGTCCAGATCTGCCGGCAACCTCAGGGTGGCGTGCCAGGCAGCTGCGAGCCCGAACGTAGGGTCGCCGTAGGCGCTGGCCGGATCCAGATGCCATCCCTGACCGTCGCGGACCGCAAGCGTCGGCACGGCGTAACCGAGCAGATCAACACCCGCGCTATGCCCCAGCGAGGCGGCCTCACGAGGGACGTGGACCCTGAAACGCACGGTGATCACGGCGCCCCCGCCGGGTGCCGGCGGCTGGGCGAGACGGAGTTCCACGGCCGAACATCCCACGGCACGGCGTTCTACGACAGCGCCTTCGACTGCAGTGAGCGCCGCGCGAGTGTGCTCACACCTCGTGCGCCGGGCTGAGCCGGTCTCGGGCGCGTTGGGCCACAGCCTCAGCCACACCAGCGGAAGGGAGCCGGGCCCATCGTTCAGCACCCAAATCGACTCTGTTCCCGTCAAGAGTCGCGACTGCGGATTCCAGCGCAGGGCGAGGTCGTAGGCGGCGGGATGCGGTCGGCCGTGGGCGCCCGGGTCGCCCGCGGCCCAGGCCGCCAGTACCAAGGCGACGACCCACACCGCGAGCGGCACGAGACCGGGCCTCACCTCGCCGCCTCACGCTGCGCCAGCAACATGATGGTCTCCCCCACTGCGTCCATCGAGCGCACCGACAGTTTGTCGTAGGAATCCGCGGGAACGTGCTGGAAGCGGTAGGACCAGTCGATTAGGTCCACGGCAGGCACGCCCGCGCGCAGGAACGGCGTGTGGTCGTCGATGATCGTCGTCTGCTTGCGATCGGGAAATACCGAGCCCACCCTGACGGTTGCGGCGGCAGCGCGGACCTGAGCCCACAGACGTGGGGTGGAGCTCCCCTCCCGCGGGAGGCGGAGGCCCTTGTTGGCGATGTAGTCGAGCAGCACCATCGCACTGGTCTGGTCGGGATGAGCGGCCACATAGGCCTTTGAGCCGATCAGCGCGTCGTCGTAGTACTGGTGCGTCGGATGGGCAGCCTCTTCAGCGTCGAACAGCACGAAGCGAATCTCGCGGTGGTCTGTCGGCAGCGCCCCGGGCCGGGCGAGGTCCCGGCCCAGCTGAACTACCGCAGCCGTACCCGCGGCCCCGTCGTTGGCGCCGATGAACCCGCCGATCGGAGCCGTGTCGTAGTGAGCACCGATCACGATCGCCGGCAGGCGACCGGGAATCGTCCCGACGATGTTTCGCAGGCCGTTCCGGACTGGCTCAAAACGTCCTGCTGGAAGCTGTGCCCGTAGCTGATCGGCGAGGCCGCGCAGCTGCGGTGAGCCGGCCGGGCGAGGGCCGACGGCGAGCTGCTCACGCGTCAGAGCCATCGCGGCCGGTGCGTCGAACCGGTCGGTGATCGCGCCCGGCACCGCTGAGACGGCATGGGCAGGGTCGGACGTTCCGGTCAGGAAGGGCAGGAAATCCGCGGAGCGCGAGGCCGCAAACAGCAGGCCACCCACCAGGACGACCTGCACGATGAGCACGATGACAAGAGGCCGAACCCGCAGCGGGTGACCCTCGGCGTCCGGATCAGTCGTTTGAGGTCACCGCCTCCAGCAACCACGCGAACTGCTCCTGCGCGGCGGCTCGGCGGCTCGGAACGTGCTGGCTGGGGACACCATCGGCCGGGGGCTCATAGCCGCGCAGCACGTGCCGGGCCACCGACTCGCGATGCACTTCGTCGGGGCCGTCGTAGAAGCGGGCGCCCCGCGCGAAGCGGTACATCGCCTCCAACGGCATGTCGGTGGAGTACCCCAGCGACCCGTGGGCCTGCAGTGCTCGGTCGATGACGTTGTGCAGGACGGTGGCGCCGTACACCTTGATCAGAGATACGTCCATCCGCGCGGCAGAGGCACCCTGAGTGTCCATCTTCCAAGCGGCGTGCAGCGTCATCAGGCGCGCGGCCTGCATCTCCGCCGCCGAGTCGGCGATCCAGTTCTTGACCGTCTGCTTGTCGCCCAGCGTTGAGCCGAATGCGTACCGGTAGGTCGCCCGCTCACACAACATGTCGAACGCCCGCTTGGACACGCCAAGCCACCGCATGCAGTGGTGGATGCGGCCGGGGACCAGCCGGTGCTGCGCGATCAGGAAACCCGCACCCTGAGCGCCCAGCAGCGCGTCACGGGGAACTCGCACGTTCTCGTACAGGATCTCCGCGTGCCCGCCGTACTTGGCGAACTCCTCGTGCGGATGTTCCATCGTGCCGACGTCGCGCAGGATGTTCACGCCCGGCGCGTCAGCCGGTACTAGGAACATCGAGGCGCGCTGATGGGAGCGCGCGTCAGGGTCGGTCACGGCCATCACGATCAGAAAGTCGGCGATCGACGCGTTGGAGCTGAACCATTTGTGGCCGTTGATCACCCACTCGTCGCCCTCGAGGACGGCGCTCGTGGTGAGCAACGTCGGGTCTGAACCGGCGTTGGGTTCGGTCATGGAGAACGCAGAGTGCAGGTCCCCGGCCAGCAGCGGGTGCAGGTAGCGCTCCTTCTGCTCGTCGGTGCCCGCGAGCGCCAGGATCTCCGAGTTGCCTGAGTCGGGCGCCTGGTTGCCGAAGGCGAACGGTGCGATCGGGGTGCTCCCCAGGATCTCGTGCATCAGCCCGAGCTTCACCTGCCCGAACCCCTGGCCTCCGAGCTCCGGATCCAGGTGCGCGGCCCACAGCCCGCGAGCCTTGACCTGCTCCTGCAGGGGCGCCATCGCCCGCTGCAATTGGTCGTAGTCGAGCCCCAGCGTCTCCAGGGGCCAGATCTCTTCGCGCACAAGGCGCTCCATCCAGTCCAGATGCTCCTGGAACTCGGGGTCAGTCGAGAAATCCCATGCCATGTCGTCAGCCGCCTCTCCACGTCGGTTCGCTGCGCGCAGTATCGCGCGCTCACGGCTCGATACGCTCCGTGCTCGCCGTCAGGGGAAGGAAGAGGGACCATGGCTCAGCAGCACTTCGATCGACTCACCGCAGTGGACGCGTCCTTCCTCATGCAGGAAGGGCCGGATTCGCACATGCACATCGGTGCGCTGATGCTGTGCGACGGGCCGCCCCCACCGTTCGACGAGCTGCTCGACGCCGTTCGCGAGCGCCTGCATCTGGTGCCCCGCTACCGGCAG
The DNA here is from genome assembly GCA_038319025.1 of Solirubrobacterales bacterium. Taxonomy (GTDB): domain Bacteria; phylum Actinomycetota; class Thermoleophilia; order Solirubrobacterales; family Solirubrobacteraceae; genus JBBQCW01. Next base: position 7,168 of record JBBQCW010000029.1, read on the forward strand.
AAGCTGACGATCCCTCGGCTCGAAGCCGGCCGCCCGCTGTGGGTCGATGACGCGAACTTCAACCTCGAGTACCACATCCGACAGACCGCGCTGCCCAAGCCCGGCAGCGAGCAGCAGCTGATGCGGCTGACCTCACGCCTGTTCAGTCAGCAGCTCGACCGTGCCAAGCCTCTGTGGGAGATGTGGCTGATCGAGGGTCTGGAAGGAGGGCGCTTCGCGATCATCAGCAAGACCCATCACGCACTCATCGACGGGATCTCCGGCGTGGATCTGGCCACGGTCCTCTTTGATCTGGGCCCCGTGCCGACGGTCGTCGAGCATCCCGACGAGGCCTGGGCTCCGCACACCGAGCCGGGCGCCATCGAGGTCATTGCGGCCGGTGCCGCCGACGCCGTGCGCTCCGGGCTGGGCCTGGCCGCCCGCGCGGTCGACGTCATGACGAGGCCGCAGAGCGCGGTGCGTGAAGCCCGCGTGGCCGCTGAGGGCATCGGCGAGATCGTGTGGGCCGGGATGAACCCTGCGCCGAGCACACCGCTCAACGTCGAGCATGGCCCCCACCGGCGCTACGTGACGGTGCGCTCGGAACTGGCCGACTTCAAAACCGTCAAGAGCATGTTCGGCGGGACGGTCAATGACGTTGTCCTGACGGTGGTAAGCGGCGCGCTGCGGACGTGGCTGCGCTCACGCGGGGTCCGCACCGAAGGCCTCGAGCTTCGCGCGCTGGTGCCCGTCTCGGTGCGTCCGCCGGCCGGCCGCGGCGACGGTAGCGCACACCAACTCGGCAATCAGATCGCCGCCATGCGCGGACCGCTCCCGGTGTACGTGGAGGACCCGATCGCCAGGCTCCACACCGTCAAGCAGTCGATGGACGGTCTGAAGGAAAGCAAGCAGGCGGTCGGCGCCGAGATCCTGGCCAACGTGCAGAACTTCGCGCCCCCCACCGTGCTCGCCCAAGCCTCGCGCCTGAACTTCTCCACGACTCTGTTCAACCTGATCGTGACCAATGTTCCTGGTCCTCAGATCCCGCTCTACGTGCGCGGCCGCGAGATGGAGGATGTCTTCCCAATCGCGTTCCTGCCGCAGAACCACTCGCTCGCGATCGCGATCATGTCCTACAACGGGGGCATGAACTTCGGCTTGCTCGGCGACTACGACGTGCTGCCGGACATTCAGAAGATCGCGGACGGGATCTCGGCCGCGCTGGCCGAACTCGTGACGCTCGCCGACCGTGAGCGTGACCGCCGCGCCGTCAACGCCTGAGCGTCCGGCGCGGCGAGCCGCACTTGCGGATGGACCGCGAAGGCCTGGTGGTTGCCGGCACGATCCACCGCCCGAGCGGTGAGCAGGATGGCTCGGTGCCCCGCGATGCGTAGCCGAACGACGCTGCCCTGAGTCGACGCGACACGGCGGCGGGTCGTGCCGATCGTCTGCCATACCTCCACGCGATCCGGGCCAGACACCCGTACGCCGGATGGCCCCGCGTCCTGCGCGCCGACTCGCAGCGTGACGCTCCTCCTGCTGCGCTGCACCAGGCGTAGCGACGATGTGGGTGGCGTGTGGTCGGTGTCGCGAGCCGCCGCCACGGCGGCGCCGCCGTTGAGGATGCCCCAGCCCAGATCAGCCGTCCAGCCTGCCCCGGCGGGCCGCGTCGCTGTCCGCTTGAGGATCCGCTCCACGTTCGCGGGAGGCAGATCCGGGTTTAGCCGGCGCATCAAGGCGGCAATGGCGGCGACCTGCGGGGCAGCCATCGAGGTTCCCGCGATGTAGGCATAGCGGTCGTCGCCCGCGAGAGTGGTACGGCATAGACAGGGCGGATGCGAGCCTTCTCCCGCCTCGATGCCCACTGTCGGCGATGGAAAGGCCCCGAGCAGACCTCGTGGCCCGGAAGTGCGCGCGAAAGCGCCGTAGGCGGCCAGCGAGATCTGGGTGCCGCGCCCGCCGAACCACGCCACTTGGCCATCGCGCTGGGCGGCGGTGACGGACAGACCGATTCCCTGCTCCAACCTCGGACCGGTTCCTGTGGGTTGCAACACATTCGCCGGGTCACCCTGTTCGGTGACCGGGTCATCCGCGGCCGCCGCCACGAGCACGGCGCCCTTGCGGCGGGCGTAGTGCAGAGCGTCGAGCAACGCCGGCCCCGGAGACGTGCGACCGTCGGTGCCGAAGCTCATGTTGATCGCCCCGGCGCCGCGATCGGCCGCGTCGACGATCGCCGCCGCGATGCTCGCGTCCGTGAAGTCGGTCTTCTCGACGATCAGCGAGCAGCCGTACCCCGCGCCGACGAGGCCAAGCCCGTTACCCCCGGTCGCGCAGGCCAGGGAGGCGACATGAGTGCCGTGGCCGTCCTCATCCACCGCGACGCCTCGGTCGGTGGAATCGCCGTCGAGGTCGTTGGCGGCGACGATCCGGCCGGCGAGATCAGGGTGGGCGCCGTCGACGCCCGTATCGATGACCGCCACTCGGGCACCGGCGCCCTGCGTGATGTCCCAAGCAGCCGGGAGGTTCTCGGCTGCCGCCCACCATTCCACGGCCGTGCCCGGTGGCGTCCCGGCCGTCGTCTCGGCGACCGACAACGCCGGATCGTTCGGAACCAGGCGCGGCGCCGCGCGGCGCTCACGCTGGACGGCACGCACCCGCGGGTTACGTGTCAGTGCGGCGGCGAGGTTCGCGAGCGACTCCCCGCCGCGGGGCCGGACCGTGATGAGCCGGATCTGCGGTACCGACGGGCCGGCGCGACGCGCATGACTGGAGGCGATGACAGCGCCGGCCGCGGCGATGTGGGCCGCAGATCCGGCTACGCCCGTCGGGGGGCGGAGCGTGACGAGTAAGCGGCCCGTCTCGGTTGATCCGGCGGCGGCCGCGGGGCCGGCGGCGCCGCACGCGAACGCCGCCATGAGGATTATCGCGCGGCGCACGCTGTCACCGTACGCGTCACGAACGACGTGCGGCGCCGATAGAACGACGGCGATGGCGCCGCTCCGGCCGCCTGATCGATGGATCCCGACCTTCCTAGTACCCGAGGGCGAACTTCGCGTCTTCGCTCATCTTGTCGGGCGTCCAAGCGGGCGTGAACGTCATCTCCGAAGTAACCGACGTCACGTCGTCCAGTTCACTGACGAACTCGTCGATCTGCTCGGCCACCTGCGGCCCGATCGGGCAACCCGGCGACGTGAGACTGAATGTCACGTGGACGTCTCCACCAGTTACCTCGATCGTGTAGATCAGTCCAAGCTCGACGAAGTCGAGGCCGAGCTCGGGATCGATCACGTTGGTCAGGGCGTCTTGGACCTCATCGTATGACGGCATGAGTGCAGTCTAAACGCTTACCGGGGAGGGCCAGCAGCAGCGGGCGGTACCCTGTGAGGCACACATGTTCGTTCTCGTCGTACTTCTCTTCATCATCATCCCGGTCCTAGAGCTGGCTGTGATCATCCAGGTCGGATCAGCGATCGGTGTGCTCCCGACGATCGGGCTGCTGCTGCTCGACTCCTTGATCGGCGCCGCTCTACTTGGCCACCAGGGCCGGTCGGCGTGGAGCAAGTTCAGCGAGACACTGCGGGCCGGCCGTCCGCCGACCGGCGAAGTCGTCGACGGTGCGCTCGTGATCTTCGGCGGCGCGCTGTTGCTGACCCCTGGTTTCATCACCGACTTCTTCGGCTTCGCGCTGCTCGTACCACCCTCCCGAGCCGTGGTGCGGGTCGTGCTGGTGAAGCTCTTCAATCGGCGCTTGGTCGTCCGCGCCGGCACCACGGCCTACACGGGTGCCGGCACCGCCTGGCGCAAGCGGCAGGACGCACGCCGTCCGTATGACGTGGACGGGTCCGCCGTCGATGCCGACAGCGCCCGCCTCGGCACGTGAACGCCGACCTGGCCTCAGAACAACCCCGGCCACTGAGCGTCGCGGGCAGCAGCGACGCGGTGACTTTCGCGTTCGGTGACGCAGCGGCGGACGTTTACGGGGTGGCCCGTCTCGGGCTTGCCCCGCCAGCGGACGGCAGCGCCGCACCCGTCGCCAGCGGCTTGGCCATCCTGTTCTCCGGCGGTGAGATCCTCACCGCCCGCGCCGAGGGCGCAGCGGTGCCGGTCGGCCCAGGCTGGGAGGGCGTGCGGGCTGCGGGCCTGCAGACCACGATCGACGATCCACTGCGCTTGTGGACCGTGATCATGGGCGTCGACGACGGCGCCGGTTTCGAGCTGCAGTTTGCCGCCTTGGCCCCGCCCGCGGTGCTCGACGAAGCGCATCCCGTTGCGCGTGTGGGGGGGATGCAAGGGTATGAGTCCTACTGCCGCGTCACCGGAACCGTGACGGTGGGCGGGGTCACCCAGGCGCTGGACGGCGTCGGGCAGCGCAGCCACTCCTGGGGTGCCCCCGACTGGGATCGCCTGACCATCGCGCGCACGCTCTCGATCTGGTTGGACGAGCGCACTGCCGTGTCTCTGAGCGCCGTTCGCGAGCAGTCCGCGCGCGAGCATGACGGCGAGCACGTCGTCGCCTTCCTGACTGAGCCGCCCGAAGAAGGGGCCGGGGGTGCCGTGCCCCATCTCGCCGAGGAAGTGCTGCTCTCCACCACCTACGACATGACCGACTGCCAGCGCGGGGCGAGCCTGGAGCTGTACCTCACCGAAGACGGCCACGCCCGACGCGCCGCAGGTGAGGTCATCTGCGGGACGACGCTGGATCTCGGGCGGCTGCGCCTGGACTGCGCGTTTTTCCGCTGGAACATGGAGGGCCGCGTGGGCATCGGGCGCTACGACGTCCTGCGGCGCACATGATTCAGCCGGAGCCCGTGCAGGCGGTGATCAGCGACCTGCTCGGAGTCCTCACTTCGTCCGTGCAGGGATCCTTTGCCTTCGTCCAGGAGTCAGCTGGTATCCCGTTGGACGCGCTGGGCCGGGCGATGAGGACCGTCACCGATGCGGACGGGGTCAACCCGTTGCACGAACTCGAATGCGGTCGCGTGAGCGAGGCGGCGTTCATGGCACGACTCGGGGAGGTGATCGCCGCCGACATCGGCCACCCCGTCGCGATGGACGCCTTCAGTGAGCACTACTTCCGCCACCTGCACACCAACCACGAGATGCTGGAGCTGATCGGCTCCGTCCGCGCCCGGGGTCTACGCACGGCACTGCTGACCAACAACGTGCGCGAGTGGGAGCCTCGATGGAAGGCGATGTTGCCGGTCGAGGACCTGTTCGAGCTGGTGGTCGATTCAGCGTTCGTGGGTATGCGCAAGCCCGACCCGGAGATCTTCCTGCTGACGTGTCGGCGACTTGACCTGCCGCCTTCCGCCTGTCTGTTCATCGACGACTTCCCGCACAACTGCGACGCGGCGCGGGAACTGGGGATCCGGTCGGTGTGTTTCGTCGATACCGCCCAGACGATCGCGGACGTCGAACGCGAACTGGCTGCCTGAGCCTCATCACTGCAGGGCCGGCGGCGACACCGGCCCCGCCTTGACCCCCTGCCCGTCAGTTGTCGCAGCCGAGGCGATCCCAGAGGTACAGATCCAGGCAGTCGCCAGCCAACTCCATGGAGCGCTCGCGAGAAAGATGAGGAAGCACCGTCTCCAGAGCGTGCTCCTCCGCGACACCGGAGTCAAACGCCTCCTCACCGCGGAAGCCGGCGGCGATCTTCAGCGCCTCGCGCCGGTTCTCCCCCAGGCCGGCGAACGCGCTGACCAGGAAGTCGCGGTTGGCGATCGGATGGCCAACCTCCAGGGAAGCGTGCCAGGCGGCGAGCATCGATAGATCCTGCTCGTCGAGGTCGGCGACGGCCTTCACATAGTGGGCGTCGAGTTCGTGCTCGGGGATCTCATCGACCCACGCGCGGACGACCTCGCCCAGAAGCTGTCGGCGCGCTTCGCGCCCGACGGATTCGGCGATGACGCGGATCGCGTCCTGTGGTTCGATGAAGCAGAGTGCCACGTGAGAATTCCTGAACGCTCGCGGGGATCGGACTGCTCGCAAGGTACGCACGCCCCCGGACGACATCGCCCTCTCGATACGCGCGGTCCTTGGGGGTAGGCTGATGCCCATGCCCCAAGAGACGACGGTGCCCAGGACCTGCCCCTTCTGCGAGGCCACGTGCGGGCTCGACGTGACAGTGTCCGACGGCAAGGTGACACGCGTGCGGGGCGACTCCGACGACGTGTTCAGCAAAGGCTTCCTGTGCCCCAAGGGCGTCAGCCTCAAAGAGTTGCACGAGGACCAAGATCGCCTGCAAACACCGATGATTCGCGGCGATGATGGAGTCCACCGGCCCGCGACCTGGGACGAGGAGTTCGCGCATATCGACGCCCACCTGCCCGCGATCATGGCGGAACACGGGCGCGACACGGTGGCCACTTACCTGGGCAATCCGTCGGCGCACGGCCTCGCTCCGATCATCTACGGCCGCGTGCTGCTCAAGGGCATCGGCTCCAAGAACGTGTATTCGGCCTCCAGCGTCGATCAGATCCCGAAGCAGCTGTCGTCGGCGCTGATGTTCGGCACCGGCCTGTCGGTTCCGATCCCCGATCTGGACCGCACCGATCATCTGCTCGTCCTCGGCGCCAACCCGCTCGCGTCGAACGGATCGCTCATGACCGCGCCCGACGTGCGCGGACGGTTGCAGGCCATCCAGAAGCGAGGCGGCCGGGTCGTGGTGATCGACCCCCGGCGGACCCGCACCGCACAAGCCGCCGACGAGCACCAGTTCATCCGGCCCGGGACCGATCCGCTGCTGCTATTTGCGCTGATTCACGTCATATTCGAGGAAGGGCTCGATGACCTCGGCCCCGCGGGCATGTGGATCGACGGCGTCGACACCGTTCGTGCCCTGGCCACCGACTTCAGCCCCGAACTCGTGGCCGAGCCCACCGGGATCGCCGCCGAGGACATCCGCAGGTTGGCGCGCGAGTTGGCGGCCGCGCCCACCGCCGCCGTCTACGGCCGGATCGGAACCACCACCCAGCCGTTCGGGACGGTGGCTTCGTGGCTCATCGACGTGCTCAACGCGATCACCGGCAACCTCGACCGACCGGGCGGCGCGATGTTCACGCGCGCAGCCGCCGGAGCATCCAACACCAAGGGGGAGCCGGGCCGCGGGCGCCCGACCAAGACGGGCCGCTGGACGAGTCGCGTGCGTGGTCTGCCGGAGGTGTTCGGCGAGCTGCCGGTGGCCACGATGGTGGACGAGATGACCACACCCGGGGAAGGCCAGGTCCGCGCTCTCATCACCATCGCCGGCAACCCGGCGCTGAGCACGCCTAATTCCGACCGTTTGGAGGCCGCGCTCGAGGGGCTGGACTACATGGTCAGCGTAGACATCTACCTCAACGAGACGTCGCGGCACGCCGATGTCGTGTTGCCGTCACCCTCGCCGTTGGAGAAGGGTCACTACGACCTCGCGCTGTACGCGTTCGCCATCCGTAACATCGCCAACTATTCGCCCCCGGTGCTGCCGCTGCCGGAGGGGATGCGCGATGAATGGCGCAGCCTCCTGCGCCTGACCGGCATCGTCACCGGGCAGGGCGCCGACGTCGACGTCGACGCCGTCGATGCGTTCGTCGCTGCCGAGATGGTGCGCCGAGAGTGCTCCGATGACCATTCACCGATCCACGGCCGTGATCCCGACGAGATCATGGCCGCGCTCGCGCCGCGCGTCGGCCCCGAGCGCATCCTGGACCTGATGCTGCGGTGCGGCCCGTACGGCGACGGATTCGGTGCCGGCGAAGGATCGCTGTCGATGGACGAGTTGGAGGCCAACCCGCACGGCGTCGACTGCGGTGCGCTGGAGCCTCGCCTGCCCGAGGTGCTGCGAACCGGGAGCGGGCGGGTGGAACTGGCGCCCGAGGCGATTGTGGCCGACGTCGCTCGGCTGCACGATGTGCTCATGCCCACGCAGCGCGATGAGGAGGCGATGGTGCTGGTAGGTCGACGTGACCTGCGCTCCAACAACTCGTGGATGCACAACCTGCCCCTGCTCGTCAGCGGACCGGCCCGGTGCACCGTGCAGGTACACCCCGATGACGCCGACCGCCTGGGCCTCCTGGACGGTGAGACGGCCCGTGTCCAGGCGCGCACCGGGGCGATCGAGCTGCCCGTCCAGGTGACCCCGGACGTGATGCCCGGCGTGGTGTCGATCCCGCACGGCTGGGGCCATGGTGGGTCCGCCGACACGATGCAGGTGGCCGGCGAGCACGCCGGCGTGAACAGCAACGTGCTCGCCGACGAACTGATCGTCGACGCACTCACCGGGAACGCGGTGCTGAACGGCATTCCGGTCGAACTGACCGCTGTCCGCGCCGACGCTCCCGTCGCCGCTTAGCCAGGCTTTCGCCCGCCCCGCGGCGCCGGCAGGTTGCCGACGCCGGGGTGGCGAGGTCATGCTCTAGTAGTCGCGCACCGAGTGGCACGGTGCGGCGTGACACTGATCGGTCAGCTTGCCGCTGGGCGCCAGGAAGTCCGACTTGAGCTGACGTTCGGCCGGTGTGTTGCGCGGCAGCTCGTGCGGGTCCCGGCCGACCGTCTGGATGCTGTCGGTGATCGGCGAGATCGGGGTACCGAACCCGTCCGCTCCCACCGGACCCGAATCCCAGATGAAGATCCCCGAGCCGGTCGACCCGAACTTGACGGTCGGGATCCCCCACAGGGCGTTCTTGTCCAGCGTGCGGCCCGTGTCGTACGTCGGCCGGTAGCCGGCGGCGCCGATGGTGCGGGCCTCCGTCTCGGCGCTTATCTGCGCGACTTGGTGGTCGCCGAGCGCCACGTTCAGCAGCACCTGATGTTTGGGTGTGTTCGGCAGCGGATCCGTGGTCATGTGCTGGGCGTAGCCGTCGCCCTCACCGCGGTCCCACAGCACCTGCGCGACGTTCAGGAGCAGCTGGCGGGTCAGCACGTTCGGGTACGCCGGAGCCATGATGGCCTTGTAGGTGTTCCAGTCGGTGCTGCGCGGCAGCAACAGGCTGTAGTTCATGCCGGGCACACCCAGCGCCGCCCGGGTGAAGTCCGGAGCGACGGCGGTGAGGCCACCGCCGAAGATGCCGCCCTGGCTGTTGCCGTCGTAGTACAGGTGGGAGATGTCCAGCACCGGCTGGCCGCTGGCGTTCTGGAAGGCGGGGTTTGAGATCAGGCCCTTGGGGTGGATCATCAGGCGGCCGAGGTACAGGCCGTTGACCATGCCCTGTTGCAGTCGGTCGGCGAGGGTGTTGAACGTCGAGAAGTCACCCAGGATCTTGATGGCATTGCCGATGTCGTCCTCAGCCATGCCGATCTCAGCGGTGGCGCAGAACGTGAAGTCGTGCTCGGTCGACATGTTCTGCAACTGACCTTGGTCGATCTCGTCCGGGCTTCCGAGCAGTCCGTGCCCGTAGAGCGACGGCCGTGAGGGCGATGCGAAGGCCACCCTCGGGATGTTGCACAGGAACTTGGCCTGCATCACGTTGCCCGGCATCTGGCTCGGCGTGAGGTCGGCGGAGTGCTTGAAGTACGCCTCGGCGCCTGGAGGGCAACCGGGCTTGTTCAGGTAACACGGCACCGTCATGGTGCCCTCGACCTTGCGTGCGATCCGGTCGCTCTCCCCGTCCAGGCAGCCGCCGGGGCTGCACGGCGGCTGATCGGTGACCTTGTCGACGGTGAACTTCGGGGCGCTGGACGAGGCCGGAACCTTCCCGTCGGCCAGGTTGGTGTCGCCGAGCTGCTTGAAGGCATCGTTGCGCATCGCCAGCAACCGGCCGGCGATCACCTTTCCACTGCCCACGGTGAAGTCCCACGTGAGGTACAGCGACTTCTGGCTGACCCCCACCTTCTTGAGTGTCTTGAAGATGGAGGCAAAGTGCTTGCGCCGGGCTTTCGGCCCTTTGCCCGACCGCAGGGCCGCGAACGTGGCCTGCGGCTTCAGGATCGAACCGTCGGCGGCGTGCAGGTTGCGCAGCGCGACAATGTAGCGGTGACCCTCGAGGAAGTTGGTGGCAGGGTGAATCTGCAGCGACTCCTCAGTGGGTGTCGTGGCGGCCACGTCCGCCTCCGCCCAGATCGGCCAGCGCTTCCC
>JBBQCW010000030.1:0-9826 GCA_038319025.1 Solirubrobacterales bacterium
CCCGCGCGCCCGGCCTTTGCGCAGGAAGTCGACCTCTTCGACGGTGTCCTGACCCACGTCACCGATCGTCAGATCTCCCGTCGACCGGTCGAAGGAGAATCGCCAGGGGTTGCGCAGCCCGTACGCGTAGACCTCCGGCCGAGCGCCGCCGCGGGAACGGAACGGGTTGGATGACGGCACGGTATAAGCGCGACTGGCGCTCGCCCTCGGGTCTATGCGCAGCAGCTTGCCCAGGAAGGAGCCCAGGTTCTGCGCGTTGCCGTGAGCACCGTGCATGTCCCCGCCGCCGCCGCCATCGCCGGCGCCGATGTACAGCAGACCGTCGGGACCGAACTGCAGTTGGCCGCCATTGTGGTTGGGCTCCGGGTCGCTCATGACGAGCACCGCACGCTCGGTCGACGGGTCGGCCTTGTCCGCCGTTGCCCGGTGGTACTCCACGACGCGCTCGCGCTGGTCCTTGTCGGTGAAGTACACGTAGAACCGGCCGCTGGTGGCGTAGTCAGGTGCGAAGGCCATCGACAGCAGCCCCTGCTCGCTGCCCTCGGTGACCTGGTCGCTGATGTCCAGGAACGGCGTCGAGAGGGTGTGGCCACCACGGACGATGCGGATCCGGCCGGCCTGCTCGACCACGAACACGCGGCTTGTGTCGCCCGGCGCGCCCGTCACGTACACCGGCTTGGCGAAGGACCCGATTTTCGCCAGGTGAAGTGATCGCGAGGCCGTCGCGGGCGACGTCGAGGCGACGGTGGCCGTCGCATCGACGACCGCGGCCTGCGCCGACGTGGCGGCCACCGTGGGGCCGGAACCGCCGGCGGCTCCACACGCAGCGAGCGCCAGGGCGACGGGGATGATCAAGGCGGGGAGGCGACGCACAGGGTCCAGGATGCCAGTCGGCGCGTGCCGGCGAGCCGTCCACGGCAGACTGTGGCGCATGAGCGATCACACCTACGACGTCGTCGTCATCGGAGCCGGACCGGCAGGGGAGGTTGCCGCAGGACGGTTGGCCGATCGAGAACTGTCCGTCGCGATCGTCGAGGACCGCCTGGTCGGCGGCGAATGCTCCTACTGGGGCTGCATGCCGTCCAAGGCGCTGCTGCGGCCGGGGCAGGCGCTCGCAGAGGCGCAGCGCATCCCCGGCGCGGCTGAGGCACTGACCGGCCCGCTCGACGCCACCGCCGCGCTGGCGCGCCGCGACGAAGTGATCCACGACCTCAACGACGACGCCCAGTTGCCTTGGCTGCAAAGCCGCGGCATCACCCTGCACCGCGGGCAGGGCGTGCTGACCGCCGAGCGGGTGGTAACCGTTGGCGAGGACGTCCTCCACGCCCGCACGGCCGTGATCCTCGCCACCGGTACGACGCCGTCGATGCCACCGATCCCCGGGCTGGCCGAGGCCGCCGCGTGGTCGAACCGAGAGATCACCACGGCCCACGACGTTCCCGCCCGACTCGCGGTCATCGGGGGCGGGCCGATCGGGGTGGAGATGGCGTCTGCCTGGCGCTCACTGGGGAGCAAGGTCACCGTGATCGAGGTCGCCCCGAGAATCCTGAGCCAGGAGGAGGAGTTTGCCTCCGCGCAAGTCGCCGACGGCATGCGCGATGTGGGCATCGTGCTTCACGAGGGCGTGAAGATCGCCGCGATCGAGCGCGCGCCCGCAGGCGGTGAGGTGACCATCACGCTCGAAGGCGGGGATGCAATCGCCGCCGACGAACTGCTCGTGGCGGCGGGGCGTCGCTCCCAGACGGAGGGCATCGGCGTGGAAATCGTCGGTGGGCAGCCAGGTCGACCGCTGGCGGTGGGAGACGACCTCCGCGTACCCGGACACCCGTGGATGTACGTCGTGGGCGATGCCAACGGGCGCGCGCTCCTGACCCACATGGGTAAGCATCAAGGCCGGCTGGCCGCCGATCAGATCCTTGGCGTGGACTCCCGCCTACGCGCGAGCGCCGACCCGCCGCCGCGCGTCACCTTCACCGAGCCGCAGGTGGCCGCCGTCGGCCACACGCTGGCGTCAGCCCAGAAGGCCGGCCTGCGCGTACGGGCGGTGGATGTGGACACCTCCGCCAACGCCGGCGGCTCCTTTTACGGGCGCGGAGTGGCGGGCACGTCGCGGCTCGTCATCGACGAGGACCGCCGGGTGGTGGTCGGCGCGACGTTCGTCGGGGCGGAGGTCCAGGACTTCCTCCATGCGGCGACGATCGCAGTGGTGGGAGAGGTTTCCGTAGACGACCTGTGGCACGCGATCGCGCCGTTCCCGACGCGCAGCGAGGTGTGGTTGAACCTGCTCTCGGAGTACGGGCTGTAGGCGCAGGAACTAGTTGCCGAGCGACAGCGTGGCCGCAACGACGCCCTCCTCGGGGCGTGGGGTCAGCGTGAATCCGCGGTGCTCGAACACGGCGAGCATGCGGCGGTTGGTGGGATCGGTCTCCGCCCACACCCGTTGCAGGTTCCACATCCGCGCGATCTGAAGACACCGGTCGGTGAGCAGGGAGGACAGTCCCTGGCCCTGCCATGGGTCAGAGACGAACGCCGCGTACTCAGCCTCCACGAGGTCCGGCCCCGCCGCCAGACGACCGACACCCAGTAGACGCGTCGCCCCTTCCACCTGGGCCTCGGCCACGATGGCCATTTCCCGGTCATAGTCGATGAAGCAGTAGCGCGTGGCCATCTGATGGATGGGCTTGAACAGTGAGCGAAACCGCGAACGGAGCGAGTCCTCGGACGCCGCTTTGAGCATGTCCAGCCACAGCGGCTCATCTTCAGGCTTGATCGGCCGCAGCGTCACAGGCGTGCCGTCGCGCAGCTGCTCCTGGGTCGTGAGTTCCTCCGGGTACGGTCGGATGGCCAGGTGCTCGAACGGAAGCAGGGGCCGGTCCGCGGCGCCCTCGCTCAGAACCACCCGTGCGTCGAGCGCCACCGAACCGTCAGGTCCCGCCAGCAGCGGATTGATCTCGATCTCGGCGATCTCCGGATGGTCGGCGACGAGGTAGGAGAACCGCATCAGCACCTCCAGCAGGCCGTCCAGGTCCACCCCAGGTCGCCCTCGGTAACCCTGGAGCAGCGGCCAGATCGTCAGTCGCTCCAGCATGCCGCGCGCGAGTCGCTCGTTCAGCGGCGGCAGTTCGAGCACGGTGTCGCCGAGGATCTCGGCGTTGACGCCGCCGGCGCCCACCATGATCACGGCGCCGAACGTCGGATCCACGCGGGCGCCCAAGATCAGTTCGCGGCCGTTGCCGCCGACCATCTCCTGCACGGTCACTCCGGCCATCTGGGCCTCCGGTGCGCCTTCGGCCAAACCGGCGGCAATCGATGCGAACGCGGCGCGCACACCGGCCTCGTCGACGATCCCGGTCACCACGCCGCCCACGTCGGACTTGTGGGTGACCTCGGGCGAGTCGACCTTGAGAACGACGGGGTACCCCATGTCGTGTGCGGCCCTGACCGCGTCATCGACAGTCGGGGCCCCACGCGGACTGGTGACGGCTATCCCGTACGCGTCGAGCAACGCCTTGGAGGCAGGTTCGGAGAGAACGCCCCCCTCCTCCGGTGCCGTGCATGAGATGAGGGCACGGGCACGGGCACGGTCCAGGTCGAACGTGACGGGGATCGCCCGCGGCGTCTCGTACAGCATCTCGCGCCGATGCACGTAGGAGGCCAGATGCATGAACGCCCCGACCGCTTTCTCCGGCGTGCGATACGTGGGCACTCCCGCCCGCTCCAGGTGCTCCCGCCCATCCCGCACCGCAGCACCTCCCATCCACACTGCCAGCACCGGCTTGCGGGTGCTCGCGGCAGCGGCGATCACCACGTCGGCGGTGGCCGTCGCTTCGGTCATCGCCTGCGGGGTGAGGACGACCAGGAGGGCGTCCACCGCGCCGTCCTGGAGCACCGCGCGCACGGCGTCGCCGAAGCGTTCTGGCGGCGCATCTCCGAGCACGTCGACGGGGTTCGCGTGCGACCAGTGGGAGGGCAGCGACCCGTTCAGCGCAGCGATGGTCATCTCGTCGAGTGTCGCAAGCACGCCGCCACGCTCTATCAGCGCGTCCACGCACATGACCCCGGGGCCGCCCGCATTGGTGACGATCGCCACACGATCGCCACGCGGCCCACGGTGACGGCCGATCAGGGCCGTGGCCTCGAATATCTCGTCGATCTCGTGGACGCGCACAATGCCCGCCCGCCGGAAGGCCGCGTCGTAGACGTCGTCTGCACCCGCCAGCGCGCCCGTGTGCGAGACGGCGGCTTGCGCCGACTGAACGTACCGGCCGGACTTGTAGGCCACGATGGGCTTGGTGCGGGCAAACGCGCGAGCGGCGGACATGAACGCACGCGGGTTGGTGACAGATTCGACGTACAGGATGAGCGACTGTGTGGCGGGGTCGTCAGCCAGGTGGTCGATGAGATCCGCGAGGTCGACGTCAAGCATGTTGCCGGCGGAGACGACGGCCGAGAACCCAATCCCCAACTCCTCGGCCCAATCCAGGACCGAGGTGATGAGCGCGCCCGACTGAGAGATCAGGCCGACGTTCCCGGCGCGCGGTTGGGCGCGGGCGAAGCTCGCGTTCAACCCAAGGCCCGGCACCAGGTAGCCCAGGCAATTCGGGCCGAGTACACGCATGCCCTCAAACCCAGCGGCAACCTCGGCGACATGCCGTTCCAGTGCCGCGCCGCCGGGCCCGACCTCGCGGAACCCGGCGGAGATGACAACGACCGAGCGCACGCCTGCGTCACCGCACTCCTGCACCAATCCCGGCACCGTGGCGGCCGGCGTGCAGATCACCGCCAGGTCAGGGGGAGCGGGCAGCGCTGCGATGTTGCGGTGGGCCTCGATCCCGTGGACCGCGCGATGGTGGGGATGGATCGGATGGACGATGCCGGTGAAACCCCCGCCGGCCAGATTCTCGAGCACGATGCCGCCGACGTTTCCGGCATCCGGGCCTGCTCCGATGACCGCGATCCGCTCTGGCGCAAACAACCCAGAGAGGTTTCGGACACTCACCGTGTTGACCCTACTCCCGTTACATCGCCGCGCCCGGCCGGTGCGACGGGTCAGACGACGGTGGGCACGCCGGGCTCGACCTGCACCTGCACGTCGGTCAGTTCTACGAGCGCTCCGCAGCGCTCGCAGATGCGCCGATCGTTGATCGCCCCGCCGCACCCCTGATGCTCGACGCGGGTCGGCGGGCCTTCCGGCGCGGCGTACTTGTCGCCCCAGCTGAGCATGGCCATCAGCACCGGCCACAGGTCGCGGCCCTTGTCGGTCAGGCGGTACTCGTGGCGCACTGGACGCTCCTGGTAGGGCACACGCTCCATCAGGCCCTCGTCCACGAGGCGCTCCAGGCGCGTCTGAAGAACGTTGCGCGCCACCCCGAGATCCCTCTGGAAGTCGTCGAAGCGGCGGATCCCCATGAAGGCGTCGCGCAGGATGAGCAGCGTCCAGCGTTCGCCGACGATCTCCAGCGAGCGCGCCACCGAGCAGTTCAGATTGTCGTACGTGCGACCGAGCATGCCTCCATCGTACCCAGCCGGGGGCAGGTGAAACGACGAGATGTCAGCGCGGCAGATGCAGCCCGAGTCGCCCAGGGATCGCGGCGAGTAGCCGGCTTATGGGATCGGGCCGGCGCCCGGCGTTCTCCGCTGCGTCGCCGCGCAGCAAGGCACCGCGCGTGATGCTGCCGCCGGCCCAGCGCAGCGGCTCGGGCGGGAAGACCTTCGGCTTGGTGTCCACGAGGGCAAGTCGCGTGAGGTCCGTGCGCTCGTCGCGGCACAGGTCGGCCAGGATCCGGCCGCCGAGGTGCGACGGGCCGACCCCGTTGCCGGTGAACCCTGCGCCCCAATGCACCGACCGCAGGCTGCCGAAAAGCGGAAGGTGCAACGGCGACACATCGATCGGACCGCCCCAGGCGTGGGTGATGCGCCGACCCGCGAGGGCATCGAACATCCACACGAGATCAGCGGCGGCGCCGTCCTGCACCGCCGGATCGACGTCGAGAACGTCACGGCGCCGCGCGCCGTAGCCCATACGCCCGCCGGCCCACCCGAACGCGATCCGTCCGTCGGGGGTGGTGCGCGTGTAGTGGATCAGCGTCGGTCCGTCGGTGATCGACTCTCCTCCCGTCCACCCCAGCGCCTCGATCACGTCTGGTACCGGCTCGGTGATGACGAGATGGCTGGACGCGACGGCAAAGCGACGACGCAGCGGCGCCACGGCGGCCAGTCCGGTGTTGATGGCCAAAGCCGCGCTGCGCGCACGCACGGACCCACCCGGTGTTCGGGCCAGCACACCGAAAGCGCCGTCGTTCACGGCGAGCACCGGAGAGCGCTCAAAGATCCGTACGCCCGGCAGCGCTGCGACCCGATCGCGCAGACCGAACGCGAGACGGGCCGGCTGCACCGTGGCCTCGTGCGTTGAGGCGACCGCCTCCAAAAACCGCGGCGACGCGCACCGCTCCTGGACGGCCTCGGCGTCGAGCGTCACCCTCCGGTCGGCCACGCCCAGGGCGACGCAGGCCTGCGTGGCGCCCGCACCTATTCCGCGCTGGCGCAGGTTGGTCGCCACCTCTAGTTGTGCGCAGCGTCGATACCACGCATCCACGTCCTGCTCGGCGCACCAGTCGCCGATCCCGTCAACCGCGGAGTCCGAGGCGTGCCCGATCGCCAGCGCCGCGGCGTCACCCCACCGCTCTGCCATCTCGTCGAGTCGATCCCACAGCGGTGAGACGAACCCGCCGTTGCGACCGGATGGCCCGTAGCCGCAGCGGTCGCCCTCCAGCAGCACGATCCGGGCGCCGGGTGCCGCCTGCGCGAGATGCCATGCCGTCCACAGCCCGAGGTATCCGCCCCCGATCACGAGATGGTCTGCGACGACGTCCTCCCCCAGCGTCGGCAGAGGTCCCGGTCCCCTTTCTGAGGTCGCTTCCGCCAGCCAGTACCCGTGGGCGTCGCGTCGCATCCAGCGCATCATGCCGTGCCCCGACGAGACCGGAGCCGCGGATACGCTGCGCCGATGAAGAAGCGGTTCCCGATCATCGCCCTGACGGCCGCGCAGCCGTCGCCGGCATGACCATGTCGGTCCTCGTGATCCAGCATCCCGACGGCGGCACCGCGGGCGTGTTCGCCAAAGAGGCGGCGACGCGGCGAGTCACACTGGTGCCCTGGACCCCAGGGGCCGGTGAGGCGATTCCCGATCGCATCGAGACGTTCGACGCCGTCGTCGTCCTCGGCGGTGGTCAGAACGTCGAGGAGGCCGACCGGTTCCCCTACCTGCGCGACGAGATCGCCCTGTTGCGGGGCGTCCTAGCGCGCGAGCAGCCTGTGCTGGGCGTCTGCCTCGGCCATCAACTGCTGGGCGCCGCGACGGGCGCCACCATCCGCCGCAGCGCGCGTCTGGAAATGGGCTTTCACGAGGTCACGCAGACGGAAGCCGGCGCCACCGATCCCCTTTTCCGCGCGTTGCCCGACCGTTTCACCGCCTACGGCTGGCACTCCTACGAGGTGGCGCCCAGCGAGCGGCCCGCGTTGGCCACCAGCGTCGTCTCCCTTCAGGGGCTGCGCTTCGGTCCGGTGGCCTGGGGTGTCCAGTTTCACCCTGAGGTCACGCGGGAGATCCTCACCGGTTGGTATGAGGACTGGGAGGCCGATGGGGACCTCGTACGTAGCGGCTTTGACCTAGAGGCGGCGCTGGCCGCGCTGGACGCCGACCACGACCTCGACCGCTGGATGGCCCATGGCCACGCACTGTTCGGCCACTTCCTGACGCTTGCGGCGGATGCCCCAGCTCAGAGCTGAACGCTGACGACCTTGGTCTCCAGGTAGCTCGACAGCCCCTCGTGGCCGTGCTCGCGGCCCAGGCCCGACGCCTTGAACCCGCCGAACGGCACCATCGGATCCCCGACACTCCAGCAGTTCACGTAAACGTTGCCGGCCCGCAGGAGCGCGCCGAGCTTGTGCGCCGTGGAGATGTCGCGGGTCCACACGCCTGCAGCCAGGCCGTACGCACCGGCGTTGGCGCGAGCCGCCACCTCTTCCAAGGACTCGAACGGCTGGGCGACGAGCACGGGGCCGAAGATCTCCTCGCGGACGATGCTCGCGTCGTCGTTGTCGGTGGCGAACAGCGTCGGCTGGATGAAGTGCCCGCCCGGCAGCGTCGGCACGACATTCTCGTAGCCCCCGCCGGCGAGGAGTTCGGCCTCGTCCTTGCCGGCGTCGATGTAGGCGCTCACCCGTGCGTGCTGCTCGGCGCTGACCACGGGCCCCAGGAACGTGGCCCGGTCCCAACCGGAGCCAGGCACCGTCGCCTTGGCGGCTTCGGCCAGTCCACCGACGACCGTGTCGTATACGTCCTTGTGCACCAGCAGCCGCGTGGCGCCGTTGCAGGCCTGGCCGGCGTTGAAGTACATGCCCGCGAACGAGCCCTGAATAGTCGCCTCCAGGTCGGCATCCGGCATCACGATGTTGGGGGATTTGCCACCCAGTTCAAGTGTCACGCGCTTGAGGCCGTGGCCGGCGACGGAGGCGATCTCGCGGCCGACAGCGGTCGACCCGGTGAAGGCTATCTTGTCCACCCCCGGATGAGCCACCAGCGCCGCACCGGTCGCACCGTCGCCGGTGACGACATTGAGCACACCGGGCGGGAAGCCTGCTTCGAGCGCCAGTTCGCCGAGCCGCAGCGCGGTGAGCGGCGTCTGCTCGGCGGGCTTGAGCACCACGGTGCAGCCTGCGGCGAGCGCCGGGCCGAGCTTCCAGGCGGCCATCAGCAGCGGGAAGTTCCACGGGATGATCTGCCCGCACACGCCGACCGGTTCGCGCCGGGAGTAGGCCAGGATGTTCGGATTGGAGTGCGGGTAGACGTCACCCTCAATCTTCGTCGGCCACCCGGCGTAGTACTCCAGGTGGGCGACGGCCATGGCCACGTCGACGTAGCGGGCGAACTTGACCGGCTTGCCGTTGTCGATCGACTCCAGCTCCGCCAGTTGATCGGCGTTGGCGTCGATCAGCGCGGCGAGGCGGGCCAGCATGCGCCCCCGTTCCACCGGCGGCAGCGTCCGGTACTCCCCCTCGAACGCGGCGCGCGCGGCCGCCACGGCGGCGTCCACATCGCTGCTCGCGCCGTGGGGCACGCGGGCGATGATGTGCCCGGTCGACGGGTCCTCCACGTCAATCGTGCGTCCGTCGGCAGCCTCAGGTCGGGCGTCGCCGATCAACAGTCGGTGCTCACGGACGATGAAGGCGCGTGCCTCGTCGGAGAGCTGCTCGGGAATCACGTCGGTGGCCATTCGGGGCTCCTAGCTACGGGGTGAGGATGATCTTCAGCGCCTCGCGACGCTCAAACATGGCGTAGGCCTCGGGGGCCTCGCTCAAGGGCATGTGGTGGGTCACCAGCGGCTCGGGATCAAGGTCGCCGGAGGCCAGCAACGCGAGCACGCGATCCAGGTGGCCCAGAACGTTGGCCTGCCCGGTGTACATCTGCAGGGACTTGATCCACAGCAGGCCCATGTGGACCTCGCAGCGCTCGGAGTAGACACCCACGACACTGACGATGCTGGCCTTGCCGGCCAAACGGATGGCCATGTCCAGCGCCCGCGGGTCACCGACGGCATCAACGCACACGTCCGCCCCACGCCCACCCGTCGCCGCCTTCACGGCCGCGCGCGGGTCCTCCTCGGTGAGGTGTACGGCCTGCGCCCCGAACCGGGCGGCCATGGCGAGGCGCTCGGGCACCGTGTCGATGGCGATCACCTGTGCCGCACCGACGGCGCGGGCGCACTGCACGGCGCAGAGGCCAACGGGGCCCAACCCGAGCACGACGACGGTGTCGCCCGGCTTC
>JBBQCW010000031.1:0-2835 GCA_038319025.1 Solirubrobacterales bacterium
CCTCTACGACCCCTCCTTCGAGCACGACGCCTGCGGCGTCGCCATGGTCGCCCGCTTGGACAACGTGCCGGGCCACGACGTGGTGGTCAAGGCGCTGGAGGCGCTGGACAATCTCGAGCATCGGGGCGCCGAGGGCGCCGACGTGCGGACCGGCGACGGTGCCGGGATCCTCGTCCAGCTGCCGCACGCGATCTACCGCGCGGCCGTGGACTTCGAGCTGCCGGCTCGCGGGCGCTACGGCGTGGCGATGTGCTTCCTCCCGCGCGACCCGGCGCTGCGCGCGCGCATCGAGCAGCTGCTGGAGCTGAACGTGCGGATCGAGGGCCAGCGGGTGCTGGGGTGGCGCGACGTTCCCGCCGACGAGGACCACGTGGGCGAGACGGCCAACGCGAGCCGGCCCGAGGTGCGTCAGCTCTTCATCGAGGCCGGCCCCGGCTTCGAGCACGACCAGGACGCTTTCGAGCGCAAGCTCTACGTGATCAGGCGGATCGTCGAGCTCGCCGTCGGCCCCGACTTCTACGCCCCGAGCTTCTCGTCGCGGACCATCGTCTACAAGGGAATGCTCAAGGCCCCGCAGGTCCGCAGCTTCTATCCGGACCTGCAGGACGGGCGCTTCGCCTCCGCGTTGGCGCTGGTCCACAGCCGCTTCTCGACGAACACATTCCCCAGCTGGGAGCTCGCCCACCCGTTTCACGTGATCGCCCACAACGGCGAGATCAACACGCTGATGGGCAACGTGAATTGGATGCGAGCGCGCGAGTCGAGCCTGGCCAGCGAGCTGTTCGGCCAGGACCTGAGCAAGGTGCTGCCTGTGGTGCGCCCCGGCGGGTCAGACTCGGCCACCTTCGACAACGTGCTCGAGCTGCTGATGCTTTCCGGCCGCTCGCTGCCCCACGCGGTGATGATGATGATCCCCGAGGCCTACCGCGGCCGGGATGACATACCTGAGCACCTGAAGGGGTTCTACGCCTTCCACAGCTGTCTGATGGAGCCGTGGGACGGGCCGGCTGCCGTCTGCTTCACCGACGGTCGAGTCGTCGGCGCCACGCTCGACCGCAACGGCCTGCGGCCCGGCCGCTGGTGCCAGACGCGCGACGGCCACGTGATCCTCGGGTCTGAGGCCGGAATGCTTCCCGTGCTGCCCCAGGATGTCGTCCGACTCGGCCGCCTGCAGCCCGGCAAGCTATTCATGGTGGACCTCGAGGAAGGCCGCATCGTGGCCGACGAAGAGGTCAAGCAGCAGGTGGCCACGCAGCGCCCGTACGCACAGTGGTACGAGGACAACGTGGTGCACTTCGCCGACCTGACGCCTCGCGAGGCGATCACGGCCGATGAGCCGTTGCGCGCCCGCCAGTTGGCGTTCGGGTTCACCCAGGAGGACGAGCGGGTCATCCTGCGCCCGATGGCCGACAACGGCGAGGAGCCGCTCGGTTCGATGGGTAACGACAACGCGCTCGCGGTCCTGTCCGACCAGCGTCCCGCGTTGTACTCCTACTTCAAGCAGCTGTTCGCGCAGGTGACCAACCCGCCGATCGACCCGATCCGCGAGGCGCTGGTGATGTCGCTCGGCACCGGCGTGGGTTCGGAGCTGAACCTGCTCGAGGAGTCTCCGGAGCACGCCCACCAGCTCAAGATCAGCCAGCCCATCCTGCGCAACGATGAGATGGAGACACTTCGGCAGGTCGACCGCGGCGTGTTTCGCTCGCACACGATTGACATCACCTGGCCGATAGCCGAGGGTCCCGAGGGCCTCACGGCCCGCTTGGCCGTGGTCTGCGACGAGGCCTTCCAAGCCGTCGCCGAAGGCACGAACGTCCTGATCCTCTCCGACCGCGCGGTCAGCCCGACGCGGGCGCCGATCCCGGCGCTGCTGGCCACCGCCGCCGTTCACCATGACCTGGTGCGAGCGGGCAACCGCCTGCGTGCCGGTCTGGTCATCGAATCCGGTGAGCCGCGCGAGGTGCACCACATGGCCACGCTGATCGGCTACGGCGCCAGTGCCATCAACCCGTACCTGATGTTCGAGACGGTCGATCAGCTGCTCGTGGACGGTCGTCTGCAGAAGGCCACCGACACGGTCACGGCGCAGACCAATGTCGTCAAAGCCATCGGTAAGGGTCTGCTGAAGACGATCTCCAAGATGGGCATCTCGACGATCCAGTCCTACAACGGCGCGCAGATCTTCGAGGCCGTCGGGTTGGAGCGCGCGCTCGTGGACCGTCACTTTGCGGGCACCGCGTCGCGCATCGGCGGCATCGGGATCGACGTGCTGGCCCAGGAGTCTTTGGATCGCCACGCCCGTGCCTATCCGCGGGCCAGCGGCGAGTTGCTGCCGGTCGGCGGCATGTACGCCTGGCGGCGCGACGGGGAGTTCCACCAGTGGAACCCTGAGACCATCGCGCTCATCCAGCACGCGGTCCGCAAGCCCGAGGGCACGGATGACGCGCAGGAACGCTACGACGAGTACTCCTCGCGCATCAACAGTGATTCCGCCGGTCGCGCCACACTTCGCGGCCTGATGCGCTTCCGCGACGACGTTGAGCCGATAGCTCTGGACGAGGTCGAGCCGGCCAAGGAGATCGTCAAGCGCTTTGCCACCGGCGCCATGTCCCTGGGGTCGATCTCCACGGAGGCGCACGAGACGTTCGCACGGGCGATGAACCATCTGGGCGGCAAGTCCAACACCGGGGAGGGCGGGGAGGATCCCGTCCGCTTCGCCGACGACCGCCGCTCGGCGATCAAGCAGGTCGCATCCGGGCGCTTCGGCGTGACGGTTCACTACCTGGTCAACGCCGACCAGATCCAGATCAAGATGGCCCAGGGCGCCAAGCCCGG